>DASPNW010000018.1:0-200665 GCA_035626335.1 Pseudolabrys sp.
GTGAGCGAAGAGGAGCTGCTCGACTGGCTGCGCCTCATCCGCAGCGACAATATCGGCCCCCGCACTTTCCACGACCTCGTCAGCCATTACGGCGACGTTCGTAGCGCGCTTGCCGCCCTGCCCGACCTCGCGCGCCGTGGCGGTTCCGCGCGCCCGCTGCGCGTTTGTTCGCGCGAGCAGGCCGCGGCCGAATTAAAGACGGCGCGACAAGCCGGCGTCGAATTTTTCACGCTCAACGAACCCGTTTATCCGTCACGCCTCCAGATGATCGATGATCCGCCGCCGGTTATCGCCGTGCGCGGCAACCTCGCCACCTTGGCGCGACCGATGATCGCGATTGTCGGTTCGCGTAACGCTTCCGCGGCCGGGGCCAAATTCGCCGAACGCATGGCGCGCGATCTCGGCGAAGCCGGCTTTGTCGTGGTGTCCGGGCTCGCACGTGGGATCGATGCCGCGGCCCATCGCGCCAGCCTGAGCACAGGCACTGTCGCCGTGCTCGCCGGCGGTCACGATCGCATCTATCCGACGGAACATACCGGGCTGGTCGAAAGACTTGTATTGAATGGCGCCGCTATATCGGAAATGCCGTTCGGCTGGGAGCCGCGCGCGCACGACTTTCCCCGCCGCAATCGCCTGATTTCGGGCCTCTCCCTTGGCGTTGTCGTCGTGGAGGCGGCGCGCCGCTCGGGATCCTTGATCAGCGCACGGCTTGCCGGCGAACAAGGCCGGGAAGTCTTCGCGGTACCCGGATCGCCGCTCGACCCGCGCAGCGAAGGTACTAACGGCCTTCTCAAGCAGGGCGCCACTCCGGTCACCGAACCGGCCGACGTTATCGCAGCGATCGAGCCGATCCTCGGCCGTGGCCTCAGCCGGCCATCGGCGCAGGAAGTCTCCCAGGAGCCGCTCGCTGCGCCGCAAACCGATCCAGGTAACGACGAGCGCGGCCGTCTTGTCGAATTGCTCGGGCCAACACCCGTGTCGATCGACGATCTGGTGCGGCTGTCGTGCAGTTCGGCCACACACGTGCGTAGTGTGCTGCTGGAACTTGAAATCGCTGGCCGTCTCGTGCGCCATGGTGCGGGGTTGGTATCGCTCTTGTAACGTGCGATACCGAGCGCCCCCACCGGATTCTTTCCATGACCATTCGATACCTCCCGGCGCTTGCGGTCATTTTCTTGCTTCAAAGCATGCCGTCGGAAGCAGTGGAACAATCCTTCACAGCCTTCACCGGCGAACTTTGGACCGATGCGCAAGCCAAAGGCATTACCCGCCCTACTTTCGACCTCGCCTTGAAGGGCGTGACACCCGACCAGCGCGTCGTTGCCGCAACCCAGCGCCAGCCTGAATATGGCAAGCCGGTCGGCGACTACGTGAACGCGATCGTCTCAAATCGCCGTATTGCGGATGCGCAACTCAAAGCGCGCGAATGGAGCAAGACTTTCGATGCTGTTGAAAAACGCTTCCAGGTCGAGCGCTGGGTTCTGCTCGCCTTGTGGGGAATGGAATCTGATTTCGGCACGGAAAAGGATCGTTGGGATGTCTTTCGATCGCTCGCCACCCTCGCCTACGTGAAATATCGGCATCCTTATTTCCGTAACGAGTTAATTGTGGCGATGCGGATCATGCAGGACAATCATTTCACCCGCGACAAGATGGTCAGCTCGTGGGCTGGCGCCATGGGTCAGAGTCAGTTCATGCCATCGAATTTCATCGACTACGCGGTTGATTTTTCGGGCGACGGCCACATCGATATCTGGAGCAATGTGCCCGACGTCTTGGGCTCGACGGCAAATTACCTGCACAAAGGGAAATGGAATCCCGCGCTGCCCTGGGGGTTCGAGGTTGCGGTCCCCGGCGGCTTTGACTACATGCGCAGCCGCGCCACCTTCACGGAGTGGCAGACGCTCGGCGTGCGCCGCGCCGATGGCAAGCCCTTTCCGGCTTCGGGTCAGGGAATCCTCTTCTTCCCGAGCGGCGCAAGCGGTCCGGGATTTATCGTCACGGAAAATTTCGATGTGCTGAAGGAGTACAACAACTCAGATGCTTATGCGATTGCGGTAGGCCACCTGGCCGATCGCATCCACGGCGGCGGCTTGATCAAAACGCCTTGGCCGAAAGATGACCGGCAGCTTTCACGCGATGCGCGAATCGCCTTGCAGAAAAAATTGTCGGAGCTCGGCTACAAAATGAACGACTTTGAAGGCCACATCGATTTTGATTTGCGTGACAACATCCGTGCCGAGCAGAAAAAATTCGGAATGTTGCCGGACGGCAACCCAACGACTGCTTTTTTGGAGAAGCTCGGCGTGAAAATCCGCTAGCGCGGAACGTCTTAGCTCCGATCTTCGAACGGCCGGCAACATCCCCCAGCCGGGGGATGGGATTACCTATTTAAGTAGAATACGTCTATACATGCATCTTGAGGTTGTTAAAGCCACGAAAGCGGTCTCTTTCGTGCCCCATTTCGCTGGTCTGACACAGCTTCTTAACGGGCTTATTTGACACTAGGGGTCACCTTCCCCATGTTCCGGGCCAAAGACACGGCCGATTCCGCCTTGATTCCCAACGGTTTTGGCGGATAACCCACTGGATTTTCATGAATATTGTCGTAGTCGAGTCGCCTGCCAAGGCGAAGACGATCAATAAATACCTCGGCCCAGACTACGAGGTTCTGGCCTCCTTTGGGCATATCCGCGACCTGCCCGCCAAGGATGGCTCGGTCGATCCCAGTGCAGACTTCCGGATGATCTGGGAAGTCGACGCCAAATCGAACCAGCGCATCAACGACATCGCCCGAGCGCTCAAGGGCGCCGACAAGCTGATCCTCGCAACCGACCCGGACCGCGAGGGTGAGGCCATATCCTGGCACGTGCTGGAAGTCCTCAAGGAAAAGAAAGCGCTCACCAAGCAGGCGGTTGAGCGCGTGGTTTTCAACGCCATCACCAAACAAGCGGTGACGGAGGCGATGAAGCATCCACGCACCATCGACGCCGCGCTGGTGGATGCCTATCTCGCGCGCCGCGCTCTCGATTACCTCGTCGGCTTTACGCTCTCGCCCGTGCTTTGGCGCAAGCTGCCGGGCGCGCGTTCGGCCGGTCGCGTGCAATCCGTCGCGCTTCGGCTCGTTTGCGACCGCGAGCTGGAAATCGAGAAATTCGTCGCCAAGGAATATTGGTCGATCGTCGCCAAGCTGGCGACACCGCGTAACGAAATCTTCGAAGCGCGCCTCGTCGGCGCCGACGGACAGAAGATCCAACGCCTCGACATCGGCTCCGGTGCCGAAGCGGAAGCCTTCACCCGCGATCTCGAGAATGCCAGCTTCAAGGTAACGTCGGTCGAAGCAAAACCGGCGCGGCGCAATCCGCCGCCACCTTTCACCACGTCGACAATGCAGCAGGAGGCGAGCCGCAAACTTGGCTTCGCGCCGGCGATCACCATGCGCCTCGCGCAGCGGCTGTACGAAGGCGTAGAAATCAACGGTGAGACCACCGGCCTGATCACCTATATGCGTACAGACGGCATCGACATGGCGCCGGAGGCGATCGCCGACGTCCGTGCCATGCTGGGCCGCAACTACGGCAAGGAATACGTCCCCGCTTCACCGCGCGAATATCACAACAAATCGAAAAACGCGCAGGAAGCGCACGAAGCGGTACGCCCGACCAGCGCGGACCGCACGCCCGCCGAAGTCGCGAAATATGTCGATCGCGACCAGGCGCGGCTGTACGAATTGATCTGGAATCGCGCGATCGCAAGCCAGATGGAATCCGCCGAGCTTGAGCGCACCACCGTCGATATTGTCGCCAAGGCGGGATCGCGAAACATAGAGCTGCGTGCGTCGGGCCAGGTTGTGAAGTTCGACGGTTTTCTCACCCTCTATCAGGAAGGCCAGGACGAAACGTCCGACGATGACGAGTCGCGCCGCCTGCCGGCGATGTCCGAGGGCGAACCCCTCAGCAAGCAAGCGATCGAATCCTCACAGCATTTCACCGAGCCCCCGCCGCGCTTCTCGGAAGCCGCCTTGGTCAAGCGCATGGAGGAGCTTGGTATCGGCCGGCCCTCGACATATGCCTCCATTTTGCAGGTGTTACAGGACCGCGGCTATGTCCGCATCGACAAGAAGCGCCTTATTCCGGAAGATAAAGGCCGCGTCGTCGTCGCCTTTCTTGAAAGCTTCTTTACGCGTTACGTCGAATACGATTTCACCGCCGGCCTCGAAGAAAAGCTCGACGAAATCTCGGCGGGTGTGATCGACTGGCGTGCGGTCCTCGCGGAATTCTGGGAGCAGTTTGTCGGCTCCGTCAACGAAATTAAGGAAGTGCGCAATCGCGTCGTGCTCGACGCGCTTAACGATTTGCTTGAGCCGCATATTTTCCCGGAACGCGTCGACGGCAAGCCGCGTCGCGAGTGCCCTCAGTGCGGCACGGGCCAGCTTTCGTTGAAGACCGGACGTTTTGGCGCCTTCGTCGGCTGCTCAAATTACCCAGAATGCAATTTCACAAGACAAATCACGCCCAGCGCCGACGGCATTCAGGGCAAGAAAGTGCTGGGGGAAGATCCGGCAACGGGCCTTGAAGTGACGTTGCGCGGTGGCCGCTTTGGGCCGTATTTGCAGATCGGCGAGCAGATCAAGCCGCCGAAGCGCAAGCGAGGCGAGAAAAAGCCGGAAGTCGAGAAGCCCAAGCGCGCCGGGATCCCGAAAGGCATTTCGCCCGACGACATCGATCTCGAAAAGGCGCTCGGGCTTCTGGCGCTGCCGCGTGAAGTCGGATTGTCCCCTGAGGATGGTGAGCCCATTCTCGCCGGCGTCGGACGCTTCGGCCCCTACGTCAAACATGGCAAGACCTATGCGAACCTGGAAGACGGCGACGACGTCCTCACCATCGGCCTCAATCGTGCGGTCACCCTGATCGCGGAGAAGATAGCGAACCCGAAGAAGGGCCGGCGTTTCGGCGCCGATCCCGGCAAGGTTCTCGGCGAACACCCGGATAAAGGCGGCCCCGTTGTCGTCAAGAACGGCCGCTACGGACCTTACGTGAGCCACAATGGCATCAACGCGACCATCACCGGTGACAAGACGCCTGAGACGATCACGTTGACCGAGGCTGTCGTGCTGCTCGACGCGCGCGCTGACTCGCTCGGTTCACAACCGCGGCGCGCGGCCGGCCGCAAAAAGGCCGGCGAGCCCTCGGAAGCGCCGAAGGGTCGCAAGAAGAAGGCTGCCGAAACGGCTGATACAGCCGAGAAAGGCGCCAAGCCGCGCAAGGCAAAAAAGGCTGCCAAAATTACAGCCGCCGAATAACTGGCGAAGCCGCCGTTCGGCCATTACATTTTATTCTGTTGCGCCGTTTCGGCGCGGGACTTTCCATATTGAGCAAACAATCCAAAAAGAACCCATCTCTCCCTTCAAAGGCTGACATTCTCGCCTTCATCGGCACCAAGCCCGGCAAAGTCGGTACCCGCGAAATCGCACGTGCCTTTGGGCTGAAAAACGCGCTCCGCGCCGACCTCAAGCGCTTGTTGCGCGAGCTCGCCGACGAAGGCTCCATCGAAAAGCGGCGCAAGAAGCTGCACCATCCAGGCATCCTCCCCTCAACCGTTCTTGCCGACGTCACGACGCGCGACAGCGATGGCGACCTCATCGCCACCCCGGACGAGTGGGATGAGGAAGCGCACGGCGCAGCGCCGAAAATCCGCATTCATCTGCCACGCAAGACGCGGCCCGGAGAAGCGGCCGGTGTCGGCGATCGTGTCCTGCTACGCGTCGAAGAAACCGATGAAGACGAGGGAATCCGCCATCGCGGACGTGTCATTAGGATAATCGATCATCCTAAGCATCGTGTGTTGGGGATTTTTCGAAAAATTGCGCACGGCGGCGGCCGGCTCGAGCCGGTCGACAAGAAAATGCTCGGGAAAGAACTTGCTATTCCTGCCGGAGCGACCGCGAATGCCGAGGACGGCGATCTGATCGCGGTCGAAACATCACGCGCGCCGCGTCTCGGGCTGCCCACTGGCCGCGTGGTCGAGCGCCTTGGCTCGCTGGCAAGCGAGCGCGCCGTCAGTCTGATCGCGATCCACGCGCACGGCATCCCTTCGGTGTTCCGCCGCGAGACGCAATTGGAGGCCGATGCGGCCAAGCCGGCCAATTTGCATGACCGCGAAGACTGGCGTCGCGTGCCCTTTGTCACCATCGATCCGCCGGATGCCAAGGACCATGACGACGCCGTGCATGCCGCGCCCGATACGGCCCCCAATAATCCCGGTGGGTTCGTTGTCGATGTCGCCATCGCGGACGTCGCCCACTACGTCAAACCGGGCTCCGCGCTCGATCGCGAAGCCCTCACGCGCGGCAATTCCGTTTATTTTCCTGACCGCGTCGTGCCGATGCTGCCGGAGCGGATCTCGAACGATCTGTGCTCGCTGCGACCGCACGAGGACCGTGCCGCGCTCGCCCTCCGCATGGTGATCGGCGCCGACGGACGCAAGCGGGCGCACACGTTCCACCGCATCATGATGCGTTCGGCCGCCAAATTATCCTACCAACAGGCCCAGGATGCGATCAGCGGACGCACCGACGCGGACACCGATGCGCTGGTCGAGCCGGTGCTGGCACCTCTCTATGGCGCCTACGAACCTATGAAGCGCGCGCGCGGTGAAAGGCAGCCGCTTGATCTTGATCTGCCGGAACGCAAAATCCTGCTCAAGGGTGATGGCACCGTCGACCGCGTGATTACCCCCGAGCGGCTGGAAGCGCATCGGCTGATCGAGGAGTTCATGATCCTGGCGAATGTCGCGGCAGCGGAAACGCTCGAACGCGCCCGCTCGCCCCTGATCTATCGGGTGCACGATGAACCGGCGATGGAGAAGGTGCAGGCCTTGCACGAGTTTCTCGCGACGCTCGGCATGCGTTTCGCCAAAGGCGGCGTTCTTAAAGCGGAGGCGTTCAATCGCATCCTCGCCCGCGTCAAAGGTCGCGACGCGGAGCAGCTCGTCAACGAGGTGGTCTTGCGCACGCAGGCGCAGGCGGAATATGCCGCGGAGAACTACGGCCATTTCGGATTGAACCTGCGCCGCTATGCACACTTCACCTCGCCGATCCGGCGGTATGCGGATCTGATTGTGCATCGCGGACTGATACGCGCTTTGAAGCTCGGGCCAGACGGCCTCCCCGACGGCACCGACCAAAAGTCGCTCGCCGAAGTCAGCGCGCAGATTTCCGCCACCGAACGCCGCGCCATGTTGGTCGAACGCGAGACGAACGACCGGTTGATTGCACATTTTCTTGCCGATCGCGTGGGCGCGAGTTTCGATGGCCGTATTTCCGGTGTGACTCGCGCGGGACTATTCGTGAAATTGCGCGACACGGGCGCCGATGGTTTTGTTCCCGCTCGCACGATCGGCGATGAATATTTTCGCCATGACGAGAAAGGCCACGCCATGGTCGGCTCCCGGTCTGGGGAAACCTACAGGCTGGGCGATCCCGTGACGGTCAAGTTGGTGGAAGCCGCGCCGGTCGCCGGCGCTCTGCGTTTTGAACTTTTGTCCGAGGGGCGTGCTGGAAGACCCCAGCCTCGCATGCGATACGACCGCGGCCAACACTCCCGCTCACGCGGCAAGCAACGGAAGGCTCGATGACGAAAGATCTCGGAAAACTCTGGGCCGAGCGCATGACCAAGTCGGAGCGCGACACATCGTTTCCCGACAGCGAACCACGCGATGCAGCGACGCTCATGTTGATCGATCGATCCGGTGCCCGGCCGAAAGTTCTGCTTGGCCGCCGTCACGCCGACCATAAATTCATGCCAGGCAAGTTCGTTTTTCCCGGCGGGCGCATCGAACCCCTCGACCAGGCGATGACGGCGGTGAGCGAGCTGCATCCCGACGCACAGAGAAAGCTCCTGGAACGGGTCGCTCAGCCGAGTACACAATTTGCGCGTGCCTTTGCGCTCGCGGCGGTACGCGAGACGGCGGAAGAAACCGGCCTGTTGCTGGGCGTGAAACGCGACCAGCCCCCCACCGTGCCCGGGGAGATCTGGACGGAATTTGCCAAAGCGAACGTGCATCCGGATCTCGGTCAGATTCACTTCGTCGCCCGCGCCATCACGCCTCCGCGCCGGCCGCGCCGCTTCGACACGCGCTTTCTTACGGCCGACGCCTCGGCCGTCGCTCATACGATTGCGGGGGTAGTCGGCCCGGATTCTGAACTCGTCGAACTCACCTGGGTGCCGATCGAAGAGGCCGCCCAGCTCGACATGCCGACCATCACCGGCATTGTTCTTGAGGAGCTACTGGCGCGTGTGGAGGCCGGCATGGCCCATAACTTGCCGGTGCCCTTTTACTTTATGGTTGAAAAGCAGTTCTTCCGGGAACTGCTGTAACCTACGCCAGAAATGGGGATTTCTTGACTTTTGCCGCTTCGACGCTAGTTTCCGCGCCAAAGCCACCCCCGTCATCGCCAAATTGAGTTGCAAGGGAAAATTCCATGGCCAAAGCCATCAGTCTCAAAATCAAGTTGGTATCCAGCGCCGGCACCGGCCACTACTACGTGACCCGAAAGAATTCGCGAACGCAGACCGATAAAATGAAGAAGAGGAAATACGATCCGATCGCGAAAAAGCACGTGGAATATACCGAGTCCAAAATAAAATAATTGCGGAGGCATCCACGATGCTTCGCACAATCTATCTCGCGCTCCTGCTGGTGCCCCTCGCCTTCGCGCAGGCTGGCGCCGTCGAAAAGCACAAGCTTGCGCTCCAGATCAGCGACAATGATGCGGCCAAGATGAACGCCGTCCTCAACGTCGCGGCCAACGTATCTAAGTACTATTCGGACAAAGGCGACGAGATCGAGATAGAGATCGTGGCATTCAATGCCGGCCTGCACATGCTGCGCGACGATACCTCGCCGGTGAAGCCGCGGCTGAAATCGTTCAAGCAGAGCATGCCCAACGTCTCGTTCATGGCATGCGAGAATACACTCGAGGCAATGACCCGAAGCGAAGGCAAGGAACCGCCATTGGTCGAAAATGCCGAGCGCGTGAAGGCCGGCGTGGTCACGTTGATTGAACTCAGCGAAAAGGGCTGGACGATTGTCCGCCCCTAGGGCGCGACTGCGCAGAAAACTGGTGGCCGGCCGGAAGCGGCAGCATGAGGAGGCCACTCGCACCGCTCCCGGACCGGCCGAACCCCACGGACCCAGGAGATGCGGCGGACCTGAGCACTCCGTAGGGTATCCCGGACATGAGTCACTTTCGCGTGTCGCTCGCGCCGACTCAAAAACCGTCTGCCCGTAAGGCTAGACCAAGCGCAAAGGTCGACCAAACGGCCTGATAACGTTATGGAATCTTTCGGATATTCCGCGGTCAGTGCCGCGTGGGCCAGCAAA
Organism: Pseudolabrys sp.; assembly: GCA_035626335.1. Lineage (GTDB taxonomy): Bacteria > Pseudomonadota > Alphaproteobacteria > Rhizobiales > Xanthobacteraceae > Pseudolabrys. Next base: position 9,385 of record DASPNW010000018.1, read on the forward strand.
TCGTCCGATCATTGGAACGAATCACGCAGCGTCCGGAACCACGCGATTGCGGCCATCGCGCTTGGCGCGATACAGGGCCTGGTCCGCGCGTTTGAGAATGGTTGCCGCGTTGTCGTCCGCGCCTGACAGCGCCGCAATTCCTATCGATATCGTGGCGTTGAGGCTGCGCGCGCCTTGCTGAATAACAAAAGGCTCGCTTGCGATGCGCCGCCGCAAACGCTCGGCCACCATGGTCGCAACCGCCATGTCGGTTTCCGGCATGACGATGACAAATTCTTCACCGCCATACCGGCAGGCCAGGTCGATATTACGCATGACCTTGCGAACGCGAAGAGCGAATTCGCGCAATACGTCGTCCCCCCCATCGTGGCCGTAGCCGTCATTGATGGCCTTGAAGTAATCGATATCGATGATCAACACACTGATCGGCTTGCTGCGAACGGCAGCCTGCTCGATCAACGCCCCCAGATGCGTTTCCATGTAGCGCCGGTTGAAAAGGCCCGTGAGACCATCGGTGATCGCCAGCTCGATCGACGTTTGAACGTTGTCCCGCAACCGCTCGGTATAACGTCGCTTCTTGATCTGGGTCCGGACGCGCGCCAGCATCTCATTCTGATCAACCGGACGGAGCAAATAATCGTTCACGCCGATTTCCAACCCGCGCGCGAGCCTCGCGCTATTATCCGCCTCTGTAATTGCCAGAATCGGGATATTCCGTGTGCGTTCGAGCGAGCGAATCTGGCTGCACAGACGTAGGCCGTCGAAATCCCGCAACGCCAGTGACACAATGACAAGGTCGTAGTCGCGCTCGGCGACTCGAAATAACGCCTGGTCCGGTTTGGTTTCGACGTCGACCGCGTGTTCGGCGGACAGTGTTGCCACGTGCCGCTGATAAGAGCTTGAGCGGTCGTCCACGATAAGGACGCAACCATTGCGGCCGGTTTCCGCGACCGCCTCACGCTCGGGGCTCTGGATTCCGATCTCTCTCGATGTCACCGCTCGCATGCGCAATTCGTCGGTCATCATTTTCAGGCGCGCCAGTGATCGCACCCGCGAGACCAGCGCAACATCGGACACTGGCTTGGTGAGGAAGTCGTCCGCACCCGCTTCTAGCCCGCGAACCCGGTCGGACGGTTGATCGAGCGCCGTCACCATGACGACCGGGATATGATGCGTAAGCGGATTGGATTTCAGTTTGCGACAGACTTCGAAGCCGTCCATGTCCGGCATCATGACGTCGAGAAGCACGATGTCACACTCGGCGCGCTCGCAGAGCGTCAGAGCATCGGCGCCGCTATAAGCCGCCGCAACGTCGAAATATTCCGCCGACAGTCGTGCCTCGAGCAGCTTCACGTTGGCAGGCACGTCGTCCACAACAAGAATACGCGCGGTCATCGACGCACCACTAACTCGCGCCCAAAAAGTGACGGATGGTCTCGATGAATTTTCCCACGGCGATCGGCTTTGACAGATAGGCCTCGCAGCCGCCCTCGCGAATGCGTTCCTCATCGCCCTTCATGGCGAAAGCCGTGACTGCAACCACCGGAATGGCCTTGAGCTCGGGATCGTCTTTCAGCCATTTGGTCACTTCGAGCCCCGACACCTCAGGCAGTTGGATATCCATCAAAATCAGATCCGGCCGGTGCTTGCGGGCAAGATCGAGCGCTTCGATACCGTTGCGTGTGCCGATGGTTTGGTAACCATGCGCTTCGAGCAGGTCGTGGAAGAGCTTCATATTGAGCTCGTTGTCCTCCACGATCAGGACGGTCTTTGGCATTCGCTTACCGCCCTTTTGTCCCCAATGCGCAATTGGCTGCGCGTGCGCGTCCCTCCGCGCTCGGGCATGATCGTCACGGTAGTGCCGATTTCTTACGGAAAGGCAAATTTAGCCGATGAAACCTGGGGCCTCCCTGACACGGGAACAGGCAGAAGGGCTTGCGATTCAGGCCCTTACATTCATTGCCGGTGACGGCGAGCGGCTTGGCCGCTTTCTCGCCGTCACGGGCATCGGCCCAGCCGAGATTCGCTCTGCGGCGCGCGAGCCAGGTTTTTTGACCGGCGTGCTTGAATATATGGCCTCCGATGATCGGCTGATCGCGGCCTTTGCCAGCGAAGCCGGGCTCGACCCGGCCGACATCGACCGGAGCCGTATTGCGCTTGCCGGCGGCACATGGGAGCGCGATGTGCCATGAATTTTTGCCGGGATTGTCTCACCGACACGCAGGATCAAGCCGCGCGTTGCTCCGCTTGCGGCTCGCCGCGTTTGGTGCGTCATCCCGAAGCAAATACACTCAGCATCGCCCACGTCGATTGCGATGCCTTTTACGCCACCATCGAGAAGCGCGATGATCCCGCCTTGGCGGACAAGCCGGTGATCGTCGGTGGCGGCAAACGCGGCGTCGTGGCGGCCGCGTGCTACGTGGCGCGCACCTACGGTATCCGTTCGGCCATGCCGATGTTCGAGGCCAAACGCCGTTGCCCGAATGCCATCGTCGTCAAGCCAAATATGGCGAAATACGTCCAGGTCGGACGCCAGGTCCGCAAGGCGATGTTTGACCTGACACCACTCGTCGAACCGCTGTCGATTGACGAAGCATTTCTGGATCTGACAGGCACGGAGCGGCTGCACGGCATGAACGCGGCAAAAGTGCTGGCGCGGTTTGCCGGCAGGGTCGAACATGATTTCGGCATCACAGTTTCGATCGGCCTGTCCGCCAATAAATTTCTGGCCAAAATCGCCTCGGATCTCGACAAGCCGCGCGGCTTCGCGGTGCTCGGACAGGCAGAAGCTGTGGCATTTCTCGCGTCCAGGCCGGTCAGCTTCATCTTCGGGGTCGGTGCCGTGAGCGCAAACAAGCTCGCAGCCGATGGTTTTCGCACGATCGCCGATTTGCAGCGGGCGGACCAACGAGATCTCATGCGGCGCTATGGCGAAGAAGGTGGGCGGCTGTGGCGTCTCGCGCGCGGGATCGACAGCCGCACGGTCGATCCGGAGCGAGACACCAAGAGTGTTTCGGCGGAAACCACATTCGAGCGGGACATCAGCGAGTTTCGTCCCCTCGAACAGCATCTATGGGACTTGACTGAACGGGTGTCCGCGCGGCTGAAGGCCAATGCGCTTGCGGGTTCGACGGTAACACTCAAGCTTAAAAGCGCTGACTTCAAGATCCGGACCCGAGCGCGTTCGCTTGGAAGCGCGACACAGCTCGCCACACGCATTTTCGCTGCCGGCCGAGACCTGCTCGCGCACGAAGTGGGGACGACCCGCTATCGATTGATCGGCATCGGGGTCAGCCACCTGGAAGATACCATTGGTGACGACTTTGCCGATCTTATCGATCGCCGCGCGGCGGAGGCGGAGCACGCCATAGACAGGTTACGCTCAAAGTTCGGCCGCGACGCCGTGGTGAAAGGCCTCGCATTCGACGACGACCAAGTCGCGCCTAAGGACAAGGCTTCGGCTTCTTCAACTCCAGCGAAGTCATCTCGCCGCTGATTGTGAAATCGGTGTAATCAAGAATAAGTGCGCGCGAAATGCCATTCTCGTAAAGCTCGAAACCGATGGAATAGACCGGAGTTTGCTCGCCAGCGTGCTCGGTCTTTTCGTCTTTCTTGTCGAAATAGCTGATTGTCACAGGCCAACGCGTGAGTTTGGCAAGCTCCGGAATTTTTGCCGCGGCGTCGTCAGGCGCTTTTTCGCCTGGCGGAATTGGGCGCCCAATCACGGTGAGCGTGTTGTAGAGTTTCTCCCCGGTGTCCGAACCGTCGTAGACCGGAAACTCGAGAACAGACTTACCCTCTCGAGCCGCAGCGATAATCCGGCGCATATGTTCGGTCGGGAACACCGCGCCGGCGGGCACGCTGAAATTTGTTTCCTTTGGTTTGCTCAGACTTACGGCCACTGTCTTGGTGTTGCGCTCGGCCTGGCCATTCACGACATCGGTGCTCCGCTCGTTAAACAGATTTTCCGAGCTGAACCGGAACTTTTTGGCCTCGCCATCTTCCCAGGTGGTGGAACGCAAATCGCTTAAGGCCGCCTGCCCTTCGCCGGAATCAAGCTCCGACACCTGGCGAAATTGCAGAGCGTAACCCTCGCAGGCGTTGCCGGAGAAATCGTAGAGAATGCGGCCGCGGACCGCTTCAATTCCGCGGCTGCCCTGCGACTTGGATAATTTGAGATCGTAGACGGCCCGATGCGGCGCCAGTGACACGTGGTCGGCAGGCGGTGCCGCGGCCGGCCGATCGACCATCCCGGCAGAGACGCCAAATGCCAGGACGACCAGAAGCCACGTTTTGGCGCGTATGGGCTTTTTCATCGATTTGGGCCTCTCCCCCGCGGCTGGAGTACCGCCGGCCGGGAGCAGAAAGGTGGAAGATCTGGGCAAGATAGAGGCCGCGGCAGATTCCGGCAACCGCGATAAGGGTCAGCTTGCGCGGCGACATGCAATGGGCCAAGGATCGCGTCCATTCCAACGCCCGCCGCGGAGGGCCGCATGGCCGGATCAGTCGAAAAGAGACTTGCAAGCCTCGGCGTCACTTTGCCAGCGCCGACAACACCAGTCGCCAATTACGTGCCGTTCGTGCGCAGCGGCAACATGCTCGTGGTCTCGGGTCAGATTTGCTTCGGCGCCGATGGAAAACTGGTTGCGAAAGGCCAGCTCGGTGCTGCCGTCTCGCTTGAAGAAGGGCAGAAAGCGGCGCGCGCCTGCGCGATCAACCTGCTCGCCCAGCTCAAGGCCGCGCTCGGCGATCTCGACAAAGTCGTGCGTGTGGTGCGTCTGGGCGGATTCATCAACTCGGCGCCCGGCTTCGCCGAAGGACCGAAGGTCATGAACGGCGCCTCGGATTTGATGGTCGAGGCTTTTGGCGACATAGGTCGCCATGCACGCAGCACAGTCGGCGTCGCGGCGCTGCCGGCGGATGCCGCGGTCGAAGTCGAAGGAATGTTCGAGGTCTCCTGATCTTCCATGCCCAATCTCGATTGGCTTATCGCCCGCCCGATCGCGCATCGCGGCCTCCACGACGCATCGTGCGGGATTATCGAGAACACGGCCGCAGCGTTTTCGGCAGCAATCGCCGGTAACTACGGCATCGAGACCGATCTGCAAATCAGCGCAGACGGTGAAGCCATGGTGCATCATGACGACGCCCTCGGCCGCCTGACCGAGGGCACCGGCTTGCTCGCCGAGATGACCGCCGCGCAGATCGAAGCAGTCCACTTTAAGACCGGCGCGGAACGCATTCTTACGCTTGGCAAACTTTGCGACCTTGTCGGCGGACGCGCCACGTTGTTGCTGGAGCTCAAAAGCCATTTTGACGGCGACCGGCGCCTGGCGAAACGTGCTGCTGATGTGCTCGCGGGCTATGCGGGACCGGTCGCAGTCATGTCGTTCGATCCGGATTTGATCGAAGCTGTACGCCATGCGGCTCCGGTTCTCGCGCGCGGTGTCGTCGCCGAACGGCATTACGCCGACCCCGAATGGGGCGAACTCGCGACTTCACGAAAACGCAGCATGTCCTGGCTGCTCCACGCACCGCGAAGCCGGCCGCAATTCCTCGCCTATTCCGTCAGAGACTTGCCGGCGCTGCCTCCATTGTTGGCGCGCATGATGTTCGGTCTGCCATTGCTGACCTGGACGGTGCGGAACGAGGAGGATCGTATCCGTGCTGGCCGTTGGGCCGACCAAATCATATTCGAGGGCTGCCGACCCGGCGGAGACTGGCTTGTGCCGACTAAAGCGGGTGAATTTCGATCGAATTCGGACGTAAAGTCGGTCTAGCAAAGCCGTCGCAATGACCGACACCGAACTTCGCATCCGCATTGTCCAGTCCCTTGCCCAGGTTCCATCAGCGGCGTGGAACGCTTGCGCGAACCAATTAATCGAACGTTCACTTAAAGGGAAACATGAGGATAATTCGTCCCCGCAATTATCAACGCAAGGACAGCCCGGTAATCCATTTGTTTCGCATGAGTTTTTGTCTTCTCTGGAAGAGTCGGAATCGGTCGGCGGCCGTACCGGGTGGCAGCCACGCCATCTACTGGCGGAGGACGCGGCAGGCAGCCTCCGCGGTGCGGCACCCTGTTACGTGAAAGCCCATTCCCGGGGCGAATACGTCTTCGATCACGGCTGGGCCGAAGCCTTCGAGCGTGCCGGCGGCAATTATTATCCCAAGCTCCAGATCGCGGTGCCCTTTACCCCGGTAACCGGCCCTCGTTTGCTTGCCGCCCCTGGTCCACTGGCGGACGCGGTCCGCGGGGCTCTCGGCGACGCCATCAAAGAACTCACGACCACGAGCAAACTTTCGTCGTCCCACGTCACTTTCCTGACCGAAGCGGAATGGCGCGCGCTTGGCCAACGCGGCTTCCTGCAACGAACCGACCAGCAATTCCATTGGGAAAACGGCGGGTACGCGAATTTCGACGACTTCCTCAATTGCCTTGCCTCGCGCAAACGCAAAGCCATCCGGCGCGAGCGCAAGGAGGCGTTGCAGGCCGGGGTTGACGTATGCTGGCTGACCGGCAGCCAATTAACGGAAGCTGTGTGGGATGCCTTTTTCGCCTTTTACATGGAAACCGGCTCGCGCAAATGGGGCCGCCCCTATCTGACCCGCGATTTTTTTTCGATCATCGGGCAGAAAATGCGCGATCGCATTCTGCTTGTGATGGCACGCCGCGCCGGCCGCTGGATCGCCGGGGCCATTAATTTCATCGGAGCCGATACACTCTATGGTCGCAACTGGGGCGCGACCGAGCACCATCCATTTCTCCATTTCGAGCTTTGTTATTATCAGGCAATCGATTACGCGATCGCCAATGGGCTAAAGCGGGTCGAGGCCGGCGCACAGGGGGAACACAAGCTCGCGCGCGGCTATTTGCCCCAGACCACCTATTCCGCACATTTTATTGCCAATCCGGCTTTGCGGCGCGCAGTCGCCGACTTTCTCTCGCGCGAGCGCGCTTATGTACAGGCCGCGGCTGAAGAGCTTGCGGCGGCGGCGCCATTCCGCAAGGATTTGGTCGAACAGGAGTAGCGAACGACCCCGAAAAGCAGCTACCAGTTTTCGGACGAGACCATTCGCAAATGAAGCGGGGGAGCCGATGCCGAGTTACGACCCAAATAATATCTTTGCCAAGATCCTGCGCGGCGAGCTGCCCTGTTACAAGGTTTACGAGGATGACAAGGTCCTCGCATTCCTCGACATCATGCCGCGCTCGCCCGGTCATACGCTGGTGCTACCGAAGGCACCTGCCCGCAATATTCTCGATATCGGCGCCGACGACCTCGCGCATGTAATGACGGCGGCGCAGAAGATCGCCAAGGCGGCGGTCAAGGCATTTGCCGCCGACGGCATCACTATCCAACAGTTTAACGAGGGCGCCGGCGGGCAAGTGGTTTTCCACCTGCATCTCCATGTCATTCCGCGCAAGGTCGGCGTTGCCATGAAGCCGCCTGCGAGCGAGAAGGAAAAACCGGATGTGCTCGCCGAGCATGCCAAAAAGCTTGCCGCGGCACTCGATGGCTAGTGCACGAAAAAGAATCCGCCCAGCAGGAGCGCCAGCTCCCCCGCGATGACGCCGGCGCATACCGAGCGCCTCAACGACAGAAAGGCCGCAAAAGCGCACACCGCGGCACCCACGCGAACCAATATAGGTATGCTCGCGAGTTCGCCTGTCGAAAACAGGATCAGTTTGGCGATCACGCCGGCCAGCAGCGCAGTCGCCACTGTCCGCGACAGGATAACAAGCTCGGAATCCTCGTTGAGGCCGCGCGCCGTCAACAAACCAACGACACGCCACACTTCGTTGGGCAGAAAACCGACAAGGACGAGTATGAGGTAGGGCCCAAATTCGACCACAGCTGCTTTCATTGCGTGGCCTCGCGCACGCGATGGACGGCATAAGCAAGGCCTCCGCCAATGATGCCCGTCCAAAGTAAATCGAGCTGCACGCCCCAATACGCGAGCAAAGGGCCTAGGACGAGGCCGAATGCCAACGCAAGCCTGTCAATCATCATTCGGGCGTTGCTCACGGTGGAAAGAAAAAAGGACATGGGTGTCAAAAAAAGCAGTACGCCCGCCAGCAAAGGAGGCAGTCCCGCGGCGAGGTAGTAACCGGCGAACCCGAACGTCACGGCTGTCCCCATGTATCCGCATGACAGCCCGTTGCAGAATGCGATCCGGTGCTCCGGCGCGATCGCCGGAAGCAAGCGCAACGACTCCACCCACATGCTGATCGACGTGAAGTGAGTCGGCAGCAGCATGTCGCGAAGGCGCGTGCCGGGACCGCGGAGCAGCGGCAGCAGGGCCACCACCATCGGGAAAAGTCTTGTCGCGCTCAGGGTAACGGCAAGCGCGACTTCAAACAGGGGCCCGCCGGTACCGAGCGCTGAGATCATGATCAGCTGCGCAGGCGCCGCCCAGACGAGGACGGTGGAGAGGGCGAGCCATCCCGACGAAACGCCCACGTCATGGGCGAGCGCGCCCATCCCGATATATGTGCCCATCAGCACGAGAGAAAAAACCGACAGCAGAGCCGATTTCACCCCACCGAAATATGCGGCCACTGCGGATGGAAACGTCGTTGAGGTGGACATGGACCGCCACCTCTCTCATGGCGCCCTCGCCTTCGCAACAGAAAGCGCCCGGCGCACGTGCATACGGCGCCTGCAAAATGCGAAGGCCGGGCACAAAGCCCGGCCTCTCTGCTGTCAGTCGCCAACTAGACTTTTGCCAGCGGCACCTTCGGCACCGAGCCGCGCTTTGGCTTGGTCCGGGGCGAACTGCGACGCTTTGCTTTCGGTCGCGCCACCGGCAACTTCTCCGGCTTCGGGGTGACCGGTCCTTCAAGAAACTGGAAGCCCAGTTTGTCCCGGCCCTGCTCGTCCTTGTCGACGATTACGCGCACATGCCCGCCAGCCTTCAAGTGGCCAAATAGCACCTCGTCGGCAAGTGGCTTCTTGATGTGCTCCTGAATGACGCGGGCCATCGGCCGGGCCCCCATCAATTCATCGTAGCCATTGGCAATCAGCCAGCGGCTTGCTTCATCTGAGAGTTCGATCGTTACGTTGCGATCGCCAAGCTGCGCCTCAAGTTGAAGCACGAATTTCTCGACCACCTTTGCGATTATCTCCTGCGAGAGATGCGCGAAGGTAATGGTGGCGTCGAGCCGGTTTCGAAATTCCGGCGCGAACATCTTACTGATCGCTTCCTGATCATCGCCTTCGCGTTTGCTGCGCGTGAAACCGTAGGCTTGTCTGGCGAGATCAGAGGCACCAGCATTGGTCGTCATAATCAGGATGACATTGCGGAAATCGACCTGTTTGCCGTTGTGGTCGGTCAGCTTGCCGTGATCCATGACCTGCAGCAGCACATTGAACAGATCGGGGTGTGCCTTCTCGATTTCGTCAAGGAGCAGCACACAATGCGGATGTTGATCAACACCATCGGTCAATAGCCCGCCCTGGTCGAAGCCGACATAGCCCGGAGGCGCGCCGATCAGGCGCGATACAGTATGGCGCTCCATATATTCGGACATATCGAAGCGTATCAGCTCGACGCCAAGCGAGGCTGCAAGCTGCTTTGCGACTTCGGTCTTGCCAACGCCAGTCGGGCCGGAAAACAGGTAGCAGCCGATGGGCTTCTCCGGTTCACGCAAACCTGCGCGGGCCAGCTTGATCGAAGCCGACAGCGACTCGATTGCCTTATCCTGGCCATAGACGACCGTCTTCAGGGTCTGTTCAAGGTGTTGGAGCACGGCGGCGTCGTCTTTTGAAACTGTCTTCGGCGGTATACGCGCCATCGTCGAAATTGTGGTCTCGATTTCCTTCAAGCCGATCGTCTTCTTGCGCCGGTTCTCCGGAAGCAGCATCTGCGCCGCGCCAGATTCATCGATCACATCGATGGCCTTATCTGGCAATTTGCGGTCGTGGATATAGCGCGAGGACAGCTCAACAGCCGCTTTGATCGCCTCATTCGTGTATTTGAGTTTGTGGTAGTCCTCGAAATAAGGTTTCAAGCCCTTCAGGATCTCGATCGCATCGGGGACTGACGGTTCATTGACATCGATCTTCTGAAACCGGCGGACCAACGCACGGTCCTTTTCGAAATATTGCCGGTATTCCTTGTAGGTGGTCGAACCGATGCAGCGGATCGTACCCGATGCAAGTGCGGGCTTGAGCAGGTTCGATGCATCCATCGCACCGCCCGATGTCGCGCCGGCGCCGATGACCGTGTGTATTTCGTCAATGAACATGATCGCGCCGGGATAGGCTTCGATCTCTTTGATGACCTGCTTGAGTCGCTCCTCAAAATCGCCACGGTAGCGCGTGCCCGCGAGCAGCGTGCCCATGTCGAGCGCGAACACCGTCGCTCCCTTAAGCACGTCCGGGACTTCGCCATGAATGATCCGGCGCGCCAAGCCTTCCGCAATCGCGGTCTTGCCGACGCCAGCATCGCCGACAAACAACGGATTGTTCTTCTGCCTGCGGCAAAGTACCTGGATGGTACGGTTGATTTCGGCGTCGCGGCCGATGAGTGGATCGATCTTGCCGTCTTTGGCCTTCTTGTTGAGATTAACGCAATAGGCTTCGAGCGCATCGCCCTTTTTCTTTGGCTCGTCGCCGCTTTTCGTATCGGTTTCTTCCTCGACACCGCGCACCGGGCGCGACTCCGATAGACCCGGGCGTTTGGCAATGCCATGACTGATGTAGTTGACGGCATCGTAACGGGTCATGTCCTGCTCTTGCAGGAAATAAGCGGCATGGCTTTCGCGCTCAGCGAAAATTGCCACCAGAACGTTCGCCCCTGTCACCTCCTCGCGTCCGGAAGATTGCACATGAATGACCGCGCGCTGGATCACGCGCTGAAATCCGGCCGTTGGTTTGGAATCCTCGGCGCCATCTGTAATCAGATTTTCGAGCTCCGACTCAAGATAAGCGGTCAGGCTGCGCCGTAGCTTTTCCAGATCGACATTGCACGCGCGCATCACCGCCGAAGCGTCCTGATCGTCAATTAGAGCCAGCAGTAAATGCTCAAGCGTTGCATACTCGTGGTGTCGTTCATTGGCGATCGCAAGTGCACGGTGGAGCGACTGTTCGAGGCTGCGAGAAAAAGTTGGCATCAAGCTTTCCAGTTCATTTGTATTGGGCGCTCCCGACTCACTTCTTTTCCATCACGCACTGCAAAGGATGCTGATGTTTGCGTGCAAAGTCCATCACCTGCGTCACTTTGGTTTCCGCCACTTCGTACGTATAGACGCCGCATTCGCCGATCCCGTGATGATGAACATGCAACATAATTCTTGTGGCGGCTTCATGGTCCTTGCCGAAGAAGCGCTCCAAAACGTGCACTACAAACTCCATCGGTGTGTAATCGTCATTGAGAATGAGCACACGATACATGTTCGGGCGCTTGGTCTGCGGTTTGGTCTTGGTGATGACCGCGGTACTAGGGCCGCCCGGCTCATTGCGGCGCTTGCGATCATCGTCCGCCATCGAGCGCACATCGCCACGCGGCTGAGCCGCATGCATCGGTCGGTTCTTTCTATCCGGGGACATCATAGTAGGCCGAGGCTGTATGTTCCTGGAGGTTGCACCTTGGCCGCGCCGGCACGAGGCCAGCCGCATCATAGAGATTCGGGCACGGCTATTCCAATTCGGCAATTCGCCTAAGGCTGCCCCGTTCCGGGACTGGGGGCAAATCTCCCCGATTTTGCGTGCTCAAAGACAGATAATCATTGCTTAAGCGATAGCAACGCGTTTCCGGGCAATATTGAGGCGAGTTTCCCCCAAATTCGCGCCGCAGCTCTCACGCTTTTTCAAGGGGGGTACCCGCATATGGAGGAACTCTGCTGGTAGCTCGTTTTCACAACATTGGGTGAAGCCGCATGTTAGCCCGTTTTCTGACAAACGCCCGGGGCGGTGTAGCCCCGCTCATGGCGGTAGTTGCCGTCCCGGTTATGGCCGCGGTCGGCATGGCCGTCGATTACTCGCGCGTCAACGCCGACCGCACCGCGTTCCAGGTCGCCCTGGACGCCACAGCCCTGATGCTTTCAAAGGACGCAGCAACCGAATCGAGTGCTTCGCTCCAGACGGAAGCCACAAACACTTTTAATTCTCTGTACAATCGGCCGGAAGTCACCAACGTCACTGTAACACCCACCTACACTTCATCCGGCGGCTCAAAGTTGACGCTGAACGGCACCGCCGTCGTTCACACGAATTTTCTCGGCGTCATCGGCATCAGTCAGGTTGACATCAGCGCAATGTCGGTCTCGACCTGGGGCAACACGCGGCTGCGTGTCGCGTTGGTGCTCGACAACACCGGATCAATGGCCGATGCCGACAAGATAGATGCGCTCAAGACCGCATCGCATAACCTGCTGAGCCAGCTTCAGCAGGCAGCGGTTCACGCCGAAGATGTCTATGTCTCGATCGTGCCGTTCGTCAAAGACGTTAACGTTGGTCCTGAAAACTACGGTCAAAGCTGGATACGCTGGGATCTGTGGGAAGAGGTCAACGGAAATTGCAGCAGCACGAAATATACGACCAAGACGACCTGCCAGTCGCACAGCAAGACCTGGACGCCCGCCGCGCACAATACGTGGAATGGCTGCGTGACCGACCGCGACCAGAACTTCGATACCACAAATACCGCTCCGACGACCGGCAGCACGCTGTACCCGGCCGAGCAGTATTCGTCATGCCCCGCAACATCGGTCTTGGGTCTGAGCAACGACTGGACCGCATTGAATGGCAAGATCGATACGATGGCCCCAGCCGGCAATACCAACCAGGCGATCGGATTGCAGCTCGGCTGGCAAACCTTGACGGCTGCGCCCTACACCGTCCCTGCAATCGATCCGGACTACAAGTATCAGACGGTCATCATCTTGTTGACTGACGGCCTCAATACCCAAGACCGCTGGTACACGTCGGCCTCATCGATCGACACCCGTCAAAAGAAGACCTGCGACAACATCAAAGCCGCGGGGATCACCCTGTATACCGTGCAGGTCAATACCGGCGGCGATCCGACGTCGACGCTGTTACAGAGCTGCGCCACCGATGCAGGCAAGTTCTTCCTGCTCACGAGCGCAGGTCAGATCATCACTACTTTCGGTCAGATCGGCACTTCCCTCTCCAAGCTGCGCTTGGCGATGTAACAATCTTGCCGCGGCGTGCCGGGATCCGACAGAGCGCGGGCCCCGGACGTCGCGGCAAAACCGTCCCGCCGCCTTGTTTCAGCCAACGCACCAACCGTGTGTTAACGACGGCTCATAAGAATGTTCGGCATTTGCGCGATCCGCTGCAAACGTCGTTTACCAACGAAGCTATTGAAACAATACGAACAAAGACGAATGAGCGGCTCGAAGTCTTACCAACACTGCCGGATTCAGACCCTGCTTATATACCGGCCTTTTAGTACCGGGGCTTATCACGGCAGCCGGGTTCAACCTTTTAGTCTTGGTGGCTCGCCATGATGATCGCCTGGAAGAAGCTTTGCCGCACGCTGTCTGTGTTTCGATCGGCTCGCGCCGGCAATGTCGCCATCACTTTTGCTTTCGCGACGTTGCCGATTCTCGGCTTCGTCGGAGCCGCGGTTGATTACAGCCGCGCCAATTCGGTCAAGGCTGCGATGCAGACTGCGCTTGATTCCACTGCGCTGATGCTGGCGAAGGAAGCAGCTACCGACACATCAGACCAGCTGAAGGATAACGCGCTTAAATACTTCACCGCGCTTTTTGTGCGTCCGGAAGCCAAAGACATCCAAACCACCGTGACCTACACGACGGATGGCGGCTCAAAGATCGTTATCACCGCATCGGCGTCGTTGCCCGCCGATTTCACCAAGCTTATCGGCTACGACACCTTCAACCTGATGGCATCCTCCACGGCAAAGTGGGGCACAAACCGGTTGCGCGTGGCACTTGTGCTCGACAACACCGGGTCGATGGCTGATGACGGTAAGATAGGCGCTCTGAAGACGGCAACCCAAGGGCTGCTCACCCAGTTGCAGGGCGCCGTGACCGTCGCCGGCGACGTCTACGTCTCGATCGTCCCCTTCGTGAAGGATGTGAATGTTGGCGCGACGAATTACAATGCCGATTGGATCTACTGGGGCACGACGGCTCCGACTGCAACCTTCCCGATTCCCCAAGACCCAAATGCGACCGATAACGCGTCCTGGGACGCAACTCACGGAACGTGCAGCAACAACAATTACAATAACAGCCGAACCAACTGTTTCACTAAAGGTGGCACGTGTAGCAATTCAACCTACACGACGCAAAGCAATTGCCTGTCCCATGGCGTATGCAGCGTCGGTGGAAACACCACCCAGACGACGTGTAACTCCAACGGGACCTGCACCATCTCGGGCAAAACTTCGCAGAGTACCTGCACGTCTGCGGGAGTTTGCAGCAATACGAATTACACCACGCAGAGCACCTGCGTAAACGCGGGGACCTGCGACATCGCGGGCAAAACTTCGCAGAGCAGCTGTCAAAGCGCACACCACTGCTCTGTGGGCACGTGGGGTAGCCAAAGCCAATGTCAAAGCCACGGTGGCACCTGGCTCGCCGGTGTGTGGACGTCGACTCCGTACACCTGGACAGTTGGCGTTTGGACACCCGCCACGTTTACCCCCTACGTCTGGACTCCCGGGGTGTTCACAGTTGCGAATCACAGCACCTGGAATGGCTGCGTGATGGACCGCGGCTATCCGATCTCTCCCAGCTTTCTGCTCGACAGTCTGGGTGCCCAGCAAAGCGGGCCAGATACCACGTATAACTTCGACACCAATGCCAGCGCGCCAGATCCGGTGACGCCGCGGTGGTCGTCGCTCTATCCGGCTGAAACATATTCCTCATGCCCGCAAGCGGTGAAGGCGCTGAGCTACGACTGGGCGGGCATGAACTCTCTGGTGAACGCCATGTCACCGGCCGGCAATACCAACCAGGCGATCGGATTGCAGCTCGGCTGGATGTCACTGGTTGGCGGAGGGCCTTTCCCTGCGCCGCCGGCGTTCGATCCCCTGTACCAATACACCCAGGTCATCATTCTGCTGACCGACGGCTTGAACACGCAGGATCGCTGGTACACCGATCAGGCTTCGATCGACGCGCGCCAGGCGATCACGTGTGACAACATCAAGGCCGCCAACATCACCTTGTACACAATTCAGGTCAACACAGGTGGCGATCCAACGTCGACCCTGCTGCAGAACTGCGCAAGTACCTCAGACAAGTTCTACCTGCTGACATCCGCCGGTCAGATGACTGCGACATTCAATGAGATCGGCACCAACCTGACCAAACTGCGCGTGGCTCAATAGCGGTTGGGCAGCATCGTCAAACAAAAAGCCCGGCTCGCTTGAGCCGGGCTTTGCATTTCAAGAGACGCTTACGCAACTGTACGCCAGGTACAAACTGACGCGACTTACTTCGCCTTCGCCATCAAGACTTCGAACGGCTTGTAGGTCTCCTTGGCCAGATCGGCGTACAGTTCGCCAATCTTGGAGGCCTTGGCCACGAAACCTTCGTAAGCAGTTTTGGCGTATTCAGTCTGGACCTCGATCGCCTTATCGAGCGACTTGACGCCGAACATTTTCTCGAGCGCCGCGGTGCCTTCCTCGAAGGCTTTCTTCGAGTAGTCCGCAACTTCAACGGCAATCGCCTGGGTGCCCTTCGAGAGCGCGCCCATGGCCTTCAGTGTTACGTCGACATTGTCTTTGCTGACCTGCTGGAGGTCCTCGAAATTCTTGACCATGATATTCCTTCCCGGCCCGCAATGCGGCGCCAATGTGCTGAATTCTCAACCCCGGCCTTCGCCAGGGAATGGAGTCGCTTATACCGCACTGCACAATAAAGTCAAGCAAAATATTGCACTGCAAAAACTGCTTAAAAACCAGTGGATTGCCTTAAGAATTTGTAAACCGCGTTCTCCTACGGTCGTAAATTCTTGCACTGCCCAGACGCTACAATATGGCCACGATGGCGGCCTAGGAGATTGTCAGCGTAAACAAGGGGTTGGAGAGCGAATGCTGCGTGGGGGAGTTTTTGGCCATCGCTGCTTGCGCTTGAGCGCCCTAGGCCTGACGGCCTTCGTTTCCGTCTTGGCCCTCAGCGACAACGCAGAAGCCCGACGAGGGCATAGGGTCAAGTCCGACGCGGCCGAAAGTTATCAGCCCTCCTACGCCTCGATTGTCGTGGATGCCAATTCTGGGGCGGTCATGCAGGCGAGCAACGCCGACAGTCCCCGCCATCCGGCTTCTTTGACCAAAATAATGACCCTGTACCTGCTGTTCGAGCGACTTGAGCAGGGCAAGATCAAGCTCACCAATGAACTGCCTGTGTCAGCTTATGCCGCAAAGCAAGCTCCGTCGAAACTTGACCTCAAGCCGGGAGAGACGATCCGCGTCGAAACGGCGATCCGCGCCATCGTTACCAAATCGGCCAATGACGTCGCCGTGATCGTCGCCGAGGCGCTTGGCGGCGACGAGTCGAATTTTGCCAGATTGATGACGGCAAAGGCGCGAGCGCTCGGCATGACCCAGACCGTGTACCGCAATGCTTCAGGTCTGCCGGACGATCAGCAGATCACAACCGCGCGCGATCAGTCTATCCTCGGGCGCGCCATTCAGGATCGATTTCCTAATTACTACCAGTACTTCGCCACCCGGACTTTCGACTTCCGCGGCAAGTCGATCCGGAACCACAATCATTTGCTCGGAGTGATTGACGGCGTCGATGGTATCAAGACCGGCTACATTCACGACTCCGGATTTAACATCGTTACATCAGTGCGACGCACCAACCATCATCTCGTCGCTGTCGTATTTGGCGGCCGCACCGCCGACGCGCGCGACGCGCGGGTGCGGAGCTTGATCGACAACAACATCAATATCGCTTCAGTCAAGCGAACCGCGCCGCCCGTCACCGAGGGATGGGATACGGCCGGAGCGCGAAAGGATGGCAAGGACGATGAGCGCACCGCTTCGGCAGCGGCGCCCGTCCGCGTTGCAATAGCGACGCCGCCCACCTCAGACGCTCCAGCGCCCGGTTCGACGGAACCAATCAAGCCGACCGCGGTGAAAACTGTCGCCGTCCATCCGGGTACTGTGTACACGGCTTCGCTGTCGCCCCTACCCTCGGATAACCGGCAACTCGCACCAGCGCCCTCGGTCGCAAATCCGACGAATATAACCACGATCGCCACCGTCAGAAGTGAGCCGGCGACAACTGCCGCCCTGCCTTTCGCCGCCGTACCGTCCCCGTCGGCCGTTTCGCTGCCGGCGTCAAAACCGGCCACGCTGCCGGAAAAGGTTGCGTCTGCAGGCACTCCCCCGCCGCCTGCGGCAAAACCGAGCACGGCGCCGGAAAAGATCGCGTCCGCAGGCAATACACCGCCACCGGCCGTGACGGTCGAGTCCGCTGCAAAAACGCGTAGCGGCTGGATTGTTCAAGTTGGCGCCTTGCCGGACGAAAAAGAAGCCAGACAGCGCTTGGATTCAGCGCAGAGCAAGGCCAGGGATTTACTGAGAAGAGCCGACGCGTTCACGGAACGCCTTGAGAAGGGCGACAAGGTTCTCTACCGCGCGCGTTTCGCCGGACTGGAGAAAGATCAAGCGGAAGCCGTCTGCAAATACCTAAAACGCAGCGAAATTCCGTGCATGCTGGTGAAGAATTGACGACAAAAACAATATCAGGGATGGGCAAGGTCAGGAGCCGCTGATGGTGAAGTTTGTGGAGTACCTCAGCGATGTCGGCGAAGAAGGATTTCCTTAGCCTCATTGATACGGGCCGCGAGATACGTCGAGCCCCCCTGGTCGGGATGCAGTTTCTTCATCAGCGTGCGATGCGCGCGGCTGATGTCTTCGGCGCTCGCGCCGGACTGCAAGCCAAGGATCTCATAGGCCTCTTGTTCGGACATTTTCCCGCTGCTCGACGCCCGCCGCCCCGTCGCCGCATCCGCCTCCGCGTGCTCACTCCAACCGGGATCCCGGCGGTCAAGATAAGCCACAAGTAGGGCGCGACTTTCTTCGTCGATTTCACCAAGCATCGCGGTCAATGTCGTGACATCGAGGCGTTCGAGTTCGGCGCCCTGGTGGCGACCCGCGAGAACGCGCCCGCGCATTACGCCGGTATCGTGATCGAGCTCCATCTCGAAATAGGCCGACCGCACACGTGAGGTCTGGCCTGAACTTTTTTGCGTACGCGCGGAAAAGCCAGCGGGTCCAAACGGTACCCAGCCAAGCAACCCAAGCCCGAACGCGCCGAGCGGAATGGCGACGGGAAGTTCGCCACGCAATCCGAGAAAAACGGCAAATCCGAGCGAGAGCAGCCCGCCGCCAATCTTTGTCACGCGCGCGGCAACTTTCGGGTCAACTTTGGAAATGACACTGAGCGCCCATAAAACAAGCACCAGTACAACAACGCCGAAGATAAGAGCGGGCATGACTACTTCAATTGGGCCAGCAACTTTGCAGCACCGGACGAGCGCTTCGCCGAAAGATCGGCAAGCGCCTTGATGCCGCCGGCGGCATAAGCTGCAACGGCACGCAATAGTTCACCAAGCTGATGAGCCGACCCGGCGTCGAACCGGCAATAGGCTCCACGTGACAAGCGCGCAATCTCACGATAGGCGCCTTCCGCCACCGCGTCATTGCCTTCCTGGAACATAAAAACAGGAACTCCGAGCAACCCCAATTCGCCGGCCGACTGACACAGACTATCGATCGATTCTTCCATGGCGTCGCCGACGAACACCAAAGCTTGCACCTTCTGCCGCGCATATTCCTGACGCGCATGATTGAGTACTTTGGCGATCTGAGTCTGACCGCCCCGGCAGTCGATACGCAACATCAGCTCGGCAAGCCGCTCGCTCCCTGCCACCCAACCGGAGGCGCGGCATTCGCTCAGGCCGCGGAAATAAACAAGCTGAATGTCGAGCCCGCCGATGCTCGACGCTTCGCGAAACATGTCCGCTTGCAGCGTGCAAGCCGTATCCCAGGTCGGCTGACGGCTCATGGTGGCATCGAGCGCAAAAATGAGTCGACCGCGCCCACCTCGCGCGGTTGAAGGTCCGAGCGAGCGGACCCGTTCGATAAAGTTCTCAATCTCCGGCTTGGGCGAAACTGGCGCCGGGGTCTGTTGCGGGTCCTTGCTCATGGCAGGATTCTACACTGAATCAACGGCAGCCGTGCGCCTCCGTGGCACACATCGTCAAATGGCGACATTCAGCCCTGGTTTCAAGCTCGGCGAAATCTACGCGATAATGTCGTCGACCTGCAGCGGTTGGTCCATGACCGAGTACCACTCTGCTCGGGCGGCGGCGCGTCGTTTGCCGTTCTCGGAAAGGGGAAGATTAAGCGCATTGAGCAATGCGATCACTTCCTCACGAGCGGTCACATGCGACAGATTCGGGCGAGTTCCGAGTGTTTCTTCGTCTAAATCATCAAGCGCTGTAAGTCCGCGCGGGAAGAATTCACGATACACAACGCGCTCGGCGAACCCTTCAATGCTGCGGAAGCCCATGCGTTTTGACAATTCATTGATGCCGTCTCCAACCAAACGCTTGTTGCGTGATGAAAGGCTGGAGAGACGATTGCGTACAACGACCCAATCTGTGAGCTGGCCGTCGACAAGGCGACGCTGCCGCCGCGCTTCGCGGACCATCTCGGCATAATGGCTTTCGCCTGTAACGCTGAAATTGGTCGGATCAAGAGTGGCAAGTACATCGAAATCAAGAAAACTGTCATTGAGAGGCGTCACCAGTGTATCCGCCATCGAATGAGCGAGCCGCATCAGGTATGTGTCAGAACCGGGCGTATCGATCACCACCACATCATGGGTGTGCTCGATCGCGCTGATCGCGGCCGAAAAATTCGTGAACTCCTGGGTCTCGTTTGCTTCCAGCGAGTTGTTTTCCGCACGCGCGATGCAATAGTGAGTGGGTAGCTCGAGTGTAATGTGCGCACGTTCGGCCCAAGCACGCCGGTTGTCGATGTAGTGTGTAAAGCTTTGCTGGCGCGAATCGAGGTCGATGGTGGCGACGCGTTGGCCGGCTTTGAGGAGCGCGACCGCGATGTGCAACGCCGTGGTCGATTTTCCCGAACCACCCTTCTCGTTACCGAGCACGACCACGTGTGCCGACTGAGTCGTTTCCTGGATCGGCTGAATCAGCATCCGCGCCCCCGACTATCAATTCTCAAAATATTAGCGTGCGTTAGTCAAGTTAAACCCGACCTAACAATGAATTTGCTTGGACGAATTCCACCGGCCTTGTAGGTCGTATTCCGGTTTTGCAACATGTCGTCGACAAGGCCACAATTATGGCAAATCACCTAAGAGTCATACGAACAGTCCCTCCGCTTCGGCGCGCCTTGGAGCATTATCGCAAGCAGCATGAACGCATTGCGCTTGTGCCGACAATGGGTGCGTTGCATCGCGGCCACATGGCGCTGGTGCGCGAGGCCCGCCGGCGTGCGAAACGCGTCGTTGTGTCGGTCTTTGTCAACCCCACGCAATTTGCGCCGCATGAGGATTTCGCCAGCTATCCGCGCAGCTTTGCGACCGACGTCAAAGTTCTACGTGAGGCCAAGGTCGACCTGGTCTGGGCGCCGTCAGTTGAAGTGATGTACCCGAACGGGTTTGCAACTCGCCTGGCCCCAGACGGTGCCGCCAAAGTCGGCCTCGAAGATGAGTTTCGCCCCCATTTCTTTGGTGGCGTAGCGACTGTGGTCGCAAAACTATTCACGCAAGTCTCGCCCGATTTCGCGCTTTTCGGCCAAAAGGACTACCAGCAGCTGCGCGTGGTCACCCAAATGGCCAGGGATCTCGATCTACCAGTGAAGGTAATCGGGATCCCGACCGCGCGGGAGCCAGATGGTTTGGCGCTTTCCTCGCGCAATGCGTATCTGTCATCGGCCGAACGGGCAGTGGCGCCGATGCTCCATCGGGTTCTAAGGCAATGCGCCACCCGCATAAAAAATGGCGAAAAAATTGACCACGTCATCAACGTGGGACGGATCGAGATCGACGTTGCGGGTTTCGTACTCGATTACCTTGAAGCCCGTCATGCCCTGACGCTTGCCCCCATCGCCTCGCCCAAAGATGGTCCGATTCGACTGCTCGTTGCCGCCAGGCTCGGGAAAACCCGGCTGATCGACAACATCGCAGTCTAAAGCAGCCCAAGTTGCTGCAATTCGCGGCGCATGGCTTCCGGCATCCTCGCGGCGCCAGGTGCGGCGCGAGAGAGGTCGCGTGGCGCCTCGTTCGCCGTGAGATAACGCCAACCTTGAAACGCCCCGCGCGGTCGGGGCTCAACAAGCACCAGCTTTCCGTCGAGGACGACCCGGCAGCGGCCGATGCCGTCCTTGTCGGTAAATGGACGGATATCGAGAATACGCTCCCGGCAGGTGATCTGCCCTCGAATCACCCAGTAAAGGGAACCGCCCCCTATCAGCTCCTCAGCACGCTTGGGCACCATGCGGGTTGTGTGGATATGCTCGGCCTTCTGCCCGCGCCGCTTCTTCTCTTTCAGTTTCTGCTTAATCCACTCCTCGAGGTCCGCGACCGAGTCGCAACCGACGCAGAGTTTGATGAGATGGAGAGACATCACCTAATTCCGAGCTATTCGCCAGATTCTTGCGTCTGGACAATGCGCATCACCTTTGCGTCTTCAGCAACTTGCGCGTCCTGAACGACCACAATATCGGCAACGAGGCCGTCGGCCGGGGCCACAAGGGTATGTTCCATTTTCATTGCCTCGATAATGGCCACAGGTTGGCCACGGGCGACCCGCGCGCCTTGCTCCACTAAGATCGCGAGTACCTTGCCATGCATCGGGGCCCGGACAACCCCGCTTCCGTCTTGATCCCCAGTCTCCTCAAGGGCGAGGTCGCGCAGCGTCACTTTGGTCTGGCGCCCATTGCGCAGAACATAGGCCGCATCGTGATCCGTCACCACCAATGCATCTTGCGCCGGGCCCTTGCCGTCGATGGTGATCGAAAGGCCGTGGACGTAGGCAACCTGCGCTACCAACGTATGATCCTCCGCAACGACCGGTATCTCCAGCCTGCGCGTACCCGACAATTGAAAAGCGTCAACGTCGTCCCAAGGTGAGGATGCTTCATCGCTTTCATTTTGGCGCGCTGCCGTCACCCTGACCAGTTCCCGCTCCAGCAACGTTTGCGCGCCGAGTGCGGCCGCGGATCGATCGAGTTCACGCGGAACCGCCCCCAGTTCGATAAGATTGCGGTCGATAAAGCCGGTATCAAAATTGTCTCTGCGAAATCCCGCCGAGCGGCAAAGCGCCGCCAGAAAGCCGGCATTGCTGCGTGGTCCGATCACAACAGTTTGGTCAAGCGCGTCGGCAAGCCGATCGAGTGCCGCTTCTCGCGTCTTTTCATGGACGATGAGTTTGGCGATCATCGGATCATAAAATGGCGTCACATCGCTGCCCGTTTCTACGCCACTATCGACACGAAGCGCATCCGTCGGGGGGAACCGCAAGGCGATCAACCGGCCGGTCGATGGTAGAAAACCTCGCTCCGGATCTTCCGCATAAAGCCGCGCTTCAACGGCGTGGCCATCGAGACGCACCTGATGCTGTGCGAGCGGCAGCTTTTCTCCGGCGGAAATCCGGAACTGCCACTCCACCAGATCAAGTCCGGTGACCGCCTCCGTCACCGGATGTTCCACCTGCAATCGCGTATTCATCTCCATGAACCAGAATTGGCCCGATTTGAGTCCGGTCGTACCATCGGCGATGAATTCAACCGTGCCGGCACCGACATAGCCGGCGGCCTTTGCCGCAGCCACCGCAGCTGTGCCCATCGCAGCACGCAATTCCTTGCCCATTCCGGGTGCCGGCGCTTCCTCGATCACCTTCTGGTGGCGGCGCTGCAAGGAACAGTCGCGTTCATTGAGATGGATCGCGTTACCGTGTCTATCCGCAAAAATCTGCATTTCGATATGCCGCGGGCTCGCGACATATTTTTCAATCAATACACGTCCTTCGCCGAACGCAGCTTTAGCCTCGCGTTGCGCGCCTTCCAACGCAGATTCGAAATCAGCGTGACGTTCGACACGGCGCATACCTTTGCCGCCGCCACCGGCCACGGCCTTTATCAACACCGGATAGCCGATCTCGTATGCTTTCTGTTTGAGAAATTTTGGTTCCTGCAAATCACCGTGATAGCCCGGGACCACAGGCACCCCGGCTTTTTCCAAAAGCGCCTTGGCGCGATCTTTCAAGCCCATGGCGCGTATCGCCTGAGGCGGCGGGCCCACAAAGACAATCCCTGCGTCAAGGCAAGCTTGTGCGAAGTCCGCATTCTCCGAGAGGAAACCGTAGCCGGGATGAACGCATTCCGCACGTGCGGTTTTGGCCGCCGCGATTATGTTCTCGACCGAAAGATAACTTTGCGCTGCCGGTGACGGCCCAATCGCGTACGCTTCGTCGCACAGCCGCACATGCAAGGCGCCGGCGTCGGCTTCCGCATAGACCGCGATCGTGCGCAGCCCAAGCCGCCTGGCGGTGCGAGCAATGCGGCAAGCAATCTCGCCGCGATTGGCGATCAGGACGGATTTGAACATGCGGGCCCGTTTCTGTCGGCCCGATATTAGCGCGCCGGAGGGGATGCCGCCTGGGCCTGCGGCCGTTTGGGCGGCGTTGGTGGATTGGCGCCAGGCTTATCGCCGGCAGCCTGGGCATTGGCCGTCCCCGGTTGTTCTTTCGGCCGGGGTGGCTCGGCATTCATGATACTCACCGGCGGAATGGACGCGGCAGAGGGAAAATCGTAGCGGCTGTCAACCGGATGAGGAGCCGGAGCCTCTCCTGCGCTCGCGACGGATGGCAGCCCCGTAGCCGAGGTCTGCGGCAGCTTTTCAGCCGGTTCCGCCTTCCATGCCGCCGCATAGCGGGCAACATAGGTGTCGAAGGCATGAACCTTTAGGTTGGCCTTCAGCGCGCTAGCATCCTGAAACATTTCAAGGGTCGCGCAACGCTCCGCGGTACAGCCATCCCGCACGGCCAAAACGTGGGCGGCGATACCATAGCGATCGAGTTCGATGGCGCGCCGCGCCGTCGCGAACGTTGCCATTAAATCGTGGTTGCCGCGTTGAGCGGCTGCGAAAACGTCTGAAAGCAATGAAAGCCGTGCAGTAACGTAGACCACTGCCCTGGCGGTGCTTTGTGCGTCCGCAAACACAGCCTGCTCGCACGCATTTTCGACCTGCTCACCCGCGACGCCATCAAGGCACGCAAGGGGTGATCCAGGCGCAACCGCACTCATGCTGAGCTGCGTATCTCGCTGGAGAAACGCACGCTGCTCGGCTGTGCGTTCATTCGTCGCCATGCGGTTGAGTATGCTGATTGCCGCGATCGCACAAACCGCAATGACCGAGAATGCAACCAACTGGCGCGGCCCGCCGCCACGGGCGGCACGGCGAACAGCGATCACGACCAATACGAGAAATAGCGCCGCGAGGGCGCCGGCCACCGGAGCCGGCAATACCAGTGGCGTTGAAAGCAGTCCGTCCATGGACGCACCGTCGACGATTGGCATAAACCACCGATTTCCTTGCGAATGATCCTATCAGAAAACCGGTTTCCGCGCCCTCGGACCGATCAAATCCAAGGGCAGGTTTTCGGATCATGCGCCTATTGAATCTTGGCTCCCGACACTTTTACCACATTGGCCCATTTCTCGATGTCGTTGCGCAAGTATGCATCGAATTCTTCCGGTGTTTTCACCAACGGAACCGCACCTTGCTGAAGCCAGGCCGCTTTAACTTCGGGATTATTAAGCACCTTGTTGATGTTCGCGTTGAGGAAAGAGATGATCTCTTTTGGGGTGCCCTTGGGTGCCATGACACCAAGCCAGATCGTCGCCTCGTAGCCGGGAACGGTTTCGGCGATTGTCGGTAGATCCGGTGTCAGCTGCGAGCGCGTCAATCCGGTCGTTCCGAGCGCGCGCACCTGCCCACCTTTCGCTAGTGCAGACATGGTGGTCACCGCGTCGAACATCATCTGAACAGTTCCGGAGATCACGCTGTTGCGCGCATCTCCGGAAGCCTTGTGCGGCACGTGCACGATGTCGGTGTTGCTCATCGCCTTAAACAGCTCACCGGCCATATGATAGGGCGTGCCAGGGCCTGACGAAGCGTAGTTGAGCTTGCCCGGCTCTTTCTTCGCCAATTCAATAAACTCTTTGACGGTCTTGGCTGGAACCGACGGATGAACAACCATCAGCAGATCGGAATAGTTTATCGTCGCGACCGGAACGAAATCACGCATCAACTGGAACGGCTTGTTCGGAAGCAATGACTCGTTGGTCGTATGCGTGTTGGACATCACGAGCAGCGTGTAGCCGTCGGGCGCAGACTTGGCGACCGCATCCGTCCCAATAACCGATCCGGCACCGGGACGATCCTCAACGACAAAGGTCTGCTTGGTCTCCTCAGAGAGATGCTGCGCGAGCACGCGCGCGTAGACGTCGGCGGGCCCTCCGGCTCCGAATGGAACAATGAATTTCACGGGACGGCTCGGATAATTCTGTGCCCCGACCGGGAGACTCAAAAAAATCGGCAATATCAATGCGGCCAACCGCAAGAACACGCGCATATATCCTCCCATCAGATGGTTCGTTCAGGTTGATTTTTACGTCGCAGTTCTTTTGCTTATTCCCCGCGACGCTATGTACCGCCGGCTGATCTGAAGTTCGGCGCGAGGTCACTGGCCGCAGCGAAAGCGCCCTTGGCTTCAACCGACGTAAGCGCGACGGTCGTACGCAAGCCGGTCACTCCGCCTCCACTGCCCGCCGCCAGCAACACCGCCGCCATCTGAACGTCATTCGGAGCCTCAGCGATAGTCAGAAAATCGTATTCACCGAATGTGACATAGTAACCCAATAGCTTACCCCCAATTTTCGATAGCAAACGTGCCACCGCATCGGCGCGGTCCTCGGGCCTGACGATCATTCCTTTGATCGCGTCACGCGTATATCTCCCCTGCGTGATGTAGATCGGCATGCCTTGGTCTCCTGCTGCGCGACAACAGCGCCATGCAAGGCATCATAAGGAGATGCCGCGGCAAAATCGCGACAGCGAACCGTCCAAGGCAATCAAGGGCGGTCGAGCTGGCTTTCCTTGGCAACGCGTTCGAAGGCTTCGCCGGAACTTTTGATTCTGTACTGGTAATCGTCGCCTTCCGAAGGCAGCAGTTTGACCACAATATAGCTACCGGTCGCTGCAGTTCGGCCAAAGGTGGGCGAGGTGTAGTAAACCGTTTCACCGACTTGGTATTTGTGCAACCGCGCCGGTACTTCATGCGCGGCGATCGGCTGCACCGGCGGGCTCGGCGTGCGGATCATTTTGACGGCTTTTATCGGACGGCTCGCGGCTCCGCCACCGACCGGGCGGGTGGTTTTGCCGACCGGAAGCCGAGCCGATTTCGACGCCTTTTTTTCAGCGATACTGGCGCCTTTTGTGCCTTTTTTTGCAGGCCGCCGCGTCGTCTTGGCGGATCGCCCGGCCGTTTTAGCTGAATGTCTGCTCATAACTTCAATATAGCAGCAAATTTTGTTTGCGGGCAAAGTTTTTTAGGCCGGAAATACAGCAATTTCAATATGTTATGACGCGGCTGGTGACCTTATAAGGTTAACGCCGCGTGACCCAAAATCGTCTGGTTTGCTGTCACAATTGGTCGCTAAGTCTGCCAAACAGGACCGGAACTGCATCTGGTTTGCTGCGTTTGAGGTCGGGGAACGAGGAGTCTCACACCATGCGTGTCATCTTCGGAATACTTCTCGGCGTTATTCTAACAGTCGGCGGCGCCTACCTTTACGACTCCCACTATGCGGCGACGTCCGCGAATGCCACCAGCCCTGACCGGCCGATGGTCAACTGGGATGTGGTTAGCACCAACTGGAACCGCCTGACGGAAAGAGCCCGCGCCGAATGGGTCCGCCTCGCCGGTTGACCCGTTCCCTGCCTCAAGCTGCTTATCAGTCGTCAAGCTGCTCCCGCACACCAACTCTCAGCGCATTGACGATGGCACGGCGGTCCATTCGCGTACCGTCGTCGCCTTCGATCAGCAGCGGAATTCGGCCTCGACTTTCCAGATGACGCGCCCACGACAGCGCGTCGTCGAGCGCCGTGCATTCCTTGAATAGCGACTGCGATTTCTCCAGTGGTGGGATGTCGGCTGAGCCCTTAGGGCCGCTATAGACGCGGTAATGCATGTTGGACCTCGCGGTGTTTCGCCCGCCGCCCTTTTTCGCTTTGGTATTGGCGACAACGCATGACTCTTATCCGAGTTTCTCGGCTCGATTTCCTACCGTTTCCGTCATGCTATCGTATTGGTTCCACGGGAGGCGCCAATGCAAGCGGCTTTTTATGAACGAAACGGCACAGCGCGCGAAGTGCTGCGCACCGGCGAGGCGGAAACGCCACGAGCCGGTCCGGGGGAAGTTCGCGTCAAGCTTGCTGCCTCAGGCGTCAATCCTTCTGATGTCAAGTCTCGTCAAGGCTCCACCCGCAAAATAGCCTTCCCGCGAGTTATTCCGCACAGTGATGGAGCCGGGGTCATCGATGACGCTGGCGACGGAGTGCCGAAATCCCGCATCGGCGAGCGGGTATGGGTGTGGAACGGCCAGTGGAAGCGCCCATTTGGGACGGCCGCCGAATTTATCGTTGTGCCGGCCGCTCAGGCAGTGACCCTGCCGGACAAAGTGAGCTTCGAATCCGGTGCATGTCTCGGCATCCCGGCGATGACGGCTATCCACGCTGTCATCGTTGCCAATGTCGCCAAAGATACGACCCTTTTGGTCTCGGGCGGCGCTGGCGCCGTCAGTCAATACGTCATCCAGTTTGCCAAGGCCAAAGGCGCCCGCGTCATCACCACCGTGTCCTCGCCCGAAAAGGCCGGGACCGCGCGTGAAGCGGGCGCCGACCATGCCATCGACTACAAGCGTGAGAATATTGGCGATCGGGTCATGGAGATCACGGGCAAGCGTGGGGTCGACGCAGTGATAGAGATGGATCTCAGCGCCAACGCCAGGCTTATCCCGTCGGTCCTGCGGCCCAGGGGCAGCGTCATCGTCTATGGTACTGGACCCGAAGCCGCGCTGCCGGCCGCCTTTTGCCTGGTCAATTCTGTCCGGCTGCAATTCTTCCTGGTTTACGAGCTTGATGCGGCTGAACGCGAACGTGCTCTTGCCGCCATCAATAGCGCGCTCTTGACGGGCGCGCTTCTCAATCGAGTAGCGAAGCCAACCTACACGCTCGCAGATATCATCGCTGCCCATGAAGCTGTGGAACGGGGCACGGTCGGCAATGTGCTTGTAACATTCTGAGCGCGCGTGGTGGGAGCGACATCACATCGCTTCGGTTGGTACCTGGCTGTGCTCCAGCTGTTCTTTGCGTTGTGCTGGACTGTCTATGTCATTTACCTGCCGAAACTCGCTGCAACGGCAGGTATTGCGCCAAAGGCCGTGATCCTGATCCTGATGCTCGATCAGGCCATCTTCACCGTGTGCGATTTCTTCGCCGGAATTGCTGCCGACAAAGTGACACGCGTGATTGGCCGGCTTGGCGTGTGGGTCACGGCGGCAACAGCCCTCTCCTGTGCGGCGTTTCTGATCATGCCGTCGATCGCGAGGCTGGGTATGCCGGCATTGATCGCGGCCATCGTCGTCTGGACGGTAACTTCTTCCGCATTGCGGGCACCGCCGCTGATGCTCCTTGGCAAATATGCGCGCAAACCCTCGATCCCTTTCCTTTCAGCTCTTGCCTTGCTGGGTACCGGAATCGCCAGCGCGCTCGGACCTTACCTGACCGTTGCGCTGCGCGACATCGACCCGCGTATTCCTTTCACGTTAGCCAGCGTCGTGCTGATGCTGGTAACGCTCGGCATGATCACGGCAGAACGTAGACTGGCGGCGTCGCAGGGTCCCAGCCCTGTGAGCCCTCCGGTTCGCTCTTTCGGCAGCATGACCAGGTCCGCCGTCGTGTTCGCACTGGCCATGATCACGCTCGCGCTCGGCTATCAGATGCACTTCGCGATCGATAGCGCGCCGCTCTTCCTGCGCTTTACCAATGCAGCTTCACTGCAATGGCTGATGCCGGTGTTCTGGATTGGTTTCAACATTTCCATGTTCCCGGCCGGTATCATCACAAACCGTTTCGGCGGCTATGCGGTAATGGGTGGCGCCGCTTTGATCGGTGCCGTCGCCATTCTTGCCGCACATTTCGCGCAAGATCTCGAGCAAATGGTGCTGGCGCAGTTTGCGGCAGGCGCGGCCTGGGGCGCCATTCTGATGAGCGCCTTCACGGTTGCGTTTGCGATCGGCGAGAATGGCGGCGAAGGGCGCATGTCGGGATTGCTGTTTTCGGCCCTGGCATTGGCAACTCTGACACGCATGGCGACTGTTGCCACCGGCTTCAATTCGGATCCGGTGCTCAAGGCCCTGCTGCAATGGGTCCCTTCTATATGCTGGGCAGCGGCAGGCGCAGCGTTGCTTTATTTGGCGGTCGCGCGCGTTAAGCGCTGGATCGCGCCCTAAGGCGCCACCGCGGCTTCAGGAAAGCCGGCGGCGTCGAGGGCGCGACGCACCAGGCCGGATGTCTTCGCGACTTCAAGCAGTTCGCTTGCGATCTTCAGCGCAATCGGCCGTCCCTTTGGCACCGCGACTGCTATACCTGTCTGCTGGAAATTGCCTGACAGGACGCGCGCGCCAGGCAGCTTGGGCAGCAGTCCCGCGAACGAATCATGGGAAAGAGCGAAGGCATCGCCCTGCCCTTGCCGCGCCATCTCGGTCATCTGGTCCACACTTGGGACTTCCTCGACGCTCGCGTGCGGCGCGGTGCGGCGCGCGCTGCGCGCGGTTGTCGTGTTGGAGATGGCGACGATCCGGCGGCCCGGCCGATTGACCTCGTCGATACTTTTGATTGTTGAGCCTGCTGGAACCAGATAGGTGCTCTCGATGAAATAATAGGCTGGCCCGAAATCAACGCGCTTCGCACGCTCCGCGTCTTGCGGCATGAAAGCAATGTCGCACTCGCCCCTCGCGACAGCCTCCGTGACCTGACCTGAGTTTTCGTACACCTGCAGAGCGAGAGGCAACTTTAGTGCCGTCGCGAAACTGCGGACCAGATCGACGGTGACGCCTTTCACATCGCCCTTGCCGTCCCCGATGGCAAAAAACGCCGAAGCTGCTGGCGCTATGACCACACCGCCGCGAAGTTTGCCCGTTGGGGCGAGCTGCTTGAGGTCTTCCGGGCTGGTCATTGCCTCGCATTTACCACGCGTTGAAGGCGGCGGCTACCGTGCGAGGCTAATGCGGCCGGTAGTCCTGATTGGTGAAAGCCGGCTGCGTTGGCCGCTTGATAACAATAAAGCTGTTTTCCGTCCCTTGATGGCAGGCGTTGCAAGCGGCTGTGAGCTTGTCATAGCCGACAGTGAAAGCTTTGTAGTCTTTAGCCTCGATGGATTTTTCGAGCGCGGCGATCTCCTTGATGATGACCGCATCGACCATCTCGGCAAGAGGCAAATTCTTGAAGGTCGGGACGAAATCCTGCACGTCGCCCATGATCTCCTTGATTTCGCCGAGCTGATATTCGGCAAGCGGCCAGTTGCGAGCCTTGGCGGCGAACCAGAGCTTGTTGTGCTCAATCAGAATCACATTCATGAATTGCTCGAGGCCCGGCACAAAAGCCTTCGGCACATCTTTTCCCGCTTCCTTTGGCGCTTCCTTGGCCGGAG
The DNA here is from genome assembly GCA_035626335.1 of Pseudolabrys sp. GTDB lineage: Bacteria > Pseudomonadota > Alphaproteobacteria > Rhizobiales > Xanthobacteraceae > Pseudolabrys. The sequence goes on from DASPNW010000018.1 coordinate 40,152, forward strand.
ATGTCAGCGCTTGCGCGCTGACGGTAAGCGGCAGCAGCGTTGCGACAAGCACGATCCCGATTGTTCGGAGATGCATCGGCGGCCTCGTTTTGATGAGTGCGGCGAAATTTGTGTCACCGCACCGACCGAGACGCAAGCCATGGAAACAACATTAGAATATATCTAATGAAGCCGTATAGAATTGTCATGCGTATATGGGAAGCGTTCGTTTCGTACTGATTTAATACATCGGAGGTAGCGGGATGAAATTTATTTTGGGAGTTTTCGTTGGCGCCGCATTGATGGTCAGCAGCGCCTATTTGCATGACACTGGCGTGGTACGGGCCGGCCCGAAGCAACCGTTTGTGAATTGGGACACGGTCATCGGAATGTGGAGACGGTGAACCGGTCTTCCGTTACATCCTAAACACCCCGAATTTTGTATCCGGCACGGGCGCATTGAGCGCGGCGGAAAATGCCAGCGCCAGCACACGCCGCGTTTCCGACGGCGCGATGATGCCATCATCCCACAGCCGCGCCGTGGCATAATAAGGGTTGCCCTCCATCTCGAACTGGTCGCGCAGCGGCTGCTTGAATTCTTCCTCCTCCACTTCGGACCATTTTCCGCCACCGGCCTCGATATTGTCGCGCTTGACGGTGGCGAGCACGCTCGCAGCCTGCTCGCCTCCCATGACGGAGATGCGGGCATTAGGCCACGTGAACAGAAACCGCGGACCATAGGCACGGCCGCACATGCCGTAGTTTCCGGCACCATATGAGCCGCCGATGATCAGGGTGATCTTGGGAACCTGCGCACAAGCAACGGCAGTCACCATCTTTGCGCCGTCCTTGGCAATGCCGCCGGCCTCGTAGTCGCGTCCGACCATGAAGCCAACGATATTTTGCAAGAACAGCAGTGGAATGCGGCGCTGGCAACACAGCTCGATAAAATGTGTGGCCTTGAGCGCGCTCTCTGAAAAAAGAATCCCGTTGTTGCCAAGGATACCAACGGGCATTCCGTGAATATGCGCAAAGCCTGCAACCAATGTCGAACCGTAAAGGGCTTTGAATTCGTCAAATTCGGATGCGTCCACGATTCGCGCAATGACCTCGCGCACATCGTATTGTTTCTTCAGGTCGACGGGTACGATTCCGTCCAACTCAGCCGCGTCGAACAAAGGGTCGCGCGATTTTATCAACGGAATGTCGACATTCTTTTTCGTGTTCAGGTTGGCGACGATGCGGCGCGCGATGCTCAATGCATGATGATCGTCCTGCGCATAATGGTCGGCGACACCGGATTTGCGTGCATGAACATCGGCGCCCCCCAGCTCTTCTGCGCTCACGACTTCACCGGTCGCAGCTTTAACCAGCGGCGGGCCCCCGAGAAAGATCGTGCCCTGATTCTTGACGATGATCGTTTCGTCCGACATGGCCGGCACATAGGCGCCGCCTGCGGTACATGAGCCCATCACGACCGCTATCTGAGGAATTCCACGAGACGATAAGGTTGCCTGGTTATAGAAAATGCGACCGAAATGCTCGCGGTCCGGGAAAACCTCGGTTTGGTGTGGCAAATTGGCTCCGCCACTATCGACCAGATAGATGCAGGGCAACCGGTTTTCGCGCGCGATCTCCTGCGCGCGGATATGTTTTTTGACTGTCATGGGAAAATAGGTGCCGCCTTTGATGGTGGAGTCATTGCAGACCACCACGCATTCGCGGCCTTCGATGCGGCCGATACCCGTGATCAGCCCCGCCCCGTGGATCGCCTCGTCATACATCCCGTTGGCTGCGAGAGACGAAAGTTCGAGAAAAGGTGAGCCTGGATCGATCAGATTCATTACCCGGTCGCGCGGCAACAGCTTGCCGCGACCAACATGACGTTCACGCGCTCTCTCTGATCCGCCCAAAGCCGCTTCCGCGCGCCGACTCTGCAACTCCGACACCAAGGCGCGCATTCGTTCGGCGCCGGCGCGAAATTCGGCGGTGTTCTTATCAATCGATGACGACAGAATCGCCAAGGGCCCCTCCCGTGAAAAGGAAAGTTGCCTTGATGGAACCGGGAACGCAATGGCGAACGAAACATGTTGCAATTCGCTGATCAACGGAACCCCGCGTCCACCCGGACGTTTCTTCACGAGGTCTCGGCATCGTCGGGAATTTCGAGGGGCATCCAAAGGAGGACTCCGTGAGGAACGCTAAATCGTTGTCGACCGTAGCCGTGGCGTTGTTAATGAGCGCTGGCGCCGCATCGGCACAGGGGATGAGTAAAGACACCCCGGAACGTGCGCCCGCAGCGCAGCAAAGTGCGCCGGCCGAAAAGATGGCACCTTCACTGAAGGGTGGTGAACAAAAAGCGCCACAAACGACTGGACAGGCCGCGCCTGAGTTGAAGTCCGGCAAGCCGAAAGAGACGACCGGTCAATCGCCAAAGTCCGATGCTGACGAGAAGGCAAACGCAGACCACGAGTCCGGTCCGTCAGCAACCGGTAAGTCGGACATAAACGACGATAATACTCGCTCCAAGGCCGAGCAGAACGTTCAAAGCCCGAACGGCGCGCCGTCGAAGTCAACTCAGTCGGCGACGGAGCAAAACCGAACCACGACCGGTCAGGGCGCGGCAGGCGGCTCAAAACTTTCGACCGAGCAGCGCACCAAGATCAGCACGGTCATCAAAGAGCAGAAGGTGGAACGGGTAAATTTGAACGTGTCGGTATCCGTCGGCACGCGCATTCCTGCCAGTATCCGCGTGCATCCGTTACCTCAGCAGGTAATCGTGATCTATCCCGAGTGGCGTGGCTACGATTACATTCTGGTCGGCGATGAGATCGTGATCATCAACCCGCGTACGCACGAGATCGTCGCTGTCATCGAAGCCTAATCCGAAACACGATGGTACTTGTTATTTGGCGGCCGGGAACTTTCCCGGCCGCTTTTCATTTCGTGGCCTTGTTTGGAAAACTTTTTCCAGAATCCGGCCAGGTTCCGGGAACGTCATTCCCTTGCGCCAGTTGTTCCAAATGCCGCAAGCCGGCATCACCCCAAAGGAGGCAGTCGATGAAATCGTTGACCACTCTCACCGCCATCGCCGCACTCGTCGTAGGTATTTCTGTAGCCCAGGCACAGGGCACAATGGGTTCGCCCTCATCGGGCGGCAGCATGCAGAAATCGCAGACGATCGGAAATTCTCCGTTCTGCATCAATACGTCCGCAAGCGGCGCCCTCAATTGCAAATATGCAAGTATGGCAGCCTGTGAAAAAGACGCGAAGCCGCAAAACCTGAATTGCTCGCCCAACCCCAACAAGAGCACGACCGGTTCGCGACAGTAAGCGTCGGCAAATAGCGACGCTCTAGTCGAGCCTGGTGCCGAGGCCGTCGACGATTAACGGCTGATGCACGCTTTAAACGCAGAAGCCCGGCGCTTGCGCCGGGCTTCTCGTTCGAAACGCTTCACCTCTCCGCCGGTCGCGACTAGGCTTGCCGCTTAATCGATCGCGGAGGCACTCAATGGATGCCCAACTCGACAACTACAGGGATCTCAAACTCAAGCTTGACGGCATGGTGCCGCCCGGCAACGGCTTTCACCGCAACCTGCTGTTCGACGCTCTTTACAGCTCGTTGCCCCGCGATCCGCAAGTAAAGGTACAAATCTACAATGCCGAGATCGTGCCAGGAGGCTTTACGAATTGGCACTGCCATAACGGCGCGGCTTTTTTTGTGGCGCTGCAAGGCGTGTTCGAAGCGCATTTTCAGGAAGGGGTACTGGTGAAGGCAAAGGCCGGCGAATGCTATTCAGAGCCGATCGCCAAATTCCACCGCGGGCATAATCCGCATCCCGAACTACCGTATCTTTGTATCGGTGTATGTTTCACGTCCCCCGACCGTGAACATGTGACCAATTCGGTCGAGCGGCCGTGGTGAGCCAAAGTGTCCCGCAGGAATGAGGTCAGCGCCGGCATCCTAGTCTTCCGCCGCAAGCGACGACTTGAGTTGCTGCTTGCCCATCCTGGCGGCCCTTATTGGCGCAACAAAGACGCCGGCGCGTGGTCAATTCCCAAGGGAAATGTTGAATCCGGGGACTTGCTCGCCTGCGCCAAACGCGAATTCAACGAGGAAACCGGACTTGTGGCCGACGGAAAGTTGGTTGCATTATCGCCGCAACGTCAAAAGAGCGGGAAAACGGTGCATGCGTTCGCGCTCGAGGCTGATTTCGATATCGCTGCATTTTCCAGCAACACGTTCGAGATGGAATGGCCACCACACTCGGGCAAACACCGAAGCTTTCCTGAAGTCGATCGTATCGCGTATTTTAGCCTCGCCACCGCCCGCAGAAAAATCTTGCTGGGGCAACGCGCCTTCATAGATGAGTTGGTAACCCGGCTTAAGAACTAAACCCGTCGCACCGTCGGCCAATCGACCTCGTCTTCGGCGAGCACCCAGGTCTCTTTGAGCGCCGCAGCCTGCCATTCGCGCCACGCCGGCAGTCCCATCACCGCATCCATGTACACTCTGGTCGCCGCGGCGACCTCGATACCGTAGGTATGGAGACGCGCCACGACCGGCGCATACATGGCATCGGCCGCGCCAAAGCGGCCAAACAAATACGGTCCACCGCTTTTCTGAGCGTGACGCGCGCGGCTTTCCGCCCATATAGCCTCAATTCGTTGCACGTTGGCCGCCGCCTCCGCTGTCAGTTCGCGCTTGATCACCGGGCGCCACATATTCATCGGCATCAGCCGGCGCAGTGGCAGGAAACCCGCATGCATCTCATTGGAGATGGCGCGCGCAAACGCCCGCGCCGCGCTGTCTGCCGGCCAAAGCCCGGCGTTGGGGAGTTTTTCCGCCAGATATTCCAGGATTGCTAACGATTCCCAAACCCGTACATCGCCATCGACCAGCACCGGCACTTTGCCGGTGCCTGGCCCGACAACTTGCTTGAAATTGGGGGCGTTGAGCGAAATCACTGTCTCTTCGAACGGAATATTCGCGACTTTCATTGCGATCCACGGCCGCATTGACCACGAGGAATAGTTCTTGTTGCCGATAATCAGTTTCAGAGCCATGACGGCCCTCTCTATTTGCGCTCTTCGACGGGCCCACCGGCCTTCTTCCAGGCGCCAAAGCCGCCCTTGATATGCGCAACGGGTTTAAGTCCCATGCGCTGCGCAGTGTGAGCGGCAAGTGCGGAGCGCAAACCACCGGCGCAGAAAAACACAAATTTCTTGTCCTGCGCGAAGACCGGCTTGTGATAGGGGCTTTGCGGATCGATCCAGAACTCAAGCATGCCGCGCGGGCAATGGAAGGCGCCTGGTACCTGGCCGTCGCGCTGCAATTCACGAATATCGCGGATATCTACCAGGACCGTGTCGTCGCGGCCGGCAAGTTTGACGGCTTGTTCGACCGGCACTGTTTCGATCTCCCGCTCGGCGGCATCGCATAAGGCTTTGTATCCAACGGTGATATTTTGCGGCATTGCTGGTCTCCTGAGCGCGTATGCTGGCAGAGCCCTTCTCCGCACTCAAGCCGAGCGGTTGAAGCCGGCCGCGCGAGAAGGCACCATGAGCCACTAAGAACGATTTGACGAACTATGACAGCCCTCACCTTGCCTGATCTTGCCGCTTGTGCCTGGTTCCTCGGCGCCTGGATTATTTATTCGATTGTGATCGAAAAAAGCGCGAAAGGCCGTACCAGTCTTAATGCGCTCATGAATGACTATCGTAACGAATGGATGGAGCGTCTGCTGGAGCGCGATATGCGCATGGTCGATGCGCAGGTCACCGCGGCGCTGCAAAATGGCACAGCGTTCTTCGCATCGACCAGCCTGATTGCCATCGGCGGCGCGCTGACGCTGCTACGCTCCAGCGACGAAGTTATGACCGTCATGTCGCTGTTGCCTTTTGGCGCAGCGCCATCGCGCGGGCTATGGGATATCAAGATGATGGGGCTGATTATCATCTTCGTCTACGCGTTTTTTAAATTTGCCTGGTCGTATCGGCTCTTCAATTATTTCGCCGTCATGGTCGGCGCCGCACCCCTGCCCGCCGAAAAAGACACTCCGGCAGCGCAAGCTTTTGCGCATAGAGCGGCAAGGCTTTGCGCTGATGCGGGCCGGCATTTCAATCGTGGCCAGCGCGCCTTTTTCTTCGCACTCGGTTATCTCGGCTGGTTTCTCGGCCCGATACCTTTTGCGGTATCGACCGCCGGGATACTCGTCGTGATGTGGCGGCGGCAATTTGCTTCCGACGCGCGCAAAGCGTTCGATACGAATGCCGAATTCATGGCGCCCGCGCCAAAACACCGCAATATTAGGACATCCCCATCAAGACGGCGATAGAGGCGACGATCAGCACCGCCAACGAGGCAGCGAGAATGGTGACGAGCCGCTGATCGCTATCTCCGGCAATCTCTTCGTGGGCGGATGACTCTGTCGAAGCCGATGAATGGAAATCCAATGACACGAGCGCCCCCCTTTTGAAAAGGCATCATTCGATGGTGCGCGAGCACGCCTACGCGGACTCGGGCGCACGAATCGCCCGGATTGATAAGGTTATCATTATTTCGACGTTCAACCCGCTGCGAGGTCCGTGAGCCGCAGTTGGACGCGCTCCTCGCCTTGCCAGCGGTCGACTGCAATTTGGCCGGCGGCGTGCACGGCCCGGCCACGATTCTCTAAAAGCGCTTTGCCAAGAGGCTGACCGGCAGCGCGGAAAGCAATCGTATTCACGAATTTTCCATCGCTTGAACGAAGGCGCGCGCGGATGTGGTTGTCACCGACCGGGTCGGCATACATGAGAGAATGTCCCGGCAGCGCCAGCAGCGGTTCCGGATTACCCGCGCCGTACGGTCCGGCGCGCGACAGAAGATCCGCAAGCGCCAGGTTGAACCCCCCGGCTGCAACCGCGCCATCGATCAACAGGGCGCTCTCCCGTCGTCGTGCGGCCTCGACTGGCGCCGCGAGCACATCTTCGAGAAAGGCACGAAAGGCGCCGAGCGCGTCCTTCTTCAGGGTCACACCGGCGGCCATGGCATGGCCGCCGCCCTTGAGCAAAAGCCCTTCTTGCACTGCACGGCGAACCGTGCGGCCAAGATCGACCCCGGGGATCGATCGCCCGGACCCCGTTCCCGTACCGCCGGGTTCTAATGCAATCGCAAATGCCGGCCGGCCATAGCGTTCCTTCAGGCGCGCGGCGACCAGGCCAACCACACCGGGGTGCCAGCCTTCCGCGGCGGTGACGACCACGGCACCCTTGTCTTCGAGCCCGAGCGCGGCAAGCGCTTCGGCCTCCGCTTGCGCCAAGGTCGCCTGCTCAATCTGCTGGCGCTCGCGATTCAATCGATCGAGCTCGCCGGCCATCCGCGCCGCTTCGCCCGGGTCTTCCTCGAGGAGAAGGCGAACGCCGAGATCCGCCCGGCCAATTCGCCCGCCGGCGTTGATGCGTGGCCCGAGTAAAAATCCAAGATGCCAGGGCTCTGGCGGACCACTCAGGCGTGCCGCGTCCATAAGCGCAGTGGCGCCGGGATGCCCGCGCCGCCTGAGCGCGATGAGCCCCTTGGCCACAAAGGCTCGATTGAGGCCGTGCAGCGGAACGACGTCGGCGACTGTGCCGAGCGCCACAAGATGCAAGAGCGAGAGCAGATCCGGCTCGCCGCGCAGGTCCGTCCAAAAATTGCGCCGGCGCAGTTCGCGTGTCACGGCGACCAGTGTCAGGAACACCAACCCGACCGCAGCCAGATGCCCAAGGCCCGAGAGATCGTCAGCCCGATTCGGATCGACGATGGCGACGGCTTCGGGAAGTTTTTCATCGGCCTGGTGATGGTCGATCACCACGGTATCGAGACCGAGCTTCCTGGCTTCCGCGAGCGGTTCGATGCTGGTGATTCCGCAGTCCACCGGAATGAGCAATTTGGCGCCGCGCTCCGCCAGGGAGCGGACGGCATCAACATTCGGACCGTAGCCCTCAAAAATGCGATCCGGGATGTGAACGATCGGATCCAGTCCGCAACGCCTCAGGTAATGGCTCAGCAGCGCCGAGGCCGTGGCGCCGTCGACGTCATAATCACCGAAGATGGCGACACTTTCGCCGCGCACGACGGCGTCGGCAATCCGCGTCGACGCCGCTTCCATATCAGTCAGTGTATGGGGGTCCGGCATCAGCCGCTTGATGGTCGGATCGAGGAAGCATTCGACCTGGTCAACCTCCACATTCCGGCCGGCCAGGACACGTGCCAGTAATTCGTCCAGGCCATGACGTTGCGCGATCGCCAGTGCACGCGCCGACCCGCGCTCGTCGAGGCGATCGCGCCATACCCGTCCGGTCAGCGACTGCTCGACACCGAGGAACGGGCGGTCGCCGGAATTCAACTTTACTGCTGGCAGCGCCATCGCTCGAGGACCATTGCCGGAGCCCAAACAGCTCCGCTGAGAATCGTTTGCCGGACGTCCAATATAGTGACGCCCTCACCGTGCCGCATCATCCGGCAATCTCGGCGTGGATCCGCAGCAACTCCGGGATGGTTGCGGGGTCCCGCCGGCCGAAACCGCATTCTGTCGCAACCGAAAAGCTTTTTACATGTCGTTCGGCGGTCGCCAACCGTTTGCGCGTGCCGGCAATACCGTCGGTATAATGCACCAGGCCGAGGCTCAACTCGGTCTCGGGCCTGAGCTTTAGCCGTGCAAGCGGTGCAAAATAGGCATCATCGCTGCGGTCGCGCGGCACCGGCATATGAATGAGATTGATCGGTCGTTTGACATCGACCGACAGGCGGTTGGCGACGTCAACCATATCGGCCATGTCGATGGGTTCGACGACATGCCTGTGATTGGAATCGCCGTAACAGAAATGAAACAGCAGCTCGATGTCTGCCGGCACCTGCGCGGCCAGATCGCTGAGAATCCCGGAGAAGCGCGTCAGCATTTCCGCGCGGTTGTTGCCGTAGGCATTTGGTTCGCCACGCTGTAGCCGCGCGAAAACGGCCGACGCCACGTCGAATTGGATGGCGATCTGATCATGCGGCAGCGTGGCGGCGATCTTGTCGATCTCGCGCTTGAGAGCTTCGTTGAACAGAGGATCGAGTGGCTGATGCAGGTCGTCCTGGAGGAAAAGCCAAATCACCGAATGCGCCGGCACCAGATCAATCTGGAAGCGCACGGCGGACGCGATCTTGCCGGCGCGCTTGAGCGCGGCAAACTCTGCGTAAGACAGCTTCGCAACATCGGCATAGAATAGATTATCGAACGCAACATCACGGACTGTCTTGGCGGGCTTGAGCCGATAGCGGATACGCGCGGTACCGGTGGGGTGAATACGGAAAAGCTCACCGGATTTTTCCAGCGCCGGATTATCGGCGAAAGCCGGTTCCAGCCACGTGATCCAGTCGGACCGCTCTCCGGTTTCGCCGTCGGGAATGCGCTTGAGGCGCGACCCGAGCGCCTTGCTCGCGGTTTCGAACACTTCGCGCGCACTGCCGAGCGGCACGCTGCCGACGAGATGAACATGGCGCATGAAACCCTCCCCGCCCGCAACGACGCGAGACTAGCAGCGCGGCGGCGGGAGACGACAGGAGAGCGAGCGAAGATTCCGCCCCGCATGGCGGGACAGACTTGGGTGGGCTGTCGCCCGTCTCTCAATCCAAATGAAATTTCTCGAACTGACGATGTTCGGCCATTACTCGACGCACGGTGCCGGTAACCGAACGCATCACAACCGTCTCCGTCTCGATTACGTCCTTGCCGAATTTGACTCCGCTCAACATCGCACCACTGGTGACGCCGGTTGCCGCGAAAAGACAGTCACCCCTGACCATGTCGTCAATCTCATATTTCCGCTTGGGATCCTTGATCCCCATCTTCAAAGTCCGTTCGCGCAGTTGTTCTGTATCGATGATGAGCCGCGTCTGCATCTGGCCGCCGATGCAGCGCAAGGCTGCGGCCGCCAGCACGCCCTCCGGCGCGCCACCAATGCCGAGGTAGATATCGATGCCGGTCTTCGGATCGGCGCAATGTATCACGCCGGCGACGTCACCGTCGCTGATGAGGCTGACCGCGGCGCCGGTCTTGCGGACCGCCGCAATCATGTCGGCGTGGCGGGGCCGGTCGAGCAATATGGCGGTAATTTCCGACGGCTTGACGCCCTTCGCCTTGGCAAGACGCACAATATTCTCGTCAGCCGGCGCATCGAGATCGATGGTGCCCTTCGAATAACCCGGGCCGATGGCAATCTTTTGCATATAGCAATCCGGAGCATGCAGCAGCGTACCGGCGTCGGCCATTGCGATCGTGGCAATGGCCCCCGGCATGTTTTTGGCGCAGAGTGTCGTGCCTTCCAGTGGGTCGACCGCAATGTCGACCTTCGGACCGTTCTTGGTGCCGACTTTCTCGCCGATAAATAACATCGGAGCTTCGTCGATCTCCCCCTCGCCGATCACAACCGTGCCGTCGATGGGCAGCTTATTGAGCTCGCGCCGCATGGCATCGACGGCCGCCTGATCGGAGGCCTTGTCCTTGCCGTGACCGCGCAGGCGCGCCGAGGATACCGCCGCGCGTTCGGTCACGCGGACGATCTCAAGACTGAGAATGCGTTCCAGCAACAGTTCAGGCTGGACGGTAATACTCGCCATATGACGCTCCCCTCACAAACGCAGGCCTTGCTCTGACGAGCGGCCGCTTAATTCTTCTCGATCCGGATCACCTGCGGCCGGCCTGAGATCACCCTATCGCGCCCCACCGCCGCAAGAGCCTTTCGTACTGCATCCTCGCTGGTAGCGTATGTAATGAGAATGACGGGGACGGAACCCGCCTTGGTGTCGCGGCCGAGATGTGCCGGATCGTGACGCTGCACAATCGACTCCAGCGAAATTTCCTGTTCGGCAAGCCTTTTCGCAATGGTCGCCGCAGTCCCCGGCTTATCGCGCGCAACCAGCCGGATGTAATAACCGCCTTCGTGACGCTGCATCGGGGCTTTTTGAACGCTTGTGAGCCGCGCGGTCGGCCGGCCGAACGGCGCTGTTCGAACGCCGCGCGCAATATCGCCGATGTCGGAAAGTACAGCTGACGCGGTGGCGGCACCGCCGGCGCCCGGGCCAACGAGTGTCAACGGATTGATATCCGCCGCATCGATCGTAACTGCATTCGTCACACCCATAACTTGGGCGATCGCGGAATCCTTGCGCACCATGGTCGGGTGCACGCGCTGCTCGATGCCTTTCGGCGTTTTCATCGCGACGCCCAAGAGTTTCACGCGGTAGCCAAGTTCGTTCGCAGCCGAAAGGTCGGCGGGAGTGATCGAGGAAATCCCTTCGACATAGATTGCGTGTTGATCGACCTTTGTGCCGAAAGCCAGACTCGCCAGGATGGCAAGTTTTTGCGCGGTATCATGTCCCTCGATGTCGAAGCTCGGATCGGCTTCCGCATAACCCAGACGTTGCGCTTCCTTCAGGCACTCGGCGAAGGGCATCTTGTCTTGCTCCATTCGCGTCAGGATGTAATTGCAAGTGCCATTGAGAATACCATAGATGCGGTCGAACGAATTCCCTGCCATTCCTTCGCGCAGTGTTTTGACGATCGGAATGGCGGCGCCGACCGCCGCCTCGAAATTGAGCGCGACATGTTTGCTCTCGGCGAGCGCAGCGAGCTCGACACCGTGACCGGCGAGAAGCGCTTTGTTGGCCGTCACCACAGATTTGCCGGATGAAAGCGCGGCCTGGACGGCGCCTTTCGCCGGATTCCCGGCGCCCCCAATCAACTCGACGAACACATCGATGTCAGCTTCGCGCGCGAGCGCGAGCGGATCGGAAAACCATTTCATCTTCTTGAGATCGATCCCGCGGTCTTTCCCCCGCGCGCGAGCGGATACCGCGACGATCTCGATGGCGCGGCCGCAACGCGCCGCCAGGGCCTCGCGCTGGCGCGTGACCTGGGCAACCAGGGTGGCGCCGACCGTGCCCAATCCGGCGACACCCACTTTCAGGGCTGCGGCCATGAATGCGTGTGCCCGTGCTTAGCGCCGCGTCGCGAGGGGGACGACGTTATGGAGCTGCTCCGGCGCGTGGTCGAGAAAACGGCGCACATTGCGGGCGGCCTGGCGAATGCGTTGTTCATTTTCCACCAACGCAATGCGCACGAAGCCTTCGCCATATTCGCCAAACCCGATTCCTGGCGACACCGCGATGTCGGCTTTTTCCACCAGCAGCTTTGAAAACTCCACGCTACCCAGCTCCTTGAACGGCTCGGGAATAGGCGCCCAGGCAAACATCGATGCGCGGGGTGATGGCACGTGCCATCCCGCACGACCAAAACTTTCAACCAGAACGTCGCGCCTTCGCCTGTAGGTCTCGCGCATGTCCTTGATGCAATCTTCCGGACCGTTGATTGCGGCGGTGGCCGCGACCTGCACCGGCGTGAAGGCACCGTAATCGAGGTATGATTTCACCCGCCCGAGGGCGGCGATGATGCGCTCATTGCCGACGGCAAATCCTATACGCCAGCCTGGCATTGAGAATGTCTTGGACATCGACGTGAATTCAACGGCGACATCGTTCGCGCCCGGCACCTGCAGAAGCGAAGGCGGCGGGTTATTGTCGAAGTAGATCTCCGCATAAGCGAGGTCCGACAGCACCAGGATCTCGTGCTTTTTCGCAAAAGCAATCAGATCTTTGTAAAAATCGAGTGTCGCTACATATGCGGTCGGATTTGCGGGATAGCAAACCACCACGGCGGTCGGCTTCGGAATTGAATGTACGATTGCCCGTTCAAGCGTGTGGAAGAAATTTGCCGTCGGCTCCGAGGGGACTGAACGGATGGCGCCGCCCGCCATCAGGAATCCGAAGGCGTGGATCGGATAACTCGGATTTGGCACCAATATGACATCACCGGGCGCCGTTATCGCTTGCGCAACGTTGGCGAAGCCTTCCTTGGAGCCCAGCGTGGTTACGATTTGCGTGTCGGGATTGAGCTTCACGCTAAATCGGCGATCGTAGTATGCCGCCTGCGCGCGGCGCAGTCCGGGAATGCCACGCGATGACGAATAGCGATCGGTGCGCGGCTTGCCTAAAGTTTCCTTGAGCTTTTCGATCACGTGCGGAGGTGCCGGCAAATCGGGATTGCCCATGCCGAGATCGATAATGTCCGCGCCCGCGATACGAGCTTTCGCCTTAGCCTTGTTCACCTCTTCGAAGACATAAGGCGGCAAACGTCGAATGCGATAAAACTCATCCATCGGTTCAAACCTTAAGGTCGGCTGCCCCTGCCCAGCCCGCAGGCGTTACCCCGGCTGGCTTTTATCACGGGTTCGCCTTGGCGCCAGCCGTCTGCCCATTTTCCGCGTCTTTAGGCGGCTTTTTGGCGGCCGGGGCGGCCTTCTTGTCGGGTCGGGGCCGCCCTTCCTGGCGATCGCGAGCATTGGCCAGTTCCTTTTCGAGCTTAGCCTGTTCTTCCTCGGTCATTGGCGACGACGCGCGAGCCGGGGGCATGTCATGCACAGCTGGATATTCGTAGGGCGTCTCTGGCCGCGCCGGGGCGTTCGCAGGTAAACCCATCTCCGCCGGCAGCTTGTCTATCAGCGGACCAGGAGAGCAGCCCGCAAGCACGGCGACGAGGCCCAACATGGCCGCCCATAAGGTTCGTTCGCACACGCGAGCCATGCTCCGAAGGCTACCGGACGTACCGGAAATACATGTAGACTCAATGAATTATAACATAATCCTGCTACCGGGCTAATATGGCCGCAGCAAGGTTATGCTTGGCGGTAGCGCTGGCGATACCATGCGAGGAAACGCAGCTTGCGAGGGGGCGCGGTCCGGGCCACTTCTGTCGGCAGGGACACACGACATGCGGATGGATAAACCAAGCGCTGAGCCTGCCAAGACCGGCAATGTCGATATCGAGGCGCTCTCGCGGAACATTGCGCGCATGATCGAGGAAGGCGGCAAGGCCCTCGCCGCCTATATGAAGCCGCGCGAGGAAGGCAAGATCAAAGGCGAGCACGCCGAAGATATTACAGACGCGATCAAGTCGGTCGGCCGGGTGGCCGAGTACTGGATGGCCGATCCTCGGCGCGCGCTCGAACTGCAAACCAGCCTCGGCCGAGCCTATCTCGATCTCTGGGCCGGGGCTGTCAAACGCATGGTGGGTGAACAAACCGAGCCGGTCGCCACTCCCGATCCGAAAGACAAACGCTTCGCGGATCCGGAATGGTCGCAAAATCAATTCTTCGATTTTCTCAAGCAAGCGTATCTGCTCACAACCCAATGGAGCGAGCGGCTGGTCAAGGATGCTGCCGGCGTCGACGAGCATACCCGCAAAAAAGCGGAATTTTATGTTCGGCAAATCGCCAACGCGATTTCGCCGTCAAATTTCGTGTTCACCAATCCGGAATTGTTGCGCGAGACCCTTGCCTCGAACGGCGAAAATCTGGTGCGCGGCATGCACATGCTTTCGGAAGACATCAAAGCCGGGCACGGAACTCTCAAGATTCGGCAATCCGACCCCTCTACGTTCGATGTGGGTGGCAACCTCGCGGTTACGCCCGGCAAGGTCGTATTTCAGAATGAACTGATGCAGTTGATCCAATATGAGGCGACAACCAAGGAGGTGCTGAAGACACCTTTATTAATTGTACCGCCATGGATCAATAAATTTTACATTCTCGATCTCACGCCGGACAAATCCTTCATCAAATGGTGTGTCGACCAGGGCATCACCGTCTTTGTGGTGTCATGGGTCAATCCCGACGCCAAGCTTTCGCAAAAAAGTTTCGAAGAGTACATGCGCGACGGAGTCATCGCGGCCCTTGATGCGGTTGCGGCCGCGACGGGGGAAAAACAAGTTAATGCCGTCGGTTATTGTGTCGGCGGCACACTGCTCTCCGTTACCCTCGCCTATCTTGCGGCGAAAAAGCAAAACCGCATCAAATCGGCTACGCTATTTGCAGCGCAAGTTGACTTCACTTATGCCGGCGACCTGATGGTTTTCGTCGACGAAGAGCGTATCAAACAACTTGAAACGCACATGAAGGAGCAAGGCTATCTGGAAGCCTCGCGTATGGCGAATACCTTCAACATGCTGCGTTCTAACGACCTGATCTGGCCGTACATCGTCAACAACTACATGCTTGGCAAGAAACCGCTGCCGTTCGACATCCTTTATTGGAATTCCGACGCCACGCGCATGCCAGCGGCTAATCATTCCTTTTATTTGCGCAACTGCTATCTCGACAACAAGCTTTCCAAAGGCGAAATGGAAATCGGCGGTGTTTCACTTGATCTGCATAAAGTCACCACCCCGATCTACAACCTCGCCACCCGCGAGGACCACATTGCGCCGGCAAAGTCGGTTTTGTGGGGGTCGCAATACTTCGGTGGTCCGGTGAAATATGTGCTTGCCGGTTCGGGGCACATCGCTGGCGTCGTCAACCCGCCAAGCAAACCGAAGTACCAATATTGGACCGGTGAAAAGCCACGTGGTTCGAGTGTCGAGAGTTGGCTGAAAAAGGCGAAGGAACACCCGGGCTCGTGGTGGCCGGACTGGCTGAAATGGCTCAAGGCGCAAGACGCGGAAAAGGTAGCTGCGCGCAAGATGGGCGGAGGCAAACTCAAGCCGACGGAGGACGCCCCAGGTTCTTATGTCAAAGTGAAAAGCTGGACGTGACCCATCAAGGCTGCACCTTATCGACTTTAATGCCGAGCTCAGGCGACAAACGCCGGCACATCACCTAATGTCCGACCGCTGGAAATCGAGGGAGGGTTGGCAATGACCAAGGAACTGCTGTGGCTGACGCTGACGATCATCCTGACCGGCCTGTTGTGGGTGCCTTACATCCTCGATCGCGCAATGGTCCGCGGACTGATGGCCACCATGGCCAACCCCTCACGGCGCGATAAACCGCAATCGGCCTGGGCGCAGCGGCTGTATTTTGCTCACACGAATGCGGTCGAAAATCTCGTAATCTTTGCACCTCTGGTGCTGATCCTTGACGCCCAGGGCCATTCAACTGCAGGCACAGTCACGGCCTGCGCGGTCTATTTCTGGGCACGCCTGGCGCATGCAATCGTTTATACGATGGGAGTTCCTGTTCTGCGCACGCTCGCTTTCACGGTCGGATTCCTGGCCCAGGCGGCGTTGGTGCTGGCAGTCTTCGGCAAGCTCTAATTCGCCGGTGCCGCGCGGTCGGCGATCGAACGCAGATCAATCCCCCGCGGCAACTGGCCAAAAGCCGACCCGCCGGCGCCGTCGAGACGCGACCCGCAGAACGCATCGGCCACCTTCGGGGACGCGTGTTTGACAAGCAGAGCCGCCTGAAGTGCCGACACAACCTCGCGCACAAGCGCGCGCGCCTGGGACTCGTCGTTGCGATCGCGGGCCGAGAGACGCTTCTCCAATCTGCCCACAAAGGCTTTGAGCCGAGGGTCCTTGGCATCGTCCAGCTCGCGGCGCAAAACATCAATTGCGTTTTCCGTCCGCTCGATCGCGCGCAGCATATCCAGGCACATGATGTTGCCTGAACCTTCCCAAATCGAGTTGACCGGCGCCTCGCGGTAGAGCCGTGGCATGATGCTTTCTTCGATATAGCCAGAGCCGCCCAAAACCTCCATCGCCTCGTAGGTTACATAGGGCGTACGCTTGCAGATCCAGAATTTCGCAGCCGGCGTGATCACGCGCCGGATCACCTGCGCCGTCTCGTGGTTTTCGTCATAGGCGCGCGCAAGCCACATGGTGAGCACGGTCGCAGCCTCCGACTCCAACGCCAAATCGGCCAACACATTGGTCATCAACGGCTGGTCGATCAGTTTTTTCTGAAATGCTGTGCGATGTCGCGCGTGATGAATTGCCTGGACGACCGCTTGCCGCATCAGTCCGGAAGAGCCAATACAGCAGTCAAGCCGGGTATGGTTGCCCATCTCGATGATGGTCGGGATTCCGCGTCCTTCCTCCCCCACGAGCTGGGCATAGGCGCCCTGGAATTCCACCTCGCTCGACGCATTTGAGCGGTTGCCAAGCTTGTCTTTGAGGCGAAGAATTTGAACGAGGTTGCGCTCGTCCGCAGGTGTCCAGCGCGGCATGAGAAAACAACTCAAGCCTTTCGGCGACTGCGCGAGCACAAGAAAGGCGTCGCACATCGGCGCCGACATAAACCATTTGTGGCCGTAAAGCCTGAAAGCTCCGTCGCCAGACGGCTCCGCTCTTGTTGTGTTGGTGCGCAAATCCGAGCCGCCCTGATTTTCGGTCATGCCCATGCCGAAAAGATTCGCTGTCTTCAGGCGCGCCGGCCGAAAGTGGCGGTCGTAATCCCGCGAGAAAATTCGTGGCAGCCACTCCTTGGCGATCTCGGGCGCGTGACGCAGCGTCGGCACCGAGCCGTACGTCATCGCAATCGGGCAATAAACGCCACTTTCGACCTGCCCAAGCATATAGGTGCCGGCCGCCCTCGCCACGTGGGCGCCTGGCTTAGGCTCCGCCCAAGGGCTCGAATGAAGACCAGCTTTGAGCGCAATTCCGAGCAGCTCATGCCAGGCCGGATGAAATTCGACCTCGTCGAGGCGGTGACCGTAACGATCGAGCGTCCGCAGCTGCGGTGTGAATTTGTTGGCATCGAAGCCAAGTTGAACGGTTTCCGGTTTGCCGAACGTCTCGCCTAAGGAAGCAAGCTCAGTTTCCGCCCAAGCGGCGCCCTCGCGCCGCAGCGCCTCGCGCAACACGACGTCGCTTGTAAACAAATTATAGGGCTCAAGTGGTGGCGGCTGGTTCTGGACCTCGAACATGGATCGCGGTCTCCGGCAACAACCTCGTTATTGTAGCAGCCGATCAGGGAAACAGCGCGACCTGCTCAAGCCCCATGGTCTCCGGCCAGCCCATAATCAGGTTCATATTCTGGACAGCCTGACCAGAGGCACCTTTGACCAGATTGTCGAGTGCCGAGACGATAATAGCCCGCCCCGGGATGCGATCTTTGGCCACGCCGATGAAGGTCATGTTGGACCCGCGCACATGTCTCGTCTGTGGGGTTTCGCCGAACGGCAGGACGTGCACGAAGGGCTCCTTCACGTAGGACTTTAAAAGTATCGCATGAAGATCTTCAGGTGTCCGGCCGCGCCGGCCGCGCACATAAATGGTCGACAGAATGCCCCGGTTCATCGGCACCAGATGGGGCGTGAAGGTCACAACAACCTCGCGACCGGCGGCGGCTGAGAATTCCTGGTCGAGCTCCGCCATGTGGCGATGGTGGCCCACACCATACGCGTGGAAGCCCTCCGAAACTTCCGAGAACAGCATGGCTTCTTTGGCGGCGCGCCCTGCCCCTGTCATGCCCGACTTGGCATCGATGACGATCTCGTCAAGCTCAATCGCTTTGTTCTTGATCAGCGGGATCAGCGGCAGCTGGGCGCAAGTGGTGTAGCAGCCCGGATTGGCGACCAGCCGCGCTTTTTTGATTTCGCGCCGGTGAATTTCCGTGAGCCCGTAGACCGCTTCGTTCTGAAGCTCCGCCGCATGATGTTCATGGCCGTACCATTTCGCGTAGACCGCACTATCCGCCAATCGAAAGTCCGCCGAAAGATCGACGACCTTGGTCGAAGGGGACTTCGCCAACAGCTCTTTGATCACTTTCTGTGTCGTCGCGTGCGGCAGCGCGCAGAATGCGACATCAAGTGCCGCCCGGCTCCAGTCGAGGCCGTCGATCGCAACGAGCTGCGGTAACGAAAACGGCGAGAATTGCGGAAACACATCCCGCATTGCCTTCCCGGCGCTGCGCTCGGCAGTGAGCAGAACGACGTCGGCACGCGGATGACGCAGCAATACGCGAACAAGCTCGGCCCCCGTATATCCCGAGGCACCTAGCACGCCGATCTTCGCTTTCGTGGCCATGAATCGATCCTTATCCAGAAGTCTTAAAGAACTACCGGAGGAAGGCCAACAGCATGAACTTCGTTGAGAACAGGTGCCGCGACCTCAAATCCGGCGGCACGGGAGACGACAACGCTACGCCCGTGCCGAGATGTTACGGCGGCGGCGGAGCTGTTTCGTTGCAAAAAGCGTCGTCATGCGCCGGGCATATAGGCCGCACACTCCCGCCGGTCAAGGTTGCAGGCGACAAGAAAAAGGCCGCCAAACAGCGGCCTTTTCACTCCGTTGGACGCAGACGCAATTAAATCGATGAGCTCCATGGCGCGGGTACGAGCCTGAAGCCGGATCCGTTCCTCTCCACGTAAACGATGGCTGGGAATGCGATGTGATACCCCTGCACCGGCATCTTCTCGGTCGCGGCCATGTCATAAAGTTTTTTGCGCGTCTCGACTGCCTGCGCTTTGTCGGTGTCGAACACGAATTGCCAATCCGGATGTCGTGCGAACAGCGTTGCGGCGCCGGCTGTGATGTCGGCCTGGACGAGGACTTTGCTGTCACCTGACGCGACGACATGGGAAGTATGGCCGGGCGTATGGCCGGGGCTGGCGATCGACGTAATGCCGGGAACGAGTTCCTTGCCCGCTTGATATTTCGTCACCTTGTTGACGATGCCGAACACGCGTTTGACGTTCCCCATTTGCGGGCGCGCGACTTCAGGCAGTTTGCTGGTGTTGCTTTCATCGGCCCAAAATGCCCATTCTGTTTCCGGCACCATGATTTCGGCGTTGGGAAACGCCGGCTTGTTCTCAGGCCCGATGAGACCGTTGATGTGATCACCGTGGAAGTGCGAAATGATCACCACGTCGACGGCGTTGCGGTCGATACCGGCAGCCTGGAGATTGCCGTGGTACTGGCCGACCGCACCCTTACTCTGCTCGAACATGCCGAGGCCGAGGCCGGTGTCGATGGCCACGAGCTTTGAGCCGGTGTTGACGACGACCGGCGTATAAGAGTGGTTGACCTTGTCTTGGGCAAGAAAATCCGCTGCCAGTGCCGCGTTTACGTCCGCCTTTGGTGCGTTCGCGACATAGGCGTCCGACAGCGGATTCGAATTCATTCCATCGGTGACGACCGTTACCTCGAAGCTGCCAACCTTGTAACGGTACCAGCCCGCGTTTTGCTTGCCGGCGGCAGGCGCCGCGGCATTCGCCGGCGGCGCAATTGTTTTTGCCCCGGCAAAGACGGCTCCGGCAGCAGCTGCGCCGGCAAATAGATTGCGTCGTGTCAGTTGAACCATGATGCTCCTCCTCCCTTATATCTGAGCAGTAACCCCATATATTGCGCGTTATTCCGCTTCCGCCGGCAACGCGAAACTCTGGCCAAATCGTATAGGCGAAAGCACAGCGGTTGGATAAGCTGCCAACGGGAATGATCCTGCTACTCCAACTGCAGGACAAGAGCCCAGCCGGGTCCACCGGCAAATCAATCACTTGGGAGGGAGTACAATGCGTCGTTTGACTGTATTAGCGGGCGCCTTCGGCGCCGCGCTGCTGATGAGTTCGGGCGCTTTCGCGCAGGTGCCTGCCGATCCGAACAATCCGAACGAAGCCGTTCCGGATGCGCTGGCTCCGCCGCCGTACGGCGAGACGATTAACACGGAGGCCGCCAAGAAAGCTGCTGCTGCCGCAATCGCTGAAGCCCAAAAGCGGAATTGGAATGCCTTCTGCGTCGCCGTCGTTGGACCATCCGGCGATCTCGTCTATTTCGAGAAGCAGGACAACTGCCAATTCGCCTCGATCGCCATTTCGCAACACAAGGCACGCACAGCGGCGCGCTATCGCCGCCCGACCGTGGTGTTCGAGCGCCTGCTCGGCAAGGGTGATTTTTTCGCCTACCTAACGACGCTTGACGACGTCATTGCCTCACGCGGCGGCAACCCGATTGTGGTCGGCGGCAAGGTCGTTGGTGCCATCGGCGTAAGTGGCGGCTCAGGTTCGCAAGACGACACCGTCTCGCAAGCTGGCGTCGCAGCATTAAAGTAGGTATCTCGGTCATGCATTGTCATCCGCCGGGATTTTTTGTCCCGGCGGATTCTTGTTTGGCATGGGGAGGAAAATCATGAACAGAATAATTTTTGCGACAATGGCGCTTGGAAGTTTCGCGGCGGTTCAGTTGGCGACTGCGTCCGGCGCATCCTCGAAAGACTTGAAGGTCATCTCGGATAAAACCGTAACTGGCTTTGGCCACGTTGAGTCTGTCGCCTACGACCCCAAAGAAAAGGTTTTTTACACCGGTGACTTCGGCCCTGATCTCAAGCCCGCCGACAAGGACGGCAAAGGCAAAATCACCAAGGTTTCGCTCGACGGAAAAATTCTCGAAGACGGGTTCCTGCCGGCGAAGGGTCAGGTCCTAAACAAACCGAAGGGAATCTGGATCTCGGGCAACCGGCTTTGGGTGACGGATATCGACTCTGTGTGGGTGTTCGATCTCAAGACCAAGGAAGGCAAGAAACTGGAGCTGCCGGGTGTTACCTTTGCCAACGATCCGGCGGTGATGGGTGGAGCGCTCTATGTCAGTGACAACCGCTCTGATCAGCTTGTCCGGGTGGAACCGGCCGATTTTCTCAAATCGAAGGCCACGCCGAAAATCAGCGTGATGTTCAAGGACAAATCGATCAACCCAAACGGGATTTACCCGGGTAAAGGCGGCACACTTTTGATGGTTGGCTTCAAGGACAAGGACAATCCGCGCGGCATCTATTCCATGGCGCGCGGCAAAGATCCGGTTGCGCTTGCTGACAAGATCGGGATGCTCGACGGACTTTACCTGATGCAAAACGGTGACATCCTGGCCACCGATTGGACATCCGGTTCCTTGTTTCGCTGGAACAAGAAGGACGGCATGCAGAAGCTCGCCTCGGGGTTCAAAGGCCCCGCCGATTTTTGCGCAGTGCCTAACAAACAGGGATTGCTGGTGGCGGTACCCGATCTCGTCAAGGGCGAGATCCGCCTGATCCAGCTCGGCATGTAGCTTTCAGAAAATGAGATTTGACGAATTTCCGCCGGCGCCCAACCCCGGCGGATTTCTTCACCACAGCCATCGCAAGGCGTGCGAGATCAAATCGCCGATCGTGAGCAACGTCGCCGCCCAAGCAAAGGCGGAGATGAAGTTGGCGATCTGAAATGGCCAGAACGGCATTTCGAAAATTCCGGCGATCAGCGGCACCGAGGCGCGCAGCGGCCCAAAAAAGCGGCCAATGAAAATGCCGAGGACGCCCCACTTCTTCACGAAGGCTTCTCCGCGCGGAATGAGTTCGGGGTGGCGCGACAGCGGCCATACATGCGCGACCGTATGTTCGAGCTTGAGCCCGATCCAATAGGACAGCCAATCACCGAAGGCAGCGCCAAGCGAAGCCGAAACCCAAACCGGCCAAAAGCTGATGCCGCTTGAGCCAATCAGCGCGCCGATCGCGACCAGCGCGCCCCAGGCGGGGATCAGCAGCGAGATAAAGGCGAGCGACTCTCCAAACGCCAGCGCAAAAACGATGGGTACCGCCCACCCGCCGTTGTTGTGGACGAATTCGACGACCTGCTGTGCAGTGGCCTGGAGGTCCATCGGAGAATCGGCTGACCGCGTTGTCTTTCGTGTCTAGCCCGGAGCGGGCACGGCACCAGCACGCTAGGCCGGTAATTCCGGTTCATCTTTGGGGAAAACATGGCCAACCGCAACCAGTGCCATGATCAATAATGGCACCGCCAGGAACGCGCCGACTGGCCCCCACAGCCAGGTCCAGAAAACCAGTGACAAAAACACCGTGAGCGGATTGAGCGTGAGTCTGCGACCCATAATGCTCGGCGTAACGAAATGGCCTTCCAATGTCGCGAGCGCCAAGAACAGCAATGGCGCAAGCAGCGCGTGTGTGAGGGTAGGAAAAGTCACAAGCCCGACCATAAACAACCCGGCCTCCATGATCAGTGCCCCGATATAAGGTATGAAGTTGAGAATAAAGCCAAGCACAGCCCAGGCAATCGGGTCCGGCAGACCGGCGATCGCTGCGGCAACTCCACCGCAAATTCCCACCGCAATGTTGATCAACGCCACGACGCTCAGATATCCGGTCAGGTTTTGTTCGATGTCGTTCATGATCTTGAGCATGCGCAGACGCGCTTCACGTTCATCAAAAAAGGCGACCAGCACGCGACGCAACTGCGAGCGACCTAGCAGCATAAAGAACAACGCGCCGAAAAATATGAAAGTCTGGCCGATCGCCGGCGTCACGACGAGGAGCGCGGGCTGGACGAAGCTTACAATGTCGACACCAATACTGCCCTTTTTTTCGGATGGCAGCAGCGCGTCGCGCAGTTCTTGCAGCGATGCGAGCGGGCGATCAAGCACGTGGAGCTTTTCTTGAATGTTGCGGCCAATTTCAGGCGCTTTGCCTATCCAATCCACGACCGGAGAAGCCAGAAGGACAATCACGCCGTAGAACACCGCAATCACAAGCAGCCAAAGCACGAGGGCCGACACCAAAGGCGGAATGTGGTAGAACTCGGCACGCGCCGATAGGCGCCCGAGCATCATGGTCACGACGAATGCGGATGCCACGGGTAATAGTACCGATCGCGCAAGACTGAGCGCCACGATCAAAAGAATCACAAACATCCCGATGGTGGCCGCTTGGGCTGCGGTGCGCCAAAACCGCGCGACCCCGGTCATCGGCTGGGGATCGCTGACCGCGAGGGCAAAATGGGGCTGGCTCGCGCTGCGGATGGTATCCAGCTTCTCGATGCGTCGAAGGCTTGCCCTGGTGCCGCCCGGTTCCATGGCCTTGATAACGGGCGAGACACTGTTTGGTTGCCACGGACCCCATCCACAAGGGCCTTTGCGGCGCTGGCGCCAGGCCAATCAGGCCTTTAAACCTTCCCTTAAGCGGCGCGGCGCAGGTTGTGCCGGTCCAAGTGGCGCAACCGTGGCATAGTGGGTGGCAACCGAATCGCCGAGATCCTATTTGAAAGCTTCAATGGCCAAATCAGCAACCAAGAGAAAACCCACAAAACAAGCCGACCTTTTCGATCTGCCGCGGGCCAGAAAATCGCCGGCCCGCAAGCCACCGAAGGCTTCGGCCCGCGCCAAAACGAGTGGCCGGACAAAACCTGCCGCACGCGGTTCGAGCGCGGAAGCCGGCTATACCGCCAAACACATCGAGGTCCTGGAGGGACTAGAGCCGGTCCGCCGCCGGCCCGGCATGTATATCGGTGGCACCGACGAAAAAGCACTGCATCACTTGTTTGCGGAAGTCATCGACAACGCCATGGACGAGGCGTTGGCCGGCCACGCCGACTGGATCGAAGTGGAGATGGAGGCGAACGGTTTCGTCAGCGTCACAGACAATGGCCGCGGCATTCCAGTCGACCCGCATCCCAAGTTCAAGACCAAGTCGGCGCTGGAAGTCATCATGTGCACGCTGCATGCCGGCGGCAAATTCGATTCCAAAGTCTATGAAACTTCGGGCGGCCTGCATGGCGTCGGTGTCTCGGTTGCCAATGCACTCTCCGAGCGCATGGAAGTCGAGGTCGCGCGCGAACAGCAACTCTACCGGATGGCCTTCGAACGCGGCAAACCGAAGGGCAAACTCGAAAAAGCCGGCCGCGCGCCGAACCGGCGCGGCACTCGCGTCCGCTTCAAGCCCGATCCCGATATTTTCGGACCCAAGGCTGCGTTCAAGCCGGAACGGGTCTTCAAGATGGCGCGTTCGAAGGCCTATCTCTATGGCGGCGTCGAGATTCGCTGGCATTGCGACAAGGCGCTCCTCAAGGGCGTGGAGGACGTGCCCGAGAAAGCGACGTTCCATTTCGCCGATGGATTAAAGGATTATCTCGCTTCCAATCTCACCGGCGCCACCCTCGTGCATCCCGACATTTTCACGGGCTCGGCCGGCAAGACCGGCCGCCACGGCGCCGTGGAATGGGCCGTGGCATGGACCGCCGACACCGACGGCTTCCTCAACTCCTACTGCAACACAATCCCGACCCCGGATGGCGGCACGCACGAATCCGGTCTGCGCACTGCCCTGTTGCGCGGATTAAAGGACCACGCCGAACGCGTCGGACAGGAAAAGCGCGCCGCGCCCGTCACCAGCGACGATGTCATGACCGGCGCCGGCTGTATGCTTTCTGTCTTCGTGCGGGAACCCGAATTCCAGGGTCAGACCAAGGATCGCCTCGCCACCGCCGAAGCCCAGCGCATCGTCGAGCAGGCGATCAAGGATCCTTTCGACCACTGGCTTGCGGGCAATCCGATGCAGGCCAACAAGCTGCTCGACTTCGTCGTCGAGCGCGCTGACGAGCGTATTCGTCGTCGGCAAGAAAAGGACATTGCCCGCAAAACCGCGGTGCGCAAATTGCGTCTCCCGGGCAAGCTCGCCGATTGCACTTCATCGGCGTCGGAAGGTTCCGAAATTTTCATCGTAGAGGGTGACAGCGCCGGCGGTTCCGCTAAACAGGCGCGCGACCGGCGCACGCAAGCTGTATTGCCGTTGCGCGGCAAAATCTTGAATGTCGCGTCGGCCGGCAAAGACAAGCTTGCGCAGAATGCGCAACTCGCGGATCTGATTCAGGCGCTCGGGTGCGGCACCGGCTCCCATTTTCACGAAAAGGATCTGCGCTACGAGAAGGTCATCGTCATGACCGATGCTGACGTGGACGGCGCGCATATCGCCTCACTATTGATAACGTTCTTTTACCGGCAAATGCCGAAGCTCATCGAAGGCGGGAGACTTTATCTGGCTGTACCGCCGCTTTACCGATTGTCGCACGGGGGGAAGATCTTTTACGCCCGCGACGACAAGCACAAAGAGATTCTGCTGAAGAAGGAATTTCACGCCAACGCCAAGGTAGAAGTCAGCCGTTTTAAGGGCCTCGGCGAAATGATGGCGGCACAACTGAAGGAAACCACCATGGACCGGAGCAAGCGTACGCTGCTCCGCGTGGTGCTGGCGGACAAAGAGACGAAACCAACGGCGCGGGCCGTTGAGCGCCTGATGGGGACGAAGGCCGAAGCACGCTTTGAGTTCATCCAGGAAAAGGCCGAGTTCGCGAGCGCGGAATTGCTGGACGTTTGATCAGTGGCTGACGCTGCTTTCGTCGCATTTCTGCAACAAGGGCGTCCTCTTGCCGCGCGCGAGCGCCACGCCATCCTTAACCCGTACTGCACCGCCATCGGTCTGATTGAATAGCGTCCGCCGCGTATGGTCGCGCACGGAAAAAACGAGTTTTTGCCGCTCTTCGATCTCGGTGCCAGGCTGGAAAATAACATCGACCGAAAGACTGGTCGCTGACACTCGTTCGGCCGAGAGCACGCTATAACGGTTGACCGTGAAATCGGGGCCGAGGTTATGGTCTTCAAGGACCAGTCCTACGCTCGGCATCGTGATACTGACGTGCGGATTGCCCGGCGTAGCCGGTTTGTTGCACTCGGTCGCCCAGGACCCGAATAAGCCAAACTGCCGGAACAGCTCTTCGACCGACGCAGCGTTTGCCTCATTGAACAGTATCAACGACGCAACCAGAACTGCTACCAGCCGCATGTCACCGCCACTCCACGATCTGGCAACAATACCAGCGGCGCGCGCGGCGGCAATTGGTCTACGGTATCGTATGCTGTCGATAGCTACTTAAAGGTGAGGTTGGCCGCCTTCACCACTTCAGCGAAGTTCTTGATATCGGCGTCGATGCGCGTCCTGAAAGCCTCGCCAGTGGGCCCACCCGGCTTAACGGCCATTTTTTGCAGACCCTCTCTCACTCCCGGATCGGCAAGGGCTTTGCCCAGGTCTGCCGTGAGTTTGGCAACGATCGGAGCTGGCGTACCGGCAGGGACAAAAAAACCGCTCCATAGCTGGGTGTTGACTTCCGGAAAGCCCGCTTCGGCCATGCTCGGCACGTCCGGCAGTTCGGGCGAGCGCTCAGCGCCGGTTACCGCCAGTGCACGGATTTTGCCTCCGTTGACCAGCGGGATCACCGGGGGGCCGTCGGAGATAGTGAACAGACATTGCCCAGCGACGACGCTGAGGTTCGATTCATTGCTGCTCTTGTAAGGAATTGCCACTCCCGGCATTCCGGTTTTGAGCTTGAGCAACTCGCTCGCGATCGTAAACGCCGGCGAGGACGTACCGTAGTTGGACTTGTCAGGATTGGCTTTTGCCCAAGCGACGAGCTCCTTCATGTTCTTCGCAGGATGATCAGCCGGCACAACCAAAACCAGCGGGAACGAAGCGATCATATTGAGCGGGATGAAGCTGTTGCTCGCGTGATAGCTAAGATCGGAAAAAATCGCGGTAGCGATCGACATCTGCCCGGTGGCGCCGACCAGAACCGTGTAGCCGTCCGCCGGCTGACGCGCCGCGAATTCGGCAGCAATTCGGCCGCCAGCACCCACGCGATTTTCGATCACCGCGGTTGCGCCGGTATTCTCCTGAAATTTTTGCACCACCAGGCGAGCGAACAAGTCGTTGCCGCCGCCGGCGGCAAAGCCGACGATGAAATGGATCGGTCGATTCGGATACTCGACCTGGGCGGGCGCATTTCCGGCAAACAAGACCGCAAACACCATCGCCAGTCCGAAAATTGTGCCGCTACGAATCCTCATCATTACATTGCAGTCCTCTGTTTGCGTGCCGTCCCTCCCCGGTCACGCTTGTTAAAAGCGTACACTGAGTGCCGCCATTGGAAAACGTCTTTATCGTGATGTGTTATTGTTTCGCTCCTTAAGGATCGTGTCCGCAGTACCCATGACTTCAGAACGCGCGTTTCAAGCATACAACCATAGCGCGAGTCGAGAAATTTTCGGTCACCCACGGGGACTCGCCTATCTCTTCGCGACAGAAATGTGGGAGCGCTTCTCGTATTATGGGATGCGGGCACTCCTCGTGCTCTACATGCTCAAACATCTGTTTGCACCACAGCGCACAGGCGAGGTGTTCGGACTTGCTGGCTTCCAAAACGTGCTGGAATCGGTGTTCGGACCGCTCGCGCCGCAGCCGCTGGCCTCGCAAATCTACGGCTTTTACACCGGACTGGTCTATTTGACGCCGATCCTCGGAGGGCTTTTGGCCGACCGTGTGCTTGGCCAGCGTCGTACTGTCATCATCGGCGCAACGTTGATGGCTGTCGGTCACTTCATGATGGCGTTCGAGCAACTTTTTTTGTTCGCGCTCGGTTTCCTTATTCTCGGTAACGGCGCTTTTAAACCGAACATCTCGACCCAGGTCGGCGCACTCTACGCTCCTGGCGACCGCCGGCGTGATCGTGCCTTTTCCATTTTCTATGTCGGCATCAATCTTGGCGCGTTTCTCGCCCCATTGATCTGCGGCACGCTTGGCGAACGGGTCGGTTGGCATTACGGATTTGCTGCCGCCGGTGTCGGAATGACGCTTGGCCTCATCATATATTTAGTGGCAACGCCACACCTGCCGAAGGACGCTTTTGAAAAGCGGGCAGCGGCAAAGGCGCCGCTTGATCGAACTGCGTGGCAGTCGATCATCGCCATTTTCCTGCTGTTTGCACCGATCAGCCTGTTTTGGGCGACCTACGAACAGCAAGGCAACACGATCACACTGTGGGCCGATCAGTTTACCGACCGCCAATTTTTGGGCGGCGAAATTCCGGTGACGTGGTTTCAGGCGTTCAACCCCTTCATGATTTTCGCCTTCACACCATTCATTGTCGCGTTATGGCGCCGCCAGGGAAATAACGAACCGTCGACCGCCACAAAGCTCGCAATTGGCTGCCTGATCAACGCCCTCGCCTATCTTGTTATGACGGCGGCGGCCTGGAGCGCCGGCGACGGCAAAGCAAGCTGGCTGTGGCTGCTCGCCTTTTTCGTCGTCATTACAATCGGCGAACTCTATGTCTCGCCGACAAGCCTCTCGCTGATAACCAAGATCGCGCCGACATCGTTGCTGTCGATGATGATGGGCGTATGGCTTTCGACGAGCTTTGTCGGCGGGTTCCTGGCCGGCTATCTCGGCACATTCTGGTCGAAAATGGAAAAACCGTACTTCTTCCTGATGCT
This sequence comes from Pseudolabrys sp., assembly GCA_035626335.1. Classification (GTDB taxonomy): domain Bacteria; phylum Pseudomonadota; class Alphaproteobacteria; order Rhizobiales; family Xanthobacteraceae; genus Pseudolabrys. Next base: position 69,038 of record DASPNW010000018.1, read on the forward strand.
CGCGCTTGTCTCGGCCTTATCCGCAACCATCATCGCTATTTTGCGGCGCCCGCTCCGCTCGGTCCTCGGCGATTAATCCAGCGGCAGCCCGACGTATTGCTCTGCCAGTGACGTCGCTGCGGCCTTCGAACTGGTCAGATAGTCAAGATCGGAGAGCTGGCGGCGGCGGTCGAATGCCGATTCATTCGGGAAACGGTGCATGATTTGGGTCATCCACCAGGAGAAACGCTGCGCATACCAGACTCGCCGCAAACAAGCCTTCGAATAATTATCCAGCCGATCACTTCGCTTGTGTTTGTAGAAGTCTTCCAACGCGCGCGACAGCATCATCACATCGGCGAAAGCAAGGTTCATGCCCTTGGCACCCGTCGGCGGCACGATATGGGCGCTGTCACCGGCAAGGAACAGCCGCCCATACTGCATTGGCTCGACCACGAAGCTTCGCATCGGCGTGATGCCTTTTTGCAGTATGTTGCCTTCGGCGAGTTTGCGCGCACCGCCTAGTCTTTTATGCAATTCGTCCCACACGCGGTCGTCGGGCCAATTCTCAATATCCTCGTCGTGGTCACATTGCAGATAAAGCCGAGCCAAGGTCGGCGAACGCATCGTGTAAAGGGCAAAGCCGCGGTCGGTATAGGAATAGATCAATTCGTGATCCGGCGGCGGGCTCTCCGACAATATGCCGAGCCAACCGAATGGATAGTCGCGCTCGAACACGCTGAGCACCCCGTCTGGGACGCTCGGCCGGCAAATTCCATGAAATCCGTCACACCCGGCAATGAAATCGCAATCGATCTCCTTTACGCGACCATCGTGGCTGAATTTGATTTTTGGCTTCTGCGATTTCAGATCGGTGACAGCAACGTCATCAACCTCGAACAGCAACGGGCCGCTATCCGCGAGCCGGCGCTCAACCAGATCCTTCACGACTTCTTGCTGGCCGTAAATCGTCACTCTTTTGTTCACGAGAGATTTGAAGTCGATGCGGTGGAGGTCGCCGCTGATCCCGATATTGATGCCCCAGTGCGGCATGCCCTCGCGTTTGAGTCGCGCACCCACACCAACGTCGGCAAGGAGATCGGCGGCCCAGTGCTCGATCAAGCCGGCTCGAATGCGGTTTTCGATATAATCGCGGCTCCGATTTTCGACGATGATCGATTCGACGCCCTGCAGGTGCAGAAGCCGCCCCAGCATAAGACCGGCGGGGCCCGCTCCAATAATTCCGACCTGCGTGCGCATTGCCTATTCCCGCGAATATTTCCGATGCTTGCTATAGGCGTCCGCCCGCGTGAACGCAAAGGGACGAACCCCGGAAAGCATTGCACAATTCATTTTCTTACGCGTGCGAGCCGTTCAGGCGGAGAGCCATTCGGCGAGCGCCGCATTCACCGCGTCGGGTTTCTCGACGGTGGATAGATGTCCGCAGCCTGGCACAACGACCAGGCGCGCGCCTGAAATACCGGCGCAGATTTCTTTCGACAGTTCGGGCGGCGTTAGTTCGTCGCCGTCACCAACCAATACCAGCGTTGGGCAATGGATTGTTGCGAGCATCGGCCGGGAATCCTGCCGCGACATGATAGCCTTTTCCTGACGTACAAAAGCCTGTGGTCCGGTGTCGTCGGCCATCTTTCGCACAATGCCTTTGAATGTCTCGTCATTGTGCTTGCTACGGTGCAGGAAACGCAATGCAAGCGTCTCGACCACATCGTCGAATTTGCCCGCTTGCGTCAAGGCGATCAATTTTTCACGTCCAGCGGATTGATCTGCGCTATCCGGTCGCGCCGAGGTATCGAGAAGCGCAAGCTTGGCGATGCGCTCTGGGGCTAGTCGCAACATGGCGAAGGAGATGTGACCGCCCATGGAGAGACCGGCGAGTGCGAACCGCGGCGGTGCATCGGCAAGAATGCGAGCGGCAATCGCGCCCATGTCTGCATCGCGGCGGTGATCTGCCACCATGACCGGCCCGAATGGCCAGAGCGCTGCTATTTGCGGCGCATAAAGCCGGGCACTACACAACAGCCCCGGTACAAGGACGAGCGGCAAAACAGGCGCCATCATGCGCTCCAGTGCGAAAAGATTAAGAATTAATACGGTTTAAGCGATGCGGAAGCATTGACTTTAGCCCTTCGCACCCTATGTTCCGGGGCAACCGATCAGACTTTAGGATTCGGTCGCCCCCCGCGCAAAGCAATCGGTTTTTTAGTCCGGCGCGATCTGGACGGCTTCTGAGGGTATATGCCTTTTTCCCATCTCGGCTTATCAGCCAAGGTTCTCACGGCCATCGGAGCGGCCGGCTACAAGTCCCCCACCCCCATTCAGGACCAGGCTATTCCGCACGTGCTTGCACGGCGCGACGTGCTCGGTATCGCGCAAACCGGAACCGGCAAGACCGCCGCGTTCGTATTTCCAATGCTGACGATGTTGGAAAAAGGGCGCGCCCGCGCGCGTATGCCGCGCACGCTTATTCTCGAGCCGACGCGCGAACTTGCCGCGCAGGTCGCCGAGCATTTCGAGAAATACGGCAAGAACCACAAGCTCAACGTCGCGCTGATCATCGGCGGGGTTTCGTACGACGATCAGGATGCCAAGTTGCTGCGCGGCGTCGATGTGCTGATCGCCACTCCAGGTCGCCTGCTCGACCACTTTGAACGCGGACGGCTGCTCTTGTCCGGCTGCGAGCTTCTGATTATCGACGAAGCCGACCGCATGCTCGACATGGGTTTCATTCCCGACATCGAGCGCATTGGCAAACTGGTACCGTTCACCCGCCAAACTCTTTTCTTTACCGCGACGATGCCTCCCGAGATTCAGCGCATCGCCGATAATTTTCTGCACAATCCGGTCCGCGTCGAAGTAACCAAGCCCGCGACAGCAGCTACGACCATCACGCAGTTGCTCGTGCCCACCGGCCGAGATCCACACGAGAAACGCGAGACGCTACGTCAGCTGATCCGTGCCGCCGCCGGTTTCAAGAACGCCATTATCTTTTGCAATCGCAAACGCGAAGTCGCTAACTTACATCGTTCACTGCTGCGTCATCAATTCAACGCGGTCGCTTTGCACGGCGATATGGATCAACCGGCACGCATGGCGGCGCTCGACCGTTTCCGTCGCGGTGAAGTCGAGTTGTTGATCGCATCGGACGTCGCCGCGCGCGGTCTCGATATTCCTGAAGTCAGCCACGTATTCAATTTTGATGTACCGCATCACCCGGACGACTACGTTCATCGCATCGGCCGCACCGGGCGCGCCGGGCGAAGCGGTACGGCAATCACCATCGTCGCCCCGGTCGACAGCAAATCGGTTGGCGCCATCGAGCGTCTGATCGGCCAGACGATCCCGTGGATGGGCAAGCCGGCGTCTACCGAAACGCCGCAGAGCGGGCCGTCCCAAAAAAGCGAACGACCACCCGCCACCGGCCCGCGCCATCGGCAGCGTGACCGCAAACCAGCGCATCGGGCAAAAAAAGAAACGCCTGCCCGCAACTTGCCCTCGCATCCTCCGCGAACGGAAGAAACGGAAACCGGCCATTTGCCGGCTTTCTTGCTGCGGCCAGTCAAAGCCTGACAGCTGGGCGGCCTGCGCGACTACAAGTTGCATCGTAAGTTCCAAATTTACCCCCTATTCACTTCCGTCACATACGTTCGCAACGAGGCGCCTTATGTGTCCTCCGCAAGCACAGGCTTGCAGCTGGGGGGTATTGGCAATGACCGGGCGTGCCGAAGATTACGAACGCACGATCGCGTTCGCGGACATTGCGCTCGGACAAATGAAGGCGCTGCGCCAGGCCGCGACTCCGCGAAATTATGAAATCTGGTACGCCTACGCGACAGGTTATCACCCGGCGCTGAACCAGCAGGTCAATGCGATCCTCAAGACCAAGGGGACAATTTCCGAAGCCGATCTGACGCACATCTACGAAAACTTCATGTCGCCAGCGCGACTGACAGAACGCATCGACCAGGTCGGCAGTATGGTCAAAGGCGAGATCGAACAAGTCATGGCGATGATCGACGCCGCGGTCGGTTCCACCACCAGCTATACCGAGAGCCTCGTCGGCGCGACCGAACAACTCGATCGATCAAAGGATCGCGAGGGTCTGCGCGCGATTGTCGAAAGCCTTGTGCAGACCACGAAAACGATGGAGGTGTCCAACCGACAACTGGAGCAACGCCTCTCCGCTTCAAAGCGGGAAATCGACGAATTACAGGAAAGTCTCGAAGCGGTTCGCACCGAAAGCCTCACTGATCCTCTGACACAACTTGCCAACAGAAAATTTTTCGATATTGCGTTGGAGAAAGCCATTGCGCATGCGGTTACTACGGACGAACCCCTTTCGCTGATGCTCACCGACATTGATCACTTCAAAAACTTCAACGACAGCTACGGCCATCTGACCGGTGACCAGGTCTTGCGTCTGGTGGCGATGTCCGTCAAACACAACGTCAAGGGTAAAGATACCGCGGCACGGTACGGCGGCGAGGAATTTGCCGTCGTTCTTCCGAACACGGTTCTGCGCGCGGCAGTCACTGTCGCCGACCACATTCGACGCGCGGTTATGGAGAAAGAACTGATGAAGCGTTCGACCGGCGAGCATCTGGGCCGGGTAACGATTTCGATCGGGGTTGCCTCACTGCACAATGGCGACGATGCCCAGTCGCTAATCGAGCGTGCCGATGAATGCCTTTATGCCGCCAAGCGTCACGGCCGCAACCGCGTGATGTGTGAGACGGACCCGGAAGTCGCCGCCGACAATGCCGCCACGCAAGTGGCCTGATCGCGCTACTCTGCGCCTTTCGCCGGGGTGAGCTGCACCGACTCGCCACACCCGCAGGCGCTGGTCTGGTTCGGATTGTTGAAAATAAACTGGGCCGACAATTTCTCGGTCTTGTAGTCCATCTCGGTACCGAGCAGGAACAGCACCGCTTTCGGGTCGATAAGAATCTTGACGCCCTTATCCTCGACGACCTCGTCGGTGGGCCGGATCGCGTCGGCGTATTCCATGGTGTATTCTTGGCCCGCGCAACCGCCATTCTTGACACCGACGCGTACGCCGGCAACCGGTTTGGTGGCTCGCGCCATCACATCCTTGATGCGCATTGCGGCGGCATCGGTGAGCCGCATCACCTGGGGTCGGGGTCGCGCAGTCGCCATGGCCGTCCTCTTGTTCTCGCCTTTATCTAGTGTCTTCGTTCAAAAAATGTAACTCACCACATATTGAGCACTAAACGGGCCTCGTCCGACATCCGGCTCGGGTCCCAGGGCGGTTCCCAGACGATCGCGACTTTGGTCTCTTTCACACCCGGCACGCTCGATACGGCATTCTCCACCATGACCGGCAGATCCTGCGCGGCCGGACAATTGGGGGATGTCAATGACATGTCGATTTTCACGGTTCGGTCGTCGCCGATATCGATTTTATAGATCAGACCGAGCTCGTAGATGTCAGCCGGTATTTCCGGGTCATAGACGGTCTTAAGCCCCGCGATGATGTCATCGGTGAGCTTGTTGAGTTCGTCGGGCGGCAGCGCCGGTGACCCGACGACCGCAGCATTTTCCGGAGCCTTCTCCGCCACAGGTGCACTGTCGGACGTATCATCGGTCATGCAAGAATTCCTGCGCCTTGACGAGTGAGGCGGCGAGAGTATCCACCTCATCCTTCGTATTATACATGCCGAACGAGGCCCGGCAGGTGGCTGTCAGTCCGTACCGCGCCAGCAGCGGCATCACGCAATGAGTTCCGGCGCGCACGGCGACACCCCCGCGGTCGATGATGGTTGCAACGTCGTGCGGGTGCGCGCCTTTCATCTCGAATGACACGATCGGCCCCTTGTCCGGCGCATTGCCGACAATGCGAAGCGAGTTGATCTGGCCGAGCCGCTCGTGCGCGTACTTGATCAATCCGTTCTCGTGCTTGCGAATGCGCGGCTTGCCAACCGAATTGACGTAGTCGATTGCAGCAGCAAGCCCAATGGCCTGCACGATTGCCGGCGTACCGGCCTCGAACTTGTAGGGCGGCTGGCCGTAAGTAATTCGGTCCTCAAACACCTCGTGAATCATTTCGCCGCCGCCATTGAATGGCGGCATCGCGGCAAGATGTTCATACTTTCCGTAGAGCGCGCCGATGCCCGTCGGCCCGTATACCTTGTGCCCGGTAAACACATAGAAATCACACCCGATGTCGCGTACGTCGACATCCATGTGAACAGCCGCCTGCGCTCCGTCGAGCAGCACCGGAATGCCACGTGCATGCGCAATCCGCACAACATCTTTCACCGGCACGATGGTGCCAAGTGCGTTCGACATGTGGGTAATCGCCACCATCTTGGTTCGAGGCGTAAGTAGCTTCTCAAATTCGTCGAGGAGGAAATTTCCGTCATCATCGATCGGCGCCCATTTGATCACCGCGCCTTGACGCTCGCGCAGAAAATGCCAGGGCACGATATTGGAATGATGCTCCATGATCGAGAGCACGATTTCATCGCCCGCCTTGATGCGCTCGCGGCCGAAGGTATAGGCAACGAGATTGATTGCTTCGGTTGCGTTTCGCGTGAAGATGATTTCTTCCTTGCGCTCGGCATTAAGAAAAGCGCGTACGGTCTCCCGTGCCGCCTCGTAAGCCTCGGTCGCCTCGTTGGCGAGATAATGAAGCCCGCGATGCACGTTGGCATATTGCTGGGTGTAAGCCCTCTGTAGCTGGTCGAGGACTTGCTTTGGCTTTTGCGCCGAGGCGGCGTTGTCGAGATAGACCAGCGGCTTGCCGTAGACCTGCAGCGCCAACGCAGGAAAATCCTCGCGGATGCGGGCGACATCATAGGATCCATTGCTCACCGCAGGATGCATTGTCATGCCCGCCCGTCCAGCCATTTGACTGATGCCTGCACAAGCGCCTCACGAACATTTTCGTGTGCGATGTCTTCGATCGCCTCGCCCACGAAAGCCTGGATCAACAAAGCCTCCGCCTGCTTCTCGGGAATGCCCCGCGACATCAGGTAGAACTTGAGCCCGCTGTCGAGTGCCCCTGCGGTCGCGCCATGCCCGCATTGCACGTCATCGGCGAAGATTTCCAGTTCCGGCTTGTTGTCGGCTTCCGCCGCATCAGACAGAAGCAATGCGTGACTCGCCATCTTGGCGTCGGTCTTTTGTGCCCGCGGCTCGACCACGATCTTGCCCTGGAAGACGCCGTGGCTTTCGCCGTCAAGAACCGATCTGAATCGCTCACGGCTGGTGCACCCGCTCGCCGCATGCTCGATGACCAAGGTATTGTCGACGTGTTGCCGATTCTTGATCAGCGTCGCTCCGCTGATCGATGCTTGGGTCCCTTCGCGGCCAAACCGTACGAAGGTCTGGTTGCGCACGACGGCGCCACCGGTCGTGAAGGCAAAATCCCGATAGTCGGCTTTTCCCTCGACCGTCACGCCCAAAGTCGAAATTCGCAACGCAGCGTCCCCGTCGCGACCAACCTTGATATGATCGACATGCGCACTCTCCCCGATAACAAGCTCGAGCGCCGAATTGACCTGATAGTCGACGCGGTCGGGGCCATCAAAACTTTCGATCAGTGTCAGCCGCGCGCCAGCCTCGACGATCACGACGGCCCGTGGATACACCGCTGCTCCCGAGCGGCCGGCGAATATATGAGCGATATGGATCGGTTTTTCGATGCTGGCGCCTTTCTTGACGCGCAGGACAACGCCACCGGTCATGAAGGCAGTATTGAGTGAAAGCGCGGTATCGTCCTTGCCAGGCACATCGCCGAGACGGTAGGTCGCTCCCTCGGCTGCAAAAGCGAAAAGCTCTGTCAGCATTATGCCCGGATCGTGCGAGTTGAAATCGCTCCAACCCGGCTCGTAGCGGCCATTGACGATGGCGATGCAGCTCGCCTCAACACCGGAGAGCCCTGCCACTTTGCCTGTCGTCCTGGCGGGCTCCGCCAAAGGCTTGGCTTCGCGCATGAGCGCGCGCAGATCGGTGTATTTCCACTCCTCGATGCGACGATGCGGCAAGCCACTGGCATCGAAACGGCGGAAGGCATCCTCACGTAGCGCGGCGACAGGACCTTTGCCCGGCAGCTTGTTGCGTGCCGCCGCAAAGGCAGCGCTGAGCGCCAGTTCGGCCGGGTTTTTAGTGGCGCGCGCGTCGACGTTCATCAGGCCGCCTCGCCCTGAAATTGGGCATACCCCTTGGCCTCCAGCTCAAGCGCGAGCTCTTTGCCACCCGACTTCGCCACCCGGCCCTTGGCCAGCACATGCACGACGTCGGGCACGATGTAGTTCAGCAGGCGTTGATAGTGCGTTATCACCACCATCGAACGGTCGGGCGAGCGCAGCCGATTGACACCGTCGGCGACAATCTTGAGCGCGTCGATATCAAGGCCGGAATCCGTTTCGTCGAGCACCGCGAGCCGCGGCTGCAGCACCGCCATCTGCAAAATTTCATTGCGTTTCTTCTCGCCGCCTGAAAAGCCGACATTGACCGCACGTCGAAGCATGTCCGGGCTAATACCGAGATGGCCGGCTGTGTCGCGCACCAGCTTCATAAAGTCCGGCGTTGACAATTCGTCCTGCCCGCGCGTTTTGCGCTGAGCGTTGAGCGCGGTGCGCAGGAACGTCATCGTGGCGACGCCGGGGACTTCCACGGGATACTGGAACGCAAGAAACATGCCTTTGGCCGCGCGTTCGTCGGGCGCCATACCGAGAATGCTTTCCCCGTCGAGCAAAACGTCGCCTTCGGTGACCTTGTAGTTATCCTTGCCGGCCAGCACATAGGCGAGAGTCGACTTTCCGGAGCCATTCGGACCCATGATGGCAGCGACCTGGCCCTTGTCGACAGACAACGTCAAGCCGTTGAGGATCTTCTTGTCCTCGACCTCGACATGCAGATTGTTGACTTCAAGAAACGCCATTCGATTAACCCACGCTTCCTTCCAGAGAGATCGAAATCAGTTTTTGCGCTTCTACCGCAAATTCCATCGGCAACTGCTGAAGCACATCCTTGACGAAACCGTTGACCACCAGCGCAGTCGCCTCCTCCGCCGACATTCCGCGCTGCCGGCAATAGAACAGCATGTCCTCGGAAATTTTCGACGTCGTCGCCTCGTGCTCGAAAATTGCCGAGGAATTCTTCGCCTCAATATAGGGCACGGTGTGTGCGCCGCATTCGTGGCCTATCAGCAGCGAGTCGCAATTAGTGAAATTGCGTGCACCTTTGGCCTTGCGATGCGCGGAGACGAGTCCGCGATAGGTGTTATTCGATTTTCCAGCCGCGATACCCTTGGAAATGATGCGGCTGGTCGTATTCTTGCCGAGATGGAGCATCTTGGTGCCGCTGTCGACCTGCTGGTGGCCGTTCGAAATTGCGATTGAATAGAATTCGCCGCGCGAATGATCGCCGCGCAGGATGCAGCTCGGATATTTCCATGTGATCGCCGAGCCGGTCTCAACCTGCGTCCAGGAAATCTTCGAACGCGCGCCGCGACAGTCGCCGCGCTTGGTAACGAAGTTGAAGATGCCACCTTTGCCATCGGCATCGCCGGGGTACCAGTTCTGCACGGTCGAATATTTGATCTCAGCATCGTCAAGCGCGACCAGTTCGACCACAGCGGCATGAAGCTGGTTCTCATCGCGCATCGGCGCGGTACAGCCTTCGAGATAACTGACATACGCGCCCTTTTCGGCGATGATCAGCGTGCGCTCGAACTGGCCCGTATTTGCCTCATTGATGCGGAAATAGGTAGAGAGCTCCATCGGGCAGCGCACGCCCGGCGGCACATAGACGAACGAGCCGTCTGAGAACACGGCGGAATTCAGGGTCGCGAAGAAATTGTCGGAGGTCGGCACCACCGAACCAAGATACTTTTTCACCAGCTCGGGATGTTCGCGGATCGCTTCCGACATCGGCAGGAAGATCACGCCGGCTTTTTTCAGCTCTTCCTTGAAGGTTGTGGCGACTGACACGGAATCAAACACCGCGTCCACAGCCACGCGTCGTTCCCCCTCGGGGCGCACGACGCCGGCAAGGATTTCCTGCTCGCGCAACGGAATGCCCAGCTTCTCGTAGGTCTTGAGGATCTCGGGATCGACCTCATCGAGCGAGGCCAGCGCCTTCTTCTTCGGTGCCGAATAATAATAGGCATTCTGGTAATCGATCTTCGGATAGTTCACGCGCGCCCAGGTCGGCTCGCGCAAGGTCAGCCAGCGCTTAAAAGCCTCCAGCCGCCAATCGAGCATCCATCGCGGCTCGTTCTTCTTGGCCGAAATAAATCGAACGGTATCTTCCGAAAGACCCTTGGGAGCCTTCTCGGATTCGATATCGGTCACGAACCCGTATTTGTATTGATCAACGTCGATACGGCGAACCTGTTCGACGGTCTCTTGTACGGCCGGCATTCTTCCCTCCGCTCACGGTTGCAAGGACCGCGGGTTGGATTTGTCGGTTATGGTGTTCGCGCTATTCTGGTGCGCTGGTTCCCATGGTTGACGATGTGGGTCGCGTGTCGCACGCCGCTCAGGCGGCGATGCCACGTTTCTCCTTAAGTAATGATCCCGTAAGCGTTTTCCAAGTTTTCAGGAATTGAGCGACCTCGGCCTCGCCGGTGCTCCAACCAATGCTCGCGCGCACGGCGCTGCGGGTCATTGCCGGCTCGACACCCATCGCGCTCAGCACGTGCGAGGCCTGAACCTTGCCGGAGGAGCAGGCGGAGCCGGACGAAACCGCTATCCCATTGAGATCAAATGCAATTACTGCAGTCTCCGCCTTAAGACCCGGCACCGCGAAGAGCGTCGTGTTCGGAAGGCGCGGCGCGGACTTGCCGAATATCACGGCACCCGGCGTCGCGGCCGCGATGCCTTCTTCCAGCCGATCGCGCAGAAGCGCGGTTCGCTCCGCCTCGGTCGGGTTTACAGCGGCGCAGGCCGCGCCGAAGCCAGCGATAGCGGCGACATTCTCGGTCCCCGCTCGCCGGCCCCGCTCCTGGCCGCCACCTTTTATCAGAGGCTCGGCGATATGGATGTCGCCGCAGCTGATCAATGCCCCAGAGCCCTGCGGACCGCCGAGTTTGTGCGAGGACAGGCTCACAAGGTCAGCGCCGAGTGTCGCAACGTTGCAGTCGATTCGGCCGGCGCCCTGTACGGCATCCACATGCAGCACACCGGAAGCCGCGTGCACGATCGCGGCGATTTGTGCGATGGGCTGGATCACGCCGGTTTCATTGTTGGCGAGCATGATCGACACCAACGGACGTTCGGACTTTTCAAGGGCGTTTGTAAGAGCGACGAGATCGACAACGCCGTTACCGGTGACCGGCAACTCTTCGACATCCCCGGCAGCAAAACGTCCACCGCTGCGCACCGAAGGATGTTCGATCGCCGACACGAACAGACGGTCACGCAAAGCCCTCCGGCCACCGATCTCGATCGCGGCGGTCAGTGCCATCATGTTCGCTTCGGTGGCGCCGCTCGTGAACGTGACGTTCCTGGCTTCCGCCCCGACCAATTTCGCAACTTTTGAACGAGCCTCCTCCACCAACTGGCGGACAGCGCGTCCCTCTGCATGCACTGAAGAGGCATTGCCGGTGTGCCCCAAAGCCTCGCGCATGGCATCGCGAGCCTCCGCCCGCAAAGGCGCGGTGGCGTTCCAATCGAAATAAGCTCGCTCGGCCATGGCTTTTGCCAATACCTAATTACCGTCTTGCATTTAGATCCCGCAAAAAGCTTGCTTTTCGCCCCGGGGATCGTGGTAGAAGCCCGAAATCGTCCGGCCCTTATAGCGTGTGTTGTGGCTGGGAACAGCGGAATTCATATAATTAGAATAATTCTAAACTAAACGGCCAGTTTAGTAGTTCCATGAGGCTGCACATATCCAGATGCCACCAGCCAAGGCTGGCAAGCCCGGTTCGAGGACAATAGCAATGCCCGAGATTATCTTCGCCGGCCCTGCCGGACGCATTGAGGGGCGATATCATCCTGCAAGGCAGAAAAACGCGCCAATCGCCATCATCCTTCATCCGCACCCGCAGTTCGGCGGGACGATGAACCACCCGATCATTTACCAGCTGTACTACGCCTTCGTTCATCGCGGATTTTCCGCGCTGCGCTTCAATTTTCGTGGCGTGGGGCGCAGTCAGGGGTCGTTCGATCATGGCCAGGGCGAATTGTCCGACGCGGCTTCGGCGCTTGACTGGGCGCAAACCATCAATCCGGAGGCGAAGAGCTGCTGGATCGCAGGTTTCTCATTCGGCGCCTGGATCGGCATGCAGTTGTTGATGCGCCGACCGGAGATCGAGGGATTTATTTCGATATGCCCACCCGCAAACCTTTATGACTTCTCGTTCCTGGCGCCCTGCCCGTCGTCGGGTCTGATTATTCATGGCGACAAGGATGCCGTCGTGCCGCACAAGGATGTCACCACCCTGGTGGACAAGCTCAAGACCCAGAAGGGCATCGTGATCGAGCAAAAGGTTGTGCAAGGCGCCAACCATTTCTTTGACGGAAAGGTAGAAGCGCTGCTTACTTCGATCAGCGCCTACCTCGACAAGCGGCTAAAGACCGAGCGCAAGCCGGCGGCGTGAAATTCGGCACTGGACCGGTTTGCGGGGTTTGAAGGTCTGGCGTTAGAATTGGTGGCAAGCGGATTCGCCGTCCGCATTGTAAATCATGCTTCTCGTCAAGACTTACCTTGATAAAAGCGCCATCCACGGACTGGGTGTTTTTGCGGGCCAGGTTATTCGCAAAGGCACAAAGGTCTGGCGGTTCGTCGATGGTTTCGATCGGGTTTACTCACCGACGCAATTCGCAAAATTGCCCAAGCCCGCGCGCGACTACATCTGGAACTACGGATACCGGGTGGATGGCGAAATCCTGCTGACCAGCGACCACGACCACCACATGAACCATTCCGACAACGCCAATACCCATTGGCATAACGGGCACATCGTCGCACGTCGCACCATTCGCAAGGGCGAAGAGATTACCAACAACTACCGGGAATTCGATGCGGGATTTTGTGCGGCGTTTCTAAAAAGGAAAAAATGAGGGCTGCCCCTTTATTCGTCGCGCATGAGCTTGGCCAGAAACAGTTGTTACGTTCCGCGATCATGCGTTGGTTGAATCCGACGCCGGACCTGTTACACCACCCGCCACCAGGCAGCGACCCAGCGTCAGTCGGAATACCGGGCCGCTATCAATGGGTAGATCGATGAGCGCCTACAAATCCGATTTTCTTAAGGTTCTGGCCGAGCGCGGCTTCATCCACCAGGTCTCGGAGCCGGAGGCGCTGGATGCGCGAGCCAAGGCTGGCGCGATAACCGCCTATATAGGCTTCGATTGCACCGCGGCCTCGCTGCACATCGGCTCGCTGTTGCCGATCATGATGTTGTACTGGCTACAGCAAACCGGGCATCGCCCAATCGCGCTGATGGGTGGCGGCACGACGCGCGTCGGCGATCCGTCCGGCAAGGACGAAAGCCGCCGCGTTCTCACCGATGACGCGATCAACGAAAATCTCAAAGGCATCCGCGCTATTTTTTCGAAGTTCCTGAAATTCGAAGGGGCTGGCGGCAACGCGGTCATGGCCAATAATGCCGACTGGCTGAACAAGCTCAACTATATCGACTTCCTGCGCGACGTGGGCCGACATTTCTCGGTCAACCGGATGTTGTCCTTTGACTCGGTGAAGCTAAGGCTCGATCGGCAGCAGGAACTCTCGTTCCTCGAATTCAATTATATGGTCTTGCAGGCTTATGATTTCGTCGAACTCAACAAGAGATATGAGTGCATTCTGCAAATGGGCGGTTCCGATCAGTGGGGCAATATCGTCAACGGCATCGACCTTGGGCGTCGTATGCAGAATGCGCAGCTGTTTGCGCTTACAGCGCCGCTGATCACCACCTCCTCCGGCGCGAAAATGGGAAAAACGGCAGCCGGGGCGGTGTGGCTCAATGCCGACCTGGTGAGCCCCTACGACTATTGGCAATACTGGCGCAATACCGAGGACGGCGACGTCGCTCGCTTTCTCAGGCTCTTCACGGTGCTACCTCTCGGAGAAATCGCACGTCTGGCCGCGCTGAAAGACAGTGAGATCAACGAGGCGAAGAAAGTGCTCGCCACTGAAGCAACCGCGCTTGTGCATGGTCGTGCAGCCGCCGATCAGGCCGCGGAGACCGCCCGGAAAACCTTCGAGGAAGGCGCGCCGGCGGAAACACTGCCGACCGTCGAAATCGAGAACGGTATCGGTATTCTCAATGCCGCGGTGGCGACCGGCGCAGTAGCTTCAACAAGTGAAGCGCGGCGCCAAATCAAAAGCGGCGGCATCAGATTGAATGGCACGGTCGTCGTTGACGAGAAGATGACTCTTTCGAACGGCAACGCAACACCCGAAGGCGTACATATTCTATCGTTCGGAAAAAAACGACACTTCCAGCTCAAACGCAAATAGATCACCGCGTCGGCGGCAGGAAGTTGGGATCGAATGACCCCGGCGACGGGATAAATTTGCGCAACAGACCGGGCGCTATCGCGCTGACGGGATTGACCGTTATGCGCGGGGCACCGGGCGGGCCAACCGCTTCATAATTGATACCGAGCAGGCCTTCCTTGTTGCCGCCACCGAGGAACAGGCCGACGATCGGAATTTGCCCGAACATATTGTTGAGGCCATAGAAGGGGACGAACGTACCGCGCAGATGCACGTCATCGCGTGTGTAGTCGATGTTACCTTCAACCGTGGCGCCGACCAGCGGGCCGCGCACAACGCCATCTCGGACCGACATTTTTCCGGGAAAGCGGGTAAAGTCAGCGCGCATCTCGCTGAAGTCGACTCCGCTCGCCCCCGCGGTGCCAGGCGCTCCCGACACCACCCTTTCAAGCGCCGGTTCCCCGCGCACCGCAAAGCTGCGAATGTAGAGCGTTCCGACCTGGGGCGTTTGTTCCTGGGTCGGCGGGTCGAGCGCGACCCACATTTGGCCGCCAAACATGCGCGGATACATATCGGTAAACCGGAACAGCGAACCGGCATCATCCGTTTCAAAATAGATAACTTGATGGTTGTCGCGCGCGCGCACGCGAAGGTCGCCGTTGAGCGGGGTGTCGCGTCCGATTTTGCTTGTCATTGAAAAACTGCGGATGCGGCCGCCCCGGCGAGATAATCTCAGGTCAAGGCCACGCAAAGTCTCGCCGTTATGGCCTGCGACGGTGCCGACCTTGATATCGAGATCGAGATCGTCCTGCTTTTGTTTGCCCTTGTCCGTTGAGGCCAAAGACGACTTCACGAAATTTCGGCCGTCATAAATATCGCCGCGCATCGCTACCCGCAGTGCACCGTCGGTGCCACGGTCGGCTTTCAGCGTCAGCTTGTCACCATCGGACATCGCGAAGACAGGAAAGTTTGCCGATACAAGTTCGTTCGTACTGTCGAATTCGACCGAGCCGCGCACGGTCGCGCCTGAGCCGTCGATGCTCAGATCATCGAAACGAACCGCCTTGTTATTTTTTACCATTGTGTAGGTGGCGCGCGCCGGCCTGCCGGCGGCTTTCACCCACCCAGGCAAAAGATTGTCGATCTTTACTGGCGTGAGATCGGCTTCCACACTCATGCCTTCATCGCTCACGCTATCGCCGACGCGAGTGATGACCTTGATGGGAATAGCGCCAGTGACTGCCGAGCCGAGATCCATGCCAAGCCGATGGCGGGCGGCCTCGTCGATCGTCGACTGCATGCGCAGTTCGGCGCTGGCGTCGCCTTTCTTTTTGCGCAGGTCGATCGTTGCAGGCATGCCGTTGATTTTGACATCGCCTTTGACCTGGAACCCGTCACTTGTTGCCGCGACTTTGAGAGTGGAGGCCTCGACTTTCTGACCGAGCAGCATTTTGTCGGCAGCAAAGTTGATGAGATCCGCATTGATCGTATAGCTCGAAGCATCCTCCGGCATTGGTCGTGCGATTGCCAATTTCACGGCAACCTGGGCGGCAATCGTGCCGCGCGTCGATGCCGGATCAAGCGTGATGCCAACCTCATCGCGCAGTCCCTCGCTCGAAAGCAGCGCGGCAGCGGCCGGCATGCCCCCGTCGATACGGAAATTCGCACGTGCCGGTGCCGGTTTGGGATGCGTATCCGGCACTTCGAACACACCTCCGGCAATGTTGAGTTTTCGCCCCGGCGCCGCCTCGACTGTCCCGCGGCCGAGGCTGACGACGGCATTGCGGCCGACAATGCGCAAGGTGAGATCGGCGTCGCGAATGGGCGGCAAACTTGCGATGGGACGCGCCGTTGTTCCGCTGGTCTCGATATCGACCGACAGACCGTCGTCCGGCATCGGCGGTCCGTTGTGCTTGAAGTCTGCCAGAGGCGCGTTGCCGGCAACAACGACGCGCTCGACCATGCCGCCCGCGATATGCTCGTCGACCCATGCCCGAACTTCGGCAGCGGCAAAAAATGGCCAAAGCCGCTTCAATGCCGACACAGGCATCCGCGTGCCGGCAACACCAAAGGCGACGTAAGGCTCGGGCCCCGAATAGTCCAGACTTCCAGTGACGGCCATGCCGATATTATGCGAGGGGCGCGTATCGATGCGGCTGAGATCGCCCTGCTCAAGCTCGATGCGTTTGCGGTTTGTATCGAGGCGTGCGCGTGCTGACAGGCGATTGATGGCTATCCCCTCATCGTCTGGTGTTGCGCCGGGCGCCAGTATGACAGGATCGATCACAGAGTCTCCGCGCGCCACGTTGAGCAACCAAACTCCGTCCTGCTCCGGCACCGGCTCCAGCGTGGCACGCATGGTAAACTGATTAGCACCCGATTGAATCTGGAACGGCACAATCAAGCTTCGCCGGCGCGCATCCCAATTGAACCGAAAGTCGGCGTGGTCGATGTTCAGATTTATTCTGTCGTATTGCCGCTCTGCGATGGTTCCAGCATCGGAAATGAGCTGACCTTGCACCATCTGCGGCGTGCCTTCCGGCGAGATCTCGGCGCGAATACTTGCCGACAGCGGGAGGTCGACATCGAATTCGCCCGTGTTCATCCGCAATGCCAGCAGAATATCGCGGGTCGAAACCTTTCGCGCCTCGATGCCAACCGCACGCACCCCGTCGGAAAGCGGCCGCATCGCCGCGCTTAATACCCAAGGACGCTCGGTGTTGTCGGATTCCAGCCGGAAAACAACGCCACCCTGCCGGGGCCGCGTCAGACTCACATTGATGCCATCAAACTTCCATTGCTTTCCATTGCGCCGATCGTCAACAACAAGATTTCCATTCTTGAGACCAAGTTCGCGCAGATCGTGCCCATCAAGACCTGTCTCGCCGACAGCGTCAATCCGCGCCATGATGGCCGCGAGATTTTGAAACTCTGCGTTTAAAGCGCCTTGAGGCGCGGCCGCAGATCTCGCGTCGCGAGAGGGCAAAGGAGCGGCGGCCGGTGCCGCCGTGGCTATTGGTCGCTTGTCGGCGCCGGCGAATACGGTAAGGCTGCCGTCAGTTTCAATTCGTACCGACATCTCGGCGCCTACGAGGTTGAGGCTTTGAGCACGCAGCCGCCCCATCAAGAGGCTCTTGCCCGAGAGTCCGACTTCCGCTTTGGGCGCACTCGCAACGATGGTACCGTCAGCATCGCGAACGACGATGTCCCGCAAGCGCAGAGATGTACGGCCTCGTTCATCGCGCTCGAGCTGGGTGCCTCCAACGACCACACTGCGATTGCCGCCGAAGTTTTCCTCGATTGCCGCCTTCAACCAGGGCGTAGCTAAGTCAAGCTCGATCGGGCCGCTGGACAGGCGCCACCACAGACCCAGCGCCGCGAGCGTCACGGTCGTGAGGCAGATCGCCGAACCCCAGAGCAGCCGCTTTACAAACCGCGAGCGAAGAAAGCGGAAACTCCCGCGATGCAGCGCGCTCCAGCTCCACCGCCAGGCTCCAAGCCGATACGCCATGCGCCGCCGTCGCGGCGCGCGACCCACGGCGACGGCGTGGGCCCGGTTTCCGTGCTCGTGCTCTGAACCTGTCATGCGCTCGGTCGCGTCCTTCGCGTCTGACAAAGCATGCGTGTTTTAATGGGACCCAGACCAATAACTGGGGGCAGCTTAAGGTCCATATCCGCAGAACCCGTTGCGCCCCTCCGACGCAAATGGCATTTGCGACATGACCGCTCGAAAACGACGAAAGGAAGGCACATGGGGGACCCTGTTGCGGGTGCGAAGGCTCCGGCCTTTACCCTGCCCCGCGCCGGTGGAGGCAAAGTCTCGCTGAAAGACTTCAACGGCAGAAACCTCGTCCTTTATTTCTATCCCAAGGCCGACACACCCGGCTGCACGAAGGAAGCGATTGCATTTACCCGATTGCGCGCCGAATTCGCCAAGGCCAATACCTCAATTCTGGGGGTGTCAGCCGACCCCGTGCAGGCACAGGACAAATTCATATCCAAGCATAAGCTCGCGATTGCACTCGGGTCCGACGAAACCAAAAGGATGCTCACAGCTTATGGGGCGTGGGGCGAGAAATCGATGTATGGACGCAAGTACATGGGCATCATTCGCAAGACCTTCCTGATCGACGCGGCCGGCCGCATCATTCGGATTTGGCCGAAAGTCCGGGTGCCGGGACACGCCGAAGAGGTGCTCTCAGTCGCCCGCGGCCACTAATCCTTAGCGATTACTAGTGAATCATAACCATAACCTACCGGGATTACGCCTTTCTTAACCATATCCGATTGATATCGACCTCGCCGGTTGCGGCTTGATCGCGGCCGAACCCGGTGGAGCGTCGATGTCGCATTCGTCCCCTTCGTATTACTCGACCGCCGACCAAAATATCCGGCACGCGCATCCACGGGCGCAATCTGCCGCCGCCGTCTCTCGACACCTGCACCGGGGTCTCGACGGTTACACGCTTACACACGCGGGACACCAAATCCGCATCGGTCCGGTCGCGTTCTGGATCGTCGTCGGCACGCTTGTCATCATGGCGGCATGGTCGATTGCAACCGGCAGCTATTTTGCCTTTCGTGACAATGTCCTCACGCGCCTGATTGGCCGGCAGGCCGAGATGCAATTTGCCTACGAGGATCGAATTGCCGAATTGCGTGCGCAGGTCGACCGCATCATGAGCCGCCAGTTGCTCGACCAGGAACAGTTCGAGAAAAAACTCAACGCCCTGCTCCAGCGGCAAGCCACGTTGGAGCAACGCAGCTCGGCACTCTCAGGCGACCTGTCGACGACGGGTACGGTCAAACCCGCGCGCATTGCGCCGCCTTCGGGAAACGCGGCTGAAAGACTGGTACGTCCCTCGCCAATTAGCGACACCGTGATTTTCGTCGCACCGCCCGATAGAGAAGCTCGCTTGCAATCGCGCGAGCTACCGGCGAGCGCGACACGTATTGCAGAGCGCGAGACCGCCGTTGGCCTTAATGGCATGTTAGCGCGGATCTCATTGTCCCTCGACAAGGTCGAGCAAAGGCAGACCGCAACGCTTACCGATCTGGAAGAGCGTATCGATACTAGAGCACGGAGAATGCAAAGTGTGCTGGCCGACCTCGGAGTTAGTATCGGCCGCACATCGACCGAAGCACCGATGGGCGGACCTTTTGTTCCGCTTAGGCCGCCACAATCTGGCGCCAGCGCTTTCGAGCGCCAACTCTACCGTATCAATGTCGCGCGCGCGCAAATCGACCGCTACACTCGTTCGCTGGTCGCCGTGCCTGTGCGCAAGCCTGTCATTGGTGAAGTAGACATGAGTTCGCCGTTCGGAATGCGCATGGACCCGTTTTTAGGCCGTCCGGCCGTCCATACCGGCATCGATCTGCGCGGGGAAATCGGCGAACCGGTGCGCGCAACGGCGACCGGCAACGTGACCATAGCCGGGCGTGAAGGCGGCTACGGGAATATGGTGGAGATCAATCACGGCAATGGCCTTGCGACCCGCTATGGGCATTTGTCCGAGATCAACGTGAAAATCGGACAGCTTGTGCGAATTGGCGAAATCGTCGGCAAGATCGGATCAACTGGCCGCTCCACCGGCCCGCACTTGCACTATGAGACGCGGATCAACGGCGAGGCCGTCGATCCGCAGAAATTCCTGCGCGCGGGACTAAGGCTCGGCGACGTCTAAGAGGCGTAGGCATTAGGGAAAAGGCCTGCGCTACTCTACATCCTCGACTTGTTCCGGCCCGCCACCGAACGCCTTTTGTGCGAGCGCTGCTTGCATGAATTCATCGAGGTCGCCATCAAGCACGCCAGTCGTGTTTGAAGTGGAAACGCCAGTGCGCAGATCCTTCACCATCTGATATGGCTGCAACACGTAAGAACGGATCTGGTGGCCCCATCCGATATCGGTCTTGGCGGCTTGGTCGACTTCGGCCTTGGCCTCACGTCTTTTCATTTCCGCTTCGAATAGCTTGGCGCGCAACATCTCCCACGCCATGGCCCGGTTGCGGTGCTGCGAACGATCCTGCTGGCACTTCACCACGATATTGGTCGGGATGTGGGTGAGCCGTACGGCCGACTCTGTCTTGTTGACGTGCTGGCCGCCGGCGCCGCCCGAACGCATGACATCGGTGCGCACATCATTCTCGTTGATCTCGATCTTGATGCGGTCGTCCACCACCGGGAACACCACGACGCTGGCAAACGAAGTATGCCGTCGTGCGTTTGAATCGAAGGGCGAAATGCGCACTAGGCGGTGGACACCGTTTTCGTTTTTCAACCAGCCATAAGCATTGTGACCTTTGACTACCACGGTTGCAGACTTGATGCCGGCGCCCTCGCCTTCGCTTTCCTCAATCCATTCGACCTTGTAACCGTGCGCTTCAGCCCAACGCACGTACATTCGCATGAGCATATTGGCCCAATCCTGGCTCTCAGTACCGCCGGCTCCAGCATGAACTTCCAAGTAGCAATCGTTGGCGTCGGCCTCGCCCGACAACAGCGCCTCCAACTCGCGCCTTGCCACCTCGGTCTTGAGCCGCTTCAGCGCGGTCTCCGCATCGGTGATAGTTTTTTCGTCCTTCTCCGCCTCACCAAGTTCAATCAACGTGAGTTGATCTTCAAGCTCCTGCTCGATGCGGCCGATAGCCTTGAGCTGATCGTCAAGCGCATCGCGCTCGCGCATGACACGTTGCGCGCGGGCCTGGTCATTCCAGAGGTTGGGATCTTCTGATTCTTTGTTTAGTTCGGCGAGGCGCCGCGTCGCAGCATCGACATCAAAGATGCCTCCTCAGCAGCCGTACTGACTGCTTGATTTCCTCAACCAAATTCTGCGTTTCAGCACGCATGGCGATTTCCATTGCCGCCAGAGCGGCGTTTTGAATTCGTGTGACGTGGATTTAGCGATGCTGCCCGGCCGGCGCAACCGCTGCGGTGCAGACGATCAATATAGTCCGCCTGTGCCCGAGCGAACCGCACGGTCGGCGTCAGGACTGACGCCTACGCCCCAGGACCGTCCTCCTCCACCCTCGCCCCCATCGCCGACGACCGAGTAATTGTCAGGAGGCGCCGTGCCGGGCTTGAAGGCTTCCAGGATTGCCCGTTCAGTTCCCGGGCCGGCGCGTGTGCCGGTCCTTAGGTCGACGCGGACGAGTTTGATGCCTGGGGGCACGCGGAACGGTGCCGCCGGCTTGTCGGCGAGAGCGACCTTGAGGAAATCCTTGACGATTGGCGCAGAAAGATGGCCTCCGGTCGCACCACGACCCAGATGGCGCGGCTTGTCATAGCCCATATAGACACCGACCACGATGTCCGGCGTAAAGCCGATAAACCATGCATCCTTTTCGTCGTTGGTGGTGCCGGTTTTGCCAGCAACCGGTTTGCCGACTTCCTTTTGGAAGCCGGCTCCCGCCGCGGTGCCCCGCTGAACGACACCCTCCATCATCGAAGTGATCTGGTAGGCAGTCATCGGGTCAAGCACCTGCTGGCGACGGTCAACCAATGAAGGCTCGGGCTGGTTCTCCCACTTCTTGCCGTCACAGCCAATGCACTCCCTCTCGTCGTGTTTATAGACGGTGTGACCATAACGATCCTGGATACGGTCGACCAATGTGGGCTTGATGCGCCGTCCGCCATTGTCGAACATCCCGTAAGCTGTCGTCATACGAAGCAAGGTGGTCTCGCCTGCGCCAAGAGCGAAGGACAGATAGGGCGGCAAGTCGTCATAGACGCCGAAGCGCTTTGCATATTCGGCAATCAACGGCATCCCGATATCTTGCGCCAAACGCACTGTCATGACGTTGCGTGAGTGCTCGATGCCGTAACGCAGCGTCGAAGGACCGTTAAAACTACCTTCGTAGTTTTCAGGCCTCCAAACACCAATGCCAGGGCCCTGATCTATCTCAAGCGGGGCGTCGAGAACGATGGTCGACGGCGTGTAGCCATTGTCAAGCGCGGCGGCATAGACGAAGGGTTTGAAAGACGAGCCGGGCTGACGCAAAGCTTGAGTGGCGCGGTTAAACTGGCTCTGGTCGAAAGAGAAGCCACCAACCATGGCGAGCACGCGCCCGGTCCATGGGTCTTCCACCACCATCGCGCCGGATACTTCCGGTATCTGATGCAAGACGAATTGGCCCTCGGTCTTGGCGGGCTCCACGTAGACAACATCGCCGGCGTTGAGGACTTGGCCGACTTTACCGACCGCCTTTCCGCCAGTCTTCGCCCATTTCATACCTTCAAGCGGCAATATTCCGATCGTACGCTCTTTGCTGACATAGCCCCCGGGTTCACGTCCGGGCTGCAGTCCGATGCGAGCCGACTGGTCGCTAACCTCAAGCACAACGGCCAATCGCCAAGGCGCCACGTCAGCCAGAGATTTCACATCGGCCAGTTTGACGCCCCAGTCGGCACCACCAACGTCGATCTTGGCAACCGGACCACGCCAGCCTTGCGTTTCATCATAGCGGACCAAGCCTTCGGTAAATACTTTGCGCGCGAGCACCTGCAATTTCGTGTCCAGCGAAGTGCGAACAGAGAGTCCGCCTTCGTATAATTTTTTCTCGCCGTATCGTTCATAGAGTTCGCGGCGAACTTCCTCGGCAAAATATTCGGCGGCAAATATATGGGCGCCGGTTGCCTTTGACGTCACGCCGAGCGGCAGACGCTTGGCTTGTTCGGCGTCGGCGGTCTTGACGAAGCCTCCCTCGGCCATGCGGTCGATCACCCAATTACGCCGTTCAAGGGCGCGCTCACGCTGGCGGAACGGATGGTAGTTGCTTGGCGCTTTGGGCAGCGACGCGAGATAGGCGGCCTCCGGAATGGTGAGTTCATTCACCGCTTTATCGAAATACACGAGGGACGCGGCTGCGATGCCATATGCACCAAGGCCTAGATAGATTTCGTTCAAGTACAGCTCGAGGATCTTGTCCTTGCTGTATGTGCGTTCAATCTTGAGCGCCAACAGCGCTTCCTTGACCTTGCGCGCCATCGAAAGTTCGTTTGTCAGCAAGAAGTTCTTGGCAACCTGTTGCGTAATGGTTGAGGCGCCCTGCGGACGCCGGCTCGACCCGTAATTCTGAAGATAGACGACTGCGGCGCGGGCTATGCCAGTGAAATCCAGGCCACCGTGCTCGTAAAAGTTCTTATCCTCGGCGGCGAGGAATGCGTTAATCACCAGCTTCGGTACCGCCTGAATCGGGATGTAAAGACGGCGCTCACGCGCATATTCCGCGACCAGTGAGCCGTCTGCCGCATGCACCCGTGTCATTACGGGCGGCTCATAATCTTGCAGTTGCGAATAGTCCGGCAAGTCCTTGGAAAAATGCCAAAGTAGTCCAGCGGCCGCGGCTACACCCACCACAAATAGAATTGTGCCTGCCGCAAACAGAAAGCCGAAGAAGCGTAATAAAAGTCTCATGGTCGAATGGTCCTGCCTTGCGCCCGGTTATTGGCTTCATCCGCAGAAAAAGCGAACCGCAAGACTGGCGAGCATATTAGTCCCGCCAGGCCACCGCCGTCATCAGTAAGAATCGCGGCGAAACCCCGTGTTTGCCCGGTTTTATGTTGAAACTGAGGCCGTTCGCTCATCTCAGTTACGCCCCCCGCCGGCTCCAGCAACCCGCGGCGTAAAGAAGCTATCGACTGCCTGTGCCAGCGCCTGGGCCGTGCGCGCTCGCCAAGCGGCCGAAGTGAGCTGCTTGAGGTCGTCTTTGGTCGACATATAGCCAAGCTCCACCAGCACCGAAGGCACATCGGGTGCCAATAGAACCTTAAACCCCGCCGACTTTAGTGGGTGTTTGTGCAGTCGGGCGGCAGACTTGAGTTCACCCACTGCCGTGCGCGCGAATTGCATGGAATATGTCTTGGTCTCGCGCTGCGCGAGATCGACAAGGATGTTGGCAACGTCGTCAGGCTCGGTCGTGAGATCAACGCCGGCAATGACGTCCGCTTTGTTTTCTGCCTCGGCCAGCCGCGCCGCTTCCGCGTCGGATGCATTTTCCGAAAGGGTATAGACGGTCGCACCCTCAGCCTGACCCTCGTTGCGCGGCAAGGCGTCGGCATGAACCGAGATGAACAGAGCCGCGCTACGCGAGCGTGCAAAACGTACCCGTTCCCCAAGTGGCACGAAGCTGTCATCGGTGCGTGTCATCGCGACGCGATATTTTCCGCTGGTTTCGAGCTTTTCACGCAGCGTCTGCGCAAAAGCGAGGACGACATCTTTTTCAAGTTCTCCGCCCGAGCCCTTGGTGCCGTTGTCGATGCCGCCATGACCGGGGTCCAGAACGATCAGCGGACGCGGATCTCCGTCAGTTTTCGGCGGCGGTTCGCTCGGCCGGGCGGGCGCACCATGCGCCGAACGATTTTCGAGCGCGATATTGCGCATAAAGGCAGCGCGATCGGTCGCTACGAGATCCAGCACCAGTCTCGCCGGCTGGTTTTCCGCCGCATCCAACACAAAGGCCTTGTCGAGACGCACCGGCCCCTTGGTGTCGAGGACGATACGCGATCCGCCTTGCATGATGAGCCCATAACGAAACGCCTTCACCAGGCCGCGTGCTTGCTCGCCAGCATTGGGAGGAAGGTTGAAGGTTATCTGCGGCAGATCGACAACGACACGATAAGGGTCCGCGAGCGTAAAGGCAGCGACATCGATCTTCCGGTTCAGATCGACCACGAATCGAGTCTGCTTGTCGTCTCCGCCGATACGAATGTCCGTTGCGACCACAGGCGACTCTGTCGCGACGGCGCGGACACGCGCAGTTACGCCCTCGGCGAGGACGGCGGACGAGACGCAGGCCATCGTGCCGACTAGCGCGCTGACGAATGCAATCGCTCGGGCTGTCACGAATCCGGACCCTTTAGAGCCTCTTTTAGCGCATAAACGCGTGCAACGGTTAACGGAACTTGAGCAATAGGCCCATTTCGGTGCGCCAGTGTGGCCGAACCTCAAAGCTTTGCTTGCCAGTACTGGTTCTGCACCGTATGTAGATTGTTGCTGATGGTTAGAGTTCCGGTTGTGCCGCGTTCGGGCCCCGGCCGCTTTAGGTCCTGTACCGCCCCCTCGAGGAGGTCGGCGGACGGCCAAGCGAAAGAGCCGAAACCCTTGTGAAGGACACCCGGATCAGCGCTCGGCCAGACGGCCGGCCGCACCCTGACCGTGAGTATCGAGAAACCTCGGTTCGCGCCCATAAGCGCGGCCGCAGCGCTACGGGTCGCAAGTTTCATGCTGCCACTGACGCAGCAAAGGTATTTTGAGGTTTATTGCCCGCGCGCCGCCATCAGGGCGGTGCTCGCTGGCGTTAACTTCGGCCGCGCGGCCCTTTCCTTCCACACCAATCAGGCCAATGTCCCGATTTATCGCGTTGCGCTGTCTTCGGCGCGCGAGCGCGCGGGCATTGCTAGCCCAGTGAGATTTTCCAATGGCCGACAAAATGTTGATCGACGCGACCCACCCCGAGGAGACCCGGGTCGTCGTACTCCGCGGCAATCGCGTCGAAGAATTCGACTTCGAGAGCGCCAACCGCAAGCAACTCCGCGGTAACATCTACCTCGCCAAGGTTACGCGTGTTGAACCGTCCTTGCAGGCGGCTTTCGTAGATTATGGCGGCAATCGCCATGGGTTTCTGGCGTTCTCCGAAATCCATCCGGACTATTACCAAATCCCGGTCGCCGACCGGCAGGCGCTGATCGCACAGGAAGAGCGCGACCAACGCGCGGCCGACGCCGACGCCGAGAATCGTGCCGGACGGCGCGGCCGTCATCGGCATCGTGGCGCGGAACGGCACCGTAATCGCGATGTCGTGCAGAGCGAACCGCTCGCCGCCGAGGAATTCGCTGGCGAAGCGGGGGAGACCCCGCAGGGTGAACCTGGACCTGGCGAGATCGTCGGGATCGCTTCAGCGTTGCAAGAATCCGAACTGGCATCGCCGGAACATGCGGCTGAAGAGCAACCGCTTGAGGGCGCTGAAATTCACTCCAGTGACGAGTCGATCGAGCCGCCGACCCCCGAGGCTGGCGAAGCCCCGCTCGAGGCAACCGCCGAGGGCGAGCAGCCCTCCGCTGCGGCAGAGGGCGCGTTCACAGCTGACTCGGCGCACAGCGAATCCTCCAACGGCGGCAGTGAAGAGCATCATGAAGAAGAAGCTGTCGAATCGGTTGGCGGCGCCGACGCCCTCGAAGAAGTGCAGGAACGACTTCCACGCTTCCGTCGCCAATATAAGATTCAAGAAGTGATCAAGCGCCGGCAAGTCATGCTGGTGCAAGTCGTCAAAGAAGAGCGCGGCACGAAGGGTGCGGCGCTGACCACTTATCTCTCGCTCGCCGGACGTTATTCCGTGCTGATGCCAAACACGGCACGCGGCGGCGGCATTTCCCGCAAGATTACTTCCGCCGAAGATCGTTCACGGCTCAAGGAAATTGCACAGGAACTGGAAGTCCCGGAAGGCATGGGGGTGATTTTGCGGACGGCGGGAGCCAGCCGCACCAAGATCGAGGTGAAACGTGATTTCGAATACCTCCTGCGCCTGTGGGAGACGGTGCGCGATCTCACGCTCAAATCGACGGCGCCAAAACTGGTTTATGAGGAAGGCTCGCTAACCAAGCGATCGATCCGCGACCTCTATGGCAAGGACATCGAAGAAATCGTCGTTTCGGGCGACGAGGGATTCGCGGAAGCGCGTGACTTCATGCGCATGCTGATGCCGAGCCACGCCAAAAATGTAAAACTCTACAAGGACACGCAGCCGCTGTTTACGCGCTACGGCATTGAAAGCCAGCTCGACGCCATGTTTTCGCCCGTGGTGCAGCTGCGCTCCGGCGGCTACATCGTCATCAATCAGGCGGAAGCGCTGGTGGCGATTGACGTCAACTCCGGTCGCGCCACACGCGAGCACCACATTGAGGACACCGCGCTCAAGACCAATTGCGAGGCCGCGGAGGAGATCGCGCGGCAATTGCGCCTTCGCGACCTCGCCGGACTTATCGTCATCGATTTCATCGATATGGACGAGGGTCGCAACAACCGCACTGTGGAACGGCGGCTAAAGGAAGCGCTCCGGCACGACCGCGCGCGCATCCAGGTGGGCCGCATTTCGCATTTTGGCCTGCTGGAAATGTCGCGCCAGCGCATTCGCACCTCGGTCCTTGAAAGTTCGACCGAGAAGTGCCCGGTGTGCGGCGGCAGCGGTCATGTCCGATCCGTATCGTCAGTCTCGCTGCAGTTGTTGCGCGCAATCGAGGAAATGTTGATCAAGGGCGCTACGCATAATTTGATCGTGCGCACGCGGGCCGAGGTTGCGCTTTACGTACTCAACCATAAACGTGCCCATTTGCGCGCGTTGGAGGAACGCTTCCGCATCGTCATCACGGTGTCAGCCGATCCAGCGGTAACGGGCCAACAGTCTTATGTCATTGACCGCGGCGAACAGGTGCACACGCCCGAAGCTGCCCGCGCGCTTGCCGCTCAACAGCCACAACTGACCGCGCCGGTCGAGGAAGTCGAAGATGAGGTCGTCGACTCTGACGATTTCGCCGAGGAGCCGGAGTTTGCCGCGGCCGAAACGGAAGCCGAACCGCGCTCCGACGCCGAGCGCGAAGGCGGCCGACGACGCCGGCGACGGCGCGGACGCGGCGGGCGCGGACGCGGCGGCGAACAACGCGAAAGTCCGCAACAGTTCACTCAGGACACCATCCCCGAGCATTCTGTCGCCCACGAGGATCACGACGCGGGTTCGCCCGAGGAGGATGGATCGGGCCAACCACAGCCGCGCCAGGAAGGCGGCGCATTCGGCGAGGGCGACGGGCGGCGGCGGCGGCGGCGCGGTCGCCGCGGCGGTCGTCGCAATCGGCAACGCAATGGTGAAGCGCCGTTGCGTTCCGGCGAAAACGGGCGTGAGCCCGGGCCGCAACATGCGGTCGAAGATCTTGATCGGCCGGCGAGTTACGACGACGGCAGACCCGGGTACTCCGCAACGACTGCCAATGCACAATATTCGCCGCCAGCGGACGAGCGCCCTGCTCCCCCACCGCCAGACTATTCCGCAACCTCCGCCAGCGCCCAGGAAACGCCCCGTCGCCGCTCGACAATCCGCGAGCCGGCACCTTTCGCCGCCGAAAGTGCGCCGAAACCGCCCTCAGCGACATCGCCGACGGCGCCGGTCATTTCCAGCACCGGATCCGACGAGTCGGCAGCGCCCAAGCGCGGCTGGTGGGCCAAGCGCCTGCTCGGCGACAAGAGCTAGCCGCACGATGAGATCCGCTTGGGTCGACAGCGACGCCAAGGCGGCGGTCGATCATTGGACAAAGGCCGGCGCAGGCGCGGATCTGGGGTTGCGTGTTTATTCGACACGCCTGCTTGGCCGCGAGCCCAAACTGGTTCTGCATGGCGGCGGCAACACCTCTGTAAAGACGCGGACCAGAGATTTGCTTGGCGACGATGCAGAGGTTCTTTGCGTCAAAGGCTCCGGCTGGGACATGGCAAACATCGAGCCGGCTGGAATGCCCGCCGTGCGGCTTGCCTCCCTGCGCAAGCTCCGTGCGCGCACCGACATGCCGGACGAGGAAATGGTGCAAGTACAACGTGCCAGTCTTATCGATCCGCAGGCGCCTAATCCGTCGGTGGAGACTCTGCTGCACGCGTTCGTCCCTCACAAATTCGTCGATCATACCCACGCGACCGCGGTGCTGAGTCTGATCGACCATGAAAAGAGCGCGGCCCTATGTGGAGAAATTTTCGGCCCTCGCCTCGGTTTCGTTCCCTACATCATGCCGGGCTTTGCGCTGGCAAAAAAAGCTGCCGAGGTGTTCGAGAAGGATCCCAAAGTCGAGGGTCTCATTCTCGACAAGCACGGCATTTTTACGTTTGGCAATGATGCGCGCGAGGCCTACGAGCGCATGATCGAATTCGTCACACTCGCAGAAGATTACTTGCGCAAAAAGGGCAATGCGAAATTCGCGAGTGCGAGGTTGCCGGATCGAATAGCATCTGTTCCCGATGTGGCACCGATTGTTCGCGGTGCCTGCGCGCTACGCGACGCCTTTGGCGAGGGCGCGCACAAACGGTTGATTCTGGAGTTTCGCAGCAGCAACGCGATCCTGAATTATGTGAGCGGAAAGGACGTGGCGCGCTACGCACGTGCCGGGGTGATCACGCCCGATCATGTCATACGTACCAAACCATGGCCGCTGATCGCACCCGCGCCGGAAGCCGGCAAGCTCAATGATTTCAAGACGGCCATTCAACGATCCGCGCAGGCCTTCATGGCGGACTATGCCGCCTATTTCACTAGGCAAGAAGCGCGCGCCAATGGGGCCGCGATGCATGATCCCCTGCCCCGTGTGGTGCTGGTACCGGGCCTTGGATTGTTCGGACTTGGGCTAAGCGCCAAAGACGCGCGCATCGCCGCGGACGTTGCCGAAGCTGCAGCCGAGGGCATCGGCGGTGCAGAAGCGATCGGTTCGTTCAAATCGATCTCCGAGGCCGACATCTTCGACGTGGAATACTGGCCGCTTGAACTGGCGAAGCTAGGCCAGCGCAAGCCACTGCCGCTTGCCGGTCAGATTGCGGTGATTACCGGAGCCGGCGGCGCGATCGGCGCCGCGACCGCCCGGGCCTTTGCCGAAGCCGGCGCAGAAGTTGCAATGCTCGATATCGATGCCACCGCTGCCGCGAAAAACGCCAAGGCAATCGGCGGCGCAGCTCTTGCGGTCGCTTGCGATGTGACCGATGCAACATCGGTTGGCATCGCCTTCGAACAGGTCGTCGCCGCGTTCGGTGGCGTCGACATTGTGGTATCGAATGCCGGGGCGGCATGGCAGGGCAAGATCGGCGAAGTCGATGAAGCACTGCTGCGTGAGAGCTTCGAACTGAACTTCTTCGCCCACCAGAAAGTCGCACAGGCTGCGGTGAAGATCATGCTCAAGCAAGACGTCGGCGGCTGCCTGTTGTTCAATGTTTCTAAGCAGGCGGTAAACCCGGGGCCAGATTTTGGGCCCTACGGTCTGCCCAAGGCGGCCACACTGTTTCTCATGCGCCAGTACGCGCTCGACTACGGGGCAAACGGTATCCGCGCCAATGCGGTCAACGCCGACCGCATCCGCTCAGGCTTGCTCACAGCGGATTTTATCAAGCAGCGCGCCACGGCACGCGGGATCAGTGAAGAGGAATATATGAGCGGCAACCTGCTCCACCGCGAGGTGACTGCCGAAGATGTAGCCCAGGCCTTTCTCCATCAGGCGCTCGAATTGAAAACGACTGCCAACGTCACCACCGTTGATGGTGGCAACATCGCGGCGGCATTGCGCTGATCCTGAATTTGCCAAGAACCGCACGATCGTCTATCCCGCACCGACATCCCAAAGGAGCCGACACGATGCTGCGAAACATGGCCATTGCCTTCATCCCAGTCATGCTGGCGGCGACGCCCGCCGCAGCCGTCACCTCCCAGGAAAAGATGGAGACTTGCAAGGTCGGCGCCGAGAGCCAGCAGCTGCAGGGCGCCAAGCGCGACACCTTCATCAAGAAATGCATGGCGGGCGGCAACTACGAGCCACCGGCCCGGAAGAAGGCCGCCAAGCAGACCGCGCCGAAACCGCAGTAGGTCTATCAGGCGGCGCGCGCTGACGGTCGCTCCAACGGGGCTACCTCGAAGCTACGCAACGAGCCACGCCGCAGTACGTCGATCGCGATACGGCGCCCGATGCGCTCTCCGTTGAGCAACCTGATGAGATCGTCCACACCGGTGACGGATTCACCATCGGCGCGCACAATCGTGTCCAGGCTCATCAGGCCGGCCAAGGCCGCCGGCCCGTTTGGCTCAAGCGCATTGATCATCGCTCCCGAACTGTTGTCGATTTGGGCGGCACGCGCATGTCGCCTTGGCACCGCAGCCGTTTGCGCCGATACGCCGATATAAGCGCGGCGGACGCGACCATGCTGGATTAGTTCGCCCAGCACGAACCGCGCCGTGTTGCTGGCGACTGCAAAACAGATGCCCTGCGCCCCCATGATCACGGCGGTGTTGATGCCGATCACCTCACCTCTCGAGGACACGAGCGGCCCGCCGGAATTGCCCGGGTTGAGCGCGGCATCGGTCTGGATAACGTCCTCGATCAGGCGTCCATTGCGCGAACGCAGAGAACGCCCGAGGGCGGATATCACCCCCGCCGTGACGGTCGATTCGAAGCCGAGCGGATTGCCGATCGCCACCACAAGCTGACCGCGCCTGAGCTTCTTCGAATCTCCAAGCGTGGCGCTTGGCAGGTCACGAAACGAACCGGCACGCAGCAGCGCCAGATCGGTGTCGGGGTCCTCGCCGAGTCGTTGGGCTTCCATCACGCGGCCTTCTGCGTCCTGGAGCCGGACCTCCTTTGCACCCTCGACCACATGGCAATTGGTCAGCACCAGTCCGTCCGGCGCGATAATCACACCGGACCCGACGCCACCAGGGTGACCCTTGTTGTTAAGGACTTCCACGCGCACCACCGTCGGCCCGATCGAATCGGCGACGGAGGTCACGGAATTGGAATATGCGTCGAGGATTTCGCTGTCGGATGCGGACGGTGCCGCAGCCTCGATATCCCCGACATCGGACGATGAGGTAAAATCGAACATTGGATTTTCGGGGTTTGTTGGAACGTACACGCATGTAGGAATTGGTCAGCAAAAATGGAAGATGCGGCAAGCACATGCTGCTGATTAGCTCAAATTGAGTCTATTTTTTCAGGCTTTCTCAACCTGACTGAGCTAAATTTTTCCAACAAACTGAATATGTTAATTCACGTACCGACCCGCGCCATGAGCATTGATCCAGTAACCCGCAAGCCGCGTCCCGCTAAGCGTAGCGTTTCGCCCAAGGACATCGTCCGTGGCCTTGTGGTGTCGGCGGCGCTCAGCGGCCTATTGCTGTTGGCGATTTTCGTGACCTCGGGCACTTATTTCTCGGCCGAGCGTCAGGCGAACAACGCCACAACGAAGATCGCGCCGTTGCCCAAATCTGCAGGGGGCGAAGCGGCTCACCGCGTTGCTTCCATTGTGGTCGAGACCGACAACAAAGGCCGTTGCGAAGAGAGGCGTTTCGATAACCGCACCGGAAAAATCGTCTCGTCGAATTACGTCGATTGCGACGCCCGGCTCGCGCCGGAACGCGATACAACCCCTTCGGAAGCTACAAGCGCCGAGCGCATGCGCGCGATCCTCGGCGCCTTCAAGAGATAGCGTGACGGCCGATTTCAGTCGCTCTGCAAGATGACATTCTTGACCATCGGATAGATCTGCTGCTGCCAGGTCCTGCCGGAAAATACGCCATAGTGGCCAACGCCGGCTTGCATGTGGTGGCGCTTGCGATACGGCCGCAGTGACGAGCAGAGATCGTGCGCCGCCAAGGTCTGGCCGACCGCGCAGATATCGTCCTTCTCCCCCTCCACTGTAAACAACGCGGTCCGTTTGATGGCGCTCGGCTCGACCTTGCGGTTCTGATAGGTGAGCGCGCCGAGTGGCAACGAGTGCTCCTGAAATACCAGCCGCACCGTTTCCAGGTAAAACTCGGCGGTCAAATCGAGCACTGCGAAATATTCATCGTAAAATGCCTGGGTTTGAGCCGCTTTCGCCACCTCGCCATTAGCCAAATTCTCATAGAGTTCCTGATGCGCCTTGATGTGACGGTCGATGTTCATGCTCATGAAAGCGGCCAGCTGCACGAACCCGGGATAGACCTGCCGGCCACCGCCGCCATAGCGGCCAGGCACGCGCGCGATCAGATTCCGTTCAAACCAATCGATGGGTTTCGATTTGGCGAGCGCGTTGACCTTCGTTGGATTGACCCGGGTATCGATCGGCCCCGCCATGAGCGTCATCGAGCGCGGCTGTGCCGGATTGTCGGACTGCGCCATCACACTTGCTGCGACCAGGGCGGCGACGCAGGGTTGGCACACGGCCACAACGTGCGTACCCGGACCGATCGCTTCGATAAAGCGGATCAAGTGCGCTATGTAATCATCGAATCCGAAACGCCCTTCCTCAACAGAGACGTCGCGCGCGTTGTGCCAATCCGTAATGAAGACGTCATGCTCGGCCAACATCGTTCGTACGGTCGTGCGCAGCAGTGTGGCGAAGTGCCCCGATAGTGGCGCGACAAGGAGCACGCGCGGTTGCGCGACCGTGGTGTCTTTCTTGAAATGCAACAGCGTGCCGAACGGTGTTACGTCCGCTGCTTCCTCAGTTACCGCCACCTGGCGGTCTCCGACCGTCACGCCTTCGATTCCGTAAGGCGGGCGCTCGTGCGTGAGACCGGCGCGAGCAATCAATTCATAGGCGGCGGTCAGGTTGCTCAACATGGTCGGGCGTGCCGAGCCATTGAGCCTTTCCCCCACTGATTTAGCCGCCATGCCGGCAAGGCGGCGTACCGGCACCATAATGTCGGCGTGCGCCTGATAGGCCTGATAGAGCATTCAATCCCTGGCGGTCCCGGCGAACCGTCTGCAAAGCCTAGAACATTTTATGTTGCACTGCGAGATAAAATTCACGGACGTAGATATCTGCCACCGGAAATTGGGGAAAATTCCGTTGCCCACGAATTTTGCAGGACGGGAAACTATTGAAAGAGCAATGGTTTCGTCTAAGCTATCAGATGCCGGGCCACGATGAATTAAGGGACATCCCCGTCCTATGGCCAAGGCTACCCTGACGATCGCAAGCAAGAATTACGGCGCATGGTCGCTTCGCGGCTGGCTGCTGTGCAAGCTGGCGGGGCTCGAATTCGAGGAACAAACCGTTGCCAGCGACGATCCGTCCACGCGCGCGGAACTCCTGCTGCTGTCGCCTTCGTTCCTGGTGCCTTGTCTCACGCATAACGGGATCAAGATCTGGGACACGCTTGCCATTGCCGAATATCTGAACGAGGCCCTGCCGTCGGCCAGTCTGTTGCCAAAATCGCTGGCGGCCCGTGCCCGTTGCCGCTCTATTTCCGGCGAAATGCATTCGGGTTTTTCCAATCTGCGTTCGGCACTGCCGATGAATTTGAAAGCGCACCATCCGGGATTCAAAGTCTGGGCCGGCGCGCAGGCTGATATCGATCGCATCATCAGCATCTGGCGCGAGTGCCTCGCCACCGACAAGGGGCCCTTCCTTTTTGGCAGTTCCGCCTGCATGGCCGATGCGATGTTTGCGCCGGTCGTCACACGTTTCCTCAGTTATGACGTGAAACTCGATAGCGATTGCGCAGCCTACTGCGCGACAATCATGGCGATGCCGTCGATGCGCGAGTGGATCGGAGCTGCAAAGGCCGAGCCGGACGAGGTCGTCGAATTGGACGTGGAGTTCTGACGGTCGAATGAGCGGATCGTTTAGCCCTTCAGCCAGCCACCAATCCGTTTGACTGCCTCGTGCATCTCACCGGCCGAGCCAGCGTAGCAGAAGCGCAAAAAGAGCCGGCCATTGACCGGATCAAAGTCGATCCCGGGCGTTGCCGCGACGCCCGCTTCATTCAACATGCGTTTTGCAAAATCGAGACTATCGTCGGAGAACCGGGAAATATCCGCGTAAAGATAGAACGCGCCGTCCACCGGCAGAAACTTGTCGAGGCCCGTTTTCGGCAATCCTTCAGTGAGTATGCGGCGGTTTTCCTCATAACTATGTTTCACCATTTCCATTTCCTGGCGGCCGTCGAAAGCCGCCTCGGCGGCAACTTGCGCAAGCGTCGGCACTGAAATCGCAAGGTTGCCTTGCAGTCTTTCAACCGGACGCACCAGTTCTTCCGGAACGATCATCCAGCCGATACGCCAACCGGTCATGCAGAAATATTTCGAGAAGGAATTGATCACGACCGCGCGCCCGGAAATATTCGCGGCTGTCTCGGCGGCAAACGCGTAGTCGAGCCCGTGATAAATCTCGTCGGAGACCACCCGGATGCCCTCCGATTCCGCAACCGCGATCAAGCGCGTCAACGCGTCGGCGTCCATCATGGTGCCGGTCGGATTGGCCGGGCTTGCAATCACGACGCCCTTGAGCGGTGCTCGCTGATGCGCGGCAATCAACGCCTTGGCCGACAGTGCCCAGCGCGTCTCGGCCGACGTTTCGATGAGCACCGGTTCGCAGCCGAGCGCCGACAAGATGTGGCGATACGGCGGGTAACCGGGATTGGCCAAGGCCACGCGGTCGCCTGCCTCGAACAGTGACAGGAAGGCCAGGATGAAACCCCCAGACGAGCCGGTTGTCACCACCGCGCGGGCTGGGTCGAGCGCAAGGCCGTACGTGTCCTTATAGTGCCGCGAGATGCGCGCCCGCAGCGATGGAATTCCCAGCGTTTCCGTATAGCCGATCCGCCCATGCGCGAGCGCGGCTTGTGCGGCCTTGATTGCAGTCTGGGGCGCGGGCGCGGCTGGCTGCCCAACCTCCATATGAATGATGTGAGCGCCCTGTGCCTCGCGCTGCGCCGCGGCCGCCATGACATCCATCACGATGAATGGCGGCACATCGCTGCGCCTGGATGGCTTCAAAAGCTGTTTGGCCGCCTCAAGCATCGCTTTTGGCCCGTCGGCCACCGCCGCCCCGCCCCGCTGTTGCCGTATTCAGCGGCTCTTTCATGACTCACTCGTGATCGCCAGCCGCGTTGACCGCCCCCGGGCGCGTCACTAGGTTCACGCCCATTCGGCAACGAAATCGGTATGTCCTTGAACGGCACACCTATCAGGACGTGGCGCAAGACGCCAGCAGCTCAGACCATTGCTTTCCTGACGGCGATTGCGGTCGCTGCGGCGGGAGGCGGGCCTGTGTTCGCGCCAGCGCGTGCGCAAGACAGCACGACGCGCGGCATGCCGGTCATTCGCGACGCCGAAATGGAACAGCTCCTGCGCGACTACGCGCAGCCGATCTTGCAAGCCGCGGGCCTTGCCAAGCAAAACGTGCGAGTCGTTGTGCTCAGCGACCGCTCGTTCAACGCGTTCGTCATGGACGGGCGTCATATCTTCGTCAACGCGGGGGCGCTATTCGACGCCAAGACCCCGAACGAAATCATCGGTGTGTTCGCGCACGAGACCGGACACCTGGCGGGCGGCCATCTCCAGCGCCTGCGCGAGCAACTCGCGTCGGCGCAAACAGCGTCAATCATTGCGATGCTCGCCGGTGTCGGCGCGCTTGTCGCCGGTGCGCGCAGCGGAACCGCCGGGGCCTCCGACATTGGCGCGGCCGCGATAATGGCGCCGCAGTCGGCAATCATGCGGTCCGTGCTTTCTTATGTGCGGACGCAGGAAGACCAGGCCGACCATGCCGGCGTGAAATTCCTCAATGCGACCGGGCAATCGCCCAAGGGGATGGTCGAGCTGTTCAAGCGCCTGAGCAACGAAGTTTTGTTTAATTCGCGCTACATCGACCCTTACTTGCAGACGCACCCGATGCCGGCAGAACGTGTCGCCACCCTGGAAACGATCGCGAAGCAGAGCCCATATTGGGACCGCAAGGATCCGCCTGAGCTGCAGCTACGTCACGACATGATGCGCGCGAAATTATCCGGCTTCCTCGAACGGGCTGACACGGTGGCGCGCCGCTATCCGCCAAACGATCATAGCCTGCCAGCGCGCTATGCGCGGGCGATTTCGACCTACCGCAATTCCGATCTTCGCCAAGCGCTCGTGCAGATTGACGGGCTGATCCAGGTGCAGCCGAACAATCCGTATTTTTACGAACTCAAGGGTCAGGCGTTGCTCGAGGGTGGCCACCCGGCCGAAGCTGTTGCTCCACTGCGCCAGGCCGTGCAGCTATCGCACAGCAACCCATTGATCGAGATCATGCTCGCGCAAGCGTTAAACGCCACGGGCAATCCAAAACTGGCCGAAGAGGCCGTCGGTCTTCTTCGCACGGCGATTGTGCGCGAACCCGAGACGCCCGATGCTTACTCGCAGCTCGCGGTGGCCTATGGCCGCAAGGGCGATCTCGCCAATGCCGACCTCGCATCGGCCCAGGCCGCGTTTAACCGCGGTGATGTGAAAACCGCGCGCCAGCTTGCCTCGCGCGCCAAGACACGCCTGCCGATTGGATCGCCCGCGTGGGTGCAAGCCGACGACATTGTAAACGTCAAACCAAATGCCAAAGCCCAACAATAAGGAATGATTTCATGACATTGAGACCGCGTCTGATCGCCGCCGCCTGCGCGGCATTGCTGGCTATTGCCGTGCCGCAAGCCTCACGTGCCGACGAATTCTCCGCCAGCCAGCGCGGCGATATCGAACGCATTGTGCGCGAGTACCTGGTCGCTCATCCGGAGGTCATCCAGGAGGCGATGACCGAGCTGGAAAAGCGGCAAACCGCCGCGGAGGCCGAAAAACATAAGGCAGCCGTCAAGCAATATTCGGAGAACCTGTTCACCTCGCCGCGTCAGGTGGTGCTCGGCAATCCAAACGGCAATGTTACTTTCGTGGAATTCTTCGATTACAACTGCGGCTACTGCAAGCGTGCCATGGATGACATGCTCACGCTGCTCAAGGACGACCCCAAGCTCAAGGTGGTGTTGAAGGAATTCCCGGTCCTTGGCCCCGGCTCGGTCGAGGCCGCACAGGTCGCCGTTGCCGTTCGCATGCAGGACAAGACCGGCAAGAAATATCTTGAATTCCATCAGAAGCTGCTTGGTGGCCGTGGTCAGGCTGACAAGGCACGCGCACTCGCCGTGGCCAAGGATATCGGTCTCGACATGGGCCGCCTCGACAAGGACCTGGCCAGCCCCGAGGTCAAAGCTACGTTGCAGGAAAGCTTCAAGCTCGCCGAGGCGCTCGGCCTTAACGGCACGCCAAGTTATGTGATCGGCGAGGATGTCGTGGTCGGCGCCGTGGGGCTCGATGCACTCAAGGAAAAGGTCAACACCTCACGCTGCGGCAAACCGAGCTGCTGAGGGACGAAGCATCCGCAGTATTCCGTAACCACCGGCCGCCGCGGCGAAATCTGCGGCGGCTTTTTTGCATTCGATCGACACTGGAACAAAGTTCCGTCGGGACCGTTGTCGCGCGCATGTATACGCTCGGGATGGAAGAAGAATACTTTGTGTTCGACGCGAAAACGCGCCATGCGGTGCGCCGCGCGGACAAGAAATTCATTTTGCTGGCGGAAAAGCAGCTCGGCGATCAGGTCATGACGGAAATGCTGCAATCGCAGATCGAGGTGGCAACACCGCCCTGTGCCAGCGTGCAGGAGGCCCGGCAGCATCTCTCGCATTTCCGCAGCACACTTGGGCAGCTGGCCGCCGAACACAAACTTGGTCTCGCCGCAATGGGCACCTTCCCGCTCGCGTATTGGCCGGAGCAGATGGTAACCCCGAAGGCGCGCTACGGCGCCATCATGGATGACCTTCAGATGATCGGTTACCGCAACATGCTGTGCGGCATGCATGTGCATGTCGCGGTACCGGATGTCGACACGCGCATCAACTTGATCATGCGGCTGACGCCTTACCTCCCGCTGTTGCTTGCACTCTCGACCTCTTCGCCGTTCTGGCAAAGCCACCTCACCGGCCTTGTCGGCTATCGGCTTGCGGCCTACGATGAACTGCCGCGCACCGGCTTGCCGGAACTCTTTCGCACGAATGACGACTATCGCGAGTTCGTGGCCGCTCTCACCTGGGCCAAGATCATTCCCGACGCCAGCTACATCTGGTGGGCAATAAGGCCCTCACTGAACAATCCGACCATCGAACTCCGCGTCGCCGATAGCTGCACGCGGCTCGATGACGCGATCGCCATCGCCGCCCTGTTCCGTTGCCTGGTGCGCGCCCTCGACCGCGATCGCGCGCTCAATGCCGGGTTCGACCGCGTTGGCCGTGCGATCACGCAAGAGAACAAGTGGCACGCCCAGCGCTACGGCATCGGCGCAACCTTCATCGAGCCGTTCTCGCGCTCGCCTCTCACACTCATGCAGTGGCTCGATCAGGTGATCGATTTCATTGCCGGCGATATCGAGGCACTGGGCTGCACGCGGGAAATCGGGCACCTGCACGCCATCGCCGCCCATGGCACGAGCGCGGACCGCCAAATCGACATCTTCGGCAAGGCGCGCGCCGCTGGCCGCAGACGGTTAACAGCGCTCAAAGAGGTGATCGATTGGGCGGCCGCCGAAACCCAGGCGCATGGCGCCAAATGCCAAAACTGAGGATCATTCGGGCTTCCCCTTATCCTCCGGGCCACTTATAAAGTTTCGCGCGCAATCGAGCCAAGGCGCGAACGCCGGGGATCCATGGCAACGACGACAATTTACGTCCTCAACGGACCCAACATGAATCTGCTTGGTACCCGCGAGCCTGAAAAATACGGGCGCGCGACTCTTGCCGACGTCGAAAAACTTTGCGGTGACACCGCCAAACGGTTCGGGCTTGGCATTGTGTTCCGGCAATCGAACCGGGAGGGTGAGCTTGTCGACTGGATTCAGGAGGCGCACGCCAAGGATGCGGCTGCCATCATCATCAACGCGGCCGGCTACACCACAACATCGATCGCCATCATGGATGCGCTTCTCGCCGTGAACGTTAGACTGCCGGTGATCGAAGTACACGTCACCAATATCCACGCCCGCGAAAGCTTCCGTCAGAATTCGTATATCTCGAAGGCCGCAAAGGCGGTGATCGCCGGCTTTGGCATCGACGGTTACGCGCTGGCGATAACCGGTGTCGCCGGCCTGCTCGGCGCCAGGCAAAAGGGTTGAGCGTGGGAAAATCGCCGAAGACGATCGTCGACCGCGAGCTGATCCATGAGCTGACGCGGCTCTTGGACGAGACTGGATTGACCGAAATCGAGATCGAACAGGATGGCAAGCGTGTGCGCGTGGCGCGTGCGGCGGCAATTGCTGCGGCCGCGCCGGCCGCCGTGCGTGTCGAGGTCGCGCCGCAACCTGGCGCGGAGGCTGCCGTCTCGGCCATCGATCCTTCGAAACATCCGGGCGTCGTGATCTCGCCCATGGTCGGCACTGCCTACGCCGCAGCCGAGCCGGGGGCCAAGCCTTTCATCGATGTCGGCAGCAAGGTCAAAGCCGGCGACACCCTGCTGATCGTGGAAGCCATGAAAACCATGAACCAGATTCCCGCTCCGCGCGGCGGCACCGTGATTCAAATTTTATTTGAGGACGGCCAGCCGGTGGAATTCGGCGAGCCGTTGGTGATCATCGAGTGAATGAAGTTTTGCGCACAGCTTTTTCCGCCCTTATCCTGAGCAGGCCACGACGCGGCCATCTCGACGGATGGGCGGCCCATGCTTCGAGACGCGCGCGTTCCGCGCACTCCTAGGCATGAGGCCGGGCGATGTTCGATAAAATCCTGATCGCCAATCGCGGCGAGATCGCACTCCGGGTGCTGCGCGCCTGCAAGGAGCTCGGCATTCCGACGGTGGCGGTGCATTCCACCGCCGACGCCGACGCGATGCATGTGCGGTTCGCGGACGAGAGCGTGTGCATCGGGCCTCCGGCGGCGAAGGATAGTTACCTCAACATTCCTTCCATCCTGTCGGCCTGCGAGATCACCGGCGCCGACGCGGTGCATCCCGGTTACGGATTTTTGTCGGAGAACGCGCGCTTTGCGGAAATTCTCGCGGAACACGGCGTGCAGTTCATCGGTCCCAAGGCCGCGCATATTCGCCTGATGGGCGACAAGATCGAGGCCAAGCGCACCGCCAAGACGCTCGGTATTCCGGTGGTGCCTGGTTCGGAGGGCGCGATCGGGTCCGATCAGGAAGCAGACAAAATCGCAAGCGAGATCGGCTTTCCCGTGCTGATCAAGGCATCCGCCGGCGGTGGCGGCCGCGGCATGAAGGTCGCGCGCAGCGCGAGCGAGCTTTCGCTGGCGCTGTCGACCGCGCGCAGCGAGGCCAAGGCCGCATTCGGCGATGACGCCGTCTACATCGAGAAATATCTGGAGCGCCCCCGCCATATCGAAATCCAGGTGATCGGCGATGGCGAGGGCAATGCCATTCACCTGGGCGAGCGCGATTGCTCGTTGCAGCGCCGACATCAGAAGGTCTGGGAGGAAGGCCCCTCGCCCGCGCTCAATGCCAACGCCCGCGACGCGATCGGTGAAACGGTCGCCAAGGCGATGCGCGAGATAGGCTACCTCGGTGTCGGCACGGTCGAGTTTCTCTACGAGGACGGCAAATTTTATTTCATCGAAATGAACACGCGTATCCAGGTTGAGCATCCGGTGACCGAGATGATCACCGACATCGACCTCATCTTCGAGCAGATCCGCGTTGCCGCCGGGACCAATCTCGCCCTAAAGCAATCGGACGTGAAATTCCAGGGCCACGCCATCGAATGCCGCATCAACGCCGAGAACCCGGTCTCTTTCCGTCCGTCGCCAGGCAAGATCCTGCACTATCATGCGCCTGGCGGGCTCGGAGTGCGCATCGATTCCGCCGTCTATCAAGGTTACACCATCCCGTCCTATTACGATTCACTCGTCGGCAAGCTGATCGTGCACGGCAAGACGCGCACCGAATGCCTGATGCGGCTTAAGCGTGCGCTCGACGAAGTGGTGGTGGATGGCATCGAGACGACGCTGCCGCTCTTTCGCGCGCTGGTGCGCGAGAAGGATATTATCGACGGCAACTATCACATCCACTGGCTGGAGCAGTTCCTCGCCCAGGGCGGAATGGAACCCTAGTATGGCGGAGGGCCGCTCGTCAGTCGTGTCAGCAATGCGCAGACATCGCCGGGATCGTAAGGCTTGGTCAAGAAGAGCGAACGGGGCACCAGCGGAGAAATTTCGGAAAGCTTGTAACGCCCGGAGGCGTAGACGATCGGCATTTCCGGCCGTCGTTCCCGTGCCCGCGTCGCCAGTTCAGCGCCATTCATGCTTCCCGGCAGATTGACGTCGGTAAACAACACGTCGACATCGGCGCCTGAATCGATGTAACGCAGCGCCTCGTCGGCGGTTGTAACCTCATGCACGAGGAACCCGAAGGCCGTCAGGGCATCGGCGACAAGATTGCTGATGAGGACTTCGTCCTCGACCACCAGAACCGAAATCGGCGCGTCGTCCCTGCCCATCCGTTCCCCTCCCGCCTCCGTGACGCCGATTCGCGCGTCACCGCAGGGGGCAATGATATTTCAGAAATCTGCCGCTTTTTCGCGGTCAAAGGAGTTAACAACAGTTATGGGCGCTGTTTCTCTTGCGGCCGGCACTGCCGTAAGATCATCGCGCTACGACGACTCGGACCATGGCCAACCGCGAAAACACGTTTATCGAGATCACGCCGGAGGTGCTGCTCAAGGCCTATGCCTGCGGCATCTTTCCGATGGCCGAGAGCGCGGACGATCCGGCCCTCTATTGGATCGAGCCCGACATGCGCGGGATCATCCCGCTCGAAGGCTTCCATGTGCCGGCCCGGCTGGCGCGCTCGGTCCGCGCAACGCCGTGGACCGTTCACATCGATCGTGATTTTGACGCCGTGATCGAGGGGTGCGCGGAGCCCAAACAGGATCGTGCCCGCACTTGGATCAATTCGCGTATCCGCCGCATCTACCGGTCGCTGTTCGAGCGCGGTCATTGCCACACCGTCGAGGTCTACGACGGTGACGACCTTGTCGGCGGGCTTTACGGCGTCTCGCTCGGCCGCGCCTTCTTCGGCGAGAGCATGTTTCACCGCGCGCGCGACGCGTCCAAGATCGCGCTTGTGCATTTGATCGCGCGGCTCAGGGCCGGCGGGTACCGGCTGCTCGACACGCAGTATGTCACCGAGCACCTGCAAACTTTCGGCGCGGTCGAAGTACCGAAGCGGCGCTACCATCGCCTGCTCGAGGAGGCGCTGACCGGTGAGGCCGACTTCGCGGCCGTAGCGCGCGAACGGCCACTAGCCGGCGTCGAGGCGCTCGCGATTATTCAACGCGAGCGATAGCTCTTCCACAATACGGTTGCTTGGGCTCGCGCTTTCGCGGCGAGCCGATCTGTCCATCGCCCTATCGTAGAAATGGGAAGGGTAAGGAGAATCCCGATGGTTGTTGCTGTTGCTGCGGCTGTTGTGGGCGCTGTTGCACCGGTGGCGGCGGGGCTGGCGGCGGCGGCGTGCGTCGCTGTTGCGGCGGTGGAGGGGGCTGAGCACGGGTTGGCTGCGGCTTGGGCGCCTCCACCGGCACTTCCGCCACACTCGGGCCCTGCCCGCCTTTGCAGTCAGTGATCCACACGTCGTAGATCGGATGCTCGACCGCGTGAAGGCCGGGGCTCGCCGCGAACATCCACCCGGTGAAGATGCGCTTGATCTCTCCCTGCAGCGTCACCTCGTCGACCTCGACAAAAGCGTCGGTGTTCGGTGTCTCGGTCGGCGGCCGCGAGTAGCATACGCGCGGCGTAACCTGGAGCGCGCCGAATTGCACCGTCTCGTTGATCGCAACGTCGAACGAAATGATCCGGCCTGTGATCTTGTCGAGTCCGGAGAACACCGCGGTCGGATTGATGATGCGCTGCGGCGACGGCGCGACGACAACCGCATCGCCGCTCTGGGGCGCCGTGTTGGCCGGTTGCGGCGCATTGCGTGGAGAATTGGGACCCGGTGGCAAGGCCGCCGGCACCTGACCCGGAGCGACCGGCACTCCTTGTGGCGCCTGATCTTGCGGTGGCCGCGGCGCGATGAGTCCGCCCGGCGGCGGCGCCAAGGGCTCCGATTGTATGTTGCCGGCGCCGGGCCGGTTTGACGGCGGCAGGCTCATCGGCGCCGGCAGTGGCTGCGTCGGCGGCTCATCGCGCCCCGAATAGTAAGGCGGTTGTTGTTGCGGTGTCCGGCTCGGCGGCCTGCTCGGCACATCGGCCGGCGGACGCGGTGGTGGCTCGCCGAAGATCGATCCGAATTGCGCGAATGCGGGCGGCGCCACCAGCACCGCGGCGACTGCGAACAACACAAGTGACGAGATGCGACGCGCCATCAAAGCCCGGCTTTTTGCCCATCCGGCGCCTGACGCCGGCCGCTATCGCCCGGTTAACACGGGGAATACGGCGGTGGAAGGGCGGCATTTCGCCCGCTCCGTGCGGCGGGAAACCCATCCTGAGTCCGGGCTTAGCCCCGCGTATCGGGGCTCCACGCCTTGTAGTCGCCCGTTGCCTTCGGTCTTCGACCGGCGGCGAGCGTCGAGCCCGGCGGCCGCAGCGCTCCCGGCGTGCCCGTCATATTCGGGCGGTGCGGCTTTTGCCACGCGCGCGGTTTGTAGTTTTCCTTCGTCGGCGGCGTATCGACGGTGTGGTGCAGCCAGCCGTGCCAGGCGGGTGGAACAGTCGAGGCTTCGGTATAGCCGTTGTAGATAACCCAGCGGCGTTCGAAGCCGAGCGTCTTGTCGATCTTGCCACCGGCCGTTCGATAGTAGCGGTTGCCGAACTCGTCGTCGCCCACGGGCTCGCCATACATCCAAGTCCAGAACTGGGTGCCGAATGTCTGCGAATTCCACCAGGTAAACAGCTTGAGCAGGAAGCTTTTCATTGCGTCCGCGCGTTAAAAACGACTGATCTGCGGGCGTTTTGCCACCTCAT
Organism: Pseudolabrys sp.; assembly: GCA_035626335.1. GTDB lineage: Bacteria > Pseudomonadota > Alphaproteobacteria > Rhizobiales > Xanthobacteraceae > Pseudolabrys. The sequence continues at coordinate 113,918 of DASPNW010000018.1, forward strand.
CGCCGCATTGTCCAGCGACGGAAAACACCGGCGCCAGGAACGAAACCCGTATTCGGCGCTCTCCCCCGGATGTAATGAGATCCGCATGGATTCGCTTCGAGCCGCGCTGACCTGGATCAAGAACCTGCTCGACTGGCTGCCGGACCCGGTGGTCGCGTTGCTCGTTCTCGGGATCGCGATGCTGCTTGCGCTCGCCCTGCACCAATGGGCGCGCAAGCTGGTGCGGCGGGCGTTTGCCGGACGCTACCCTTATCTCTTTTCGACTTTCACCCAGACGCGTGGTCTGAGCCGGCTTGCCTTGCTGATCCTCGCGGTCATGATCGCCATTCCGGTTGCACCGCTGCGGCCCGACATCGCGGAGTTGCTCTCGCGCTTGCTGGGAATTGCGGTGATCGGCCTGATTGGCTGGGCCGCAATCATCGCGCTGCACATCGCAGCCGATTTATACCTGCGGCGATTCCGCCTCGACATCGACGACAATCTGCTGGCGCGCAAGCACAACACGCAGGTGCGCGTGCTGGCGCGCTCGATCGATGTGCTCCTGGTGATGCTGACGCTGGGTGCAGCGCTGATGACGTTTCCGGCGGTGCGGCAGTATGGCTTGAGTCTTTTCGCTTCCGCCGGCGTCGCCGGCATCGTCGTCGGTCTCGCCGCCCGGCCGGTGCTGAGCAATCTGATGGCGGGTGTGCAGCTCGCGATGACACAACCGATCCGCCTTTACGATGCGGTGGTGGTGGAGAACGAGCACGGCACCATCGAGGAAATCACGTCGACCTATGTCGTCGTCAAACTCTGGGACTTACGGCGCATGATCGTGCCGCTGACCTACTTCATCGAAAAGCCATTTCAGAATTGGACTCGCGAGACGTCGGCGCTGGTCGGCAGCGTGATCATTTACGTGGATTACGCTGCGCCGGTCGACATTATCCGGGAGAAGTTAAACGAGATTCTCAAGTGTTCGGGCAAATGGGATGGAAAGACTACTGCTTTGCAGGTTACCGATTTCACGCAGGGTACGATGGAGCTGCGCTGCCTGATGAGCGCCCGCTCCGCTGCGCAAACCTTTGATCTACGCTGCGAGGTGCGGGAAAAGCTCGTCGAATTCCTGCAAAAAGAGCATCCCGAGGCGCTGCCGCACTCGCGCCAAATCAGTTTGAAGGACGAAACGCCTGCGCAGCAGAACAAGCGAGCAGGCGATTCCCAAAAATGACAAGCGCATCGGTGCGCGTTGAGTTCATGTTGCAGTGCATGTTGCGTTTTGGAACAGGCTCCGGGTATGTTGCCCAGGAATTCATCAGCGCAGACGCTGAATAGCCTTAAGAATCGGCTCCGCCGCTGAGATTTCGGAATGACAGTGCCGGGATAAAAGGCGGGCTCCATCGGGGTCCGCCTTTTTTCATCAGCGGCCAATGCGAACGCCTTTTTGCCGCCCTCCCGCGCGCCAAGGTTAAATTCACAGGCGTGGGTATCGTCGCCGGCCGTGCTTTCCTCCCACACCTACGCCGTAAGGCCCTGAGCGGATTTTGAGAATCAGCGACTCCGCTCGCGCAAACGAACGAATTTTCCCGGGCTTGTCCCCGTCCGAAGCCGCGCCGGGCTCCGCTACCGGTCGGCACGGAAGTCCCGTTTTCCAGTCTTTTTTCTGTCATGATGAAAGGCATAAAAACCTACCGGGCGTCCCCGAGAAAAACTCTTTTCGCCGGTCCGGGTTGGGCCAATACTGGCTTCGTTCTCGCGGTCCGTTGTCCCCAAAGTTATCCATTGGACACAAGATTTAGTGTTTGATTCAGATTTGGGCACTATGTGTTGTTGACGTGTACGGCGAGTCCACTTAGCTTTGGTGTGTCGGTGGCGTTGAGTTTCAGGTTCCCTCCGGACCCTCAGAACGGCTTTCAGTCGACGAGCTCAACCCACGCCAGAACCACGGCGTTTGGGACAGGGACTTTCTGTACCCGGGGCAAAAAACCCTGGATCGAACCGGTGCCGGATCAAAGCGCCGGACTTAGATGAGGTGGATCGGTCAAACGAGTGCGAGCGACGGCGACGGATCGGGACAGGTTCGTCAGAAACAAAAGGGCGGTCGTCAACCGCCCGGAAATTTGGGGCTAGAAGCACATGCGAATTGAACGGCGCTACACCAAGGATGGACAATCAGCGTACGCGGGCATCGAGTTCCGGCATACCACCAGCGAGATCCGCAATCCCGACGGCTCCGTGGTCTTCAAGCTCGACAATGTCGAGGTACCGGAATTCTGGTCGCAGGTCGCCGCCGACGTGTTGGCGCAGAAATACTTCCGCAAGGCCGGTGTCCCTGCCCGCCTAAAGAAGATCGAAGAAAACTCGGTGCCCTCGTTCTTGTGGCGCTCGGTCGCCGACGAGGACGCGCTTGCCACGCTCCCCGAGAAAGAACGCTACATCGGTGAGCAGAGTTCCAAACAGGTGTTCGATCGTCTTGCCGGCACCTGGACCTATTGGGGCTGGAAAGGTGGACATTTCGAATCCGAAACCGACGCGCAGGCCTTCCTTGACGAGCTGCGCTACATGCTGGCAGCGCAAATGTGCGCGCCGAATTCGCCGCAGTGGTTCAACACCGGCCTGCACTGGGCCTACGGCATCGACGGCCCGAGCCAGGGCCACTATTACATCGATCCATTCACGGCCAAGCTGACCAAATCCAAATCGGCTTACGAGCATCCGCAGCCGCACGCCTGCTTCATCCAGTCGGTGAGTGACGACCTTGTCAACGAAGGCGGCATCATGGATCTCTGGGTGCGCGAGGCGCGCCTGTTCAAATACGGCTCCGGTACCGGCTCGAACTTCTCCAAGCTGCGTGGCGAAGGCGAAAAGCTTTCGGGTGGTGGACGATCGTCCGGCCTGATGTCGTTTCTGAAAATCGGCGACCGCGCCGCGGGCGCGATCAAGTCAGGCGGCACCACGCGCCGCGCCGCCAAGATGGTGATCGTCGATGTCGATCACCCGGATATCGAAACCTACATCAACTGGAAGGTGCTCGAAGAGCAGAAGGTCGCGGCGCTCGTCACCGGCTCCAAGATCAACCAGAAGCATCTGAAGGCTGTTCTCAAGGCGTGTGTGAATTGCGAAGGCTCGGGCGATGATTGCTTCTCGCCGGACAAGAACCCCGCGCTCAAGCGCGAGATTAAGCTCGCGCGCCGGGCGATGGTGCCGGACAGCTACATCAAGCGCGTGATCCAGTTCGCGCGCCAGGGCTACAAGGATATCGATTTCCCGACCTACGACACCGATTGGGACAGCGAGGCCTATCTCACCGTCTCCGGACAGAATTCGAATAATTCGGTGCGCGTCACCGACGGCTTCCTCAAGGCCGTCGAAGCCGACGCCAAATGGGACCTCACCTATCGCAAGAACGGCAAGATCGCGAAGACGCTCGATGCGCGCGCGTTGTGGGAGAAGATAGGCTACGCCGCTTGGGCGTCGGCCGATCCCGGCCTGCAATATCACACCACGGTCAATGACTGGCACACTTGCCCGGGCTCGGGCGAAATCCGCGCCAGCAATCCGTGCTCGGAATACATGTTCCTCGACGATACCGCCTGCAATCTTGCCTCGCTGAACCTGCTCACCTTCCGCGACGAGACAAGCGGCAAATTCCAGGTCGAGAGTTACGAGCACGCGGTGCGGCTGTGGACCGTGGTGCTGGAAATCTCGGTGATGATGGCGCAATTCCCCTCGCGCGAGATCGCCGAGCGATCCTACGAATTCCGCACGCTGGGCCTTGGCTACGCCAATATCGGCGGCCTGCTCATGACCTCCGGCATTCCCTACGATTCCGATGCGGGTCGCGCCATCGGCGGCGCGCTCACCGCCATCATGACCGGCGTGTCCTACGCGACCTCGGCTGAAATGGCCGAGAAGCTGGGCCCCTTCCCCGGCTACAAGAAAAACCGCGAGCATATGCTGCGCGTGATGCGCAACCATCGCCGCGCCGCCTACAACGAGCGCACCGGCTACGAGAAAGTGGCAACGCCGCCGGTACCGCTCGATCACGCCTCCTGCCCCGATCAGGCCCTCGTCGCGCGTGCCAAGGCCGCCTGGGATCGCGCGCTCGCGCTCGGCGAGCGGCATGGCTACCGCAATGCGCAGGCGACCGTGATCGCGCCGACCGGCACCATCGGGCTGGTGATGGACTGCGACACCACCGGCATCGAGCCTGATTTCGCGCTGGTGAAGTTCAAGAAGCTCGCCGGCGGCGGTTACTTCAAGATCATCAACCGCGCGGTGCCGGAAGCGCTGCGCACGCTCGGCTATTCCGAAGCCGATATCGCCGAGATCGAGGCCTACGCGGTCGGCCACGGCACGCTGGCGCAGGCGCCCGCCATCAACCACACCACGCTGAAGGCCAAGGGCTTCACCGACGAAGCCATTGCCAAGGTCGAGAAAGCGCTGCCGACGGCTTTCGATATCAAGTTCGCCTTCAACAAATGGACGCTGGGCGAGGAATTCTGCCGCGATACCCTCGGCATCAGCGCCGAGGATCTCGCTTCGCCAAGTTTCGACCTCCTCGCCGTGCTCGGCTTCGGCAAGCGCGAGATCGAGGCCGCCAACATCCACGTCTGCGGCGCCATGACGGTGGAAGGCGCGCCGCATCTGAAGGCCGAGCACTATCCGGTATTCGACTGCGCCAATCCGTGCGGCCGCACCGGCAAGCGCTATCTCTCGGTGGAAAGCCACATCCGCATGATGGCGGCGGCGCAGCCTTTCATTTCCGGCGCCATTTCCAAGACCATCAACATGCCGAACGACGCGACGGTCGAGGACTGCAAGGAAGCCTATCTGCTCTCCTGGAAGCTGGCGCTCAAGGCCAACGCGCTCTACCGCGACGGCTCCAAGCTCAGCCAGCCGCTTAATTCGCAGCTCATCGCCGACGAGGAAGACGAAGACGACACCGTCGAGGCCTTCATCGAGCGTCCGGCCGCGGCGCGCGCCACGGGCCTCGCCGAGAAAATCGTCGAGAAGATCGTCGAGCGCGTCACCGTGCTGCGCGAGCGCGAGCGCATGCCCGACCGCCGCAAAGGCTACACTCAGAAGGCGGTCGTCGGCGGCCACAAGGTCTATCTCCGCACCGGCGAATACGACGATGGCCGCCTCGGCGAGATCTTCATCGACATGCACAAGGAAGGCGCGGCGCTGCGCTCCATCATCAACAATTTCGCCATCGCGGTGTCGCTCGGCCTGCAATACGGCGTGCCGCTGGAGGAATATGTCGACGCCTTCACCTTCACCCGTTTCGAGCCGCAGGGCCCGGTGCAGGGCAACGACTCGATCAAATACGCGACTTCGATCCTCGACTACGTGTTCCGCGAGCTCGCCGTCTCCTACCTGGAGCGTTTCGATCTCGCGCACGTGGACCCGAGCGAGGCCGGCGGTTTCGACGCGCTCGGCAAGGGCGTGGAAGAAGGAAAGCCCGCGACCAACTACGTGTCCAAGGGCCTCACGCGCTCGCGCACCGATCGTCTGTCGGTCGTGCGCGGCGTCTCGACGACGCCGGCTTCGGGCGGGGGCAATGTCACGGCGCTTGCCGCCGTCGGCGGCGCGCGCGCCGAGATCGCCGGCAGCGCCGCGCTCAAGGCCGAGCCGGAGGCCAAGCTTTCACCGGCGCAGGCGCTGGAGCACATCAACCAGACCGATGCGCGTATCCACGCCAAGACCGCGGCCGCCGAGAAACGCGCCGAAGCGCGGGCCAAGGGCTACGAAGGCGAAGCCTGTGGCGAATGCGGCAACTTCACGCTGGTGCGCAACGGCACTTGCATGAAGTGCGATACCTGCGGGTCAACGACGGGGTGTTCGTGAGCGCTCAGAAAAGCACAAAGGAAATGGAACGCGCTCAGGCCGCGTTCCAGAAGAAGGAGGTCCAGGCCCGCGAAGGCGCGACCGCCATGGCCGAGTACAAAGCCGCCGGCCTAGCGGAGCGCGCCAAGACCGAGCGGCTGCGGGCGCTTCGTTTGGCCAAGGAAGCAGCCGATCGCGAGGCTGCGTTGAATGCGCCGCCACCACCATCGCCGCCCGCGGTGAAGCCAAAGGCCATAGCGAAGAAGAAGAAAAAGTGATGGGAGCACCGACTTCACACTGGCGCGCAACGGTACCAGTATGAAGTCCCGGTTGTACTTCATACTTCCCGCATAATCCTATTTGAATTATGCTCCAAGCTTATGAACCTGCAAGACGTCGAGGCTTTTGTGGCTGTCGCCGAAACGGGGTCCGTTAGTCGTGCAGCGGCGCGACTCAATCTCACGCAACCGGCGACCACACGGCGCATCCAGAATTTCGAGGCCACGATCGGTGACGGGCCCCTATTCAACCGGACGTTCAAGCCGGCCGTTCTGACCGCTCTCGGAGGCCATGTCCTTGAACACTGCCGGCGCGTACTGACTGCTGTGGCCGAGCTGCAGACCTGCACAACGAAAGCGGCAGATCCGGACGGCAATCTGAAAGCGGGAGTCGCGCATGGCTTGGGCGAGATCGTCCTGACGACCCCGCTCGATGCCCTGCGGCGGACGTTCCCGCGCATCAAGCTTCAGGTGAGCTCAAACTGGACCACCAATCTCATCGAGGAGGTGCGTAGCGGTGCCCTTGATTGCGGGGTCGGTTTGTTGACGGAAGCCCATACAATCCCGCACGGTCTGGCGCGTATCGCGCTAGGCGCGGAGCAGGTCGTTGTCGTCACTCGGTCTGGGTCACTGAAAAAGCGCGATGGCAAGCCGTGGCGGCTGCGCGAACTTGCGAGCGAAAGCTGGTTCCTGAATCCGCCCGGCTGCGGCTGCCGCGCTGCCTTGATCAAATCGTTCGACCGGCTGCAATTACCGATCCACATCGCGGCCGAGGTCTTCGGCGAAGACCTACAAATGTCGCTGCTCGCGCACAGCGGCGGCTTGGGGCTTGTGCCGCGCCGGCAATTCGAAAACAGTCTTCATCGCCGCAAACTGCGCATTCTGAACGTTGCGGATTTCACGCTGCCCGCCACCGTCACGCTGATCCGCAATGCCGGACCGGGACGTTTCGATCGCGCCGTCGAATTATTGATTGACTCCCTTAAAGCCAACCTTGCTTAGTTATCTGCATAATCATAATAGTAATAATGCATTTGCTTTATAATTGATTTGATCGCAACGTCCTCCGCGAAAAACTGGCGATGTACGGTTTGCGTCCGTGCATGGCTACAGACAAAACCGGAGCAAGCCATGACCCCCGCTCAGATCAAGCTCGTGCAGCAGAGCTTCGCCGAAGTCGCCCCGATTGCTGACAAGGCTGCTGAAATGTTTTACGGCCGCCTTTTCGAAATCGCACCGCAAGTGCGCAAGCTATTTCCCGACGACCTGACCGAGCAGCGCAAAAAACTGATGACCACGCTTGCGGTCGTAGTCAATGGCCTCAACAATATGGACTCCATATTTCCGGCGGCGGCGGCGTTGGCTAAGCGTCACGTCGCCTACGGCGCCCAGGCCACCCACTATCCCGTGGTCGGCGACGCACTGTTGTGGACACTCGAAAGAGGTCTGGGCCCCTCGTGGACTCCCGACGTCGCCGCTGCCTGGGCCAGCACCTATGCGGCGTTGTCCGGCTTCATGATCAACGCCGCGCATTCAAGGGAATCCGCCGCATGATCGTTACGGTGTTTCGCTCACGGCTCAATTCTGGCGCACAGGACGAATACGGCCCTATGGCCAGGCAAATGAGCGACCTGGCGAGGACTATCCCGGGCTACATCTCGCACAAGGGCTTCGCGGCCGAAGATGGAGAGCGCGTCACGATTGTCGAGTTTGAATCGGAAGAAGCGCTGCGCGAATGGCGTATCCATCCCGAACACGCCAAGGCAAAGAAACGTGGCATCGAGAGCTTTTTTAGTGAGTTTAGAGTCCAGATATGCCGCGTGATCCGTGACCGGGCATGGCGGCAAAGAGTAAACGCGGGCCGTTACTGATCATGGCGGTTGACAGCGCCAAACTCCCTTTGATCTCGATCAAGGAACCCTTCCCCACATTCGATTATTTATTCTACGCGCTTCGTGGTCGGCTTTTCGCAGCGCAGGATAGGTACCCGATGTCGACAAACAGCGACTATCAGCCTCATGACGTGGCCGAGGATGCATATAGTCAGAAAACATTGATCATTGGCGCGCTGACCATCATGGCGGTTGTCGCCATACTGTACTTTGCTTCGGCGTCGTAATCGCGCGCCGGTCCCTGTAACCCAGATAAGCACCGCATCATCCGCTTGGCCATTGCGCCATGCCCCGCGGCCCTCTCATTGCCGCAATGCACAATTATGCGAGCGGCATGACCTCTCAGTTCGACTGGCGTTACGACCGTGGCGAGACCTTCGCCGACGCGATCGTCCATCTCCTTGGAGTGGCCATGGCGATTGGCGGCGCCGCGGTGCTCCTCGTTATCGTCGTGCAGAGCAGCGACACGACGCGGTTCGCCGCCGTAGCGATTTACCTGACCGGGCTCCTGTCCATGCTCGGTTTTTCCGCGGCGTATAATCTGTGGCCAGTCTCGCCGTTCAAATGGTGGCTGCGCCGGCTAGATCATTCGGCGATCTACCTCCTGATTGCGGCGACCTATACCGCGTTCATGCTGCCGATGCGTGGCGTCGCCCCGGACATTATCCTCGCCGTCATTTGGGCCGCGGCGCTCGCCGGCATGGCGCTCAAGCTTCTTTGGCCGGGCCGTTTCGACCGCACATCCGTCGGGCTATATCTCGCGATGGGCTGGAGCGGCATTTTCACGCTTGGGCCCATCACCGCCGCGCTTGCGCCGGTGACGCTTTGGCTCATCGGGGCCGGCGGTGTGCTCTATACGGTCGGCGTCGTGTTCCACGCCTGGCGGAGCCTGCGCTTCCAGAACGCGATCTGGCACGGCTTTGTGCTCACCGCCGCGCTCTGCCATTACGCCGCCGTGCTCACGTCCGTGACGGCGTAACAAGTCCGCGCCGCGGCGGGATTGCAACTAGGCATCAAAAAAACGCACGATAGGAAGGCGCCATTCGCGTTCGAACCAGAACCAGACCTAAACGGGGCAATCATGCGTACTGTTTTCTTGTCGATGATGCTGCTTTTTGCGAGCGCCGCGGGGGCCCAGCAATGCCCGCAGTGCACGTCGGCGGACGCCTGCATCAGGGAATACAAGCGGGCGACCACAAAATTGCAGGCCGACTACACAAAAGGCCTCGCCGAACAGCGCAAAGGCCGCGAACAGACCTTGCGCGATAATTTTTCCCCACGCACCGCCTTGGCCAATGAAGGAAACCTAGGTGGGGTTATTCAGACGGAGATCGACAAGCTGAAAGACTGCCTCGGCAAGATCAAGTGATGATCACTTCGGGCCTTGTCACGCCTTCTGCCGGTCGTTGTCGATCGGGATCACCTGTCCAGAGATCGACTTTGCCGCATCGGAGGCGAGGAACACAGCCAGCTGGGCGATGTCCTTCGGGTCGATCATAGTTTTGATCGACGCGGCCGCCAGCGCGTCGGCCTTCACTTCGTCCAGGGACCGGCCGCTGATCTGCGCACGGCCCTGGAAAACGCGCACGATGCGCTCGCCCTCGACCGCGCCGGGCGCGATTGCATTGGCACGGATACCCCATTCGCCGAGTTCCATGGCCAAGGTCTTGGTCAGCCCGATCACGCCCCATTTGGTGGCGGCATAAGGACTGCGGTTGGGGAAGCCGTAGCGCCCGGCAATCGATGACATGTTGATAATGCAGCCCGCCTTCGACTTCTTCAGGTGCGGGATAGCGAGCCGCGTCACGTCGAACATCGCAGTGAGGTTGACGGCAACGACCTTGTCCCAGTCGTCCGGCGGGTATTCGGCGATCGGCAGCGTCAGTCCCGCAATGCCGGCGTTGTTGATGAGCACGTCGAGCCCGTCCAGAGCCGCGACGGCCTCCGGCACCATACGCTCGATTTCGGCGCGGCTCGACACATCGCAGCGCCGGACGGTGAGGCCTGAGATTTCCTTTGCGATGGTGGCAAGCGCCTTGTCGTCGACGTCACAGACGAAGACCTTGGCGCCGTTTGCCGTAAAGGCACGCGCAAACTCGCGGCCGATGCCGGCCGCGCCCGCCGTTATCAATACACGCTGCGACATGAGTCCCATGGCAATCTGACCACAGCGTGATCCGGATGCCAAGTTGAGCATCCAGATATCGTACCCAAAGCCAGCGAGATATCCGGCGGATTCACCCATCGAACGCCCGAATCGGCTAACGTTCTTGCGGTGATTCGGTTTTTGCTATTGCGCGCCGCGGCCGCTCGGCCACGGAGCTGGTGTGTATGCGACATTGAGGGTTGGTGCCGTGAGTTGGCCACACCATCGAGGGAGCTCCACGACATGGCGAAGAAGCGAAAAGCGGCCCCGAAACGGGTAACGCGCAAACCGGCACGCCGGCGGCGCGGCAATCCGGACACCACCGTGAATACGTTGGTCATCCTGGTCTTGATCGTGCTCGTGCTCGGCGGGCTGTTCTTCTACGCGCAGAATAAGAAGCAGGCCGCGCTTTGGCCGAGCCTGATGCAGGCCGCAGGAACGCTGATCGCGCCTTTAACGCTACCAACGGCAACACAGCCGACGGCATTGGCCCAGCCGACGCGCTTGACGCCAATCGTTGTGCCTGAGGCCACGGCAAGTGTGCCGGTTCCCTCGGCTCCAGCGACATTGGCAGCGGCACGACCGCAAGACGACGACTAATCCGCACCGAAACGGGCGTCTGTCCGGCGCGGCGCACCACGAGCGAATCGAATGGCTCGCCGTCCGCGACGCGTCCAGATCAGGGGGTGAAGTTGCGACCGCCTGCGCACGCCTTTATGCGCAGTTGCTCTCTGTCAGCTGCGCGATGCGCCGGCGTAATGCGGCTTTTTCGGCTTCGCTCTCGCGCAGACGCCGGGCAAACTCGCTCGGAACCGGCCTGTTGTCCTGCTCGTATTCACTTAAGAACGCGACGCCCGCTTCGTCGACGCCACGCCACACCATGCGCGCCCTGAACGAACGCGCCTTGTGACCGATCGTCAGATCAAACTGGTCGGGAACGGTCGCGGTATTGGCGAACGCAACCCGCGCGCCCGCCGGCGAGAAATTCCGCACATTGCAGTTCATGGTGGATTTGCGCTGATTGAACGCAATGACGGCGCCAAAGAAAGTGCGCGAGCGCTCGCTCTTTCGTTTTTCGGCCATGAGCCGGCTCCAATCCGATTTTCCGGACCAGAATACCAATTCGTGCATGGCTTTCGGAGCACGACCTGACGTTAATGTTAAACTGGATGGTTATCGGTGAGATTTGCCGTTAAAAGCTGCGAAATGTGTGTCCCGGACGCGGTATGGCGCCATAGCGCCGCGTCGCCCTACTCTTCTTTCTCGGTCGTAAAAAACAGCGGATAGCCTTTGGAGCGGCCCATTTCGGTTGCCTCTTTTGCCTTGGTCTCGGCCACGTCGCGGGTATAAACCGCGATCACGCAGGCACCTCTCTGGTGCGCCGTCATCATCACTTTATATGCGTGGCTTTCGTTCATCCGGAAAACAGCCTTGAGCACCAGCACGACGAATTCACGCGGCGTATAATCGTCGTTGAGCAGGACGACCTTCCAAAGCGGTGGCCGCTGTGTTTTCGGCTTGGTTTTCGTGCGCGGCTTCGCGAGGGTCTTCTGGCTCACCGGTGGAGCCTCCTTGGGCCTGATACCGCCAGAGATCCCCTATTCTGCCGCCAGCGCCGCGCGCGTTCCATCCCTATCGGAGCCTTTTATGCTTTACCTCACCGTCAAAGCCGCACTTTCCGGCGTCATCATAGCCATCGTTTCTGAAGTGGCCCGCCGTTCGCCGAGCCTTGGCGCACTCATCGTTTCGTTGCCGTTGGTTTCGATCCTTGGGATTCTCTGGCTGTGGCATGATACCAGCGACGCTGAACGCATCGCAGCGCACGCGCAATCGACCTTCTGGTACGTCCTGCCGACGCTGCCGATGTTCCTGGTGATGCCGGCAATGCTGCGCCACGGAACGGGATTTTGGGTAACACTTGCTGTCTGTTGCGCTCTCACCTTCGTCCTTTATCTCGGAACGATCTGGGTCCTCGCGAAATTCGGCGTGACACTGTGATGCAGTGCAAAAGACTTTTTGACGCGCGCGAGAGCAAGAGATTGTGATTCGACGTTGATGTTTCTGCCGCAAAAAGTTCACGAGCCGCGTGCATGGTATGGCAGCGTCACTGCTTCATTCGAGCGCGGCTTTTGCACTAAGTTAAAAAATAACGGGTGTGGGGCCGCGTGGTTTTGTATCGGGAGGAGTCCCCATGGAAATGTCTCGCGATGTCGCAAGATTCGTGCGCTCGCGTCCTGTGATCGAGTGCGCCCAATGCGGCGAGCGCATTTACATTCCCGAGTGGTCCGAATGTGTCGATGGCTGCCGGGTGCGGCACCTGTGGCAATGCGAAGCCTGCGGGACGTCTTTCGAGACGTCGATGCGCTTCGAGGCGGCATAGCCGCAACCACGAGCCTGTTTTGGCGTCACGCCCGGCTCACATATTTTTGCGCAAAATCCGCGTGCGAGCCGCTATAATGCGGCCATGATCGGTCGCCGCCATCTGCTGTCCGCCGGGGTCTGCGCTTTGGTTGGCTTCGCCCCACATCGCGCCATTGCGGCTGCCATGAGCCGGGCCAGCGCCTATGCATTCACCTTCAAGGGTCTGGATGGCGGAGAGATACTTCTGTCGTCATACGCAGGTCATCCCATGCTGGTGGTCAATACGGCCTCGCTCTGCGGTTACACTCCCCAATATGCCGGCTTGCAGGCACTGTGGACCCGCTTTCGCGACAAGGGGCTGATCGTTCTTGGCGTGCCGTCCAACGATTTCGGCGGACAGGAGCCCGGTGGGGTCAACGACATCCACGCCACCGCGCAAGGTCAATATCATGTCACCTTCCCCATCACGGAAAAGGTGACCGTCAAAGGCAAGGACGCTCATCCGTTCTACAAGTGGGCGTTGGCCGAGCGCCCGCTCGAAGGACCGCGCTGGAATTTCCACAAATACCTGGTCGGGCACGATGGCTACCTGAAAGCTGGCTTTAGCTCGGCGGTCGAGCCAACCGATCCGCTTGTTATTGCCGCGGTCGAAAGAGAATTGACGGCGGCCTAGCCGGTCGATTCGCCGTTGCTGGTAATCGAGTCCCGGACCAGCGGGTCACACATTGAAAAAATTCAATTGACGAATCAGCGCGTTCATGACGAATTCGCGACACGGATACGACATACGGTCACGTGGGCCGGCAAACTTAGAAAGCCGACCCTGACGAGGTTCCTCCCGCGTGGCGTTTTAACTTGGGCGGCCGCAAGGCCGCCCTTTTTCATTGTGTCGAGAACCTCTTATGCCGACGCCTTCGCTCGTTGGCCAGCAATCGCTGTCGAATCCATCGACGCAGGCTGAAGCGGGTTGATGGCTTCGACCAGTTGAAGAAACGAACTTCCCGGCAGCGGCGGCGCAAACACGTATCCTTGCGCGAGGCGCACACCCAGCGCACGCAAGTGCATGACCTGCTCGAAATTCTCCACGCCTTCGGCCACCACTTCCATGCGCATGTTGCGCGCGAGATCGACCAGGGTTTCGACAATGGTCGTCGAGTTGCGGTCGGTGCCGATCGCGTCGACGAATATCTTGTCGATCTTGATGATATCGACGCCGAGCTTGAGCATATACGAAAGCCCGCTGTGGCCAGTGCCGACATCATCGATCGCGATACGCACGCCAAGCCCTTGCAAGGCAGCGATGATCTGCCGGGTTTCCGTAAAGTTCTCGATGGGGTCGCGCTCTGTCACTTCCAGGACCACCTGCGAAAACTTGATTGGCGAACTGGCAAAGATATCGCGCACATCCTTCACGATCGTCGGCTCGCTGAAGAGCTTGCCGGCGAAATTAAACGAAATCTTCAAATCAGAACGCCGACCGATGACCGGGCCCGCTTCGGTGCTAACTTTTTGCATCAAGTTGCGGGTCAGCGCGTGAATCAGGTCGCTCGATTCCATCAGTGGAATGAATGCGCCCGGCAGAACCAATGTGCCATCCGGCTTGCGCCAACGCACCAGAACTTCCGCACCGCGCAGCTGGCCGGTCCGGATGTCGACAATGGGCTGGTAGTACGGCACGAATTCACCGGACTCGAGTGCGCGCCTGATATCCGCGATTGGGTTGCGCGGAGTTCGCCGCGGGATGAGCACTGCAAAGCCGGTCACGGTCAGCATGATGACCCCGGCTGCGATGAGGCCTAGCCATTTGAGGTCGGCATGTTCGGCGACGATGCGTGTGCGCGAGTTCACGATCTCGACGTCAAATCCGAACATGTCGGATTTTGTATTGGCCACAAAATTCGGCCCGACAATCTCTTTCGGCCGTTCCCCGATTTCTCCGATAACCGTGCCTTGACGGGTCGCAATGCGCGCGTAGCCGCTGAATGGCCCGCCCCGGGTCGAGACCTGAGGGAGGAACAGCGTTGTCGGCACTAAAGCGGCAACCGCGTTGGGACTGGCGCCGACCTGGCGGCGCAACCGCACCATGCGCTCGCCGGTGGCCAGCTTGATGATGTCGAACCAGTAACCGGCCGCGCCGACCAGCAGTTCCGATGAGAGCATTGTGCGTTCGCCAAGCGGCAAACCGAGGTGGGTACACAATGTCTCGGCGTCGGGACCGACTACCGCGACTTCCTTGACCGGAATGGTCATGAATGCGGCAAAACGCATTGCTTCAACCTGCGCGGGTTCGCAGGAATCGACACCGCGCGCCGCGAGGCTATCAAGCGCCCCTACGGTGTCTCTGACGCGCGCTTCGGCGAGCGCGATGGCGCGCCGGGCGGCGGTGCCAACTTCCGCTTCGCCCTGCCGGTTGATCAGGCCTTCAAGCCAGAAATTAAAGCCGATCAGAGGAACAACGGCGAGCACGACGCCGATGATCATGGCAACAATGTTCCGGCGCGAGACTGCGCGCACAACAAACTCCATCTCGCCTCCGGCCAGCGACCCCGTCCTGGTGCCCGGATAGTGAGCCATGGCGCCGTAAAAACCACCTTAAGCTTAAGGTCCGGCAAGCCCAACTCTGGCGGGAATTGTGTCACGCGCGCGCCTATAGTTACCGTCGGGTTAATGTGCCAATCGCGTGCCAATTCAAATGCCGGGAGCTGAGATGAAATATTGCCCAATATGGGGAGCGGCATTTACCGCCGCGGTAATCGGGCTCGGCGCAGCCCGCGCGCAAGAGCGGCTCGAGATCTTCGATGCCCATCTCCACTACAACCAGGAGCCCCGCCCGTTCTATTCGCTCGATCAGGTCCGCGAAGTCTTTCGCCGTAACGGCATCAGCGGCATTGTCGCCACCAGCCGGCCCAACAAAGGTACGCACGAACTGATGGACGCACAGTGGCCTGAGCTCAAGGTCGTGCCATTCATCCGGCCCTACCGGGTGCGCAACGACATTCAGACATGGTTCAACGATCCGGCAATCTTCGAGCTCATCAAGAGCGAGTACGCACGCGGCTACTATCGCGGCATCGGCGAATTCCACATTTACGGAAAATCGGCGGAGTCCGATTGGGTCAGGAAGATGGTGGATTTCTCGGTTGAGCGAAACCTTTACCTTCACGCCCATTGCGATGAAGAGGCATTGCTCATCCTGTTCCGCCACAATCCCAAGGCGCGGATCATCTGGGCCCACACGGGGTTTTCGGTGCCGTCGGCGCGCATTGCGGAACTGTTCGATCAGCACAAGGACACGCTGTGGGGTGAACTGTCCTATCGCAGCGGTATCACGGGCGGAGATGGAAAGTTGAGCGCCGAATGGCGCGACCTGTTCGACCGGTATTCCGACCGCTTCCTGTTCGGTTCCGATACGTGGATCAACGAGCGCTGGTTCGGTTACGATACTATATTCAAGGAGTATCGCAGGTGGCTCGCGCAGCTGCCCGCCGAGCAGGCCCAACGCATCGCCAGCGGCAATGCGTTACGTCTGTTCGCGGCGCGCGCATCGAACTAAGGAGTGTGGCCATGAGTTTTTTCCCCGGCAAAGACCCGGACGCCGGCGATGCGCATCAGTGCGACGCCATTGCGCAGGTAATCGTGCCGCGTACGGTCGACCTCGGTGACTTCGCGGTGCGCCGCGCGCTGCCTTCGGCGCGCACACGTATGGTGGGGCCTTTCATCTTCTTCGATCATTTTGGGCCGGCCGAATTCCGCGCCGGCAACGGGCTCGACGTGCGGCCGCATCCGCATATCGGCCTTGCCACCGTCACCTATCTGTTTGATGGAGAAATCATGCATCGCGACAGTCTTGGCACCGCAGTGGCGATCAAGCCGGGCGAAGTGAACTGGATGACCGCGGGGCGCGGCATTGTCCATTCCGAACGAACGCGGCCCGAGCGGCGGGTCGACCACGAGCCGATTCACGGATTGCAGATGTGGGTTGCGTTGCCGGTGGCGAAAGAAGAGATGGATGCGGGCTTTGCCCATCATGAGACGGCCGAATTCCCTGTCATCAAGGAGAATGGGAAGAGCGTGCGTGTGGTGGTCGGGTCGCTCTATGGCGCGTCCTCGCCGGTTCCGACAGTACATGAAACCATTTTTGGCGACGTTCATCTCAAAGCCGGCACGACGGTGCCGCTCGATGCGGGCCACGAGGAACGTGCGATCTATGTGATTGACGGCGTCGTCGATATTTCCGGCGACAAATTCGAGGCCGGCCGCCTGCTGGTGTTCAAGCCCGGCGACACCGTAACGATCAAAGCATCGACCGACGCGCACTTCGTCATTGTCGGCGGCGCACCGATGGATGGCCCACGTCACATCTGGTGGAATTTCGTGTCGTCGCGGAAGGACCGCATCGAACAGGCCAAGGCCGAATGGAAAGCCGGCCATTTCGGCAAGGTGCCGGGTGACGAAATTGAGTTCATCCCCTTGCCGGAGAAGTGACGCATCGCGGTCCGATCAATCAAACGTCAAGGGACCGATCGCGGAATGGTCGTATTTCCGGGCGGCGTGAGGCAGAACGAAAGGCGCGGCGTTGTCGGGTATTCGACAGGCCGCAGATACAACCCCAAATATTTCGCGGAGGATCCTGTCGTTGACGGTTTCCACTGGCGGACCATCCGCCATGATCCGGCCGGCGGCAAGAACCGCCACACGATTGGCCAGAAGCGTCGCCAGATTGAGGTCATGCAAGATTGCAATGACGGTGGTGCCATTCCGCGCACGAGATTGAACAGCAGCCACGATGTCGAGCTGATGACAAAGATCCAGGCTAGCCGTGGGCTCGTCCAGCAGCAAAATTCCCGGTCCGTATCTTTTCTCGCCGCACGCCAACTGAACCATCACACGCGCGAAGTGAACGCGCTGCTGCTCGCCTCCGGATAAAGTGCCGATAATACGATCGTGGAAATCCTCAAGATCGACCTCGGCCAGCGCCAATTCGACCAGCGTGTCGACGGCTGCCCCTCCTTGTTCGCCCGCACCCATGCGAACAATTTCGTGAACCAAAAACGGAAACGCCACACTGACATTCTGCGACAGGACAAAGCGATTAAACGCCAGATCACGCGAACTCCAGGTGTTGAGGTTTCGTCCCTTCAGAGTGACAATGCCCGAGGCCGGAGTTATTTCGCCGCCAAGCGCTCGCAGCAGCGTTGATTTTCCCGCGCCATTCGGGCCGACCAGGGCAACCGTCTCACCCCGCGCGACGGACAGCGATACGTGATCGACCAGCGATTTCGCACCGGCCCGAACACAGAGTCCTGACGTCTCGATGGCCGTCGTCATGGTCCGACAAGTCCTCTTTGCCGCAGCAGAAGCATCAGAAAGAACGGTGCTCCAATGACCGCAGTGAGAATGCCAATCGGAATTTCTGCCGGCGCGATTATCGTGCGCGCGCAGGTATCCGCGGTCAGAAGCAATATGGCGCCAGCGCAGACGGATGCCGGCAAAAGCCGGCGGTGCCCAGGACCAATGGCAAGACGCAACAGATGCGGCACGATAATGCCGACAAAACCTATGACGCCCACGAAGGCGACGGCGGCACCCGTCATCGCCGAGACCAGCACAATCGAAAGCCGCTTCAGCTGTTCGACCCTGATTCCCATGTAAAAGGCCTCCGCCTCGCCCAGTACAAGCAGGTCGAGACCGTGGGCAACAACCGGAATTGCAATCAGGAGAGCGGCAAGAAATGGCGCGATGATCGCCGCCTTCATCCAAGTCGCCCCGCCAAGCGAACCGAGCATCCAGAATGTGACATCGCGCAACTGCCTGTCATCAGCGGCGAACACAAGTAAACCAATGCCCGCATTTGCGAGCGCAGCGATTGCAATGCCGCCAAGCAGGAATATCGCGACCGATGTGCGGTTCTCCCGCGTCGCAATGCGATGAAGAACCCATGTGGTCAGGAGTGAACCGACAAAAGCCCCGATTGGAAGAAGCTCGAACGGCAGTACGGCCTGAGCCCCCGGCAGCAGCCGATCACCGGTCACGATCATCGCCGCGGCGGCCAAGGCTCCGCCGCTCGAAACGCCGACCAGTGCCGGATCAGCTAGCGGATTGCGGAACAGCCCCTGCATGATTACGCCGCTCGCCGCCAGCAGCGCACCGATCATCATCGTCATCGCGATGCGAGGGAGACGGATCGACCACAAAACCAGCGTGTCGCGTTCGACCGTCGCCCGATCCGCGTGGTCGGCTGCAAAGCCGAAGACAGCCGCAATTCGAGTTAACGGAATGCCGGCCGCTCCGATTGTCGCAGAAACCACGACAATGCCAAACAAGATGATCAGCAACCCTCCGATCAAAATACGCGCGGACGCCGTCGAGCGCAGCCAGGCCCCGTGCGAGCGCGTCGGCCGGCCCGTCATCAATGTTGCACTCACTCTCGGCACAAGGAGCGAGATGACGATATCCGCTCGGATGGTAAGGCTTCGGATTTCAGCTGAGGATAGAGCGCTGTTGCGAGATCCCGGGCGGCGCGCGCGGAGCGCGGGCCAAATCCGAGCAAATACAGTCCTTCCATCGAAATAAAACTGCGGTCTGCCGCAGCGGGGGTCGCGGCGAACGCCGCGTGCGAGAAAACATCATTTGCCGTGACGACGCCCGGCCCATTTCGCTGCATCGTCAGGACGACACCCGGCTTTGCCGCAATGACAGCTTCATCGGTGACCGGTTTGTACCCCTCGTATTCTTCGACTGCATTTTGCGCGCCGGCCATTCGAATAATGCCGTCGGCAGCTGTGTTGCGTCCGGCCACCAGGGCACGGCCGTTCGCGAAAGACAAGATGAACATCACGCGTTTTGTCGCAGCGATGCCGGTCTTGAGTCTCGCGAGAGCGGCGAGATCGGCATTAACCTCATTGATCAAGCAATCGGCACGGTCAGAGGCGGCGGCCGCCTTCGCGATGACACGAATCTTTTCGATAATGCCCTGCTCCGAATAGTTATCGGGTACGACGACAAGCGGGACGTGCGCTGCGTCGAGAACGGCCATCGTATCTTTCGGGCCGGAATTTTCGATTGCAAGAATCAGCGTCGGCCTGAGCCCGAGCACGCCTTCGGCCGACAACTGACGCATATAGCCGACGCTTGGCTTCTCGGTTGCCGCGCGCGGCGGATAGAGGCTCGTTGTATCGATGCCAACGATATTCTGCTCTTTACCCAGGTCGTAGAGAATTTCCGTGACCGCTCCGCCGATCGAAACGATGCGGCTTATGTCACCGGCATGCACCGGAAATCCAGCGATCAGACTGAGGCATGCTGCGGCCGTCAGCTGCCGAAACCAACCGCGCAGGACTCGATGCGTTTTTTTTCGAGATTTCATTTGGTCATGATGAGCTTGTTTTGCGCAGTCAGCCGCAAACGGTAGATTTCGTCGCCATGCACGATCGTGATTTCGCGCGCTTCCAAGAACAGATCGCGGCTGTCGATACGGTTCTCACGTAAAGGAATTCTTCGCTCGCCACGTTCAGTACTCGCGCTGGCATCCCTGTTGCTTTGCTTGTCTTCGTCGCCCGCAGTATTCATGGCCCCCACCTAGCTAGTATTCATAGTGTGTAGTTCCTCATTTCTTCTTGATTTGAACAATTTTAAACTGGATATCCGATTTCTATTCATAGATTAGAACCATGATAACTTAGTATTTCTTGTCTTGACCTAAGTATTACAGAGCGATTACAAAAGCAACTTGCCGCTGCGAAACCGCAGCACAGCCAGCCAGCCGAGGTGCGTTGCACCCGCCAGCCCGCCGCAAATCCTGAAACAGGCTTGGGTTGGGGAACTGGAATGGCTATTCGGCATCGGAGCGCGGAGGCGCTCCTATTAGGGGTCTCATCGATTGGATTAATAATCGGCGGCGCTCCGGCGCCGGCACGTGCGCAAAGCGTCATCGCGTTGGACGCGGTAACCGTGCTCGCGACTAAAACGCCGGAGCGAACGTCGGAGTCGCTGGCGGCCGTAAGCACGGTTGGTCCGCAACAGCTCGAGCAGCTCATGCCGAGCAAGCCTTCCGACATCCTGTTTGGCGTACCCGGCGTTTGGGTGCAGGAACGCGCGGACGACCCCGGCACGGCGGTGAACATTCGCGGTTTGCAGGACTTCGGACGCGTCGCGGTTGTCATCGATGGCGCGCGGCAAAACTTCCAACGCACTGGCCACAATGCAGACGGCGTATTCTATCTCGATCCGGAAATGATCGGCAGCGCAGAGGTGGTGCGCGGCCCTGTGGCCAACATCTACGGCTCAGGTGCGATCGGCGGAGTGGTGTCGTTCAACACCAAAGATGTGGACGATATTCTACGACCAGGTCAGACTTGGGGCACATTGACGAGAGGCGAAATCGGCTCGAACAGGCTGCAAGGTTCCGGCTCGGTGTTTGCCGCCACGCGTGCCAATCCCAATTTCGATTTCATGATCGGCGCCGTCGCCCGGTCGAAGTCGAACTACAAGGACGGGGACGGCACCGAAATCGTAAACACCAATAGTCAGGACTGGAGCGGGATCGTGAAAACGACCCTGCGTCCCGCCGATGGCCACCAGATCAAGCTCAATTTCCTCAATTACAATACGAACTACGACACCGGCCAGCCGTTCTTCTTCAATTTCGGGCCGCCATTCGGGACGCTCGAAACGACATCGATCTATGCGACGCATGTCCAGAACCAGATCGCGAATGCGCGCTGGACCTATTCGCGTCCTGACGACCGCCTGTTTGATTTCGACGGCAATGTTTACTGGACACGAACCATCACGGACCAGAGCAAGATCGACGGGCTAAGCACGGCCTTCGGTGTCGAAGGCAACATCGGGGATAGCCGCAATTTCACAATCAATACGACCGGCGGCGATCTCCATAATACCTCGCGCTTTGACATCGGCCCGTTCCGCAATGCCGTTACCTACGGGATCGATAGCTTCCGCGACGTCGTCAATACCAGTGGCTTCGGTACAGTGTTTACCCCTTCCGGCGAACGAACCGTCTCCGGAGGCTTCGTCCAGATCAAGAGCAATTATTCGACCTGGCTCGAAATCATCGGTGCTGCGCGTTACGACCAATACCGGCTCGAGGGCGGAGGCTTTGAATCGAATGGCAATCGCGTGTCGCCAAAGATCACCGTCGGCATCACGCCGGTTCCGGGTCTTCAACCCTACGTAACTTACGCCGAAGGCTACCGTGCACCGGCCGTCACGGAGACACTGGTTGCCGGCATCCACCCGGTTTTTCCAGAATTTCCATTCCTGGCCAATCCCGGCTTGCAGCCGGAAGTTGGAAAAACCAAGGAAGTGGGACTCAATTTGCGTTACGATAATATTTTCACCAAAAACGATTCATTCCGCGGAAAATTCAATGTTTATCGCAACGATGTCGACAATTTCATAGAACTGACCACGGTACCGCATCTCTCAATCGGGCAGAGCGGTATGCCTTGTTTCGCGCCGATTTTCATCAATCCGTTCGGACCGCCGCTTGCCCCCGGGTTTTGCGAGCAATACCAGAATGTCGCCAATGCAAGGCTGCAGGGCGGAGAGTTTGAAACGATGTACGATGCGGGCTGGTGGTTTGCCGGACTTGCGGGAAGTCATGTGCGCGGCACCAATCTCGACGATGGTCAACCGCTCGCCAAAATACCGCCGGATTTCATGACAACCACGATCGGCGCTCGTCTTTTTGACCGCAAATTGAATCTCGCGCTGCGCTGGCAGGCTGTCGCCGCCAAACAAGTCCAGGACATCCCGGTCGACAGCACCGGGCGTCCCGTGTTTCCTCCCACGGGCTCCTATAACCTCATCAACTTTTATGCCGGCTATCAGATTAATCCCGATGTGTTGGCGGCCTTCTCAATCGAGAATCTGCTGAATGAACAATATTCGCGCTACATGACCGCTTATCCCAATGAACTCACGCAGCAGATCGTGGCCTTTCCGCAACCGGGAATCACATTCAAGGCTTCGCTGAAAGTCCGCTTCGGTGACGACTATTTCAAGAGGATGAAATCATAGGGGCCGGGCAAACGAGCAAGTTCATAAAAGCAGGTACGTCGCTGTTGGCTACCTGCTCGCACTGTCACAAGTAATGTCCAGCATCGAGCCAGGGGTGACCAATGTTTATCGCCATGAATCGTTTCCAGGTAAAAAAAGGTTCGGAAGAGGCGTTCGAAAAAGTTTGGGCCAGCCGTGAATCCTATCTCGATCGGATGGCCGGTTTTGTCGAATTCCATTTGCTGAGGGGCCCAGAGGCCGAAAATTACACGCTCTACGCCTCGCACACCGTTTGGCAAAGCAAGACGGCTTTTGAAGCCTGGACCAAGTCCGAGGAATTCCGCGCGGCACACGCCCGCGCGGGCAATGAAAGCACGGGCTCACTCTATATCGAGCATCCGAAGTTTGAAGGCTTTGAGGTGCGGCAAACTCTGTCAGGAAAACACGCCGCCGTCGCCTAGCAAAATCCTGCAGGCCGCGACAGTCATGGGAACTGCTTCCGGATCAACGCGCGGCATCACCCGCACTGCGCCGGGATATAAGATCGGTCCGGGGGAGCGACCTCCGCTCGTCCCTGCGCAAGCGCGGGACCCAATGCCGGGTTCCCGCCAGGCTACCCCGCCACAGTTCCCCACTTCGAAACAAGTTGCTCGGCACCGCGTTGCGACACCGCAAAGATCGTATAGGTCGGATTTGAAGCGCCTTCGGTCGGAAACAGGCCCGGGCCCGCGACCCATAGATTGCCGATCTCATGAGTCTGGCCGTAGCTATTGGTGACTGAGTCACCCGCCCCACTTCCCATGATGGTGCCGCCAAACAGATGGATGGTCGGCTGATTGCCACGCGCCGACCAGAATTCCTTGGCGCCGGTCGCCTTCGCGATGGTGAGACCTTCCTCGAAGTTGGCGTTCCACAGCGCCACCGCGTCCTGATCGAAACTATGCACGATTTTGGCGAGCGGCATGCCGAACTCGTCCTTGCCATCGGCAAGCTCGATCCGGTTTTCGATATTCGGCATCTCCTCGCCGAAGGCGGTGAGGCGCGTGATGCCGCGCTTGGCACGCTGCATGAAATCGGCGAGCGGCTGACCGAACAGATCGAGCCGCGCATTGGCGAAGCCACCGAGATCCGACGTCTTGAGTGCGGTCCCGCAGACAATATAGGTGCTGCCGAACGCGCCCTTCTTGCTGGTCTTGTCATAGCGGTCATACGACATGTATTGCGCGCCGACGGTCCCCATGTGCGGCTCGACGTCTTCGTCGAACAGCGCCCAGGTGCCGGAGGCATAATGCGCCATCATGTATTTGCCGAGCAGGCCGCTCGAATTGGCGAGCCCCTTCGGGTGCTTGTCGGTCGATGAATTGAGCATCAGGCGCGGGTTCTGCGCCGCCCAGGCGGCGAGGATGACGACGCTCGCCGGCTGCATCTGCTTTTCCCTTTTGGCGTCGTAGTATTCGACCCCGGTCACCCTGTCGCCGGCATCGTTGGTGAGCACGCGCGTCACCGTGGACAGTGCGCGCACCTCGGCACCTGCCTTGCGGGCATCCGTCAGGTAAGTCACGACCGGATTTGCGAGCGCGCCGATCGGGCACCCCACGTGACACCAGCCGTCGTAGATGCAGGCCGGGCGGCCCTTAAAATCGGTCGAGTTCATGCCGACCGCCGCCGGCACCGTGCGGATGCCGACCGACTCCAGACCTTTCACCCAGACTTGGCCGTTGCGGAAGGTCTTCATCGGCGGCATCGGATAGGGCTCGCCCTTGGGCCGCCAGATTTCTTCAGCCTTGGCGTCGCCGGAAACGCCGATTTCCTGCGCGACCTTGTCGTAATAAGGCGCGAGGTCGCCGTAGTTGATCGGCCAATCGAGACCGCGATTGTGCTCGCTTTTGACTTTAAAATCGTTCGGCAAGTATCGGGGAAAATTCGCGAAATAGTGCAGCGCGGCGCCGCCGACGCCCCACCCTGCCTGATAAGCGTAGCCGTAGGGGTTTTTGCCCTCGAGCAGGAACGGGATGCCGGCTGGTTTGACGCGCCGACCCCAGAAATCCGAACTGATCAGATCCGACGACTGCCAATCGGGACCCGACTCCAGCAGGACGACTTTCTTGCCGGCCTTTGAAAGCGCCGACGCAAATACCGAACCGGACGCGCCGGCGCCGACGATGACGACATCGACTTTTTCGAGTGTTGCCATGTCACCACCTCTTCGTCGGGGCGATGTGGGCCATGTAAGGCACGCCAAGCGCGGCATAACCGTCCATGGTGCCGTAGACCACATCGACGGCGTCGCTACGCGTCACCAGATAGACGAAAGGTCCCGGCGGCCCTTGCCACCCGGCAACTTTGTTCTGGCGCATCTGGTCGACAAATTCGCGGCGTTCGGAGTCGCTGATCCGCGCAAAACCGCGCTTGTCGTTGTTGGCAAGGCTGGCGCGGTCGATTGCGCCGAGCGCCGCACGATAGAAATTCGCGTAAGGCGGCCGGACATTGAGAATGCGCGCTTCCAGCAGCGCCTCCTCGGGAGGAATTGAGAGCTGCTGGTCGACGAAATTGGCAATGCCGGCGGCTTGCGCGCCTGGCACCAGGGTTTCACCAAGAGCCTCGAGAATTTCGGCCTGCTCCGGCGTCAGCGTGCGGAGCGGGATATTTTCGGCATGCGCCTGGCGCGGCGAGAGCAAAACCTGCTTGCCGCCGACACTGAACGCGAGCGCACTTAGGGCCGCGCCCTTGATGAGGGCGCGCCGCTCGATCTCGGACATGATTTCCTCCCCGAGTGGGTCGACTTTTTTGATTGTCGTTCTTGCGGCTTTGCGTGCGCGGCTTGGCCGTCTCTCGAACGAGAACTAAATCCAATAGCAAATCGAGCAGTGAATCAAGCACAGGCCTGGCGGAGATTTCCGCCCAGGTGAGCACACGATGGGTGTCCCGGACGCGCTGCAGCGCGCGCTGCGCCCGGGAAACAAAGACCTCACTTCTTCGGCAAATCGAGCCGGATGTTCAGCTCCTTGAGCTGTTTTGGCGTGACCTCGGATGGCGCCCCCATCAACAGGTCCTCGGCGCGCTGGTTCATCGGAAACAGCACAACCTCGCGCAGATTCTCCTCACCGGCGAGCAGCATGACGATGCGATCGATGCCGGGGGCGATCCCGCCATGCGGCGGCGCGCCAAGGGAAAGGGCGTGCAGCATACCGCCGAATTTCTTTTCCAGGACGTCTTCCGAATAGCCGGCGATGGCGAAGGCTTTCTTCATGACCTCCGGCCGGTGATTGCGGATCGCGCCCGATGATAATTCCACGCCATTGCAGACGATGTCGTACTGGATCGCCTTGATCGACAAGAGCTTGTCGTTATCTTTCGGGTCGAGCGCGAGGAATTCCTCCACGGCCAAATTCGGCATCGAGAAGGGATTGTGGGAGAAATCGATTTTCTTTTCCTCTTCGTTCCACTCGTACATCGGGAAGTCGACGATCCAGCAGAACTCGAAGCGATCCTTGGCTACAAGGCCAAGCTCCTCGCCGATCTTGGCGCGCGCGGGACCGGCAAACTTCACGAAATCCTTTGGCTTGCCGGCGACAAAGAAACACGCATCACCCACGCCGAGCTTGAGCTGATCGGCGATTTTTTTTGTTCGTTCCGGCCCGATGTTCTTGGCGAGCGGCCCGGCGCCGCTCTCCTCGCCCTCGCGCCAGAAAATATAACCGAGGCCGGGCTGGCCTTCGCCTTGCGCCCAGGAATTCATGCGGTCGCAGAAGGCGCGGTTGCCGCCTTTCGGCGCCGGAATTGCCCAAACCTGGGCCGAAGAATCTTTCGCCAGGATGTTGGCAAAAATCTTGAAGCCGGAGTCGCGGAACGCCTCGCTCACATCCTGCATGACGATCGGATTGCGCAGGTCGGGCTTGTCGCTGCCATATTTGCGCAGCGCCTCGGCGTAAGGGATGAGCGGAAACCTGGGTGTGACCGGCTTGCCGTTGGCAAATTCCTCGAACACACCGCGAATGACCGGTTCGACGGCGTCAAAGACGTCTTGCTGGGTGACGAAACTCATCTCAAGATCGAGCTGGTAGAATTCGCCGGGCGAGCGATCGGCGCGCGCGTCCTCGTCGCGAAAGCATGGCGCGATCTGGAAGTAGCGGTCGAAGCCCGCGATCATGATCAGCTGCTTGAACTGCTGCGGAGCCTGCGGCAACGCGTAGAATTTTCCCGGATGCAGCCGCGACGGCACCAGATAGTCGCGCGCGCCCTCCGGCGAGGACGCCGTGAGGATCGGGGTCTGGAATTCGAAAAAGCCGCTCTCCTTCATCCGCCGCCGGATCGAATCGATCACTTTACCGCGCAACATGATGTTGGCGTGGAGATGGTCGCGGCGAAGGTCAAGGAAGCGGTACTTAAGCCTGATCTCTTCCGGATAATCCTGCTCGCCGAAAACTGGCATCGGCAATTCGGCGGCGGGGCCGAGAATCTCGATCTCGTCGATGTAAACTTCGACCTGCCCCGTCGGCAATTCCGGATTCTCGGTGCCGCCGGGGCGCCGGCGAACCTTGCCGTCAATGCGCACGACCCATTCCGAACGCAGCGTCTCGGCCACCTTGAACGCCTTGCTGTCAGGATCGGCCACGACCTGCGTGAGCCCGTAATGGTCGCGCAGATCGATGAACAGCACCCCGCCATGATCGCGGATGCGGTGGCACCATCCGGACAGCCGGACCGTGTTGCCGATATCGCCGTCGCGAAGCGCGCCGCAGGTATGTGAACGATAGCGATGCATCGATTCCTTGCTCATTCGGGGACGATTTGAGTTCTGACTGTGGGGCGGGCGAAAAGCGCATGGGGGGTCGGCTTTGTCAAGGCAAGGGACCGGCCGGCCAATGTGGGCGGCTCGACACGCCTGCTCGTCGTCTGCACACTCTCCTCCGGAGTAGCCGGACCGTGCGTATGCCCAAAGCCAGAGCCAAGTCGAAAGCCAAAATCAAAGCGAAGAAAAAACCGGCCGGTGCCGAAATGTCGACCGCCGAGGCCGCGGTAGCCACCCTCATCGGCCATGGGCTCGACACCATCTATGCCCTGCCCGGCATCCACAACGACCACCTGTTCGACGCGTTTCAGCGCACCGGCGATCATCTGCGCCTCGTGCATACCCGCCACGAGCAAGGTGCGGCGTATATGGCCCTGGGTGCGGCGCTCGCGACCGGCAAGCCGCAAACCTACGTAGTAGTGCCGGGCCCCGGCCTACTCAATTCCGGCGCCGCGCTCCTGACCGCCTACGGCATGAACGCGCCGGTGTTGGCACTGATCGGGCAAATCCCCGAAACGACCATCGGCAAAGGTCAGGGCCATCTGCACGAAATTCGCGACCAGGCCGGCATCATCGCGCGTC
Source organism: Pseudolabrys sp. (assembly GCA_035626335.1). Lineage (GTDB taxonomy): Bacteria > Pseudomonadota > Alphaproteobacteria > Rhizobiales > Xanthobacteraceae > Pseudolabrys. Next base: position 141,797 of record DASPNW010000018.1, read on the forward strand.
TGGTCGATCATTCGTCGCACATCGAGGGGCCCTCTGAAGCCTCCGGCAAGATCGCGAAAGCGATCGCCTCGATGCGGCGCGGCCGTCCAGGTCCGGCCGCGATCGAATGCGCGATCGACGTCTGGGGCAAACGAGGCCTTGTCCCGGCCATCGCGAAGCCCTCCCCCGCGCAAGCTCCAAGAATCGATGACGACAAGCTGCGCGCGGCGGCAAGAATTCTCGGCAAGGCGAGACGCGTGCTGATCGTCACCGGAGGCGGCGCGCAGGACGCCGCGTCCGAAGTAGCTATGCTCTCCGAGATGTTGCAAGCGCCCGTGCTCGGCTATCGGCGCGGGCGCGGCGTGCTCGATTCGCGCAATCCCCTGAGCGTCACGCTGCCACTCGGCCACGACCTGTGGGCGGAAGCCGATGCCGTTCTCGCGGTCGGCACGCGGCTGCTCAACCCGATCACGCAATGGGGGATCGACAAGGCCCTGCACATCATTCGCGTCGACTCCGACCCCGAGCAGCCCGCCCGGCTGCACAAGCCGAAAGTGGCGCTCGTTGGCGACGCGGCGCCGATCCTGCGGCGCCTGATCGACACACTTGGCAAACTTAACAGCCGCCGCGCATCGCGCCACGACGAGATGCTGGGGCGCCAGGCGAAGGTGCGCGCGCGGCTGGCGAAGCTTGCGCCGCAACTCGCCTTTCTCGAGGCGATCCGGGCCGAACTCGCCGAGGACGGCATCCTCGTCGATGAAGTCACGCAGATCGGTTTTGCCGCGCGCCTTGCCTTTCCGGTCTACAGGCCGCGCACGTTTCTGTCGCCCGGCTATCAGGATAATCTCGGCTGGGGCTATGCCACCGCGCTCGGGGCACAGCATGCACGGCCGGACGTGCCGGTGCTCTCGATCAATGGCGACGGCGGGTTTCTCTATACCGGCAACGAGCTCGCCACCGCCATCCGCCACGGAATCCCGCTGGTCGCGGTGATTTTCTCCGACGGCGCGTTCGGCAACGTGCGCCGTATCCAGCAGGAGCAGTTCGGCAACCGGCTGATCGCCTGCGACCTTGCGAATCCCGATTTCGTCAAATACGCAGAAAGCTTCGGCGCCGCCGGACGGCGCGCGCGCAGTCCCGAAGAGTTGCGTCAGGCGCTCAAGGAATCGTTTGCGCGGCGCGAGCCCACGCTGATCGAGGTCCCGGTCGGCGCTATGCCGAGCCCGTGGGAGTTTATCCAGATGCCGCGCGTGCGTGGTCTCTAGACATGTCGTACGCTCTTTTAGCAAAGCCTTTATCGCTAAAACCTTTATCGATTGTTCTGGATGACGCGCGAGCAGGGTTGCCACGATGCAGCCGGATCGGGTTAGGTTCGCCCCTACGATGGATCTGATAGCGACCAGCGACGATCTGGCGGCCGTCTGTGCGCGCATGGCGCGGCATCCGTTCGTCACCGTCGATACCGAATTCCTGCGCGAGACCACGTACTACCCACTGCTGTGCGTGGCGCAGATGGCCTCGCCTGAGGAAGCGGTGGTCATCGACGCCTTGGCGACGGGAATCGATCTCGCGCCGTTCTTTGCGCTCATGGCCAACGAAAAGATCGTCAAGGTCTTTCACGCCGCGCGCCAGGACATCGAAATCGTCTGGAACATGGCGAAGACGATCCCGCATCCGATCGTCGACACCCAGGTCGCCGCTATGGTGCTCGGCTACGGCGACTCGATATCGTACGACCAGCTAGTCCAACGCATCACCGGCGACACGCTCGACAAATCGCACCGGTTTACCGACTGGACCCGCCGCCCGCTCAGTGACGCTCAGGTCGCCTATGCCCTGTCCGATGTTACCCATCTGCGCGACGTCTATACGAAACTGGCGGCCGATCTCGACAAGCGCGGGCGCAACAACTGGGTCGAGGCGGAGATGGACGTGCTCACCTCGCCGGAAACCTACCGGGCCGATCCGGAACGCGCATGGGAGCGGCTCAAGAGCCGCGTGCGCAAGCCGAAGGAACTGGCGGTGCTGATCGAGATCGCCGCTTGGCGCGAGCGCGAAGCGCAAAGCCGCGATGTACCGCGCGGGCGCGTCATAAAAGACGACGTGCTCGGCGATATCGCGGTGCAGGCGCCCACCACGCTTGAGCGGCTGGCGAACCTGCGCTCGCTGCCGAAGGGCTTTGAACGGTCGCGCTGGGGCGAACAGATCATCGAGGCCGTCATGCGCGGCCTCGAGCGGGATCACAAGACGCTGCCGCGCCTCGATCGCTTCCGCCCCGCGACAAACGGCGCCGCCACCGTCGAACTGCTCAAGGTGCTGTTGCGCATGACCGCGGAACGCCACAGCGTCGCCGCCAAGGTCATCGCCACCGTCGACGATCTTGATCGCATTGCCGCCGACGATGACGCCGACGTTCCGGCCATGAAAGGCTGGCGGCGCGAACTGTTCGGCGAAAAGGCGCTGGCGCTCAAGCACGGCCGGCTCGCCCTCGCCGTCGACAAGGGCAAAGTGGTGACCGTCGAAAAAGATGGGCGGCCGAACTGAGGACTATGTCTCGATCATCGGCTCGCGGCCGATAAGCCGCGCCAGCTGCCGCAGCCGGCCCGCCAGCCGGTCGCTCACCAGTTCGCCGTAGGAACCGGGCAGCTTGAGCGTAAGCTTGCCGCGTTTGACCTGCATCGGCGTTTTTGGCAGCACCCCGCTCTGCCCGGCCGTGAGGATATAGGCAACCCGCATGGCGGCGCCCAGCACGCGCGCACGGTCGAGCATACGCGTGGTGGCGAGTTCGCGCAGCCGCGGCGACAATTCCTCCTCGCTCAGACCGGCATGGCGGAAATAGACCGACAGGGCGAGGTAGGCGCGGCCCGGATGGTCGATGGCCACGAACGCACCGTGCGCGATGATGTTCATCGACTGCTCGCCGCGATAATCCGGGTGCGCGCGCCAGCCGATATCTCCCAGCAGGCAGGCGGCATGGCGCAGGCGCCGTTCAGCAGAGGTTTCCTCAAGCCCGGATGAGGCCATGAACCGGTCGGTCCAGGCGATCAGCTCCTCGCCGTGACGCGGCGAACGCGAGCGCAACACGTTGAGATCGGCTGCCGCCGAGATGAGCGGATCGCGCGCGCGTTCGCGTTCATTGAGGAGCGAGTACAAAAGACCCTCGCGCACGCCGAGCACGGAGATGATGACCTGCTTCGGCCTGATGCTGCGGACCAGGTTTTCCATCACCAGGGCTGCGTAGGCGAGCAGCGGCCGGCGGGCGGCGTTGACGACTTCGATCTTCGACAGCGTGTCGGTATCGACATGATGCACAAGCCGGGAGAATTCCTGCGCCTCGCGCGCGGAGATACGGTAGTTGTGCATCACGTGGAATGGATAGCCGGTCTGCCACATGTGCAGCCGCGCCAGCGCGCGCCAGGTGCCGCCGACCGCATAGAACGTGCGGTCCTCGCCGTCATGCAGCACGTCGAGGTTTTCGAAAGCCTCCTCGACATATTTCTCCGCCTTCTTGAGCGACTTGCCGGTGATATCCTGAAGCGCCAGCCCGCCCAGCGGCAGCGTCACGCCGCCACGCACGCGCGCGCCGTGCACGTCGACCAGTTCGAGCGAACCGCCGCCAAGATCTCCGACGATTCCGTCCGGCTTGTGGATTCCCGATACGATCCCCAGCGCGGTGAGATACGCTTCGCGTTTGCCCGATAGGATCGTGATCTTGGTGCGGCAGATGCGTTCGGCCTCGGAAATGAATGCGCGGCCGTTGCGCGCATCGCGGCAGGCGGCCGTGGCGATCGCCCAGATGCGTCGCACGTGCAAAATGTCGCACAAGGCGCGAAACCGCCGCAGCGCGTCGAAGGCCGTATCGATGGCGTCCATGGGCAACAGGCCGGTCGACTGGACCTGGCGCCCGAGGCCGGCCAGCACCTTCTCGTTGAAGATGGGTGTCGGGGAGCGGGTCAGTCCCTCGTAAATGACGAGGCGAATCGAGTTCGAGCCAATATCGATGACGGCAATCGGCGGGCCGTGATCAAGACGCCCCTTGGCCGACGTGACGATGGCCGGGGACCGCTTACGCCCCTTCGACGAGGCGGCGTATAAGGCTGCGCGGCGGCGATTCCTTGAGCGATTTTCCACGGCCAGACAGGCTCGGATTTGTCATGAAGTATTTATGGGCGTTGAAGGGTTCTTCGCCCGGCGCGGCCTTTATGCGCGTGGAACTACCATCCGGCAAGAGCTTCCAGCTTTGCTCGTTGTCCTTGAAATTGGCCACCATAATTTGGCCGAGAACCTGCTCGTGCACGGTCGCATTGAGAATCGGGCACAGGACTTCGACGCGTCGGTCGAGATTGCGCGGCATCATATCCGCCGACGAAATGTAAATTGCGGACTTCGCGTGCGGCAGTGGGTGCCCGGCACCGAAGCAATAAATGCGGCCGTGCTCGAGGAAGCGTCCGACGATGGACTTGACGCGTATATTTTCCGACAGGCCCGCGACCCCTGGCCGCAGGCAGCAGATGCCGCGCACGATCAGGTCAACCGAAACGCCCGCAGCCGAGGCGTCATAAAGCGCGTCGATGATCCCCGGGTCGACCAGCGCGTTCATCTTCATCCAGATCGACGCCGGCCGGCCGGCCTTTGCGTGCACGATCTCCTGTGCGATGTGGTCGAGGATGCGCTTGCGCAGGTTGATCGGCGAAATCGCCATGCGCTCCAGTTCGGCGGGCTCGGCGTAGCCCGTAATGTAGTTGAATATGCGCGCGACATCGCGGCCGATGACCGCGTCCGCGGTAAAGAACGACAGATCGGTGTAGATGCGCGCGGTGACCGGATGATAGTTGCCGGTGCCGACATGCACGTATGTCGCGAGTTCGCCCGCCTCGCGGCGCACGACCAACGATAACTTGGCGTGCGTCTTCAACTCGATGAATCCGTACACGACCTGCACACCGGCGCGCTCGAGGTCGCGCGCCCACCGGATATTCGCCTCCTCGTCGAAGCGAGCCTTGAGTTCAACCAGCGCCGTAACGGATTTGCCGGCTTCGGCTGCTTCTACCAGTTGCTTTACGATCGGCGATTCGGCCGACGTCCGGTAGAGCGTTTGCTTGATTGCGACCACGTTGGGATCGCGCGCGGCCTGTTGCAGGAACTGAACCACGACGTCGAAAGATTCATAAGGATGATGGACGATGAGATCTTTTTGCCGGATGGCGGCGAAGCAGTCGCCCCCGTGATCGCGGATGCGTTCCGGATACCGCGGATTGTAAGGAACGAATTCGAGATCAGGCCGGTCAAGCTTCGTGAGCTGGTTGAGATCGTTGAGCGCGAGCACACCGTCGACCCTGAACACTTCATCGTCGGCTACCGCGAGTGCACGCTGCACGAAGCTGCACAGCTCGGCCGGCATCGACGCGTCAAGCTCCAGCCGGATCACCGACCCGCGCCGCCGCTGCTTGAGCGCGGTTTCGAACAGCCGCACCAGGTCTTCGGCCTCTTCTTCGATTTCCACTTCTGAATCGCGGATGGCACGGAATGCCCCCTGCCCCTTCACCGTGTATCCGGGAAACAACCGGCCGATGAACAGCACGGTTGCTTCCTCGAGCGTGATCAGCCGGATAACGTGGTCGGCACCATTGGGGAGCCTGATGAAGCGCTCGATCCTTTGCGGCATCCGTATGAGAGCGTTCATCGCCTTGCCGTCTTTCGTGCGCGCCAGCTGCAATGCGATTGAGAAGGCCAGATTTGGAATGAACGGGAATGGATGCGCAGGATCGATCGCGAGCGGCGTCAGAAGCGGAAACACGTGCGTGAGAAAATGCTCTTCCAGCCAGTTGCGTTCCGCTTTCTTGACGTCCGATCCCTCCACCAGCATCACGTTTGCGGCGGCAAGGGCCGGCCGCAGTTCGAGCCAGCGCTTCTGCTGATCGCTGGCAAGTTGAGAGACTGCATCTCCGATCCGCGTCAGCTGCTCGGACGGGGTCAGTCCATCCGGACTCAACGTCTGAATTCCTTGCCGCACCTGGCCCTTGAGGCCGGCGACGCGCACCATGAAAAATTCGTCAAGATTGTTGGCGGAAATTGACAGGAACCGTACACGTTCGAGCAAGGGATGATGCTCGTTGGCCGCCTCGTCCAGAACGCGCCGATTGAAATGGAGCCACGACAGCTCGCGGTTGATGAACCGTTCCGGGCTCGCCCTTAAAGCGGGAGCCTCTGCGGGGACAGACGCCGGCGCGGTGCTGACGGATTGGTCGATTTCGTCAACAAGAACAGTAGCTTGCGCGCGGTCTGCCATTGCAAATAAACTCGAGGATCAAGACCCGTACCGGAAAAAAGTGGCCGCTGGATGACAGTTCGCACCCTCGCGAGCCATCCCGTCAAGTATGGCACATCGGCGTTAAGGAGTGCGAAACAGCTCGGCGGCAAGCGCCCTTGTCACAGGACGGTGCTGGCGCATCGCTTCATCGTCGAGCTTTTGCACGGCGGCGCGCGCCGCCGCGAACGAGCGCTCGATACGATTGACGAGATAGTTCACCAAAGGCTCATCAAACGCCAGCTGACGATCCGCGGCGAGCTTGATCAGAAGCGATCGCAAGAGCGCGTCGTCGGGGGGCGCAAGCATCACCGTCGGCACCGCGCGCAGTCGTGACGCAAGGTCACGAATTGTGACCGGAAAGCCCGCCACCGGCAGGCGGCCCGTGAAGAGGACAAAGGAATCTTCTTCTCGCGCCAGGTTGATGAGATGAAACAGCGCCTGCTCGTCGAGGCCGGCGGCTTCCAGATCTTCGATAACCAGTGCACCGGTCGCGAGCGACGATGGCACATCGGTGACGGACAACAGCTTCGCCGACAAGACGCGTGCGCCGGCCGCCTCCGCCCAGATCGCTGCAAGATGACTTTTGCCGGAACCTTCGGGGCCGACGAGGGCGACGATCCGGTCCGGCCAGTCCGGCCAGTGTTCGATCAATGTGGAGGCGGCAAGGTTTGACGGGCCGCTGAGAAAGTCCTCGCGGGCAAAGCTGACGGAATGATCAAGGGCAAGCGCGAGCTGCCGCGGAGCTAACGAACCGCTCATCTATCAATCCGAGTTCTTGCCGGTGTAAAACGAACTTTCAAGGTATTGGCGCAGCGCAAAGCGCACCAGCACGCCGATCGTGGCGGCGAGCGGCACGGCGACCAAAAGTCCGACGAAGCCGAACAGATAGCCGAAGGCGAGCAACGCGAAGATCAGCCAGACCGGATGTAATCCGACGCTCTCGCCGACAAGCTTCGGCGACAACACGTAGCCTTCGAGAAACTGGCCGACCAAGAAAATGCCGAGCACCATCAGGATCGATCCGTACTGGGGCCAGAACTGCGCCACCGCGACACCGAGCGAAAGTATGAGCCCGGTCATCGAGCCAACATATGGGACGAAAGTAATGAGCCCGGAAATGAGGCCGATCAGCAGACCGAAATTGAGGCCGGTCAGCGTCAGCGCCACGGCATAGAAGGAGCCGAGGATCAGGCACACCCCGGTTTGTCCTCGCAGAAAACCGGAAATCGCCGCGTCGATCTCGCGGGCGAGCGCGCGCACGGTGTCACGCTGCCCGACCGGGATCCAGCTGTCGACCGTCCCGAGCATGCGATGCCAGTCGTACATCAGATAGAAAGCGACAACCGGCGTTACCACGACGAGCGAAAACACGGAAACCAGCGCCCGCCCTCCCGACCACAGTGAATGCAGGAAGGCTGTCAGCCAGCCGACACCCTGCGTCATCAGATCGCTCATTGATTTATCGACGTTGAAGCCGGTGCCGAGCAATTTTTGAACCCAAGCCCGGCTCGGATCGCTCAACAATCCTTGCAACTTTGCCACGTTGCCGGGAACGCTTTCGATAAACGATGACAGTTGACCTCCCAGAATCGGCGCAACCAGGAGAATGATGTAGATCAGCGCCAGCACCACGACCGTTATGATCAACAGCGCGGCCGCCAAGCGATTGACGCCGGCACGCTCAAGACGATCGGTCAAGGGTGTGAGCAAATAGGCAATCGCAAGACCCGCAACGAACGGCAACAGGATCTCGCTGAGCAGCCACAAAGCCAGCACGAACAGCAACAGCGCCGCCAGCCAGAAGAGGAGCTGGCGCTGGAATACATCGCTCTCTATCGCAGAGCCGCCACGCACCCGGGATGCGGGCCGGCGGCTCATAGTTTTGCGGCCGTGGAATTTATGTGGCGCACCCACTCGGCCACGTACGCGGCGACAGACAGTAAGGTCAACGCCGCGACCAGCACCATGAGTAGCCAGGTCAGTGTCGGCAACGCGTAGCCGAAGCCAACCGTACCGAGTACCACGCAGGCAAATACGATCTGCGCGACGGTATTGAGCTTGGACACAAGCAGCGGCTTGACCTTGACGGGTATGCCGACCAGCCAGGACAGCATTACCGCGCCGACAATCATGATATCCCGCGACACCACCAGAATGACCAGCCAGCCCGGAATCAATCCTTTGATACCCAGGGTGAGATAGATGGAAACGATCAGGGCCTTGTCGGCGAGCGGGTCGAGGTAGGCACCCAGCTCGGTCGTCATGTTGAACCGCTTGGCAAGGTAGCCGTCGACGGCGTCGCTGACGCCCGCTGCCAGAAATAGCACGAAGGCGATCCAGATATATTGCTCGCCGGCGGCGATCGCCCAAACCACGACCGGCACAAGCAGAATGCGCCCCAGCGTAATGAGATTTGGAATACTCAAGGCAAACCCGGCTCGTGACTTTGGTCCGGCCCCAAATGCCGGAAACACGCCAATTTCACCGGCGGAGTATAACGGTGCTTGGACCATTGCGCGACTTGCGATTCCAACGTACGACCCGGCGCGGACGAGGATCCATCATGGCAGAAAAACAGCGCGGTCTCACGTACGCGCAAGCCGGTGTTGATATCGATGCCGGCAACCGGATGGTGGAGCTGATCAAGCCACTGGTTCGCGGCACTGCCCGCCCCGGAGCGGATGCCGAAATCGGGGGATTCGGCGGAGTGTTCGATCTCAAGCGTACGGGCTATCGCGATCCGATTCTCGTCGCGGCGACCGATGGCGTCGGCACCAAGCTTAAAGTTGCGGTGGAGACCGGCCGTCACGACACGATCGGTATCGATCTGGTCGCCATGAGTGTGAACGACCTGGTCGTGCAAGGCGCTGAACCCCTCTTCTTTCTGGATTACTACGCCTGTGGAAAGTTGGAACCGGAGGTCGGCGCAGCCGTGGTGGCAGGGATCAGCGTCGGCTGCCGCGAGGCCGGCTGTGCATTGATCGGCGGCGAGACCGCCGAAATGCCGGGCGTATATCGAGGTGACGACTACGATCTCGCCGGCTTCGCAGTCGGCGCGGTTGAGCGCAACGCTTTGCTCCCACGCGGCGACATAGCCGAAGGTGACGTCATTATCGGGCTTGCGTCATCAGGCGTACATTCAAATGGCTATTCGCTGGTACGCAAGGTCGTCGAAAAAACCGGGCTGCCATGGACGGCACCGGCGCCGTTTGCGGCCGGCCAAAGCCTCGGTGAAGCGGTCCTGACGCCCACGCGTATTTACGTGAAAGCATGCCTTGCCGCGATACGCGAAACCACAGCAGTGAAAGGTCTGGCGCATATCACAGGCGGCGGCTTTCCCGACAACATCCCCAGAATTTTGCCCAAGGGGTTCGGCGCACGCATTGATTTGACGCGCGTGCCGGTTCCTTCGGTGTTTCGCTGGCTCGCGAGCGAAGGCGGCATTGCGCAAAATGAAATGCTACGAACGTTCAACTGCGGTATCGGCATGATCGTTGTCGTATCACGTCAAGAGGCAGACGCAGTCAGCAAGGCCCTTACCCGTGCCGGCGAGACCATCGTAACGCTTGGCTCCATTACCAGGACCACCGCCAACGTCCGCGTCGTTTATGAAGGCAAACTCAATCTTGGGTGATTCATGAGCCGCAAGCGCGTCGCCGTGCTCATCTCCGGCCGCGGCTCAAATATGGCGGCGCTCATTGAAGCCGCAAAGGACAAAAATTATCCGGCCGAAATCGTACTGGTCGTTTCCAACCGGCCAGACGCCGGAGGCCTTTTGGTTGCTCACGCGGCCGGTATTGCGAGCGAGGTCGTCGACCATACGAAATTCGGTAATGACCGGGCCGGATTTGAACATGCGGTGCAGGCGACACTCGAAAGGCAGCGCATCGATCTGGTTTGTCTCGCGGGCTTCATGCGGCTACTCACCGCCGATTTTGTCAAGAAATGGCAGTGGCGCATTCTCAACATCCACCCTGCCCTGTTGCCGGCATTCAAGGGGCTCGATACCCACAGACGCGCGCTCGAAGCTGGTGCAAAACGCCACGGCGCCACTGTGCATTTTGTGGTACCGGAAATGGATTCCGGACCGATCATCGTGCAAGGGGCGATCGGCGTGCACGCCACTGACAGCGAGGAAGCCCTCGCCATGCGCGTGCTCAAGACCGAGCACCGCATCTATCCTTTGGCACTCAAGCTTGTGGCGGAAGGCCGCGTGCAAGTCGTTGACGGCCACTGCCTGATCGATGGCGTTCCGGTCCCCGATACCGAAAGTCTGGTACCGGATCCGAATTGAATATTCTTTCGCTGCAGCGCACAGGCCATTGAATACCCTGCTTCGTCAGGTGTTATAGTTATTTGTGCATGGGTGGTGCCGCCGGCGAGCGGTATGAAAACAAAGGGGAGACGACATGACCACGAGGGGAGAGGCGAAGCTTATCTATCCGGGTCTTGCTGATTTCTATGCGAACTGGCGGGACATCACATACACGCTGGTCCGCGTCGTTATTGGCTACATTATGTTTATGCATGGTTGGGGCAAGATCACCGGCCCGGGCTTTGCGGGCGTCAGCGGTATGATGACAAAAAACAGCCTCGTTCCGGGCGGCGCTTTCGCCGGCGCGGCAATGTTTCTTGAAACGGTTGGCGCCGTTTGCATCATCGTCGGGCTTTTCACGCGATTTTTTGCGGCCGCGCTCGCAATCGAGATGGGGATCGCCTTCCTAGTCGTGCATGTGAGCAAGGGATTCGCAGTGGGCCAGGGTGGGTTCGAATACGTGCTTCTCTTGGGTACCGTCCTGCTTGCCATCGCGATCCGGGGCGGCGGCCCATATTCGGTCGACCGGATGATCGGCAAGGAGCTCTAAAAAGGCGCCCTGAAACGAACTTAAAGAAAAACTTTAAAAGCGACTTCTTAAGGCGGCAGGTTTGAAAAGCGCGCGGGATTATTCCCCGCGCGCTTGTCGTATCCAGACCCGGTTGTCGTGGAAGGCGGCGCCGCCATAAGGCGCTATCGGGTCGGCGCCGGTGATGCTGTTTATGCCGCAGCCGTCCGCATAGGCCGAATTCGGCCAGATTGATTCCGCGATCAGGACCCCCCGGCGCACCCCCGCGAAAAGTTTTGCGTGCAGACGGACCTCGCCGCGCCTATTGCCAAGCACCACGTAGTCACCCTCCCCGATACCGTAGTCGCGCGCGTCATGGGGATGGATCATTACGGTCGGCCGCTGCTCCTGCGCGAGCGAGGTCGGCGTCTCGTTGAATGTCGAGTTGAGAAAGCCGCGCGCCGGCGATGTCGCCAGCCGGAAGGGATGTGCATCGTCCGCCTGCTCGATCGCGGTCCAGTGATCCGGCAGCTTTGGCATGTCCGCGATCGGTCCGCTCTTGTAGGGGCTGCGGAATGGCACATTGTCCCAATCAGGCTTGAACCGGAACTTGCCATCGGGCCACGGAAACCCGTCCAGATAATGCGACTGGCGGAAAGAGGGTTGGCAATCGAGCCAGCGATTGGCCTCAAGCTCGGCGAGCGTACCCCGCTTTGAGACTTGCAACATCTGGTCGATCAATTCGCGCGCGCTCATCCGGAAACCGCGGTGCTCGGCGCCGAGGCGTCCGGCCAGCGCACAGATCACTTCATGGTTGTTGCGGCATTCGCCCGGCGGTTCGACCAGCTTGGGTCCCAGGATGATATATTGATGGCCGCCGCCGCGATAAATATCGTCGTGTTCCAAGAAAGTGGTTGCCGGGAGCACCACGTCCGCCATCTGCGCCGTTTCTGTCATGAATTGCTCGTGCACGCAGACGAACAGGTCGTCGCGTGCGAAGCCGCGCTTGACCTTGTTTTGGTCGGGCGCGACCGATACCGGATTGGTGTTCTGGATGATGAGCGCGTGAACGGGGCCACCGCCCTGCAACACGTCTCGCTCGCCCGTCAAAATTGCGCCGATGCGTGATTGATCGAGCATGCGGATGGAGTGGTCCCACGCGTCGAGTCCTTCGATCAACGTCTTGTTGAGTTGGAATATGTCCGCGCTGATATGAAAAGCTCCACCGCCTTCATATTGCCAGGCGCCCGTGACCGCCGGAATGCAGCTTGCCGCGTGCATGTTGGCTGCGCCGTTGCGCGAGCGCGAGAAGCCATAGCCGAGCCGGAAGAAAGAGCGCTTGTTGCCGCCAATCAGCCGCGCGAATTCCTCGATGGTCTCGACCGGCGCGCCTGTAATGGCGGAGGCCCAGGCGGAATCGCGCGTGCGCAGGTGCACTTCGAGTTCGCGTGGAGCGTCCGTGTACTTCTCCAGATAATCCCAATCGGCTTTGCCGTCACGGAAAAGGCAATGCATGACCGCGCATGCGAGCGCGCCGTCGGTTCCCGGCTTCACCAGCACCGGCAAGTCGGCGTGCTCCATCGTGTCGTTCATGTAGATATCGACCGCCGCGATCCTTGCGCCGCGTTCTTTGCGCGCGCGCACGGCATGGGTCATGACATTGACCTGCGTGTTGACGGCGTTGGTGCCCCAGATCACGACAAGGTCGGATTTCGCCATTTCGCGCGGGTCGACTCCGGCGATGCGCCCGACCCCGGCGGCGAAGCCGGCGTAGGCGGGATTGACGCAGATCGTCGAATGAAAACCGGAATATTTCTTGGCGTGGCGTAGGCGGTTGATGCCGTCGCGCATGACCAGACCCATGGTGCCGGCGTAGTAATAGGGCCAGACACTTTCGGATCCGTGACGCCGCTCGGCCTGCAGGAATTTTTCAGCCACGAGATCGAGCGCGTCATCCCACGATATGCGCTCGAATTCGCCGGACGCTTTCGCGCCCTTGCGTCGCAACGGATGCAATAGCCGCTGCGCATGGTGTTCGCGCTCGGCGTAGCGTGCGACCTTCGCGCAGATCACACCCGCGGTGTAGTCGTTATCCTTCGCGCCATGCACGCGACCGATCGTGCGCGCGTCCAGAAGCTCGACCTCCAGCGCGCAGGTCGACGGGCAATCATGCGGGCATGCGGAATAACCGATCCGTTTTGCGCTCTCGAGCCGGACGGTTTTGTTCATCGCGCCTCATATCGCGCGGCCGTTCACGCCTCTTCCAGCGAGACATGATGCCGCCGCCGCCAGACATAGCCCCACGTCACGACCAGTGCACAGCCGATAATTTGCGACACGAGTTCGAGGTGCTCCTCGGAGACCCCGCTGAACACATTCTGCACGACAGGATCGCTCGCGAAGATGTCTCCCGCAACCCAACCGAGAATCGCGGCACCACCCCAAACCAGGACCGGATAGCGTTCGAGTAAGGCGAGAATAATCGCGCTGCCCGCTATGACCATCGGAATGCTGACTGCGAGCCCGATGGTCAGGAGTATGTAGTGACCTTTTGCGACAGCGGCGACCGCAACGACATTGTCGAGGCTCATGATGATATCCGCGATCACGACAATGCGCACGGCGCGCCACAAATCTTCTGCGGCTTCGGGCGTGTCTTCGGAATCATGGCCTTGCGGAGCGAGAAGCTTAATCGCAATCCATACCAGCGCGATCGAGCCGACAAGTTTCAGATAGGGAAGCGTAAGCAGTTTGGCGACGACGACGGTGAAAGTAATCAGGAGCACCGAAGCAAAGCCGGCACCAATCACCATGCCCCACAAGCGTTCGCGCGGCGGCAGCCCGCGGCAGGCGAGCGCAATCACCACGGCGTTGTCGCCAGACAAAAGAGTGTTGATCCAGATGACTTGCAGCACCGCGAGCCAGAACGACGGCTGCGTCATGCTGTCGGTAAGAGCTTCCACGCGAATCCCCCAAGGTCGTTTTTATCGCCCCGGCCAAGGGCCATTTTCGAATGATTTGCCGGCCGGAGGGCAATCTACAGGACCAATACGAGGCTTGGCTAGTTTCGAAACCCGCAAAGAAACAGCAAAAACGGCCCGAAACCGGACCATTTTGGGCTCTTGGCGACAGATACCAGGCGTTAGACCAGCTGATCGCGCCGTGCCCGCAGCATGCGGCCACCGAGCACGACCCCGACCGCCCCCAGGATTGAACAATACAGCCGGAATTTTTCGTGTGGGATTGGCGCATTCGGGCCGGTGTTCTCAACCACAATCGGATCCGTGGCGATGACGTCGCCGGCGATCCAGCCAAGCACTGCCGCCCCACCCCAAATGATGAGCGGAAAATAATTGAGCATGGCCATGATGACCGTGGCGCCGGCAACGATCGCCGGAATGCTGATGCCAAGGCCAAACACCAGCAACGCGGTGTTGCCGTTTGCAGCGGCAGCAACAGCAATGACGTTGTCGAGACTCATCACAATATCAGCAAGCGCGATAATCTTGACCGCACGCCACAGGTCATCGGCCGCGGCCGTATTCTGATCTGGTTCGTCCGGAGTGAGCAGTTTTACTGCGATCCAAAGCAAGGCTGCGCCACCGACAATCTTGATGTAGGGCAAGAGCATCAGCGACGAGACCACGGTGGCAAAGACCAACCGCATCGTGAGGGCAACCCCCGTACCGATGACCATGCCGCCAAACCGCTGCTTCGGTGGCAGACTGCGGCAGGCAAGCGCGATAACAATCGCGTTGTCGCCCGACAGCAAAACATTGATCCAGATGATCTCAACGACCGAAATCCAGAAATGCGGCTGCGTGTAGTCGGAAAAGCCGCTGAGAATCTCACTCATGGCGTGCCTCGGCGCGGTCCGGTGCGGGCGCCTCACGCACGCCGGTTTTTGATTGAGACCTGATCAATTGACGCCGCCCGAGAGTCCGTGGGCGCGTCGCCAGGCCTTTTGCCGGCTTACTTTCCACGAACTGAGCAGCACGCTGCCCGTTCCCATGGCGCCGATGATCAGCAGCGGCCACTGCAATGATTCAGAGTATTCCGCCAATTCGAGACTGAGTTCTTCCAGAAAGGCGAGGTACGACGAACCCGACAGCCCGACCAGCGCCGACCAGGACTCCAGAACGCGCTTTGGAGACGTTTCGGCCATTCCCGCCCCTGCATAATGCGGTTCGCACTGCGAGCCAATCAACTCGGCCCGCATAAACATGGTATAACTTTTATATAAATATCAGATGAAAACGTCAGTGTCGTGTGCCAAAAACCCGCCATTTCCGCGACATTTCGACGCGAAAAACGATCTAGATGGTGATTTTTTGCGTAAACGCCGGCCCTAGCCGACGATTTCGTTTTCCGCGAAAAACTGCGCAATTTCCCGCACGGCCGTGTCCGGGGCATCCGACCCATGCACCGAATTTTCGCCGATCGACTTTGCATGCGTCTTGCGGATGGTTCCGGCGGCAGCCTTGGCGGGATCGGTCGCACCCATGACTTCACGGTATTTCGCGATCGCGTTGTCGCCTTCCAGGACCTGCACCACAACCGGGCCGGAGGTCATGAAATCGACGAGGTCTCGAAAAAACGGCCGCTCGCGGTGGACGGCGTAGAATTTCTCCGCCTGCTCGCGCGAAATACGCACACGCTTCTGCGCGACAATACGCAGACCCGCCTTTTCGATGATCGCGTTGACGGCGCCGGTCAAATTGCGCTCTGTCGCATCAGGCTTGAGGATCGAAAAGGTGCGCTCGATCGCCATTCAGGTCTTCCTTCACTGATACTAATTGGAGACTTTAGGTAGTTTCATTGGAGAAGTTGGGCCGCGCGGCTTATACCGGCGGCCCCGTCAGGCGGCAAGGTCGCCCGCCGGGCCGGGTCCAATCGCAGGGAGCGCAGCATGCTGACCCGCTACCGGATGTTCGCCGGCTACAATTCCTGGTGCAACGAGCGCCTCTATGACGCGGCCGCTCAGGTCGCGGATACGGATTATCGTGCCAACCGCGGCGCCTTTTTCAGATCGTTGCATGGCACCCTCAACCATCTTTTGGTCGGTGATCGCATCTGGATGCGCCGTTTCACCGGCAAGGGCGAAACCCCGCCCGGCCTGAACGCGATTCTCTATGAGGATTTCACACAGTTGCGGTCGGCCCGGCGTACGGAAGATGCGAGTATCCGCCACTATATCGGGAGCTTGAACGAGCAGGATCTCGCCAAAACGATCCGCTATCGCACCGTCGTCAACCCGCAGGATATCGAGCAGGTGCTTGCTCCCGCGCTCGACCATTTTTTCAATCACCAAACTCACCACCGCGGGCAAGCACACGCACTACTGAGCGCCGTCGTCGGGAACGAGCGCACGCCGAGCTTCGACTTGATCATTTATCAACGTGAAACCGGTGACGGCGCGCTGCGCACACTCGGCTAGAATTACTGCACATTGGCCGTTTTCGGCGGCGGCTTTTTCTTCGGGGATTTCTTTGGCGCCGCCGGTTTTGGCTGCTCGGGCGCACGCTCGACAACCTTCAACCGGCCGCCGGCAAAGGTATAGATGCCAGGCCAAGGCCCGCTTATATAAGTGATAACGACCTTTCGCTCGCCTTTCTCCCCTGTACTGATGGCGACATTGTTCGGCGCGCCCGCGCGCTGCACGGCCTGACATTCGGTCATGCCAAGAGCAATCCCGCCCGCCACCGGCGGCGGTCCCGAGGCGGGCTCTAACCTTTGCAGACCTGATTTGGGGGCTGCGGATGCCGGCGCAGCCGCCGGCATCGGCGCGCCAGCAAGATCACCGGCGACCGAACCGACGGCACGATCAGCGGGCGGCTGCGATTCCGGCGCAGCCGGAGGCGCCTCGGCCCCTTGCGCGACAGCCGCAGCTGATGCTGCGCAGAGCCCTTCGGCGCTCACCATGTCTTCCGGGGTGACCGGCCCTTGCGGACCGAGATTTACGGTATTGGGCGCCATGGCCCAGTCGGGCTTGCTGAAGATCGGCTTACTAAACCAGCCACCCTCGTTCTGATCCTCGAAAACTCCCGACGTATTCTTGCATCCGGTGACGGCGAGCGCCGCGGCGCAGGCAAGCGCAATGGTGAAATTGGCGTGTTGGCGCGGCAAACGGCTGATTCCAGTTTGATTTTATGCTTGTCCCTTAAAACGCATTTTGCGTCATCACCGTGGCGGGCCGCAAGTATCGGTCGCCCAATGGGTTAGCACCTAAGTGGGCCATTGGCCTGTGATCCATTGGCCTGGTCATTTCAAGTCATGCCTTTTTGGTCCACCGCCCCTGCTCGTCTGTCTGCCAATACGTGGCTTCCAATCCCCTGTCCTTGGCTGCCGACCACTGCGCCCGGGCTGCCGTCACTGCGTCTTCGTCCTCTCCGTCGAACAAAAGCACGATGCGTTGGTAATTCTGCGGGTCGGCCGGCATCGGCGCTCCGTCGATCAGAAAGCGCACGGTGGCCGCATTGGGATTGCCGTCATTGAGTGTAAGCAACACCGGCTGCTGAGCGGATTCCGCCTCGCGCCAGGTGCCGTGCGGCAGAAAGCCGTCATCACGGTAAGTCCACAGATGTGCATCAAGCGCCTCGATGCGCTCCTCGGACGATCCTTGCACGACCACCTTCCAGCCGCGTTCGAGCGACTTTTCCAGGAGCGCTGGCAAGACGCCTTCCAGTTTCTGGCGGTGCAGGTGGTAAAAAAGGACCTCGGTCATCGCGCTATTTTTCGTAGTGATCGGCCACCAGCCGATCGAGCAGCCTTACGCCCCACCCCGAACCCCAGCTTTTGTTGAGGTCGGTCTGGCGCGAGTCAAACCCGGTGCCGGCGATATCGAGATGGGCCCACGGTACCTTGTCATCGACAAACCGTTTGATGAATTGCGCAGCCGTGATCGCCCCGCCCCACCGGCTGCCGCCGGTATTTTTCATGTCGGCAAATTTTGAATCGATCATCTTGTCGTATTCGGGCGCGAGCGGCATGCGCCAGACCAATTCACCGGTTTCAATGCCGGCCTTGGTCAAACGCTCCGCAAGTTGATCGTTGTTCGCAAACATCCCGGCATATTCCTGACCGAGCGCAACGATAATGGCGCCCGTCAACGTGGCCAGATCGACCATGAATTTGGGCTTGAATCGCTGCGCTGCGTACCAGATCACATCAGCGAGCACGAGGCGGCCTTCGGCATCCGTATTGATGATTTCGATCGTCTGCCCCGACATCGACTTGACGATATCTCCCGGCCGTTGCGCATTCCCGTCCGGCATGTTTTCGACCAAGCCGATGATGCCGACCGCATTGACCCGCGCCTTGCGCGCAGCGAGCGCATGCATCAGTCCAACAACGCAAGCGGCGCCCGCCATGTCACCCTTCATGTCTTCCATGCCGGCGGCGGGCTTGATCGATATACCGCCCGTGTCGAAACATACGCCTTTGCCGATGAAGGCAACGGGTGCTTCGCCCGCCTTGCCGCCGTTCCATCGCATGATCACGACGCGGCTTTCCCGCGCCGAACCCTGGCCAACGCCGAGCAACGCGTTCATGCCAAGTTTCTTCATGGCCTTCAGGTCAAGGACTTCCACCGCAACGCGGAGCTTCTTCAACGCGCCCGCACGGCGCGCAAACTCTTCCGGATAGAGAACGTTCGCAGGCTCGTTCACCAGATCGCGCGCGAGCAGCACACCGTCAGAAATCGCCGCGCGTGGTTCAAAGGTCTTGCGCGCGGCTGCGACATCGCCGACGGCAACCGTCACGCTGCGCGTCGCCGGCGGCTTTTCATCGTCTTTGCGTTTCGTCTTGTACCGGTCAAAGGCATAGGCGCGCAGGCGCATGCCTTGCGCGAGGTCGGCAGCCTGCTCAGGCTTCATGGCGCCCCCCGCCAACTCGGCGAGGACGGTGGCATCGCTGGCCGAGTTCGGCAGCTTGCCCATGGCGAGACCGCCGAGCCGGAGGAAATCCTTGGGCTTGAGTTCGCCCGTTTTGCCAAGGCCGATAACGACAAGACGTACAGCCTTCAGCCCGGTAGGGACCGCCAGTTCCAGCGTTGCGTTTTTCTTGCCGTTAAAGCGCTCTGCCTTTGCCGCCTGCGCCACCAACCCGGCCGCCGGCCCGAGCGCCTTGCGGGTGGCCGGGCCGAACTTCAGCCCCTCGTCGCAGAACACGATGAGGACGCCCTTGGCGGGAACGGTAAAAGGGCCAAATCCAAGTCTGAGGGCATCGGTCATTGAGGGACGATCCTTGCGTTTGGCCCATAGCCGGAGGGCCCTAGGGCCTTATGGCGCGCCCGCGGCGGCTCTGCAAAGCCCCAATAGTGTCGATTCCGGGCGTTTTCCCAAAGATAACAAGGGATTCCCATCCCAAAAACGGGGTCCGATTTCACGGTATTTGACTACCTTCCAAGGGCCAGAATACGCTTTGTTGGCCGGTTGCCACATTTACATTTTGTTGTGCATGTTCAACGGCTTTGCCTTTGCCCGGCCATTTTGTCGCGCCATCAAGGTAAAGCTGACGGGGGTTGAGTTTTAAGCTGAATGCACTTCGCGTGCGGTGGGGAGCCGAACGCGGGGTCCGGTTTATGCCGGCTCAGGGGACGAAGCCGCGGATGGGGTCGATTAGCCGATATATTTTTCGCACGACCTTGAGTGCGTTTCTGATCGTGCTTGTCAGTTTGACCGCCGTGATCTGGGTTACTCAGGCACTGCGCGACATCGACATCATGACCAGCCAGGGTCAGAGCATTCTGGTTTTCATTGGCATCACCGGCCTGATCATACCGTTGCTCGTTCTGGTGATTGCGCCGATCGCGTTGCTTATCGCGGTCGCCCACGTGCTCAACAAGATGTCCAACGATTCCGAAATCATCGTGATGAACGCGGCCGGCATGCCGCCGTGGGTCGTGTTTCGCGCCTTCATGGCCGCGGCAATCGTAGTGTCGGTGCTGGTCGCCGCGATCAGTGCGTATTTTGCTCCCAAAGGTTTGCGGATGCTGCGCGATTGGCTGACGGAAGTCCGCGCCAATGTCGTGAGCAACATCGTGCAGCCTGGACGCTTCACTGCGATCGAAAACGGCGTCACCATCCATATTCGCGAACGGCGCGCAAACGGGCAGCTTGCGGGAATTTTCCTCGACGACCGACGCAATGCAAACGAACGCATCACCGTCCTTTCCGAGGTCGGCGAACTGCTCGATAACAGCAGCGGCACCTACCTGGTTCTCCAAAAGGGGATCGTGCAGCGCCGCGAGTCCGGCCAACGTGACCCGGCCATGGTGGTGTTCGACCGCTATGCTTTCGATCTCTCTCAGTTCGCGGGCGGCGCGCAGGCGGTAAGGTATTCGATCCGCGAGCGCTATCTCTGGCAGCTGCTTTTTCCCGATCCTAAGGACCAGTTCTTTCTCGAGCAGCCTGATCAGTTCCGCGCCGAGTTGCATGACCGGTTACTGGCGCCATTTTATCCGCTTGCTTTCGTGGTGATCGCCTATGCCTATCTCGGCGCGCCGCGCACCACACGGCAGAGCCGCACTATGTCGATGCTTGGCGCGATCGGCGGCGTCGCACTGCTGCGCCTGATCGGATTCGCTTCCACCGTCTTCGGTGCCACCGCTCCCTGGATGTTGTCGCTGCAATATCTGGCGCTGGCCGCCGCATTCGGCCTCGGATTCTACGTTATTCGCCGCGGCCTCATCCTGGAGCCGCCTGCTTTCATCACCGACTGGCTTGCGGCGCTCACAGAGCGCCTCAGCCAGCGTTTCGCCACGCCCTGACGCCATGCCGATATTTGTTGGAACACTGGGGAGATATTTCGGACTGCGCTTTCTCACCGCAGTGCTGGTGGTTTTCGCCGGGATATTCGTGCTGGTTATGCTCATCGACTACATCGAGATGATGCGCCGGGCCGGTGACATTCCGAACGTGTCGGCGACGCTGGTCGCAAAGACCTCGCTTTACCGCGTACCGCAGGTGGTTGAACGTATTTTGCCGTTCTGCATCCTGATCGGGGCGATGTCGTGTTTTCTGAATTTGTCGCGGCGCCTCGAACTGGTGATCGCCAGGTCCGCCGGGTTGTCCGCCTGGCAGTTCGTTACGCCGGCCATCGCTGTGGCGTTCGTTTTCGGCATCGCTGCGACGACGCTCTACAATCCAGTGTCGGCGATCCTGCAGGAACGCTCAAAGCGTTTTGAATCCGAGCTATTTGGGCAAAATGTGCCGAGACAAGGCGGCACCTTCTGGGTCAGCCAGCGCACCGATGAGGGGCAGGCGATCATAAACGCCGTCAGCAGCCGCGATCAGGGCATTAATCTCAACGGAGTTTCAATATTCGCTTCCGACCTGGATGGCCGGTTCAAGCAGCGCATCGAGGCGCGCTCGGCGGTGCTGCAACCTGGCGTCTGGGTATTGCGCGACGCCCAAGTCTACGCGCTCGGCGTTTTGCCGGTCAGCCAAGCGGAATATCGCCTCAAGACCAGTCTCACGCCCGAACAAGTAAGGGAAAGTTTTGCCACCCCCGAAACGGTGCCGTTTTGGGAACTTCCCCAGTATATCCAGATCGCAGAGCATGCCGGCCTGGTTGCCGCAGGCTATAGATTGCAGTTTCAGAAGCTTCTGGCGCGTCCATTTTTGCTCGTCGCCATGGTTCTCCTTGCCGCCGCCGTAAGTCTACGGTTTTTCCGTTTTGGCGGCGTCCAAAAGATGGTTTTAAGTGGCGTGGCGGCGGGGTTTTTGCTTTACGTTTTGTCGAAAGTGACCGAGGATTTGAGCAAGGCTGAGCTGATGCACCCTGTGGCAGCGGCTTGGCTGCCTGCGCTCGTCGGCGGCGTGACGGGGTTTATTGCGTTGTTGTACCAGGAGGACGGGTGATGGCGGGGCCGGTAACCGCTCGTCCATCAGCACCGCGGCCGTATCGCCGCGGCGTCGCAGCTTTTGCCGCCGTCCTCGGCCTGTTGGCTTGTGGCGGATTGATTACGTCTGTCCCTGCGTCCGCGCAGCAGGAGCTGCAATTCCCTCAACGCCCGCTTCCGCAGAAAAAATCGAAGGCCGCACTCGAGCGTGAAAAGTCCGGGCAAAAGCAGATGCTCGTTCAAGCGAACGAGATCGACTACGACTATGCTAACTATCGGGTTGCCGCAGTTGGCAACGTGCAAATTTATTACGGCGACTCCACGCTTGAAGCCAACCGGGTCATCTACGATCAGAAAACGAAGCGTCTGCACGCCGAAGGAAATGTTCGCCTGACCGAACAGGACGGCAAGGTCACCTACGGCGAGATCATGGACCTGTCGGACGATTACCGCGACGGCTTCGTTGATTCATTGCGGCTCGATGCACCCGATCAGACGCGCATGGCCGCAACGCGCGCCGAACGGACGAGCGGCAACTACACCATCTTTCACAACGGCGTCTACACGGCCTGTCTTCCTTGCAAGGATGACCCAAAGAAGCCACCGCTCTGGCAGGTGAAGGCCGCCCGCATCATCCACGATCAGGGCGAGAAGATGATGTATTTCGAGGATGCGCGCCTCGAATTCTTTGGCCGGCCGATCGCCTGGATGCCTTACTTTTCCGCGCCCGATCCGACCGTCAAGCGCAAGACCGGATTTCTGGTACCGGCACTTTCGGGGAGTTCGGTCTATGGCGCCGCGGCTGAAGTGCCCTACTACTGGGCCCTCGCGCCTGACTATGACGCCACCTTTGCGCCGATGATCACCACCAAACAGGGACCGCTTTTGCAAGGAGAATTCCGGCAGCGATTGATGGATGGCGCCTACTCGATCCGCGCCGCCGGCATATACCAGCTCGACAAAAATTATTTCATTCGCAGCGATGGAACCACGACACCCGGCTACCGGGATTGGCGTGGGAGCCTGGAAAGCAGCGGCCTCTTCGCGCTCAACAACAATTGGGTCTGGGGTTGGGACGGCACACTTCTGTCCGACCAGACATTCCTGCAAGACTACAACCCGCGCCTTTCGCGCTATCACTCCATCGATCCATTCACGAACAACCCCAACGATGCGGCAGTCTCCCAGCTCTTTCTCGACGGCAAGGGCAATCGCAGCTATTTCGATGCCCGCACCATCTATTATCTCGGTTTCTCGCAATCGGACGTGCAAACCCAGATCCCGGTTATCCACCCGGTTATCGATTACAACTACGTCTTCGATCGTCCAATTCTCGGCGGTGAACTTGGCTACCGGATTAACTTCACCAGCCTGACGCGCAACCAGGCCGATTTCGATCCGGTCACCGCAAGTGCGCTCATCAACGGCACCTGTACACAAACCGCCAACCCTGCGATCAAAAACACCACCAGTTGCCTGCTGCGCGGCGTTCCCGGCACCTATAGCCGCTTCTCGGCCGAGTTGGAGTGGCGGCGCAGCATCACCGACCAGTTCGGACAGGTCTTTACGCCCTTCGCTTCGGTGCGGGTCGACGCAGGCTCGATGCAGATCAATAACCAACCGGGCGTGTCCAATTATATCGACACCGGAGATACCAATCTGGTTCGTGGCATGCCGACTGTGGGTCTGGAATACCGGTATCCGTTCATTAACGTGCAGTCATGGGGCACGCAGACAGTGGAGCCGATTGCACAGGTTATCGTACGGCCCAACGAGCAACAGATCGGACGTTGGCCGACCGAAGATGCCCAGAGCCTGATGTTCGATGACAGCAATCTGTTCCGGGTTGATAAGTATTCCGGATGGGACCGCGTCGAAGGCGGCGGCCGGGCCAACTACGGCATGCAATACACCGCGCAGTTCAACCAGGCCGGCTCTGTGAGTGCCTTGTTTGGTCAGTCTTACAGCTTGTTCGGACAAAACTCGTTTGCCTTGGGTGGCACCACGAACACCGGTCTCAATAGCGGCCTCGACACGACGAATTCGGATTACGTCGCTCGGCTTACGTATCAGCCGAACAACATTTACTCGTTTACATCGCGCTTCCGCTTCAACAACGACAACTTCACGCCGCAGCGGATCGAGCTTGAGGCTCGCGCGAATTTCGACCGGTGGAGCGGGAGCATCCTCTACGGCGACTATGCGCCACAGCCGCTGTTGGGCATCCTCAACCGCGAGGAAGGAATACTCGGCACCGGCTCGCTCAAGCTCGACGCCAACTGGGTCCTGCTTGGAGGCGCACGTTACGACATCAATGCCGGAAAATTCGACCAGACCCGCGTCGGCCTGGGCTATGTGGATGATTGCCTCATTCTCGGCCTCAACTACGTTACAAATTATACTTACAGTGGAAACGTTACAGCCAATCATACGGTCATGCTGAACATCGGCCTGCGCACATTGGGCGGCACGTCGACGGGGCAGAGCGTCGGCCGGTCGACATCACCTTAGACGTCGCCGGGTTCCAAAGTGGATAGCAGGATGCCAACAACAAGCGTGAGCGGCCGAACGTGCCGCCGGTGGGCGATGTGCACTCTTGTCGCCCTGTTGCTCGCCACCGCCACGACTGCGGGTGCGCAAGTTGTCGTTGTGGCCAACGGCTTGCCAATTACGGAATACGATATTCAGCAGCGCACAAAGCTGGAGTTCAGTTCAACCCACCAAACTCCCGAGCGCCAGAAAATCATCCAGGACTTGATCGACGACCGGCTCAAAATCTCGCGGGCTAAGGTCTACGCGTTCGAGGTTTCGGACGCCGAGGTCGATAACGCCTTCGAAGGAATGGCCACGCGGCAACACATCACTGCCGCCCAGTTCGGTCAGGTCCTGGAACGCGCCGGCATTTCACCCAACACCGTCAAGGCGCGTATCCGCGCCGAGCTGACATGGCAGCAGCTCATCCGCGGGAAGTATTCTTCCTCGCTTCAGATCGGCGATAGCGATATCGCCAATGCACTCAAGGAACGCAACGAAGGCGAAGCGGCAGCCTCGGCAGTCGGTTATGTGTACACGCTCTACCCGGTGGTTATCGTGGTCGCGCGCGGCTCAAACGAGGCTGCGATCGCGCTTAAGCGCAACGAGGCGGAAAATCTGCGCAGCCGGTTCGTCTCTTGTAACGAAGGCTTGGCCATGGCGCGCGGACTGCGCGACGTCGCGGTACGCGATCCCATTACCAGAAACTCATCCGACCTCACACCACAGTTGCGGGATGTACTCGGCAACATTCAACTCGGCCACTTGACCGCGCCCGAAACGACAGCTCAGGGTCTTCAGATGTTTGCGGTATGCGGGAAGAAAGAAAGCACGACCGAGTCGCCGCTCAAGCGCGAGGTGCGCGAGAAGCTTTTCGTCAAGCGCTTTGAAACCGAATCCAAAAAATTTCTCGAAGAACTCCGCAAGTCGGCGATGATCGAATACAAGAACAACAAATGATCGCGCCTGCCGCTCTTCCGCTGGCTTTGACACTGGGCGAGCCGGCCGGCATTGGCTCCGATTTGACGATTCATTTATGGACGCGTCGCGTCGAACTCCGGTTGCCGCCTTTCTATCTTGTCGCTGATCCGGAATTTATCAGGCGGCGCGCCCGGTTGCTCGGAATCGAGATTGCGCTGAGCGCCGTCACGCCGGCGCAAGCGAGCGGCACTTTTTCGCGCGCCCTGCCCATTGTGCCTCTCGACATTGCGGTAACCGCCGAACCCGGGAAGCCTGACGCCTCGAGCGCACCGGCGGCGATTACCTCGATCCGTCGCGCTGTCGCAGACGTGCTGGCGGGAAATGCTGCCGCGATCGTTACCAATCCTGTGGCGAAGAATGTGCTTTATCGCTCGGGGTTTGCCGAGCCCGGCCACACAGAATTCCTCGCAAAACTGACGCACGAAGCGACCGGCAAGGCCGCGCGTCCCGTGATGATGTTGTGGTCTCCCGAGCTTGCCGTTGTGCCGGTGACGATCCACCTTCCATTCAAGGACGTTGTTGCTCAACTCACATCCGATCTGGTTATGGAGACCGGACGGATCGTGGCACGCGATCTTACCGCACGCTTTGGCATCTTGCGTCCGCGCATTGCGGTCGCCGGTCTCAACCCGCATGCCGGCGAAGACGGTGCAATTGGAGCGGAGGATGAAGCAATCGTGGCGCCCGCGGTGAAGCGACTACAGGCTGAGGGCATCGATGCAGTCGGGCCACTGCCGGCAGATTCGCTATTTCATGAGCGCGCACGCGCCACTTATGACGTGGCGCTTTGCATGTATCACGACCAGGCTCTAATCCCGATCAAGACACTGGCATTCGATCATGCAGTGAACGTAACGCTCGGCCTGCCGTTCGTGCGCACGTCACCGGACCACGGTACCGCGTTCGATATTGCCGGTAAGGGCATCGCCGACCCGTCGAGCCTTCTGGCGGCGCTCGCACTTGCAGCCCGTTTGTCGACGACCTCTCCGGCGCTGGCGGCCGTAAAGTAATGCCGCAGATCGATGACCTGCCGCCGCTTCGCGAGGTCATCCGCCGCCACGGTCTTAAGCCGAAACGGTCGCTTGGCCAGAACTTCCTGTTCGATCTCAATCTGACCGCACGCATCGCCCGCGCCGCCGAACCTCTCGAAAACATCACCGTCGTCGAAATCGGGCCAGGTCCTGGCGGTCTCACCCGGGCCCTGCTGGCGCTTGGTGCTCGCCGCATCGTCGCTATCGAACGCGATCGACGCGCCGTCGCCGCGCTGGAAGAAATTGCCGCTCGTTATCCGGGCCGGCTTGAGATCGTGGCCGGTGATGCGCTTAACATCGATCCGCGAGAGCAACTCGGACCGGAACGCGCCCGCGTCGTGGCAAACCTGCCGTACAATATCGCCACTGCCCTGCTGGTTGGCTGGCTGACCGTCGAACCTTGGCCACCCTGGTACGACTCGTTGCTGCTGATGTTCCAGCGTGAAGTCGCCGAACGTATTGTCGCCGTACCGGGGGGGAAATCCTACGGGCGTCTGTCGGTATTGGCTGGGTGGCGCACAGACGCAAAAATCCTATTCGATGTGGCCCGGTCGGCTTTCGTTCCGCCGCCAAAGGTGACGTCCTCTGTGGTTCGGCTTACGCCTCGGCAGGTACCGCTTGCCTGCGACCCGATCGCACTGCAACGGGTGACCGAAGCCGCCTTCGGCCAGCGCCGCAAGATGCTGCGCCAGAGCCTGAAGACGCTTGGGGTTGACGCCGCTGCACTCCTGGCGACAGCCGGTATCGAGCCGACGGCCCGCGCCGAGGAAATTCCGGTCGACGGATTTGTCGCCCTGGCGAGAATTTTTGCTGGCGACAGATGATGCCGCGGAATACTGGATGACCATTTTCACGCACATGCGCCGGCGGAGAACCAAATGACACAGATGCACCGCCAATCCTTGACCGCCTATGGCGCGCCGTTGTGCGAAACGGTCGTCGATGCGCCCCAACCAAAAGGTTCCGAGGTGCTGGTTCGGATTGAACGGTGCGGCGTCTGTCATTCCGATCTGCACATGCAGGATGGCTACTTTGCACTCGGTGGCGACAGAAAACTCGACGTCCGCGCCGGGCGCACGTTGCCTTTCACGCTCGGTCACGAAATCGCCGGCAAAATTGAAAGCGCTGGGCCGGACGCCGATGTGAAATCCGGCGCAAAAGTCGCGGTTTATCCCTGGATCGGTTGCGGACAATGCGCCGCCTGTAAAGTCGGTGACGAGAATATCTGCGTTGCCCTGCGTCATCTCGGGATTACTGTCGATGGCGGCTTTGCGACGCACGTGCTGGTGCCGCATTCGCGTTACCTGATTGATTATACACCGCTGCCGGCGGGATATGCCGGCGCGCTGATGTGCTCGGGGCTGACGGCCTATGCCGCGCTCAAGCGGCTGGCCGACCGCGCGGACCGCGCACCGCTGTTGCTCGTTGGCCTCGGTGGCGTCGGGCTGATGGGTCTTGCGCTCGCGCGCGCCATGTACGGTGCTGCGCCGCTTGTCGCCGACATCGACCCCAATAAGCGCGCGGCGGCGCTGGCCGCGGGCGCCGCAGAGGCATTCGATCCGTCCGACCCGAACGCCCGCAAGGCGCTGTTGAAGGCGAGCGGCGGGGTCTACGCCGCCTGCGATTTTGCCGGTTCCGAGGCATCGTTGAACTTCGCCACCGGCGTGCTGGCGAAGGGCGGCAAGGTCGTCGTGACCGGTCTCATCGGCGGTGCCTATTCGACCGCGGTCGCCATGTTTCCGCTCAAGGCGATGACGATCGAAGGCACCACCACCGGCACACTGGCCGAGGCACGCGAACTGATCGATCTGGTGCGCGCCAGGAAAATCGCACCGCCCCCGATCGCCGAGCGACCGCTCGACCAGGCGTCGGCAACGCTCGATGATCTGCGGGCCGGGAAAATCGTCGGGCGGGTCGTGCTGACGGCCTAAAGCTTCGCCTGCAAACCGCGGACGAAATCATACAGCCCAGGCTGCCGCGCGCGCTTGAGCCGCTCTGCGGCGAGAATCGCTTTCACCTCGGCAAAGGCTTGAGCAAAATCGCGGTTGATCACCACGTAGTCATACTCGGCCCAATGACTCATTTCGTCGGCGGCTTTCGCCATGCGGCGATGAATGGTTTCGTAGTCGTCCTGCGCACGCGTGTGCAGGCGCCGTTCCAGTTCCGGAATTGACGGCGGCAAAACGAACACGCTCGCCATATCGTTGCGCGCCTGGTCACGTAGTTGCTGGGTACCCTGCCAGTCGATATCGAACAAAACATCGCGGCCGGCAACGAGCGCATCCATCACCGGTCTGGCCGGCGTGCCGTAATAGTTGTCGAACACTTCGGCCCATTCCAGAAGCTCGTTCTTTTCCACCATGGCGTCGAAGCGCTTGCGATCGATAAAATGATAGTCGTGCCCGTCTTTCTCGCCCGGCCGCATTTTGCGCGTCGTCACCGACACTGACAGAGCGACGCCTTTATCCTCTTCAAGCAACTTGCGCGACAGCGTGGTCTTGCCGGCGCCCGAGGGCGACGACAGCACCAGCATCAGCCCCCGGCGGGCGATGGTGTCCTGTTGCCGCTGTTGCGCCATCGATCACTCCAGGTTCTGCACCTGCTCGCGGAATTGCTCGACCACGCTCTTGAGCTCAAGCCCGATATTGGTCAGGTCGACGTCATTGGCCTTGGCCGTGAGCGTATTCGATTCGCGGTGCAGTTCCTGAGCCAGAAAATCGAGCTTGCGCCCGATCGCGCCACCATCGGCGAGGAGTTTTTTCGCTTGCGCCACGTGCGAGGCAAGCCGGTCAAGCTCTTCGCGAATGTCGGCTTTGGCGGCCAGCA
This sequence comes from Pseudolabrys sp., assembly GCA_035626335.1. Lineage (GTDB taxonomy): Bacteria > Pseudomonadota > Alphaproteobacteria > Rhizobiales > Xanthobacteraceae > Pseudolabrys. Next base: position 171,122 of record DASPNW010000018.1, read on the forward strand.
GGACGGCTTCCTGGTACAGCCGGTCGGAATCGAAGCGCTCCGACGCCGACAGCAGCGTCGCAACCTGCTCCGCCAGCCGCGCCTTGATCGCCTCCGGCTTGCGTCCGGGCGCCTTCTCGGCGCGCACCGCGAGCGCCGCGATTTCATCGAGCCTCGCCGCGAGCAGCCGGCCAAGCGTCGCACCCTCCCCGTTGCGCATGGCGACCAGTGCACCCAGTGCATGCTCGAAGGCCGCAACGATCGTGGCTTCAGCGGCGCGATGGTCCTCTTCGCGTTCGTCTTCCTCGGTGACTTCGATGACGCCCTTGAGAGACAGAATCCCATCGAGACTCGCGGGCGCCGCATCCACCTTGCCGGAAAGACCCTTGAGCGTCGATATGACCGAAGCGAGCACCGGCTCGTTGACCTTCACTGTCGGCTGCACCCCTTTGCGCTCCACGACGAGATTTGCATAGACGGTGCCGCGCGACAGCTTTTCGGCAGCGCGCGCGCGTGCCGGCACCTCGACGGCGTCCCAGCCCATTGGCAGCCGGAACCGTACGTCGAGTCCCTTGGCGTTCACTGATTTGATTTCCCAGCTCCAGGCGTAGGAGCCGGTGACCCCGTGCCCGCGAGCAAATCCGGTCATGCTCGACAGAGCCATGGGCGTTCGTCTCGTATTGTTGCCTGTCCGAAAAGCGCGGCGACCTTAGCCGCGAGCGCTCGAGGTCACAAGCCTAAGGCTTGCCGCCACTCGGTGCGTCGTTCGCTGAGGGCGCCGAGCCAGTCGGCACGGAGCCGGTGCCATTGCTGTGTTCGATGCCGCGCAAGCGCGCGACGTTTTTCTGGTGCTCTGCGTAACTGTCCGAAAAAACGTGGCCGCCGGTGCCATCAGCAACGAAATAGAGCTCCCTGGTTCGTGCGGGATTTGCCGCCGCTTCGAGCGAAGCGCGGCCGGGATTGGCGATGGGCCCCGGAGGCAGACCATCGATCACGTAGGTGTTGTATGGCGTCGGCTGTTCGATCTCGCTTCTCAGGATTGGGCGGCCCAGCGATCCTTTACCCCCGGTCAGCCCGTAGATGATTGTCGGGTCCGACTGAAGACGCATTCTCGTCTTGAGCCGGTTGACGAAAACCGCGGCGACCCGCGTGCGCTCGTCCGGTTTGCCGGTTTCCTTTTCCACGATCGAGGCGAGCGTAACCAACTGCTCTGGTGTCTTGACCGGCAGATCCTGCAGCCGGTGCTCCCACACCTCTTGCAACACGCGCCGGTGCGCCTGTTGCATTCGCTGGATGATCTGCTCGCGCGTCATACCGCGTGTGAACCTGTAGGTTTCCGGAAGCAGCGTCCCTTCGCGCGGGATGTCCTTGATCTGGCCCGTCAGCGTCTCATTCTCCAGAAGACGCGCAACGATTTGTTCGGACGTCAGGCCTTCGGGGACCGTGAATGCATGCTGGATCACCTTGCCTTCGACGATGGTGTCGACAACATCGGCAACGCTAGACTGTTTTGTGAACTGGTATTCTCCATACTTAAGCTCGCCGCGCGCCTTGAGCACAATCACGGCGCCCATAAAGACATAAGGCTGATCTATGACGCCTTCGCGCTGCAACAAGTCGGAAATGTCGCGAATTCCAAGTCCGCGGGGAATATTGACGACCTTATCCTCGGATAGGGGACCAGCGGCTTCGAATCGCTGCTTGCCGAAGAACAGCACCGTACCGACCGCGATCGAGATCACCACGAGGATGGTGAAGACCGCGTTTCCGATCACTATGATCGGATGGCGTACCCGCCGCGAATGGCGGCTCGGAAGGGGCACCCTTTCAGGCTCAAGCGCCGCGCGCGGGCTGCGTGGCGGCTTGCCGGCTCGTGAACTGCTGCTGTCGCTCAATAACCCGCTCCCGCTGTAGGCACCGGCACCTTACCCTCGTCGCATCGTCCCGCCGCAGCGGGGGAAAGATATCAACCGCTTTCGCACGTTAGAAAAAATTATGGCGAAAGCTTGGGGCGCTCGTCTGAGCAGACTCCTAGGCAGCGTAACGGCGGAAAATCAATGAGGCGTTAGTTCCACCAAACCCGAAAGAGTTCGACAACGTGGTGTCGACATCACGTTTGCGCGCCTGGTGCGGGACCAAGTCGATCGGCGTGTCGACCGAGGGATTATCGAGGTTGATCGTGGGGGGCGCAACCTGATCGCGAATCGCAAGCACGGAGAAGATCGCCTCGACCGCACCAGCCGCACCGAGCAGGTGACCGATACAGGATTTTGTCGATGACATTGACATGCGGCCGGCAGCGTTACCAACCAGCTTTTGCACGGCGCCAAGTTCGATTTCATCACCGAGCGGCGTCGAGGTGCCATGCGCATTGATGTAGTCGATGTCGCCGGCTGAAATTCCGGCGCGTTTTATAGCGGCACTCATGCAACGCAGCGCTCCGTCGCCGTCAGGCGCGGGCGCGGTGATATGGTGGGCGTCGCCCGACAAGCCATAGCCGACAAGCTCGGCGTATATTTTCGCGCCGCGCGCCTTGGCGTGGTCGAGCGCTTCCAGGACAACTACACCGGCGCCTTCACCCATGACGAAGCCATCCCGGTCCTTGTCATAAGGGCGCGAAGCCCGGATCGGATCGTCGTTAAAGTTGGTTGAGAGAGCGCGCAAAGCCGAGAACCCGGCAAGCGATATGCGGTTGACCGGCGACTCTGCCCCGCCGGCGACCATCACTTCGGCGTCGCCAAGGGCGACGAGGCGGGCGGCATCGCCGATGGCATGCGATCCGGTCGAGCAGGCGGTAACGACCGCATGGTTCGGTCCCTTCAAGCCAAATGCGATCGATACGATGCCGGATGCAAGATTGATGATGCGGCCCGGGATGAAGAACGGCGATACCCGGCGGGGCCCCTTCTCATGGAGCAAAACTGCCGTCTCCGCGATGCCTTCGATTCCGCCGATACCGGACCCAATAAGAACGCCACTGGTGGTCTGCTCTTCGTAACTCTTCGGATGCCAACCGGCATCGTCGAGCGCCTGGCGAGCCGCGCACATCGCAAAGATGATGAACTCGTCGACTTTGCGCTGCTCCTTCGGCTCCATCCACTGATCGGGATTATAAGTGGCATTCGAGCCATCGCCGCGTGGGATCATGCAGGCGATCTTGCAGGCGATGTCAGAGACGTCGAAGGTGTCGATCTTCTTGGCGCCGCTCTCGCCTTTGAGCAAACGCGCCCAAGTCGGCTCCACGCCGCAACCGAGCGGCGTAAGCATTCCCATCCCCGTGACAACGACACGTCTCATGGCCGGCTCCGAGCGAAATCATCCGCGCCGCTGCAGTGCGCACCAGCCCACCAGGCAATGACGAGCGAAGCGGTCGAGCAGCGGCGTAACGCGCCTGCTCAGCTTTTGGCGTTCTTTTCGAGAAATTTGACCGCGTCGCCTACGGTCAAGATGGTTTCGGCAGCATCGTCGGGAATCTCGCAGCCGAATTCCTCTTCAAAAGCCATCACGAGCTCGACGGTGTCGAGACTGTCGGCGCCAAGATCGTCGATGAAACTCGCTTGATCGGTCACCTTGTCCGGCTCTACGCCCAGGTGCTCCACGACGATCTTTTTGACCCGCTCGCCAATGTCACTCATCGTTCCAACCTCGTGCTTTTTAGATTGGGCTGCGTTCCGGAGTCAGATCGCAACCATCGCGGTATGGCCTCGTCGTGTCTGACGGCGATGAAAGGTTGCGGAATATCACTTCCGACTTTCCGCGATTAGCCGCCCCAGCCGGGCCGAAGTCCGGTTACCATACTTCAAATACGTTGACTAGCGCGTGAGAGCGAAGCGAGCAAGCCCTGAAAATCCGCGATTTCCGCCTCCCATTGGCGCGTCAACTCTTGCGAACCGGGTCCCGCGATTTGGGGACGATTCCGTCAAATCATGGCCATACCGCCATTGACGTGGATGGTCTGCCCGTTGACGTAAGCCGCTTCGTTCGAGGCGAGAAAAACCGCAGCCGCTGCCACGTCCTCGGGGGTGCCGAGCTTGGCAGCAGGAATGCGCGCGAAAATCGCCTCCCGCTGTTTTTCGTTCAGCTTCTCGGTCATAGCCGAGGCAATCAGACCTGGCGCAATGCAATTGGCGGTAACGTTGCGCTTGGCATATTCGGCGGCAATCGACTTTATCATGCCGACCACGCCCGCTTTCGACGCAGAATAGTTCCCCTGTCCCGGGTTACCGGTAAATCCGACGACGGACGAAATTGCGATCACGCGGCCCCAACGGCGGCGCATCATACGTGATACCGCCGCACGCGCGAGCCGGAACGTGGATGTCAGATTGACTGCTATCACCTGGTCCCAATCTTCGTCGCGCAATTGCACGAACAGATTGTCGCGGTTAACGCCGGCGTTGGCGACCAGAATGTCGAGCTTCTCCATTTTCTCTTCTGCGCTCGGCACCAATGCTTCGACCGCATCCGTGTCCGCAAGATCACAGGGCAAAACGTGGACCCGGTCGCGCAATGCAGCGGCCAAACCATCAAGCGCATCTTTACGCGTGCCGGAAATTGCAACGGTCGCACCTTGCGCGTGCAGCGCGCGCGCGATCGCACCGCCGATCGCCCCGCTCGCGCCTGTGACCAGCGCGGTCTTGCCCGTCAAGTCGAACATCATGCGTTCCTCCCCGCCTTGAAGGCAGCAACGTCCTCTGAATTTCCGACCGCGCTGACGGTGGCACCCTCCGCAAGACGCTTGATCAATCCGCTGAGCACCTTGCCGGCACCAACCTCATAGAACTGTGTGACGCCGGCATTCGCCATATACGCGACCGACTCGCGCCAGCGCACAGTGCCTGTGACTTGCGCAACGAGCGCTCGCACAATTTCGGCGGGCTCTCTTATGGCCTTGGCCAGCACATTGGCGACGAGCGGCACCGACGGCGGTTTGATGGACACTTGCGCCAACGCTTGCGCCATGACATCGGCGGCCGGCTGCATCAGCGCGCAATGGAACGGCGCGGATACCGGCAAGAGCATCGCTCGTTTGGCGCCTTTGGTTTTGGCAATTTCCACGGCACGCTCGACCGCCGCCTTGCTGCCAGAGACAACCACCTGACCGGCGCCGTTATCGTTAGCAGCCTGGCAGATTTCGCCTTGCGCTGCTTCTTTCGCAACCGCCGATGCCGCGTCGAATTCGAGACCAATCAGTGCCGCCATCGCGCCGGCGCCAACAGGTACCGCTTTCTGCATGGCCTGTCCGCGCGTGCGCAAAAGCCGCGCCGCGTCCGCAACGCTAACGGCGCCGGCTGCAGCCAGCGCCGAATACTCACCGAGCGAATGGCCGGCAACGTATTGCGCATCTCGCGCCAAGTTAAGTCCGGCTTCGCTCTCCAGCACGCGCAGGGCAGCAAGCGAAACCGCCATCAGCGCGGGCTGTGCATTCTCGGTGAGCGTCAGTGTTTCCGCGGGTCCTTCGAAGATGATGGTGCTGAGCTTGCCGCCGAGGGCGGCGTCGACATCTTCGAAGACCTGCCGGGCAGCCGTGAAATTCGCGGCCAGCGTCTTACCCATTCCGACGGCCTGGCTGCCCTGCCCCGGAAACACAAAAGCGACCGCCATGTTTTGTCCGTTATGGTTGCCGATGCGTCGAAATCGGGCCGAGAGACACCTCGATACCCGGTTCTGTCAAGTTTCGCCGCCGGTGGTAACGGAGCGACAATCTCCGTCCGCTACGATTTAGGTCTGTCTTTCAAAGGCCAATAGCACGCAATTGCGGGCATGAGCGGGCCAAGAGTCGGGCCATGAGCGACCTAGTCACCGAGGACGAACTCAACCGGGCGCGCACCGATCCGGTCTATCGTCAGCAATTCCTGGCGCAAAACCTCGACCGGCTGCTCGCGGCTCTCGAAAGGATCCGCCGGACTGGCGAGCAGAATGGCGATGTCGCCCGCCTGCTACGCGAGGGTGCGGATCTGGCGGTGCAACTCGCTGATCTCCTGCAAAGCAGCGACTCCGGACCACACGCCGCGTGATCCTTGCTGGCGGGGCCAGCCCAATTGCGCCCAAGCTTGTTTGGCTTGCGTTTTTGCGAAAAACCCCTATAAACCGCGCGCTCCGTTGATCCTGGTTGGAAGCTGAACGGACGGCCGGCTGGTCGCACTCATAGCCGGTAGGACCCCTTCGGTCTGGCGTCCCGTGCTTCCGCCTTCTGAGCATTCGAGCCTTTCCCCGAAGGGCTCGAGGGGCTTTGCACCGGGATCGAGGATAGGGAACTTGGATTAGGGAAAGGCTTTTCATGCCGTTGTACGAACACGTCTACCTCGCGCGTCAGGACCTGAGCGCGCAGCAGGTCGAGGAATTGACCACGCAGCTCTCCGGTGTCATCGGGCAGATGGGTGGCAAGGTCACGAAGAACGAGTATTGGGGCTTGAAGTCCCTCACCTATCGCATCCGCAAGAACCGCAAGGCGCACATGACGCTGCTCAATGTCGACGCGCCGCCGGCCGCGCTCAACGAGATCGAGCGCCAGGAGCGGCTCAACGAAGATGTGCTGCGTTACCTGACCATTCGCGTCGAGGCGCACGAGGAAGGCCCCTCGGCGATGATGCGCAAGTCGGATCGCGACCGCGACGAGCGCGGGGGTGGACGCGGCGAGCGCCGCTCGCGGCGCGACGAGGGCGGCGACGACATCGAGGGCGTCGACGTCAACGCGGTGGAGGAATAGCTCATGGCATTTGGATCGCAAGCCGGCGGGGCACGCCGTCCCTTTTTCCGCCGTCGCAAGACGTGCCCGTTCTCCGGCGCCAACGCGCCCAAGATCGACTACAAGGACGTCAAGCTGTTGCAGCGTTACGTCTCGGAGCGGGGCAAGATCGTCCCGAGCCGCATCACCGCGGTTTCGGCGAAGAAACAGCGTGAGCTCGCGCAGGCGATCAAGCGCGCGCGCTTTCTCGGTCTGCTGCCTTACGTGATACAGTAAGGTTCATAATGAGGCTTCCGGCGACATCCGGAAGCCGATGGTTGGGGCGCTGGTCACGTTTGCGCCCCTAACCGCTCGAAAGGAGCGGGACAGCTCATGACGAAGATGATGATGAACAACGCGTTCGTTGCGATCGGCGCCGGCCTCGCCGCAGCGTTGTTGTTCGCCTCCGTTATCTCAGGAACGTTACTATCAATCCCGCTGTTTTATCTCGCACCGCTACCGATCATGATAACAGGGCTGGGTTGGGGCCACTGGGTCGCGCTCGCCGCAGCGCTGACCGGCGCATCGACTCTCGGAATCGTTTTCGGCGTCGTTTTTCTGTTTGCGTTTCTTGCTGGGGCCGGCTTTCCCGGCTGGTTCCTTGGGTATCTCGCTATGCTCGCCCGCGCCACAAGTGACAACAGTCACCAACAAACGCTCGAATGGTACCCTACCGGACGACTTGTGGTTTGGGCGGCAATTCTCGCCGCACTCGTCGTCATCGTCGCCATCCCGAACTTAGGCACCGACGGTGAGAGCTTCCGCGCTGGTCTGCACGACGCGCTCGTGCGTATGCTAAGACTCCCGAACGGTGCATCAATCGATACACCCTTGGCGCTGCCGGGCGGCGCTGATCCCGAGCGTTTTATCAATTTCCTCGTTGCAATAATCCCGGCCACAGCAGCCGTCCTCGCCACACTTACCAATCTTGCCAATCTCTGGCTTGCCGGCCGCGTTGTCGAATTCTCCGGTCGGCTGGCGCGACCTTGGCCACAGCTTTCAGCTATGCACTTTCCGCCCCTATTGGCGATCGTACTTGCAATCGCAATCGCACTTAGCTTTGGAGGAGGTCTGATCGGCATCATCGCCCGCGTGGTATCCGCGAGCTTGCTAATGGCTTACGGAGTGCTCGGCTTTGCCGTACTGCATGCGATTACGCAAGGCATGAACGCACGCGCCTTCTTGCTTACTGGCACGTATCTCGCCGTACTATTGATCGGCTGGGTGGTATTGGCACTCTGCATACTTGGGGTGCTGGACTCAGCGATAGATATACGAGGACGTGTCGCGCGCAATCGCCGGCCACCTGCCCTCTCGTGAAGCGAAAGCCATCACCAACAATCAGGATTCATTAAGGAGTAAAGACAATGGAAGTGATCCTGCTCGAGCGTATCGGAAAGCTCGGACAAATGGGCGACGTCGTTCGCGTTAGAGACGGATTCGCCCGTAACTTCTTGTTGCCGCGCGGCAAGGCGCTGCGCGCCACAGCCGACAACAAGAGGCGATTCGAAGAGATGAAATCCGAGCTCCAAACGCGAAATCTCGAAATGAAGGGCGAGGCTGGTAAGCTCGGTAGCAAGCTTGACGGCAAAACCTATGTGGTCCTTCGGCAGGCAAGCGAGGCCGGACAATTATTCGGTTCAGTATCGAGCCGCGACATCGTCGCGCTACTCAAAGCCGACAGCGCAGAGATCGGGCGTTCGCAAATCGTACTCAACGCGCCGATCAAGACAATTGGCCAATATACAGTGCCACTTGCCCTTCACCCGGAAGTCGAGGTCGCAATTACCGTAACGGTCGCACGTAGCGCTGACGAAGCTGAGCGTATCGCACGCGGTGAAGACGTCACGTTGCGACGCACTGAGGCGGAAGAGGAAGCCGCCGCTGCGAAGGCAGCAGCGCAAGCGATGTTCGAGCCGGAGGCGGACAAAGCTCGCATCGGCGACGAGGGGCCTGAGGGCGAACCGGCGGCCCCCGGCGCCGATGCTGAGGACACGCCTACCAACGCCGGCAGAGGCAGAAAAAAGAAGAAATCCAAGGAGGCGTAAGTAGCGCCCGGCCGTTGTTGCGGCTACTCGGGCTTGGCACCTTCTATGGCGGGCTTTGACTCTCTTGCCGCAGGCGCGCTTGGTCTTGATTCAACCGACTTCGGCTCAGGAGCCATAATTTGGGCAGGGGTGGGTTCTGAAGACTTTGGCCCGATTGATTTTGGGTCGCCCGCTGCGTCAGGCTTTTCAGAGCCCTGGGGCCCGCTAGGCTTGCCCCCCGCCTTCTTTTCGGTCTGGGTCCTTTCATCGCCTTTGGCCGCGCGTTTAGAAGCACGTCCAGGCCCTGCAGGTGCACTGGCGACCGATCTCAGATAACCGGCAATAGCGGACGCGGACTCGCGGCTGGCCGTATAGTGTTCGCGCAAGAAGTTTTCGAGCCCAAATCCTCCAGATTTTACCAATCCTTGCGGCGATTTGTGACAAAGCACGCAATCCGAGGCGAACAGCTGGGCAGCACTTTTGCCCCGATCGAGGTTTTCCTGCGCTCCGGCGTCAGCCGCTAAACAAAGTGCCCACGTCCCCATCAGTAGGCGGATGCCGTAACGTGGCGATTTCGGCTCCATCAACTTTCCCGCGCTTTTCTTGCCGCCCAACTGCTCACCAGAACTGGTACCTGATAGCGGATTATTTTGGAATTGTGACCCGCCGGAACGGATAGCCGTCCTGCGCTTTGCAGGATTGCCGCCGTGCAGGAACTTTGATTAAATACCTATATCCGAACGTTTGTGCGTCTGCGGCGTTTTCCACGCGAGAGGTTCGCCGGAAGCGCGCGGGTGTGGGTAACGGATGCGGCCGATGGATCGGTTGCTTCAAATTCTGCTTGGTGCATTTATCCGGCGGGGGACGTTTAGGCTCACCACCGCGCGCGGAAATACCTTCATATTCGGCGATGGCACGGGTGCACCTGTGGCGGTGCGCTTTACGACATGGGCGGCAGAACTCGGAATTCTGCTCGATCCTGAGCTCAAATTTGGCGAAGCCTATATGGATGGCACGCTGGTCGTCGAACAGGGCACGATCGCCGACGTGCTCGCAGTTGTCCTCGGGCAAGGAATAGAAGTTCCAACTTGGGCGCGGCCGCAATGGCTCGTGCGCTACGTTGCCCGGCGCCTTGCTCAATTCAATCCGCGGCGGCGGGCCCGCCGCAACGTTGCTCATCATTATGATCTTGATGGGCGGCTCTACTCGCTCTTTCTTGACGCGGACCGGCAGTACAGTTGCGCTTATTTCGGAACGCCGGGTACCTCGCTCGACGACGCGCAACTGGCCAAAAAACGGCACCTCGCCGCAAAGCTGAAACTTGATCACAACCAGCGCGTTCTCGACATCGGCTGCGGCTGGGGTGGACTTGGTCTCTATCTCGCCGAGCTGGGCGGCGCCGACGTCACCGGCATAACGCTGTCGCAGGAGCAGCACGCCATTGCCAATGAGCGCGCGGCGGAAAAGGGCCTGAGCGATCGCGCCCGCTTTCTGCTTAAGGACTATCGCGACGTGCGCGGACCCTTTGACCGCATCGTTTCCGTTGGCATGTTCGAGCATGTCGGTGTCAGCCACTACGAGACTTTCTTCGGCAAATGCGCCGAACTGCTTAGTGACGACGGCGTGATGGTCCTGCATTCGATCGGTCGCTCGGAAGGTCCCAACGTCACCAATCCCTGGATCGCAAAATATATTTTCCCAGGGGGCTACATTCCGGCGCTCTCGGAGGTATTGCCGGTGATCGAACGCGCCGGCCTGCTCGTCACGGACATCGAAATCCTTCGGATGCACTACGCAGAGACCCTAAAGGCCTGGCGCGAGCGCTTCATTGCCCACCGCGAGGACGCGGAACGCATTTACGAGCCGCGTTTCGTGCGGATGTGGGAATTCTACCTCGCCGCCTCGGAAATGACGTTCCGCGAGCAGAACATGATGGTGATGCAAATTCAGCTTACCAAGCGGCAGGGCGTGGTGCCGATCACGCGGGACTACATTATGAGCGAGGAACGCCGCCTCGCAGCCGCCGAGAGCAGGCGCCGGCCGCCGCTACGGCTCGCCGGCGAGTAGCGGCGCGCGCGCAAGTCCGCGTAAGCAACGTCGCGGTCAAGAAAAAACCGGCCTTTCCCACCGCTCAATGGAGCTTGTGAATTGCGGGACAACCGTACGCGAAGACCATTTCAAACATAAACCGCGTGCTATGCCACAATTTCCGGGTAAGCACCGACATCCATGGCCATCGCCGATTCGACAGCCCGCAAGCAGGTCGAAGAACCTGCCCCGCTCTATCGTTCCGCTCCGCACAATATCGAGGCGGAACAGGCGCTGTTGGGCGCCATCCTCGTTAACAACGAGGCTTTTTACCGGGTTTCCGACTTTCTGGAGCCCGTGCATTTCTTCGAGCCAATCCATCAGAAGGTCTATCAACTGGCGCGCGATCTGATCCGCGCAGGCAAGCTGGCGACACCGGTCACGCTGAAGACTTTTCTTGACGCCAGCGTTGACATCGGCGGCCTCACCGTCAGCCAATATTTGGCGCGGCTTGCCGCCGAGGCAACGACGATCATCAACGCGGAGGACTACGGCCATACTGTTTATGACCTGTCGATCCGCCGCGCCCTGATTCAGGTCGGGGAGGATATGGTCAACGTCGCCTATGACGCTCCCGTCGATTTCTCTCCGCGCAACCAAATCGAGGATGCGGAACGAAGACTCTACGAACTTGCCGAGACCGGGCGATACGATGGCGGTTTTCAGCGTTTCGCCCAGGCGCTCACGACCGCCATCGACATGGCTGCGCACGCTTTTCAGCGCGACGGAAAGCTATCCGGCACCGCAACCGGACTCGATGACCTGGACCGCATGATGGGTGGTTTGCAGCAATCCGACCTGATTATCCTCGCCGGCCGACCAGGCATGGGCAAAACCGCCCTCGCCACCAACATCGGCTACAACATCGCCAAGGCGTGGCGCGGTGAGGTCAAACCGGACGGCCACACGGTAACCGTCAACGGCGGTATCGTCGGTTTCTTCTCGCTGGAAATGTCGGCCGAGCAACTGGCCACCCGCATCATCGCCGAGCAGACCGGGATTCCGTCCAATCAAATCCGGCGCGGGGGCATCAGCGAGAGTGATTTCGAGAGGATCAAGGATTACTCCATCGAGTTACAACACATTCCTCTTTACGTGGATGAGACCGGCGGTCTTTCGGTTGCCCAACTCGCCGCTCGCGCACGACGGCTCAAACGCCAGCGCGGCCTCGATCTGCTGATCATCGATTATTTGCAACTCCTGCAAGGCTCGACCCGCCGTTCGGCCGAAAATCGCGTGCAGGAAATCACCGAGATCACCACCAAACTCAAGGCGTTGGCGAAGGAACTTAACGTGCCGGTGCTGGCGCTCTCACAGCTGTCTCGCCAGGTGGAAAGCCGCGATGACAAGCGGCCGCAGCTCTCGGATTTGCGTGAATCCGGCTCGATCGAGCAGGACGCGGACGTGGTTTTGTTCGTCTACCGCGAGGAATATTACCATCAGATGCGCAAACCGCTGGAATCCAATCGTGAAAAGTTTGCCGAATGGCTGGCGGATGCCGACAAGGTCCACGGCAAGGCGGAAGTCATCATCGGCAAGCAACGTCACGGGCCAACCGGAACGGTCGAACTGCAATTCGATGCGGCAGTGACCCGTTTCTCCTCTCTCGCCCGTGAGGGCCGTGTACCCGAGCGTATCTAGAGGATAAGGGATGTCGCATGGACTGGCGGCCCCTGGGCGGCTAAACCCCAACACCATGTCCGAAGCCGAAACCGCCTTGCAACCCTCCTTCCCGGCAGAACACGGCGGGCAATTCATGGAATCCGGCGCGCCTGTTCAAGAGGCAGGCGGGATCCTCACGATCGACTTGTCCGCGATCGTTGCCAACTGGCAGGAGCTTGTTCGCCGCGCCATGCCATCGGAATGCGCGGCTGTAATTAAAGCCGACGGCTACGGCTGCGGCATCGAACCGGTCGCCCGCGCGCTCACGAGTGCGGGCTGCAAGACTTTCTTTGTCGCAGACCTTGGCGAAGCGCGGCGCGTCCGTGCCGTGGCGTCTGAGCCAGCCATCTATGTCCTCAATGGCCTATTACCCGGCACGGTGCAGGCCTACCCCGACATTCGTGCGCGCCCCGTGATTGGCAGCCTGGTTGAACTCGCGGAATGGGATGCATTTTGCTCTGCGCACCAATGGCACGGCGGCGCGGCGCTGCATGTCGATACCGGCATGAACAGGCTCGGCATTTCCGCCGACGAGGCTGCGGCCCTGGCACCGCGTATTCGCGCGGAAAATCATGGCATTACGTTGCTGATGAGCCACCTCGTCTGCGCCGAGCAGCCCGAGCATCCGCTCAACGAACGCCAAATGAAACTATTTCGCGAAGTTCGCCTTCTCTACCGCGGCATTCCCGGCTCGCTCGCTAATTCATCCGGAATATTTCTCGGCAGCAGCGCTCATTGCGACATGGTCCGCCCTGGTGCCGCGCTTTTTGGCGTCAACCCGACTCCCAGTCATCGCAATCCGATGCGCACGGTCATCGGATTGCAGGCGCGCGTCGTCCAAGTGCGTACGGTCCCCAAGGGAGACACCATCGGCTACAACGCAACCTGGACAGCCAAACAGGCAAGCCGCGTTGCTGTGGTTGCAGTCGGCTATGCAGACGGTTATCCGCGCGCCGCGAGCGCGACCGATGGGGCACCGGGCGCTCACGCCATTGTTGCCGGAACGCGCTGCCCGCTGGCTGGCCGTGTTTCTATGGACCTTCTTGCGATCGACATCACCGCGCTGGCCGATCATCCGATCAGGCGAGGTGATCTAGTGACCTTGATCGGAAGTGAGATCGGCGTCGATGATTTAGCCGCAGCGGCCGGCACCATTGGCTATGAGGTCCTCACCAGCCTCGGACGTCGCTACCACCGGGCTTATCGACCGGCGTGAATAATTCCCCCGAAATGACTGAAAATTAGGTAGTTTTTAAAAAATGTTCTTGTATTGTTCTCATGGACGTTTTAACGTCCAAAGGACTTCTTTTGTTGACGATTCGCCGCCATGTCGAAACGCAACCTGACTTTCGTTTGCCAGAACTGCGGCGCCGCTTTCAGCCGCTGGCAGGGAAAATGCGAGGCTTGCGGTGAATGGAACACCCTCAGCGCGGAGGGAGCCGAGCGGCCAGCCGGCCCTGGCCGTAAGCCCGGCAAAGGGCGTCTTTTTGCGCTCGAACCACTTGCAGGCGATGCCCAGGAGGCTCCGCGGCTTCCTTCAGGAATTGCCGAATTCGATCGTGTCACCGGCGGGGGCTTCGTAAGAGGTTCGGTGCTATTGGTCGGCGGCGATCCCGGCATCGGTAAGTCGACGCTGCTGATACAGGCGACCGCATCGCTCGCCCGCGCGGGTCACCGGACGGTCTACATCTCGGGAGAAGAAGCCGTGGCGCAGGTGCGCCTGCGCGCCGAGCGTCTGGGCCTGCGCGAAAGTGCGGTTGAGCTTGCAGCCGAAACTGCGGTCGAAGACATCATCGCCACGCTGTCCGAAGGCAAGGCACCGCGTCTGATCGTCATCGACTCTATTCAGACCATGTGGACCGACACGGTCGAATCTGCGCCTGGCACGGTGACCCAGGTGCGCGGTTCAGCCCAGGCGTTGATCCGCTTTGCGAAGAGATCCGGCGCGGCAATCATTCTCGTTGGCCACGTCACCAAGGATGGTCAGATCGCCGGTCCCCGGGTCGTCGAACACATGGTTGATGCCGTTCTTTCTTTTGAAGGCGAGGGCTCACACCAATTTCGCATCCTGCGTGCCGTCAAAAACAGGTTCGGTCCAACCGATGAAATTGGCGTCTTTGAAATGACCGGTTCTGGTTTGCGCGAAGTCCCCAACCCGTCCGAGCTATTTCTTTCGGAACGCGATCTCGGGCAGCCGGGTACGGCCGTGTTCGCCGGAATAGAAGGAACGAGACCGCTGCTGGTCGAAATACAGGCACTGGTGGCGCCTACATCGCTCGGTACGCCCCGACGTGCGGTTGTCGGCTGGGATCCAAGTCGGCTGTCCATGGTGCTGGCTGTATTGGAGGCACATTGCGGCGTTCGTCTCGGAGGGCATGACGTTTACCTTAACGTTGCCGGCGGCATGCGAATCCAGGAACCGGCTGGCGATCTCGCCGCAGCAGCCGCGCTCGTTTCCTCGCTCGCCAACGCGGCGTTGCCCGCAGATGCGGTCTACTTCGGCGAGGTCTCGCTCTCCGGCGCTGTACGACCGGTGGCGCAGGGTGCCGCGCGCCTGAAGGAGGCCGCCAAGCTTGGCTTCAACCGGGCCGTCGCGCCGGAAGCGGCGCGCGCAGATACCACCGAGCCGGGGTTCAGGGTTATGGACGTCGCAAGCCTCGCCACTCTCGTGGCCGACATTGCGGCCAGAGGTAAAGCGGGCATGGCAGCCAGAACCGGTGGACAAAACCAGTGACGGAGCCGTGAGGCCTCGCTATATACGGCCCGTCGAAACCGGCTAGCTGCTTCATCAAGCGCCCCACCGCAAGCGCAGAAATGGGCTTAGAATCAATTACTTAGGGTCGACATTGCTGCCCTGGTCCGGAGCCGCTATGGCTGCCCCGGATTCGTCACGCCGGTCGACTGTCCTGCGCGACGTGAAACGCCGAAACTCGCGGAGCTCATGAACTTTCGATGCCGATCACGCTGCTCGACATCATTTTGCTGGCGGTCATGTTGATCTCGGGGTTGCTCGCGATGATCCGCGGCTTCATGCGCGAAATCCTGTCGATAGGCGCATGGGGCGTCGCAGCGCTGGTTACGCTTTATTCCTATTCCCGTGTGCTGCCCATCGCAAAACAGTATTTCAACAGCGATATGGTAGCTGCCGGCGTTTCGGCCGGCGGTGTATTTCTAGGCAGCTTGCTTATCGTCACAATTATCACCGCTCGCATCTCTGACATGGTCCTGGACAGCCGGGTCGGTGCCCTCGATCGCACGCTCGGTTTCCTCTTCGGGCTCGGCCGCGGCCTGATCATCGTCGTGGTTGCGTTCCTGTTTTTCGCTTGGTTGGTGCCCGATCGAAGCCAGCCGGAATGGGTCCGCGGCGCCAAATCAAAATTGGTGCTGCAAAACACTGGACAATGGCTGATGTCCATGTTGCCGGATGACCCCGAAAGCACCATCTTAAAGAGACTGAAAAAGCCGAAGCCAGATGATCAGGATGCGCCTGACACCAATCCCGACCAGCGGTCGGAACTGACGCAACCCCAGGCAGGCGGAACGCGATAGCGATGCGCAACTCCCCTCAGGACCCTTTTTCTACGGCCGATGCGGAGTTCGATCCCAACGCCGACCGCCTGCGTGAAGAATGCGGAGTGTTCGGAATCTTTGGCCACCCTGACGCGGCGGCGATTACAGCGCTCGGACTTCACGCTCTTCAGCACCGCGGCCAGGAAGCCGCGGGCATCGTCTCCTTCGATGGCAAGCGTTTCCACTCAGAACGGCGCCTCGGGCTTGTCGGCGATGCCTTCGCCCGGCGCGAGGTCATTGATCGGCTGCCCGGCACGTCGGCCATAGGCCATGTGCGCTATTCGACCACGGGCGAAACGATTATCCGCAACGTGCAGCCTCTCTTTGCCGAACTCAATGCCGGCGGTTTCGCCATTGGCCACAACGGCAATCTCACCAACGGCATCAAGCTTCGACGCGACCTCGTCCACGAGGGCGCCATGATGCAGTCGACCACCGACACTGAAGTGATCCTGCATCTCGTTGCGCGAGCGCGGCGCAACCGCTTCGTGGACCGGTTCATCGAAGGCTTGCGGCAGCTTGAAGGCGCGTATGCGTTCGTTGGCCTCACCAACAAAAAGTTGGTGGGCGCGCGCGATCCGCTCGGAATCCGTCCGCTGGTGGTCGGCAAACTTGACGGCTGCCCGATCCTTGCTTCCGAAACGTGCGCACTCGACATAATCGGCGCGCAGTACGTGCGCGACGTGGAAAACGGCGAGGTCGTCATTTTTGATGAGGAAGGCGCGCAGTCGCACAAGCCTTTCCCGCCGATGGCAGCCCGCCCCTGTATCTTTGAATACATCTACTTCTCCCGGCCCGACTCTATTGTCGGTGGCCGCAACGTGTACGACGTGCGCAAAACCATGGGCGCGCAGCTCGCGCGCGAAGCTCCGGCACAGGCCGACGTGATCGTGCCGGTGCCGGATTCTGGTGTGCCGGCGGCGATCGGGTTCGCCCAAGAGGCCGGTATTCCCTACGAACTGGGTATCATTCGAAATCATTATGTCGGCCGTACCTTCATTCAGCCGACCCAATCGATCCGCGATCAGGGGGTTCGCCTCAAGCATTCTGCCAACCGTGCGGTGGTTGCGGGCAAACGTATTGTTCTGGTCGACGACTCGATCGTGCGTGGCACAACATCGAAAAAGATTGTGCAGATGATGCGCGATGCCGGCGCCAAGGAGGTGCATTTCCGCATCGCTTCGCCGCCGATTACTCACCCGGACTACTACGGCATCGATACGCCTGAGCGCGACAAGTTGCTCGCCGCCACCCACGACCTCGATAGCATGCGAAAGTTCATCGGCGCAGACTCGCTGGCGTTCCTGTCGGTCGACGGCATCTATCGCGCCATGGGCTTCGAAGGACGTGATCCAGCGCGCCCACAGTTTACAGACCACTGCTTCACCGGCGATTATCCGACGCCTCTCACCGATCTCGCCGCGCAAGAGGCAAGTCCACGGCAATTGTCCCTGCTGGCGGAAGCAATCTAGCCCGCCCTTCATCGTCATTCGGTTATGGCCAAGCCCCTTTTTGATCGTATTGCGCTGGTTACAGGCGCCTCGCGCGGCATTGGCGCTGCGCTTGCGCTCGAACTTGCGCAAGCCGGCGCGCATGTGGTCGCCGTCGCACGCACGGTCGGCGGGCTGGAAGAGCTTGACGATAAGATCAAGGCGGCTGGTGGCTCCGCCACTCTCGTGCCGCTCGATATGAAAGATAGCGACGGCATCGCACGGCTGGCGCTTGCCCTCAATGAACGTTACCAGCGGCTGGATGTCCTGATCGGCAATGCCGGCATTCTGGGCGCGCTCTCGCCGCTTGCCCATATCGAGTCGAAGGATTGGGACAATCTTTTTGCGGTCAATGTCACCGCCAATTGGCAGCTTATTCGCTGCATGGACGCATTGCTTCAGCGCTCGCGGGCAGGCCGAGCTGTTTTCCTCACCTCGGGCGTTGCCCACATGGGCAGAGCCTATTGGGGTCCCTACGCGGCCTCAAAGGCGGCGTTGGAAGTGCTTGTGCGGACTTATGCCGCCGAATGTGCGACCACACCCGTGCGCGCCAATTTATTTGCGCCCGGCCCCACCCGCACGCGCATGTATGCCGGCGCTTTCCCCGGCATTGATCCACTAACGGTGCCCGCGCCGGAGGAGGTCGCCAAGGCGATCGTGCCTCTTTGCCTGGCGGACTGCACAGAAACCGGGAAGATCTACAATTTCCGTGAGAAGAAATTCATGGATTTCAGGCCACCCGCCTGATCCGCTCAATGCTTTCTTTTCGCCCGTCCCTTGAACGGATTGTCCTTCTCGCGCAAAGCCAGGCGGATCGGCGTGCCTGGCAGATCGAATGTCTCGCGCAGCGAGTTCAGCAAATAGCGTTTGTAGGCGTCCGGCACGGCATCGGCACGCGTGCAAAACACGACAAAACTCGGCGGCCGGCTCTTGGCTTGAGTAATGTAGTTGAGACGCAACGAACGCCCCGACACTGCCGGCGGCGGATGCGCGCTGGTCGCGTGTTCGAACCAGCGATTTAGTGCGCTGGTGGGGATACGTTTGTTCCAAATCTCAAAAGCATCGATGACAGCTTGGATCAGGCGGTCGAGACCCTCGCCGGTAAGACCGGAAACCGCCACCAGCGGAACCCCCTTGAGCTGTGTCAGTTTTTCGTCAGCCTGTTCGCGCAGCTTGCCGATGGCACCGGCTGTCTTCTCCTTCAAATCCCATTTGTTCACGGCGATAACGATGGCGCGACCCTCCTGCTCCACCAGATCGGCGATGCGCTGATCCTGTTCCTCGAAAGCATTTTCCACATCAAGCAGCACCACGACGACTTCCGCAAAGCGCACGGCATTGAGCGCGTCGGCGACCGAAAGCTTTTCCAGCTTTTCCTCGACACGCGAGCGGCGGCGTAGTCCGGCAGTATCGTAGAGACGGAAACTGCGGCCCCGCCATGCGAGATCGACCGCAATGGAATCACGGGTAATACCAGCCTCCGGTCCGGTGAGCAGGCGTTCCTCTCCAATCAGCCGGTTGATCAACGTCGATTTGCCCGCGTTCGGCCGGCCGACAATAGCAACGCGGATCGGCTGATCGGACGGCCCGACCTCCGCTTTAGTCGCGGATGCAGTTTGCTCGGGCAGTGCCGCCCGCAATGCGTCGTAGAGATCGGACATTCCCTCGTTATGCTCAGCCGATATGGCGACAGGCTCACCAAGCCCGAGCTCGTAGGCTTCGAGCCGACGCGCTTCCGACTCCTTTCCCTCGCTCTTGTTAGCGATGAGAACGGTCGGCTTGCCCGATTTCCGAACGAGGGCAGCGAATTCCTGATCGACCGGCATCGGCCCTGCCCGCACGTCGATCATGAAGAAAATCGCATCGGCCTGCTCGATCGCAGTCGCGGTCTGGGCCCGCATGCGCCCCGACAGGCTTTCGGGCGAAGCCTGCTCAAGGCCCGCTGTATCGATCACCGTAAACTCAATATCGCCCAGCCGGCCCTGTCCCTCGCGCCGATCGCGCGTAACGCCGGGCCGATCATCGACCAAAGCCAGGCGCCTGCCGACCAACCGATTGAACAAGGTTGATTTACCGACGTTAGGCCGGCCAATAATGGCAATCGTGAACGTCATTCGATAGCGCTGCCAAGCCTGATACGGCGGTCACTCAAAAAATCAAACACGTGTTTGCGGCGAGGATTGTCTTCACGTCAAGCGGAGACAGCCGTTCGCCGACAATACGTGCGTCAGCGCGAGAAGGTGCCGGGTTGCGGCGACGTAGGCCAAGGCGCAGGGGCCTGACTCTGCTGCTGCGCCGGCTGTTGGTCCTGCGGCCATGGTGCCGGCTGCTGTTGCGGCGCTGGCTGAACGGTCACCTGCGTCGGTGGTTTAGGCGGACGCTTCGGCTTCGGCTTTGGCTTTGGTTCCGGCTCAACCGCGGCTGTTTTCTTGTCTGGCTCAGCTCCGGGTGCCGCCGCAGCGTCGGCTGGCGGCTGGTTGCCCTTCATATATTCGGGTGGAATCCCTTGTGACACGCCTGGAACACCGCCAGGAAATACTTCCTTGCGTTCGCCTGGAAGCTTCTTCTTTTCATTAAGGCCGAAGATGTCGAGCTTGTCAGGGTCAAAACCTGACGAGCACGCTGCCAGCGCAGGCAAAAACGCAACGAGAGCGCCCAACAGCATGACCCGTTGAATCGTTCGCATGCCCTTCCTCAACTCTTGCCTTCGGCTGCGATTAGTCCGGACAAAACGTCGGCACGCGCCCGTGTGCCTAATGGTGAATCCGCATCGGTCGCGATCATGTCCAGGTAACGTTTGGCCGCAGAAAGGTCGTGGTTACGCCATGCCGACAGCGCCAAAAGTTCGCGAGCAGTGTGACGGAAGCTGCGTGCCGGCTCGGCGAGCGGATCGAGCCGTCTGCGCATGTCCGCCAATGGTGCCGTATCGACAAGCAACAAACCGGCGCGTATGGCGGCGAGATCTTGCCAGATCGTTCCGAGCGATGCATCGGCGGAAAGTTCGTCATAGGCCTTCACCGCGTCGGCAGGCTTGATCTGGGCGAGCGCACCGGCTGTGCGCATGCGCGCAAGCACGCGATATCCCTCGGGCGCCTCCGTCGCCACCTTGGCGAACGCAGATTCCGCCTCGGCATATTTGCCATCCGCGCTTAAGGCCACTGCGGCCTCGAAAGCTGTACCGGCGGCAGCGGCTCTTTTGGCAACCCAATATTCATAGCCGCGCCATGCGCCGATGCCGGCGACAATCAGGACGGCGAGCGCGATCAGATAGATGCTGTAGCGATCCCACAGCTTCTTGAGCTGCTCCCGCCTGACTTCTTCATCTACTTCATGAAAGATATCGGCCACGATGGTTCCAACCCGTCCATGGCCCACCCTGGGCCGAATTGCGCCGTAAACTAGCGATGTGGCGTGCCTAAGGCAAAGCCAAAGCCAGCAAACACTAATATTTCAGGGCATTAGCCCTTCTTGGTTTTCATCGGATAGACGTGCTCCGGGCCCGGAAAAGCGCGCGAGCGAACCTCGGCAGCATAGTCGGCGACCGCTTTCTCAATGCCAGGGCCAAGCGAACCGTAACGCTTGACGAATTTCGGCACCCGCGGCGACAGGCCGAGCATGTCCTCCAGCACGAGGATCTGCCCGTCACAGGCGACGCTCGCGCCAATACCGATTGTCGGGATCGGCACTGCGGCTGTCAGCTTACGTGCGAGCGGCTCTGCCACCGCCTCGATCACCACCGAAAACGCGCCCGCTTGCGCCACGGAGATTGTATCTTCCTCTATGCGCACCCAATCGGCTTCGTCGCGGCCCTGTGCCCGGAACGAACCTATCGTGTTAATCGCCTGAGGTGTCAATCCAACATGGGCCATTACCGGCACGCCACGATCGGAGAGAAAGCGGATCGTTTCCGCCATTCGTTTACCGCCTTCGACCTTGATTGCTCCGCAGCCTGTTTCCTTGAGCACGCGCGCCGCGTTCATGAAGGCTTGTTCTTTCGATGCTTCATAGGAAGCAAACGGCATGTCCACGACCACGAGCGCGCGTTTCGACCCGCGCATCACCGCGTGCCCCTGCAAGATCATCATTTCAAGGGTGACTGGAACGGTGGTCTCGAGGCCGTGCATTACCATGCCGAGCGAATCGCCAACCAGAATAACATCGCAGTGCGCATCCACGATGCGCGCAGTATGGGCGTGGTACGACGTCAAGCAAACGATCGGCTCTCCGCCCTTGCGCGCACCGATGTCAGGGGCAGTAAGCCGCCGGATTTCATCCTGGACCGACATTTTACTTTTTACTTTCTTACTTTCCAAACACCGGCACACCGATCACGGCCGGATGGAACGCGTAACCAAGCGCCAGATAAACAATGACACCGAGTCCAACCACGATCGCATCGTTGGTCCAGCCTACCGGGGTGATCGAGGGACCGATATCGCCACGCCGTTTGGCAGCGATACGGGCATAGACACCCCAAGCGAGAAACGCGCCGAACAGCAGGATCGAGCCAAGATCGCCATTGGAAAGCAAATGAGCGAGAGCCCAAGTCTTTACGCCGGCAAGCATCGGATGTTTGAGACGGGTCTTAATATGACTCGGCACAAAGGCAGCGACGACAAAGATCACCGAGAACAACATCAGCCCGATAGTGATGTGCCGCATGAACGGGGGTGGCGACCATATTTGAACCCATTCATGCGCCCGGTATTGCCCGTAGCCCCAGATGATCAATACCAGGCCGACAACGGAAACGATCGCAAATAGCCCGCGATATGCATGTAGCCCTACCCGCGCGATGACATCCGCGCGCGCATCGCGGAATGAAACGAAGAGATGCGCGCCAAGAAAAATCGCCAGGCCGAAAACGAGAATACCTAAGCCCATGCTACACTCATGTCAGCTGGCTGCCGCAGTAGAGGATCATGACAATCAATGCAAGCTCCCCTCGCTCAATACATATCCTAGATGACAACCTCGACATATCGCTTGCGGAAACGCCTTGTGGGTGCGCTCTTGCTATTGCTGGCGGCCGCCACGCCTGTCGTGGCGCAGGAGTGGCCGACAAAAACGGTGCGCATCGTGGTGCCCTTCGGTCCGGGATCGACCCCCGACATCGTCGCGCGCCTCGTCGCCGATGGCCTGCAACAGAAATATCCCGCGAGCACATTCATCGTGGAGGACAAGCCCGGCGCGAGTGGCAATCTCGGAACGGATTTTGTCGCAAAGGCCGGGCCCGATGGCTCAATACTCGGGGTAAGCATCGGCGGCCCGCTGGCCATCAATACCCTGCTGTTCTCGAGATTGCCCTACGACCCCGGAAAGGACATTGCACCAGTGACTCAGCTGATAACCCAGCCGAGTGTTCTCACCGTCAATCCGAACCTGGGGGTCAATTCTGTCGCCGAGCTCGTCACGCTACTGAAGAATAATCCCGGAAAATACAACTTCGCTTCAATCGGAAACGGCTCACTTTCGCACCTTGCGATGGAAGCGATCGCGATCAAGGCCGGCGCCGAACTGGTGCATGTGCCCTATACCAGTTCGCCACAGGCGATTACTGCTGTAATACGCAACGATGCGCAGATGACTTGCCTTCCTGCAATATCGGTGACACCACAGGCCACATCGGGCGCGGTAAAAATTCTCGCGGTATCCACCGCTAGGCGCTCGCCTTATTTGCCGGACGTGCCGACCCTGAAGGAAGCCGGCATTGACGTTGAGGCCGACGCCTGGAATGGGCTGATTGCTCCCGGCGGCACACCAAAGTCGGTCGTTGACAGGATCAGCAAAGACGTCGCCGAGATCATCAGGCAGCCGGCGGTGCGCGAAAAACTGGCAGCACAATTAATGGAGCCGGTCGGCTCTTCACCGGAGCAGTTGCGCGCCCGCATGGACGGCGAGATCGCCCGCTGGGCACCGATCATCAAGGCAGCGAACGTGAAACTGAACTAGGCTGCTTTGTCCTTCACGTCTTTGATGTCAGTGAAGGAAATGCCGGACGCGCGTTCACGCGTGTAGTCGAGAATGAATTGATTGCGCGCCATAAAAACCTTGTCGCCATCGAGATCTTCGGCGCAGCTTGAATAGTTGGCTTGCACGAAATCTTCGAGCTTTCCGGTCTCAGCCGAGGTGATCCATCGCGCAAGTTGGAATTCCGGCTGCTCGAAGCTGATCTCCAACCCATATTCTTCCGATAGCCGCACTTTCAAAACGTCGAGTTGCAAAGGACCAACGACTCCAACCAACGCCGGCGCACCGTCAAGGGGGCGGAAGACCTGCACCACCCCTTCCTCTGCCATCTGTTGAAGCGCTTCTTTCAACTTCTTGGCCTTCATTGGGTCGCCAAGCTTTACCCTGCGTAATATTTCCGGCGCAAAATTGGGAACGCCGAGGAACGCGATATCCTCCCCCTCCGTCAGTGTGTCACCGATCCGCAGCGTACCGTGATTGGGAATACCGACCACATCACCGGCGTAGGCTTCTTCAGCGAGCGCCCGATCCTGTGCGAAAAAAAATTGCGGGGTGGAAAGCGTCAGCGGTTTGGCAGTGCGCGTGAGTTTTGCCTTCATGCCACGACGCAGTTTCCCCGAACAAAGACGCGCGAACGCAATACGATCACGGTGGTTGGGGTCCATATTGGCCTGAATCTTGAAGACAAAGGCCGTCATGGAATTTTCGTGCGCATCCACCGTGCGCACGTTGGAAGCCTGCGCACGCGGCGCCGGGGCAAATGAGGCCAATGCATCGAGCAAATCCTTGACGCCGAAATTCTTGAGTGCCGAACCAAAGAAGACCGGCGTAAGATGACCTTCCCGGAAAGACTCGAAATCGAACGTTCGGCAGGCGTCCTTGACCAAGGCCAATTCCTCCGAAATCGCATTGACGTCGAGCATCGAATTTTTGGCGGCAAGCGCCGCCAGATCGAGCGGTTGGCGCTCAACTGTTTTCCCATCCTCGCTGACAAGCCGCATCTCGCCAGTGGCAAGATCATAGGTCCCCGCGAAATCGCGGCCACGACCAATAGGCCAGGTCAGCGGCGAGGTATCGAGCGCCAGCGTTTTTTCGATCTCATCAAGCAGCTCAAACGGATCGCGGCTCTCGCGATCCATCTTGTTGATGAATGTCACGATCGGGATGTCCCGGAGCCGGCAGACTTCGAATAGCTTGCGCGTACGATCCTCGATGCCCTTTGCGGCATCGATAACCATCACCGCCGAGTCGACCGCGGTCAGCGTGCGATAGGTATCTTCCGAGAAATCCTCGTGACCCGGCGTGTCGAGCAGGTTGAAGACCCGGCCGTCGTAATCGAAGGTCATCACCGAGGTGACAACCGAAATACCGCGTTCACGCTCGATAGCCATCCAATCGGAGCGGGTCGAGCGGCGATCTCGCTTGGCTTTCACTTGACCGGCGAGATTGATGGCGCCGCCGAACAGCAGCAACTTCTCGGTCAGCGTGGTTTTGCCAGCGTCCGGATGGGAAATAATTGCGAACGTGCGGCGGCGGTCGACTTCGGCAGCAAGCGGCGTCACACCGATCGAATCGGAGGTAGTTAAAGGCTTGTTCATGGGGCGCATGTGGCAGGGAAAGGCTGCCGGATCAAGGGGTCGATCTAACCCATTGCCGCAGCGTATTGCTCGGGCTTGAACCCGACGAGCAACTTGCCGCCACCGGCGTCGAGCACAGGGCGCTTGATCATCGAGGGCTGCTTGAGCATCAAGGCGATCGCTTTCGTCTCGGACAAACCCGCCTTGTCTTTATCGGGCAACTTTTTGAATGTCGTCCCGGCGCGATTGAGCAAAATCTCCCAGCCGACTTTTTTGGCCCATCGCTCAAGGCGCTCGCGTTCAATCCCCGCTGTCTTGTAGTCATGGAAGGTGTATTCGACGTGGTGTTTGTCGAGCCACGCGCGCGCTTTCTTCATGGTGTCGCAGTTCTTGATCCCATAGATGGTGACAGTCATCGCAATATTTCCATGAATGCCGGTCTGGCCAGAAAGCCGGTCCTCATTTTTCGGGACGTACTATTATTCCCACTCGATCGTACCCGGCGGCTTCGAGGTCACGTCGTAAACGACGCGGTTGACGCCCTTCACCTCGTTGATGATACGTGTAGCGACCGCACCTAAGAACTTCATGTCAAACGGATAAAAGTCTGCGGTCATCCCATCAGTTGAAGTGACGGCGCGCAAACCAACGACATATTCGTAGGTGCGAAAATCACCCATGACACCGACAGTTTTCACCGGCAGCAACACCGCAAATGCCTGCCAGATATCGTCATACTGGCCGCTGCGGCGGATTTCCTCGATGTAAATTTCATCGGCAAGCCGCAGGATGTCGAGTTTCTCCTTTGTGATCGCTCCCGGGCAGCGGATGGCAAGACCGGGGCCGGGAAACGGGTGACGGCCAACAAAAGCCTCGGGAAGACCAAGTTCACGACCCAGAGCCCTCACCTCATCCTTGAACAGTTCGCGCAAGGGCTCCACCAGCTGCATGTGCATGCGTTCCGGCAGCCCACCGACATTGTGGTGCGATTTGATTGTCACCGAAGGACCGCCAGTAAACGACACGCTCTCGATCACGTCCGGATAGAGGGTGCCCTGAGCGAGAAATTCCGCACCGCCGATTTTCTTTGCCTCCGCCTCGAACACGTCGATGAACAGTTTGCCGATGGTCTTGCGCTTAATCTCCGGGTCCTCGATTCCTTCAAGCGCCTTGAGGAATTTCTCGGACGCATCGACGTGCACCAATGGAATATTGTAGCTATCGCGGAACATCGCGATGACTTTTTGCGCTTCGCCGAGCCGCATCAGTCCGTGATCGACGAGCACGCAAGTAACTTGATTGCCGATGGCCTCGTGGATCAATACCGCGGCGACCGCACTGTCGACACCGCCAGACAATCCGCAAATTACGCGGCCCTTCCCGACCCGTTTGCGAATTTTCTCGATTGCCTCTTCCTTGAAGGCGCGCATTGTCCAATCGCCGCTGAGGCCGGCAATCTTGCGCACGAAATTGCGCAGGATCGCTGCCCCGTGTGGCGTATGCACCACTTCCAGGTGGAACTGGGTTGCGTAGAACTTGCGCTTGTCGTCACCTATAATGGCGATCGGAGCGTTGGATGAAGTGCCGAGAACACGAAAGCCTTCTGGCAGTTTCGTTACGCGGTCACCGTGGCTCATCCAGACCGGATACTTCTCGCCCTTGCGCCACACGCCTTCGAACAACGGCGCTTCATCGGTGACAGTCACTTCGGCGCGACCGAATTCGCGATGATGCCCACCCTCAACCTTGCCACCGAGCTGTTGCGCCATTGCCTGCTCGCCGTAGCAAATACCCAGAACCGGTACACCCGATTCGTATATCGACTTGGGTGCCAGCGGCGCATCTTTGTCGAGGACCGATGCGGGTCCGCCCGACAGGATCACCGCCTTTGGCTTCATTTCACGAAATGCTGCCTCGGCCTTCTGATAAGGCACGATCTCGGAATAGACCTTTTCCTCCCTCACGCGGCGCGCAATGAGCTGCGTGACCTGGGAGCCGAAATCGACGATCAGAACTTTGTCGTGCATGGACGGCGACGTGTCCCGAACGTGTCCGGAATCGGGCGTGCATTGGCCGTTCGGGGTGGCTTTTTGCGGGCTTTGCGCTGCCGGGTCAAGCCCGACCTTGCGGCACGACGTCGGCCGCGGACACACTCGGAAAATTCAATCGCGGCTGACAGTTGGCTCAGTGTCGCGCGTTGTCTACTACTGGGCCCAGCAATGGAATTGTGGAAATCCATTTTCCGATGCGTGAGCGGCTCTGCTCATCAGACTTGGCAATATCGGCATTTGTGGGCGGGATGGAATCCGGGATCGACCCCGGCGGGACAGGATGATCGTCGATCGCCTGCGCAGCACCCGGTGACGGCGCGATAGAGACCGCTGGCGGCAGTGAAGGCGCCGCCGACGGCTTAACGACCGGTGTCGGAGAAGGTGCAGACGGCGCCGCCAAGACGGGATCTGGCGAAGCCGGTCGCGCCACCGCCGCCGGCGCCGGTTGCGGCCTCGCGCTATCGAGCACTGGCGCCGATACCGACTCTTTGTGGGTCACGAGAGCCTGGCGAACCGCATCAAGCCATTGGGCATCCGATATGTCGGGCTCCCGACGCACAGGCTCCGCGGCAACAGGAGTCGCAGCCATGACGGGCTGTTTAGCTGGCGCTTGCGGCCGTGGCTCGACCTTGCGCACGGGCTCCTTCGGCACTGCTTCTACTTTTTGGGCTTTCGGAGCCGGCGGCGCCACCGCAACGGGAGCCGCGGTCATTTCGACGGCGAGCAGTGTCTTGAAAGCGGCGGTCGCGTCGGGATCGACCGAGCCGCAAGTCTTCTCGAAGGTCTCCACGTCGCGGCGAACAAGAATGCGCCGGGTTGCGGCGTCCACGTTCTTGTCGAGCATGGCGACAATGCCGCTACGGAGCCCTTGGCAAGTTGTCTCGGGAGAGAAATTGGCGCGGTAGAACGAATAGCCACTAGCAATGCCGACCGGAACCGCCAAGAGTGAGCCGAACATCTGAATGGCAGTCACGAACCGAGTCAGTCCCGATGCTTTCCGCGCGGGATAGGTGCCCGAATTATTCGGGCGCGTCTCATCGTTGGCGTCCACATGAAATGGCGGATCGCGCCTGGCCACCAGCATCAATAAACCTCGAAAAAAGAGCGCCGCAGTCCCACAATCACTGAATCATCGCGGAAAAAGTAGGCCCGGATTGGGGCGCAATCGGGGAATTCCGTTTGCACTTTATTACCAAACGTATACTGAAACCTTACCCGCCACGTTGCAGGACCGAGACGAAAAAGCCATCGGTCTCCGTCGTCCGCGGAGTCATCAAAACCCCATTTTCAGACAGCCGAGCCGCCTTGCCGAACATAAAGGCCCGCTCCCCAAGAGACTGAATGATGCCCGCCGGCGGTCGCGGTGAAAATTCAGCGTGCCGCGCGAGGAAATTGCGTACTTGCGCATCATTTTCCTCCTCCAGCACCGAGCAGGTCACGTAGGCGATGCGCCCATTTAATTTGAGCAGTGGGATGGCGCGTTCGAGGATTTCGGCCTGCTCCTTTTGGCGTTCCTCCAAAGCTCCCGGCCGCATCCGCCATTTGGCATCCGGATTGCGACGCCAAGCTCCCGTTCCCGTGCATGGCGCATCGATCAGAACGAGATCCGCATGTCCGGCCAGATCGTCAATTTCCCCGCCGATCGATTTGGGCGTCCGCACCTGAACATTGCGCGCGCCGGAACGCTTTAGGCGGTCATGAATGGGAGCAAGCCGCCGTTTGTCATCATCGGTTGCATAGATCTGGCCCTTGTTCTGCATCATCGCCGCTAGCGCCAATGTCTTGCCGCCCGCACCGGCGCAGAGATCGACCACCTGCTCGCCCGGTTTGGCGTCTCCGAACAGCGCCGCCAACTGCGATCCTTCATCCTGAATCTCGCACAAACCCTTGACGAAGGCTGGCTCGGCATGGACCGCAGGACTTTTGGCGTCCGCTGTAAGACGAATACGTAAGCCCCACGGCGACCAGCGGGTCGGCTCGGGCTTTAGGTCGGACAGCATCTCCGCAGTGGCGTCGCGTTCAGCCTTGAGCGTGTTGACCCGCAGATCCAGGGGCGCACGCGAGGAAAGTGCCGCCCCTTCCTCCGCACGATCGTCGCCAAACGCGCGCGAAAAATACGGTTCAAGCCATTCTGGGTAGTCACCGAGGACATGTGGTGGCGCACCGCTGATATCGGCGATCTCGAGCCGTCTGTACTCATCAGAACTCAGTGCCCCAGGTGCATATTGCGAGCCATCGGCAAGTCTGTTGATCGCCTCAACGGCAAGCCCACGCTCGCGCTTGAGCATCCCCAGGAGGATTGCGCGTGGCGTATCGGCGCCCATGACAAAGGCACTCGACGAACGCCGACGCAGTGCATCGTAGACCAGCCCCGCAATGGCGGCGCGGTCGCCAGAGCCGGCA
>DASPNW010000019.1:0-78418 GCA_035626335.1 Pseudolabrys sp.
GCCTCCTACACGCTGCTGGCCTCGGTCGGGCGGCTGTCGCCGCAGATACTCGGGCTGCGGGTGCCGGTCTATGATTCCAACGTGCACTACCAGCAGGTGCGCGACACCTGGGCTGGCGTGCGCACCCCGGACGGGCGCTGAAGCTCAAGGCCTTTTTCAATTTCACCGGCCGCGAGATCCACTCATCGCCCACCAACTCGTGTTCTTGCGGTCAGCCACACATTGCGATCTTCTGTAAAGAGTTTGAAATGTATGACTGGGACAGGACATGCCAAAAATTGCCCAAAAACCCTCTCGTCGGCTGCGATCACGGCTCTGGTTCGACAATCCCGATAACCCCGGTATGACCGCGCTCTATCTCGAGCGCTATCTCAACTTCGGCCTGACATCCGCAGAACTACGTTCGGGCAAGCCGATCATCGGCATTGCACAGACCGGTTCGGATCTTTCTCCCTGTAATCGTCATCATCTCGAACTTGCTAAACGCGTACGCGAAGGCATCCGCACTGCCGGCGGCATCGCTTTTGAATTTCCTTGTCATCCAATTCAGGAAACCGGGAAACGGCCGACGGCTGCCCTTGATCGCAATCTCGCCTATCTCAGCCTCGTCGAGGTACTTTACGGCTATCCTCTCGACGGCGTCGTGCTCATGACCGGCTGCGACAAGACCACGCCCGCATGTCTGATGGCGGCCGCAACGGTGAACACTCCGGCGATCGTTCTGTCCGGCGGACCGATGCTCAACGGCTGGTGGAAGGGCGAACGTGCCGGCTCCGGGACCGTTGTCTGGAAGGCGCGTGAAGAACTGGCTGCGGGCCGCATTGACGATCGCGAGTTCTTGGAGATCGCGGCGGCTTCGGCACCTTCCGTCGGCCATTGCAATACGATGGGGACAGCATCGACAATGAATGCACTCGCAGAGGCACTTGGCATGTCCCTGCCCGGTTGTGCAGCCATCCCCGCGCCCTATCGCGAGCGCGGGCAAATCGCCTACGACACCGGCGTACGGGCGGTCGAGATTGTCGAGCAGGACCTCAAACCTTCCGACATTCTCACGCGCAAGGCATTCGAGAATGCCATTATCGCCAATTCCGCAATCGGCGGCTCGACCAATGCGCCGATCCATATCAACGCTATAGCGCGCCATGTCGGCGTAAGGCTTTCGATCCAGGACTGGGAAACGGTCGGCTATGACGTTCCGCTGCTGGTCAATATGCAGCCGGCCGGAAAATATCTCGGTGAGGAATATTACCGTGCCGGTGGCTTGCCGGCGGTCATGCACGAGTTGCTCAAAGCCAAGCGCATCCATGCCGATGCGCTGACGATCAACGGCAAGACAATGGGCGACAATGTCAGGCGCGCGCAAAGCGTGGATGCCGACGTCATCAAGCCCTACAAAGCGCCGATGAAAAAGCAGGCCGGCTTCAAGGTCCTGAAAGGAAACTTGTTCGATTCAGCCATCATGAAGACGAGCGTTATCTCGGAAGAATTTCGCAGACGTTTTCTCTCCAATCCGCAGGACAAGAATGTATTTGAGGGGCGCGCCGTGGTCTTTGAAGGGCCCGCTGATTATCATCATCGTATTGACGATCCGTCGTTAAAAATCGACGAACACACGCTGTTGTTCATACGCGGCGCCGGACCTATCGGGTATCCGGGCTCGGCCGAGGTGGTGAACATGCAGCCCCCCGCCGCGTTGATCAAGCGCGGTATTACGTCCCTGCCCTGCATAGGCGACGGACGACAATCCGGTACATCCGGCTCGCCATCGATTCTCAATGCATCGCCGGAAGCGGCGGCAAACGGCGGCATCGCGCTGCTCAAGACCGGCGACAGCGTACGCATCGATCTTGACAAAGGCACCGCCGACATTCTGATCTCGAAAGCGGAGTTATCGCGGCGTCGGGCAGCGCTGCTCAGACGCGGCGGTTACCAGTATCCGGCGAGCCAGACGCCGTGGCAGGAGATCCAACGGGGTATGGTCGATCAGCTGGCCGACGGCATGGTGCTCAAACCGGCGGTCAAATATCAGCGCGTCGCACAGAAAAGCGTGCTGCGCGACAACCATTGAAAGAGTCATTCAAGTGAGTAACCGGTTGAAAGGAAAACTGGCGCTCGTCACTGCTGCGGGCCAAGGCATCGGCCGGGCCATCGCCGAGGCATTCATCGCAGAGGGCGCACGCGTCATCGCGACCGACGTGTCGGTCGATAAACTCAAGGGCGTGAACGCGGCAAAGTCCGCAAAACTCGACGTGCTTTCGACCGAGGCGGTCGAAGGGTTCGCGAATTCGATCACAAAAGAATTTGGCGCGCTTGCGGTGCTCGTCAATGTGGCGGGCTACGTGCACCAGGGCACGGTTCTCGAATGTTCGGAGAAGGACTGGGATTTCTCCTTCGACCTGAACGTCAAATCCATGCACCGCACGATCAAGGCGTTTCTTCCCGCCATGCTGAAGAACGGCGGAGGTTCCATCGTGAATATGTCGTCGGGCGTTTCGTCGATCAAAGGGCTGCCCAACCGCTATGCTTATGGCGCGACCAAAGCGGCGGTGATCGGCCTGACCAAAGCCGTCGCCGCCGATTTCATTACCAAAGGCATTCGTTGCAACGCCATTTGCCCAGGCACGATCGTTTCGCCGTCTTTTGAAGAGCGCGTCGAGGCGGTCGCCAAGCAGACCGGCCGTCCGCTCGATCAGGTCCGCGAAAACTTCATCGCAAGGCAGCCCATGGCGCGGCTTGGAACTGCTGAAGAAGTGGCTGCGTTGGCCGTCTTTCTTGCATCGGACGAATCCAGCTACATCACGGGCCAGCCGCATCTTGTCGACGGCGGCATGGCGCTCTAGCCGCCCTCATCTGCCCCCGCAATCGGGCCCCCCTCAATGCAAAGTCGGGCTTGCTTTTCCGACTGCGAAAGCCCGATGATTTGCCACATGCGGGCTCCAAGCGCCGGATTCCGCTAAGTCACTGAGAACAAATAAAAATAAGTAAAAACAACGTGTCGGGCTGCGGCGGCAGCCACGGGAGGAGTGAATGGCTTCGGTTGCGATCCGTGACGTACGGAAAGCATTTGGCGCAACCAGCGTCATCCATGGCGTCGACGTCTCCATCCGCGACGGCGAGTTCGTCGTGCTGGTTGGTCCATCGGGGTGCGGCAAATCGACTTTGCTGCGAATGATCGCGGGTCTGGAAAACATCACTGCGGGTGAAATCCGCATCGGCGACCGCGTCGTCAACAACCTGCCTCCGAAAGAGCGCGACGTGGCCATGGTCTTCCAGAACTACGCGCTCTATCCGCACATGACGGTCGCCGCCAACATGGCGTTCTCCATGAAATTGCGCGGCGCGCCGCAACGCGAAATCGACGAGCGTGTCAATCGCGCCGCGGCAATTCTCGGCCTGTCGCAGCTGCTCGAGCGTTTTCCGCGCCAGCTTTCCGGCGGGCAACGTCAACGCGTTGCCATGGGACGCGCCATTGTGCGCGATCCGCAGGTCTTCCTGTTCGACGAGCCCCTGTCCAATTTGGACGCCAAATTGCGTGTGCAGATGCGCACCGAGATCAAGGAACTGCATCAACGCTTGAAAACGACCACGATCTACGTCACGCACGACCAGATCGAAGCCATGACGATGGCTGACAAAATCGTCGTGATGCACGATGGTCGCGTGGAACAGATCGGTGCGCCGCTCGATCTCTATGACCGTCCCGACAATCTGTTCGTGGCGGGCTTCATCGGTTCTCCGGCGATGAACATGATCAAGGGCCGCATCCGCGTTAACGGCGCTGCCAGCTTCGAGGGAGCGGCCGGCGTGAAATTCTCGCTCGGCTCCGTCGGCTCCGGCAATGACGGACGTCCCGCCGTGTACGGCGTTCGCCCGGAGCATTTCTCGCTTGCCGACGATGGCGCGGAGGCGGAAGTCCAGGTCATCGAACCCACAGGCTCCGAGCTCCAGGTCGTCGCCAAGCTTGGAGGAGAGGAGATTATCGCGGTGTTCCGCGAACGGCATCAATTCAAGCCGGGTGAAAAAATCCGGCTGAAACCAGACCCAAGACTCGTCCATCTTTTCGATGAGACAACGGGGAAACGTCTAACCAACTAGAAACCGCAACGGAGGAACGACCATGAACAACTTCACACGGCGCACCCTGGTCAAGGGCGGCACTGCGGCGGTGGCCGCCGGAGCGTTGACCGGGCCGGCGCTGCTTGAATGGGCAAAAGCCTGGGCGCAAAACGCTCCCTGGAAGCCGGAAAAGGATGCCAAGCTTTCGATGTTGCGCTGGAAATATTTCGTGCAATCGGAAGATGACGCGTTCGTGAAACTGATCGAGGCTTTCACCGCTGCGACTGGGGTAAAAGTCGATATCTCGCGCGAATCGTATGAAGACGTGCAACCCAAAGCGTCGGTCGCCGCCAACACCGGCACCGGGCCCGATCTTTTTTGGGGTCTTTATTCTCTGCCGCACCTGTTCCCGCAAAAATGCGTCGATGTCACCGATGTTGCGGACTATCTCGGCAAGAAATACGGCGGCTGGGTGCCGAGCGCGGTGACCTACGGCAAAAGCGGCGACAAGTGGATTGCGATCCCGATCTGTTATTCGGGCAATATGATCAACTACCGCATCGAAGCTTCGTCCAAGGCCGGTTTCTCCAAAGTCCCGGACAAGACAGACGGCTTCCTCGAATACGCCAAGGCGATGAAAAAGAACAACACCCCCGGCGGATTTGCTCTCGGTCACGCCTCCGGTGACGGCAACGGTTGGGTGCACTGGTGCCTTTGGTCGCACGGCGGCAATACCGTCGACAAGGACGACAAGGTCATCCTCAATTCGCCGGAGACCGCCAAGGCGCTCGAATACGCCAAAGCGCTTTATGCCGAAATGATCCCGGGCGTTGCCTCCTGGAACGATGCATCCAACAACAAGGCGTTCCTGGCCGGCGAAATCAACTGGACCGATAACGGCATCTCGATCTACGTCGCGGCCAAGAAAGACCCAAGCAAAAAACAGATCGCCGACGACATGGATCATTCTTATTGGCCGGTCGGTCCCGTCGGTAAGCCGACCGAATTGCACCTGATGTATCCGGCACTGGCGATGACCTACACAAAGTATCCGCAGGCTTGTAAGGCGCTGATGGCCTTCATGCTGGAGGCGGATAATTTCAACCCCTGGATCCAGTCGGCGCAGGGGTACCTGACGCATTGCCTCAATGCGTACGACAAGAACCCGATCTGGACGGCGGATCCGAAGAACGCCGTCTTTGGCCAGGCCGCGAAGCGAACGTTGACGGCCGGCGGGCTTGGCTCGGTCGGTGAAAAGGCGGCGACGGCGATTGCCGACTTCGTTGTCCTCGACATGTTCGCGAACTACTGCACGGGTCGCGAAGATGTGAAAGGCTCGATCGCAATCGCCGAACGTCAGCTCAAGCGCATTTATCGCTAGTCAACCGGCCGGCGGGAGCAGCAAGCGCCCCGCCGGTCCTTCTCTCGTTGCAACGATCCTGAGCCGCAATGACGATCGCGCTCGAACAGGCAGGGAACAAACGCGTCATGCGTGACGCGACAGCCTGGGAGCGCCTCAAGACCAACCGCGAATGGCTCAGTTTCTGGTTCATGCTGCCGGCGGCCGCGTTTCTTATTCTCTTTCTTGCGTATCCGCTCGGGCTTGGCGTCTGGCTGTCGTTCACCGATGCCCGCATCGGCCGCTCCGGCGTTTTTATCGGTCTCGAAAATTACGAATGGTTGTGGGACGACTCGACGTTCTGGCTCTCGGTTTTCAATACGTTGCTCTATACGACCGTAGCCAGCACGATAAAATTCGCTGTCGGACTCTATCTCGCGCTGCTGCTGAACGAGAAGCTGCCCTTCAAGGCGATTCTCCGAGCCCTGGTGCTGGTCCCATTCATTGTGCCGACCGTGCTGTCCGCCATTGCGTTCTGGTGGCTGTTCGATCCGCAATTCTCGATCATTTCCTGGTCGCTCAAGAAAATGGGCCTGATCACGGCCAATATCGATTTCCTCGGCAACATCTGGAATGCGCGCTGGTCGGTAATCTTTGCCAACATCTGGCGCGGCGTACCGTTCGTCGCAATCACCTTGCTTGCCGGGCTCCAGACTGTGTCGCCGTCTCTCTATGAAGCGGCGACCATCGACGGCGCGACCCCGTGGCAGCGGTTCCGCTTCATCACATATCCGTTGCTCACGCCGATCATTGCCGTGGTTATGACATTTTCGGTGCTGTTCACGTTTACCGACTTCCAGTTGATCTGGGTGATGACACGCGGTGGCCCGGTGAACGCCACCCATCTGATGGCGACGCTGTCCTATCAGCGCGCGATTTTGGGCGGCCAGTTGGGCGAGGGCGCGGCGATTTCGACCGCAATGATCCCGTTCCTGCTCGCGGCGATTCTGGTCTCGTGGTTTGGGCTGCAACGAAGGAAATGGCAACAGGGAGAGAGCAATGACTGACGCTCTCGCCGGCAAGGCTGCCACTCCACGAGATGTCCTGACCGGCTCGGCGCCGCTCGCCGACGAAACCGAAGGCATGAGCTATCTGCAGCGTCTGCCGCGGCGGCTGATAACCGTCTATCTGCCGCTGTCGCTCATTATGTTTGTGCTGCTGTTTCCGTTTTACTGGATGGCGCTCACGTCGATCAAGCCGGACGAGCAGTTGCTTGATCTCGACACCTATAGCCCCTTCTGGACGTGGAATCCCACGTTCAAGCACATCTACAAACTGCTGTTCGAAACTGAATATCCGATCTGGCTCTGGAACACGATGCTGGTTGCTGTGTGCGCGACGGCGCTCTCCATCATCGCCAGTGTGCTCGCTGCCTATGCCATCGTGCGGCTGCGCTACAAGGGCGCCCAATGGGTCGGCGGTGCAATCTTTCTGGCCTATCTGGTGCCGCCCTCGATCCTGTTCATTCCACTTTCGACCGTGGTCTTCAAGTACGGGTTGTTCGACACGCCCTTCGCGCTGATCCTGACTTATCCGACAATCCTCATCCCGTTCTCGACCTGGCTGCTGATGGGCTATTTCAAGACTATTCCGTTCGAACTTGAGGAATGCGCGCTGATCGATGGCGCCAGCCGCTGGCAGATCCTGCTGCGCATCGTGTTGCCCTTGTCGGTGCCGGGGTTGATCTCGGCCTTCATCTTCGGCTTCACGCTATCCTGGAACGAATTCATCTACGCGCTCACCTTTATTTCCTCGACGCAATACAAAACCGTGCCGGTTGCAATCGTAACCGCACTGGTGGACGGCGACATCTACCGCTGGGGTTCGTTGATGGCTGGCGCGATGATCGGCTCGCTGCCGCTGGTCATTTTATATGCGTTTTTTGTCGAGCACTACGTTTCGGCAATGACTGGCGCGGTAAAGGAATAAATTGGCCGGTCAGTTACACGCCACCCAGCATGTCCCATAAACATTGCACGCGAGATGCGTGCCGCGTCCGCCACATACGCCGCGGCTGACAAAGCCGGTGTAGTAACTGCTCGGATAGCCGACGCCGTAAATCGGGTAGCATCCGTCATAAGGCCCGCGGTGAACACCAAGGCCGCATCCGCTTGCGACGGGAATAATCAGGTTGGCCTGTGGCGGCAACCGCAGGGGCATGGCCCTTGCGTCCGTCACGGTGAAAATAAGCGCCAAGATGAACAAGACGAAATAGAGCACTTTCATCGTGTCGGCCCCCTTACCTGCTTTTTTATTGTTCATGGGATATCTCTCACTTTGCGTCGATCGCTATGTCCTGACCTTCAGCAAGCTCGACTGGCACTTTTTGGTTGCCAATCTCGACTGTGTATTTGCCCGGCGGCAGTGGCGCCCATTTTCCCAGCGGTGAAACGCTGGCAACCGTATTGCCTTCGCTATCCTTGATCGGAACACCGGTGATCGGCGCGCCGTTCACCGTTATCGTTCCGGGGTTGAGTATCTTGTGTTCGCCGGCCTTGACTTCGATGTCCTTCCACACCGCCGCCCCGAACGTGACAGCAAAAGTCGAGGGCAAGACGGTGATGCGCGGATTGCTCGACACGACACTGGCGATCTCCTCCCCGGTCTCGTTGTCGAGCACCTTGTGGCCGGAAATGCTGGCGTGTTTGATTTCAAGGACCGCGGGCTCGATCGTTGTCGTTTCGCCCGGCTTGACCTCGATGCTCTTCCACACGGCGCTACCGAGCGCAACATTGTAGAAGCCAGCCGGCAGCTCGATTGACGAGGAAACCGGGCTGAGCGAACCGACAGCCTTGCCGGTTTCAGCCTCAGTCACAGCATGGCCCATGATGTTGGCGTTCTTCATGGCCAGCCGGCCCGGCTTCGGCAGGACCACGGTGATCTGCGTGGTCGTCCGGGGCGGTGGCGGCGGT
Organism: Pseudolabrys sp.; assembly: GCA_035626335.1. Taxonomy (GTDB): domain Bacteria; phylum Pseudomonadota; class Alphaproteobacteria; order Rhizobiales; family Xanthobacteraceae; genus Pseudolabrys. Next base: position 8,371 of record DASPNW010000019.1, read on the forward strand.
GGCGCTGCTTCAGTCTTGGCCGCTTCGCCGAGCGCGGCGGCGAGCTTGCCTGCGCTGTCGGCATCGAAGTAGTTGCCGCGCGCCACGCGCGCGATGCATTGGAGCTGGTATTTGGCTGCAGTATCCACCGCAAAGCCAATGGTATGAATAACAAGAGAGGCATCCGCATCGGCCAGCGCCTTGGCGGTGGCGCAAGGGTCGCCCTTGCAGGTCTCCTTGCCATCGCTGACCAGAATTACAATTCTCGGCTTGGAATCTTCTTTGCCGACATCCTCTGCCGCCAATTTGATGACATAAGTAATCGGCGTGTAACCCTGCGCCTTGATCGATCGCGACTTGGCAAGGATCGAGTCCTTGTTGGCAGCTAGCCCGTCAAACCCGACCATCAGTTCGGTATCCAGACAGTCGTGCTTCGAGGTCGGTGACTGGTGTCCGTAAGCGCGCAACGATATCCGCACGTCCGCAGCGAGCTTGCCAACGATCTCTTCGACCGCAGCCTTCGCCGCTTCGATGCGCGTGCGGCCCTCCGGCAACCTTGCGTTCATGCTGCCGGAGGCATCGAGGATCAGCGCGATGCTCTTGCCGGCTTCAGCTGGCGCAACTGCCGCCAGGCAAACACCGATCGCGAAGCAGACGTGCAATGAAAACTTGCGGCTCATATGGTCCCTCTTCCATCGGATTGCCTGCAAAATGCAGGCAAGGGGGTCTGAGCCACTGTGGCGACAAACCGCTAGGGTCCTGACAGTCCACGTTCAAATGATAGTCCGCGCGCCGACCATTGAAAATGGGGCTTCATTGCAAAAAGCTGGCTTGGTTACCGTTGGCACGTCCGCGATGGAGAGCGAAATTTAGCCGATCCAAAGCAACACGCGGCCCGTGATGAACACCCCAACAAAATATGCACCTATCACGCACAAAAGAATAATGACCTTCGCGCGATTCCGAGCCATCTTGTCCCCCGCTTTTCGAGTGGCCTGACGTCCAGGTTCGACAGATTCCCATTACAGGCAAGCGATCCCGCCGGCAATCGAGGTCGGCGCCGACGTGGTTTCCATCGTGTGATTTTGTTACCCCAGTTTCCGGTGTCAATGTCCGCTTTGACCCCGAAGGCAGACGTTCACCAGCACGACACGGTTCAGTCAGGCCGCGCACCGCTCCCGACGATCGCCGGCATCGGCACAACCAATTCGCCGGCGGGTGTTCGGAAGCGGGTCAGATAGTCGGCGATGTAAGCGCGCACCCCGGTCGCAGCGGCGCCCGATTGGGCCGCAAGGACTGCGCGTGCGCGAACGGTGCCGGCAAGAATGGACTCGATGTAACGGTCCGCGTTGGCAACGTGCCAGTGCTGCTGGAAGGAATGCGCTGTAGCGTCGGCGAAGCCCGCCTCCGCCAGCGCCGCCCGCATGCGCTCCGGCGAGCCAAACTGAAAAAAATCGGGTCCGTGCGGCAGAGCTATGTCCATGCTGCCGCGGGCGCGAACCGCTTCATAGACCAGGCTGAAGCCGAAGCCGGCTGCATCCCAAACGCTGAATCCCGCCCGTCCACCGGGACGCAGCACTCGCAACATTTCGCGCAGTGCCACGGCGGGTTGCGGCAAGTGCATGAGGCTGTACCCGCAGAGTGCGGCGTCGAAGCTCGCCGCCGGAAACGGCAGCGCCTGTGCGTCGCCCTGCTGAAAACAGCCCTTGGGCACCAGTCTGCGGGCGAGTTCGACCGCCTCAACGGAGAAATCGAGCCCGGTCGCTTCCGCGCCGCGCTCCAACGCTTCCCCCGCCAGCATGCCGGGGCCACAACATACATCTAACACCTGCATGCCGCGCGTCACGCGCGCTGCATCGAGCATGGATCCCACCGTCTGGCGTGCGACCCCGCCGAAGGCCAAATTATAGCCGCCAATATTGCTATCCCAGCCCGCCAGTTCGAAATCGGCGAATTGCTTCGGGTCTCGCGATTGCTCGATCGGCAAAGCTGCAACTCCATATACGTAAGGGCAGGTATGCGCGTACGTGGCAAAGGTGTGAAACTGATCGCGACAATAAAGTCAGCCCTAATTACCTTGATATGGGCTCAATCTTCATTCAAGCGTACTTCCGGGGCGCCGCCAATGTCCGCTTTGGGTCGACGAGAATTGCCCACCCAACGTGCGATAGTCCCCAGGATCGACCAGGAACGAATTGGCGGGGTATGGTGTTGGCAGTTGGTTATCCAGATATGCGATTTGACACTCGCTCGACGCAAACGCGGACACCCATTCCAACCGGGCAAGATGCGGTCAATGGCACGGTCAATGGCAAAGTAAATGGCATGACAAATCGATTTACGACGGCGCAATTTACGGTAGCGATGCGGCGCTGGAGGCCTGCCGCCATTGTGACGCTCGCGGCGATGGCCGCGCTGACGGCGCTGACCGCCGACGCGACAGCCAAGGAACCGCGTCCCGCGCAACCGAAAGAGGAGGCGGCGCCGCGCGAGGCAGGCGAGCCGATCATGGCGGTCGTGTCGATCAAGAGCCAGCAAGTCACTTTCTACGACGCCGAGGGCTGGATCCTTCGCGCACCGGTATCGACCGGCGTCAAGGAACGCGAGACGCCGGCAGGCGTCTTCGCCGTCATCGAGAAAGACAAGGACCACCACTCGAGCATGTATGACGATGCGTGGATGCCGCACATGCAGCGGATCACCTGGAACGGGCTTGCGCTGCACGGCGGGCCGCTGCCCGGATATGCGGCCTCGCACGGCTGCATCCGCATGCCCTTCGGCTTTGCGGAGAAGCTGTTCAACAAGACGCGGATCGGGATGCGGGTGATCATCTCGCCGAACGACGCGGCTCCGGTCGAATTTTCCCACCCGGCGCTGCTCACGCCGAACGCGGAGGCCATCGCCGCTGCTCCGGCGCATGCCGAGACGTTCGTTCGCGAGGCCGCGGAGGCCGCGAAGGCAGCCGCCGAGACGAAGAAAGCCGCCGTGACAGCGGCGCGCGAGACGGCATCGCTAGCATCGTCGCTGCGCAAGCTGGAATCGCTCAAGAGGGGCGCTGACGCCGAGCTCGCGTCCGCCGACAGGGCGCTCGCCGCTGCAAAGACGGACGAAGCCAGGGCGCGGGCCGAGGACCGCAAGCAGAAGGCCGCGCCCAAGGCCGCGCAAGCGGCGGCGCAGCTCGACACCGCCAAGGCCGACGCGAAGTCGAAGCTCGATGCAGCTAGCGCCGCAAAGGACGCCGCCAAGGCGGCCGAGACCAGGAAGACCGTCTCCGACAAGGCAGCGATCGACGCGAAGCTCGCGCTCGAACCGGTCTCGATCTACATCAGCCGCGCGACGCAGAAGCTTTACGTGCGACGCAACACGCATAAGCCGGCGCCGGACGGCGGCGGTGAGGTGTTCGATACGACCATTGAGGCTCCGGTCGCGATTCGCAATCCCGGGAAACGGATCGGCACGCATGTGTTCACCGCGATGGCGCGCAAGGATGCCGGCAAGGATGCCACCCTGCGCTGGACGGCGGTCACGATCGACGACGCGGACGACGCCAAGGATGCGCTCGACCGCATCACCATCCCGCAGAATGTTCTCGATCGCATCGGACCGACCGCATTGCCGCGATCCTCGATCGTCGTCTCGGACGAGCCGCTGAGCGCCGAGACCAACTATCGCACCGAGTTTGTCGTTGTGCTGAGCAATCAGCCCCAGGGTGGCTTCATAACGCGCGAGCCTTCGACCGAAACATTCGTTGCGGGCGACGGCTTCCGGAACGACGACGGCTTCGGGTTCTTTTATCAGCGCGGCTGGAACCCCCAAACCGGCAATTCTCGTCGATGGTGGGGCGGCCAATACTATCGTTAAATGCAAATGGCCCGGCAGGAAGACCCGGCAAACCGCGCATAAACCGCATGGTTACTCAAGCCCATTCGCGGCCAAAACCTTAATGTTGCGTCAACCCGTCAAATCATAGAATCCTAGGTTCCCAACGCTGATTCGCAAGACTTAGAGGCTTTAGCGCCGAGTTCCAGTGAGGGTTTGCTGCGCGCACCATGCATGTCGGCGTACTGCGCGACGGCCGCGGTAACATGTTGCGGAGGATCTGGTGCGGACATTGTGTATAGACTTTCACGGTAAGGGACCGATTTGCGAAAAATACGATCTTTGCAATTTGACTTTCTTGTAGCCGCATTCTCGTTTGCCGCGGCTTACCAGATTATTTCTGGAAAGACGATGAGCGCCGTTTCACCTGAAGACACCGACGACGTGGAAATCGTTTCGGCGCTGTCGAGCAACGTCACGACCGTCCCGCGTGGGTCATTGCTCTTACCCGGAGAGGCGACCAGCTCCGACATCTTGGAAAAGGCGCAGGCCAGGCTGGAAGCGGCCTTCGATGCGCTGGAGCAGCAAGTGAGAACTGATGCCCTGGAACAACAAGCAAGATTAGAGGACTCAGCTCAGCGTCCTTCGCCTGATGATGCGGCGCCTCCCAAACGGAATTTTTCATCTCTCGCTTATTACGTTTTCGCAGAAATTCCACCTGACGAGAAGCCAGCCGATACGGTTTTGGAGACGATGAAAGACCTTCCGGTTGGAACACCTGTTGAAGAGATCAGGCGCGCCTCTGACGCTTTCGGTCTGGATTTCAACTTCATGAAAGCCGTGGCTAAAATCGAGTCCGGCTTCAATCCGAAGCAACGGACTGGTTCTTATATTGGGTTATTCCAGCTCAGTAATTATGAGTTCAACCGATACGGCTCGGGAAACATTACCGACCCGCGCGACAATGCCATTGCCGGTGCCTACAAATTTGCCACCGAGGCTTTGCAATTTGAGTTCGAGACCGGCAAAAAACCGACTTTCAGCGATCTATATTTGATTCATCAACAAGGTTGGCAGGGGGCCGCCGAACACGTTAGCCATCCGAAGCGCATCGCCTGGAGATCCATGTGTGCCACCGAAGAGGGCAAGGAAAAAGGCGAGCGATGGTGCAAACGAGCAATCTGGGGCAACACACTTCCCGCCATCAAACAAATTTGGAAATCAGTTGACAATCTGACCTCCGCTGCATTTGTCGGCATGTGGCAACAACGCGTTGCTGACCTGTATGCGCGCTATTCAGTAGCGGCTACGAAAAATTGAGACATCGGCACGGCGTTGATGTCCGCTTTGGGTCAAAAGCGGATATTTACAGCGCGAGAAATTAATAATCAGTCGCTCCGCACCTGCCCCCGTCGGGGGTAAAGGAGACATCGGCTGCTGCGGAAGTCCGCTATCGGGGATAAAGCAGAACCGGGTTTTTGCGGCGCGAACGTCCGCTTTTAATCCAAAGCAGACATCGACGGCCCATGGAGCGCAGTTATTGACCGGCTCGTTTTAAGTGGAGATTGGCAGGGACACTGACGCGATGTTTGCGGGTCTTCGGGGGGTATATCAGCGCTTGAAAGAAGCGACCCCAGGCCTGAACAAATTTGGTGAGGACCCACAATATTCCTGCAATCGCACTTGCAAAGAACACAAACACAGAACCAAAGGATGCAAAATACATCAAAAAATTCATTGACTATCGCCCGCGTGGTTTCGGCTTTCCTGACGGGAGAGCGACTGGGGCAGAGTTTATCAAGGTTTCCTGGTTGCCTTCCAGTGCCGGATAAGCGACCGAGCAGATGTGCGAATTGATACGTTTCAGATCGCGAAGAATATCCATATGCAAAGACGTTGTTTCCAGCGTTTCCGGGCGGCCCTCACGCAGGCGCTCGAGATGACGTTCTGCTGCGCTGAGCTCGGCACTGCGTAGTTCGGCCTTTTCTGCGATGAGCTTTCGAGCACCCGTTACGTCGCCAGACATCATTACGCCGAACGCAAGTCTTAAATTCTCCAGAACACGTTTTTGAAATTGATCGATCTCGCTCGCACCGTCTGCGGAGAACTGAACATTGCGCTTGATCTTCTTTGCAGCAAGCTCGCTCAGATTTTTTTCGATGATATCGCCAACATGTTCAAGATTGATGGCAAACGACAGGATTTCCATGGCGCGCTTGGCTTCGCGCTCGTCGAGATTGCTGCGTGTCAGCTTGGTAAGATACAGCTTCACGGCTTCATTGAGCGAGTCCACGATGTTGTCCATGCGCGCGACACCGGCGACCAACGCACGGTCATTCGTCATCAAAGCGGTCATGACCTGTTTGAGCATCGCTTCAACAGTATCGCCCATGTGAAGCGTTTCACGCGCCGCGTTCGCCAAGGCAAGCGAGGGCGTATCGAGTTCGGCTTCATCGAGATAGCGCGGTGTTGACGGATCGACTGCAGCTTTTCGGTCCGGCAATAACTTAATAAGCATTGCAGCCAACGGATCAAGCAGCGGGAGGAAAATAGCGGCAAGGACGATGTTGAAGCCGACGTGAAATTCAGCCGTCAGCCTTGCCGTATTTGGTTCGAATCGTTGAGCCACGTCGACGATCTGTTGAAGGAAGGGTAGCGTCGCGCAGACGCCGAGCAATCTGTTGAATAGGTTGCCGAGCGGCAGCCGATAGCTTGATGGGTCGCCACGCCGCGTGCCCTCAAGCACCGGATTAATGGCGCTGCCGAGATTTGCGCCGAGCACAAGCGCCAACGCCGCGGCTGGCGTGATAAATTGCGAGAACGCCAGCGACATTGTGAGGAGCACGGTCGCGACGCTCGAATGGGCAGCCCACGTCAAAGCAGCGGCTATAAGCACGCAAAAAAGCGGGTCACTTGTGATCAATTTAAGCAGCGCTCGCACGCTCGGCGCTTCCTCAGCTGGAGCCAAAGTGTCCAGCAGAATGTGAAGAGCAAGCAGCATTAGCCCGAGGCCGATTGCCACGCGCCCCATGTCCTTGAGACGACTACGTCCGCCGCTTCTGAACGCTACGAGGCCTAGGACAAACAAGACTGGTGCAGCCGCCGAGACATTGAAGGACAGAAGTTGAACGATCAACGTCGTGCCGACATTCGCGCCAAGCACAATTGCAAGGGCAGGCACCAGTGCGACTGCGCCTTCGTTCACGAAAGAGGCGGCCATCAGGCCCGTCGCGGTGCTGCTCTGGAGCAGTGCGGTCAGCCCCAACCCGGAGGCAAAGGCCGCCAGGCGATTTTGTAAAGCTGTCGATAGAACCCGTCGAAGCTCCGGGCCAAATGCGCGCAGGATACCGCTCTGGACCATGTGCAGGCCCCAGAGAAGCAGCGCGACACCCCCCATCAGATCGAGCAGAACAATCGTTCCCACAGGCTTTTACCCGCACATTTGCATGCGTAATTGGTAGCAACGGTTGCGCGGCAACAAAAGTTCATTTTTATGGGATGTCTCCCCGGGTTCCTACTAAGCTTCGACCAGGTGAGTTTCCACAGACCGTATATTTGGATTTCTCCGCAGATCACCGACCAAATACCCTAGAGCAATGATCAAGGGGGCGTCATGCTGGGCTGGTTTCATGCTTTGATGCCGAAGGAGGAGCGCTTCTTCGACCTTTTCGCCCGTCATTCCGAGGCGGTGCTGGGCGGCGCGACGGCCTTGCGTGCGATGTTGGAGGGCGGCAACGCGGTCAAAACGAACTATGAGACTGTCATGGCTCGCGAGCACGACGCCGATGACGTCACTCGCGAAGTGCTGATAGCCGTGCGCCGTACTTTCATCACGCCGTTCGATCGCGGAAATATCCGTGAGTTGATCACATCAATGGACAACTCAATCGACCAAATGCAAAAGACCGCCAAGTCGATCATGTTGTTCGAGCTAAACGAATTTACTCCTCAAATGCGCGACATGGCGGATGCGGTCGTGAAGTGTGCGCAGCTGGTGCGCGAAGCGGTCTCCCTGCTGCGACGGCTCAACTCCGAAGCAACCCGGATCAGTGACCTCACTGCCCAAATTTCGGCAATAGAGGGCCGCGCAGATGAACTGCACGATATCGGGTTACACGAACTTTACCGCGCGAACGTCGGCGGGAGCGGTTTGGCATTTTTCGTCGGAAATGAAGTTTATGACCATTTGGAAAAGGTCGTCGATCGATTCGATGATGTTGCAAACGTAGTCCATGGCATCGTTATCGAACACGTCTGATATTTCGCCCGAGGCTGGAAGAAATGGATGCCACGCTCGCTTTTCCGCTCCTAGTTTTTTTGATTGCGGTTGCGTTCGCGTTCGATTTTCTAAATGGAATGAATGATGCGGCCAATTCGATTGCGACGGTCGTCTCCACGCGTGTGTTGCGGCCGCACTACGCCGTTGCCTGGGCTGCGTTCTTTAACTTTGTTGCATTTCTGGTTTTCGGTCTTCACGTCGCAGAAACGGTCGGTCGAGGCATCGTCTACGCCAATGTGGTCAACGAGCGAGTGATCTTTGGTGCGCTGATCGGCGCAATTACGTGGCAGATCATTACAAACCGACTCGGCATTCCCTCATCAAGTTCGCACGCTTTGATCGGCGGGCTTGTGGGCGCCGGTCTGGCGAAGGCGGGCGTCTCCGCCGTTGTATGGGACGGTGTATTCAAGACGGTGGCCGGCATCGTATTGGCACCAGGGCTCGGGTGTCTTGTCGCGTTGCTGTTGATGCTGGCGGTATCGTGGGCCTTTGTTCGCTTTACACCGCACGGCGTGGACAACATTTTTCGTCACGCGCAACTTGTGTCTGCGTCCTGTTATGCGCTCGGCCACGGTGGCAATGATGCGCAGAAAACAATGGGCATCATCGCGGTGCTTCTTTACTCGCAGGGCTATCTCGGCACTGAGTTTCGTGTGCCTTTCTGGGTCGTCATCGCCTGCCAATTTGCAATGGCGATGGGCACTCTTGCGGGCGGCTGGCGCATCGTTCGAACCATGGGAAGCAAGATCACGCGATTGACGCCCGTCCAGGGCTGTTGCGCTGAGACAGGTGGCTCGATCATGCTGTTTGCGGCGACCGAATTGGGCATCCCGGTATCAACCACGCACACAATTACGGGCTGTATCATCGGAGTTGGGGCGGCGAAGAAAGGGTCTGCAGTGCGTTGGGGCGTCGCTAGGGGAATTGTGACCGCCTGGATTATTACCATTCCGGCGTCAGCCGTTATCGCGGCGCTGTTTTATTGGTTGACTGGTCTGCTTAGCTGATCAATCAATTATTCACCCGTTGAAGCCAGCTAGACGCAATGTCCGCTATTGGCCCAAAGCGGACATCACTAGTTGCAGCGCACATGTCCGCTTTCGGGGGAGGTAAAGCAGACATAAAATCTAACTGCGCGATTGACCAATCATATTTGCTCTTGAATGGCGGAGAGGGAGGGATTCGAACCCCCGATACCCTTGCGAGTATGCCGCATTTCGAGTGCGGTGCTTTCAACCACTCAGCCACCTCTCCGGAGCCCGAAATCGGGCCTCAAAAGGCCGCGAACGGACGCGGCGCTATGTAACCAAGGGCGCCAAGACAGACAAGGGTTGCGGGGCGTATATTGCGTCATGTTCAATGACCCCGGCCACGGCCCGACTAGCCGATGTATACCGCGCTGAAACTCGACCTCATCCGCAAGGAATTGCACGGCGTCTTCATGACGCTCGGCTTGGTGGCCATTCTCACGGCCGTGTTGTTCGCACTGGTCTGGCAAATAGGACTCGCGCACGGTTCTGTCGTCTTCCTGGTTCCGGTCGTGATCGCTGCCACGCGCTGGGGGATCGTGTCGGCGGTCGTTGCGGCAATTTGCGGCGTTCTTGCCTCGGCCTTCTTTTTCTATCCGCCGCTCTACAGCTTCCGCATCAAGGATCCGCAGGAAGTCATCGACCTGATCCTTTTTATCTTCGTGGCGGTGGCGGTGAGCCAGCTCGCTACGCGACTCAAGTGGCAGCTGGAAATGGCGCGGCAACGCGAAATCGATCTGCGCGACCTCTATGCGTTCTCGCGCCGCCTGGCTGTCGCATTCGATGTCTCCGACATTCATGCCGCCATTGAAGACCATCTCGCCAGCATCATGCAGCGCAACGTCGTGCTTTTCGCCAGCGCGCGGGAGGCCTCGAACAGCAGCGGACGGCGCGCCGGCATAACGGTTCCGGAACGCGTTCTCGCCGAGGTGGCTGAAGTCGCCTCAGGCCACCGCGACAACGCCGCCGGCGCGACAGTTACCGCCGACAGCGGCGAAATCTGGCTGGTTCGCGCGGTTTCGCCGAAGAGCTCCGAATTTGGCGTGATCGCGATCAATCTCGGCCGCGAATCGAAGGAACGATCGGATGAGCTGCGCATCCGCGTCGATGCGGTGTTGGCTGATGCAACCGCGACGCTTGAACGGCTCGGCGTGGCGCACGCCATCAGTGAAGCGCGCATGCGCTCGCAAACCGACCAGCTGCGCGAAGCCCTGATCGGATCGGTCAGCCACGAGCTGCGTACGCCGCTTGCGTCCATCCTCGGTGCCGCAACCGTGCTCAGTGCGGCGCCGGCACTGCAAAAGGAGAAGAAGCTCACCGCGCTGGTTCATGATGTGCGCGACGAGGCCGAGCGCCTCAACAACGATATTCAGAACCTGCTTGACGCCACGCGCATCAGCAGCGACGGCGTCAAGCCGCATGCCGAATGGGCCGACCCCGCCGATATTATCAACTCGGCAATGGAACGCTGCCGCCATCGCTTTGGCGAGCGTCGCATCGCGGTGGATTTGCCGACGGATCTGCCATTGATTCACGTCGATCCGGTGCTGGTGCAACAGGCGCTCATACAGATTTTCGATAACGCAGCGAAGTATTCGGCGCCCGCCTCGGGGATCGCGGTTGCCGCGCGCACGAATGACGGCCGAATGGTCATCAGTGTCACCGACCAGGGCGCCGGATTGACGAGTGCGGAAAAGATAAAGATTTGGGATCGTTTCGCGCGCGGCGAACGCCACGCCGCCACCACCAGCGGTTCGGGTCTTGGCCTGTGGATTGCCAATGCCTTCATCGCCGCCAATGGTGGAAAAGTGAGCGCCGTCAGCGAAGGTCCCGGCTTTGGCACGACGGTGTCTATCGAATTGCCGGTGACACAAGCCGCCGTCCCGCAACTGGAAAGTGATTCCGATGAGTGAGCCCTCTCCAATCGTTCTCGTCGTCGACGACGAGGTTCAAATCCGCCGGTTTCTGCGCACGGGCTTCGAGCTCAACGGCTTTGTCGTTCACGAAGCCGGGACCGGCGCCGAAGCCATCCGCTCCGCGACATTGCGGCCGATCGATCTGGTCATTGTCGATCTCGGCTTGCCCGACATGGATGGCGCGGACGTCGTCGAACGGATTCGCTCGTGGTCGAGCGTGCCGATCATTGTCCTGTCGGTGCGCTCAAACGAAGCGCAGAAGGTCCATTTGCTCGAACTCGGCGCCGACGACTACGTGGTCAAGCCATTCGGCATGGCGGAACTGCTCGCGCGCGTGCGAGTAGCACTCAGGCGGCAAATGCGCGCCGTGTCCGGTGAGCCCACAGTCAAGGCCGGCCCCCTCACCATCGACCTCGCCGCGCGCGCGGTCATGCTTAACGACAAACGCCTGACGCTGACACCGAAGGAATACCGGTTGTTGCAGGTCCTGGCGCAACACGCGGGCAACGTCGTGACCCACCAGCATCTGCTCAAGGAGGTCTGGGGCTCGATCCACGTGCATGACACCCATTACTTGCGCATCTTCGTGCGCAAACTGCGCCAGAAGATCGAGCCTCACCCCGACTCGCCAAAAATTCTGGTGACCGAATTAGGTGTCGGCTACCGGTTGGTACAATCGGGTAATGAAGGCGACGCCGGCACCTGGACCGACTCAGCGCCGGCCAAAAGCGAGACCTGAGCGGGCGCGGCGCAAACGAAGGCTGTCTCCCTTTTCTTGACAGCCCCCGCCTTTCCCCGCCATAAGCATGGCGCGCGCGGGCCCTTGGGTCCGCGTGCTTTTTCGAGGGCTGCTAAGCCCTTAAAAACAAACATAAAAGACTGAAAGAAGCCGGTCCGGAAGCGTCCGAGCGCCGGGATCGAACACGAGGACGAAAGATGTTCGCAGTCATCAAAACCGGCGGCAAGCAATACCGGGTTGCCGCCGAGGACGTGATCCGGGTCGACCGGGTCAACGGCCAACCCGGCGAGATCGTCGAGTTCGGCGAAGTGCTGGTGGTTGGCGGCGACACGCCGCAACTCGGCATGCCGACCGTCGCAGGTGCAACTGTTGCCGGCGAGGTGCTCCAGCATACGCGCGGCGACAAAATCATCGCCTTCAAGAAGCGGCGGCGCAAGAACTCGCGACGCAAGCGCGGCTACCGTCACGAATTTTCGGTCATTCGCATAACCGAAATCCTGACCGGCGGCGCCAAGCCGTCAAAAACGGCGGCGCCGCGGCCGAAGCGCGAGCCGAAACCAAAGACGGAACCCGAGGCCGCGGAGGCGAGCTCGGGCAAGCCGGTCAAGTCGGCCAAATCGAAGGCCAAGAAGCCGGCAAAACCGGCCGCAAAAAAGCCCGGCAAGGCCGCTACAAAAGGCAAGAAGAAGTGAGATGATTCCGTCACGGAATCGGTGTATACGGTAAGAGAGTTCGAGAGAGCATCATGGCGCATAAGAAGGCAGGCGGATCTTCACGTAACGGCCGCGACTCGGCGGGCCGGCGGCTCGGCTTGAAGTCGACCGGCGGCGAGATCGTGCTCGCCGGCAATATTCTTGCGCGCCAGCGCGGCACCAAATGGCATGCCGGCCTTAATGTCGGTACCGGCAAAGATCACACCCTGTTCGCGCTCGTCGATGGAAAGGTTCAGTTCGCAACGAAAGCTAAAGGCCGCACCTACGTGTCAGTTGTACCGATGACGGAGGCTGCGGCGGAGTAAGACGGTGGACATAAACGAGGTCCGCCGGTCATCCAGTCAAACCGGCGGGGCCTTGTAAGGGCTTCGAGAGGGGGAGACGGGTGACCGGCTCCCCCTCTCAACTTTTCAAACCTGGAGCCCGTGCCATGACACTGCTGGAAGAAATACCAAGCGAACGATTTCGCGAAGCGAGTATCCCCGTCCTTGAGACCAAGCGCCTTGCCTTGCGCGCGGCGCGCCTCGAGGACGCTAAAGCGGTAGCAGCGCTCGCCAACGACCGCCGCATCGCGGAAAACACCGCGCGCATTCCGCATCCGTACAAAGTGGCGGATGCCGAAAAATTCATCGGCGGGGCGAACAAAGACGGCGAGGCGGCGTTCCTGATTACGCTGCGCGACAAGACCATTATCGGCGCTTGCGGAATCATGTTCCACTCCGACGAGACGCCGGAGCTCGGCTACTGGCTCGGAGTACCGTACTGGAATCAGGGCTTTGCCACCGAGGCCCTGCACGCGCTGATCGACTATGCCTTCACAGACCTGACACACGAAACGTTGCAGGCTGGAGCGCGCGTCACCAACCCTGCTTCGCGCCGGGTATTGGAGAAGTGCGGATTCCAATGGACTGGCGTCGGCCTCTACCGCATCAACTCGATCAGATCGTCGGCGCCGATTGATCGGTTCTGCCTCGAGCGCAGCATCTGGTCGGCGCTCAAAACCTGGGGCCGGGTCAAGCGGGTCTCGTAACCGAGGCTGCTGCACAAACTGCTGCTGTTGTGTCCTGCGCGAGCGGGACATGACAGTTGGCGGCGTCGGCCGGAGGCGTTAACCGGCGTGTGCAGCGCGCGAGGCTTCTTCGAATTTCGCGCCGAACTCCTCAAGCTCCTCCGGATTGATGTCGCTGATCGCGAGCAGGTTCAGACCCTGATCGGTCCAGCGCCGAATGTTGAATCCTTGCACGGACTCCGCCTTGGGCGCCGGCAATACAGACCCCATGCCTTGCGCCACGAACAGATTGATGATGTGCACACGGCGGCGATAGACGATCGCCGCTACCGGTTTGCCATCGATGAAATCAAGCCGCCCACCGACCAGCGTAAAGCCCCGTGCGGTCAGATCGATCACCGGCGGCGCCAGGTCAATACGCCCGTTGAACCACGGCTTTACGGTGTGCTGGTCTGTCGACAACACGTCGGTCAGATGATCGGCCTGCAACGAGCGCAAATGCGCGGAGATCGCCTCGCCAACGATGCGCCGGTCCTGATCGTCACGCACGACAATCAGCGCCACGCTCGCGGCCGCGGCCGCTGAAGCGAGACCGCCAAATGCAAAGCCTTTAAGCAACGTACGTCGGTTGGTCATGACCGGCGACGGCACCGCACGGTCGATGCTTCGCCGCAAAGAGACAGGCGCCGAATGGCGCAAATCACCGCCTCGCAGCGCATGCTGCAGATCGCGATAGGCCGCGAGCTGCGCAGTGCAGCTGGCGCACTGTGCAACGTGCGCCTCGACGTCGCGCGCATGCCCGGCATCGAGTTCATCGTCGATCAGCGCATGCAGCATGATCTCTGCTTCGTCGCAGGTCATGAAGCTTTCTCCTCCGCCAGCCACGCAGTGCGTAACAAGGCACGCCCGCGCGCGAGACGCGACATCACCGTCCCAACCGGGACCCCGGTCACATCGGCGATCTCCCGATAACTCAGGTCGTTTATCTCGCGCAGCACGACAGCCTCGCGAAAGGTGTCCGGCAATTCCCTGATCAGCCGCTGCATGGTTTCACTATCGAGCCGGTGTAAAGTTTCTGCCTCGGGCGATTGCCCGCCTTCCGTCCAGAGCCCGTCGGCCGCCTGCTCCGCCTCTTCGAAGCCATCGGCCAGCAAGCCCGCGAGTGCGCCGCGCCGCGCATATTCGGCGCGGCAGACATTGCGCAGGATCGCGAGCAGCCAGGGCTTGATCGGGCCGCCACGAAACGTCTCGAAATGCCGAAATGCGCGCAGGTAACATTCCTGCGCCGCATCCTCGGCGTCGGCGGCGTTGCGCAGCAGGTAGCGGGCAAGCGTGTAGACGTCGTCGAGATAAGGCAACGCCGCCGAGCGGAAACGCTCCGCCTTGCCACGATCGCCGCCGCCTTCGAAAGCCATATTGCTCGCCTAGACCGATATGCCATTACTGCGGCGCGACGCTCCCGGCCACCGCCTCCACGACGATTGTACCGGTCATGTGTGGATGCAAGGAACAAAAGTACTTGTAGGTGCCAGGTGTCGTAAATGTGAACGAGTACTTGTCCTCGCTGTCGAGCGCCTTGGACCTGAAGTTATTCGGCGATACGACCGTGTGCGGAATGTCATCCTCGTTGATCCAGGTCACGGTGGTGCCTGATTTCACTTTCAGCTCCTGCGGACCGAAGGTGAAATTTCCGATTTTGACCTCGGCATCCGCCGCTCGGGCGGGTACCGCGGCCAGCACGAGCAAGGCCACAGCACCCGCGATTGCACCATTAATCAGCGACCTGGATTTGATCATCTTGGCACTCATCCCTGAAGCGGCATGTCGATAATGGCGAGCCGCTGTTCGTTCTGCTTGAACGAGACGCTGGCGATACCGAGCATGGTGCGGAGTTTGTCTTCCGGCACTTTCATCGGGCCCGGCGAAGGCGCCGTTCCCGGCACCGGCTGCGGAAACGCAGTCGAGCGCGCGGTGTGGAAGGTGACGTTGCCCTCGACCTTCTGCATGACCTGGTGAATGTGGCCGTTGAGAACGGTGACAGAGCCGAATTTCTTGAGATAGCCAAGCGCGCGCGCGCCATCATCCGTGCCCCAGCCCCAATCGGGGTAAACGGTCCAGAGCGGTATGTGCGCAAACACGACGATTGGTTGGGAGGCCGAGCGTCCTTTTACGTCGTCTTCAAGCCATTCGAGCTGCTCGTTGCCGAGATTGCCGAGACCGCCGGCTTTCAAATCGAGGACGTTGACCAACCCGATAAAGTGCACTCCGTCCGCGTCGAAGCTGTACCAGCCCGCGCCTTTGGTGCCGCGTCCATAGCGATCGAGATAGAGCTTGCCCCGATCCTCGTCGATCAAGTCGTGCTCGCCGGGCACATAATGCACGTCGAGCCGTGTCTGCGAAATAATCCGCTCGGCGTCGTCGAATTCCGACGGCTTCGACAAATGTGAGATGTCGCCGGTGTGGATCATGAACGACGGCTTGACCGGCAGCGCGTTCACACGCGTGATTGCCTCTTCCAACGTGCCCTTGGTGTTGGGGTTTGCCGGCTTATCGAAGCCCATGTGACTGTCGCTGATTTGCAGGAAGGTAAAGCCCTTGCTCTGCTGCGCGACCGCCTCGTCAATAATGCCGAGCGACGTGGGAACGCCGCCGGCAACCGTCCACAGCACGCCGGTTCCCGCCCAGGTCATGCATTCGAGTACCTTGCGGCGGCTAGGGCCTTCGTCGTGATTGTCGCTGGTCATGTCCGGTCTCCCTGCAATTGGCTGCACGGGGACTGGATCGGCCTTCGTCAAGATTTATTCCCGACAATCTTTCGCGAACGGCACCGCGATGCGATATACCCTAAAGCCATGAAATTCCTCGATGAAGCCAAGGTGTATATTGCGTCCGGCGCCGGCGGAAACGGCTGCGTGTCGTTCCGGCGCGAGAAATTCATCGAATTCGGTGGCCCCAATGGCGGCGATGGCGGCAGGGGTGGCGACGTCGTGGTGGAGGCAGTGAACGGCCTCAACACCCTGATCGACTATCGCTATCAGCAGCACTTCAAGGCGCAGCGCGGCGGAAATGGCATGGGAAAGGACCGCGCCGGCGCCAACGGCAAGGACGTCGTCCTGAAGGTACCGATCGGAACGCAGGTCTATGAAGAGGATGGCGAGACATTGCTCGCCGATCTCACGCAAGTCGGTGAGCGGGTGACGATTTCCAAAGGCGGCAATGGCGGATTCGGCAACGCACATTTCAAATCATCGACCAACCGGGCGCCGCGCCAGGCCAATCCCGGCCAACCCGGGGAAGAGCGCATCATTCGCCTGCATTTGAAGCTGATCGCCGACGCCGGACTTATCGGCCTGCCGAACGCCGGCAAGTCGACCTTCCTTGCGGCGGTGAGCGCGGCCAAACCGAAAATTGCCGATTACCCGTTCACCACGCTGCATCCGCAGCTTGGCGTCTTCGAAGTCGATGGCCGCGAATTCGTGCTTGCCGATTTGCCAGGATTGATCGAGGGCGCACATGAAGGCACCGGGTTGGGCGACCGATTCCTCGGCCACACCGAGCGCTGTCGGGTTTTGTTGCATCTCGTGGACGGAACCGCGGAGGACGCAGGAGCCGCCTACAAGATCGTGCGGGACGAATTGGAAGCCTACGGTCAAGGGTTGACCGAAAAACCAGAAATCGTCGCGCTCTCCAAAAGCGATGCGATGACCAAGGACGCAGTCAAGGCCCAAATCGCGAAATTGAAACGCGCCTGCAAAAAAACGCCTCTGATATTGTCTGCACATTCGCACGAAGGGGTGCGGGAGGCGCTGCGCGCGCTCGCGGCCATCATCGAGAAGGCGCGCAACGATTCGCAGCCGGAAGCGGCGCCGCAATTTCTCTAGTCGCGTGGCTCAATACGATTTCGGCAGACCGAGAACCTTTTCCGCGATGAAGCAGAGGATCAGCTGCGGACTCACCGGCGCAAGCCGGGCGATCATCACTTCGCGCAAATACCGTTCGACGTGAAATTCCTTGGCGTAGCCCATGCCGCCGTGCGTCATCACCGCGGCGTCGCACGCCGAGAAACCCGCCTCGGCGCCAAGATATTTCGCGGCATTTGCTTCGGCGGCGCAGGGGGCACCGCTGTCATAGAGTGAGGCTGCCTTGAATGCCATCAGGTTCGCGGCCTCAAGCTCCATCCAACTTTTTGCCAACGGGTGCTGGATCGCCTGATTCTGGCCGATCGGACGGCCGAACACGATGCGTTCGCCGGCATAAGACGAAGCCTTGCGCAACGCAGCGCGGCCAAGACCAACCGCCTCGACAGCGATGAGAATGCGCTCCGCGTTCATGCCATGCAGAATGTATTCAAACCCGTTGCCCTCCTCGCCGATGCGATCGGCCGCCGGCACTGGCAGGGCCTCAATGAACAATTCGTTCGAGTCGACCGCGCTGCGTCCCATCTTCGCTATTTCGCGCACGTCGACATGGGCGCGATCAAGCGATGTGTAGAACAGGCTCAAGCCTTCCGTTTTTCGTTTCACGTTTTCGAGCGGCGTGGTGCGCGCCAGAATCAGCACTTTGCTCGCCACCTGCGCGGTCGAGATCCAGATCTTCTGGCCGGAGAGCAGGTAGCGGTCGCCCTGCCGCACAGCCTTGGTTTTCAGATTGAGCGTGTCGAGGCCGGCGTCCGGTTCGGTGACGGCGAAACAGGCCTTGTCGTGGCCCGCGATCAAGGGCGGCAGCATACGTTTTTTCTGTTCTTCGCTGCCGAACATCACCACGGGGTTGAGCCCGAAGATATTCATATGCAGCGCCGAGGCCCCGGAAAGGCCGGCGCCGGATTCGGCCACCGTTTGCATCATTACGGCGGCCTCGGAGACACCGAGGCCGGAACCGCCGTACCTCTGCGGGATGGCGATACCAAGCCACCCTTGCTCGGCAAAGGCGCGATGGAAATCCTGCGGGAAGCCGCCGTCGCGATCCTTGGCAAACCAATAGTCGTCGGGAAAGCGAGCGCAGATCTTTTCGATCGCGGCGCGAATTGCCTGCTGTTCGGCTGAGTACGAGAAATCCATGGCTGATCTTGCCCCGGCCCCTCATAATAAGGCTAGTCGCATTCACTCATCATTCGGCAGGACAATATGCAAACACGCGCCGCGGTCGCTTGGAAAGCCGGCGAACCCTTGACGATCGAGACGATAGAAATCGAAGGCCCGAAGACCGGCGAAGTGCTGGTCGAGATCAAGGCAACAGGGATATGCCATACCGACGCCTACACGCTCTCAGGCGCCGACCCGGAAGGTTTGTTCCCGGCGATTCTCGGCCATGAAGGAGCCGGCGTGGTGCGTGAGGTCGGCGCGGGCGTCAGCACGCTCAAGGCGGGCGATCATGTCATTCCACTCTACACGCCGGAATGCCGGCAATGCAAAACCTGCCTGTCCCGACGGTCCAATCTCTGCACTGCGATCCGCGCCACGCAGGGCAAGGGCGTCATGCCCGATGGCACCAGCCGGTTCCGCTGCGATGGTGATGCGGTCTTTCACTACATGGGTTGCTCGACGTTTGCGAACTTCACGGTGCTGCCGGAAATCGCGCTCGCCAAGGTCCGCGAGGACGCGCCCTTCGACAAGATCTGCTACATCGGCTGCGGCGTTACCACCGGCGTGGGCGCCGTCATCAACACCGCAAAAGTCTGGCCGGGCGCGAATGTCGTGGTATTTGGCCTCGGCGGGATCGGGCTCAACGTTATTCAGGGTGCCCGCATGGCCGGCGCCGATAAAATCATCGGCATCGACACGAACCCGGCCAAGCGCGCCATGGCCGAGAAATTCGGCATGACGCATTTCGTCAACCCGGATGAGATCGGCCGCGACAATGTCGTGCAGGCCGTCGTCGATCTGACCGGTGGCGGCGCCGATTTTTCATTCGAGTGCATCGGCAATGTCCATACCATGCGGCAGGCGTTGGAATGCTGCCATCGCGGCTGGGGCGAGAGCATTATCATCGGAGTTGCCGGCGCCGGTCAGGAGATATCGACGCGGCCATTTCAGCTGGTCACAGGACGTGTCTGGCGGGGCACTGCCTTCGGCGGCGCACGCGGTCGCACGGACGTGCCCAAAATCGTCGACTGGTACATGGAGGGCAAGATCAACATCGACGACCTGATCACGCACACAATGCCGCTGGAGCGGATCAATGAAGCATTCGATTTGATGCACGAGGGAAAATCGATCAGATCGGTGGTCGTGTATTGAGCCGGTCCCGCCTGGAGCCACAGAACAATCGGAATTGGAAGCAGAGTTACTTCGTGCAGAGTTTGCGCGGCCCGCCCGTCGGCAGATATGTGCAGTCGGACGCCGTGAACGAACGATAGGCCGCGGTACAGGCTGCCACATTGCAGCGCACCTCGGGCTCCGCCGCGGCGACCGGCTCTTGCGCCGTGATTTGTGCCGCGCCTTGCGGTGCCACTTGCTGGGTCACTTGCGGACTGACTTGCGGCCCAGTTAGCGGTGCGACTTGCGGCGTACCTTGCGCGGCGGTGCTGGACGGTGGCGGGACATTCGGCCTTGCCGGCGCGACGAGACCCGGCGGAATGATGGGTGCGCCGATATTCGCTTTCGGCGCCACGGGAGGCGACGTGGCCGCTATCGGAGGGGGCGCAACCGCGCGCAGCCCCGCTTCGGTATCGACCATCGGCGACATCGGCGCCGATACCCAGTCGAGCCCAAACAGTACGCTGCCCAGCGCAATCGCCAGCACGGCACCATAGACTGCAAGCCGCATCGGTCCGTCCTCGCCGCCCGCCGCCAGAATAGCACGCGCCAACCGGCTGGCCATGACGCACAGCAGCACCCGTGCTACACAGCGCCGCCATGGACAACTCCGCTGGAACAACGTCGAAAACGCCGTCGCTCAATGACTTTCGGCGCATCGTCGTGAAGGTCGGTTCCTCATTGCTGGTCGATTCTTCCGCCGGCTGTTTGAAACACGAATGGCTCGCCTCGCTTGCAACCGATATCGCCGGATTGCACAAGGACAAGCGCGACGTGCTGGTTGTCTCGTCAGGCGCGATCGCACTCGGCCGCGCGGTGCTCAAATTGCCGCCGGGCGGACTCAAGCTCGAGGACAGTCAGGCCGCAGCTGCGGTGGGGCAGATTTCACTTGCGCGCGCCTGGTCGGAGGCGCTCGGCCGCCATGGTCTCACCGCCGGGCAAGTGCTGGTCACGTTGGGCGACACTGAAGAGCGCCGCCGCTATCTCAATGCTCGCTCGACGATTGCCAAGCTTCTTGAGTGGCGCAGCGTCCCGGTGATCAACGAGAACGATACTGTCGCCACCACCGAAATCCGCTACGGCGACAATGATCGTCTTGCCGCCCGCGTCGCCACCATGATGAGCGCCGACCTCCTGGTTCTGCTCTCCGACGTCGACGGGTTGTACGACAGGCCTCCGGGCGGAGATGGCGCCGCAAAGCTGGTGCCCGTGGTTGGCCGCATAACACCTGACATCGAGGCGATGGCCGGCGCCTCCGGTTCCGAACTTGCGCGTGGCGGAATGCTGACCAAAATCGAGGCCGGCAAGATCGCCACGACCGCCGGCACCCACATGGTGATCACGTCGGGACGAGTGCAGCATCCGTTACGAACGGTCGGCAGCGCGCGCTGCACGTGGTTCCTGACGCCGGCCAATCCGGTGACCGCCCGCAAGAAATGGATCGCGGGTTCGCTCGAGCCGCGCGGCGCCTTGGTCATTGACGCAGGCGCCGTAAACGCCTTGCGCGGCGGCAAGAGCTTGCTGCCGGCGGGCGTCATCAAGGTCGAGGGCGCGTTCGGACGCGGTGACGCGGTGCTCGTGCGCGGGCCGGATGGTCACGAGGTGGGGCGCGGACTCGTTGCTTACGACGCCGATGATGCCGAGAAGATCAAGGGGCGGTCGTCGGCCGACGTACTGTTGATCCTGGGCTATACGGGCCGCACCGAGATGATCCACCGGGACGATCTCGTGCTCGGCGGCGAATAACCAGCGGAACTTCGAGTCTCCCGCGACGTTGTCGTCACGCGACGCACCAAATATGTGAAAAGGCGATTGACCGATCGCCCGTTAGCCCCAGCCCATCCGGAGGCTGGGGTTTTCGTTTCCCGCTAGGCCATTGGCCTAGTCGGTCATTCCGTTTCGCAAGCCCGGCGATCCGCCATTGACCCGCCATTGAACCGGTGAAGAGCCCGTCACTCGGTCATTGGCCGAGCGTGGGTTCAGCGGCCGCGTGAGGGGCGCGCGTGCCTGGCGCGCCGCCCGGCCGCCGGCGATTTGCGGGTGGGGGACCGAACGGGCAACGGAAGGAATGTACCGTCGGGAAATTCCAGATGTCGGCTGAATATCTGTACCTGCCCTTCCCCGGCCCGTTTGCCTTCGATCACGAATTTGGTGCCGACCGGGAACCGATTGGGAAGACGGCCTGAACTATACGCCATGACAACCTCCTGCGATGCGGCCAGCCTGCCATTTCAATGTGTAAGTCAATCGGTGGGTTGCACTCCCAATTCGGCTATCCACGTTATCCCCAGCGCGTCGCCTCACTCACGCGGGCGGGGCCCACCTCGCCGCCGCATCCTCGACGTGATAGGAAAATGCCTCGGACAGGGGCTTTTACGAGCATTTTGGGAAGCGAATGACCGCGCCGCTCAAAAGTATCGAGGGATCCGGCGATATAACCGCCGCCATGGGCGAAATTGGCCGGCGCGCCCGCGCGGCCGCCCGGGCGCTGGCGCTCGCCCCTGTTGAACAAAAAAACCGGGCCCTTCAGCTTATGGCCACGGCGATCCGGGCACAGGTTTCCGCGATTCTGGCCGCGAATGCCGAAGACCTTGCCGAGGCCCGCGCCGCGGGAATGGCCGGGGCGTTTCTCGACCGGCTGGCGCTTGATGCGGCGCGGGTCGAAGCAATCGCTGCCGGCATCGATGTCGTCCGGGCACTCAAAGACCCCGTTGGCGCCGTTATGCAAGCCTGGACGCGGCCGAACGGCATGCGAATTGAGCGGGTCCGGGTGCCGCTGGGTGTCATCGGCATCATCTACGAAAGCCGGCCGAATGTGACGGCCGATGCCGGCGTGCTCTGCCTCAAAGCCGGCAATGCCGCGATCCTGCGCGGCGGTTCCGACAGCATGCGCTCGAGCCGCGCCATCCTTGCGGCGCTGTCCGAAGGACTGCGCGCGGCGGGCCTGCCGGAAGGATCCATCCAACTCGTACCGACACGCGATCGCGCGGCCGTCGGCCTGATGCTGGCGGGGCTCGACGGCAATATCGATGTGATCGTGCCGCGCGGCGGCAAGGGCCTGGTCGGACGAGTTCAGGCGGAAGCACGCGTGCCGGTATTCGCGCACCTCGAAGGCGTCTGTCACGTCTTCGTGCACCGGGCCGCTTCGCTCGATATGGCCAAAAAGATAGTCCTCAACGCCAAGATGCGGCGTACCGGCGTCTGCGGTGCAGCGGAAACGCTGCTGGTTGACCGGGGTTGCGCGGGCACGCATCTCAAGCCGCTCGTCGAGATGCTGATCCAGGCCGGCTGCGAGGTTCGCGGCGACCCCGCAACATTGAGCGCGGACAAACGGGTGAAAGCCGCCACCGAGGACGATTGGGGTACCGAGTATCTTGACGCCATTATTGCCGTGAAAGTGGTCGACGATATTTCCGCCGCGATCGAACATATCGAGCGGTATGGATCACACCATACCGATGCAATCGTCACCGACGACCGCGCTGCGGCCGAAAAGTTCCTGAGCGAGGTGGACTCCGCCATTGTGCTGCACAATGCGTCGACTCAATTCGCCGACGGTGGCGAATTCGGTTTCGGCGCCGAGATCGGTATCGCCACCGGACGATTGCATGCGCGCGGGCCGGTTGGCGTCGACCAGCTTACGACCTTCAAATACCGTATCCATGGAAGTGGTCAGACTCGGCCGTGAAATCCAAACGACCCGCCCGATCCGAGCGCTTATTGCCTCCGCACGCGCCCGGCATGAGGATCGGCCTGTTTGGAGGAACTTTCGACCCGCCTCATCAGGCGCATCTTGCCGCCGCCCTCCTCGCCCTCAAGCGGCTCAAGCTCGACCGGGTCTGGTGGCTGGTTACACCAGGCAATCCACTTAAAAACACCGGCGATCTTGCGCCGTTACCCAAACGAATCGCCGCCGCGCGCGCCCTCACCCATCATCCGCGCATCGACGTTACGGGTCTCGAAGCTGTCATTAAGACGAGATACACCTACGATACGATATCTTGGTTGCTGGCGCGCTGCCCCGGAGTCCGATTCGTCTGGATCATGGGCGCGGACAATTTGCGGAGTTTCCATCGCTGGCAGAAATGGCGAAAAATCGCGGAACTGGTCCCCATCGTCGTCATCGACCGGTTGGGCCCAAGCCTCTACGCCGCCGCCAGTCCTGCGGGCAACGTCCTTGCCCGCGCCCGCATCCCGGAATACATCGCCGCTGCGCTGCCGGACCGGAAGGCCCCTGTTTGGGCCTTTCTGCACGGCCTCAAATCCCCATTATCGTCGACTGCACTGCGGGCCCTGCGCACGCGGCGCTCGCCAGGCAAATCCAAAAATCCCAAATCGAGCGGTAAGAAGCGTGGAAGCAAAACCCAGAGGCGCAAAACAGCGGCAAAGGCCCGCAAGCGGCTGGCTAGAAAGAAGCGAAAGACGTAGTTATCTTCACTGAGACCCCCGGTTTGGACCGGGGTGAGTGCAACGCATGGAAAGGACCAGAGCCCCTGAATACACCTGCACTCTCTCGGGCGCCGCGTCGTAAGCCCGAAATCGTCTCTCGGCAGCCTACTGCCGAGGAGACGCTCCGCACCGTCCTCGCCCGTCTTGAAGACATGAAAGCCGAGGACAGCGTCGTTATCGATCTCACCGGCAAATCCTCGATCGGCGATTACATGGTCGTGACCAGCGGCCGGTCACAGCGCCATGTCAGCGCTGTCGCCGACCACCTAGTCAAGGACATCGAAGACGCCGGGCGTGCCCGCGTTCGTGTCGAGGGTATGCGGCAGGGCGACTGGGTGTTGATCGACGCCGGCGACATCATCGTGCACGTCTTCCGACCGGAAATTCGTGCCTTCTATAATCTTGAAAAGATGTGGTCGGCGACGAACAAGGACGTGAGACGTCCAGGCTGATAGTCTTGGCGGCACGATGCGCATCGTCGTGGCCGCCGTCGGACGTCTGAAGCAGGGCTCGGAAACCGAGCTGAGCGAACGCTATCGCAAACGCACGGTGCAAACCGGTCGCCCGCTCGGCTTGCGTGATGTCGAAATCGTCGAAATCAGGGAGAGCCGGGCTGCCGACGCCAGAAAGCGCATGCTCGAGGAATCAATCGCGCTCGCTAACCTCATTCCGCAGGGCGCGGCAGTTATCCTGCTTGATTCCGGCGGGGAAAGTCTGGATAGCGCAAGTTTTGCGGCCCAGCTTGCCAAATGGCGCGCCAATAATCGGCCGGCAATCGTTTTTTTGATCGGCGGCGCCGACGGGCTCGCGACAAATTTGCGCGAAAAAGCCGAGTTGCGATTGTCGTTCGGCGCCGCCACCTGGCCGCACCAACTGGTCAGGGTCATGCTGCTAGAGCAGCTTTACCGGGCAACAACAATCCTGGCCGGGCACCCCTATCACCGGGCGTGAAATCCACCTGCTGCCCGTATTTGCACCCCGATTTGGTCGCAATCTGGCATCAATACGATTGTCCGATAATGATCTTGCCGTTCCAAATTGCAGGCGTACTTTGAACCCGATGATTTGCTTGGGGGGATTCGGGTGTTTCAACCCGCGCGCTGCGTTGATCGCGGGGCTGGGGTGTGTGTTGCCGTTGACCTTTAGCGCGGTGGCGGACGCACAGGAGCGGACCGTCCAATTCGCGCAAAACGCCACCGCCGAAAAACTCGACGCCCTCAAGCAGCACGACGAAGAACTCAAGTCCGCGCGCGACCGGCAGCGCAAGTCCGCGGAAGCCGAAGCAGAAATCAAAAGAGAGATCGAACAGATCGGCGCTGACCGGCGCAAACTCAATCAGGATCTGCTCGATACAGCCGGGCGCCTGCGCGGCGTCGAATCCAAAATTGTGGCGACGCAGGAGCGGCTCAAGCCTTTGGATGATAATGAGCGCAATATTCGAAGTTCGCTTGACGGCCGTCGCGCGGTGATCGGCGAAGTTCTTGCAGCGCTCCAGCGCATGGGCCGCCGTCCCCCGCCAGCGCTCATCGCAAATCCGGAAGATGCCCTGCAATCGGTGCGCACCGCGATGGTGCTTGGGGCCGTGTTGCCGGAGATGCGGCATGAAGTGGAGGCGCTTGCCAGCGATCTTTCCGAATTACTTTCGGTGCGCAAGAAAATCGACATTGAGCGCGACCAGCTAAAGGCCGAAGTCGCTTCGCTCGACAGCGAACAGATACGTATGGCAGCCTTGGTGGAAGAACGTCAGAAGCAGCAGGCTGAGCGCGAAAAGGCGCTGGACGCTGAGCGGGCACAGGCCGGAAATCTTGCGCGCGACGTCGACAACCTCAAGGATTTGATCGCCAAACTTGAGCAGGGGCTCGACCCTGCCACACGCGAGGCGCGGGAGGCGGCGCGTTCGGATAGCCGCCCGGCGCTGTCTGCCTTCCGGGATCCCGGGCGCCTGGCCCCGGCCATCGCTTTCGCTTCATTGCGTGGACAAGTTCCGATTCCGGTTAACGGCGTCAAATTGAAGGAATTCGGTGCTCCGGACGCTAGCGGCGGGGCAGAAAAGGGGCTTTCAATCGCAACTCGGGCCGGCGCGCAGGTTACGGCACCGGCGGACGGTTGGGTGGTGTATG
This sequence comes from Pseudolabrys sp., assembly GCA_035626335.1. GTDB lineage: Bacteria > Pseudomonadota > Alphaproteobacteria > Rhizobiales > Xanthobacteraceae > Pseudolabrys. Next base: position 34,676 of record DASPNW010000019.1, read on the forward strand.
CCGGTTCGTTCCGTTCCTATGGCCAACTCTTGATACTTAATGTCGGCGGCGGGTATCATGTATTGCTCGCTGGGATGGATCGGATATCAGTTGATCTCGGGCAGTTTGTGCTGACCGGGGAACCGGTTGCGGTGATGGGGAACGGCTCCCATATTGCCGCTATCCTCGCGACAGGTTCCAGCCAACCGGTGCTATACGTTGAATTTCGTAAGGACGGGGTTCCCGTCGATCCAGGCCCATGGTGGGCTACTGGCGAAGGCGAAAAGGTTCGCGGATGATGCGCAAGACATCACTCATTCTTCTCGGCGCGGCAGCGGGAGCGGCAATGACGCTGCTCGCGGTTCAGCCCCGCATGGTGCTGGTTGGTGCAACCGCCAAAGCAGCGGCGGCGGATACATACCGGCAACTTAATTTGTTCGGCGACGTATTCGAGCGCGTGCGCGCGGACTACGTCGAAAAACCGGATGACAGCAAACTGATCGAGACCGCCATCAACGGCATGCTCGCCGGGCTTGATCCGCATTCGAGCTATATGGACGCCAAAAGTTTTCGCGACATGCAGGTGCAGACGCGCGGTGAGTTTGGCGGACTCGGTATCGAAGTCACCATGGAAGACGGGTTGATCAAGGTCGTCGCGCCGATCGACGATACGCCGGCGGCCAAGGCCGGCGTCATGGCCAATGACATTATTACCAAGCTCGACGACGAGCAGGTGCAGGGACTTACCCTGAACCAGGCCGTTGAAAAGATGCGCGGACCGGTGAACACCAAGATCAAGCTGACGATCACTCGCAAGGGCCAGGACAAGCCGGTCGAGGTCTCGATTACGCGCGACATCATTCGTGTGCGCTCGGTACGTTCGCAAAACGAAGGCGACGACGTCGGTTACATTCGCCTCACGCAGTTCAACGAGCAGACCACCGAAGGGCTGAAGAAAGCGATCACGGATATCACCGCCAAGATTTCCGACGACAAACTCAAGGGCTACATTCTCGACCTGCGCAACAATCCGGGCGGCCTGCTCGATCAGGCGATCTCGGTGTCCGACGCCTTCCTGCAGAAGGGCGAGATCGTATCCACCCGTGGCCGCAACGCCGAGGAAACCCAGCGCTTTAACGCGCGCCCGGGCGACCTTACGAAAAACAAGCCGCTGATCGTTCTGATCAACGGCGGGTCGGCTTCCGCGTCTGAAATTGTCGCTGGCGCCTTGCAGGATCACAAGCGGGCAACGGTCATCGGGACTCGCTCATTTGGTAAGGGTTCGGTTCAGACAATCATTCCGCTTGGCTCCGGCAATGGGGCACTGCGCCTGACCACGGCGCGCTACTTCACGCCGTCTGGCCGTTCCATTCAGGCAAAAGGCATCTCGCCGGATATCGAGGTCCTGCAGGATGTGCCGGATGAGCTCAAGTCCAAGACCGATACCAAAGGTGAGGCATCGTTGCGCGGCCATCTGAAAGGCGACGAAGGCAAGGAGCAAACCGGGTCTCAGTCGTACATTCCGCCCGACGCCAAGGCCGACAAGGCGCTCAATATGGCGCTCGATTTGCTGCGCGGCACCCAGGTGAACTCGGCATTCCCGCCAAATTCCAAAACACCGATCCCGAACTGATCGCAATCGGGACTTCCTGACGAATGGGGCGGCAATAAGCCGCCCCATTTCGTTTGGCCGCACCTGTCAGGCGACATTCTTTGTCTATGGCGACAGGACTGTGACGGAAACGTCGCGTGCTAGACTCGCGAGATGATTCGCGAGGATCTTGCTCCTTGGCAGACGAACTGAACGCGCCCCTCGGTCAGGACAAGCGAAAACAGCTGCCGAAGCTACCTGTCTCCGCGCCACGGTTGCTTGCCGGCATCCTAGGGCTTTCGGGGGTCGTCGTTGTGGCCTGGGCAGCCTTCGTTGACGACCCATTCGGTGGCGAGCCGGTGGCTGTCGTTTCAACCAAATTGTCGCCCCAAACCCAGGCAGCGCGGGAAAGCAGCGACGACGGTCAACAGCACGCGCGCCACGACGGCGTGGAGGGCACCGCGCCCGATACCGCAACCGCGGTCTCGAAGGCTGCCGCAGCGCCGCTCCCTGGATCAAAGACGGTCACTATTATCGACGGTTCCAGTGGCGCAAGGCAGCAAGTCACCATCCCCGGCAACGCCGAAAAACCATTGCTCGATCCGAAGCTGATCGAGGCCACGCGCTATGGCGCAATTCCCAAGATTGGACCTGACGGCACGCGTCCCTCCACCCGTTATGCGCGCGCGCGCGACCTGCCGGCAAACAAAAAAGATTCGCCGCTCATTGCCATCGTGATCGGTGGGCTCGGCATCAGCGCCTCGGGCACCGCCGATGCATTTTCCAAACTGCCCGCGACGGTGACTTTCGCGCTGTCACCTTATGCCGCCGACCTCGAAAAGTTGGCCGAGCGCGGCCGGGCCGATCAGCACGAGCTGCTGGTCCAGATCCCAATGGAACCTTTCGATTATCCCGACAATGACCCCGGTCCGCAGACCCTGCTGACCTCGCTGACCTCGGAACAGAACATTGACCGGCTGCATTGGATGATGAGCCGCTTTCAGGGGTACGTCGGGCTGATGAGTTTCATGGGCGCGCGGTTCACTGCGTCCGAGCAAGGCCTGGCGCCAGTATTGCGGGACATTGCCCAACGCGGACTCATTTATGTAGACGACGGTTCTTCCTCGCGCAGCGTCGCCGGTCAGCTTGCCGGTGGCCACAATTTGCCCTTTGCCAAAACCGATATCGTGCTCGACGCGATCCCGACTCCCGTTGAAATCGACCGGGCGCTGGCACGCCTCGAGATGAAGGCGCGTGACGGCGGCGTCGCCGTCGGATTTGCCACGGCGCAGCCGGCGACGATCGCCCGGATTGCCGACTGGGCAAAGAAAGTGGAGAGCCGCGGCATATTTCTGGTGCCGATCACGATGGTAGCGGTCAAGGCAAAGTCGTCGTAACTTTATTGCAGTGAAAAATCGTGGCGTTTGAACAACGGTCTTGCGGATGCCTTCCCTGAAATCACTGCCCTATCGCCCGTGTGCCGGCATGATGGTGCTCAGCCGCTCCGGGCTTGTTTTTGTCGGACGGCGGACCGACGGACCCGAACACACCGACGCAACGCATGTATGGCAAATGCCACAAGGTGGTATCGACGAAGATGAGGATCCTTATGAAGCAGCGCTGCGCGAGCTGCATGAGGAAACCAATATCCGCTCTGTCAAAAAATTAGGCGAGATCGGTGATTGGCTCACTTACGACCTTCCGAGTAAATTCGTGAAACGAGCCTGGGGCGGCAAATATCGCGGGCAAAAGCAGAAATGGTATGCGCTGCGATTTACCGGCAAAGAAAGCGAAATCGACATTGCTCATCCCGCCGGTGGGCATAAGCCAGAATTCGTCGAATGGCGTTGGGTCGCGATGCGGGAATTGCCGGACCTTGTGGTGCCCTTCAAGCGGAAGACCTACGAACTTGTCGTGAAAGAATTCGAACGGTTCGCGCGCTAGCGGCTAGTGCATTGCCGTGCCGGTGAGATGCCGATTGACCTGCTTGAAATGGTCCAGCCGCGTTATCAGCTTGTCCAGCTCGGAACCCGGTTCGGTCTTGGCGATACGGCTTTCAAGCTCACCAATACGATCTGTGATAATGCCGCGATCAAAGCTTTCCGCAGCATCGGCAAGATCGGCGAGAACGGTAAGCCCGCCCGCCGACATTTCCGCAAAACCGCCGAGCACCACGATTTTCTGCTCGCCGCCCGAGGCGTGCACGGTCAAAATTCCCGGGCGCAGCGTCGTGACCATCGGTGCATGTTGGGCGAGCACCCCAAAGTCGCCTTCAACGCCGGGGACATCAACCTGCTCGACATCGCCCGAGAAGAGAAGCTTTTCAGGCGACACCAGTTCAAAATGAAAACTAGCCATTACTCGCTCAACTCCTGCGCTTGCCAACCGCGAAACCGACACCCAGCCCAATAAGGCCACCGAGTGCGGCCATGATCGCGATGTGCTGAACCTGGCTGCTGGTGAGAGGCCCGCCGCCGCGCGCCACCTCGTCGCTGCGGACTTCGAGACTGAGCGGTCCCAACCTGATCTCGGCCGTCTCGGGGCGCGTCATGTAGCCGGCAAGGCCACCGATCACCAGCCCGATCAGCAAAAACGCCAGGAGATTGGATCGCCCCTGCATCGCCCTTTACGCTGCTTCTGCGGCGAGTTTCTTGCCCTTCTCGACCGCTTCTTCGATGGTGCCGACCATGTAGAAGGCCGCCTCGGGCAGATTATCATATTTGCCTTCACAAAGGCCTTGGAAGCCTTTGATGGTATCCCGCAAGTCGACAAGTTTGCCGGGCGAACCGGTGAACACTTCAGCGACGTGGAACGGCTGGGACAGGAAGCGCTCGATTTTGCGCGCGCGAGCGACCGTCAGCTTGTCCTCTTCAGACAGCTCGTCCATGCCCAGGATGGCGATGATGTCCTGCAGCGCCTTGTAGCGCTGGAGAATTTGCTGCACTTGCCGGGCCACAGCATAGTGTTCCTCGCCAACAATCAGCGGCGATAGCATACGCGAGGTTGAATCGAGCGGGTCCACCGCCGGATAGATGCCCTTGGCCGCGATGTCGCGCGACAAAACGGTGGTGGCATCAAGATGCGCGAACGAGGTCGCCGGCGCCGGGTCGGTCAAATCGTCGGCCGGAACGTAGATCGCCTGCACCGAGGTGATCGAGCCTTTGGTCGTGGTGGTAATCCGCTCCTGCAATGCGCCCATGTCGGTGGCGAGCGTCGGCTGATAACCCACGGCACTCGGAATGCGGCCGAGCAACGCTGACACTTCCGAGCCCGCCTGCGTGAAGCGGAAGATGTTATCGACGAAGAACAGCACATCCTGGCCCTTGTCGCGGAAATACTCGGCGACCGTCAGCCCGGAAAGTCCGACACGTGCGCGAGCGCCAGGCGGCTCGTTCATTTGCCCGTACACCAGTGCGCATTTGGAGCCTTCGACGGAGCCCTTCTTCGGGTCCTTGTTGACGCCGGACTCAATCATCTCGTGATAGAGGTCATTGCCCTCGCGTGTGCGCTCACCGACGCCGGCGAACACCGAATAGCCGCCATGTGCTTTGGCGACGTTGTTGATCAACTCCATGATCAACACGGTTTTCCCAACGCCGGCCCCGCCGAACAGGCCGATCTTGCCGCCCTTGGCGTAAGGCGCGAGCAGATCGACGACCTTGATACCGGTGACAAGAATTTGCGCCTCGGTGGATTGGTCGGTGTAGGTCGGCGCGTCCTGATGGATCGCACGTCTGGCCTCGCCTTTGACCGGACCGGCTTCATCGACCGGATCGCCGATCACGTTGATGATGCGGCCGAGAAGTTGCGGGCCGACCGGCACCTCGATCGGCTGGCCTGTGTCGGTGACTTCCTGCCCGCGCACCAGGCCTTCGGAGGAATCCATCGCGATGGTTCGCACGGTCGACTCGCCGAGATGCTGGGCGACTTCCAGCACCAGGCGGTTGCCGCCATTCTTTGTCTCGAGCGCATTCAGGATCGCGGGCAGATGAGCTTCGAACTGCACGTCGACGACGGCGCCGATGACTTGCGTGATTCTTCCGACTGCGTTGGGTGTGGCCATATTGTCCTCGTTACGGAACTAGAGCGCCTCGGCACCGGAGATGATCTCGATCAGTTCCTTGGTGATCATCGCCTGGCGGGTGCGGTTATAGGTCAGCGTCTGTTTGCGGATCATCTCGCCGGCATTACGCGTGGCGTTGTCCATCGCACTCATGCGCGCACCCTGCTCGGAGGCTGCATTTTCCAGGAGTGCGCGGAAGACCTGCACCGACAGATTGCGCGGCAGGAGGTCAGCGAGGATCTCTTCCTCTTCCGGCTCGTATTCGTAAGATGGGGAGACGCCCGTTTCCCGGACCTTTTCGAACACCGGCGGAATGATTTGTTGAGCGGTCGGAATCTGCGCGATCACCGACTTGAAGTGCGAAAAGAACAATGTGGCGACGTCGAACGCGCCTTGCTCGAAGAGGCCCGTAACCTTGGTGGCAATCATTTCCGCTTGCGCGATGCCGATGGTGCGAACACCGCGCAGCTCGATAGTCTCGATGATCAGCTTGCCATAGAGCCGCCGCAGCTGCTCGTAGCCCTTGCGGCCCACACAGAGGATTTTGACCTGCTTGCCGTCGGCTATCAGCGCGTTTGCCTTGTCGCGGGCAAGACGCACGATCGATGAATTGAAGGGCCCACAAAGCCCGCGTTCGGCAGTGCAGACGATCAGCAAGTGCACTTTATCGCTGCCAGTGCCGGCGAGCAGACGGGGCGCCGAATCGCTGCCGGCGACAGCCGCAGCGATTGAGCCCAGCACCTTGCCCATGCGCTCGGCAAAAGGTCGCGCCGCTTCCGCAGCCACCTGCGCACGCCGCAGTTTTGAAGCCGCGACCATCTGCATGGCTTTGGTGATCTTCTGCGTCGCCTTGGTGGCGGCGATACGAACGCGCATGTCCTTGAGGCTGGCCATGTCGAATTAGTCCTGATCGCTCCCGCTCGTAACGTCGGTGATCATGCGAAGGTCTTGGCGTAGCCGTCGACCACGCCCTTGAGCTTGCCGGCATCAGCTTCCGACAGATCGCCGCTTTTGCGAATGCTCTCAAGCAGGTCGGCATGCTTGCTGCGTACCAGCGTCAGCAGGCCGCTTTCGAACGCGCGCACGCGATCCACCGCCAACGGGTCGAGATAGCCGTTAACACCGGCATAAATCACGCAGACCTGCTCTTCCATCTTCAGCGGAGAAAATTGCGGCTGCTTCAAAAGTTCGGTCAAGCGCGCGCCGCGATTGAGCAGGCGCTGGGTGGTGGCGTCGAGGTCGGAGCCGAACTGCGCGAACGCAGCCATTTCGCGATATTGCGCCAGCTCGCCCTTGATGCGGCCGGCGACTTTTTTCATCGCTTTGGTCTGTGCCGACGAACCCACGCGCGACACGGAGAGGCCGACGTTCACCGCCGGCCGGATGCCCTGATAGAACAGATCAGTCTCCAGAAAGATCTGCCCGTCGGTAATCGAAATCACGTTGGTCGGAATGTACGCTGACACGTCGTTGGCTTGCGTCTCGATCACCGGCAGTGCGGTCAGCGAGCCGGCGCCATTGGCGTCGTTCATCTTGGCGGCGCGCTCAAGCAGACGCGAATGCAGGTAGAACACGTCGCCCGGATAAGCCTCGCGGCCCGGCGGCCGGCGCAACAGCAGGGACATCTGGCGGTATGCGACGGCCTGCTTCGACAGATCGTCATAGATAATGACCGCGTGCATCTTGTTGTCGCGGAAAAATTCACCCATCGTGCAGCCGCTGAACGGCGCCAAGTATTGCATCGGCGCCGGGTCGGAAGCGGTGGCGGCGATCACGATCGAATAGTCGAGTGCACCCTGCTCCTCGAGCACTTTCACGAACTGGGCAACGGTTGAACGCTTCTGCCCGACGGCGACATAGACACAATAAAGTTTGATCTTCTCGTCCGGCTGGGCATTGAGCGGCTTCTGATTGAGGATGGTATCGAGGGCGATCGCGGTTTTGCCGGTTTGCCGGTCGCCGATGATCAGTTCGCGTTGGCCACGGCCGATCGGTATCAGCGAATCGATCGCTTTTAAACCGGTGGCCATCGGCTCGTGCACCGATTTGCGCGGGATGATGCCGGGCGCCTTCACGTCCACCCGGGCGCGTTTTTCGGCTTTGACCGGGCCCTTGCCGTCGATCGGATTGCCGAGGGGGTCGACAACGCGCCCAAGCAGGCCTTTGCCGACCGGCACGTCGACAATCGCGCCGGTGCGTTTGACGGTCTGGCCCTCTTTGATCTCGCGGTCGTTGCCGAAAATAACAATGCCGACGTTGTCGATTTCGAGATTGAGCGTCATGCCGCGCACGCCGTTCTCGAATTCGACAAGTTCGCCGGCCTGGACGTTGTCGAGACCGTAAACGCGGGCGATGCCGTCGCCGACCGAAAGCACCTGGCCGACTTCGGAGACCTCGGCTTCCTGGCCGAAGCTCTTGATCTGCTCTTTCAGGATGGCGGAAATTTCTGCGGCGCGGATATCCATCAGCGGGCCTCTTTCATCGCTAACTTGATCGAATTGAGTTTCGTGCGAAGTGAACTGTCGACCATGCGGCTGCCGACCTGGACGACAAGCCCGCCGATGATGGCGGGATTGATCTTGACGTCTAGGTCGATGTCCTTTCCGCCGGTCACCGATTTGAGTGCGCTCTTCAGCGCTTCGAGATTATTGCCGCTGAGCTTCTCGGCGACAGTCACCTGGGCAACCACCTCGCCCTTGTGCCGGGCGACAAGCATCCGATAGCCGCGGATCATATCGCGCACCGCAAAAAGCCGCCGGTTGGTCGTAACGACGCGCAAGAAATTTGCTGCAAGCCCGCCGATGCCGGCCTTGGCGAGAATGGCCGAGAGCGCCCTGAGCTGCTCATCGGCCTCGAACACGGGGCTGCGCACGAGACGATTGAGATCGGCGCTGCTGGCGATCAACGCATCGAACTGATCGAGATCTTTCTTGATGGAGTCGACCGCTTTGTTCTCGAGGGCGAGCTCGAACAGAGCGGTGGCGTAACGGCCGGCCATGCCGGAGATGATCGGGTCTTCGCCCACGGGAACGCTCGTTGCTTTTACTTCGTTCGTAGCCCTGACGCCGTCGCGGAATGGCGGCGCAAACTATTGGAATCCAAGAGAGAATCCCGATTTCGGGAGACGTTGCGGAAGCCCGCGGGAACCCCCTGAAATCGAGGGCTAGCTAACACAGCGGGGTTGGCGGTGCAACACACCGGCCTGTTCGTCGCAGGTACGCGCGGAGCGCCAAATTTGCATTACAGGGTTGTCTCGCCACGCGACCGTCCGCCCTATAGCGTGCACGGCTCGCGTCGACCCGCCAGCACTCGCCGGATTTTCAAGCGTGCCAAGATCCAAAGCAAAAGCCGAAGCCGCAACTACGGCCAAGCTGCTGGTCGTGCTGCTCGCCTTTGCCTGGGGCCTCAATTGGATAGCGGCGGCAGTTGCACTGCGCGAGATGTCGCCCTGGAGCCTGCGGGTGGCCGGGTCCGGCATCGGCGCGGCGATGCTGTTCAGCGCGGCAATCGTTACCGGTCATAAATTGCGAATACCGCGTGGAGAGTATGTGCATGTGATGGTGGCCGCACTTCTCAACGTCGCCGGCTTTCAGATTCTCTCCGGTTTCGCGCAGTTGAGCGGGGCGACCACGCGAGCAATCATCATTACGTATTCAATGCCAATCTGGACAACCGTGCTGAGCTGGCTCTTTCTCGGCGAGCGATTGAATACGGTGCGGTGGCTTGCGTTCGTGCTGTGCGTCGTCGGTGTGACGGTCCTGATATGGCCGCTATTTGTCACGGGATTTCCGCCCTTTGTTTTTTATTCGCTTGGCTGTGCGCTCAGCTGGGCCGTTGCGACCGTCTACATTAAATGGGCCAAGGTCACCATCGAGCCGCTGGCTAACGCTGCCTGGCAACTGCTGTTCGGCCTGAATTTCATCACCGTCGCCAGTTTCATTGTCGAGGGCTACCCCCACCTCTGGCCAATCCAGACCGAAACGCTTCTGGCTGTGCTCTTTGTCGGACTGTTCGGCGTCGGTCTCGCACACTTTCTATGGTGGTCGATTGTCGGACGCTTGCCGGCCACGACGGCGTCGCTCGGTTCGCTGCTGGTGCCTGTGATCGGCGTCAGCGCGGCCGCAATATTTCTTGGCGAGCGGCTGACCGTGCCGGACATCATCGGTTTTGCGATGATTTTTGCGGCGGCGGCCTGCGTGCTGCTACAGCCGAACGTCCGCCACGACGAAATGCCGGAATAGGTGATTGTTCGCGTATCGTAGTCGATGATGTATTTTACATCTTATTTGATGCTTGACATATTAATATAACTATCTCAAATATTATGGACCAAATCGTGTTTCGCAAAAGATTCAACCGGCATGATTACTGCCGCGCAGATGCGGGCAGCGCGAGCGTTGCTCGGGATTGACCAGCGCGAGCTGGCGCAGCGTTCGGGCCTATCACTTCCAACCATCCAGCGGATGGAAGCTAGCGACGGCGTAGTGCGCGGTAACGTGGACTCGCTCATGAAACTGGTCGATACCCTCACGGCCAGTGGAATCGAACTGATCGGCGAGGGCGCCACCTCAAACAGTGGCGGCCGCGGGGTGCGCCTCAAAGGTGCTCCGCAATGATCGTTGCATACGCGCTTTATGGCGTGGCAGCGCTGCTGGGGCTGGCACCCGTCGCGGTTATCCTCGCTGCATCACGGCACGCCAGTAACGTCATCTATTCCGCAAGCCTGATTGTTACGGTGGCGTTGGGCGTAATCGGGCTCGTAAGCCTGTCCGGGCCGGCGTTGTCCACCATAACCTTGCCGCTTGGCCTACCGTGGCTCGGCGCGCATTTTCGCATCGATGCGCTTGCCGCCTTTTTCATTGTGGTCATCAACCTTGGTGGAGCAGCGGCGAGCTTGTTCGCACTCGGCTATGGCCGTCACGAAGAATCCCCCCAGCGTGTGTTGCCGTTCTACCCGGCCTATCTCGCCGGCATGAACCTTGTCGTGCTTTCCGATGACGCTTTCAGCTTTCTGGTGTCGTGGGAATTCATGTCGCTCACCTCCTGGGCGCTAGTCGTCGCGCATCATCGAGAACGCGAAAACCTGCGCGCGGGCTATGTCTATCTTCTGATGGCGAGCTTCGGCACGCTGGCGCTATTGCTGGCCTTCGGCCTGCTCGTGGGCCCAAATGGCAACTACACTTTCGACGCTGTCCGCGCGGCGCACCCGTCCGAGGCCCTCGCGACACTAGCAGTGATCCTGGCCCTTGTCGGCGCAGGGTCGAAGGCCGGCGTTGTACCCTTGCACGCCTGGCTGCCGCTCGCTCATCCGGCCGCGCCGAGCCATGTTTCCGCTCTGATGAGTGGTGTCATGACCAAGGTCGCCGTCTATGGCTTCGTGCGCATCGTGTTCGACCTGCTCGGCACGCCCGACTGGTGGTGGAGCATGTTGGTGCTCGCTGTTGGCGGCGTCACCGCCGTGATGGGTGTGCTCTATGCGCTGATGCAGCACGATCTCAAGCGGCTGCTTGCCTATCATACGGTGGAGAACATCGGCATTATTTGGATAGGCCTCGGCCTCGCGCTCGCGTTCAAGGCGCACGGCATGGCGGTAGCTGCGGCGCTAGCGCTCACGGCCGGTCTGTTTCACGTGTTCAACCATTCCGTTTTCAAGAGCTTGCTATTCTTCGGCGCTGGCGCCGTGCTTAACGCCACCGGCGAGCGTGATATGGAGCATCTCGGCGGACTGATCCACCGCATGCCGCACACCGCCTTCGTATTCCTGGTCGGCTGTGTTGCGATCTCAGCGCTACCACCGCTCAACGGATTCGTATCGGAGTGGTTGACCTTTCAAGCCATCTTACTTAGCCCGCAATTGCCGTCCTGGGGGTTGAAAATTCTGGTGCCGGCGGTGGGCGCGCTGCTGGCGCTATCAGCGGCGCTGGCTGCCGCGTGTTTCGTAAAAGCATTCGGCGTGAGCTTCTTGGGGCGCCCGCGTACGCCGGCCGCTGCCGACGCGCTCGAGACGGACAGCATTTCGCTGGCCGCGATGTTCATCTTTGGCGCGCTTTGTCTTGTCGCCGGTATCTTGCCTGGCATTTTCATCGATGCGCTGGCTCCGGTCACTCGCGCGTTAGTCGGCGTGAGCATGCCGCAGCAGACTGGCCTGGATTGGCTAACCATCGTACCGATCGCGGAAAGCCGTAGTTCGTACAATGGGCTCCTCGTCTTTATCTTCGTGACGCTGTCCGGCTCTATCGCCGCATTCGCCATTCATCGTCTCGCTTCCGACAAACTGCGACGCGGGCCGGCATGGGATTGCGGCTATCCAGACCCGAACCCGGCAACGCAATATACGGCCTCGAGCTTCGCCCAACCGATCCGTCGCGTGTATGGCACCACGGTGTTCCGGGCGCGAGAAGTTGGCGAAATGCCCCCGCCGGGCGCAACCGCGCCAGCCCGGCTTACAGTCGAGCTGCACGATCTGATTTGGGATGCCGCTTATGCGCCGATCGCCGCCTTCATCGGCTACGCCGCCGACCGGCTCAATGTCCTGCAATTTCTCACCATCCGCCGCTATCTCACGCTCGTCTTTGCGGCGCTGGTATTGCTCCTGATGGTGCTCGCGATATGGCCGTAATCCGCGATTTGACCTTCCAGGGCGCACAGATGCTGCTGGTGCTACTGCTGGCGCCGTTGCTCACCGGCTTCGTACGCAAGGTGAAGGCGCGGTTGTTGCGCCGACGAGGGCCGCCGTTGCTGCAGCCCTATCGCGATCTCGTTCGACTGATGCGAAAAGACGTGGTGCTCGCGGATAACGCTTCGTGGCTGTTCCGTGTGACGCCTTACATCGTGTTTGCCGGCACTTGGGTTGCGGCATCGCTGGTGCCAACTTTCCGCAGCGGGCTGCTGTTCTCCTGGTCGGCCGATCTGATCGCGCTCATTGCTTTGCTCGGCAGTGCGCGCTTTTTCCTCGCGCTCGCCGGCCTCGACGTCGGCACCAGCTTCGGCGGCATCGGCTCGAGCCGAGAGGTGATGATTGCTTCGCTCGCCGAACCGGCAATGTTGATGATTGTGTTCACACTGGCGCTGGTCGCAGGGTCCACGCAGCTTTCCACCATGGCTGCCTACTTGGCCTCGGGCGAAGCGGGTTTGAGGGTTTCGCTCGGCCTTGCGCTGCTCGCGTTGATTATGGTGGCCATCGCCGAAAATGCGCGCATCCCGATCGACAACCCGGCGACTCATCTCGAGCTCACTATGGTGCACGAGGCGATGGTGCTGGAATATTCCGGCAGGCATCTGGCGCTCATCGATTTGTCGTCCGAACTCAAGTTACTCCTCTATATCTCGGTGATCGGCTGTCTGTTCACGCCCTGGGGCATTGCCGCGCCAAACGGAGGCGCGCAAGCGATCGGTATCGGCGTTGTGACCTACATCGCCAAGCTCGCAATTGGCGGCTTCCTCCTCGCGATGTTCGAAACGTCGATTGCCAAAATGCGCGTATTTCGCGTGCCGGCGTTCCTCGGGGCCGCATTGATGCTCGGCTTGCTTGCTACCCTGCTTCTGTTCGTCTCGCGGAGCCTTTAGCGAATGCGTGGCCTCTCTTTCGACATCGCTCATATGCTCGCCGGCTCTCTGGTGCTGGTCAGTTTCATGCAACTTTACCAGGACCGACTCTATTCGCTGCTCAACATCTACGCGCTGCATGCCCTGGTGCTTGCGGCCTCGGTCGCCTGGCAGGCCTTCGTGCAAGACGCGCCGCATCTCTACCTCACCGCCGTGATCGCGCTGGTGTTCAAGGCGATCGTAATCCCGACGGCATTGCACCGGATCATCGTGCGGCTCGGCATTCACCGCGAGATCGAAACCGTGGTCGGTGTTGGTCCTGCCATGCTGCTGGGCATGGGGCTGGTCGCATTGTCCATGGTGGTGATGTTGCGGGTGACCGCCGAGGCCGATCCGCTGGCGCGCGAGGATCTCGCTTTCGCACTTTCCGTTGTGCTGCTTGGCCTTTTGATGATGGTGACGCGGCGCAACGCGGTAAGCCAGGTGGTCGGCTTTATGTCGTTGGAGAATGGCCTGGTACTAGCGGCGACTGGCGCCAAGGGCATGCCGCTGGTGGTCGAGATCAGCGTCGCGTTTTCTGTGCTGATTGCCTTCATCGTCATCGGCATCTTCCTGTTCCGGATTCGCGAACGATTCGACACGGTCGACGTACAGGCGCTCGACCGTTTCCGCGGAGAGCGGCGATGATCATCGACGCGCTCGCGGGTGTTCTGCTGATTCCAGCCCTGGCGGCGGCCCTGTTTGCCGCCCTGCCCGGCTATCGAGTGACCGCGCGACTCAACGTCCTGGCCGCGCTACTCACTTTTTTGACCGCCACGTCGCTGTTCTTCGTCGAGCCCAAGTCCGGTCCCTATCTGCTGGTGGATGACCTCAACAAGGTCTTCATTGTGCTGACCACCTTCGTCGGCTTCACCACCAGCGTATTCAGCGCGAGCTATATCGGCCATGAAATCGAGATCGGCCGGCTGACGCCGGTCTTTGTGCGCTTCTATCACTCCATGTACCAGGTGCTGATGCTCGCCATGAATCTGGCGCTGGTCGCCAACAATATCGGGCTGATGTGGGTCGCGATCGAGCTTGCCACACTCACGACCGTGCTGATGGTCGGCATCTATCGCACCCACGAGGCGCTGGAAGCGGCCTGGAAATATTTCATCCTCGGAAGCGTCGGTATCGCGCTGGCGCTGTTTGGCACCATTCTCGTGTACTTGGCGGCGCGCCCCGTAATCGGCGAAGGGCTTTACGCGATGGTGTGGACCGTGCTGGTGACAAGAGCCGCGCAATTCGACCCCGCACTGCTCAATGTCGCCTTCGTGTTTCTGCTGCTCGGCTACGGCACTAAAGTGGGCCTCGCGCCGTTGCATGCCTGGCTGCCCGATGCGCACGCTGAAGGTCCAACGCCGATCTCGGCAGTGCTCTCCGGCCTTCTGCTCAACGTCGCCCTCTACGCATTGCTGCGGTTCAAGATGCTGCTTGCGCTCAATCCAGTCGCGATCGCGCCCGGACCGCTGATGGTGACCATGGGCCTGATCTCCTGTGTGTTCGCGGCGTTCATGCTGTATCGACGCCGCGACATAAAACGCATGTTCGCCTATTCCTCGATTGAGCACATGGGCATCATCGTGTTCGCCTTCGGCATGGGCGGGCCGCTCGCCAATTTCGCCGGCTTGCTTCACATGACCATGCATTCGCTGACCAAGTCGGCGATCTTTTACGCGGTCGGGCACATCTCTCAGGTCAAGGGCACGCAGAAGATCGCCGATATGGGCGGGCTAACGGTGACAAATCCGGTGCTGGGTTGGAGCCTGGTGCTCGGCGTGGTGGCAATCGCAGGTCTGCCCCCGCTCGGCATATTCATGAGCGAGTTCCTGGTGGTGAGCTCGACGTTCGCGCGCGAGCCCGGGCTTGCGATCATCCTGGCGCTTGGAGTTCTGGTCGGGGTCGGCGGTTTATTCATGCGGCTCAACACCATTGCCTTTGGTGAACCGCGCGGGCCGACGGCACGGGCAAAGGCCTCCTACATACCGATGTTCGCTCATTTCGCTATCGTGTTCGTCGCCGGAATCTACATGCCGCCGGCGTTGGTCACCGGCTTCCAGAATGTCGCGAGGCTGTTGGGATAGCGCCATGACCTTGCTTGACACCATCACCTATCGCAGCACGGCCAATGCGCATCGGCCCTGTCCGCGCGTCATCGTAGCTGACGAGGGCTGGCGGCAGGCGATCGATCAACTCGTCGCCGGGCGCTGCACATTACTGGGCCTGTGGGGCGATGCGAACGCCGTGCACATGGCACTACTCGAAGAGACAACCGTCGACATCGCCGTGCTTAGCTACACCTGCGAGGCTGGAACATATCCGAGCGTTGCTGCGCATCATCCACCGGCGATCCGGTTGGAACGCGCAGTCCATGACCTGTTCGGTCTTGAGGCGGTAGGTACGCCCGACGCGCGGCCCTGGCTCGATCTGGGTTTCTGGAGCGTACGGCATCCACTTGGCGACCGGGGCCCCACACGCAAGTCCAGGCCCTACAAATTCCTGCCGGCGGAAGGCGAGGCACTGCACCAGATCCCGGTCGGACCGGTGCATGCCGGCATCATCGAGCCGGGACATTTCCGCTTCACTGCCAATGGCGAATACGTGGTGCGACTGGAACAGCGACTTGGCTGGGTGCACAAAGGCATCGAGTCGCTGATGAATGGCGCCACGCTCGACAAAGGCTCGCAGCTTGCGTGCCGTACCTCCGGCGACAGCGCGGTCGCTTACGCGTTCGCATTTGCCCAGGCCGCGGAAGCTGCCATGCAGGTAAAAGTACCCCCGCGCGCGACCTATTTGCGCGCCCTGATGGCCGAGCTCGAGCGGCTAGCCAATCATTTCGGCGACATCGGCGCTATCTGCAATGACGCCTCGTTCTCGTTGATGCATGCGCAATGCGGAATTCTCCGCGAGCGCACGCTGCGCACCGCCGATGTCTGTTTCGGCCACCGGCTGATGATGGATGCGATCATCCCGGGCGGCATCGCGCACGACATTGCGCCGGAAGGCGCTGCGAAGGTCGAAGCACTGCTGGTCGAAATCCGCAACGTGTTCCCGCGTCTAATCGAGCTCTACGACAACACCGCCTCGCTGCAGGACCGCACTGTCACCACCGGCATCGTAAAGCCGGAATTGGCGCGCCGGTTCGGAGCGGGCGGCTATGTTGGCCGTGCCTCCGGCCGCCCCTTCGACGCACGAAGCGCGCTCGCATATGCGCCCTACGACAGGCTTTCGTTCGGCGTTCCGGTGCTCAATGCCGGCGACGTTGACGCACGGGTATGGGTCCGAATTCGCGAGGTCGAACAGAGCCTCACACTGCTCGAGCAAATCCTCGGCGGTCTGCCGAAAGGCGCGATCAAGGCGCCGATCGGCAAATGCACGGCCTGCGAAGGCTTAGGAATTGCGGAGTCCTTCCGCGGCGATGTGCTTGTCTGGCTGCGGCTCGACGGAAAAGGCCACGTGGCGCGGTGCCATTTGCGCGACGCCTCCTGGTTCCAATGGCCACTGCTGGAAACGGCGATCGAAGGCAACATCGTTGCCGATTTTCCGCTCTGCAACAAATCGTTCAACTGCTCTTATACCGGACACGACCTTTAGCAATGCGAAGGACACTGCTTGAAAGCTTCACCCATGGCGCGCTGACCGAGCCCGCGCCTGCGCCGGGCGAGGCCGAGCTCGCCGAGCTCGCAAGCAATGTTAACCGCATTGCTCGCGCCAAGCTCGGCCGCTCGCTCTCCATCCGCCAGGTCGACGCCGGCTCCTGCAACGGATGCGAATTGGAAATCCACGCGCTCAATAACGCGTTCTACGATCTCGAACGCCTTGGCCTGCGCTTTGTCGCCTCGCCACGCCATGCCGACGTGCTCATGGTCACCGGCCCGGTTACCAAAAATATGCGCCAGGCGTTGCTGCGCACGTACAACGCGACGCCCGATCCGAAATGGGTAATTGCCGTCGGAGCCTGTGCCGTGGACGGCGGAATTTTTGGTGGCAGCTACGCTGTGGTCGGCGGTGTCAAAGACGTCGTGCCCGTCGATCTCCACATTCGTGGGTGCCCACCATCGCCGACCGAGCTTTTACGCGGGCTCGCTGCGTTGCTAGAGAGCGTTGCGCGGCCTATCCGTTAGACCCCAGCCATGGGTGCTAGTAAAAGCTCTGCGGATCGACATCCACTTCAAGCCGCACGTTGCCACGCGGCTTGGGCGCATCGGCTAGCCATCCGCGCAAGTACGCCGACAGGTCGAAAGTGCGCGGCGCCTTCGCCAGCAGCCGGAATCGATGCCGGCCGCGGACCACCGCGATCGGTGCCTCGGCCGGCCCCAGCACTCGGACCAGATCGTCCTTCGGCGCCGCACTGGCAAGCGTCCGGCCATAAGCTTCAGCGGCGTGACGCTCGTTCGCCGTGATGACGAGGCTCGCCAGCCGGCCAAATGGCGGGTAGCCGGCACGCTCGCGCTGTTCGATCTCGCTTTTGTAAAAGGCCTCGCGATCGCCCGAAATGAGAGCGCGCATTACGGGGTGCTCAGGCTGATGCGTCTGCAAATAGCCAATGCCGCGCCCTTCCTCGCGGCCGGCACGACCGACCACCTGATGCAATAGCTGAAACGTGCGCTCGGCCGCGCGGGGGTCGCCATTCCCCAGTCCGAGATCGGCATCGACGATACCGACGAGGTTAAGCTTGGGAAAATGATGGCCTTTGGCGACGAGTTGTGTGCCGATGACGAGGTCAAAGCGTCCTTCCGCCACATCATCGAGTTCCTGGCGAAGTCGCTCGATCGATTCGACTAGATCGCTCGACAATACCAGGATGCGGGCTTGTGGAAAAAGTTCGCCGGCTTCTTGCTCAAGTCGTTCAACGCCAGGCCCAACCGCAGCAAAACTATCCGTTGCATGACAATGCGGACATTCAGCCGGCGGCGGCACGGAATATCCGCAATGATGACAGACCAGCCGCCGCTTGAACCGGTGATCGACCAGCCAAGCGTCGCAGTTCGGACATTGCATGCGAAAACCGCAGGCACGGCATAGCGTCAGCGGCGCATAGCCGCGACGATTGAGAAACAGTAATGCCTGTTGGCCTCGGGTCAGCGACACCGCCACTGCCTCCGCGAGCCGGGGTGAGATGAAACGCCCGCGTGGCGGACTCTCGCGGCGCATGTCGATCGCCTCGACCGAGGGCAGGTGCGCACCGCCAAAGCGTTCCGGCAAGTGAACATGCCGATAGCGGCCACGGCGGGCATTGACTGCTGACTCGACCGAAGGTGTCGCCGAAGCAAGGACAACCGGGATTTTTGCGATCGACCCGCGCACCACCGCCATGTCGCGGGCATGATAGTGCGCTCCATCTTCCTGTTTGTAGGCAGGGTCGTGCTCTTCGTCGACAACTATCAGCCCAAGACTGCCGTAAGGAAGAAAAAGCGCCGAACGTGCGCCGACCACGACGGACACTTCGTCCGCCGCCACGGCCGCCCAGGTCCGTGCGCGCTTGCGCGGTGAAAGCTGCGAATGCCATTCCGCTGGACGCACTCCGAAGCGCTCGGAAAAACGATCGAGAAATTGCGCGGTGAGCGCGATTTCCGGCATCAAGATCAGGCTTTGCCGGTTACGCCGAATATTTTCGGCAACCGCCTCGAAATAGACCTCGGTTTTGCCCGAGCCTGTAACGCCATCGAGCAACGTGACGGTGTAACCGCCTTGTTCAACCGTGGTCCGTAACGCATCGGCAGCGGCGAGCTGCGCAAGGGAGAACTCCGGCTTGCGGAAATCCGGATTCGGCCGCGAAGCCACCGGTTCGGGCGGCAAGACGACCGTTTCGAGCGTGCCTTCGTCGATCAAGCCGTCGATCACACCGCCGCTGACACCGGCTTCCTTGGAAGCCTCGCCCTTCGCACGGATGAGGCTATCGGCGAAAAGCCTGACCACACGCGCGCGCGCAGCCGTCATCCGTTGTGGCGCGGGCCCGGCGAGTCGCACGCCCACGCGCTCTCGCCCGGGGCCCAGGTGTTCACCCATGCGCAACGTCATGCGCAGAACCATGCCGCGCGAGGCGAGCGTATAGCCCGACACCCAATCGACGAACTGACGAAGCTCGGGCTTTAGTGGCGGTACGTCGAGTTTTTCGTCGACGTCCTTCAGGCGGTTGTGGAGACGTGGGTTTGGATCGGGATTGTCGGCCCACACGACACCCATGCATTCGCGTGCGCCCAAGGGTACCGCCACCAGATCGCCCGGCGTCAGGTCAAGTCCCACCGGTACCCGGTAGGAGTAGGTTTGGTCGAGCGCAACCGGCACCAGAATATCGACAACTCGCAAAGTCATGGCTCTGGTCTGACCGATTCCGGGCGCTTAAGGAAGAGTGAAGAAAGGAGTGCCACTCTCTCCTCATGGCCGAGTTCCCCGCCAGTCCCGACGTTACTGCTGAAATCACCCGCTGGGTGAGTTACCTCGGCAGCGAGCGGCGCATGTCGGCGAGAACGCTGGAAGCCTACCAGCGAGACGTCACACAATTTCTCGGGTTTTTGACCGAACATCTCGCCGGCACTCCAACGCTCAAGCAGCTGGCAAAACTCACGCCCGCCGATGTGCGCGCCTTCATGGCGGCAAGGCGCGGCGACGGCATCGGCAATCGCTCGCTGATGCGCTCGCTTGCCGGCGCTCGCTCGTTTGCGCGATTTCTCGAGCGCGATGGCAAGGGCAAGGTCGCAGCGCTGACAGCCGTACGTTTGCCGAAATTGCCAAAGACCTTACCAAAACCGTTGGCGATTTCTGCGGCCAAAGAAATCACCGACACTCAGTTGCGTGAGGGTGAGACAAGCGAGCCATGGATCGGCGCACGCGACACCGCGGTGCTTGCCTTGCTGTATGGCTCCGGCCTCCGCGTCTCGGAGGCGCTTGGCTTGCGGCAGAAAGACTGCTCTGGCGCCACCGACGCACTCACCATCACCGGAAAGGGCAACAAGACCCGCATGGTGCCGTTGCTACCGCAAGTCGCGAAGATGATCGCGGATTATGTGGCGCTCTGTCCGTTCGAGCTTCCTCCGAATGGGCCCCTGTTTGTCGGCGCGCGCGGGGGGCCGCTGTCGGCCCGAATCGTCCAGCTTACGATGGAGAGGTTGCGCGGCGCGCTCGGCCTGGCCGAAAGCGCGACGCCGCATGCGCTGCGTCATTCGTTCGCCACCCATCTTCTGGCGCGCGGGGGCGACCTGCGTTCGATCCAGGAGCTGCTTGGCCATGCATCGCTGTCGACGACCCAGATCTACACGGCCGTCGACGCCGAGCATTTGCTGGAGGCCTACGCCAACGCGCATCCCCGGGCGCGGTGACATCCCGCGCAGGCCAACTCTCGCCTCTTGCGCTCTCGTATGCTCTGCTATCATCGTCGCCCACGGATCGTCGGGAGGGGCCAATGAGCGCACATGAAAATCTCGAGCACGCCGAGCACGCCGAGCACGCGTCGCACTCCAACAAAAATATCGCGTTGCTGATTGCCGTTTTGGCTTTGTTCCTGGCGTTTTCCGAGACTCTCGGCAAGAGCGCGCAAACGGCCGCTATCGCCGACAATATCAGAGCCTCGGACACGTGGAATTTCTTCCAGGCCAAAACTGTCCGACAGACGACGTTGCGCACGGCGGCCGACGGTTTTGCGGCTCAGTTGCCCGCGGTCACCAACGACGAGGCCAAAGCCGCCATGACCAAGCAGATAGAGGCATGGCGAGGCACGGTCACCCGATACGATTCGGATCCGAAGGAAAATGACGGCCGCAAGGAACTCAAGGCACAGGCCGAACATCTGGAGCACGAGCGCGATACGTGGCTCGCCCGTTACCATCAGTATGAATTCGCCTCGGCCGCGTTCCAGATCGGCATCGTGCTCGCCTCGGCAGTCATCATCACAGGCATACCGGCGCTGGGCTGGCTATCGGGACTCGTCGGAATCTTCGGCCTTGGCTTCATGGCGCTCGGCCTTTGGGCGCCACATGCGCTCCATTTAGGCTGACCGATCAGGCGGCGCGATTGCGATAGGAGCGGCGCAGGCGCATGAGCCGGCGAAAAGCACGCGCTGCGCGTTCCGGTCGAAACATCCAGATAATTTTTCGGATCCGCGCCCGGATTGGCTCGGTTTGCGTACGCGCCCAGTCACGCGCCCATAAAAACCAATTGTACATTCGCCGGAACCAGGCAATCTGCAAAAGCTTTTCGCGCGTTACGTCAAATACGAAGGCGGTGACGCCAAGACCGACGAGCTTTGCCAAAATCAGCACGAAGACCGCGCCGATCCAATTGCGCGTGGCGAGGAAATAAACTTCGAGAAACTTCAACGGCAACAATACGAGGACCGGGACGATAAACACCACGAGCGCCGCATAAGGCGGCAGCTTTTCAAGCAGCCGGCCAATGCTGACTTTTAGCCTGCCCCATGGAATGACATTGACGATGCGCGCGACGATCGGCTCAAGGTGGTCCCACAGCCACGCTTCAAGCAGAAGCAGTAGCGCGAGAATGACCCACAACGGTCGGAAGAGATTGCGGCGCATCTGCTATAGATAGTAACGCCGCGAGGAGCCGCAAAACAGGCTGAAGTCCATTCGTCGCACACAAACTTTGCAGCCTATTCTGCGCGGGTTATCAATGGGCTGCGGGGGTCGTCCATCGCGACGAACAATGTGGCGGTGCATTATGAGCGCACGCGCCCACCGTCCACATTCAGGGTTTGTCCGGTCATAAAGGCTGCATCGTCGCTGGTCAGGAACGAAACAGCGCCGACGAGATCCTCGGGCACTTCCACGCGCTTGATCGCCTGCATTTGTGCGACCGCAGCAAATTCATCATCCATGCTCTTGAAGCCCGGACGCGGAACACGCACCAGAGTGCCGGGAGAACGCGTCAGCCCGGGCGCGATCGCATTGACGGTGATGCCGTCCGGCGCGAGATCCGTCGCGAGCGCGCGGGTAAATCCGACAATCCCGCCCTTGCTCGCGACGTAATGGCTGAAGCCGGTCACTACCGAGCCAAGCGTGCTCGACGCCATGTTGACCACGCGTCCCCATTTACGCTCGCGCATGCCCGGCACAAATGCCGCCGTCACCAAAAAGGTACCATCGAGATTGATCGACAGGACCTGGCGCCAATCGGCAAAGCTCATTTCCGGAAAATTTTTCTGCGGAAAGATCCCGGCGCAATTCACTACGATATCGACATGGCTGAATTTTCCGTGCACCTGTTTCGCCATAGCGGCGACGGACGTTTCAGACGACACGTCGCAATTCACCGCGAGCGCCTGACGGCCGCTCGCTTCAACCAGTTTCATCGTCTCCTTGGCGTCGCCGAGATCCGCGATAGCCACGTGAACGCCGTCCTCGGCCAGCCGCTTCGCGAAGGCCTGTCCAATCCCGCTGGCGCCGCCGGTGATAACGGCGACCTTGTCTTTGTGGCCTCTGGCCATGAAGTTCCCCCTGAAAACGTCAAATATGAATCGCGCGCTTGCCGACTGCCATGGCGGCTTCCTTCACCGCCTCCGGAAGCGTCGGATGTGCGTGACAGGTACGGGCAATGTCCTCGGCCGACGCGCCGAATTCCATTGCGATAACGGCCTCGGCGATCATGTTGCCGGCATCGGCGCAAATAAGGTGCACCCCAAGCACGCGGTCCGTCTTGGCATCGGCGAGAATCTTGACGAAGCCGTCTGTCGTCAAATTGACCTTGGCCCGGCCGTTGGCGGTGAACGGAAACTTGCCAACATTGTACGCGACCCCCGCCGCCTTTAGTTCTTCCTCGGATTTTCCGACGGTTGCAATCTCCGGATATGTGTAAACCACGTTGGGAATGGCGTCGTAATTCACGTGCCCGGCCTGCCCCACCAATATTTCCGCAAGCGCAACACCCTCGTCCTCGGCTTTGTGGGCCAGCATTGGGCCGGCAATCACGTCACCGATCGCCCAGATGCCGGGCACATTGGTCGCGTAATAGTGATCGACCGCAACGCGCCCTCGCTCATCGAGCTTGACACCGATCTCTTTCAGACCGAGGCCTTCCGTGTAGGGCACCCGTCCGATCGCAACCAGGACCACGTCGGCCTCGATCGTTTCGGCGGCACCGCCTTTTGCGGGCTCGACCGTCACCTTCAGTCGCTTGCCGGATGTATCGACCGCCGTCACCTTTGACGACAGCTTGAACACCATGCCCTGCTTCTCGAGAAGACGTTGCGCCTGACGCCGCACCTCGCCGTCCATTCCGGGCAAAGCACCATCGAGGAATTCGACCACCGTTACTTGCGCGCCAAGCCGCCGCCAGACCGAACCAAGTTCGAGGCCGATCACGCCGGCGCCGACGACGAGCAGATGCTGGGGCACCTGCGGCAATACCAGGGCACCTGTGGACGAGACAATGCGCTTCTCGTCGATATCAACGCCTTTGAGCCGCGCCACGTCGGAGCCGGTTGCAATGACGATCGATTTGGCCTCGATGGTCTGCGTCTTGCCTCCTTCGCCTTTCACTTCGACCTTGCCGGGAGCAGTAATGCGGGCATTGCCAATAAATCCGTCGATTTTGTTCTTCTTGAACAGGAAATCGACGCCTTTGACATTGCCATCGACGCCCTGATCCTTGAACGCCATCATCGCCTTGAGATCGAGCCTGGGCGCCGAAACACCGATGCCCATTTTGTCGAACGTGTGCCCGGCCTCCTCGAACAGCTCGGAGGCATGTAACAGCGCCTTCGACGGGATACAGCCGATGTTGAGACAAGTGCCGCCGTAGGTGGCACGCTTCTCGACCACCGCTGTCTTCAGGCCGAGTTGCGCGGCCCTGATTGCGCAAACGTAGCCGCCGGGGCCGCTGCCGATGACGACAAGATCGTAAGCCATACTTTTATAAATCCAGCACGACGCGCGCCGGATCCTCCAGCCCCTCCTTCACGCGCACCAGGAAGGTCACCGCCTCGCGGCCATCGACAATACGGTGATCATACGAGAGCGCGAGATACATCATCGGCCGCGCCTCAATCTTGCCGGCGACCACCATGGGGCGTTCCTGAATCTTGTGCATGCCAAGAATGCCGGACTGCGGGGCGTTGAGAATCGGCGTCGACATCAGCGAGCCGTAGACACCCCCATTGGTGATCGTAAAGGTGCCGCCTTGCATTTCCTCGATCTTGAGTGTGCCCTCGCGCGCGCGGCGGCCCAGATCGGAGATCGCTTTTTCGATCTCCGCCAGCGACATCAACTGAGCGTCGCGCACGACCGGCACGACCAGCCCCTTCTCCGTGCCGACCGCAATGCCGATATGGTAATAATTCTTGTAGACGATATCGGTGCCGTCGATCTCGGCGTTGACCGCGGGAATTTCCTTGAGCGCCTGGATACAGGCGCGCACGAAAAAGCACATGAAGCCGAGCTTCACGCCGTGCTTCTTTTCGAACAGATCCTTGTACTGATTGCGCATGTGCATCACCGCGCTCATGTCGACCTCGTTGAAGGTCGTGAGCATGGCGGCAGTGTTCTGCGCGTCTTTGAGGCGGCGCGCGATGGTCTGGCGCAGACGCGTCATGTGCACGCGTTCCTCGCGAGCAGCATCGTCGGCGGGCGAAGGTGCGCGCATTTGCACCGGGGCCGACACCGGAGTCGGGGCCGCCGCGGCCCGTTCGATTGCCGCGATCATGTCGCCTTTGGTGACCTGTCCGTGCATTCCGCTGCCACTGACCTTTGACGGATCGACGCCGCTTTCCGCCGCCATCTTGCGCACCGAAGGCGGCGTCGGCATTTCGGCGGATCTCGCGGGGGCAATCGGCGCCGGCTTTGGCGCCTCGGCGATCTTCGGCGCCGGCGCGGCCTTGGCAGCCGCGCCTCCGCCTTCCTTGATCTGGCCCAGCAACGAACCGACGGCGACCGTGTCGCCGTTCTTGGCCGCGATATCGGAGAGCACCCCGGCGGCCGGCGCAGGGACCTCCAGCGTGACCTTGTCGGTCTCGAGCTCTACCAGAGGCTCGTCAACCGCCACCGCCTCGCCCGGCTGCTTGAACCATTTGCCGACCGTTGCTTCGGTCACAGACTCGCCGAGGGTGGGCACGCGGATATCAGCCATGACCTTCTTCCTTTGTCGTCATGGCCGGAGATGGCATGACGCAATGCGAACTTATCCAAGCGCCTCGTCGAGGAATTGCTTGAGCTGCGCTACATGCTTTGACATCTGCCCAACCGCGGTCGAGGCGGAGGCTGGACGCCCGGCGTATCGCATATTGCGATGTTTGGCGCCGATCTGGTTGAGCACCCATTGCAGAAAGACGTCGACGAAAAACCACGCGCCCATGTTGCGCGGCTCTTCCTGACACCAAACCATCTCGGCTTGCTTGAAACGCGTTAACTCCATCACCAGCGCTTTGGACGGGAACGGATAGAGCTGTTCGATGCGCAGGAGATAAATGTCGTCGATGCCGCGTTTCTCGCGCTCTTCGTAGAGGTCGAAATAAACCTTGCCGGTGCACATGATGACGCGACGGATCTTGTCGTCGCTTACCAGCTTGATTTTCTCATTCGGCAGCAGCTGCGCGTCATCCCACAGCAGCCGGTGGAACGTCGTACCGATCGTCAGCTCGTCGAGGCGCGAGACTGCGCGCTTGTGGCGCAACAGGCTTTTTGGCGTCATCAGGATCAGAGGCTTGCGGATCTCGCGCTTGATCTGGCGGCGAAGCGCGTGAAAGTAGTTCGCCGGCGTGGTGAGATTAGCCACCTGCAGGTTGTCTTCAGCGCACATCTGAAGGAAGCGCTCGAGCCGCGCGCTCGAATGTTCAGGCCCCTGTCCTTCGTAACCGTGCGGAAGCAGACAAACGAGGCCTGACAGACGCAGCCATTTGCGCTCGCCCGAAGAGATGAACTGGTCAAACACGACCTGGGCGCCATTGGCGAAGTCGCCGAACTGCGCCTCCCACAATGTCAGCGCGTTGGGTTCGGCGGTGGAATAGCCGTATTCGAAGCCGAGCACCGCCTCTTCCGACAAACTCGAATTGAGCACCTCGAAGCGCGCCTGCTCCTTGCCGAGATGATTGAATGGTGTGTGGCGCGCCTCGGTCTCCTGATCGAAGAGCACCGCGTGACGCTGCGAAAAAGTGCCGCGTTCGCTGTCCTGGCCGGACAGCCGGACGGGGTGCCCTTCCTCCAGCAGCGAGCAGAAAGCGAGCGCCTCGCCGGTCGCCCAGTCGATACCCTCGCCGGTCTCGATCACCTTGGCGCGATGATCGAGGAACCGCTGCACGGTCTTGTGGAGGCTGAAACCATCCGGGACGGCAGTAATCTTCCTGCCGATCGCGCGCAACGTTTCGGCCGCGACGCCTGTATTGCCGCGGCGCGGATCCTCGACTTCCCCGGCCGGCTTCAATCCCGCCCAGCGGCCGTCGAGCCAATCGGCCTTGTTTGGCTTGTAACCCTGAGCCGCCTCGAATTCGGCTTCCAGGCGCGCGCGCCAATCGGCCTTCATTTTCTCGACTTCGCCTTCGGTGACGACGCCTTCGCCGATCAGTTTCTTGCCGTATATCTCCAGTGTGGTCGGATGGGAGCGGATTTTCTTGTACATCAGCGGCTGAGTGAACGATGGCTCGTCGCCTTCGTTGTGGCCGAAACGCCGGTAGCAAAACATGTCGATGACCACCGGCCGCTGGAATCTCATCCGGTATTCAGTCGCGACCTTGGCGGCGAACACCACCGCCTCGGGGTCATCGCCGTTGACGTGAAAGATCAGCGCCTCGATCATCTTGGCGACGTCGGACGGATAGGGCGACGACCGCGAATAGCGCGGATAGGTCGTGAAGCCGATCTGGTTGTTGACGATGAAGTGCAGCGACCCTCCGGTGCGGTAGCCTTTGAGATCCGACAAGCCGAAACATTCCGCCACTACGCCCTGGCCGGCGAACGCGGCATCGCCGTGCATCAGCAACGGCATCACCATGGTGCGTTCGTCCGGTTTGGCATGGTGCTGATCCTGCTTGGCGCGCACCTTGCCGAGCGTCACCGGATCGACGATTTCAAGATGCGAAGGATTGGCGGTGAGCGATAAGTGCACTTTGTTACCGTCGAACTCGCGGTCCGACGACGCACCGAGATGATACTTCACGTCGCCGGAGCCTTCGATCTCATCCGGTGTCGCCGAGCCGCCCTTGAATTCGTGGAACAGCGCGCGGTGCGGTTTGCCCATTACCTGGGTCAGCACATTCAGGCGGCCGCGATGCGGCATGCCGATGCAGATTTCCTCGACGCCCAGATTGCCGCCGCGCTTGATGATCTGCTCAAGCGCCGGAATCAATGACTCGGCGCCGTCGAGGCCGAAGCGTTTGGTGCCGGTATATTTGACGTCGAGGAATTTCTCGAAGCCCTCGGCTTCCACAAGTTTGTTGAGGATCGCGCGTTTGCCTTCGCGCGTGAAAGCGATCTCCTTGTCGCGGCCTTCGATACGCTCCTGGATCCAGCTTTTCTGCGCGGCATTGGAGATATGCATGAACTCGACGCCAAGCGTCTGGCAGTAAGTGCGGCGCAGGATCGTGACGATCTCGCGCATCGACGCGAATTCGAGACCGAGCACCTTGTCGAGGTAAATCTTGCGGTCGAGATCCGCCTCGGTGAAGCCGTAACTGCGCGGATCGAGCTCCTCCTCGTTCTTTTCGGGTTCGAGCCCGAGGGGATCGAGCTTTGCGTGGAAGTGGCCGCGGATGCGATAGGCGCGAATGAGCATCAGCGCGTGGATGGAATCGCGCGTCGCCTGCATCACATCGGCGGAAGTAAGCTCGACGCCTTTGGCCCGCGCTGTGGTGGAAATTTTTTCGCCGATCTTCTTTTCGGTCTCCGTCCATTGCCCGTCGAGCGCCGCCACCAGATCGCCGTTCGGGCGGGATGGCCACTCCGGCGTACTCCACGAAGCGCCGCGCGCACTTTTGATGACGTCCGATTTCTCGTCCTTCAGGCTCTGGAAAAAGGCACGCCACCCGGCGTCGACCGCCGCCGGGTCGGCTTCGTATTTGGCGTAGAGGTTTTCGATATACGCGGCGTTGCCGCCGTACAGGAATGAGGTGCGGGCAAAAAGGGCATTGGCGTCCTGGCGAGACATGGTGATCTATCCTTGCGCGGCCTGAAAATCCGCGCCTCGCCGCAACGCAAAGCCCCGGACGGCCGGTCACGACGTCGATTTTGCTGTTTTAACGCTATTTATGACGTCTGTAAGTCTACGAAAGGCCTAAGGACTGAATCATGACTTCAGTACTTCCACCAGCGTTTTCCCGATTCTGGCAGGGGACGGTGATACCTTGATTCCGGCCGATTCCATTGCCGCAATTTTGGACTCTGCGTCACCCTTTCCGCCGGAAATGATTGCGCCGGCATGACCCATGCGCCGGCCGGGCGGCGCCGTACGCCCGGCAATAAAGCCAACCATCGGCTTCTTGCGGCCCCGCTTGGCCTCGTCCTTGAGGAATTGCGCGGCGTCTTCTTCCGCCGACCCCCCAATCTCACCGATCATGACGATCGACTCTGTCTTCGGGTCAGCCAGGAACATCTCCAGCACCGCAATGAATTCGGTGCCCTTCACCGGATCGCCACCGATGCCCACCGCCGTCGTCTGACCAAGGTTTTCGCGGCTGGTCTGAAACACAGCTTCGTAAGTGAGGGTGCCCGAGCGCGACACGATGCCGACTTTCCCCGGCTTGAAGATGTTGCCCGGCATGATGCCGATCTTACACTCGCCCGCCGTCATCACGCCCGGGCAATTCGGGCCGATCAGCCGTGATCTCGACCCCGAAAGCGAGCGCTTGACCTTGACCATATCCATCACCGGAATGCCCTCGGTGATACAAACGATGAGCGAAATCTCGGCCTGAATTGCCTCGCAAATGGCATCACCGGCGCCCGCGGGCGGCACATAGATCACGCTGGCATCGCATTTCGTCTTTTCTTTCGCCTCGGCGACCGTATCGAACACCGGCAAATCGAGATGGGTCGAGCCGCCTTTGCCGGGCGACGTGCCTCCGACCATTTTGGTGCCGTAGGCAATCGCAGCCTGCGAGTGGAAGGTGCCGTTCTTGCCAGTAAAGCCCTGACAAATGACCTTGGTGTTCTTGTCGATGAGGACAGCCATTACGCGGCCCCCTTCACGGCTTTGACAATTTTTTGCGCGGCATCGTCGAGATCGTCGCCCGACGTCACGTTGAGCTTCGACTCGGCGATAATTTTTTTACCCAAATCGACGTTGGTGCCTTCGAGACGGACGACCAACGGTACCTTTAAACCTACTTCCTTCACCGCTGCGACCACGCCTTCCGCAATCACGTCGCATTTCATGATGCCACCGAAAATATTGACCAGGATGCCTTTGACGTTCGGATCAGAGGTGATGATCTTGAACGCCGCAGTCACCTTCTCTTTTGTCGCGCTGCCGCCAACGTCAAGAAAGTTGGCCGGCGCCATTCCGTAGAGCTTGATGATGTCCATGGTTGCCATGGCCAGGCCGGCGCCGTTGACCATGCAGCCGATCGAGCCATCGAGAGCGATATAGTTGAGATCATACTTCGAGGCCTCGATCTCCTTTTCGTCTTCCTCGGTGAGATCGCGCAGCGCGACAATGTCGGGATGCCGATAAAGCGCGTTGCCGTCGAAGCCGACCTTGGCGTCAAGACAGATGATCTTTTTGTCCTGGGTCACCACCAGAGGATTGATCTCGAGCAGGCTCATGTCCTTCGTCGTGAAGGCGGAATAGAGTTTGGGCAGGATGGCTTCGATCTGTTTGGCGAGATCGCCCGAAAGCTTCAGGGCCTGCGCCACGCGGCGGCCATGATGCGGCATGATCCCGGTTGCCGGATCGACAGAAAAGGTGAGGATCTTTTCAGGCGTCTTGTGCGCGACTTCCTCGATGTCCATTCCGCCTTCGGTGGACACGACAAATGCAACGCGCGAGGTTTCGCGATCGATCAGCGCCGAAAGATAGAATTCGCGATCGATGGCCGAGCCCTCTTCGATATAGAGCCGATTGACCTTCTTGCCATGCGGACCGGTCTGATGCGTGACAAGCGTCGAGCCGAGTATGCGCGCAGATTCCTTCCTCACATCGTCGATGGATTTCACCACCTTGACGCCACCGGCCTTGCCACGTCCGCCAGCATGAATCTGGGCCTTCACGACCCAGATCGGCCCGCCAAGTTCCTGCGCGCCCTTGATTGCTTCGTCCACGCTGAAAGCAGGGACACCACGCGGCACCGGCACACCAAATTCGCGCAAGACCGCCTTCGCCTGATATTCGTGAATATTCATGACATGCTCCCGGCGGAGAACGCCGGCTTGGTTTAGTTATCGAGATTGGGCGCGATCTTCTTGCAGGCGTCGACGAGTCCTTGCACGGCGGCGGCTGATTTTTCGAACATCGCGCGTTCGCCGCTGTTGAGCTCGATCTCGACGATGCGTTCGACGCCTTTGGCGCCAATCACCACAGGCACGCCGACATAAAGATCTTTGATGCCATATTCGCCGTTGAGCCAGGCGGCGCAAGGCAATACCCGTTTTTTGTCCAACAAATAGCTTTCCGCCATCGCAATTGCCGAAGACGCTGGCGCGTAAAAGGCCGAACCGGTTTTGAGCAAATTGACGATTTCGGCGCCGCCATTCGCGGTGCGCTTGATGATGTCGTCGACGCGCGACTGCGTCGTCCAGCCCATCTTCACCAAGTCGGGCACCGGAATTCCAGCAACCGCGGAATAGCGGATAAGTGGCACCATAGTGTCGCCATGTCCGCCAAGAACGAAAGCTGTGACGTCTTCCACGGAGACTTGAAATTCGTCGGCAAGGAAATAACGAAAGCGTGCCGAATCGAGCACGCCCGCCATTCCAACCACTTTGTGCTGCGGCAGACCGCAGCTCTTTTGCAGCGCCCACACCATGGCGTCGAGTGGATTGGTGATGCAGATGATAAACGCGTTCGGTGCATATTTCTTGATGCCGGAACCAACCTGCCCCATGACCTTGAGGTTTATGTCGAGCAGATCGTCGCGGCTCATGCCGGGTTTGCGCGGTACGCCCGCTGTGACGATGCACACGTCAGCGCCTTCAATCCCCTCGTAAGTATTGGTGCCGGTGAATTTTGCATCGAAGTCATTGACCGGTGAGGATTCCGCGATGTCGAGAGCCTTGCCTTGCGGAATGCCCTCCATGACGTCGAACATCACGACATCGCCGAGTTCTTTCAATCCGATGAGATGGGCCAGCGTGCCGCCAATCTGGCCAGCGCCGATCAACGCAATCTTGTTACGCGCCATGGTGGGGAAACTCTCGACTTGCTGCTGCCGCGGAGCACGGCCGGGAGGTGGTTAACCGGTCGGCATTGCCCCCACAAGATACGAACATTCCTGTCCGCCGTCTTGTATACATTATACCACACTAGCGCCATTCCCAAGTCCAGCCCTATCGCCTGAAAATCCACGCGCGGCGCCATTGCGGCGCTGCGCGTTTGCCGGTCAGGTCTCGATAATTTTTTCGACGTCGATTGTCGGGCCCTGCCGTGGCCCATGCGGCAGACCAAGGTAGCCCTGCGAGCGCATTTCGATCAGCCGCGAAGCCGTCCGCTTGAACTCATTGGCCTCGTAGCCCTCGGTCGCAACGTAAAGCTCGTCCGGTTGTGCTTTTGCCGAGGCAAGCAGTTTCACCGCATGGTCGTAGAGCGTATCGATCAGGATGATGAAACGCTTGGCTTCGTTGCGCTGCGCATAGTCCATCACCGGAATATGGTCGAGCACGATGGTATGGAATTCGTGCGCAATCCTGATGTAGTCGCTCGCTGCAAGCGGCTGCGCGCACAGATCGTCGAAGGAAAAACGCGCAACACCCATTGCCGCCTTTGGGACATGCACTGTGTGTCCTTTCACCATCAGATTGTGAGGTGCGCCGGAGTAATTGCCTGCTAGGCGCCGCCATGCTTCGTCGAGCGCAGCGTCGGCCCTGCTGTCATCCGGCACATACCAGGTCGGTACGCCGGTCAGTTTTTCCAACCGGAAGTCGGTGCGGGCGTCCAATCGCACCACCACGCATTGCCGTTCCAGAAGCGCGATGAATGGCAGGAACAGCGCACGATTAAGCCCGTCCATGTAGAGTTCGATTGGCGGCAGGTTTGATGTCGCCACGACAACGACGCCGAGTTCGAACAGCCGCGTGAACAGGCGGCCGAGGATCATGGCGTCGGCGATATCGGTGACATGGAATTCGTCGAAACACAGGAGCCAGCTTTCCTGCGAGATCGCGGCCGCAGTGCGCTGAATTGGATCTTGGTCGCTCGTCTCGCCGTTTTTGATGTCCTGTCGGAAAACGTGAACGCGTTCGTGCACGTCGGCCATGAACTCGTGAAAGTGTACACGACGCTTTCGCACCACCGCGCTGGTTTCGAAGAACAGGTCCATCAGCATTGTCTTGCCACGCCCGACATCGCCGTAGACATACAGGCCCTTCAGCGGAGCGCCGGCCTGCTCGCGTTGGCCGAACAGCCACCCGAGCGACGATGATTTGCGGGCCAAACGGTGCTGGTCGAGCCGGTGTTCAAGCGCGGTCAATTGCCGGGCCAAGGTCGCCTGTCCCGGATCGGCCTCGATCTTTCCGGCGGTAACCAACGCAGCGTAGCGGGTGCTGAAGGTCTCGGACATGAGGGTTTAAGGCGAAGGAAGCGCGGGCACTTGTCGCGACACCTAGGGTGAACTGCGGCCGCTGTAAATCACCGTGCGGCTATTTCGGTCATATTGCGCACAAAATGTGCGGTAACGCATTGGAAGCTATGCGTTTTCTGCGCATGAGGGTCCACGGAACCTCGTTTGCGTCGAATTATTGCTGCAATGCACCATCTATATACCAGCAACGATTCGCGGCACGAGCCGCCGCAGCAGGAACCTGACTGGCAGGCCGACTTGATTTTGAGGAGATCCGATATGGACGAGCCTTTGCCTGATAACGGCACGATCCGTAAATTGTGGATCAGCGAAACCGATGCCTATCGCGACCATTTGCTCCGCCTGGATCGCGAAAGCCGGAGTCGACGTTTTTCCGGCGCGGTCGCCGATGAA
This sequence comes from Pseudolabrys sp., assembly GCA_035626335.1. Taxonomy (GTDB): domain Bacteria; phylum Pseudomonadota; class Alphaproteobacteria; order Rhizobiales; family Xanthobacteraceae; genus Pseudolabrys. The sequence continues at coordinate 67,955 of DASPNW010000019.1, forward strand.
CTCATTGTGCGGCACGCGGCCTCGGCCAAGGAATTCGGGACGGTGGTGCATGGTTTCTTCGTGGACGGCACCCTGCGCGGAGCGGCCGAGCTGCGCTCGCTGGGCTCGCCATTCGCGCGTGAAGGGGAAGCCGCTTTCAGCATCGAACAGCCTTGGCAGAGCCATGGTGTCGGCACCGCATTGCTTGAACGTACGCTCCTGAGCGCACGCAACCGCGGCATCAAATCGCTGCAAATGCATTGCCTCGTTGAGAACCACCGCATGCAGCAGCTCGCCCGCAAATTCGAAGCCGATCTGAAATTCGATTTCGGCAGCGTGGTCGGCGAAGTTGATCCACCGCGCTTTACGGCATTGTCGCTGGTGCGCGAGGCGGTTGCCGATGCGCACGGTGTCGCGAACGCGATCCTCGACGTGCAGTCACGGCTGCTCAATCCCGCGTGAGGAAATCAGACGCTGAGCGGATAACTCGCCTCGACAACGTAGGGGCCGCCGCCGACAGAGGCACGCGAGGAAAAAAGCACGAAGCGCGAGACGCGGAAAGGCGAGGTGCGGAAATAGCCGCGGGCCGAAAGATATTCGGCGACCTGCTGACTGGAAGACTCGCGCAGGCGGGCCAGCGTTACATGCGGCGTAAACTTGCGCCCTTCCGGATCCAGACCGATGCGTTGCATCAGCCGTTCGTGCTCAGCCTGTACATCGAGCAGGGCCTGGGCGGGCGAAACGCTCGCGACCACCGCGCGCGGCTTTCGGCCGCCAAAGAAGGTGAGCCCATCCATGTGCAATTCGAACGATCCACGTTTGACGCGCCCAAGCAGAGAGGCAACTTCCTGGGCAACATCGTCGTCGACGTCGCCAATGAACCGTAAAGTCAGGTGGTAGTTTTCAGGATCGATCCAGCGCGCACCCGGCAAGCCGCCGCGCAGTGTCGCAAGCGCTTGCCCGACATCGGACGGAATTTCAACGCCAGTGAAGAGACGTGGCATAGCGAGACTTCCAACTACGAGCCCCGTGCGGTGCGCGCCCGGGCAATCAATTCCTCAACCCGCGGCAGAATACGCGCCACAATCACGTCGACCCCGGCAGCATTTGGATGCAAGCCATCGCTCTGATTCAATTTGGGATCGGCAGCTACCCCTTCGAGAAAGAATGGATAAAAGACGACCGAGTGAGTCGAGGCAAGCGTTGGGTAAATCGCATCGAAATCGCGCACATAATCGGCGCCCAAGTTGCGCGGCGCCTGCATCCCGGCCAACAAGACGACGATATGACGGTCCTTCAATTTGCCCAGAATTGTATTGAGCGCAGCCTTGGTGAGGTTCGGATCAAGTCCGCGCAGCGCGTCGTTCGCGCCGAGTTCGAGAATAACTGCATCCGTTCCTTCCGGAACCGACCAGTCGAGGCGGGTGAGGCCGCCGGAGGCGGTGTCGCCGGACACGCCCGCATTGGCGATCGTTGCCGCGATGCCTTTGGCCTTTAGCGCCTCCGCCAGTCTCGCCGGAAAAGCTGCATCGAGGGGCAATCCGAAACCGGCGCTGAGTGAGTCGCCGAGCACCACAATTTTGACAGACCGTTCGGCCGCGCTCACGGATCCACCCGCGAGCAATATGAAGATGACGGCCGCCAGCGCCCATACTGCAAGACGCTGGACCCAGGCGGGGCTCCTCCCATATGAGCGGGGTTGTGACATATGAGGTCTCATGAATACTAATTCCCAGGCTGGGTCGGTCATTGCGCTTGCCGGTGTGAATCTCTCGCTCGGGCACGGAGCGGCCCGTGTTCATATCCTCAAGGATATCAACCTACATATAGGTAACGGCGAGGCAATTGGCTTGGTGGGCCCATCCGGCTCCGGAAAATCGACATTGTTGATGGTGATGGCGGGCCTTGAACGTGCTGACAGGGGCACGGTGACCGTGGCGGGGGAGAATCTGAGCGCCCTCGATGAGGATGCCCTGGCGCGCTTTCGCGGCCGTCATATTGGAATCGTGTTCCAGTCCTTCCACCTGATCCCGACCATGACCGCGATGGAAAATGTCGCGGTCCCGCTCGAATTGACCGGTGTCGCAGACGCGCATGTGCGCGCGCGCGATGAACTCGCGGCCGTCGGCCTCGGTGAGCGGCTCAATCACTACCCGGCCGAATTATCGGGCGGCGAGCAGCAGCGTGTTGCACTTGCTCGCGCGCTCGCGCCTAATCCGCAAATCCTGGTCGCGGACGAGCCGACCGGTAATCTGGACGAGGACACGGGAAAGCAGATCATCGATCTGTTGTTTGCCGGCCATACAAAACGCGGAACGACTTTGGTTCTGGTGACGCATGATTCTGTTTTGGCCGCGCGTTGCGGACGTGTCGTGCGATTGCGCTCGGGCCGCATCGATGGCGTGACCCCGCCATGAGCATTTCGACAGTCGCGACTGGGAATGGGTATTGGCTGCCGCTGCGTTTTGCCTTGCGCGAGCTGCGCGGCGGTCTGCGCGGCTTCTACGTGTTCCTCGCTTGCATCGCGCTTGGAAGCATGGCGATCGGCGGCGTAGGTTCGCTGGCTGCGAGCTTGGCCGATGGGCTGGCGCGCGAGGGTCGCGTCATCCTCGGCGGCGACCTGGCTTTCACACTGATCCAGCGCGAAGCCGAAGCAAATGAGCGCGAATTTCTCAAAAGCCAGGGGCAGGTTTCGAGCGCGGCAACCATGCGCGCCATGGCGCGCGCCGCCGACGGTCAGGCAACGCTGGTCGAGATGAAGGGTGTCGACGCCGCCTATCCGCTGTTCGGCCCTGTCGTGCTCGATCCGTCGCAACCGCTCGCCGATGCACTGGCAGCGCGCGACGGTGCTTTTGGCGCAGTCGCGGATCCAACCCTGATGGCGCGGCTTGAACTCAAGCCGGGGGCACGGCTGACGATCGGCAATGCCAGCATTGAGATCCGCGCCACGCTGATGAGCGAGCCGGACAAGCTTGCGGGCGGGATCGGCTTCGGCCCGCGCTTGCTCGTAAGTGAAGACGCGGTGCGCGCGACAGGCTTGCTGCAGCCCGGGAGTCTGGTGCGCTGGCACTATCGCGTGCGCTTGCCGGCAAACAACGCCGGCGATGACGCCGCGAAGGCGGTCGCGACACAAGCGCGCAAACAATTGCCCGAAGCCGGCTGGGATATTCGCAATCGGAGCAATGCGTCGCCACAGCTCGAGCGCAATGTCGAGCGCTTCACACAATTTCTGACCATCGTCGGCCTCACGGCACTTCTCGTCGGCGGGGTCGGCGTTGGCAACGCGGTCAAGAGCCACCTCGACCGCCGCCGCGAGACAATCGCCACAATGAAGGCGCTGGGCGCGAGCGGCCGTCGCGTTTTCGTCATCTACCTCACGCAAGTTCTTTTGCTGGCGATTATCGGCGGCGCCATCGGCCTGACAATCGGCGCGATGTTGCCGTTTCTGATTTCCTGGGTATTTGGCGCCATTATTCCGTTGCCGATCGTGCCTTCTTTGCATCCGGGTGAACTGGCGCTGGCGCTGATCTATAGCCTGCTCACGTCGATCGTCTTCACGATCTGGCCGCTGGGTCGCGCGCACGACGTGCCAGTCGGCGAATTGTTTCGCGACATGGTCGCCTCCCAACCGCGCCGGCCGCGCATGCGCTATATCGCGCTTACCGCCGGCGCCCTGGCCGTGTTGGCCGCGGTCGTCGTTCTGCTCGCCTACGACCGGCGCGTCGCGATGATCTATGTTGCCACCGCCGCCGGAATATTTGTCCTGTTGCGCGTCGTCGCCGCACTCGTAATGTTTCTGGCAAGGCGCGCGCCACGGGCGCGCACAACGGAGCTGCGCATGGCGGTGGCCAACATCCACCGTCCAAGTGCATTGACGCCGACCATCGTGCTCTCGCTCGGCCTTGGCATTGCGCTCCTGGTTACCGTCATCGAGATCGACGGCAACCTGCAGCGGCAATTCACTAACGAACTGCCGGCAAAAGCTCCGTCATTCTATTTCCTCGATATCCCGGCCGATCAGTCGGAGCGGTTCGGTGCTTTCGTACGCGCGCAGGCACCGTCGGGACGGTTGGACGAAGTACCGATGCTGCGCGGACGCATCATTTCGGCGGGCGGCACGCCAGCCGAGAACATCAAACCGAGAGATGACGCGGCATGGGTTCTGCAAAGCGATCGCGGCATCACTTACTCGAATGAAATTCCCGCTGGTTCGCGCCTGGTCGAAGGCAAGTGGTGGGCCGCCGACTATGACGGGCCACCGCTGGTGTCCTTCGAGAAACGTATCGCCGACGGTCTCGGCCTCAAACTCGGCGATCCCGTGGTGGTGAACGTCCTGGGCCGAAACCTGACCGCGACGATCGCCAACATGCGCCTGGTCGATTGGGAGAGCCTCGGAATCAATTTCGTCATGGTCTTTTCGCCGAATTCGTTTCGCGGCGCACCGCATACCCGTCTGGCCACGCTCGTCTATCCCGGCGGTGGCGCGCCGGCGCAGGAGGCAGCCCTCATCGCCTCGGTCGCGCAAAAATTTCCCATGGTCACTGCCGTGCGCGTGAAGGATGCGCTCGACGCCATCGGCGGCATCGTCGCCAATCTGGTGCTTGCGATCCGCGGTGCAAGCGCCATTACGCTGGTTGTGGCCGTACTGGTTCTGGGCGGTGCTCTGGCCGCCGGCCATCGCTATCGCGTCTACGACGCCGTCATCCTCAAAACGCTCGGAGCCACCCGCGGCCGGCTGCTCGCCGCGTATAGTATCGAGTATCTGCTGATCGGCGTGGCGACCGCGCTGTTCGGAGTGGTCAGTGGCACGCTCGCCGCCCGGTTGATCGTAGGCGAACTTATGCACCTGTCCTTCGCCTGGTTGCCTTTGCCGGCCTTGGCGGCGGCGCTCGCCGCGGTTGCCGTTACCGTTGGCCTCGGACTTGCCGGCACGTTTATGGCCCTCGGCCAGAAGGCCGCGCCAATATTGAGGAATCTGTAGTTTGCGACATTCCGCCACGTGCCGCAGACGAACGGGCGTTTTGGCTATAATACCGCCCGCTACCAGGCATTAACGATCCGCAATATTGCGAGGCCATTATCAAGCCATATCTGGCGCCAAGGCTGACCAACCACTAGATTCGGTCCACGAGCGCGACGGCACCATGCCGGCGCGCGTGACGTAGCCGGCCGAAAGCCGGAACATGAGAGAGGAAACTTCGATGTCGGACTACGACCGTAACGTAGCTGCCCGCGGCTTCGGTGCCGCGCGTGCTACCGCGATCGATGCAGGCCTGCGCGCCTACATGATCCGCGTTTACAATTACATGGCCGCCGGCGTCGCTCTGACCGGCGTTGTCGCCTGGATTACCTTCAACGCTGCCGTGGTCACCGATGCGGCGGGACGCATCACGTCATTGACGCCATTCGGACAGGCCATCTTCAGCGGTCCGCTGGCGATTGTGTTGTTCTTGGGAACGCTCGGACTGGTCTTCTTCATGAGCTTCCGGATCAACAGCCTTCAGCCGGGCACAGCACTCATGCTGTTCATGCTCTACGCCGGATTGCTGGGGCTGATGCTGTCGTCGGTGTTTCTGGCGTATACAGGCGCGTCGATTACCCGCACCTTCTTCATCTCGGCGGCGTCGTTCGGCGCACTGAGTATTTATGGCTACACCACCCAGCGCGATCTCTCGCCGGTCGGCTCGTTCCTGACCATGGGGCTGTTTGGCATCATCCTCGCGATGATCGTCAACATGTTCCTCAAAAGCACCGGGCTCGACTTTGCGATTTCAGTGATCGGCGTGCTGATCTTTGCCGGCCTGACTGCCTGGGATACCCAGCGGATCAAGGAGATGTACAGCGCCAACGATGACGGCACCATTGCCGGCCGCAAGGCGGTCATGGGCGCGCTGGCGCTCTATCTCGACTTCATCAACCTGTTCCTGTTCCTGCTGCGCTTCCTCGGCGATCGCCGGTAACACGAGCGACAAGATAGCGATTCGCGCCCCGGCTATAGGCCGGGGCGCTTTCGTTTTGCTAGCCTCAGCAGCGTATGAGCATCGAAATCCGCCCCGCCAGATCGACCGATATTCCGGTCATTACCCGCATCTACTCGCAGGCCGTCGAGCATGGCACGGCGTCGTTTGAACTCGCTGCACCCGACGAAGGCGAGATGTGGCGCCGGATGCAGCATCTGCTCGCCGATAATTTTCCCTACCTCGCGGCAGAGATTGCCGGCACGGTCCGTGGCTACGCCTATGCCGCGCCTTACCGCGCACGCCCAGCCTACCGCTGGACGGTCGAGGATTCGGTCTATGTCGCGTCGGATATGTACCGCCGCGGCGTCGGGCGGGCCCTGCTAAAGGCATTGATCGAGGTAGCGGAGGCAGGCGGATTTCGGCAGATGATCGCGGTCATCGGGGATTCGACGAAACAGGCCTCGTCCATCGGACTGCACATGGCTCTCGGATTCCGCCACGCCGGCATTTTGCAGGACGTCGGCTTCAAGCACGGCCGTTGGCTCGATAGCGTATTGATGCAGCGAGCGCTGGGAGATGGCGCAGCAACAAGTCCTTGATTGACCGGCGACTCTGCGGCTAATTCACTACCGCCAATTGCGAGCGGTCGATCGAGCGCAGCACGCGCTCGAGTTCGTGGCCGCGGCGGACGATAAGCCCGGTTGCCGAAATGATGCTGTAGGCGCCCTGGCGGCGCTCAAGCTTCGGAGTTTTTTCGATGCGATAGATCGGAACTTCCGAACTGCGGCGGAACACCGAAAAGACGGCCCGGTCCTTCAGAAAGTCGATAGCGTAATCACGCCACTCACCGGCGGCAACTTTCCGGCCGTAAAGGTCGAGAATGCGATTGAGCTCGCGGCGGCTGAAGGTCACTTGATTTGCGAGGGCGGACACTGCACGCACCGGGGTACCGCCCCCGTGGGACTGGCTGGGGTCAATTTCGCCGGATCCGAACGTCATCGGCGCCTCCTTTGTGTTGGGGGTAATGATCGCGCCGCAGGCGGCTCACGGCAAGTGCTTCCTTCGCGCACAAAGTGCTCCAAAAACTGGCAGAAAAAGACGAGCCGACGATCACGAACTCGTTAAAGGCTCCCACAATAACGCCCAATTTCCGTCAATCGCCGGTCACGCTGGGCTGGGATAAAGCGAGCGTTGCCTCAAGGCCCGGTCCGGTCCGAGCACCGGATTCCTCAGCCCCCCAGCCCCCCGGGGTTCGATCGGCCGGGCCAGTTGAGTTCCGCGTACGGTTCAATCCCCTAATGCCTTCGGGCCGGCTTTTAGCCGGCCTGATTTTTTTTGATGAACAGGATGAAATTGGAGCTCAGTTCGCCTGAGCGGTGCAGCAGCCCGCAGATGCGGTGCCAAGTATCGGCCCCGGTTTTGCAGCCACGCCGTTTTGCACGACGACATCAAGATGATCGATGTCCTTGAGCGAATAATCCCCCTTTGGAAGCTCGCTCAACGGCACGCTGAAGGATTCGGGCTTGCCGCTCCAGTCACCGAGCTTGACCCATCGTCGCACGACGTTGTGATAGGTCAAGGTACGGTCGTGATTCTCGCCGCGCCCGATTTCAACCGAGACCTTGCCCGTCACCGGGCAGAGCCACACTTCGCCGCTGCGGAGTTCGCTGTGTGCGGCTGCGACGTTTACTGTCACTTTGCCGTCGGCAACGACCATAGTGACCGGCAATGAAAGTACGGCGGGATTACGCCGCGTCTGTGCAATTGCCTTTTCGATCGCCGCTTTGTCGCTTCCAAGGACGTGCACCGTGCCGTTGATGACTGCTTGCGGGGTGTAAACTTCGCGATCGCCGCGCGCTTCAGCATAAGCGCGTTGCCGATCGGAATGACCATGCAACGCCAGAGTGTCTTTCCAACCGAGATAGTCCCAATAGTCGACGGACAGACTCATCGTTACGAGTGACGGGTCCCGTGACAATTCGCCGAGCAGCTTGTCGGCAGCCGGACAGGAAGAGCAACCTTGGCTTGTGAAAAGTTCAATGACCGCACGTGGCTCGGCTAATGCCGGTACGGCCGCGAAGGTGCAAATGAACGCGACTGCAAAGGTAATGTGGCGATAGGTCATTTCGATACCGCAATCCCCGCCTCGCCGGCGACTTATAAAGTGTTCTCCCCTTCACCCGCCACTCACTTCACGGTGAGTGGCCCAACTTTGCTCATCTTTAATTAACCGGGCGTCAACTTGCCAGTTGCCGCAGGACGTACTGCAGAATGCCGCCATTTTTGAAGTAGTCGAGTTCGTCGAGGGTGTCGATGCGGCAGACCAGTGGGACCCGCTTGAGGGTGCCATTACCCGACACAACTTCGGCAATCAGACGCTGGTGCGGCTTAAGTTCGCCGTGCAAGCCGCGGATCGTGACGTGCTCGTCGCCTTTCAGCCCGAGCGACTGCCAGGAGGTTCCTTCCTCAAAGACCAGTGGCATCACGCCCATGCCCACCAGGTTGGAGCGATGGATGCGCTCAAACGATTGGGCAATGACTGCACGGATACCGAGCAATACCGAACCTTTCGCGGCCCAGTCGCGAGAGGAGCCACTGCCGTATTCCTTGCCAGCAAACACCACCAGCGGGACCCCGTCGGCCTTGTACTTCATGGCGGCGTCGTAGATCGGCATGCGCTGCTTCGATGGATAATGGATAGTGACCCCGCCTTCGACACCCGGAACCATCTGGTTCTTGATGCGGATGTTGGCAAATGTGCCGCGCATCATCACTTCGTGATTGCCGCGGCGCGTGCCGTACTGATTGAAGTCGGCCGGTTTGACCTTGTGGCCCACCAGGTATTTGCCGGCTGGCGAATCGACCTTGATCGAGCCCGCAGGGGAAATGTGATCGGTGGTGATTGAATCCAGCAGCAAGGCAAGCACACGCGCATCGACGATATCCTCGAGTGGCTTGGGATGCCGCCCCATGCCGACGAAATACGGCGGGTTCTGCACGTAGGTCGACTTCTTGTCCCAGTCGTAGGTGACGCCGCCTTTGACGCTGATCTTGCGCCAGTTCGCGTCGCCCTTGAATACATCCGCGTATTTTTTGGCGAACATCTGACGGGTGATGTTCTTGGCAACAAAGTCGCCGATTTCCTTGTTCGACGGCCAGATATCTTTCAGAAAGACCTTCTTGCCCTTCTGATCGACACCAAGCGGCTCCCGCGCGACATCGACATTCATCGAGCCGGCGATGGCGTAGGACACCACCAGCGGCGGCGAAGCGAGATAGTTGGCGCGCACGTCCGCATTAACGCGGCCTTCGAAGTTACGGTTGCCCGACAACACCGCGGCGGCGACCAGATCGTTATCGTTGATCGCCTTTGAGTTCTCCGGCGGCAGCGGACCGGAATTGCCGATGCACGTCGTGCAGCCGAAGCCGACCAGATTGAAGCCGAGCTTGTCCAGATCCTTTTGCAGGCCGGACTTGTCGAGATATTCGCCGACGACTTGCGACCCTGGCGCGAGCGAAGTTTTCACCCAGGGCTTGGTCGTCAATCCCTTCGCCGCGGCCTTGCGGGCTAGAAGGCCAGCACCAATCATCACGTTCGGATTGGAGGTGTTGGTGCAAGAGGTGATCGCCGCGATCACAACGTCTCCGTGACCAAGATCATAGTCCTTGCCGGACACTTTCACCCGTTTCTTCGCCTCGGCGCTTTTGCCAAATTCCTTGTCCATCGAAGTGGCGAAGCCAGCTTTCACTTCCTTCAATGCAACGCGATCTTGCGGGCGCTTTGGACCCGCGAGCGAGGGCTCGACCGATCCCAGTTCAAGCTTGAGGATGTCGGTGAACATTGGATCGGGCGTCGTTTTGACCCGAAACATGCCTTGCGCCTTGGCATAGGCAGCAACAAGGGCGACCAGCTCGGGTGAACGCCCCGTATCTTTAAGATAGCGGATGGTGTCGTCATCGATCGGCGAAAAGCCGCAGGTTGCCCCGTATTCCGGCGACATGTTGCCGAGCGTGGCGCGGTCGGCAATCGTGAGGTGTGCCAGACCCGGGCCAAAAAATTCGACGAACTTGCCGACCACGCCGCGCTTGCGCAGCATCTCGGTCACGGTCAACACCAGGTCGGTGGCGGTGACACCTTCCTTGAGTTTGCCGGCAAACTTGAAGCCGATCACCTCAGGCAGCACCATCGACAATGGCTGGCCGAGCATGGCCGCCTCTGCTTCGATGCCGCCAACGCCCCAGCCGAGCACCGACAGGCCGTTCACCATCGTGGTGTGCGAATCGGTCCCGACGAGTGTGTCGGGATAGGCAACTTCCATCGTGGCGGCCTTGCCGTCGGCCTTGACCTTGTCCTTGCGGTGCCAGACGACGCGCGAGAGGTATTCGAGATTCACCTGATGGCAGATGCCGGTGCCGGGCGGCACCACGCTGAAATTGTCGAACGAGCGCTGTGCCCACTTGAGGAAGCGGTAGCGCTCCTGGTTCTGCCGGTATTCTTCTTCGACGTTCTTCTTGAACGCCTGAT
>DASPNW010000020.1:0-28042 GCA_035626335.1 Pseudolabrys sp.
CCTTCCGGCATCGGCCGCGCTTTGCGGGGGATTTCGCACACCGTGCTTGTCCGCCGTCAGCCATGCTCCTGGCGGGCAGCCCGTATTGGCCGCCGGGCGGAGTTCCGATGCCGCCCGGGTGCGTGCTTTGCGAGGCACGCCAGCGGGCGCCGCATCCTGCTCCACCATCAAGACGCCTCTAGATGACGCCCTCAATCGAGCAGGACGCATATAGGAATATCACCCTATAGGAATAAAGTCAACAGACCCGTCCGCCGGAAGCAAATCACGAAGCCTATTGGAAGCCCGCGATGATGGGGGCGGTATCGTTGATCACGTCGGCCTCGTCCTCATAATCCTTGGTGCCCGCGGGGACACCGTTATAATTGATTGACGGATTTGACCAAAAGGGAATCCGCGGACACGAGGCGCACGCTTTGCGCGTTGCCATTATCGTCCGCCATTCATTTTTGTAGACGTAGCCATGCCCACTCCTGAAAGGCTTGTCGGCTTTGTCCACGGCACGCTCGTGTCTTAGTCCCAACAGGTGGCCAAATTCATGTGCCAGCGAAAAATTTCCCACTGCACATATGTAATTTACGACCGCAAAGGCACTGCCTTTATCAGCAAGGATGACATCTGAAAGGCCGCAATAGTCGGCAACAGTAGTCAGAAGAAAAACGACATGCGCTTTTGTTGCCTCTCGTTCCGTCTTGACCCATGCGGATTTCTGCAACATCGCAAGGTCCGAGGGGAAATCCTTCTCGACATAGGCAATTTCTTCGGACTTCGCGAGGTTGAGCGACATCCTTACGTTGCTGTTTTTCGAGGCGAGATTTGTGCTTTCGACAGCGAGGGTTGCAAGCGCGTCCGGGCTTGAGCCGAATTGCTCCAATGCTTTCCGAACCGCTGGCGTATAAAGAACCAAGGCGCGGATGACAGCTACCGATTGATTTTGGAGAAGACCTTCCTTTTGCTGACGGATTGCGGGCGCATCATGTGTATTGGGTGTCGTTCCCGGCGGATGCTCCGACGGATACAAACTCGGGTTTGTCTTCACTATGGCGTATGAATCATCGCCGAGTGGATTGACGATGTAAACATCCGATCCAATAACGACCGTCCCTGAAATTTTTCCGTCCTGGACAACGAAAGTCGCTACGCCATCTTTTTTGCTCGGCGCAGCCTTGCGATTTTCAACTTTCCCATGCCAGACGAAAGACGAAGGACCGCGTTGATTAATATCCTTTTGAATGGCGTCAACCTGCATTCCGGGAGCCAGATTTAGTTTTATGCCGTTCTCCTTGCTAAACCCGTCCGCGATCGTGAGAGCGCCTCTGAGAAGCTCAAGAGATATGCCCGCCGGTCGAAGTTGAGTGACATAGACTAAAGCTGACGTTTTTCGTTCGCGAAGTCTTGATACTGCTTCTTTTTGCGCTTGAGAAATTTGTACGGTGTCGAAATTGGTCGTTGGCGTCATCCGAAAAAGCCGTCGATAATCGCCCCCGGCCTCTACAGCCGAGATCGCCGGGTTTTCCTGTGCCGACTTCACAAAGTTCGCTACGTGGGCAGCCCGAACCTGGAAGATCACGGCGTTAAGACCGGGGATCTGTCTTTCAACGATCGCGTGAAATTTTGCTGACACCTCCTTTATCCAGCTTGCAGTCACCTGATCGCGCGCCTTTAAAAGCACTTCGGTTGCGCCGGCCGACGCGACATGACCGAAAAGAACACCGAGGATCAATGAGGCATATCGCATTCCAGGCTCCGTCCAGAGCTGTTGAATAACATGTTGAATGACTTGGGCTGACCGGGCTATTGACCGGGCTCTGCCTGCCGATACCAACTCAAACACTCGTCGTCTGCAGCGGAATGTCAATCAATGGCGTGCATCAAGTTAGATGACCGCCGGGGGTCGTCGGTGGACATGGCCCGTTGCAACGATTGAGACACCGGTTAATGTGTCCAACGAGTGGAACAGGCTATGCCTTACAGGATCTCGCGCCGCCATGTCGTCGCCGGCCTGGCGGCGCTTCGTTTTTGCGGCTTGCAACCGGCGCGCGCCGCATCGCCGGAGGAGACCGCTCGCCCGCTCGCCGATAGGCTAGCTGCCTACGCCGATCGGCTAAGCTATGGTGATCTCGATGCCGCGACCATCGAACGGGTCAAATCGCATGTCATTGATACGCTAGGGTGCGGGATCGCGGCGTTCGATGAAAAACCAGTGCGCATTTGCCGTGACATCGCGCTGGCGCACGGCGGTGACACCTCAAGCGTCATTGGCACCGATCGGCGCACCATGCCCGATCTTGCAACCTTCGCTAATGGCGCCGCCTTCCGCTACTACGACCTGAACGATGTTTATGTCGGACATTTTACCGGCCATCCGAGCGATCATATCGCGGCATGTCTCGCGGTTGCGGAGGCCGAGCGAGCAACTGCATCGGAACTCATCACCGCAATCGTGCTCGCCTACGAGATCAACTGTCGGCTGGCCGATGTGGTCGACATCGGGAACTGGGACACTCCGGTGCTGAGCCTCCCGGCAGTGGCGCTCTCGGCAGGCAAGTTGATGAAGCTGCCTCCCGACCGGCTTTTGCAGGCCGTCAATCTCGCCATCAACGACCACATCCCGATGGGACAGACTCGAACGCAGTCCAATTCCGATTGGAAAGGGCTTGCCGACGCCGAAGCCGGGCGCAATGCGGTTTTCGCCGCCATGCTGGCACGCGACGGTCTCACCGGCCCGGAGCCAATTTTCGAAGGACGCAAGGGCTTCTTTGCGCTGGTATCCAAGCCGGCCGAAGTGGATGTCGGCGCCTTCGGGCGGCGCGATGTCTCATTCAGGATTCATCAGTGCGGCATGAAACCCTATCAGGCCGTGATCTACGCCCAGACCGCGATCGTGGCCAGCGTCGCAATCGCCAAGGAGGCAGGCGATCTCGATCGCATCGCGGCGATCGAAATAGCCACCACCCGCCGGGGCTACGAGCAGACCGGGCGCGACCCCGAGAAATGGACGCCGGCTACGCGGGACACGGCGGATCACAGCCTGCCCTACATAACGGCCCGAGCCATGTTCGACGGCGAAATCAACAACGACAGCTACGAACCTGGAAAGTTTCGCGATCCGCGCATCCTCTCCTTTATGCGCAAGATCACGGTAAGCGAAGATCAGGCGCTCACGGCACGCACCGGCCCATCCACGGTGCCGACACGTATCACCGCCATTCTCGCGGACGGACGGCGCATCGTCAGCGAGGTCGACGACGTGCCCGGGTTCGTCGGACGGCCAATGAACCGTGCCGACATCGAGCGGAAATTCCGGAGCAACGTCGGCAAGCGTTGGCCGGCGGAACGTACTGATGCGGTCCTGCAAGCATTGTGGGCGCTCGAGGAAACGAAAGATCTGTCGCTCTTACTCGGTATGCTTTCGATGCAGACAAAAAGATAAAGCGACGGCTGCGCGGAATGTTCAGGCCTCGATGACGTCTGTTTTGAGCCGATAGCGGACTCAATGCATCGCAGTGTGCTTATTGCCAAATTGCATCGACCGTCGGCGCATGCCGACGGTCGATGTCGAAGACCGGTAAAGGTTCAAGCCGTCAATATCGCGAGCTTCGTTTTCAGCGTATCGATCGTGGGCTTGATGATCTCTGCCACGCCGGGAATCGCCAGCACTTTGTCGAATAGCTGATTGAGCGTCGACATCACGGGATTGACCAATCCGGCGAGCACCTTTCGCTGCCCCTCCGACATTTGCCCGATCATCCCGCTGACTTTATCGATCTGAGCCGTGGCGTTCTGCAACTTGGGCAACGCCGCCTGCGCCGAAGCGGTGTCGGTGATGCCGGCGAGCGTTGTGCGCAGGCTGCCGATACTGTCGGTGACCTGCTTGCCGACATCGAGGCCGCCAACCATCAGACTTTGCACGGCAGTGACCCCTTGCTGAGCCACCTGTTCCGCCGGTTTGGCCAACAGGTAGATGAGCAGGCCGGCAACCGCGGCGGCAACGACGGCCCAGAGGAGCCAGTTGGTCGAGGTGGACGCCGCCGAGCGCCGCGAATCGTCGACAGTTCGCGCGACTGACGCAGCGGCCCGCGTCGCTTCGGCGCCCGTCCTTCTTGCCGCATCGCCGAGCGTGTCGAGCAGTCCTGTACCGCCAAGCAACTTTGCGAAACCCGAGGGCATCGCCGCGGCGATGTTGTCCTTCTGGCTTGCAAGAAGATTGGCGAGAGCACCGGTGTCGCCGCCGCGAACCGCGGGCTGCCCGGCGATGGTACCCATGACAACAGGCGCGAGCATTCCAAGCAACGCACTGCCTTTACCTGTATTGAGCCCGGAATACTGGGCAACGGCTCCCGCGAGCGCGCTCTGTTGCTGCCCGCCGAACAACGACGTCAGCAGCTGCGATCCGTTGTCGATCAAGGCAGTCTTATTGCCACCGATCATGTTGGCAAATTTGTCGAGTGCGCCAGTTTGCTGGCTCGCAGTGTCGAACAGCTTCTGGGCTCCACCTTTTTGCGAGGCGACGCCACAAATGCCAGCGAGGAGCGCAGGCACCGAAGCATCGATGGCGGTGCTGGTATCGTTGCGATCGAGCTCAAGCGCGGCGGCGATGCGTTTGACCAGGTCGGGGGTTAGATATTGCTCTATGAGCGTGACGAGATTGATGGCCATGGGATTACTCCCTGTTATCACTCGCGGGTCTGGCCTCGTTGTTACTCGGCTCTGGCCGTGGCTATCTGGCATGCTTTGCCAAACTGTACGCGCCGGTAAATCGCCCGCGCGAATTTGCCTGCGAGCGCACCCATCTCAACCGAGCCGGAGGCTTTCAAGTATGCGCGCCAACCCCGGCGGTGCTAACTCAAGAAGTCGTTATCGATGGTGAGCGAACACTGAGCGGCGCAGACATCTCTGCAAATCGATCTGACCGAATTTGTAATAATGACAGACGCGTGCCGCAGCGCCGATTGCCGGCATGCGGTAGCACGACACCACGCTGGGGCAATCTGACGCGTGCCATGCGGGCAGTGCAGGTATCCAGTTCAGCTGCACTCACCGTCAGCCAAAGAACTCGATGGCATTCCGCGAGGAAATGGCTTTGCGCGGGCCAGCGGGGCTCCGCGCAGTCGCGAACTGTTGATGATCGTGACGATTGGAAGGGTAGTAAATTCGGGGCCGCTCTCGTCCCCAGAGAGCGCGGCCCCGATCTCTACCTGGTATTCCCCATACCCCGTCCACGAGGTCGGGGCCGACATTCCTACAACGATTTGTGGCTGTTCGGTGGACGCAAAGCGCTGCGATCGCGAATTCATGTGAATTGTTGCCGCCAAGTCACGAATTTTTTGGAGCGCCCTTACCGATCTACCTCCGGCCTGACTGCTGTGCAGGCGTCTTCGGTACTACTGGGCTGCCATAAATGCCGATGGCGACGGGACTTCGACGTAACCATCGCGCGTTTGCGGGATTTTGATTCCGAGAACTTTGGACGCCACGAGTGTCCGCAGAACCTGCGCGGTTCCCCCGGCGATAGAAAACATGCGAGCGTCGCGCACCATTCGCTCGAGCGGATAATCTCGCGAGTAGCCGCGCGCACCAAAAAGCTGAAGAGCCTGATTGGTGACCGTGTTCGCCATTTCCGAAGCGAGGATTTTTCCCTGCGCGGCGAGAAGAGGATCAGGAAATGGGTTTGCGCTGAGCGCCGCCTGATGGAGACCGAGCCTGGCGGCATTGAGGGCGATCGCCATATCCGCCAGCATCCATTGCAGGCCCTGGAATTCGGCGATCGGCCGTCCGAACTGTCTGCGCTCCTTGGTAAACGCCAAGGCCATGTCGAACGCGCCCTGAGCGAGACCGAGCGCCACCGTTCCTGCGCCGACGCGCTGGCTGTTGTACGCGTTGATGAGATCGGCAAAGCCGCTGCGAAACCCGCGACCCGGCGAAAGAAGCATATCCTCCGGGATTTCGAGATTCTCGAAGATAAGCTCTGTCTCCGGAATACCGCGCAAGCCCATGGCCGGCTCTCGCTTGCCGACGATCAACCCGGGCGTACCGCCAAGCGCAATGAAACCGCCGATCCCCTGCTCTTCTCCGCGCTCATCAAAAACACGCGCGAAGATCAGATGGAATTTGGAAACACCCCCGCCGGTGATCCAGTGCTTCTTGCCATTGAGGATGTATGTATTGCCACGCTTGTCGGCCCGCGTGGTCATCTCGGTCGCGGCGGAGCCGGCATTTGGCTCGGTGATGCAGATCGCGGGTTTGTCGCCGGAAAGAACGTGATCGGCGGCAAGACGTTTTTGCTTTTCCGACCCGTACTGCATCACTGCAGAAATGGCCCCCATGTTTGCTTCCACGACGATGCGTCCAGTTGCACCGCAGACGCGCGCCATCTCTTCGATGATCAGCGTCGCCTCGAAAAAGCTTCCGCCCCGACCGCCGTAACTTGCGGGAATGGTATAGCCCATGAAACCTGCCGCCTTGAGAGCAGCAACGTTCTCGAAGGGATAGGCTTCCGAGCGATCGATTTCAGCGGCGCGTCCCGCGAATTCCGACCGAGCCAGCTCTCGAGCCGCCCCCTGAAGCCTCAGTTGTTCAGGCGATAATCTAAAATCCATGACAAACGGCCTCCGACCTTTCTGACGTTGTCCCAAGACGTTGTCTCGGAACGCAGTCCGGTTGTCCGCCGAGTTATCGTTCCGCGGGTGGCATCAGCCCGGCCTTCACGATCACCGGTCCTGCTTCGGGCGATGCGAGGAAGCGGATCAGCGCGCTGGCCGCCTCGGGCTGCTGGACCGTACTGGTGAGCGCGCCCGCGAAAAAAAACATTGGTTGCAGCTCTGCCGGAATCGTGCCCACGAAAGAAATGCCAGGGACATGGATCAGCTCGCTGACCTGCTGAAATCCTATCTCGGCTTCGCCGCGCGCGACGACCGCGGCCACCGGCTCGCCGGACGGCGGTCCTCGCACCTTTCGGCTCTTGCCCGCGAGCTGGTCTGCGATGCCGAGCTTAGGGAACAGTGTCGTCGAAAGGTAAGTGCCGCTACCGCTGTCCGAGTATGCGATGGACTTTGCCGCCAGCAGCGTGCTCCGCAGGGCCTCGACGCTGCCGATATCGGGCTTTGCAGCCCCGGCCCGCACGACCATGCCGATCAGCGAGCGGGCGAATTCGATCTTGCTGTCGGCGCGCACCAATCCCCGCCTGCCGAGCTCATCGGCAGTCGCTCCATCGAGGATCACGACATCCGCGGCCTCGCCTCGCGCGAGCCGAGTGGGAATCGCCTCGGGGGAGTCACCCATCGATGGGCCGCGCGTCGTGATCAGGTGGTGACCGCTCGCCTGCTCGAAAGCCGGGCCGAGCTCGGAATAGACCGCATAAAAGCCGGCCGAGATCATGACGCGCACATCCGCCGCGGATGCTGCCCCCACCGTCATCAAGGCAATCGCGCCGAGCGTGGATAACCATCGAACAAACGATCTTGGTTTCATAAGGATCCCCCCCGACAAGGTTCAGGCCAAACATCGTACCGCGTCAAACGCGCACGCTGGAAGGGGCATAGCCGGAGGCGGCTGGCACTTACCACCATCGTACAGGCCACGTGTCGCCCTTATTGGCACCTCGCGCGACGAGATTGTGCCAAGCGAAAGCGAACAGTGACAGCAGCAGCGCTCCTATGCCGACCGGCACGACCAAGAAACTCCACGACATGTTGTTGACGACCACCACAAGTGGATCGATCCCAGCCGGTGGGTGAAACGTGTCAGTCACGTGCATGGCGGCCATCGCCAGACCAACGGCCAACGCGGCGGCCCACGGCCCCGGTCCGCACGCTTTGACGATCAGCAGGCCAACCAGCGTCGAGACAAGGTGGCCGCCGATCAGAGCACGCGGCTGTGCCGGCGGTGCTTTGGGCGAACCCAACACTGTGACGATCGAGGTCGCGAAAGGTATGGCCATAAGCGGAAAAGCGGCGCTGATGGAGAACGCCTCCATGCTTGCGATCGCAATCGCGCCGCCGGCCGCTCCCGCGAGTATGGCAAAGTATTGGGTACGGTCGAGCATGGAGACCGGACTATGCAACATTTATTGGCGCCATGTCCGGCTTACCCCGCAAGTGGACATTCATCGAGGCGACTGGCGTGTCTGCTTTGAGCCGATAGGGGACAATTGCGGGGTTGCGTCGACTCCATCGGGTATGAAAGAGGCGGCAATCAGGGGCAGCCTTCTACATCCGGCTTTTGAGATCCAAACCTTATTCAGGATAGAAACCGGCGGCGATCAAGCCAGGAACGCCATCTACCGTCACCTTCTTCACGAAGGCCCATTTCTGCGAGGGTTCGGTCTGTCCCGGCTTCGGAAACATGTAATCGACCCATCCCGATCCTTTGGTTTCAGCAGTCTTTATAATCTCGTTGTGAAATAGCTTGCCCTTTGCATCTTTTTGACCGGTCACGTTCGTTCCTTCACGTTTCGGGAATGCCGGATTGAGCAATACGTTTCCTTTCAGGTCGTAGGCAAATAAGTATGTGGTGTCATGAAACCACTCGCTGTCTTTTTTCCTGAATGCGACGAAGGCCGCTTTGCCCTCTTTATCAACGAGTACCGCAGCCTTGTTGACTAGCGTTTCAATCTGTTTTGCCTGCTCTGACTGCGGCGGGGCTTGCTGGGAAAATACCGGCGACGCAGCTGCAAATAATAATGCAATGCCGATGAGTAAAACCTTCTCGTTCATAGCGGCCTCCCTGTATTCAGGAAAGTCGCCCCCTCGCGTGACGCGTCATGTTACCGCCGTCGAGAGAATACGAAAAGACCGCCGAGGTCCGCTTTGGACCAAAGCAGACATTCGGCCGCGCAACCGGAATGTCCGCTAAGGACGAATCGATCCTACATTGCGGTTGGACCGTTGGCTTTGCACCGCTGCATCGCAGCCTGGATGCAAGTGCTGCGCGCGGGAGTGTTTGAGCGAGTAGCGGCGCAAGGTTTCTTTGATTGTAGGGCCGCGCGGCAGGCTTCGACTTGCGCGCTCTGAGCTTGCGAAGACGCAGGCAACAGAACAATCATGAGCCCGAACGCAATAGAAATAGCTCGCATGGCTTTCCCCGGCGTTGGAGTTGCGTTGCATGTTACCGGGAATTTGTGTCTGAAGCCGAGCGGCGCGTCATGCAAACTGATGATTGTCGCTTTTAGTCAATAAAAAGTCGCTTCTGTCCAAGTTTTACGTTGGCGGCCGACATATTTTGTCGCCGTAAGCCATGCTTGCGCGGTACAGACATACATCCCACTGAAGCCTCGTTTGAATGAAGGACCCTTTTTCGAGGATCGTCGGTGTTTTTGTCGACGCCGTCATCATTGCGCTGATGTTGGTCTCGCTGCTCTGGAACCCGCCCGCATTCAAAGTGAACGAAAGCCTGCCGCTCGCGCTGCCTGAAATAGCACGCGCCCACTAGCCGCGACGGGCGATCTGGAAATTCCGGACTGAACAATCGAGGAGGACCTCATGATGATCCGCATTTTTCCATTGGCGTCGCTGTTCGCCTTTCTGGCATTTCTGTTGCTGCCAGCCGGCGGTCAGCCCACACCGGCGCAAGCCGATTGGGTCAGTGCGCTGCGCGATGGCGGCTACGTCATCGTCTTCCGCCACGGCGCTACCTACCAGGATCAGGCCGACACCGACCCGCTCAATCCGAAGAACGTCGCCGCCCAGCGTCAGCTCAACTACGAGGGTCGCGCGTTCGCCAAATCGATCGGAGATTCGCTGCACAAGCTTGGGATTCCAGTCGGGCAGGTCCACACCAGCCTGTTTCAGCGGGCAATCGACACGGGCGCGCTGATGGGTTTCGGCGATGTCGAGGCCTCGGCCGATTACACCGAGGGCGGACTCGTCGTTACGCCGATCGAGAACAACCGGCGCACCGCGGCCTTACGCAAGATTGCCGGCACAGTGCCGCCCGCCGGCACCAATATCATCGTGGTCACGCATAAGCCGAACATCCTGGATGCCTTCGGCAAGGACTGGTTCGACGTCCGCGAGGGCGAAGCGTCTGTATTCAAACCGGACCGCAACGGCGGCTACAAGCCGATCGTCCGGATCCAGGCCGCTGACTGGAGCAAGCTCGCGCATGCCACGAACTGAGCCGGCTGATCTGCCCCACAGCGATCAGATCGTCGGATTCCACGGTACCGGAATGTAGCGGTAACCGCTGCCGTCTTTCTCGACATGGGCGAGCGACGGGAAGGGATAGTGAAATCCCTGCACCCGCAGTTTTTCCGCCGCCAGCATGTCGTAAACCTTGCGGCGGGTGGCTTCTGCCATGGCGCCATCCTGGTCGTAGAAGGCATGCCAGTCGGGATGCCGCACGAACAGGAACGGCACGTGCGTAACGTCGGATTGCAGATAGACTTGTTCTGACCCTGAAGCGATCACGTAGGACGTGTGACCGGGCGTGTGGCCGGGCGTGCCATGCGCGGTGATGCCGGGAACAACCTCCTTGCCCCACTCGTAGGTGCGCACGCGCTTCATCACATCGGCGTTGAATACGCGCCGGATGTTTTTGAAGTTGGTCGCGATGCGGCCGGCGCTGGCGCGACTCATCTCGCCATCGTCCATCCAGTATTTGTGCTCGGCCGCAGGCACCAGGATTTCGGCGTTCGGATAGGTGAGCGAGTCGTCGGCCATCAGCAGGCCGTTAATGTGATCGCCGTGGTAATGCGAGATGATCACGGTATCGACGGCGGAGCGGTCAATGCCGGATGCCGCGAGGTTGCTGATGAACTGCCCGCCGACGCCATTGGATTTCTTGTAGTTGGCTTCACCGGTGCCGGTGTCGATGACCAGAAGATTGGAGCCGATGTTCACCGCAACCGGATTGTACGGCGTCGTCATCATGCCTTTTTCCATGAAGACTTCGGCGAGCGCCGCGTTGACCGCATCCAGCTTAACGTTGATGACGTGATCTTCCGCCATCTTGAAGCGAGCGATGCCGTCCGTGGCGACCGTCACTTCGAACTTGCCGATCTTGTATCGATACCAGCCAGCGGCTTGCTTGCCGGTCGGCGGCGTGGCCGCGCGCGCAGGAGTCGCATGCGGCAGAGCCGCCATCGCGGTCGCGCTGGCAGCTGCGGACAACATATCGCGGCGTGTAATCATCTGGCGTCTCCCCAAAATCTTTTTTCTCGGTCGTATGCCGATTTTAGCGCGGGCCCCGATACCCGAACTGCAGCAAACGTTAAGCGTTTTCCGAGGCGGCTGGAAGCCGGTGCTCCCCGTAAACCGGGATCGGCCAGCCGGGGGCGCGGGACGGACTAGCTGGCCGCGTCGGCCAGCGTGGCGAGCGGTTGCGGCGCGGGGCCGCCGGTTGCCCAGTCGAGCAATTCGACTGTGTGGACGACCGGGATGGCCGTGCCGGCGGCAAGCTGCATGATGCAGCCGATATTGCCGGCGGCGATGACGTCCGGTTTGAGCCACTCGATGTTTGCGAGCTTGCGCGCCCGCAAATGCTGCGCGATTGCCGGCTGGAGAATGTTATATGTGCCCGCCGAACCGCAGCACAAATGGCCTTCGGGCACGTCCTTGACCACGAAGCCCGCCTTGCTGAGCAAATCCTTGGGCTGCCGAAGGACCTGCTGGCCGTGTTGCAGCGAGCAAGCGGCGTGATAGGCGATTGTGAGCGGCAAGGGCGCGGCCGCACCCCGCAGCTTGAGCGTTGCCAGGTATTCGGTGACGTCGCGTGCTCGCGCTGAGACACGGGCGGCCTTGGCGGCGTAGACCGGATCGTTGCGCAGCATAAATCCGTAATCCTTGACGGTCGTACCGCAGCCGGAAACGGTGACCAGGATCGCGTCGAGTCCTGGTCCGTCGATCTCGCGCGTCCACGCATCGATGTTGTTGCGGGCCTGTGACAGCGCTTCGTCCTCGCGTCCCATGTGATGGACCAGCGATCCACAACAGGCCTCGCCGGCGGCAACCACCACCTCGATGCCGTGACGATTGAGCAAACGGATGGCGGCTTCGTTGGTCGAGGGCGCGAGCACGGGATTGATGCAGCCGGACAGCAGCGCGACCCGGCCGCGCCGCCGTCCTTCCGCCGGATAGACTTTGCCCGTGCGGTCGACCGGTGGCGCCGGCTTGCCGCGAGGTGTCAGCCGGAGCATCGCCGCCATGCGGCGCAGGCCCAATAAATCCAGTACCGGCGCCAGTGGCCGCGCGATCAGCCCGGCCACGACGGCGATGCGAAAAAGCGCCGGGTTGACCAGCACCCGCGCAAGCAGCCCGCGCAACATGCGGTCGGCCAACGGGCGCTTGTAGGTCTTCTCGATGCGCTCGCGCGCATGATCGACCAGGTGCATGTAGTGCACCCCGGATGGGCAGGTGGTCATGCAGGCGAGGCACGACAGACACCGATCGACATGCTTGACCACCTCGCGTGTGGCGGGCTTGTCCTGCTCGAGCATCTCCTTGATCAGGTAGATGCGTCCGCGCGGCGAATCGAGCTCGTCGCCGAGCAAGACATAGGTCGGGCAGGTCGCGGTGCAAAACCCGCAATGCACGCAGGCGCGCAGAATTTTCTCCGAGGATGCGACCTGCGGGTCCAGCAGCTGCGTGATGGTGAAGGAGGTTTGCATGTCAGCGTCGTGTCCCGCGCGCGGCGCGGCACGAGCGAAGCGAAACGGCGCGCCGCTGATCCGGGAAAAGTCCATTGGCGGCGCATGTCATCTCACACCCCCGCCCACATGCGCCCGGGATTGAGCAGGCCCTTGGGGTCGAAACTGTCCTTCACGCGCCTCGCCAGAGCGCGCGCGGCTGGGTCTTCCGGGGCGAACACATCGACGGCGGCGCGAACAGCCGCCGGCGCGCGGATGAGGGTCGCGTGTCCACCGACAGCGGCAACCGCGCCGCGGACAGCCGCCGCATCGGGCTCGCCGGTGAAAGGCATCGCCACCCAAACGAGCCCGCCGCCCCAGTCGTAGAACATCTGGGCTGCCGGGGTGATCGCGGCGGCAATTTCGTGACCGCGGCTGGGCGCAACGGAAATGCGCCAGAGCGGCCGCCCGCGCGCCGCCGCGGCGGCGAATGGTTTGACGTCCCTGATGCTGCGCCAGAGAGCGCGCGAGTTTTTTTCATCGAGAAGCGCCGCCGGCCCGAAGCTTTTCATCAATGCGGCAAGGGTTTTCCGGCGGTGCGCAACCGAAGGCGCGAAGCCCTCCAGCCGCAGCACTGTCGAGGCCTGCGCCGCGGGAAGACCATCGAAACAGGACGCGACGTGGTCGGGCAAATGCGCCGCCCCCGAGACGTCGCACGAGGAGCCCATCGCGTCCGCCATGGCGGCGCAGGCGCGCGCATCGTCGAGTCCGGCGATAAGCACGGTGGCCTCGGTCTCGGCTTTGGGCAGCACTTTCACAATGATATCGGTCATCGCGCCCAGCGTGCCCCACGATCCGGCCAGCAGCTTGCAGAGATCATAGCCGGTAACGTTTTTCACCACGCGGCCGCCGGACTTGATTGTTTCCGCCCGGCCGGTGACGGCCGTGAAACCCAGGAAGTGATCGCGCGCGGCGCCCGACTTGATGCGGCGCGGTCCGGAGAGGTTCGCGGCGATGGCGCCGCCCAAAGTGCCGCCCTTCGTCTCACCGTTGAGCAATGGCCCATAGTTTATCGGCTCGAAAGCGAATTCCTGGTTGTTCTTCTCGAGCAGCGCCTCGATTTCGGAAAGCGGCGTGCCTGCGCGCGCGGCGAGCACAAGTTCGGCCGGCTCGTAAAGGGTAACGCCGGTCAGGCCGGACAGATCGAGCGTCAGATCGGTCTGGCTCGGCCGGCCGATCGCGCGCTTGGTCCCCCGCCCGGCAAGTTCGAGCGCCTTGTCGTTGCCCAGCGCCCAGCGCACGGCCTCCTCGACCTCCTTGCCGTCTCGGGGTTTGAGTGTGTCAGCCATTACGCAACATCGTCATTCCGCTGCACGCGCGCTGGCCTCGTGGACAAAGGCAGGCATGACCTCGCGCGCAAAGCGGCGAAGCTGTTCGGTGCCGCCGGCAATTGTGAGCAGAACATAGGCGACCCCGGCACCACGCAACGTTTCGATCATGCGCGCAATTTCGTCAGGCGTGCCGTAAAGAGCATTCTCTTCCGTGGCACCCGCCCTGTCGGCGTAAGCGAGGACGTGCGATCCGGTCTTCGCCGACGGATCGCGTGAAACATCGATCGTACGCTTGGTGTATTCGGCCTGACGTATCAGGGCGGCTTCCTTGTCGGCCTTGTCCTTCGCCACATAGAGCTGGCGTGCAACCGTCACCTGCATCGGATCAAAGCGGAGGCCGCTTGCTTCGCGCTCTTGCCTGTAGATCGCGATGCGCTCAGCCAGCGTCGCCGGCGAAGCATATTGGTCGAGGATGAGGTTGAAGCCGCGCTTTGCCGCGCGCCTGATCGAATGCGGATTGCCGGCTGCCACCCAAAGCGGCGGATGCGGAGCTTGCGCCGGCGGCGGCTCCACAACGACATCCTCGAAATGCCAGAAACGTCCTTTGTGCGAGAACCGCTCGCGCGTCGTCCAGGCCCGGGTCATCACTTCGAGGGATTCCTCGAAGCGGGCCTCGGCTTCCTCGGGCGCGATCTGAAATCCCTTGAACTCGCTATGGCGATAGCCCTTGCCGACACCGAGATCGAGCCGGCCGCGCGACAGCAGGTCAAGCGTGGCCGCTTCTTCGGCCAGCAATATCGGGTTGTGCCAGGGTGGCACGATGACGGCGGTGCCAAGCCGCAAGGTCGTTGTACGCATCGCCAGCGCGGCGAGCAGCATCAGCGTCGACGAGACCTGGTTCCAGCCGCTGAAATGATGCTCCACCGAGAAGCTGGAGTGAAAACCGAGCGCCTCGGCCTCGACGTTGAAATCGAGGAATTCGAAAAAGCCGCGGCCGGTCTCGGGGCCGAAGCCCGGGACGTCGGCTTTGGGCGAACAGAACAGGCCGAAACGCATTATCAGAACCTCGGAATGTCGGGGAATGGCAGCTTGCCGGCGTGGACGTGCAACCGGCCCAGTTCGGCGCAGCGGTGGAGTCGCGGGAATACCTTGCCGGGATTGAGCAATCCCTTGGCATCGAAGGCGCACTTCACGCGTTGCTGCTGGTTGAGGTCGATTTCGGAAAACATGATCGGCATCAGATCGCGCTTTTCGACGCCGACGCCGTGCTCGCCGGTCAAAACGCCGCCAACCTCGACACACAACTTCAGAATTTCGGCTCCAAATTCCTCGGTCCTTTCCAGCTCGCCCGGAACATTGGCATCGTAAAGAATGAGGGGGTGCAAATTGCCGTCGCCGGCATGAAATACATTGGCGACGCGCAGGCCGTATTTCGCCGACATCTCCTTCATGCGCTTGAGCACCAGCGGCAGCTGCGCGCGCGGGATAGTGCCGTCGGTGCAGAAATAGTCGGGCGAGATGCGCCCGATCGCCGGGAACGCCGCCTTGCGGCCGGCCCAAAACAGCAGCCTCTCCTCCTCCGAGCGCGAGGCCTTGCACGATTTCGCACGGCAATCGCGCGCGATCTTGTCGACGCGTTCGATGAGATGATCGACTTCGGACGCAGGACCATCGAGTTCGACAATCAGAAGCGCTTCGACGTCGAGGGGGTAACCGGCATGGACAAACTCCTCCACGGCGGCGATGGCAGGACCATCCATGATTTCCATGCCGCCGGGAATGATACCCGCCCCAATGATGCGCGAGACGCATTCGCCGGCGTCTTCCGATGCCGGGAAGCCGATCAGCATCGCGCGCGCGGTCTCCGGTTTCTGCAAGATACGCACGGTCACCTCGGTGACCACGCCGAGGAGGCCTTCCGAGCCGTTGATAATTCCGAGCAGGTCGTAGCCGGGTGCGTCGAGATGTTTGCCACCGAGGCGAAGCACCTCGCCGGTCATCAGGACGATTTCGCAGCCCAGCACGTTGTTGGTGGTCATTCCGTATTTGAGGCAATGCACCCCACCGGAATTTTCCGCCACATTGCCGCCGATGGTGCAGGCGATCTGCGATGATGGATCGGGCGCATAGTAAAAGCCCGCGTACGCCACGGCGTTGCTCACCGCGAGGTTGGTCACGCCCGGTTCCACCACCACGACGCGGTTTTCGAAATCGATTTCGCGGATGCGGTTGAACTTCGCCATGCCGAGCAGGACTCCGTCGGCCAACGGCAGCGCGCCGCCGGACAGCGACGTGCCGGCGCCGCGCGGAACCACCCTGATACCCTCGTTGTGGCAATAGCGCAGAACTTGAGCGACCTGCTCCGTGGTCTCCGGCAGCACCACAACCATGGGCAACTGCCGATAGGCGGTAAGTCCGTCGGTTTCGTAAGGCCGCAGCTCACCCTCGGCCGCAATCACGCCCTCGCCGGGGACGATGGTCCGTAAGGCGGCGACGATGCGCTCGCGGCGGTTCAGCACCGCCTGGTCTACCTCCGGCATTTGCAATGGCATTTGACACGCTCCGCCCCTGGCTCAGGCACGATACCAGCCATTTGACGGCTTACACATAGGGCTGGCAAAACCCGGCGGAAACCCGGCTATGCCCGTGGGCGTTGGCCCGTGGGCGGTTGAAAGAGGTCAAAACAGGAGTGGAATAATGAAGTCAGTTTTTGCGTCAGCGGTGCTCATGGCGGCACTGGTTCAGGTCGCGCAGGCACAGGATGTCGCCGCGGGAGAGCAGTCCTTCAAGAAGTGCTTTCCCTGTCATTCCGTGGGCGAAGGCGCCAAGAATAAGGTCGGCCCTGAACTCAATGGCCTCGACGGCCGCCATTCCGGCACGGCTCCCGATTACAGCTATTCCGACGCCAACAAGAATTCCGGCCTCACCTGGGATGAAGCCACATTCAAGGACTACATCAAGGATCCGCGCGCCAAGATCCCCAACACCAAGATGATCTTCCCTGGTATCAAAAATGAAAAGGAAGCCGGCGATCTGTGGGCCTATCTCACGCAGTTCGGGCCGGACGGCAAAAAGAAATAGAAACCCGGGTCAAACGTCGCCACCGGGGCATCACCGGCTTTTGACCTTGGTCAAGGCCGCAACGGGGATGGCGGGACATCATATTTAGCCAAATCACTCGCGCCAGGAGATTGCATCATGATCAGGGACATCGTCGTCAACCTTGGCCTCGGAACGAGTGACCCGGCCGGCGATTACGCGGTTTCAGTGGCGGAAGCATTCGGGGCTCACCTGCTCGGTGTAGCCTTTTGCTACGACCCGGTGATACCCGGAACGGTGATGGGCGGTATTCCGCCGGAAATCATCGACAGTCAGCGCGCGGAATCGACCAAGAAGGCGAGCACGGCCGTCGCACGGTTCGAAAAAGCCGCCAAGCGCGCAGGCATTTCATCGGAGACCCGCACGATAGAGGCCAGCATTTCCGGTGCCGCCGATGAGATAGGCCGCATCAGCCGCCGCTTTGATCTCGTGATTGCCGGGCAGCCTCGACGGAAAGATTCACTGCCCGATGAAGTGATCGATGAAGGCGTGCTGTTTGAATCCGGCCGCCCCGTTATTTTCGTGCCCTACATCCAGAAAGGCGGCATGAAACTCGACCGGATCATGGTGTGTTGGGATGGCAGCCGTACCGCCGCCCGCGCAATTGCCGACTCCATGCCCTTTTTGAAAAAGGCGAAGCAGGTCGAGATCGTCATCGTCTCGGACAAGCCCGGTAAGAGCGACGAAGTGCCCGGCGCAGACCTCGGCCAGCATCTTGCCCGTCATGGTCTGAAGGTGGACGTCAAGCGAATTACATCGCCCGACATCGACGTGCCCTCCACGATCCTGTCTTATGCGGCGGATTCCTCCGCCGACATGATCGTGATGGGCGGCTACGGACATTCGCGCTTGCGCGAGTTCGTGCTCGGTGGCGCGACGCGCGGCCTGCTCGAGTCAATGACGGTGCCGGTCTTGATGTCGCATTAACCGCATCGCAATCGCGTTGTTGCTGTCATCTAGGGCGAGCGACGTTCAATGGTTCTGGAAAGCCACTTTACTTTGCGCGATGGGGAAAAGATTCTGATCCGGCCGCTCAAGCCGGACGACGCTGCGCTTTATCCCGACTTCCTCACCGAGGTGACGCCGGACGATTTGCGCCTTCGCTTTTTCATGCCAATGCGCGAACTCCGCCCGGAGCTGATCGACAAGCTCGTTCATTACGATCCGGAACACGCCATGGCCTTCATCGCGATTGGAGCGAATGGCCGCATGCTGGGCGTGGTCCGCCTGCATGACGATCCCAACGGCTATGGCGGCGAGTTCGCAATTCTGGTGCGCTCACACCTCAAAGGTCATGGCCTCGGCTGGCTGATGATGAAGCATATGATTGCATACGCTCAGGAAAAGGGCCTGGAAATTGTGCATGGGCAGGTCTTGGCCGAAAACAGCACAATGCTGCAGATGTGCACCGAGCTCGGTTTTAGTGTCGACGACGACGCGAGCGAGCGCGGCATGAAAGCCGTAACGCTCCAGCTTCACGAGCTACCCGCGCTTACCGCTCATTGACGGGATTTATGGCAGCACGCATTGCGCGACGACGCCGCGCGCGCGCGCATCGACCACGCCAAGCGCGCGCAAGACCAATAGTGTCGTTGCCTGCACCGCCTCGCGTGTCGCGCCCCCTGGCGGGGCCAGAGGCCCGACCACCCCTTCCAGCACCGCGCCGACAACAGCCGGCGCTGCGAACCGCGGGTCCTGTTCGGGCAAATGGCCGGCTGCAACGGCGGCGGCGATCCGCGTTTCCAGTTCGGCCACCAGCGCGCGGCGGAACTTGAGACGCAAGGCGTCGACGTCGGCATCGACTGGTTCGGCCATTAGTGCCCAGGCGAGCCGCCGCTCCTGCAGAGCGCGCGCGGCGAAGGTGGCGATACAGGCGGCCAGCGCCGATAGCGGTCCGGGCGCTGCGTCGGCGGAGGCGCGCATCGCGGCCAGCTCCCGCTCGGCCGAACCGGAAATCATTTCGGCGACAAGATCATTCTTGGACGGAAAGTACCGGTAGACCGTGCCGGCTGCGATGTCGGCGCGTTGCGCCACGGCAGCAATCTGAACCGCACCCATGCCTTCTTCACCGGCGATCGATTGCGCCGCATCGATGATCGTCTGCTCCCGCTCGGCAAGCTTGCGGACTACATTCTCGGTGCGGCGATAGACCATGCAACGAGTGAATGCTGATTCACGGCAATAAGGCAAGCTGCGAGCGGTGGACAAGTGCCCGCCTTGTTTGCCCTGCACTAACTCCGATGCGTGCCGCTCGTTCCGCTACCGCCCGCCAGCGATTTCTCGCGGATGCCGGTGAGCGTCGCGGAAGGTGTAATCGCTTCCGGATCGATCTTAAGGTGGATGATCGACGGCTTGCCGGAAGCGCGCGCGGCGGCAAACGCGGCCGGAAAATCGCTGCTCTTCTCGACCACGGTCCCGTAACCGCCGAATGCCAACGCATAAGCGACAAAGTCGGGATTTCGCAGATCGGTGGCGATCACGCGGCCGGGGTACTCCCGCTCCTGATGCATGCGAATGGTGCCGTAGATGCCGTTGTCGGCCACCAGCACGATCACAGGCAACTTGTATTGCACGGCGGTCGCAAAATCCTGGCCGGTCATCAGGAAGTCGCCGTCGCCGGCGACACAAACCACAACGCGATCGGGGTAAAGCGTCTGCATTGCCAAGGCGGCCGGCAATCCGTAGCCCATCGAACCCGACGTTGCGCCGACAAGCCCCCCGAATTTGCGCACGCGATAGAAGCGATGGACCCAGCCGGAGAAATTGCCTGCGCCCTGCGTCATGATCGCGTCCGGCGGCAGGTTGTCGCGCAGCCAAACCATGATCTCGCCGAGGTTGACCGCTCCCGGCACAGCCGTTGCCTTCTCGCCCCAGGCCAGATAATCGGCGTGCGCCGTGTCGCTCTCGCCACGCCAGGGAATTTCCGCCGGCGGCTGCAAGCCTTCCAGCGCCGCGCAAAACGCAGTCGGCGCCGCATTGATGGCAAGACGCGCGTGGTAGACGCGGCCAAGCTCTTCCGCGCCCGGATGCACATGCACCAGCGAAACCTGCGGCTCGGGAATATCGAAAACGGTATAGCTTTGCGACGGCATCTCGCCGAAGCGTCCGCCGATCAACAGCACCAGGTCGGCGCCTTTAACCCGCGCAAGCAGTTTCGGATTTGGGCCGATGCCGAAGTCGCCCGCGTAGCAGCGATGCATTGCATCAAACAAATGCCCGCGCCGGAAAGTCGTGGCGACGGGAAGTGCAAAGCGTTCCGCGAAACGCATCAACGCGGCACTCGCCTGCTCCGTCCAGCGGCTCCCCCCGATCAGAGCGACCGGACGCTTCGCGGACCAAAGCAGTTTTTGCAGGCGGCTCATATCGTTCAGGCCGGGCCAGATTTCCACGGGCTCAAAGCCGGTGGCATCGGACACCGAAACGCGCTCGCACAGCATGTCCTCAGGCAGCGCAATCACGACCGGGCCGGGACGCCCGTTGCACGCCGTGAAGAAGGCGCGCGAAACGATTTCCGGAATGCGCGACGGATCGTCGATCTCCGTCGCCCATTTCGTCATGGAGCCAAATACCGCCCGGTAATCGAGCTCCTGGAAGGCCTCGCGACCGCGCATGTCGCGACCGACCTGACCGACAAACACGATCATCGGTGAGGAATCCTGTAGCGCGATATGAACGCCGGCCGAGGCGTTGGTTGCGCCGGGTCCGCGGGTGACAAAGCAAATGCCGGGCCGGCCGGTTACCTTGCCCACCGCTTCCGCCATGATGGCAGCGGCGCTTTCGTGCCGACAGACTGTCAGCTTGATGTCGCTGCCGAAGAAAGCGTCGAGCGCGGCAAGGTAGCTTTCGCCCGGTACGCAAAAGGCGTGACGCACCCCGTGGATCGACAACTGGTCGATCAGGATTTCGCCGCCGCTGCGAGTGTTGTCCTTGCCGCGCATCGAGGGTTACTTCACGATCTTTGCCGGCTGGATCTTCGGCGAGAACGGGGCTGGCGTCATCAACCAGTTTGCCTGCTCGATCACGTTGCCGGCTTTCGCGTTCTCCGACAGAAAATGCTTCCAGTCCGGATCCTGCATCATTTTGGCGCGCTTCTGCTCGCGGTCGCCTGCGCTCTCATAAATCCAGCCGTGCACCAGCGTGTTGAGCTGGCCGGATTCGCTGACGAGATAATAGTGCGGCTCGCCCATATAACGGAGCTGCACCGGATAGGCGAGCTTGCTGTAGAGGTCGAGTTGCGCCGGTATCCTGCCTGGAAGAATCCGATAGGTCCGATGGTCGATGAGCACTGAGCTCCTCCCTTGAAAAAGCCGCCAGACACGGCGGTCCGGCGGGCACTCTCCCGGCAAGGGGCGTGCCGGTCAATAGGACCGGCCGGTGCTCAGGGTTGCGTCGCATGGATGGCGACTGTCAGATCGCGGGTTCGACTGTCGCGACTTGATAGGTATGCATCTCCCCCTCGTCATCGCGGATCGAGACATATTCACCCGCTCGAAAGGCATGTGCGCCGAAGCGATACCCGCTTTCGTCATCGGCTTCGGCGGTTGGATCGTAGTCGAAAACCCAGCGCCCGTGCTCGGGCCCGCCGGGGCGGTGCACCAGCAAGCCGTGCTCGTCTTCCTCGCCTTCCCAGAACCGCCGCACGCGGCAATGATCGCGATGCCGTTTCCACAACGCGGCGTCGATATGACCTTTTACGTCGAGCGGAGCAACGAACTCGTAGCCGTGCTGCGGCGAGCCGCGGGGGAACTCTTTCGAACGAGCAAGATTGAGCCTGATGCGTTTAAATGTGTGCGGCAGGGTGTTCACGGAGTGGTCTCCTCTACTGGCGGTCATCATGCCGCCCGCCAGCAAGGAGATATTGATCTGGATCATAGTGCCATCATCGGCCGATGCGACCATGCCGGAGCCACGAAGGAGGCGGCGCGATGACGGCCGAGGCCTCGCAGCAGCCGGTCATCGATTTTTTGAGCGATCCCGCCAGCCATGGCGGCGCGCCGGTCAAGCGCATCGACACCCATGCCGCATCTGTTTTTCTCGCGGGCGAGCGCGCGCTTAAGATCAAGCGCGCCGTGCGTTTCCCGTTCCTCGATTTTTCCACGCTGAAAAGGCGCAAGGAGGCCTGCGAAGCCGAGATCGCCGTCAATCGCGCTCTGGCGCCGTCGATCTACCGCGCTGTAGTGCCGATAACACGCGCGCCAAATGGCCGGCTCGCGATCAACGGAAAAGGCGAGCCGGTGGAATGGGCCGTCGTGATGCGGCGATTTGATGAAACCCAGACGCTTGATCATCTCGCCGAGACCGGAAAAGTCGGCGAAGCGCTTGCGGACGCCCTCGGGCGGACAGTGGCGGCAGCCCACCGCGTGGCGCCGACGGTCACAAACGCGCATTTTGCCGAAGCGCTCGCGAGGATTATCGAGCAGAACGAGGCCGAACTCGCGTCCGAACCCTATCTGTTTTCGTTGCCGGAGCTGCGCGCGCTCGCCAACGCCACACGCGACGCGTTCGGACGCGTGAAACAATTGCTGGAAGCGCGCGAACGCGCCGGTTTGGTGCGGCGATGCCACGGCGATCTGCATCTCGGCAATATCGTCCTCATCGACGGAAAGCCGATGCTTTTCGACGCAATCGAATTCGATGACCGCATCGCCACCGGCGACGTCTTGTACGATCTCGCCTTTCTCCTGATGGACCTGATCGAGCGCGGGCTGCATCACGCGGCGAATATTGTGTTCAATCGGTATTTGGCGGAGACCCGGCGCATTCACGATCTCGATGCTCTTGCGGCATTGCCCCTGTTCATGTCGGTGCGCGCGGCGATCCGCGCGAAAGTAACCGCGGCAAAGCTGAGACAGGACGGATCGCAGGCCGAGCTTACGCAAAGCGCGCGCGACTATGCCGGGCTGGCGCGAAAACTTCTGGCACCAGCCAAGCCGCGGCTGATTGCGCTCGGCGGTTTGTCCGGCACGGGCAAGTCCCTGCTCGCGCGCGCGCTGGCGACTGGCATGCCGCCATTGCCGGGCGCAGTGGTGCTGCGCAGCGACGTCGAGCGCAAGGCATTGTTTGACGCGGGAGAAACCGAACGGCTCCCCGAAATAGCCTATGCGGCGGAGACCACGGCCAAGGTCTATGCGGTTCTGGCGGAGAAGGCGCGCCGCGCAACGACGGCCGGCCACTCTGTCATCGTTGATGCCGTCTTCGCGCGGCCGGGCGAACGGGCCGACATCGCAAAATCCGCGAGCGGTGTTGCGTTCCAGGGCCTTTTCCTGGTTGCCGATCTCGATACTCGTCTCGCCCGTGTTGGCAGCCGCGCCGGCGATGCTTCGGATGCCGGCCTTGACGTTGCGCGCAATCAGGAGCTGTTCGATCTCGGCCACATCGCCTGGTCGAAGGTCGACGCCTCCGGCACACCCGAAGAAACACTTATCCGCGCCGAGGCAATGCTCGATCGCAATTAGACGAGCTATGCGTTGCGGGGCCTCCTGTTGCGCCGCGCGCCCGGTGGCATTCGACGCAAAACAGAGGCATAGCTTTGCCGAAAGCGGCTGCGCTGGCGGTGCCAAGGATGACGACTGCGAAATCCCGACACGCTCTTGCCGTACGTCTTGCGGCCGGAATCGCCGGCTACTGCGCCTTCATCAACCTCTACTCGCCGCAGTCGATTTTGCCGTTGTTGTCGAAGGAATTTGGCGCGGGCGCGGCCGAGGTTTCGACCATTATCACCGTGAGCACGCTGGCGGTGGCGCTGACCGCGCCGTTCACCGGAACGGTAGCCGATGTGCTGGGTCGCAAGCGGGTGATCGTCGTCGCGATGTTTGTGCTGGTCATTCCGACCGTGATGGTCGGCCTGTCGACCAGTCTGCAGGCGCTCATTTTCTGGCGCGCCGTGCAGGGCCTGGTGCTGCCGCCGATTTTCGCGGTCATGGTGGCCTATATCGGCGATGAACTGCCGCGTCACGAGGCGACCACCGTCGCCGGCATCTACTCCTCGGGTTCGAGCCTCGGCGGTTTCAGCGGCCGGCTGTTCACGGGCGTGCTGGCCGATCTGATCAGCTGGCGCGCAGGTTTCATGGCGTTGGCCGCGATAGCCTTCGTCGGCGCGATCGTGATCGCGTTTCTCCTGCCGCATGAGCGCAAATTCGTGCGCTCCGAAGGCCTGCTCTCCTCCGGAAAGCAGATGCTGGCCCATTTGCGCAATGGGCAATTGATCGCGACCTACGCCGTTGGCTTCGGCGTGCTGTTTAATTTCATCACGACCTTCACCTATGTGAGTTTTTATCTGGCGGCACCGCCCTTCAATCTTTCGGCCAGCTGGCTCGGTGCGATCTTCGTCGTCTATCTCACCGGTTCCGTGCTCACGCCCTGGACCGGCTGGGCCGTCGCGCGGTTCGGGCGGCGGCGATTCACGGTGCGTGTTATTGCCGTCTGGGTCGTCGGGATCGCGCTGACACTTGCCCCCTCGCTGCCGCTGATCATCGCCGGGCTGGCGTTGTGCGCCGGCTGCGGCCTGATTTGCCAGGCCGTTTCAACCGGCTATGTCACCGTCACCGCGAAAGCCGGCCGCTCGTCCGCGGTCGGGCTCTATGTCACCTCTTTCTATGTTGGCGGCAGCTTCGGCGCGGCGTTGGGCGGCCTCGCCTGGAACTTCGGCGGCTGGCCGGCCTGCGTCGCTATTGTCATCGTCATGCTGGCGATCATGGCGGCCATCGTGTTCTTCGCCTGGGCGCGGCGCGTGCCGGGCGCCGCCAGCATCCCGCCGATCGAGCCACCTTGAGATTCTAACCCGCGCTCGGATGCCAGTTCGGCGCGTAGCCCCGCGTCAGCACCGACAGGATCGACGGCGGCGTCAGAACGTCGACCTCGACTCCGCGCGGGCGCGGCATTGGCCGCGCGTATCCCGCGGGCGTCCAACGCAACAGTTGCCTTCCGCGGACTGCAAAACGTTCGCCATCCAGCGCGATCGTCGCGCCATCCGGCAGCGTATCGATCTTGCGGCGATGGACACGCTTGGCTTTGCCGGCCAATCGTTCGGCATGCAGCACCTTGTCCATCGACGTGGCCGATGCGCGTCTTTTTTTGCCCGAGAACAGCGATGCGAAACGTTCGGCGTCCTTGCGGCGGCACTCGAAGCAGGGCCTATGGCCGGCGGCAAAGGCCGTAACTTCGTCGAGAAAGAACAATTCCGTGTAGTAACGACCCCAAACATCGCGCTGACGGTCCTTGAATTTTAGCACGCAGCAAATCCACTGCCGCGACGCCCAGCGCCGGCCGGTCAAGCTCCGGTCGTCGGCATGAAATTTCCCGCCACGATTGCCCATCAACGTCCCGCGCGCCGGCGCCGCGATGAGTTCACCGAAGGGATCGACGCGGTTTTGCAGAGGCATCGCCGTTCCTCAGAGCGCGAGCGCCCGCACAAGCGCCGCCGCTCCCATTCCGCAAACGACGGCGAGAAGGTCGTTGCGGCGCAACGCCATCACCGCGAGCGCGGTGACAACGGCAACGGTGGCTGCGGTGCCGCCACGCACCGCGAGCGGCAGAATAATCGAGGCGACTACGGCGCCCGGCAGCGCATTGAGGATGCTGCGGACGCGGCGCGTCAGCGGAACATAGCCCATCAGCCAGAAGCCGCCCGCACGGATGGCGTACGTCACCGCCGCCATCGCGGCGACAACCATCCAGATGCCGAATGTGCCCAGATCGGAGTTCATTCGTCTTGCTCGTCGATATAGCCGCCGGCGATTGCACCCGTGATCGACCCGGCCATGATGAACCACCAGCCGGGGACCAAGCGCTCGACAACGACGGCGACAATTCCCCCGACAAGCCAGCCGCTGGCGCGGCGTGCGCCCGTCCATAGCGGCACCAGCATGGCGGCGAAAAATGCCGGCATCACGAGATCGAGCCCGTACTTTGCCGGATCGGCAATGAAGCCGCCGAGGAAATATCCGAGGCCGGTGGCCGCGAGCCAACCCGACATGATCGCGGTCGCCGCGCCGAAATAGACGGCGATATCCTGGCCGCCTTCCGCGCGATAGCGCATCGCAATCAGCCAGGTCGCGTCGGTGAGAAAAAACAATCCGGTATAGGCTTGCCATGCCGGCCGCTGGCCGAACCAGGGCCGCATCGAAACGCTCATCAGAAACAGCCGCGCGCCGACGACCGCCGTGAGCAAAGCAATCGTTACCACTGCGCTCCAGGTGAGAACGCGGGGCCAGATTTCCAGCGCGACGAGCTGGGCGATGCCGGAACACACCAGAAAATTCATCGCCAGGCTCTCGAAAAACGAGAGGCCTTGCCGCGCCGCCGCGGCGCCCACGACGAGCCCGAACGCCATGATGCCCGGCGCCACCGGAAATCCGCGCCGCAGGCCCAGCATGAAGCCGGACCAACTGGGCCTTTCCGACGTCGATCCGGGTACTGTCATGACGAGTTGAGAATGGGAAAAACAAAAGCCGGGCGAAGAGCCCGGCCTTAATAACACTCCTTGCTGAAGGAACTAGCCCTGCGGCTGCGGGGCAACTTCGCCCGATGGCGGCTCGGGCCGCGGACGCGGTTTGCCTGCCGGCGGTACCGCGGACGATCGCGGTGTCGCCGGTTCGATCACGGACTCGCGCACCGGACGCCGGCCTTCGAGCAAGTCCTTGATCTCATCGCCGGTCAGCGTCTCGAATTCGAGCAGGCCCTTGGCGAGCACTTCGAGATCGGCGCGCTTTTCGGTGAGAATCTGCGTCGCCTCGGCATAGCCGGCCTCGACCAGCCGGCGAATCTCGCCGTCGATCTTGCGCGATGTCTCCTCGGAGATGTTCTGCTGGCGCGATACCTGGTAGCCGAGGAACACCTCGTCCTGGTTCTCGCCGTAGGCCACCGTGCCTAGCTCGTCGGACAGGCCCCAGCGCGTCACCATCATGCGCGCAAGCTTGGTCGCCTGCTCGATATCGGAAGCCGCGCCCGAGGTAACCTTCTCCTTGCCGAACACCATTTCTTCAGCGACGCGTCCGCCCATCATGATGGCGAGGCGCGAGGTCATCTGCTCGCGGCTCATCGACAGCTTGTCGCGTTCGGGCAGTTGCATGACCATGCCGAGGGCGCGGCCGCGCGGAATGATGGTGGCCTTGTGCACCGGATCGGTGGCTATGACGTTGAATGCCACGATCGCGTGGCCGCCTTCGTGATAGGCGGTCAGCATCTTCTCCTCGTCGGTCATGACCAGCGACTTGCGTTCGGCGCCCATCATCACCTTGTCTTTGGCGTCCTCGAATTCCGCCTGCGTGACCATGCGCTTGTTGCGCCGCGCCGCCATGAGCGCCGCTTCGTTGACGAGATTCATCAGGTCGGCGCCGGAGAACCCGGGTGTGCCGCGCGCGATGGTCTTGAGATTGACATCGGGCGCCAGCGGCACCTTGCGCACGTGCACTTTCAGAATGCTCTCGCGGCCGACCACGTCGGGGTTCGGCACCACGACCTGACGGTCGAAACGGCCGGGGCGCAGCAGCGCCGGATCGAGCACGTCGGGCCTGTTCGTCGCCGCAATAAGAATGATGCCTTCGTTGGCTTCGAAGCCGTCCATCTCGACCAGCAACTGGTTGAGTGTCTGTTCGCGCTCGTCGTTGCCGCCGCCGAGACCGGCGCCGCGATGACGGCCGACCGCATCGATTTCGTCGATGAAGATGATGCAGGGCGCGTTCTTCTTGGCCTGCTCGAACATGTCGCGGACGCGCGAGGCGCCGACGCCGACGAACATCTCGACGAAGTCGGAGCCGGAAATGGTGAAGAACGGCACGTTGGCCTCACCGGCCACCGCGCGTGCGATCAGCGTCTTGCCGGTGCCGGGCGGTCCGACCAGCAGCACGCCACGCGGAATGCGGCCGCCGAGTCGCTGGAACTTTCCGGGATCGCGCAGGAATTCGACGATCTCCTGCAGGTCCTGCTTGGCCTCGTCGACGCCGGCGACGTCTTCGAACGTCACCCGGCCGTGCGCCTCGGTCAGCATTTTTGCCCGCGACTTGCCAAAGCCCATAGCCTTGCCGGCGCCGCCCGCGTCCGCGACATGTTC
>DASPNW010000021.1:0-4115 GCA_035626335.1 Pseudolabrys sp.
AAGCCGCGCCATGCCGGCGCCGTCATTGAAGCTGTCGGGTCCCCAGAGCGGGGGGAATTCATAGCCCCTGGCATCTCCGACCACGCCTTTGCGCTTACCGGCTCCGTCCGCGCCGTGGCACTTCGCGCAGGCCTCCGCGTAGACCGCAGCGCCATGTGCCGGGTCGGCGGCGCGCTCCAAGAGCGGCACCTCTGCGGTGCCCCGCCCTGGCGTTTCGGCGCCGATCGGTATCCCGGTGGAAAGAAACTTTATGTAGGCCACGATGGCCTGCATCTCGGGTCCATCGATCGGCAAGTCGCGCCCATTCATGCTGCGATTCATGCACCCGTTGATGCGGTCCTCGATGGTGCGGACCTCCCCCTCGCGTGCCCGGTATTGCGGGAAATCGCCGAAGACCCCCACAAAAGGCAGCGCGAATTTGTCGGTGGCCGCGTTGATGTGGCAGCTTTGGCAGGACAAGTTGTTGCCGGAGAATCGCCGTGCCGGGTCTGTCATTTCGGGACCGATCAGATTCGGCGTCGCTGCCGTCAACTCGCGACCAAGACGCACCGCACGTCCCCACGCATCGTCCGCAAGCTGATCTACGTCCGGGACGGTCCACGGCTCTGCGGCGGCGTGCTGAGCGAGCGAGAGCACGACGAAGACGGCGCACAAGATGGCAGGAGGATACTTCCTCATGTCCAATACATTAGCGGAATTCGACTGGACCGTGAAGCGCAAGGACGTCACGGCGTCGGCAAGGTTGCACCCGGGCCGGTCGGTTGGATGCTGTGCTTGACAACAGTCATAATCTCCCTTGATCCAAGCACACCGAAACTGGGGCACGCGCCGCTCGGCGTCCGGCCCCACCCCAGCTCAGAGTCCTTTCGCGCTTAACCTCCTTCAGAAATCGCCAATCCGTACCACGCGCGATGATTTTATCGGGACTCGACTTGATCATGCCTAATTCGTGCGGGCGTAATTTCGAAATGATGTAGCTTTGGCCACAGCAGGAAAGTAAACGAATCGCTAACGATTAACGAACCATTAACGAATGACGCACTAAGGGTGAGTCTCCCCTAAAGATGGAGACAGGGATGACGGCGAAGCAATGCCGGGACAGCGAGACGAACATCAAAGTTGAGAAGCAGCCGAATGGCCGGGTACGGGTAGTTATAGAGGAATTGTCGATAGCCGGAAACATGATGGATGTCGAGGAAGGTGTGCTGCAATACTTAAATCAGGCTGGGACAGCAATCATAAAGGAAGCGCTGCAGCAGCATGACGTGGAAGGCGATCCCCTTTTTTGCGGTCTGGAAAATGGACGAGCAAGGGGCAATACACCGAGACCTACGAAACATATTTCGGGAAAGCGGAAGTAAAAAGGCATGTTTATCAATCTTCTGAAGGAGGGAAAACCTATTGCCCCCTTGAGGAGAAAGCGCAGCTGATTGAAGGTGCAACGCCGAAATTTGCGAAGACCTTGTCGTCAAAATACGGGCACCTTGGCGTGGGCCGGGTGAAGGCCGATCTGTTGGATAATCATGGAAGATCGATCTCGGCCACTTATGTGCAAAGGGTCAGTGACGCGGTTGGCTTGTTGTTAACGACGAAAGGGGAACGATGGCAGTATGCTCTGCCTGATGATCTGGACAGGTGCAGCGTCAAAGCCCTTAGTGTTGGTATCGATGGCACGTGTGTGTTGGCTATTGAAGGCGGGTATAAGCAGG
The DNA here is from genome assembly GCA_035626335.1 of Pseudolabrys sp. Lineage (GTDB taxonomy): Bacteria > Pseudomonadota > Alphaproteobacteria > Rhizobiales > Xanthobacteraceae > Pseudolabrys. The sequence goes on from DASPNW010000021.1 coordinate 1,710, forward strand.
CAATGGCTGGGACCATTAGCCTGTTGAACCGGGATGGCGATCGTTTGCACACTATTTATGTGGGCTCTGCGCCGGAGAGCGGGAAGAAGACGTTTCTCCGGAAAATGCGCAAAGAACTGAGCGCCGTGATCAAAGAGTTTCCCAGGGCAACGGTTGTCGGCGTTGCCGACGGCGCCCGAGATAACTGGGAGTTTCTCGATGAGGTTACTGACCGGCAGATCATCGACTTCTTTCACGTTGCCGAATACCTAAATGACGCGGCGGGTATTATATGCTCGAATGACGTTGAAAAAGAAGAATGGCTTTCCAGTCGCTGCCATGATCTAAAGCATAAGTCCAAGACGGCAGGGGCGATCATTATCGAGCTCAGGGATTATCTGGCGCGGAAAAGGCTTCGGACGACCGACAGAGAGATCGTTCAGAAAACCCTGACTTATTTCGAAAACAACCGCCGCATGATGAACTATCCGGCAGCTTTGAAGGACAATTTACCCATAGGCTCCGGCGTGACGGAGGCTGCCTGCAAGGTACTGGTCAAGCAACGTCTTGGTGGCGCGGGCATGCGCTGGACATCTCGCGGCGCTCACGTCGTTCTTCAACTCAGGGCTGCCGCCCTAACCAACAGCCGATGGAACGCATTCTGGCGCAAAATCTCCCTGTACGGCGTGGTGATCGAAGCCGATTGTACCGCTTGATAATCCTCTACATCATTTGGGAATCACACCCGCCACCCGCGTGGTCACCCTCGGCGAAGGCCAGTAGCGCTTTGCAGAGTGGCCGCACGAGCGCATTCTGCGGATACGACGCTGGGAGTTGGGTTAGGTCAGCGCGCCGACCTGCTGCTCGAGGACGCCCCAGGCTTGTGCCCCGTATTTTGCCTTCCACTCAGCGTAGAAGCCGGCGTTCTTGAGGACGGTTCGGAATTTCTCCGGATCGGTCTCATTGAATACCATGCCCTTGTTCGCGAGTTCGCCGCCGAGTGATGCGTTGAGCGCACGGATATCGTCGCGCTCGCGTAGCGCAGCCTCGTTGATATTGCGGGCGACAATTTCCTGCAGGTTTTTTGGAAGCGACATCCAGGCCGTACCATTGACCAATGTCCAGAACCCATCCCACATATGGTTGGTCATTGATGCATATCTCTGGACCTCGTAGAATCGGTTTAGCTCAATCAGTGACAGTGGGTTTTCCTGTCCCTCGACGACTTTAGTCTGCAATGCGGAATACACTTCACTGAAATTAATGCTTGCGGGCGAGGCGCCTAATGCCCTGAACATCGAAGTCCACAGCGGGCTTACCGGCACTCGGATTTTGAAAGCCCTTAGATCTTCAGGGCTATGGATCGGGTGGGTACTACTCGTGATCTGCCGGTAACCATTGTCCCACATTTTGTCGAGCGCGATCAGATTGGATTTCTCGATAGCGCCGCGCACGTAGACCCCGAGGGGGCCGTCCATGGCGGACCAAACTTGTTGGTAGTCCTTGAAGGCAAAACCAATGCCGTTGATCGAAGCGATTGGCACGAAGGTCGCAAGGATCAACCCAGAAAGGTTGAACATCTCAATCGCGCCGGCCCGCAGCTGCGACAGCATGGCAGTATCGCCGCCGAGCTGATTGTTAGGAAAGATCTGGATTTCGATGCGACCACTCGATTCGTCGCGGATTTTATCCACGGCCTTGGCCAATTGCACGTTAACCGGATGGGCAACGACGACGTTGTTGGCGTATCGCCACGAGAACTCCGCGGCGTCGCTTCGTCGCGTGAGAATGGCAAAGGTAGCTATGCCGGTGCTGGTTGCGGCAGTTCTGCGGAGGAATCCGCGACGTGACAGTGCGCGCATCGGAAAATCCCGGTCTATCGTTATGATCACGCGCTCTGCTCCGACACCCGCGATCGGCATGGAGCACACATATCAATATCCCAATATCTTGTATCGTGTGCCAATGCAACGACTGAAGCGGAACCATCAAACCGAACCGACCCATTCAAGAGATAGTGGGCCTGATCGGGCGCGGTGGGGACGCACTGGCCGCGATCGGTGTGGGGGTGTGTTGCTGGGCTGGTAACACGATCGCGGGAACCGCGACGCGCTGGATATCCAACATTTTGCAAGAGCCATCGCCGCGGCCATCGATCCCAAGCGCACTCTACTATCTGCGGCGCCGGCCACTGCGGCGCGGCTGCGGGTAGCTGCGCTGCAGCACAAGCAATTGCTGCCGCACGATAGAGGTTTTGGGCAACCGGTAGGGCCGTTCGTGTGTTGCCTTGTGGGCCAGCATTGGCTGTCGGACGATGTCTCCGATGGCGAAAATATGCGGCAAGTTGGTCCGCATTTGCTTGTCGACCGGGATGAAGCCGCATTCGTCGACTACCACGCCGGTGTTCTCCACCCCGATCAGGGCGGC
>DASPNW010000022.1:0-182999 GCA_035626335.1 Pseudolabrys sp.
CGGTCTCTGCCAGGCAGGGCTGGCCGAATTCGAGGCTTAGTCTCCGGCCGGAAAAATTCTGGTCCCGGCGCGGACCGTTGTCCCTTCCGAAAATTTGATCCATCTAGATTCGCACCGTGAGGCAGAATCATCGCATCATCAAGTTCGATGCCTGTGATCCTGCATTTGCTCGCGCTGTTCGTCGCCGACGTATTTAGGTCGCGACGCAGGCTGGAAGCCGAGAACCTATTTCTCCGTCATCAGCTCAACGTCGCTTTGAGGCGGGCGCCGCCTGGTTTGCGGCTGCACGGCGGTGACCGGGCGTTGTTGGTATGGATGACGCGGATTTGGCCCAGTCTGCTCGATGTATCCCAGGTCGTGAAGCCGGAGACCATCTTGCGGTGGCATCGCTCGGGTTTCCGCGCCTTCTGGCGCTGGAAATCCAGAAATAGGGTAGGGCGGCCGAAGGTCGATCGTGAACTACGCGATCTCATCCGGCGGATGAGTAGAGAGAATCCACTATGGGGTGCGCCGCGGATCCATGGCGAACTCCTGATGCTGGGATTCGAGGTTGCTCAGTCGACAGTCTCCAAATACATGGCGCGGGGTCGGAGGCCACCGTCGCAATCCTGGAAGACTTTTCTTCAAAACCAAGCTGAGGCGATCGCTGCAATTGACATGTGCGTGGTCCCGACGCTGACCTTTGATTTTTTGTTTGCGTTTCTGGTTCTGGGTCACGGCCGGCGGCGACTGTTGTGGTTCGATGTGACACGGCATCCGACGGCCGAGTGGCTGGCGCGGCAGATCACCGAGGCATTCCCTTGGGCTTCGGCGCCGACCTACTTGGTGCGCGATAATGACGGTGCATACGGACATGTCTTCTCGCGCCGGGTGATGGCCATGGGAATCCGTGACCGGCCGATCGCACCCCGGTCACCGTGGCAAAATGGTCATATGGAGCGTCTGATCGGCACCGTGCGACGCGAGTGCCTGGATCGAATGCTGATTTTCAGCGAGGCGCACCTGCGGAAAATTCTGACCTTGTACGCCTCCTATTATAATGAATCGCGCACGCACTTATCGCTGCACAAGGATGTGCCGCTGGGTCGATCGGTCCAACGACACGGAACTATTGTCGCTACGCCCGTTCTGTCGGGGCTGCATCATCGCTACGCGCGGATATGATTTTCGGAAAGGACAGGCACCTTTGCTTCTGCATAGGACTCAATTAGCCACTCCGTAGCCGCCTCGATGGTGGCAATCGGATAGCCGTCGGCCTTCTCACCAGCGCGAATGGCCCGCAAGTGTTGCAGTAGCCCGCGGGCGTAAGCGTGTAGCCTCTCTGGCCGGCGCTCGACAAAACGAAATTCGGGATCGACGAGTGGCAGCTGGGTACTTTCTGTCACGAACTAGGCTCCCACGCGCGCAAACCAAACCTGAATATTGTGTCTTGCCACTACTGAAGCGACTCAGTCTCGCTGCTGAGGAAGGATAGCCTCGCTGCTCCGCGGGCAGGGAAGAGATTGCCAAATTATTGAAGTTCAGTCGTTTTTACCCGGGAACGCTCGGCCTCCTCCCTGCATTTTGGCAAAATCTCCCTGCATTTCCCAAAAATGCAGGGAGAGACAGGTTCGAGATCGACTGCGTCCGCCACCACGCAGTGCGCATATCATCCGGTCACCGAGCCTTTGCGAGGAAAGCTCGCATTAGCGTGCCGTGTCTGACGTGGAATTCTTGGGGTATCCAGCGCGGGCGGAAGTCTGGGATGTCCCGGCAAACGCCTGAAAATAGAACGGGCATTCGCTTTTTGTTCGCTGATGGACGTGGGGCTCTCGGCAGCCGCACTGATTGCGCTTGTCGCCTTTGCCATTTTGATGCCTGAGACAGCGGACCGGTAAGAACGTCCACGTTTGAGGTAAAGCGGATGCGATGCGGCCATCACGAATGACCCAGGACGGACATTCTCACTTGCTCGACGGTTTAATTTTACATTCTGTCAATTGTTGCCCACGCTTGAGCGTGACGGCTGTCTTCGTAATTCTTAATGTAATGCCGCCTTTCGCGTAGCGTGATCCTGACATGGATAGGCGCTTTGGAAGCGTCAGGGCCTTTCCGTCAAGTTGCAGATGCGCTCGTCTGTCGCCCTCAAAGAAAGCAGCGATAAATTCAGAGCCGTCGCGACATTGGTACGTAAAGAATGTTTGCGCGCGGGCGGGTAACTGACCGGCTAAAATAACCGCGGCGCAAAAAAGAGTTATGGATATCTGGCGGCGCATCGCATTTGCGCTGGGGTTATTTTCGGTCTCGCTGAGTCAAGCTTGCAATCTGAGAGCGGTGGTGTTTCCACATTTCGTAAGGCACAAAGATGTAGCCAAGCAGCGCCCAACTATCATGCATGTTACCGCTACCCGGCTCGGAAATTCCACTAACCTCTTTAATGCGAGCGGGGCAAACATTCCGGCAAGCCACACAAGAGCAATCGTCAGGGCTTTTCCCCAGCCAAGGCTGGCCGCGACGTAGGCCGAATAAGCGCGCAAATAATCGCCAAAATCCCGCATTTGTTGAGCCTAGCACACAACTTTACGCGTGATGGGCAGCACGACTATCGCTGGGGACTTGGTCGCGTTCCCGCATGCCGTAGTCTCTAATCACGCCGGCCACGCGCAGCCGATAATTGGAGAAAACCTCGCGGCGGCCTTTCGCCTGTGCCACCCGGTGTTCGTTCGTTGTGCGCCAAGCCTGCACCGCGGCTTCGTCCCGGAAAAACGACAGTGACAGGATTTTGCCAGGCTCATAGAGGCTTTCGAACCGTTCGATAGAAATAAAGCCGTCGATTTTCTCCAACAGCGGTTTCAGATCGGCGGCGATGTTCAAGTAGTCCTGCTTGCGGTCCGGCTTTGGCCAGACCTCAAAGATGACTGCGATCATTATCCTGCCTCCTAGCCAGCCAAAAGAGCGGAAGCGCCATGGTTTTGCTGGCGCCGGCGAAAGTTAGCAGCGAACCGCTGCCGTCCACAAACCGGACAGTACACTGCTGCAGGACGAAACGAAGAAGGCCACTACAAGCGACGGAAGGCCGACGGCTGCTGGCGCGCGGGTCGTGCATCATTTAGGGTTACGTGAAAGCGGGTGAGAGGGAGTGACGGCAATGCAGGCGATGGTACCGGGCGTCACCAAGGCCAATTCGGGTCTGGATGGAATCGTTTGGAGTATTCTGGGACAAACCTACGTCCCCAAGCAACTCACGGAAGCTTCGTTCGCCTGGCACGCGACACTGCCGCCGACTACGTTCGTGCCGCCGCATATTCATCCGACTCAAGACGAATTCATCTACATGCTGGAAGGACGCATGGATGCTTTGATCGACGGCAGGGAATTCATCGCGACAGCCGGTGATCTGATCAAGTTGCCGATGGGCATCCCGCACGGGCTGTTCAACAAGTCCGACCAGGTCCTTAAATGTTTGTTCTGGGTGACTCCAACGCGCAAGCTTTATGACCTGTTTTGGGCGATCCATTCGATGAAAGAACAGAATCCGCCGGACGTCGTTGCACTGTCCGCCAAGCACGAAGTCAACTTCCTGCCACCGCCTCCAGGCGCCTAGGCAACTTTGCCTGGTTTGTTGACCTGCTCCTTTGCGAAGCCCGCCTTGGCGGCATAGCCGCGGACGATTGCCTTGCGGTCTTCATAAGACAGCACGTTGTCGATATTGTCGAAACCGTCGGGCGCGCGCTGTTCGACTGCATCGATCACGCCCTCCGGTCCGCCGGAGCGGTTCGACTGCACGATCTGCGCCGTCATCGGCAGCCGCTCACGCTCATAGGCCCATAACGCCTGTCCGGCATGGTCTGCCTCGCAAAGCCGATCGGCGAGGCAGCGGGCGTCGAGGATCGCCTGCGAAGCGCCATTTGAGCCGACCGGATACATCGGATGCGCGGCGTCCCCGAGCAATGTGACGCGGCCATACGACCAGTGCGGCAGCGGATCGCGGTCGCACATCGGATATTCCCAGAACTCCGGCGTCGATTCGATCAGCGCTTTGGCGTCGACAAATGGAATACTGAAGCGTTGCACGTGAGGCATCAGGTCTTCAAACCTGCCGGCACGCGACCAGTCTTCCTTGCGCGGCGGTGCGCCGCCTTCGCCGACTTTCACCAGCACGGCCCAGTTGGTCAGCGGCTTGTCTTCACGGACGCCTTCGCCGATCGGATAGACGACCAGCTTGCCGGCCATGCCGCCGGCGATCACCATCGAGCGTCCGGTCAGAAATTTCGGCCAGTCGGTTGCACCTCGCCAGAGCATCGAGCCGTTCCAGCGGGCCGGGCCCTCGTTTGGAAAGAGTGTTTCGCGCACGATCGAATGGATGCCATCGGCGCCGACCAGAATGTCGCCCCGCGCTGTCGAGCGATGCGAGCCGTCGCGGCCGAAGAAATAGCAGGTGACGCCGCCTTCATCCTGCGTGAACGAACCGAGCCGGTGTCCGGTATGGATGCGCGATTCGCCGAGACGCGCGCGCGTAGTCTGGTAGATGACCGCTTGCAAGCGGCCGCGGTGAATTGAGAATTGCGGATATTCGAAGCCGGCATCGGTGCCGCGCGGCTCACGCCAGATCTCCTGGCCGATGCGGTTCATATAAAAGAGTTCGTGGGTCCGGATTCCGACCTGGTCGAGCTTGGAGAGGAGCCCGAGCTGTGCCAGCTCCTTGATTGCGTGCGGCAACGTGTTAATGCCGACGCCGAGTTCCCGTATAGTCTCGGCTTGCTCAAAAATCTCGCAGTCGATGCCACGCGCGTGCAGCATCAGCGCCGTGGTAAGCCCACCGATGCCACCGCCAACAATAATCGCTTTCATGGCTCACGCCTGACGCCAACAACAGCCGCCATAATGCGGCCTGCAGGCCGCCGAAGCAATCGGGTTGCGCAGTGGCGGCGATTGACTCTGCTGAGCTTTATTGGACCAATAGGCGGGATAAAAGTCGGCGTTTCGGGAGGGCTTGATCATGCGGGCATTCGTGGGCGGGTTGGCTGCTGCCTTGGCACTTCTATTTGTCGTTAACGCGGCGGCGGCGCAGGACAAAATCCGCATTGGCCTCATTTATACGTTATCGGGTCCGCCCTCCGTGCTCGGCCAGCAATCGAAGAACGGCTTCGAGCTCGCGTTGAAGGACCTTGGCGGCAAGATGGGCGGGAAAGACGTCGAGCTCGTCGTCGTCGACGATGAACTCAAGCCTGATGTCGCGATCCAGAAAGTGCAGGGCATGATTGAACGCGACAAGGTCGATTTCGTGGTCGGCCCGATCTTCTCGAACATCCTGGTCGCGATCCACAAGCCGGTAATCGATGCCGGCAAGATCCTGATCAGCACCAATGCCGGGGCGTCGTCGTTCGCCGGCGCGGGTTGCGGTCCCAATTTCTTCGTGACGTCTTATCAGAACGACCAGATTTACGAAGCGATCGGTGAGGCCGCCAACAAGCTCGGTTACAAGCGCGTCTACGCCTTGGTGCCAAACTATCCGGCTGGCAAGGACGCGATTGCCGGGTTCAAGCGTACCTACAAAGGCGAAATCGTCGAGGAATCGCTGGTGCCGCTCAACACCACCGATTTCGCGCCGGAGGTTTCTAAAATCTCGGCAGCGAAACCCGACGCACTTTTCACCTTCATGCCGGGCGGCCTCGGCATCAATCTGCTCAATACGTATATTCAGGCGGGGCTCAAGGACAAAATCCCGGTGATCTCGGCATTCACGGCCGACGAAGCGACGCTGCCCGTGCTCAAGGACAACGCGGTCGGCATCTACGGCGTGCTGACGTGGGCGCCAAACATGGACAGTCCCGCCAACAGGAAGTTCGTTTCCGAGTACGAAGCGGCCTACAATGCAGTGCCCGGATCATACGCCATGCAAGCCTACGATGCGGCGATGCTGATCAACAGTGCGGTGTCCGCGGTAAAAGGCAATCTCGCCGACCAGAACGCAGTGCGCTCCGAACTCAAGAAGGGCGCCTTTACGTCCGTGCGCGGACCTTTCAAGTTCAACATCAACGGCTATCCGATTGAGGATTTCTACCTCACGAAAGTCGCAAAGCGCGCCGACGGCAAATACGAGACGCAGATTGTTGAGAAAATCTTCTCGAACCACGCCGACGGTTACGCCAAGGACTGCAAGACCCAGTAAAGCCGGCGCTTTTTGCGATTCCCGCTTATCCTCAAGGGGGCTTGCATCCAAGGCCAAATACTTTAAACTTAAAAATTATAAGTTTATAATATAATGATGTAACGGCCTAAGGACTGGATCGGTCGATGCGCACGGTTTGTCTCGGTGGCGGCCCCGGCGGGCTCTACTTCGCGATTTCGATGAAGCGTCGGGATCCCGCGCACGAGGTCGTGGTTGTCGAGCGTAACCGGCCGGACGACACTTTCGGCTGGGGCGTCGTTCTATCCGACGAGACGCTCGGCAATCTTCAGGCCAACGATCCGGAAAGTGCGGCGCGCATCCGCGAGTCTTTCGTTTATTGGGACGATATCGCGGTGCACTATCGCGGCACGACCGTCCGCTCCGGTGGTCACGGTTTTTCCGGCATCGGCCGCAAGCGTTTGTTGAACATTCTTCAGGCGCGCGCGCTTTCTCTCGGGGTCAAGCTCGAATTCGAGACGGAGGCCAAAGATGTCTCTGCTTACGCCGATTATGACCTGATCGTTGGTGCCGACGGCGTGAATTCGCGGGTCCGCACCGCTCTTGCCGACGTGTTCAAGCCAAACATCGATGTGCGCGCGTGCAAGTATATTTGGCTTGGCACGCGGCAGAAATTCGACGAAGCTTTCACTTTCGTCTTCGAGCAGACCGAGCACGGTTGGATCTGGGTGCACGCCTACCAGTTCGACAGCAATACCGCGACATTCATCGTCGAATGTTCGGAGGAGACCTGGCGTCGCGCGGGCTTTGACCGCATGAGTACAGACGAGACGATTGCAGCTTGCGAGAAAATCTTCGCCCGCAATCTTGGCGGCCACAAGTTGATGTCAAATGCACGCCATCTGCGAGGCTCCGCATGGCTCAATTTCAACCGCGTTCTGTGCGAGCGCTGGAGTCATAAAAACATCGTCCTGCTTGGCGATGCCGCCGCCACTGCGCATTTTTCTGTCGGTTCCGGCTCGAAGCTGGCGCTCGAAAGCGCCATCACTCTGGCCGATTATCTGCACAGTGAACCGACCATGGCGCACGCGTTTCGCCGCTACGAGGATGAGCGGCGGCTTGAGGTACTGCGGCTGCAAAGCGCAGCGCGCAACTCAACCGAATGGTTCGAGGATGTCGAGCGCTATCTCAACCTAGACCCAGTGCAGTTCAATTATTCGCTGCTGACGCGCTCGCAGCGCATCAGCCATGAGAACCTGCGCGCGCGCGACAAGACCTGGCTCGGCAATGCGGAGCGCTGGTTCGAACGCCAGGCCACCGGTCGTGAGCCGCAGGTAAGACGAGCCCCGATGTTCGTGCCGTTTCGCGTGCGCGGCGTCGAATTGAAGAACCGGGTCGTGGTTTCGCCGATGGCGCAGTATCGCGCGGTCGACGGCATGCCGACCGACTGGCATTTGGTCCATTACGCCGAGCGCGCGAAGGGAGGGGCGGGCCTCATTTTTACCGAGATGACCTGCGTGTCGCCGGAGGGTCGTATTACGCCCGGGTGTACTGGGCTTTATCGCCTCGAGCATGAAGCCGCGTGGAAGCGGATCGTGGATTTCGTCCACGCCGAGACCGATGCCAAGATCGCCATTCAGCTAGGCCATTCCGGCGCCAAAGGTTCGACCCAGCTTGGCTGGGAAACGATGGACGCGCCGCTGCCGTCCGGCAATTGGAAGGTGATGGCGCCGTCGGCGGTGGCATGGAGCGCGGATAACCAGACGCCGCGCGAGATGACGCGTTCCGACATGGACAAAGTGCGCGACGAGTTTGTGCGTTCGGCGCAGATGGCACAGCGGATCGGCTTCGACTGGCTCGAGCTCCATTACGCACACGGCTATCTGATGTCGGCCTTCATTACGCCGCTCACCAACAAGCGCACTGACGACTATGGCGGCAGTCTCGAGAACCGAATGCGGTTTCCCCTCGAGGTGTTTCGCGCGGTACGAGCCGTATGGCCGGACGACAAGCCGATCTCGGTGCGTATCTCCGCCAACGATTGGACGCCGGGCGGAATTTCGCCGCAGGACGCGGTCGAGGTTGCGCGCATCCTGACCGACGGCGGTGTCGACATGATCGACGTTTCGGCCGGGCAGACAACGAAACAGGCGAAGCCGGTCTATGGGCGCATGTTCCAGACTCCATTTTCCGATCGTATCCGCAATGAGGCCGGCGTCGCGACGCTCGCGGTCGGCAACATCTACGACGCGGACCATGTCAATTCAATTCTGATGGCCGGGCGGGCCGATCTCGTGTGCCTGGCACGACCTCATCTCTCTGATCCGTACTGGACGCTGCACGCCGCAGCCGATCTCGGCTACGAGGGCTCGACCTGGCCGAAGCCTTATTGGGCCGGCCGCGATCAACTGCACCGATTGAAGTCGCGACCCGACATTATGACGGGGAAGGTGTGATGGGGACGCTCGACGGCCTGCACGCATTGATCACCGGCGGCGGCAGCGGCATTGGGGCTGCGACCGCGCGGGCGCTGGCGAAAGAGGGCGCCGCAGTATCGCTTGTCGGACGGCGCAAGGCGCCGCTCGAGGATGTTGCCAGGAGTTTGCCGAAGGCCATAGCAATCATAGCCGACGTGACGAGTGCCGCGGATTGCGCAGCGATGGTTCAGTCCTCGCGCGCCGCGCACGGACCAATCGATATTGTCATCGTCAATGCCGGCGCCGCCGAGAGCGCGCCGGCCGGGAAAATCTCGGCCGAGCACTGGCAGCGGATGATCGGCGTCAATCTCACCGGCGCGTTTTTGACGGTGCAAGCAGCGTTGGGCGACGTCGTGCGCGAAGGCGAGGGGACGCGGCGGATCGTGTTCACGGCCTCTACCGCGGGGCTGAAGGGTTATCCGTATGTGGCGGCTTATTGCGCCGCCAAGCATGGAGTCGTTGGTCTCGCGCGCGCTTTGGCCGCGGAACTTCAGCCGACTGGCGTAACCGTAAATGCCGTGTGCCCGGGCTTTACCGATACGCCACTTTTGGACGCTTCGGCGGCCGCGATTGCCGACAAGACCGGTCGCAGCGTGGTCGAGGCGCGCACCGCGCTTGCCAAAGATAATGTCCATGGCCGGCTGATTTCGCCCGATGAAGTCGCCGCCAAGGTGCTGTGGCTGTGCTCGCCGGCCGCCACTACGATCAACGGCGAAGCCGTTGTCATCGCCGGAGGTGCGGCGTGACAACCGCTACCAAGACAAAGCCGCGTCAGACGGCGCCGTCGCTGAGCAAACAACGGTTGCGGCTGTGGCTCCGCATTTTGCGCACCGCGCGCGCGATCGAGGCAGAAGTGCGCGACCGGCTTCGCGTCGAGTTCGAGGTGACGCTGCCGCAATTCGACGTGATGGCGGCACTCGAGCGGAAACCCGACGGCATGACAATGACCGAGCTGTCGCGCTTCCTGATGGTTTCGAACGGCAACGTCACCGGCATCATTGATCGACTCGTGTCGGACAGGCTGGTCGCACGCCAGGCGCCCGCCGATGATCGTCGCGCCATTATCGTGCGGCTGACGCCGCATGGCCTGAAAGAATTCAATGCAATGGCCAAGGCGCACGAGTCTTGGGTCGATGGCTTGCTCTCGGAGTTCGACGCTTCGGAAGCAGGCACTTTGATCCGTCATCTCGACGGATTGTCCGGCCGCATTCGTAACGGAGGATCGCGCGCATGAACATGAGCGGCTTCAAACCGGAGCATTTCAATTGGCGGGCTCAGAATGGCGTTGCCGTGATCACTCTCAAGGGGACCGAGCGGAAGAACCCGATCACCTTCGAGAGCTATGCTGAACTGGGGAAGATCTTCCGCGCACTCCAGCAGGCCCGCGATATCAAGGTCGTTATATTCGGTTCAAACGGCGGCAATTTCTGCTCCGGCGGAGACGTCCACGACATCATCGGACCGCTGTTGAGCCGCGATATGAAAGGACTTCTCGATTTTACCCGGATGACCGGAGAGCTCGTGAAGGCAATGCGCGCCTGCCCACAGCCGATCATCGCGGCAATTGATGGTGTCTGTGTAGGAGCAGGCGCGATGATCGCGCTGTTCTGCGACATCCGCCTCGGTACACCACAAGCCAAAACCGCTTTTTTGTTCACCCGCGTCGGGCTCGCCGGTTGCGACATGGGCGCCTGTGCCCTGCTGCCGCGCGTCATCGGTCACGGCCGCGCGTCGGAACTGCTTTACACCGGCCGCACGATGACGGCGGAGGAGGGTGAGCGCTGGGGTTTTTTCAACCGCATTGTCGGCGCGGACAAACTTGAAGCAGAAGCGATGACGCTGGCGCAGCAGCTGGCCGGCGGGCCGACGTTCGCCCATGCAATGACGAAGACGATGTTGCATCAGGAGTTTGCGATGCCGCTCGACGCGGCGATCGAGGCGGAGGCGCTTGCGCAGGCGGTCTGCATGCAGACGCAGGATTTTCGCCGCGCCTATGAAGCCTTTGTCGCCAGGCAGAAACCACAGTTCGCCGGAAATTGAACGATGCCTGGCCGCAGTTTTCTCAATTGGCCGTTTTTCGAGGAGCGCCACCGGGCGCTGGCTGAACGATTGGAAAGCTGGGCGGCGCTGCATTGCGGGAATGTCGATCACCGAAACGTTGATGCGGCCTGCCGCGAGCTGGTACTCAAGCTCGGGCGCGACGGCTGGCTCAAGCACACCGCACCCGGCGACGATCCGTCGGAGAAAATCGACGTTCGCACATTGGCATTGATCCGCGAGACATTGGCACGCCGTTCCGGTCTCGCCGATTTTGCCTTCGCGATGCAGGGTCTTGGCGCCGGCCCAATTTCGCTGTTCGGCTCGGCCGCCCAAAAAGCCCAGTGGCTGCCGAAAACCCGCGGTGGCGCGGCGATTGCCGCATTTGCGCTGAGCGAGCCGGCTTCCGGGTCTGACGTCGCCAATATTTCAACCGCGGCGCGGCGCGACGGTGACCACTACGTTCTCAACGGCGAGAAAACCTGGATCTCGAACGGCGGCATCGCCGATCTTTACGTCGTATTTGCCCGCACTGGCGAGGCGCCAGGAGCGAAAGGTCTTTCGGCGTTCGTCGTGCGCGGCGACAATCCCGGGCTGTCGGTGCCAGAGCGCATCGAAATGATCGCGCCGCATCCTCTTGCGCGCCTTGTATTCAAGAATTGCCGGGTCGACGCCGCCGATCTGATCGGTGTGAGCGGCGACGGCTTCAAGATTGCGATGGCGACGCTCGATGTTTTCCGCACCTCGGTCGGTGCCGCCGCGCTCGGTTTCGCGCGACGCGCGTTTGCCGAAACGCTCAAACGCGCCAAAAGCCGAGAGTTGTTCGGTGCGCCGCTATCGGAATTGCAGATGGTGCAGGGGCATGTCGCCGATATGGCGTTGGAGATCGATGCCGCTGCGCTCCTCGTCTACCGCGCCGCATGGACCAAGGACACGGGTGCGACGCGCGTGACGCGCGAGGCGGCGATGGCGAAGCTTTACGCCACCGAGGCGGCGCAGCGCGTGATCGACGCGGCCGTGCAGATCCACGGGGGCGACGGCGTGCGGGCTGGCCATCCGGTCGAGATGCTCTACCGGGAAATTCGGGCGTTGCGCATCTACGAGGGTGCTTCCGACGTCCAAAAGATCATCATCGCTCGATCCGCGCTTTCATCTGTCGCAGGTCACTGACATGACTCGGAACATCAAGCTTGGACCGTCCGCGCACATCGATACCTTCGCCCGCGACAATCTTCCGCCGTTCGATCAGTGGCCGGATATCCTGCTCGACCGTCCAGAATTTCAGTATCCAGAGCGTTTGAATGCCGCCGTCGAATTGACGGATCGCATGGTTGAGTGCGGCTTCGGCGATCGCATCGCGCTGATCGGCAATGGCCGCCGGCGCACCTATAAGGAACTGACCGACTGGTCGAACCGGCTGGCACACGCGCTCGTCGAGAACTACGGGGTCAAGCCGGGCAATCGCGTCTTGATCCGCTCCGGCAACAATCCGGCGCTGGTTGCGGCATGGCTCGCCGCCACCAAGGCAGGTGCGGTCGTCGTCAACACGATGCCGATGCTTCGCGCCGGCGAACTCGGCAAGATTGTCGACAAGGCCGAGATTGCGCTGGCATTGACCGACAGCCGCATCGCCGATGAACTGGTGGCCTGCGCCAAGGCGAGCAAATTCCTCAAGCAGGTCGTCAATTTCGACGGTACGTCCAATCACGACGCCGAACTTGACCGCATCGCGCTCGACAAGCCGGTGAAATTTGACGCGGTGGCGACGGGGCGCGACGACGTCGCCCTGCTCGGCTTCACTTCCGGCACCACTGGCGAACCCAAGGCCACAATGCATTTCCATCGCGATCTGCTGATCATCGCCGATGGTTACGCCAAGGAGGTTCTCAAAGTAACGCCTGAGGATGTGTTCGTTGGCTCGCCGCCTTTGGCCTTTACCTTCGGACTCGGCGGCTTGGCGATTTTCCCGCTTCGCTTTGGTGCCACCGCGACGCTGCTCGAAACCGCGTCGCCGGCCAACATGGTGCAGATCATCGAGACCTATAAGGCGACGATCTCGTTCACCGCGCCGACCGCGTATCGCGCGATGATGGTGGCGATGGATCAGGGTGCCAATCTGTCATCGTTGCGTCTCGCCATTTCAGCCGGCGAGACCTTACCGGCGCCGGTTTTCGAGGATTGGACGCGGCGAACCGGCAAGCCGATTCTCGACGGCATCGGTTCTACCGAGATGCTGCACATCTTTATTACGAGTCGCGTCGGGGACGCGCTACCCGGTGCGACCGGGCGGCCGGTTGCTGGATATGAAGCCAAGATTGTCGACGCTAACATGAACGAGGTGCCTGCCGGGACGGTCGGTCGCCTGGCGGTGCGTGGTCCCACCGGCTGCCGCTATCTCGCGGACAAACGGCAGAAGAATTACGTCAGCGACGGCTGGAATCTAACCGGTGACGCATTTATTCGGGACGACGACGGACGATTCCGTTTCGCCGCCCGTAACGACGACATGATCGTGTCGGCCGGCTACAACATCGCCGGGCCGGAGGTCGAGGCGGCACTGCTATCGCATCCGGATGTCGCGGAATGCGCCGTGATTGGCGTCGCCGATGTCGAACGGGGGCAGGTCGTATCAGCCTTTGTCGTGCTCAAGGCCGGAGTCATGGGCGACAATCTGCGCGCCAAGATTTTGCAGGACCACGTCAAGGCAACAATCGCGCCGTATAAATATCCGCGCGTGGTGAAATTCGTCGACGGCTTGCCGAAGACGCAAACCGGAAAAATTCAACGTTTCAAACTACGAGAACAGGCACAATGAGCAAAAGTGCGCTCCAAATTTTGCAGCCGGAACATTGGGCGGCACCGAAAGGCTATGTGAACGGCATCGCTGCACAAGGCCGGCAGGTTTTCATTGCCGGTCAGATCGGCTGGAACGCGCTGGCGCAGTTCGAAAGCGATGATTTCGTTACCCAGGTCGAGCAGGCGCTGAAAAATATCGTCGAGGTCCTTGCGGTCGCGGGTGGTGAGCCGCGTCATCTTGTGCGGCTTAACTGGTACATCACCGACAAGGCCGAATATGCCGCGCGCAGACAAGAGATCGGGGAGGCCTATCGCCGCACGATCGGCCGGCACTTTCCGGCAATGACCCTGTTGGTGGTCGCCGGGCTGCTGGAGCCGCGCGCCAAAGTCGAAATTGAAGGCACGGCGGTTATCGCGGACTAGGTCTCATGACAGGCGTTTCTCCGGCTAAGCGACGCTCCGAGTAGCGCCACGACGGCCAAGCGCGCCCCTGGTCTCGATAAAGTGCACAATCTCATCGAGGCCCTGGCCTACGCGCATATTGGTCATCAGGAAAGGCCGTGGACCGCGCATGCGTTTGGCATCGCGCTCCATGACGTCAAGCGATGCACCCACGTGGGGCGCCAGATCGATCTTGTTGATCACCAGTAGGTCGGAACGCGTGATGCCGGGACCGCCTTTCGAGGGGATTTTGTCGCCGGCTGCAACATCAATGACGTAGATCGTGATGTCGGCGAGCTCGGGCGAAAACGTCGCGGCCAGATTGTCGCCACCGGATTCGATCAGCACCAAGTCGAGATCGGGAAATCGCCGCCGCATCTCCTCCACTGCGGCGAGGTTGGCCGAGGCGTCTTCCCTGATCGCGGTATGGGGACAGCCGCCCGTCTCAACGCCGGCGATACGCTCGGGAGCGAGCGCTCCGGAGCGCACCAGATATTCAGCGTCCCATTTGGTGTAGATGTCGTTCGTGATCGCCGCGATATCGTAGTGATCGCGCATGCGCTTGCAGAGCGCGTCCATCAGCGCTGTCTTGCCGGATCCGACCGGCCCCCCGATGCCCACGCGAAGCGGGCCGTGAGAACTTTTCATGGCAGCGGCCTCCTTTGTCGTCAGCTTCGGAACAGTCGGGTGTATTGCGTTTCGTGGCGCATGGCGGCGATATCGGCGCGAAAGACCGCGCTTCCCGCATCATCGAGCGCCGCGGCAAGCGCGCATTTTGTCGTTGCGGTAACGGTGCGCTCAAGCATCGCCGTTACCCGTTGGCCGTCGGTCTGTCCCAATGGAATAAGGCGCACACCCGCGGAAATCCAGTTCGCCGCTACAGCCTGCAAATAGGCGGCGAGTGATTGCTCAAGCGGAATCTGATGACCTGCGGCGGCGACCGCGACTGAGACCGGATACGCGATCGGGCCGGACCAAATCTGGATGAAATAATCGAATGCCGGGCAGGGCCAGGTCGCCTGCGTGACATCCAGGAACGCCCGGCCTTGCCCGGTGGTCTCAAGGAAACGCTCGCGGGATGACGCCAGAGCGGCTGCAAGCTCGGCAGCTTCGCAAAGTGCGCGGTCGTTGCCGGCTTCGCAGGCACGGTAGGCATGCGCGAACAGCACGGCATCGCAGAAGCCCACGCCGCTGGAGAGCAACGCCTTGAGCCACCGGCAGAGCGTATCGGCGTTTGTGACGTCGCCAGCCTCGACGGCCCATTCCAGCCCGCTTGAATAAGAGAACGCACCGACGGGATAGGCCGGCGACAGCCAGGCCATGAGCCGGTAAAGCGAGAAATCCAGGATCTGGGTCTCGGCTGTTCTGGGGCCCCGCTTGCGCGGTGACGAGCGTCGAAGTTCGACCGTCCGGGCCCTAGCCATGCGCGTGTCCGTGGTGGTCATAGGCGCCGGCTTCGGGATCGAACGGAGCATCGAAATAAGACAGCGTTGCGCCAAGTCCGCGCAGCATGTCCTCAAGGACATGGTCGCGGCGGATACGCAATCGGTCGCCGGCGATCTGCACTTCGGTGTGGCGGTTGCCGAGATGCCAGGCGATGCGCGCCACGTCGTACGCGCTTGCAGCCGTGATTTCGACAAGCGGTTCCGGCTTGCCGGTCACGCGCACCAGCGAGCCATCTTCGAGCAGCAGGCCGTCGCCGTCACGAAGCTGCGCCGGGCGCGGCAGATCCAGCAGATAGGTTGCGCCGTGCTCGCCGACAAAGACGACACGCCGGCGATGCCGGTCCTGGGCGTCAAGCACGATGAAGTCACCCGCTGCCTGCGGGTTCCAGGTTGCGGCCGGCTTGATCTCGGTCACACGTTTCATCGCCCGAGCCTAGAAAAGAAAATACCGTTGAGCCATCGGCAAAACCTCCGCCGGCGCGCAGGTCAACAGCTCGCCGTCCGCGGTCACTTCGTAGGTTTCCGGATCGACCTTGATGTCAGGTGTCGCGGCATTGTGCACCATGCTTTTCTTCGAGATGTCGCGGGTGTGTTCGACCGCCACCAGCTGCTTGTCCACGCCGAGCTTGCGCCGCAGACCACTTTTGACCGCAGCCTTGGATACAAAGACCAGCGAGGATGCAGTGCGCGCCTTGCCGAATGCGCCAAACATCGGCCGGTAATGTACCGGTTGCGGCGTCGGTATCGAGGCGTTGGGATCGCCCATCTGGGCGGCGGCGATGCTGCCGCCTTTGATAACGATCTCCGGTTTCACGCCGAAGAAGGCCGGCGACCACAGCACCAGGTCTGCCAGCTTGCCCTTTTCAACCGAACCGATGTGTTTGGCTACGCCATGTGCGATCGCCGGGTTGATCGTGTATTTGGCGACGTAGCGCTTGCCGCGGACGTTATCGTTGTCACCCTTTTCCTGCGGCAGCCGACCACGTTGTTTCTTCATTTTGTCCGCCGTCTGCCAGGTCCGGATGATCACCTCGCCGATTCGGCCCATCGCCTGGCTGTCCGATGACATCATCGAGAGCGCGCCGATGTCGTGCAAAATGTCTTCGGCCGCAATGGTCTCCTTGCGGATACGGCTTTCGGCGAAGGCGAGATCTTCGGCAATCGACGGATCGAGATGGTGACACACCATCAACATGTCGAGATGCTCATCGATGGTGTTCTTCGTGAATGGCCGGGTCGGATTGGTGGAGGAAGGAAGCACGTTCTTCAACCCCGCCACCTTGATGATGTCGGGCGCATGGCCGCCGCCAGCGCCTTCGGTGTGGAAGGCGTGGATGGTGCGGCCCTTGAAAGCCTTGATGGTATCCTCAACAAAACCACTTTCGTTCAGTGTGTCCGTGTGGATCATGACCTGCACATCATGGTCATCGGCGACCGACAGGCAGCAGTCGATTGCGGCCGGCGTCGTGCCCCAGTCCTCGTGCAGCTTGAGCGCGCAGGCACCAGCCTTGACCATTTCCTCAAGCGCGGCGGGCCGCGAAGCGTTGCCCTTTCCAGCAAAACCGAGATTTACCGGAAATGCGTCTGCCGCCTGGATCATTCGCCCGATATGCCAGGGGCCGGGCGTGCAGGTCGTGGCGTTGGTGCCGGCGGCAGGGCCGGTGCCGCCGCCAAGCATCGAGGTAATGCCTGACATCAGGGCATCGTCGACCTGCTGCGGGCAGATGAAATGGATATGGGTGTCGAAACCGCCGGCGGTGAGAATTTTTCCTTCACCCGCGATCACCTCGGTGCCGGGACCGATGACGATAGTTACGCCGGACTGAATATCGGGATTGCCGGCCTTTCCGATCGCGGAAATGCGGCCATCCTTGATGCCAACATCGGCCTTCACGATTCCCCAGTGATCGAGAATCAGCGCATTGGTGATGACGGTGTCGACTGCGCCCTGCTTGTTGGTGACTTGCGATTGCCCCATTCCGTCGCGGATGACCTTGCCGCCGCCGAATTTCACCTCTTCTCCGTAAGCGGTGAAATCCTTCTCCACCTCAATGATCAAATCGGTGTCGGCGAGCCGGACCCGATCTCCGGTAGTTGGCCCAAACATGTCGGCGTATATGCGCCGTGAGATCTTTCCCGGCATGGATCCACTCTTTTAGAGTTTGCCCATCACGCTTTGACGAAAGCCGTAAATCGTTCGCTTGCCGGCGAGCGCGACCAGTGTCACGTTTCGTGTCTGTCCCGGTTCAAAGCGCACCGCCGTGCCGGCCGCGATATCGAGCCGCATGCCGCGCGCCTTCTTGCGGTCGAATGACAGGGCCGGGTTGGTCTCGAAGAAATGATAGTGCGAGCCGACCTGGATCGGACGGTCGCCGGTGTTGGACACAGAAAGTATCACGGTCTTGCGGCCGGCATTGAGTTCGACCTCGCCGTCCTGGATGAACAGTTCGCCGGGGATCATCAGATGACTCCCGCGAACAGGCCGGCCCCGATCGGCACGCACAGCGCTCCCGCAATGCGGATAGCAGGGCGTAGCGAAAGGTGTGTCATTGTCTGCGCGAAACCGATGCCCGCCAGATGCAGCGCGGCGGTGGCAAGCGCAAAGCCCGCCATGTATTCGGCGCCGCCCAGTGTTTCGGCTACTTCGCTGCCATGCGCGTGCCCATGAAAGAGCGCGAAGACCGCCAAAATCGCAGCACCGACAGCGATCGGAAGGTCAATGGCCAGCGCCACGAAAAGCCCCAGCGCAACCACCGAAGCGAGGATACCTGGCTCCACAAATGGCACCGGCACGCCTGTCATGCCCAGGACGCCGCCCATCAGCATTACGCCGACGAAAGTCAGCGGCCAGATCCAGAGCGCGCGTCCGCCCTTCAAGGCCGCCCAAAGACCGACCATCACCATCACCGTGACGTGGTCGAGCCCTCCGAACGGGTGCCCGAGGCCGGCGGTGAATGATGCGGTTGAGCCGTGGCCCACATGCGCGATGGCCGGGCTTGCGGCAAACAGAAGCGCGAGGATCGGGACCAGTCTTTTCATGTGGCGTGTCCTTTAACGGATCGGGTTGTGAACAGTGACAAGCTTGCTGCCGTCGGGAAACGTGGCTTCGACCTGGATGTCGTGAATCATCTCGGGGATGCCATCCATGACTTGCGTGCGCTTGAGTACTTGCGCGCCGGCTTCCATCAGTCCGGCAACGCTTTTGCCGTCGCGCGCACCTTCAAGGATAAAGTCGGTGATCAGCGCCACGGCTTCCGGATGGTTGAGCTTGACGCCACGCTCGAGCCGGCGGCGCGCCACCATTGCGGCCATTGCGATCAGTAACTTGTCCTTCTCGCGCGGGGTCAGATTCATTGTGACCTCATTGCAGCCAGAGCCGCGGCAATGATGCGCCAAAGACGGGCATCAGCAAGGTCAGATCGCGGCGGAGCGCCGCACCGTCCGGTGCGCAAAGCCGGGCTACCGCAATTCCGTTCCAGGCCGAGAGACCGACCTCCCCGGAAAATTGCCCGCTGACGGCGCGCGCGGCCGCAACGCTATCATCGTTACCCGGAACGACGAGCACGGTGGCGACCGCAACCGCGCCTGCCGCAACGGCGGATTGGGCCAGTTTGCAGGCAATCGTGCCGTCCATGCGCACGTTCTCTGCGAAGATCAGTCGGCCTCCGCGCCGAATGCGCCAACGATCTCTGAGGCTGCCTTTATGCACGGTTTCGCCCATGGCGGAACGGCCGAACACAATCGCCTCGGCCATCACCAGCGTGGCATCGGCTGCCAGGTTGACGTTGATGCGGCGTGAAAGGCGCGCGCGGTCAAACAGGATTGTTTCTTGTGGCAGCCAGAGACACTGGCTGCCGGCCGCGGCATCTATCGCGAGCGCGACATTCGCGTCGGCTCCAGTCGATCGGTAGATTTTTTCCGCGGCAGCCGTACCGGCGAGCAGCCTTGCCCCTTCGCCGAGCGAAATCCTGATCGAAAACTCATCGCCGCCGGTCATGCCGCCCGCGGTATTGATGAGCACCGCCTCTAAAATGTCGCCTTGTGCATTTGGAAAACGCACGCGCAAGGAGCCTGCTTCGTGGACGCCTTTGCGGCGCGTGCGGGTGCCATCGGAATCCACCGCGAGGCCGATCCGCCCGCTGGCGCGGTTGGCCGCGATGACCCCGGTATCGGCCAAGGCTCGGCGCAAGGCTTGTTGCACGCTCGCGCCGGTCATATCGCCAAGGCGCGTTTCAACGCCCCTTCATCCATATTGGCTTTGTCGCACGCGTAAATGATCGAGCCCCGCTCCATGACGGCAAAATGGTCCCCCAGCTCGCTGGCAAAATCGAGGTATTGCTCCACCAGCACGATAGCCATTTCGCCAAGCCCGCGCAGGTAATTTATGGCGCGGCCAATGTCCTTGATGATCGAGGGCTGGATACCTTCGGTCGGTTCATCGAGGAGCAGAAGTTTCGGCCGCATGACCAGCGCGCGGCCAATGGCCAGTTGCTGTTGCTGGCCGCCGGAGAGATCGCCGCCACGGCGCCTGAGCATGCTGCTCAGCACCGGAAACAGCGAGAAGACATCGTCGGGTACACTGCGCTTGTCGCGCGGCAGAGGCGCAAAGCCGGTTTCAAGGTTTTCCTCCACCGTGAGCAGTGGGAAAATCTCGCGGCCCTGTGGCACGAAGGCAACGCCGCTGCGGGCGCGCGATACCGTGGACAGCCGGGTAATATCGGTGCCGCCAAGCAGAATATTGCCTTTGCTCACCGGGTGTTGGCCGACGATGGCGCGCAGCAGGCTGGTCTTGCCGACGCCGTTGCGGCCCAGCACGCAAGTGACCTTGCCGGGCTCGGCCTTGAGCGAGATGCCTCGCAACGCCTGCGCGGCGCCGTAATGAAGGTCGATGCCGTTGACTTCGAGCATTCTTACCGCCCCAGATAGACTTCGACCACACGATCGTTGGTCGACACCTGATCGATGGTGCCTTCCGCCAGCACCGAGCCTTCATGCAAACACGTGACCTTGACGCCAAGCTCTCGCACAAAAGCCATATCGTGCTCGACCACGATCACGGTCCTGTCGCGATTGATTTCCTTGAGCAGCTCCGCTGTCTGTAGCGTTTCGGCGTCGGTCATACCGGCGACCGGTTCGTCCACGAGCAATAGCTTCGGCCCTTGCGCCAGTAACATGCCGATCTCCAGCCATTGCTTCTGGCCGTGCGATAGGCTTCCAGCCACCAGCGAACGCACGTTCTTGAGCCTTATGGTGTTAAGAATTTCATCGATACGATTCTGTTGCGTTGAAGTATTCTCCCAAATCAATGTTGCGCGGACGCTGCGGTCGTTTTTCAGCGCCAGTAGCAAATTGTCCTCGACCGAGTGCATATCGAAGACGGTGGGCTTCTGAAACTTGCGGCCGATGCCGAGTTCGGCGATCTCGGTTTCATCAAGTCTGGAGAGATCGTAGGTGCCTTGCTCGAAATAAACGTCGCCTGCGTCTGGCCGGGTCTTGCCGGTGATGACGTCCATCATCGTGGTCTTGCCGGCACCGTTTGGCCCGATGATGGCCCGCATTTCACGCGGCTCGATCACGAACGACAGCTCGTTGAGCGCCTTGAAGCCGTCGAAGGACACCGTGATGCCATCGAGATAGAGCAGGGCGGAGGTCGTTTTCGGCTCCATGTGTGCGCTACTCCGCAGCATGCGGTGTCGACACTGGCAACGCTGTGACTTTTTTCTCGCCGCGTCGCAAGCGCCAGTATTCGAGCGTGCCGACGATTCCACGCGGCAGCAACAGTGTTACCGCGATGAACAGTCCGCCGAGGACGAACAGCCAGTAAGGGGCGAGAAGACCGGTTGTAAAGAACGTCTTGGCATAATTGACAACAAAGGCGCCGAGCACGGCACCGGTCAGTG
This sequence comes from Pseudolabrys sp., assembly GCA_035626335.1. Lineage (GTDB taxonomy): Bacteria > Pseudomonadota > Alphaproteobacteria > Rhizobiales > Xanthobacteraceae > Pseudolabrys. Next base: position 21,206 of record DASPNW010000022.1, read on the forward strand.
TGCCGCGGCCGCCGACCGCGACCCAGATAACCGCTTCAATCGAGTTGGCCGGCGCGAATTCACTCGGATTGATGATGCCGACCTGTGGCACGTAAAGCGCGCCGGCCACGCCGGCCATGCAGGCGGACAGGGTGAACACAAATAGCTTATAAGATTCAACGCGATAACCGAGGAATCGCGTGCGCGCTTCCGCGTCGCGGATCGCAACCAGCACCTTGCCGAATTTCGATGTGACGATGGCGCGGCAAATCAGGAAGGATAATGCGAGTGCGAGGCACGCTATGACCAGCAGCGCGTTGCGCGTGCCTTCCGCCTGCACGTTGAAGCCGAGAATATCCTTGAAATCGGTGAGACCGTTGTTGCCGCCGAAGCCGAAATTATTGCGGAAGAAGCCCAGCATCAGCGCGTAGGTCATCGCCTGCGTGATGATCGACAGATAGACGCCGGTCACGCGGCTGCGGAAGGCGAACCATCCGAACACGAAAGCAAGCGTGCCGGGCACAAGAAGGATCATCAGCGCGGCGTAGGCAAAATGATTGAACCCGTACCAGTAGAAGGGAAGTTCCTGCCAGTTCAGGAACACCATGAAGTCGGGTAAGACCGGGTTTGCGTAAACCCCGCGGGCGCCGATTTGCCGCATGAGATACATGCCCATGGCATAACCGCCGAGCGCGAAGAAGGCGCCGTGTCCGAGCGACAGGATGCCGGCATAGCCCCAGATAAGATCGATCGAAAGCGCAAGGATCGCGTAACAAATGTATTTGCCGAACAGTGCGACCAGATAGGTCGAGACATGCAGCGCAGACGTTGCGGGCACCAGCAGGTTCAGCGCGGGGATGGTGATCGCGAAGGCCGCCAGCAGCACCAAAAAAGCGGTCGAGGCCTTGTCGAGCAGACGCGCGAGCGGGAAGGCATTCATCTAAGCCTCCACCGCTCGTCCCTTCAGCGCGAACATTCCGCGCGGCCGCTTCTGGATGAACAAGATGATCAACACCAGAATGGCGATCTTGCCGAGCACGGCGCCGGCATAAGGCTCGAGGAACTTGTTGGCGATGCCGAGCGTGAAGGCGCCGACAAGCGTGCCCCACAGATTACCGACGCCGCCGAACACCACGACCATAAACGAATCGATGATGTAGCCCTGGCCGAGATTCGGCGAGACATTGTCGATCTGCGAGAGCGCCACGCCGGCGATCCCGGCAATGCCGGAGCCCAGTCCGAAAGTGAGCGCGTCGATGCGCGCGGTGCGGATCCCCATGGCCGCAGCCATGGCCCGGTTTTGCGTCACCGCGCGCATTTCCAGACCGAGCCGCGTGAATCGCAGCATGCCGAGCAGCGCGACGAATACCGCAAGCGTAAAGCAGATTATCCAGAGCCGGTTATACGTGATTGTGATGCCGCCGAGATCGAAGGCTCCGCTCATCCAGCTCGGATTGCCGACTTCCTTGTTGGTCGGTCCGAAAATAGTGCGAACGGCCTGTTGCAGGATCAGCGACAAGCCCCAGGTGGCGAGCAGCGTCTCGAGAGGGCGCCCGTACAGGAAGCGGATAATGCTACGCTCGATGGCGATGCCGATGCCGCCCGAGACAACGAAGGCCAGCGGCACGGCAATGATCAACGAATAGTCGAACAGCGCCGGGTTACGGGCGCGAATGTATTCCTGGACGACGAAAGTCGTGTAAGCACCCAGCATGACCATTTCGCCGTGCGCCATGTTGATGATGCCCATCACCCCGAAGGTGATGGCGAGCCCGATCGCCGCAAGCAGCAGCACTGAGCCGAGCGAGAGCCCGTACCACGCGTTCTGCAACGCATTCCACAGCATGAGATTGCTTTGGATCTTTGCGCTGGCGGAGGCCGCCGACTGGCGCACCGCGGCCGGCAAATCCGGCGGCAACCCGTCGATAAGGCCAAGCGCGTCCTGATCGCCCCGGTCGCGGATCACACCGATAGCGGCGATCTTGTCTTCGGCGCTGCTGTCGGCGGAATAAAGGATGATCGCAGCCCGCGCTTCCGTGAGCGCCCTTTTTACGCGCGGGTCGGTTTCTTTCTCCAGCGCCTTGTCGATATTCGATAGCGCACCGGAGTCGCGGGATTTGAACACGGCCTGCGCGGCGTCGAAACGGCGCCCCGGCTCTTTCGCCATCAACGTCAGCGACCCGAGTGCGGCGTCGAGCACGCTGCGAACGCGGTTGTTCAGCCGCACGGTATCGATATCGGATGGCGGGGTCGCTACCGTTTCGTTCGTGGCAGCGTCGGTCAGCCTGTCGGACGGATCCTTGATGAAGACTTTCTTGGCCTCGACCGAATAGAGCAGCCGTTGGTTTTTGAGCGCTTCAAGCAGTGGACCCGATCGGGGATCTCCACTCGCCGCAAGCGTGTCGATAGCGTCGACCGTGTCGGCGAACGTGTCGGTCGTGAAGCCGGCGAGCGCGTCCTCGTAGGCTCCGGCATGAGCGATTGTTGCGCCGGCGAACAGCAATCCGGCGGCGAATACCAATGCCACGATGCGATCGCAGAAATTAAGCATTGCATTTCGCCCCGGCAGGCCGCCGTGAAGGAAAGAGGCGGCGGCATGACCGCCGCCTCCGATATCGTCACACGAAGATCAGGACGCGTGACCGCCGCACTTCTTCGTGACCTTGTTGTAGTTGCCACACTTCAGCGTCACCCAGTCGGCCTCGAGATCCTTCGAACCCGGAAGGAAGTCGGACCAGGCGTCTCCGGGGACCAGGCCTTTGGTCTTCCAGACCACGTCGAACTGGCCGTCGCCTCGGATTTCGCCGATGAAGACCGGCTTGGTGATGTGATGGTTCGGCAGCATCTTGGAGGTTCCGCCGGTGAGATTGGGTGCTTCGATACCAGGCAACGCGTCGATCACCTTGTCGGCATCGGTCGACTTCACCTTCTCGACCGCCTTCACCCACATATTGAATCCGATCACATGGGCTTCCATCGGATCATTGGTGACGCGCTTCGGATTTTTGGTGAAGGCCTGCCATTTCTTGATGAACTCGGCGTTGCTGGGGTTCTTGATTGACTCGAAGTAATTCCAGGCAGCGAGGTGTCCGAGCAGCGGCTTGGTGTCGAGACCCGCGAGCTCCTCTTCACCGACCGAGAATGCGACAACCGGAATATCGGTGGCCTTGATGCCTTGATTGCCCAGCTCCTTGTAGAAGGGCACGTTGGCATCGCCGTTGATGGTCGATACCACCGCGGTCTTCTTGCCTGCTGAACCGAACTTCTTGATGTCGGCGACGATAGTCTGCCAGTCGGAATGTCCGAATGGCGTGTAATTGATCATGATATCTTCATCCTTGACGCCCTTTGCTTTCAGGTAGGCTTCAAGGATCTTGTTGGTGGTGCGCGGGTAAACGTAATCGGTGCCGGCAAGCACCCAGCGTTTCACCGAGCCGCCGTCCTTGCTCATCAGATAGTCGACGGCAGGGATTGCCTGCTGGTTCGGTGCGGCGCCGGTGTAAAACACGTTGCGTTCGGACTCTTCGCCTTCGTACTGCACCGGGTAGAACAGAATAGAGTCGAGTTCCTTGAACACAGGCAGAACTGATTTGCGCGACACCGAGGTCCAGCAGCCGAACACGACCGCAACTTTGTTCTTGGAGATCAGTTCACGCGCTTTCTCAGCAAAGAGCGGCCAATTCGAGGCCGGGTCGACGACGACGGCCTCGAGTTTCTTGCCGAGCAGGCCGCCTTTCTTGTTCTGCTCGTCAATCAGGAACAGCATGGTGTCCTTCAGAGTCGTTTCGCTGATGGCCATCGTGCCGGACAGCGAATGAAGAATGCCGATCTTGATCGTGTCTTCAGCGGCCGCCGGGTAGGTGGCGGCGAAACCGAATGCGAGGCCCGCGGCGGCAGAGAGCCAGCGGCGAGCATGCGGCCGACTTGCGGCCGCGCTGTTGATTTTCAGCATCGTGTTTCCTCTGTTTTGACGCACGCGCAATCGGGCCCGGCCCCGGCTTCGCAAATCAGGATTCGCAAGCTGCGTGCCAAACGAGAATTGGTGGAATTGATTGATCCTGCTGGCCTATTTCGCGCGGTCAGGTTGACGCAGGCCGTAGGCAGCGCGGGTGGAAATCGGTTGCTTAAAAATCGGGCGGCGCAAAAGCTATTCCTTGGGCACTCTGCCTAATTTCAGAGTTGTCAGAGCGAGGGCAGCGGGGTGCATTTACACCGCACTAACGCCTTGCATTCGTTTTGGAAAAGTCGCCTGCGCTGACGAAATTTAATTTGTGTCCCGAAACGAAGAATGCTGCAATGCACACGCCGGGAATTCGGGAGGCTGAAATGGCTTCTGCGAAATTCCTAAGACGGCAAGCTGACAAGTGCGCCGACTTGGCGAGGCGGACTCACGACGAGGACAGTCGCGAGAGGTACGAACAGCTCTGGCGCACGTATTGTCAGCTCGCCGAGACGGAAGAGCGAACGGGGGATTTGAACGCATCCTCTCGCGATTCCGAACATAGGCCGGCTGCCTAGCCGCGTCTTTTCAACGGTGCGCGGTGCCGTGGCAGTGGCGCCTGCAGCGGTGACCCTGCGGCTCGCAATGATACGAAGCGTGTCTGTCTTCGGTTCTGTTGCTGACCTGCGGAAATTTGGCCATGGTCCGGGTATCGCGTTGGCGGACCGGATGTCGTGGGCGAGAACAGAATCCTGATCGGGCTGATTGGCGCAAACATCATGGGGTCGCTGTCGCCGGCTCTGTTCGCCGATGCCTTCGCGGCTGCCGGAATCGATGGCTTCTATCATCTGATGGATATCGATCGCTTGCAGGAACGGCGGCTCGACAAGCTCCTTGATGCAATGAAGACCGCCGGTTTCGCGGGCGCAAACATCACCTTTCCCTTCAAGCAGGATATCCTGGCGCTTCTCGATGTGGTGGACCCGCAGGCCGCTCAGATCGGCGCGGTCAATACTGTCACGATTGCATCGAACGGCCGCACCACGGGGTACAACTTTGACCGACTTGGCTTTCGCCGCGGCTTTGAAGAGAGACTCGGGAGCGGCAGCGCGAAGAATGCGACAGTCGTGCAGGTCGGTGCCGGCGGCGCCGGGCGCGCCGTTGCCTTTGCCTTGATGGATCTCGGCGTCGCGGCCCTTATTATTCATGACTGCGACGGCGCGCGCGCCAATGCCCTCACGGCCGATCTCGCGGCGCACTACGGCGCATCGCGTTGCTGCGTCGCCAGTGATCTCGAACGCGAGATCGCGGTCGCTGACGGGGTTGTCAATGCAACTCAGGTCGGCATGCGTGGCTTCCCCGGCAATCCGGTGCCTGTTTCTGCGCTCAAAGCGCCGCATTGGGCTGCTGATGTTATCTATACGCCGATCGAGACCGAGTTTATTCAAGCGGCGGCGGCAAAGGGCGCCCGCGTGATGAATGGCGGTGGGATGTGCGTGCATCAGGCCGTCGAAGCATTCCGGCTTTTCACCGGCGTTGAGCCAAGTTCTGCGCGCCTGCATCGCACATTCGCCGCGGCTCTTGCCGAGCGCGATAGGGGGATGGCTGAAATCGGCTGAGCGCGCACGGCCATGCGATACCCGCCATGGCTGCAATGGTCTGACACAATAGACATCGGCGAATCGACAGACGGTGGAATTTAGGAAACGCTGTTGCCTTTATTTCTGTCGTATAAATCCAAGTCGTTGTCGTTTTTTGATATGTCTGCCGCGTTTCACGCGTGCAAATTAAATAAACTATTTTGTTCAATCAGTTTCTTAATTCTCAAACGTCTATTTGTCACAGTCAAACTGCGCTAGACGCATTATGTCTGAGCGACGTGTGACGGGGGCTACCTCACGCCGTTCTGTTGTGTGTGTGAGGTAGCGTATCATGGACGAGCGTACTGTCGTCACGCAGTCGGCTGGTTTGCAACTTGCCAAACTTGCTCAGCCGCGTATTGCCAAAATTACAATGCTCCAGGCTGGCCAGTCGATCACCGACGAGCTCGGCGACAATCACGATGCCAAACCCGATCCGTCCGTCGAGAATGGCGCCCATCGCGGCGCCAACGGCGAACAATTCGAAATGCTAGCTTCGACTACTGAAGACCGGTCCAAGGCGGAAACCGGCCCAATCCCGCCCAGCGGCGCTCATTTCAGTCCGGTCGCCATTGACCCTCTACCCAGTGGTTTGCAGCCACTCGCATTGCTCGGGCAGGAGGGGATTGCGGCTCGTGCCGGCAACGTTGACGACACGCCATCACGTCATATTGCGCAGGCGCTGGCACCACCGATTCCAGTTATCACTATTCCGTCGCCGGGCGGCCCGGCAACCATGGTATTCGAAGCAGGCCTTGGAGCGCGGCCTGGCGAGCCCCCGGGCTCGCATGCGGGGCAGCCGTCGTTTCCGATCACGACGCGGGCGGGCTCGATCGGTTTTACGTCGGCGGACGGCGTACAGTCGGTATCGCTGGGCGGCCATCTCCTGACCGGCACGGCGCAGACTTTTGCCGACGGGACGACGGGTTCGCTGACGGCGTCCTTCACTTTCAATGCGACGACGGGAAAAGGCTCGATTAGTTACAGCTATACGCTGCTCGACAATACGCTGGGTATTCCGAGCGCGAGCTTTGCCGTGGTGGTGACCGATGCGGACGGGCACAGCAACCCGCCGGCCAGTCTCGTCATTAGTATCGTTGACGATGTGCCGGTGGCGCGGCCGGACACGGATGCCATTACACCGGGTCAGACGACACCGGAGACCGGCAACGTGCTCACCGGTGCGGGCACGAAGTTGGGCACCGCGGATGTGCAGGGGGCCGATGGCGGCCTGACGGTCGTGGGTGTAGCGGCTGGCAATGGTCCAGGCGGCGCCGTTCCGGGCACGGTGGGAGTGGCAATTGCGGGCGCGCATGGCACGCTGACGCTCAACGCCGATGGCTCCTACAGCTATGTGCATACGGTCGGCGGCGGTACCGATGTATTCACCTATACCGTCAAAGACTCTGACGGCTCGCTGGCGCACGCGACGCTGTCGATCCTGCTCGGCAACTCGGCACCGGGCAACTTTGTGATTCCGGCACCCGGCCTTGCCGAAACGCAGGTGTTCGAGGCGGGGCTTTTGGCGGCACGGGGCCCCGGCGAGTCGGCGGGCTCGCACGCGGGAGAGACTGCATTCCCCACCAGCACGCAGAACGGCACCATCACCTTCACCTCGGCGACAAGAGCACGATGATGGCCGCGATCTGGAGACCAAGCCGCATTTAGAACCTCGCACGGAAGCCCCCACCTATGCTGTTGGAAACACAGGGAAAATACCGAACGAGGTCTAAGCTACGGCACGAAAGATAATAAAATATTACCTATGAGTAGTAAAATAGTTTCAAGCTAAAAATGATCCCGCCGCTGTCGTGATCGACAGTGATGATGGCGCTCCTAGCCACTTCACGATGAAATTTTCAGCCTGTGCGAGCGGCGCCGGTGCGCCGAAGATATTCGCCGCGCGCCGGCCCGACGATTTTCCCGCTGTCGTAGACGAGCTCGCCGCGAAGAAAAGTGTTTTTCACGCGCCCGGTGAGTTCGATGCCCTCGAATGGAGAATAGCCTTGCTCCGATTCCGATTCGGCCGCGCGCACAACAAAACTTTCATGCGGATCAACGAGGACGATATCTGCATCATAGCCCGGTGCGATGTCGCCTTTGGCCGGCAGTCCGAAGCGCCGCGCCGGCTTCCAGCTCAAAAGTTCTGCCATGTGATTGTACGACATGCCGCGCCTGCTGCCTTCGCTGAGGACTCCTGAAAGAAGATACTCGGTGCCGCCGAAACCGGATTTCGCCAGCCAGATATTGGTTGGGTCGTCCTTGGACCACTTCTGCTCGGCCGAGCAGCAGGCATGATCGCTCACGATCCAGTCGATCTTTCGATCAAGCACGGCCTGCCACAGCGCTTCGACGTCTTCGCGCGGGCGAATTGGCGGATTGACCTTTGCATGGACCGCGCATTCGCAATCGGTATCGAGCAGAAGATGACCGACCGTTACCTCGCGACGGAATTCAATATGCGGAAATACCTGTTGCATGGTCCACGCGGCGTCGACCGCTTTACGGGAGCTCAAATGCAGCAGATTGATGTTCAGGCAGTTGGTTTCGTTTGCCAGATAGGAAGCGATCCAGATGGCGAGACCCTCGGAGTGCGGTGGCCGCGCGGCGCTGTAAGCATGCAGGCCGGTTAGTTTGCCCTCCCGCTCAACGATCTTTGTGTAGGCAGTGAGAATTTCCGCGAGTTCGCAATGCAGACTGACACTGATATGAGCGGCTTGACCCGGGAATTTTTCCATCAAACGCTGTGCGGAGCGCATGATGAATTCGAAATGTGCGATGTCGTAGCGCTCGTCGGGGCCGATCATCAAAAAATCATTTTGTTGCGACGAGCGGCCGTGTAGCCCGTAGCCGCCATAAAACATGAAGATCTTGAACGAGGTCACCCCGTGATCGGTGACGAGAGATTCCATTTCATTGATATGTCCGGCTTCGATCGGCGCGATATGGAAGCCATAGTCGACCCAGAAACGTCCCTTCGATTGCCTGAACACTTCAGGCATGAACTCGCGGTAAGGGCCGCCCCGGTTCAGGTAGTAGTGTCCCGTACGCAGGTAATTCAGGCTTGAGGTCACGCCGCCCATAGCCGCGGCCTTGCTCTCCGAAACCGCGTCCTCGGCGAGCGGCGCATAGATGCCGATATGCATGTGGGCATCGACGCAACCCGGGAACGCGAGACGGTTCTTCGCATCGAAGATTGTTCTGGCTTGCTCTGCCTGAATGTCCGGGCCGAGTCGGACGACCTTTCCATCCTTGATCGCAATATCGAGGCAATCGACAGAGGTCTTGTTCGGGCGAACCACCCGGGCATTCTTGATGACGGTATCGAAGAGCCTGTCCATACGAGACATTTCCCTGACTTACATGCGGCCTCTAGTTCGGCGTCGCTCCGGATGACTTGACGAGTGGCGCCCATCGCTCAATGTCTTCGCGCACGAAGGCCGCGAATTCCTTGGGCCTATTGCCCACGCTTGTTGCGCCTTCGTTTTTCAGCTGCTCGCGCAGTTTTGGCTCTGCCAGAGCGCCAACGATGACTGTGTTGAGCTTTTCGGTGATCACGTCGGGAAGGTTGGCCGGCCCGAACACGCCGAACCACGCGCTGGACTCGAATCCGGGCACGGTCTCGCCGATCGCCGGTAACTCAGGGAAAAACGGCTGCCGTTGCACGCTCGTGACACCGTAAGCGCGTAATTTTCCCGCGCGGACCTGCTCGGCTCCCGTGACCAGACTGATGAACATGAGATCGATCTGCCCGCCCAAAAGATCGGTTAGCGCGGGTGCGGTCCCTTTATAGGGAACATTGAGCAGATCGACGCCGGTCATCTGCTTGAATTTCTCGCCGGCAAGATGGAGCGACGAGCCGATGCCGCCGATACCGATCGTTAGCGTGTGCGGGTTCGCCTTGGCCAGCTCGATCAGGGATTTGAGATCTTTTGCCGGCAGGTTGACACGTCCCACCAGCAGGCTCGTGACCCTGGCCACCATGGTAATCGGGGTGAAATCGGCGACGGGATCATAGGGCAAGGTTGGATAAAGCGTCGCGTTAATTGTGTGGCTGCTGAAGCTTACCAATAGCGTATATCCGTCGGGCGCCGCCTTGGCGACCGCAGCCGCAGCCAGATTGCCGCCGGCACCTGGCCGGTTTTCAATCAGCACGGGCTGCTTCAACGCGGCGGCCATAGGTTCTGAAATGGCGCGGGCAATGGTATCTGTGGTGCCTCCGGCGGGCGCGCCGACCAGCAACTTGATCGGCCGCGCCGGATAGTCTTCCCCATGGGACGCATGCGTCAGCCACAGGGAAAGAATGGCGATGGCTGCGACGAGTGGAAGAGGCCGATTCACGTCTTGCGGCCTTTCTTGTTACTCGGTGCCTCGTATTTTCTGCCGAGCTCGATCAATGCCGGTGTCCCGATGACGTCGTTGAGAGTCGCAAAGTCATACATCCGGTCACCGAACGGTCCGGTGGTGCCATGGGCGGCAAGCGAAGCGTAGAATTCGCTGGCTGTTTGTGCCAATGCACGAACGATACCACCCGGAAAAATGACGAGCGCAAAGCCGAGCGCTTCCAGATCCGCCGCGGGGCGCGGGGGCGTCTTGCCGCCCTCGACCATGTTCGCCATAAGCGGAACATCACTGATCGCCGGTGGAATACGTTGAAGTTCGGCGCGCGTTTTTGGCGCCTCAACAAACAAGATATCGGCGCCGGCGTCGCGATAACGGACCGCGCGTGCAACGGCTTGCTCGAAGCCCTCCACAGCGACAGCGTCGGTGCGGGCGATTACCAGGGTTTCGGGCGAATGCCGCGCGTCGAGCGCGGCTTTGATCTTGCCGATCATTTCCTCCACGGGGATCAGCGTCTTGTCATCGAGATGTCCGCAACGCTTGGGAAACGCCTGATCCTCGAGCTGGATCGCGCTTGCCCCCGCGCGCTCGAACAGGCGGACCGTGCGGCCGACGTTGAGCGCGTTGCCATAGCCGGTATCGGCATCGACGACGAGGTTGGCGCTCACGCGATCACGGATCAGCGCGATGGTGTCGGCCACCTCGCTCATGGCGACGAGACCGATATCGGGGCGCCCGAGCCGCGTATAAGCAATGGCCGCGCCCGACACATAGAGCGTCGAAAAGCCGGCCTGCGCGGCCAGATGCGCGGTGAGCGCATCGAAAACTCCCGGCGCCACCACGATCGGCTTGCGCGCCAGCCGCCTTCGAAGGTTTTCCGCATCAGTCATGGTTATAGTCCGAGATAGGCGCGTTTGAGATTCGGGTCGTTGCGAAGATGATCGGATGTCCCGTCCAGCACCACGCTGCCGTTTTCGAGGATATAGGCCCGATGGGCCACTTCAAGGCTCTGCACCACGTTCTGCTCGACCAGCAAGAGGGCGATGCCCTGGTCATTGATGCGCTTGATCAACGCAAAGAGTTCCTCGACGAGGAGCGGTGAAAGACCGAGTGACGGCTCATCGAGAATGAGCAGAATGGGTTCAGCCATAAGGCCGCGCCCAATCGCCAGCATTTGCTGCTCACCGCCCGAAAGGGTACCGGCGAGTTGCGATCGCCGGTCCCCAAGACGCGGAAAAATGCCGAATACGCGCTCGCGATTCTGCCGCCGGTGGTCGCGCGCGCGCCGATAAGCCCCAAGATCGAGGTTGTCCTTTACGCTCAGATTGGGAAAAATACGCCGCCCTTCAGGCACGTGAATGAGTCCGCGCGCGACGATGCTTGCGGCCTTTTCCTGATCGATCGTATGTCCGGCGAAGCGGATGCAGCCTTTTCGTGCACGCAGTACCCCGGAGATCGCACGGTTGAGCGTTGATTTTCCGGCGCCATTGGAACCGAGCACGGCGACGATTTCGCTCGCGTGCACATCAAGCGCGACACCACGCAGCACGTCTGTCTCGCCGTAGCCGGCGTGCAGGTTACTGATGGCGAGCAAGGGGCTACCGTCCATGCGACGCCCCCAGTTTTGCCGCGGCGCCACGGCCGAGGTAGGCCTCGACGACGACGGGGTCGGCAACAACCTGCGCCGGCGCACCCTCGGCGATGATGCAGCCTTCGGCCAGCACGAACACGTGTTCGGCCAGGCTCATCACCGCCTGCATCACATGCTCGATCATCAGAATGGTGATGCCACGGCCGCACAAATTACGGATGACCGGAACAATATCGCGGACTTCGGACGGATTGAGCCCCGCCAGAACTTCATCCAACAGCAGCAGCTTTGGGTTGGTTGCGAGCGTCCGCGCAAGTTCGAGCCGCTTGCGCGCGGCGATAGTCAACGTGTCAGCCGGCCTGTTAAGGAGTTCACCCAGCCCCAGATCGTGGCCGATTTGATCCACCACAGCGAGTGCCGCGTTACGCGTACGGTGGTGAAGATGCGCACCAACCAAAATATTTTCGCGCACCGACAGGCCGACGAAAGGCTGCACAATCTGGAAGGTTCGCGCTATGCCGCGTCGCGCGAGGCGATAAGGCGGCTCGCCGGTAATATCCTGCCCGGCGTAGCGGACGGCGCCTGCGCCTGCCTTAATGAACCCGGAGATGATCGAAAAGAGCGTGGTCTTGCCGGCGCCGTTGGGGCCGATGAGCGCGGTGATGCGTCCCTTCGACGCCGTCAGCGATGCGGCATTGACGGCGAGCAGCCCGCCGAATCGACAGGTGACGCGGTCGACGGCGAGCAAGGGCTCAGCCATGGCCTGCCTCCGCGGCGCGTGAGGCGGCTGGCCCACGAGTCAACAATTTTCGCATCTGCGCGAACCCACCGATCAAACCGCGCGGCATAAACCAGATCACCACCACCAGAACGGCGCCGTAAATAATGAGATCGAGGCCAGGGGCATCGCCAGCCAAAAGCTTTGCGGCTTCGCCCAACGACTTGACGACCAATGCGCCGAGCAACGGACCAAACACCGTGCCAACACCGCCGATGATCGGCGTCAGCAGCGCCTGAATCGAAATCCAGGTGCCGTAGGCAATCCCGGAATCCAGGAACAGGAAATATTGCACGTAGAAACATCCAGCGGCGGCTGTCATACCAGCGGAAATAACCATCGCCGCCAATTTGACGCCATTTGCATTGATGCCAAGCGCCTTGGCCGCATCTTCGTTCTCCCGCACCGCTATTAGCCATACGCCAAAACGCGAACGCTCGATGAGTTGCGCGGTCACGAGCGATGCTCCGACCAGCGCCAGGATGATCCAATAAAATGCGGCGCGGCTTTGAAACTGAAGTGTCCGGACGCCCAGATCGAGCTTCATCAATATGCCGACGCCGGCGCCGGTGATCGGGGCAACGCTCGCGATGATGCGCAGCACTTCTGCGAAGGCGAGCGTCACCAACGCGAAATAAGAGCCGCGCAGGCCGGACCGGAAGGTGAGGGCACCCAGTGCCGCGCCAAGCGCAGCGCCGGCCGCAATGCCGGCGACAAAGCCAAGCCAAGCGTTGACCCCGTAGCGCACCTGCAGGATCGCCGTGACATAGGCGCCAGTGCCAAAGAAGGCTGCATGACCGAAGGAATATTGACCGCCATAGCCGCCGAGAATGTTCCATCCTTGTCCGGCCAGCGCGATCATCAGCGCGACGACGAGGAAATTCAGCGTGACGTTCGAATGCACGACAAGGGGCACCGCGGCCAGGAGGGCCAGTACGGCTGCCGTCGGGATTAGCGCCTTCAAGCGCGTGCCCCGAACAGGCCGCTGGGCCGAACCAGCAGCACGACAATAAAGATAAGAAAAATGCCGATCTGGCCGAGTGATTCGCCAAGGAAAAGGCCGGACAAACTTTCCGCCACGCCCACGAGCAGCGCGCCGATGAGCGCGCCGGGCACCGAGCCCATGCCGCCAAGCACGACGATGGTGAAGGCGACCAGCACGAAGGCGTCGCCCACGGTCGGATTGACGTAATAGGTCGGGATCAGCAGGCAGGCGGCGATGGCAACGCAGGCCGTGCCGAGACCGAAGGTGACAGCGTAGACATGCGCGACGTCAACGCCTGCGAGTTCGGCGCCGAGTTTTTCCTTGGCGACAGCGCGAATCGCTCTGCCGATATCGGTGAATGTCATGATGAGCCAGAGCGCAAACGCGACTGCAAATGCGGCAGCGAAGCCGACCACGCGCGAGACAGCCAGAAATGTGGCTCCTATATCGATCGTCTGGAAGGCATAAGGCACATCAATGGTCCGCGTGTCGGCGCGGAATGCGTAGAGGAGCACATTCTCGATGATGACAGCGATGCCAAGGGTCACTAACAGCATGTTTCGGTCATCGCCGTGCGAAGCTGGACCGATGATGAAACGCTGCAATCCGTAACCGAGTGCGAAAAATAAGGGAGCCAGCAGTAAGACGGCGACGTAAGGATCGAGTCCCAACAGACGAAAGGCAAAAAAGGCAGCGAACAAGGCCGCGCTTAACAGTGCGCCATGCGCGAAATTGATGATGTGCAGCACGCCGTAAATCAGCGTCAGCCCGAGAGCAACGAGCGCATAGATTGCGCCGATCAACAGGCCGTTGATGATCGCAGGAACTAGGATGGCGGGCGACAGCACGGACGCGATACTTTGAGAACCATGGTTGCAGGTGGCGCCTTTGCCGCGCCGCCTACAACTCTATGACAGCTACGCCGGCCTCGGAAATACCGGCTTGGCGTTCGCGAAGGCGGGCGGCAAGATCACCTTGATATCATTGTCGAGCACTTGCGTATTGACCGGTGCCGCGCCTTCGTTTTGGCCGTTGACGAACTTGGTCGGGCCGTAAGGCATCAGGTGGCCGGAGAAGGTCGAGCTCGCCAATGCGGCGGTGAGCTTGGCGCGGTCGGCGGAGCCCGCGCGCTCGAGCGCATCGGCGATCAGCAAGACGCAGCTGTAGTTCATGTAGACTTCGTAGGTAAAAAACTGGTCCTTGCTTTCGACCTTCTTCTTTAGAGCTTGCGCTTTGTCGTTGCGCGGATCGAACCAGTGATTGCAGTCCATGATGAAGCGGGCCGCATCGGGGAATTCCTTGACGAATTTGTAGGAGGAAGCAGCGCCGCCAAGCACAGAATAGATACCTTTCGGCTTGACCTGCTGCTGCTGCATCGTGCGGGCAAGCAGGACGTATTCATTGTAGTAGTTCGCCGGGATGACGAGATCCGGGTTCTGCGCCTTGATCTTGAGGACGACGTTGTTGAAGTCGCGTGTCGGCGTCGGATGCGGGATCGTCTCGAGAATCTCGAAGCCCTGCTGCGGGAGTTGTGCATTCAGCAATTTGGCAAGCCCGGAGCCAAACAACGAATCCTCATGCACGATCATCACGGTCTTGGCGGGTTTGCCAGCCTGGTCGTTGATCGCGGCGAGATTGGCCAGCGCGGTCTTGGAGATGACGCCGAAGCCGGGGCCAAACCGGAAGGTGTTCTTCAGCCCGCGGGTGACGATTCCATCGGCAACGCCGACATCGACCACGTAAGGCAATTCGTAGCGCGCCGCTGCCTGCGTTGTCGCGAGGCAGATATTGCTGGCATAGCCGCCGACAATGCAGGCGACTTCGGCGGAGTTCATCTTCTCGACTTCTGCGACACCGCCGTCGGGTGTGGACTGTGCATCGCCAAGGATGGCGTCGATCTTGCCCAACCCCTTGATGCCGCCAGCCGCGTTGATCTCCTCAATGGCCATGGTTGCGCCAAGGCGGCCTTGCTGGCCGGAATAAGATAGCGCGCCGGTGACCGGATGCAGGACGCCGATCTTAACCGATGCGCCCTGGGCGCGAAGGATAGCCGGTGCGCCGACGAGGCCGGTCATCGCGGCAGCCGCGCCCGCCGTCGTCGACTGCAGAAATTGACGGCGGCTCACGCGTGAGCATTTGGTCATCTATTGCCTCCCGGTTTTTCTACGGCAAACCTACCATTGGTAGCCGACAATTATCTATATTAGCTTGCTGCTCCAAAAAGAGGCTATGGCACCTGCGGCATGGCACAAAAACAAACCCTCTTCGACAAGTTGTGGGACGCGCATGAGATCGTCCGCCGCGACGATGGCGAGTCGCTGCTGTGGGTCGATCGTCATTACGTGCATGAAGGCTCTTTTCACGCTTTTGGCCGGCTCGCCGAACGCCGCGCCGCAGTGGCCGAACCAGACCTGACGTTCGCCGTCACCGACCACTATGTGCCGACGCGGGCGCCGCGTAGCAACATCGGCAATCCCGAAATCGCGCGCATGGTTCGCCAGCTCGAAGACAATGTCGCGACCCACCGCATCAAGCTGTTCGGTCTCGACGATCCGCGGCAAGGCATCGTCCATGTGGTGGGACCCGAACAGGGGCTGACGCTGCCCGGCCTGCTCATTGTCTGCGGCGACAGTCACACATCGACACACGGGGCGCTCGGAGCCTGCGCTTTCGGCATCGGAGCTTCGGAAGTTGCGCACGTGCTGATGACGCAGACGATTTGGCAACGCAAACCCAAACGGATGCGAATTACCGTCGATGGCCAGGTCACACCCGGGGTCGCGGCAAAAGACATCGTTCTTGCGATCATCGCGAAAATCGGTGCGGATGGCGCCACGGGCCATGCAATCGAGTTTTCTGGCGACACGATCCGCGCACTGTCCATCGAGGGGCGGCTGACGCTGTGCAATATGTCGATCGAAGCGGGGGCGCGTTGCGGAATGATCGCGCCCGATGAGAAAGCCTTCGACTACGTGAAGGGGCGTCCGGCCGCGCCGAAAGGCGCTGCTTTCGGACAGGCGGTTGATGCCTGGTCGAAGCTGATCAGCGATGAGGGCGCAGATTTTGAACGTGAAGTTCAACTTGACGGCGCGGCGATCGTGCCGATCGTCACCTGGGGCACCAGTCCGGAGCATGCGTTACCCGTCGCAGCAAGCGTACCGGATCCGGCCGCGGAGCCGGATCCGGCCCGCGCGAGCGCGTTGCGTGACGCACTTGGCTACATGGGGCTTCGTCCCGGCACAAAATTGACCGACATCGTCATTGATCGCATTTTCATTGGTTCCTGCACCAATGCACGTATCGAGGATCTGCGCGCCGCCGCCGCCGTGCTGGCGGGCCGCGTGAGCAAGGTGCCAGGTCTGGTGTCGGCGGGCTCTTCCACGGTCAAACGTCAGGCCGAGCAGGAGGGTCTCGATCGCATCTTTCGCGATGCCGGGCTTGAATGGGGTGAATCGGGATGCTCGATGTGTGTCGGCATCAACGGCGATATTGTTGCGCCCGGCGAACGCTGCGCTTCAACAACCAATCGGAATTTCCGCGGCCGGCAAGGGCCGGGCGCGCGTACCCACCTGATGTCACCGGCAATGGTCGCCGCGGCAGCGGTGACTGGGCATCTGGCCGATGTCCGGCCATTGTTGGTCAGCCGCAAAGTCTGAGGCGAGTGATGGAAAAATTCACCCGATTAACTGCAACCGCCTGTCCGCTCGATTTCGCCAATCTCAACACCGATCAGCTTTTGCCGGCGCGCTATCTCAAATGGCCACGGTCCGCCGGGTTGGGAAAAGTACTCTTGCAGGATCTGCGTTTCGATGCCGAAGGGCATGAGCAGGCGGATTTTCCGCTCAACCGGTCTGGTTGGCGCGACGCCAAGATTATTGTTGGCGGCCGAAACTTTGCGTGTGGCTCCTCTCGCGAGGCTGCGGTGTATGCGCTCTATGACTTCGGCATTCGCTGTGTGATTGCGCCTTCATTCGGCGACATATTTTCCGGCAATGCGGTCCAGAACGGCTTGCTTACGGCGATTGTTGACGACGAATCCGCGGCAGAGATTATCGCAACCCTTCAAACAACACCGGATCTGCCGGTCACCGTCGATCTCGAACAACAGACAATTCTCTGCGGAAACCACAGCTACCGGTTTGCAATTGATCCGTCTTGCCGTATGCGGCTTCTCAACGGCTGGGATGATATCGCGCTGACCGAGAGTTTTCGCGATAAAATCGCAGCCTTCAAAAAGGAAGACGCGAACCGCCGGGGCTGGGCGAAGCCGATGGTCACGTGAGACGAGAAAGGGTAACCCAGAATGTCGATTGCGTCGCGTGGGATCGGAGCAACCGTGGCGGTTGCGGCGATGATGGCATCGGCGATGGCGCAGCTTTCGCCGCATTGGCAGGCGTGCACTGGAAATCCGGGAATCGATTGGGATCAGCAGATCAAAAGCTGTACCGCACTCCTTGAATCCGGAACGGAATTAAAAGAGAACGTTGCGATTGCCTACTACAACCGCGCGCTGGCTTACGAAAACAAGGATGATTATGCCCACGCCATCGCCGACTATGATGAGGCCCTCCGCCTCAATCCGAATGACGCAGACGCATTACTGTATCGGGGTCTCGACAAGCAGAGATTGGGAGACAAAGCCGGCGGGGAAGCGGATGTGGCGGCGGCCAAACGCATGAATCCCGACATCGGAAAATAAACCGGCCGCCGGCGGGCGATCAAATATCTGCGCTTGCTCAGCCTGATATATTCGCGACCGGCTGTTTTTTTGGTTTGCTTGGTGCAGCCGGGCTTGCAGGTCTCGCCGACTCGGTCGATCCCGAAGAAGGTGCCGCGAATCTCAGAGCTTTTTGTGGTTTGCCGCCGTTGAGATCGCGTAGCGATTCCACATACTCCTTCGGTTCCAAAAATGCAGAGCCGGGTGTCTTCAAGCCCATGGTTTCCGCAATGCTGTTTCCGAATGTCACGCAGCTGTTGATCAACGCGTGCCACATCGGCTTGTCGGCTTTCTTCTGGCTGATGTAAGCGGACACCTTCTTGTAGGTCGCGGCGTCCACCATGACGCGATAGCGGGCGGTCACATATTTCTCTTCAAGGTCGCCGTCGCTCGCGCCTGTTTCCGACGGCACGAAGATCAGGTGACCCAAGGTCCAGGCAAGAAGGCTGCAATTTTCACAATCGTTTGCATCTCCCGCCGGATGCAGGCCCGCGATGTCACTCTTTACAATCTCGCCATGGCCGTTCACCTGGCCATAAAGGACATACATATGACCGTAGCTCGCGGCAGACCGTGCGCGGAATTCGACAAAATATGGCCTGTAAGAGCTTTGGGCTGGCTTGGCGGCCGGTGCCTGCGCCGGCGTCGCTGCATCGATGGCGGCCCCGGGAGAGACCATAAGCGCGAGAGAGAGCGCGGCTAAGCCGCCAACCACGAGGGTGCGGACGCTCTCGTCCGATGCGCATAACCTCCGCATCTTCGGCTCCTCACTCTTGAGCCTGCGGTTGCCTCGGGACGACGTGCATCCGCCGGATAACCGAGCAACACGCGGCCAAACGGAACTGTCCAGCACCAGAAACGAGAATAGGTCCGGCGAGATATCCGGACCTCATCCCGTCAGCTGTTCGGTGCTGAGCTTAGCCCTTGGTCTGAACGACCGGAGCTTTACCCTTGCCGACAACCGGCGCCTTGCCTTTACCGCAGCCCGTGAGGCCGAAGGCCAGAAACACCGAGCAGAGTACAACTAGGAACTTCTTCATGAGCCACCCCACAGTTTGCTCTCTTTTAGTAATGTAATTCAGTATCGCCGTTTATAGTTAACAACTAGTGCGGAAAAGTCACACTCAGGGATATTCTGGAAAGCCCATTGCAATCAGGCGTTTCTGGCTTCTCCCGCGTTGGAAAACCACAGCTTCCGGTGCGGATTATGAACACGGTTCGGCGCCAAAAAGGTGAGTCAGACTCAGCGATACTCTTCACAGCTTCCGACCAGCGGATAACGATCGGGGTACGCCTTCTTGAGCGTTGCCTCGGCCTTCTTGAGAGCTTCTTCGCATTGCTTTTGGGTAGCGTATCGCGGTGATGGCTTTACCTCGATACCAGGAGGGCGCTCCATAAACTGCCAGTAAGAGAGCGCCGGTGTCGCCAGAAAAGCACCTGATACGACAAGCGCGCAAAACGACAGAACCGTAGTTCTTCGCGGTCTCATGATTCCCCCACTGCTTTGTATGGATTACCGCAATACGACAACCCTGGTACCCAAGCTGACCCTTCCGTACAGGTCCATAATGTCTTGATTGTACATGCGGATGCACCCGTAGGACACAAACCCGCCAATCGAGCCGGGATTATTGGTGCCATGGATGGCATATTCGCCGTCGCTCAACGTCATTGCAGCGGCGCCCATTGGATTTCTGGGACTGCCACCGGGTATGAGGTCAGGGAGTGATGGCTTGTCGTGCCTTATTTCTACCGGCGGCGACCAACCCGGCTGGATGTATTTTCCGTTGATGTAGGCCGTTCCTGCCCAAGCCTTTCCGGCCCGACCGACCCCTACGGGATAACGGATCGCCTGATTGCCATCCAAAATCAGATAAAGGCGCCTTTCGTTCGTTTTCACGACGATCGTGCCGGCCGGGTAGCCGGTGAGATGAACCATTTCGCGGGCGAGCGAGGGTACCGGGGCGACAAAACCGGCAAACAGGAAAGACAATATGATGACAAACAAATTCGCGCGCATCTTTCGAGGCCTCCTTGTCGTGTGGTGCCTATAATCCGACATCATGCGGACATGCCGCAAGACTCGCCAGTGGCCAAAGGGTCTGGGTGGCTTTTCGGCGGCCAACATCGCTTCCGCACGATAAGCGGCTCACGGTCAGCACATTTCATCATTTTTTTATCAATGTGAACCGCATCACGCCGACACTCTACGCGGCGGCCTACGGTCGCGTCGATCAATCGCTATGCACAACAAGGTGGTTGTATCATGCGGTTCAAAATCAACTACTGCTGCGAAGTCGTCGGCCGGGCTTCAGCGTTTGTCACGCTTGCTGGCATGGGATCGCTTGTTTTGGCAGCAACTGCCATCGACATTCTCCGCTAGCATCGCCGGTACAAAACTGGATGCGAGCCATTGTGCTTCGACGGTTCGCTTGGTCGTCAGTTCGGCGGCCACCGCGTCGCGAACATGCTGGCAATATTCTCGCACGTCAGGCTGCGCACGGGCCGCTGCGAGATTCAGCCATTTGTAGGCTAGGACCTCGTTCTTCGCGACGCCGTGACCCTTGTCGTGCATGAGACCAAGCAAATACTGTGCAGATGGATTTCCTCGCTCGGCGGCGCACAGGTACCAACTTGCCGCAGCTATGTAATCCTGCGGCTTACCCCCGACCGCGCTCGTATTGAAAGCCGGGCATCGCCTTTGCCCGCGCATCGCCAGCAAAGGCGACCGTCTCTTTGCAACGCGACGCCGGATAGACGGTGGTACTTGCCGCAACCAAAGTGGCAAGTCCCGCAAATGCTGTCCTGGCGATTTTGCTGGCGCCCGCTGAAACGGTGTATGCGGAGGTCCATCGATTTGCCGGTGCCGGTCTGACCAGCATTCTGTTTCCTTCTATCGAAGTTTCGTTGTCAGTGGGCCGCTCGGAGCCACGGCGCCGGCTGTTCCGCGAAGCTTCGTGCGCATTTCTTCCGCCACAAAATGTGCGTCGACACCATCACGAATGATCTGAGGCCGGATGAAAATAATCAGCTCGGTCCGCGCGAGACCATTGCTGCGGCTCGTCGAAAATACATCGCCCAGCGGCTGCGGCAGCTGATCGAGAAATGGAATGCCGGAGCTTGTGCGGTCCTGGCGTTCACTGATCAGTCCCGCCAGCAGCACGGTCTGGCCGCTTGTTACAGAAATTGTACTCTTGACCCTGCGCTGTGAAACCGTCGGGGTGAGGGTCGTGGTCCCCGAAGACGGCGCGACGTTGCTGATCTCTTGTTCGATATCGAGCCGTACCATGCCGTTGACACTGACGCGCGGAACCACACGCAGTATGATTCCGGTATCACGATAGTCGATGGTATTGACGATCGTGTTGTTACTCGTCAGCACAGTTGCGCTGCCGGTTGAGATCGGCACTTGATCGCCGACTTGGAGAACGGCTGGCTGGTTGTCGATGACGACAAGTGATGGGTTGGAAAGCACTTTGACACTCGTGACAGCGTGCAACGCATCGAGAATGACGCGCGGCTGCGCTTGCGGCCCGACGAGGAAATTAAAGCCGGGGAAGGCGCGGTTCAGGAACGCGCCAGCGACGCCGGATGCATCCACGGAGGGCGGTTGTGTGGCGGAACTGTTCAGTAGCGAACCGCGGTCGGGCCTTAATCCAACATCTTTGCTGGTCAGGAAGAACTGAACTCCGTAATTCAAATCATTGTTGAGCGTGACCTCTGCGATTGTCGCGTCGATCGCGACTTGCATCTGTGGCCGGTCAATTTGCAAGAGCGCGCGTTCGATAATTCGATAGCTTTCGCGGCTGGCGTATATGAGCAAACTATTGTTGACGATATCGGGAGTTATCCGCACACCGGCCATCAGCGATGAGACGGTGGGCGATCCGGCCCGGGTATCGGCCAATATGCCAACAGCTGCGTTAGGCGCGGGCGAACCGGCCGCCTCAGCCGCAGCTCCGCGTTGATTGGGCGGCGTGATGCCGAGCTGCTCCCTCACGCGGCTGCTGGCGGTCCCCGCATTGCTGAAACCTGCTCCAAACTGACCGCTGGAGCCCATTTCGGTGCTCGATGTCGCGATGGCGCCAGATCCAGGAGCGATTGGGCTCGTCGGCGAGTCACGTGTGGTAGACCCACCGCTATTGAACATTTCATTGAGCATTTTCGCCATCTGGCGGGCTTCCCCATAGCGGACCCGATAGACTCGCACACTTGTGTTTGAACCATCGCCGTTGTCGAGGCGCTTGATCCAAGTTGCGGCGGCATTCAGCAGTTGTGGTTTGCGCGTGACAACAAGGATGGAGTTCATCCGTCCGATCGCCTGAAACTTGACCAGGTTCTGGCCGAGGCCGCCCTCGCCGGAATCAACGATCTTTTCGAGCTCCGCAATGATGGGGTCGGGGGTGCTGTTGCGCACCGGAAAAATTCCAACCGACTGCCCTTGCATCCATTCAGCATCGAAGCTGAGGACAGTCTCGATGGCGGTGCGGCGCTCCGCGCCACTGCCTTGAACAAGAAGCAAGTTTCGTGGTGCATCGATCCGAACCAAGCCCGGCTTGGTCGCAAATCCGTCGAGCAGCTTGATGAGCGTCTGTGCCGAGACGTACTGCAACGGAACAACTGAAATTCCGTAGCCGGGCTCTGTCCGGGCCCGGTCGCTGTCGACATTGCCGGAGGCGATTGCTTCGCTGAGTGGACCGATGCGGTAACCTGCGGTTTCCCGCACCAGAACAACATTGCTCACACGCAACGCGTTTTCGAGCACAAACAAGATATCTGCTTTGGGAATTGGCCTGCCGGAGGCAAGGCTGATGGTGCCCTGAACACGCGGGTCAATGATGTATCCGGCCCCGAGAATATCGCCGAGAATGACCTTCACGACAGTGGCTATCGGAGTGTTGTCGAAGTTGAGCTCGTAGCCGTCGCCGCCCTCCGCAGGCTTAGCCTGCTCGTGTACATCGGCAGCAGCGAGTGCGTTCGTCTCGGTATAGAACGCAGACTGTCGTCGATCAGGAGCATTCGCGTCCGGTACCTGCGGGGCGGGAGCGCGGGGCAATAAGTCGATGGAGCGCACTGTGTCAAAGACGTCAGACGCACGGTTGGTGGCGTCATCGAAGGTGATTGCGTTGCAGGCGGCGAGGCTTATGCAACCGATCGCGAAAACTAGGATAGTCGATGCGCTGCGAATCGATTTGAGTCGGGGCGCTGCTTTACCGACACGTGCCACGTAGCTCTACCGTTGTTGCAGATGCCGGATCATCTCCAAAGAGAGATGTCGTAGTGAGTCAGTAACAAATTTGTGTGACAGATTCGAATCGCAGGTTCAACGTCGCTGAAAACAACGGATTGAAAATTTTTCAGAGATAGTGCGTAAAAATATTACGACGCGAATTGAAAAATCTTTTGTTCGAGAAAACTATGATAATTACGCTGACGAGAATGCTTCCGGCGTCTAAAGATGCTTAAAGCGACAAACACGTCGCGCATGGCGCACAAAATTTATTTTGCGACGTGGCAAATTTATTATCAAAATCAGATGTGCGGGCTCGACCAGCTGTTGTTGCAGACGTTGCTCTACGATCTTGAGGCTGGAATGCCATTCCTCTTCAGGCGATACAGGCAGCGGTCGCATCTTCGACCAATCGGGATGGGCGCCTGCAAATTCTATTGGCGGTTTCCGGCCAGCGGCGGGGTTCAAAATGACAGTCTACGTCGTGCGCGGCGCTCTGCTTGCGGCAACCATCATATTGGGCAATGCCTCCGGAAGGGCAGGGACAGGCAACCCGCCTTGGACGATTCCGCTCGGGGAGCTGACCGCCACACGTGAACGGCCGATCTTCTCGCCCTTGCGTCGGCCGCCGGCGGCCAGCACGACGCTTGATGCGCAGCCGTCGCCACCGGCAAAATCGCCGCAACCCGAAGGTCCGCAGCTTTCCCTTGTCGGTACCGTCGCCGGAGATAAGAAAAGTTTCGGCATCTTTCTTGACCATTCGGCAAACACAGTGCTCAGGCTAAAGACGGGTGAGGGACACAGGGGCTGGATTCTTCGCGAGGTCCGCGGCCGCAAGATCATACTGGAAAAGGGCAACGCGACGTCAATACTGACGCTGCCCGTTCGGCCACCACAGGCGGATGAAGACCAGAAATAACGCTGACTTTGTTTTGGACTGTACGGCCGGCCCAGGTGACTTCGGGAAAATTTTTATTTAGAGCCTGAACCGGCTAGACTTGAGTAGCGTCCGCCATACCATCGCTCGAGCGAATGGCATTTGACAATGGAATTGCGCCATCTCCGTTATTTCGTGGCGGTCGCGGAAAAGTTGCATTTCTCGCGCGCGGCAGAGCAACTGAATATCTCGACGCCGACGCTGAGTCATCAAATCCAGGCTCTTGAAACGATGCTTGGTGCGCAACTTCTTTCACGCAGAAAGAAGAGTGCTGTAACGCTGACGCATACCGGCAAGCGCTTTCTCGAAGAAGCCCGTGCGACACTGCGGCAGGCTGAAAATGCAGAACTTGTCGGAAAGCAGGCTGCGCGCGGAGACATCGGCTCTATAGCCATTGGCTATATATTATCGGCGAGTTCCATTGGCCTGCTACCCGAGCTGATCGCAACCTTTCAAAAGGAAAATCCAAGCGTTCTATTACAGATCAGCCGGATGGAAACCTTTCCGCAAATGAAAGCGCTTATCGATGGCGTTCTCGACGTCGCTTTCATTCGAGCGCCGCAACGATACCCCGCCGAACTCACCGGGTTCGTCGTCGACCGCCATCCCTACTATGTCGCTATTCCGCAAGGGCATCATCTGGCGCAGCGCAAGCAGATCACTCTCGCTATGCTTGGCGAAGAATCTTTCGTCTCCGGTTCCCTGGAGATGGAAGTCGGCTTTTGGGGTAATCTCGGCGCCGTATCGAAGCCGGGGCAGTCGCTTCGCATCGTTCAAAGAACTCCGGACATATTCTCTCTGCTGACCCTCGTTGCGGCCGGAGTGGGACTGGGGATTATCTCGGCGCCAATGCAAACCGTGGGAATTCCAGGCATCATTTATCGAAGGATCGCAGGGGCCCTACAGGAGGCCGAAATTGCGGTGGCCTATCGAAAGAGAGAAAGCGCGCCTGTTGTTAAATCATTTATTCACCGGCTACGAGCTAGAGCGCGTGAGTATCTATGAACTCAGTGGACCTGTTCGAATGACTTTAAGACATGCACAGACGGTATTCAGTTTCGGCGATGACCGCCATGCATGATTCTGGTGTTCGCCTTCCGCTTCTCCTCCAGCCAATCTCCTTGCGCGGAATTTTTGCGCGCAACCGCATCGTCGTTTCGCCAATGTGCCAATATCACTC
The DNA here is from genome assembly GCA_035626335.1 of Pseudolabrys sp. Lineage (GTDB taxonomy): Bacteria > Pseudomonadota > Alphaproteobacteria > Rhizobiales > Xanthobacteraceae > Pseudolabrys. The sequence continues at coordinate 46,524 of DASPNW010000022.1, forward strand.
GGAGAGCGGCGGTCCAACGGACTGGCACCTTGTAAGCTTGGGAAAATACGCAATAGGCGGCGCCGGGATTGTCTTCACGGAAGAAACGGCCGTGGAGGAACACGGGCGCAAAACCTACGAATGCGCGGGCATATATTCGGACAACCATGTCCCTGCCTATCGTAGGATCACCGAATTTATTCGCAGTCTTGGCGCGATCCCGGCCATTCAGTTGGGCCATGCCGGTCGCAAGGCTTCCAGCGATTTACCGTGGAAGGATTTCAGGCCGCTGGACGACAGTGATGCGGCGCGCGGTCTAAAGCCATGGATTGGAGTATCCGCGAGCGCCATCCCGGCTCCTCGCGAGGGCTCGTCGACACCGATTGCAATGTCGGTGAGCGACATCATCAAGATGATCGAAGTCTGGCGCGAATCTGCTGTGCGAAGTGTCGATGCGGGATTCGATATTTGCGAAATTCATGGCGCCCATGGATATCTAATCCACCAATTCCTCAGCCCGCTCGCGAACCGGCGCAACGACGGCTATGGCGGCGATTTAAAAGGTCGAATTCGCTTTGCTCTGGAAATAACAGAGGCAGTCAGGGCGGTTTGGCCGCAGGACCGCCCGTTGTTTTTTCGATGCTCAGCCACCGACGGTCCAGGAGGCCAGTGGACTATCGACGATACCATCGTGCTTGCGAGCGAACTGTTGCAGCGAGGTGTCGACGTCATCACGTGTTCGTCAGGCGGCATTGGCGGACCAATTAACACAGAAATCGTGCCGCGTGTTCCAGGTTATCATGTCGCGTATTCGGAACGTGTGCGGCGCGCGGCCGGTATAAAAACTGTTGCTGTCGGGCTGATTACTGAAGCGCGTCATGCCGAGCAGATACTCTGCGCCGGGCAAGCGGATCTAATCGCTCTTGCGCGCGAGCTTCTTTACAATCCGCATTGGCCTGTTCATGCTGCCAAGGAACTTGGAATTGAGAACTATCTCGACATTCTTCCTGCCGACCTTTCCTATTGGCTCAAGCGTAGGGAAGAGGTACGTCGTCTGAAGCCGAAATAAGCGTGATTGAATCATTGCGGAGAATGCAGTGTTTCGGCGTGTGACCGTAGCCATTATGTTCGCGGCTTGCTTATTTGCGCAGTCCGCCCTGGCCCAATATCCGACAAAGCCGGTCCATATTGTTGTTCCATATCCTGCCGGAGGCGCGGTCGATGCTTTCGCCCGCGTTCTATCCCAGAACCTCTCCGACATGTGGGGTCAGCAGGTGATCGTGGATAATCGCCCCGGCGCCAGCACGATGATCGGTGCAGAGCAGGTGGCGAAGTCACCAGCCGATGGTTACACGCTTCTACTTACCGCTGAATTGACTTTGGTGACCGTTCCGCACCTTTACGAACGGATTCCGTACGATCCGTTGCGGGACTTTGCTCCAATCACAGCACTGGTTTCTGCAACCCAAGCGCTTGTTGTGAACCCTTCACTGCCGGTGAAAACCGTAAAAGATCTTGTAACACTCGCAAAAGAAAAACCGGGAGAGTTGACCTACGGATCCTTTGGCATCGGTTCCACGGGCCACCTGAACATGGAGATGCTTCAGGCGATGACCGGCGCGCGTTTCAACCATATTCCCTACAATGGGGCGGGCCCTGCCATGAATGATGTAATCGGCGGCCATATCAGTTTTATGCTCGCTGCCATCAGCATCGTCAAAGGCAATGTGCAGGCCGGGAAGCTACATATGATTGGCGTGGGAAGCGATCGTCGCAGCAGCGAATTTTCCGACGTCCCCACAATTTCCGAATCTGGCGTGCCGGGCTTTGAGGCAAAGTCTTGGTTTGGTCTGGTGGCGCCGGCCGGAACGCCGGCGGACATCATCACGAAGATCAATCAGGATGTGACAAAGGTGATTTCAGACCGCGCGTTTGCCGAAAAATATCTTGCCGCGCAGGGATTAGAGCCGATCGTCGGCGCTCCGGAGCAATTCGCGGCATTTATTCGGGCCGAAACGGGCAAATGGGGCAGGATCGTCAAAGACGCAAACATAAAAGTGACGAAGTAGTTTTTCAAAGCGGTCTTTCACTAAGTAGGACTCTTGGCATTAAGCCGCTGATGCAGGCGCGGCATGTCGACGACCGTGCGCTCGTGCGTGCCCTTTCCGATTTCCTCGATTTCGTCGCGAGCCGTTACATCGAATTCGATGCGGCGGCCATCGACTTTGGTGACAACGGCTTCGGCCGTCACGCGGTGGCCAGCAGGCGTGGCTGCGAGGTGACGAATATTGACGGCGGTTCCGACTGCGCTCTCGCTAGGATCGAGATAGCCTCGCACTGCATTGAGCGCGGCGTTTTCCATGGCTGTGATCATCATCGGCGTAGCGAAGACAGGCGGCAGCGCTGCATCCTTGAATTGATTGGCAAGATGCGCTGGCGTTACACGCAGCGTAAAGGATCCCCTTGCTCCGACAGGAATGGCGCGCATGCTTAGCTTCCGCTACGGGGAACGTGGCTTATCGCCGGCGCCAAAATGACTAGCACAATCCCGCACAGAGCGATCGGCAAGAAAGCCGTGCTGGCGACGCCGGTTAGATCCCATGCAAGCCCACTGATCACTGGTACGATCACCGCGCAGCTATAACTGATGGTGAACATTGCGGCGGTAACCCGATGCACGTCATCAGGTGGGCTCAGAAGCGGCGGCAGCGCCAGCACAAGGATAAGGATTATCGACGCAGAGAAGCCCTGAAGCGCGGCAGCCGCCACGACCCACGCACCGGTGCCAAATACTATGCCGGCGGTCGCGATCACGCACAGTAGACCGCACAGGACATAGGGCCAAACCTTCCGCTCGAGCCGGCTGGCAACGGCGAGCAGTAGAAATGACGCGGGCAGCTGGCCGGTGTTGAGGCCTGTCAAAGCAGCACTGATCCACTCACTCTGCCCGGTGCTCCTCATGTAGTCGGGAATGAACGCGTTAGTGGCAAAATACGTGGCGTTGATGCTTCCGAGCATGATGCCGAGCCGCCAGATCAGCGTGTTGCTCCAATCGGGCCACCATCGGCGACGCGTCAGCCTCAAGCCGTCATCCGTCGGCCGCGGCGCGAGCAACATGATGACGACGGCGATCAACGCGACGGGAATGCTCCAGACGACAAAACCCCACTGCCAGCTGCCGTTGACCAGCGGCAGCACCAGCGGAAGCATCAGTGCTACCGGTAGGATCTCGCCGATCAACAAGCCGTTGGTATAGACTGCGGTTGCGAAGCCAATACGGCGCGGCGCCCAAGCGCGTACGGCCGGCGGCATGGTCACCTGCATGATGGCGACACCCGCTCCCATGGCAACGGTCATGCCATAGAGCCAGGCTATGTCGGGGAACGCGCCGCGTAACGCGCCGCCGACTGCGGTGAGCATAAGCCCTACCACCAGAGCGGCGCCGATGCCGAGCCGGGCAATCAGCAGCGAACCTGGCACTGCCGCGAAGGCGAACAACATCGATGGTAATCCGGTCAAAATTCCTATCTGGGTCGCACTCAGATTCAATTCGTCGTGGATGAGCGGAATGACGGGGGGCACGGCCAAAATTGTTAGCCGCAATGCAACGCCGGCGAGCCAGAGCAACAAGAGCGGGGTCAAAAGACGGGCCCGCGAGGCTACGCCCATTGGGTTATTCATGAAGGACGCCGATCTTGCGAATTCGAACGATGGGCGAGTTCGCGGCGTATCAGATCCGGCAGCGAATCGGTCAGCGCATTGAATTTTATCCCGCGAATGTTGAAGGCGGCGGCGGCGGCCAAGTCATGATCCTTGTCGCCTATCAAGAAGCTGTCGCCGATATCAATCGGCCATTCACGGGCGGCCTGTTCGAGCATGCCCGGGCCAGGCTTGCGGCAGCGACAGTGCACCGCCAGTCTTTTGATTGTGCCTTCAGGATGATGTGGACAGTAATAGAATGCGTCGACGCGGGCGCCGAGCGCGGCAAGGCTATCCCGCATATAAATATGCAACGACTTCACTGTCGCTTCATCATAATAGCCACGCGCAATACCAGACTGGTTTGTGACGACCAACACGTAATACCCGGCCTCGTTCAGAAGGCGCACCGCTTCCGCCGCGCCCTCCATCCATTCAAGTTGTTCGGGCTGATGCGTGTAGCCGTGGTCAACATTAAGGACGCCGTCGCGGTCGAGAAATGCCGCTGGCCGGCGCATATTGGCTTTGTCATGCGGGCCATCGCGATAGCTATCGTGTTCGGTCATTCTGCAAAGACAGTCATGGATTATCGGTGGTCGCCGCCTGGTCGAACGATCGTACTCGCAAGCCGCTCACCACCCACACAATCCCGCCAGCCATACCGATAACAAAACTCGCCGTGCCATACAGGATGGATAGTGTAAGGCCATCGCTTTGAGCTAGGCCCGCAAACGCGAACGCCGCAATCATACTGCTTTCGCGGACGCCCCAGCCTGCGATCGATATGGGTACGGTCGAAATCAGCAGAACTGGAGGGATCAGAAATAGGATTTGAAGGAAAGTAATGGACGCAGCGATCGCCTTTACGCAGCACCAGGCTGCGGCAATGGTAAGCAAATGAATTGCCATTGAGCACGCAAGGACAATGCTGATCGAATGGAATGAGGTGCATAGCGTTGCGGCAATGCGTGAAGCAGCCGAGAAGTGCCGGGTGAATGTCCACCGATCGAGTGCATGCTGGAAACGCGTGCCGACTATGATGAAGATTGCCGTGCCAGCGACGGCCCCGCACCCAATAAACAGCAGAACGGCGCGGGCCATCGGATCATGGATGAGTTCGAACGTCCATGGCAGGCACGCCATGACGATGACGGCCAAAGCGAACACGCCGACGATGCGATCGATTAAAACAGAGTAGGTCGCGCGCGCCCAGCCGGCGCCTTCGCGCGCAAAAAGCCAAATTCGCGCGCCGTCGCCGCCGACTGTCGACGGCAGTACTTGATTGAAAAACGTTCCAATGAAACTCAGCTGCAAAGCAAGTGCAAATGTCAAACCAGCGCCGCACGCGGCGGCAATTTTTCTCCAGCGTATGGCAAGGAACGCGACCTGGATTGCAAGGAGGGCGAGTGCCAAGGCGATCCACCTCGGATCGATCTGGCTCAGCCGGTCGACAAATGCGGTGACATTGACCCATCGCAACGACAAACAAAGCAGCAGAATCGAGGTTGCCGCCTTTGCCGACAGAAGTAGCATGCGGCGCATCGGGGCAAAGTCCTTCAACGCATTGGCGCTTTTTTACTTTGGCGGACGGCTTCGCATGCCCCATCTACTGACGCAAGTAGGTTATAGCAACGCCGAACGAGCCTGGCGCAATGCAAGATGCGAGCAAATCTAGCCGGCCGAACCGGGAAAGGTTATTACCCAAGCTCTCCGGAAATAAACGATCACTCGACCAGCCCTCGCCTAAACATGATAGAAGATGTCAAATCAGTGGGTGCCCAATGCATTTGCAGCAGCGAATTCTAGTGACCGGGGGCGCGGGGTTTCTCGGCTCACATCTGTGCGAACAGCTGCTCGCACAGGGAGGGGATGTCCTTTGTGCTGACAACTTTTTTACCGGCAGTCGCAAGAACATCGAACACCTTTTGGACCACAAACATTTCGAAATGACGCGGCACGACGTGACATTTCCCTTCTACGTCGAGGTCGATGAAATCTACAATCTCGCTTGCCCCGCTTCACCGATTCACTACCAGCGAGATCCTGTGCAGACAACCAAAACCAGCGTGCATGGCGCGATCAACATGCTGGGGCTCGCAAAGAGAGTGAAGGCGAAGATCCTTCAGGCGTCGACTTCAGAGGTTTATGGCGATCCTAATGTGCATCCGCAGCCAGAGGAGTACTGGGGACATGTCAATCCCGTCGGGCCTCGATCCTGTTATGATGAAGGCAAGCGTTGCGCGGAGACGCTGTTTTTTGACTATTGGCGCCAGCACAAGTTGCGTATCAAGGTCGCGCGAATATTCAACACATATGGTCCACGCATGCATCCGAACGATGGCCGCGTAGTGTCAAATTTCATAATTCAAGCTCTTCTTGGTCGCGATCTAACGGTTTACGGAGACGGCACGCAAACACGCTCGTTCTGTTATGTGGACGATCTTATCGACGGACTCATGAAATTGATGGCGACGAAGGATCAGATCACGGGCCCAATCAACATCGGCAATCCGACCGAATTCTCAATGCTCGAACTTGCGGCCACGGTGATTGAAATGACAGGCTCGCGGTCCCGTATCGTGCATCGCCCGCTGCCCGAGAACGATCCGCGGCAGCGGCGTCCCGACATCTCGCGCGCGCAGGAACTGTTGTCTTGGACGCCGCGCACGCAATTGAAGGAAGGGCTGACTCGCACGATCGCGTATTTCGAAAAGCTGCTGAAGGAGAGTAACGTGCGGGCCATGCTGACCGCTGACCAAGCCACCTGAATACGGCATTTCGGCTGCAGCATTTTTCTAGAAGCTGATGTGTTGTCGTTTCCGGCCAAGTCGCCGCCAAAATTGGCTGGTGTTTGGTCGCCGGAATTTGCTAGCTAAGTGATTGGAAACCGACCCAATTTAACCGGTTCGTGGAGGACAAGGGCCGGGCCGTGCTACTATATTGCACGAGCAAAAAAGGGGATCGTTTTAGTATTGAATATCGCGTCGACCAAAACGGTGCTGTCCGGTTCGACCGGTTCGACGACCGCGGATGTTACCGTCGTGGGCGGCGCCGGCCACGTAGGTATTCCTCTTGTGCTCGCCTTTGCCGAGGCGGGCCTGACGGTCAATGTGAACGACCTCAACGAGACCGCGCTGACTACGTTGCGGTCGGGCAGGCTTCCGTTCATAGAACATGGCGCCGCACCGCTACTGGCGAGAGCGCTGGCCGGTAACAAGCTGCTTTTCACATCATCGCCCAACGCGATTGGCCGCACCGGTCCTGTCATCATCACCATCGGCACGCCGGTCGACGAATTCCTCAATCCGGTACAGACGGAGGTGCAACATTGCATCGATAGTCTGCTGCCATATATCGCCGATGATCAGCTTCTGATCCTTCGGTCAACCGTTTACCCGGGGACGACCGATTGGCTGCACAGCTATCTCAAACGGCTCGGCCGCAAGAACAATGTGGCATTCTGTCCCGAGCGCGTAGTTCAAGGCTATGGCATCAAGGAATTGCGCGAGATGCCGCAAATCATCAGCGCGACCTCGCCGGGTGCCGAAAAGCAGGCAAGCGAAATCTTCAAGCGAATTGCGCCCGAGCTCGTCATCGTGAATCCGATCGAAGCCGAATTCGCAAAGCTCTTTAATAATGCGTATCGTTATATCGAATTCGCCGCCAGCAATCAGTTTTATATGATCGCGAAATCGGCAGGCGCCGACTACCAGGCGATCATGCGCGCGATGAAACAGAATTATCCGCGCGCCAAGAATTTTCCCGGCCCGGGGTTTTCTGCCGGGCCTTGTTTGTTCAAGGACACCATGCAGCTGGCTGCATATGCGCGGAATCAATTCGGACTCGGCCATGCGGCTATGCAGGTGAACGAAGGCCTCGTGCTCCAGCTCGTCGATGATCTACGGCGGGCCTACGAGATTTCGAATATGACTGTTGGATTATTGGGGATGGCATTCAAGGCCGAAATCGACGATACCCGGGCCTCATTAAGTTACAAACTCAAACACGCCCTGGAAATTTGTGCGGCAAAAGTTCTCACGACCGACCCATTCGTCACGACTGATCCGAATACAATTCCACTCGAGCAGGTGATTGAGCGAAGCGATATTCTGATCTTATGCACGCCGCATTCCGTCTATGCGGAGATCGATCTCAAGGGGAAACCCGTGGTCGATGTTTGGGGCTTTCTCAAAAATGCGAATGTCGTGTACTGAGCATGGCCCCGAGCGCCGTTACCATTGACTTCATTTACCGCCAGGGAAGCACTCTGTGACTCGTCGTCAGGTTCTGATCGTGCTGCACGATCTTGTGGCAACCACCGCAGCAATTGTCGCTACATTTTACATGCGCTTTGAAGATGCCGCTCTCAGCGATCGTTTGCACGGCCTGTGGCTATTCCTTCCGTTCTTTGTCGTCTACGCGGGCGTCGTTTATTTCATCATAGGCCTGCACCGGAACAAATGGCGCTTCACGTCTGTCCCCGATCTCTACAATATCTTTTGGGCCTCGACCGTGATGGCCCTTTCCCTACTCGTACTCGACTACGTTCTCGTGGCGCCCAATTTTTATGGAACGTTCTTTTTCGGCAAGGTCACCATATTGCTTTACTGGTTTCTGCAGATGTTTTTTCTCGGAGGCCTGCGAGTCGTATATCGATACTTTCACTACGCGCGCACGGTTAATCGATCAAAAAAGAATACCGATTCGATGCCCACGCTGGTTCTCGGGCGTGCCGCCGATGCAGAGGTTCTTTTGCGCGGAATCGAGAGTGGTGCGGTAAAAAAAATCTGGCCGGTCGGGGTGCTCTCCCCATCGTTTGCCGATCGCGGACAGTCGATCCGCGGCATTCGCGTGCTGGGCGATATTGATGATCTAGAAAAGGTTGTATCCGATCTGGAGGCCAGCGGCAGTCGTGTGACGCGGCTTGTTCTGGCGCCATCGGCGCTCGCGCCGGAAGCCCGTCCCGAGGCGATTTTGATACGGGCGCGTAAACTCGGTTTAAACATAAGCCAAATGCCGTCGCTCGATGCTGATGGGCCGGCAGTGCAGCTGGCGCCGGTTGCCGTCGAAGACCTTTTGCTGCGTCCCAGCGTCAAGATCGATTACCGTCGACTTGAGGACTTCGTCAGTGGCAAGGCGGTCGTCGTGACGGGTGGCGGCGGTTCGATCGGCTCGGAGATATGCGACCGCGTTGTTACATTTGGCGCCGCCCGGTTGCTTGTGATCGAACATTCCGAGCCTGCATTACACGCGGTGCTGGAAACTCTCAAAGGCAAACAGAGTGCTGCGGAAATCGCCGGGCGCATTGCCGATGTCCGCGATCGGCACCGGATCATCGGGCTCGTCGCACAATTCAAGCCCGACATCGTTTTTCACGCCGCGGCGCTGAAGCACGTGCCGATGCTCGAGCGGGATTGGGACGAAGGCATCAAAACAAACGTGTTCGGCTCGATCAATGTTGCCGATGCCGCGGCGGCAGCCGGGGCCGCTGCCATGGTTATGATTTCCACCGACAAGGCCATCGAACCGGTGTCTGTGCTGGGCGCTACCAAGCGGCTAGCGGAAATGTATTGTCAAGCGCTGGATGACGAGTTCGCTCGTCGCAGTGGCTCTGACCAGCATGCGATGCGCCTGATCTCCGTGCGATTTGGCAACGTGCTCGCTTCCAACGGGTCGGTGGTGCCAAAATTCAAAGCGCAGATTGAATTGGGCGGCCCTGTCACCGTCACACATCCGGATATGGTTCGCTACTTCATGACTATTCGAGAGGCGTGTGACCTGGTCATCACGTCCGCAAGTCACGCGCTTGGCGAGCGGAACGGGGATGTCTCGGTCTATGTTCTCAATATGGGTCAACCGGTTAAGATCGTCGATCTTGCCGAACGCATCATCCGGCTGTCCGGGCTCGAACCCGGTCGTGACATTCAAATAGCATTTACCGGAATTCGCCCGGGCGAGCGGTTGCACGAAATTTTGTTTGCGCGTGAGGAAGAAACCGCGGACATTGGCATACTGGGCATCGTCGCCGCGAAGCCGATACACCCGCCGTTAGATGCGATCCGCGCCTGGGTAGCAACCTTGGAGCAAGGAGTCGCCCGCGGCGAACGTGCGGCGATCTACAATGTATTGCGCGATGCGGTTCCCGAGTTTCGTGGCGAGGCCGCTTGAGGAAACGCGAAATTGGACCTGACAGCATTCTTCAAAGAGGAATTCGCCGAACACCACAATGTTGCGCGACGCTCGGAAGCCGCGTTGTCCGACACATTCGCAGAGCTTGTTCGCGCTTGCGCTAAATCGATTCGTGGCGGTGGCAAACTGCTCTTCTTCGGCAATGGGGGCAGTGCCGCGGATGCCCAGCATCTCGCGACAGAGCTGACTATCCGCTACAAGGGCGACCGCGCTGCGATCGCCGCAATCGCTTTGACGACCGATACGTCGGCACTGACCGCCGCGGCGAACGACCTTGGTTTTGAACAGGTCTTTGCACGCCAAATCGAGGCGCTGGGCAAGCCAGGAGACGTAGCGATCGGAATCTCGACATCCGGCAAGAGCGCAAATGTGATCGCGGGGTTGAAAAAGGCTCGGTCCATGATGCTCGTTACGGTGGCCTTCACCGGCCAAGGCGGGGGCGGGTTATCCTCATTTGCGGATCATCTCCTTGCCGTGCCGTCCATAACCACGGCTCGCATTCAGGAAATGCACATCACTTTAGGCCAGATGCTCTGCGGGGCCCTAGAAATCGAACTCGGTTTTGCCAGCAAATAGGTTTTCTCGTCGCTAACTAGCTTTCTTTGCTTATATTTTTGGCTATTTTCTAATGGCGAAAGTTAGCTTCTCAATAATGAAATCTCCTTGACTTAGACGCTGCAGGCGATTTCCCTTGGTGAGAGGAGAAAACAAACATGGATGCGACCATCCTGCCAGGGCCCGGCGCCAAGGCTCGTCCCCGGCGTGCACATGTCCAGGGCGATCGCCACAATATCCAGTCCGTTGATCGCGCACTATATCTGCTGGAAACCATCGCTGAGGCTGGCGGCGAAGCCACGCTGACCGAACTTGCCACGCGTACTGGTCTCAATATTTCTACGTGCCATCACTTGCTGGCGACTCTAATCCAGCGTGGTTTCGCTGCGAAGGTGCCCGGGCGGCGGCTTTACGCGCTGGGTGCTCGCATCCTCTATCTCGGACACACCTGCCTGCAGGTCGATCTGCCGCGTCGCGCGCAACGATATATCGAAGCGATCAATCAGGCGACGGGCGAGACTGTGCACTTGGCGGCGTTGCAGGGCGATGCGGTCACAACGCTGGCGGTGCGCGAAGCACGCCATGCCGTCCGTGTCGACACCGGCAAGATCGGAAAACTGGAAGCGCCGCATGCGACGGCAGTCGGCAAGGCCATTTTGGCCTGGCTTCCGGAAGACGAGATGCGCCGCATTCTCGCTCGCGGCATGGAGCGCTTTACCGATAAAACCATCACGGAGTTTTCCGCATTGGTCGAATCATTGCGCATCGTGCGCCGCAACGGCTACGCTATCGACCATGAGGAATTTTTGCCGAGCGTCATCTGCGTCGGCGCTGCTATCCGCGACCAGGCTGGAACGGTCATCGGTGCCATCAGCGCCTCGACCCCGACCATGCGCGCCACCGACGAGCACATCGCGTTGATGCGTGACGAAATCGTTGCTGCGACGCGTGCGCTGTCCGCTGAATTTGGCGATCCGGGTTCGCAATCCAGCACTCAACAGGTCATTGCGAACTAGTTGATCGCTTTGCCGACAGAATTTTCGGGAGGAACCATGTACGCGCCGGCTGGGGTGAAAACCAATCACAACGAATTTCCAATTCCGGAAACCCAGCGTGCCTGGGTGCTTGGCGATCCTGGCCAGCTTGGCATTACGAACAAACCGGTGCCGGTTCCGAAAAAGGCGGAAGTACTAGTGCGTATCGATGCGGTAGCTATCTGCGCAACCGATCTCGAGATCATTTATCATGGTCCGCCGGCATCGATCCAAGGCGGCCTGCCATTCAACAAGAATTTCACACCGGGTCATGAGTACATGGGCACGGTTGTCGCGCTTGGGGCCGGTGTCGATGAGTACAATATCGGTCAACGCGTTGCGGTTGAAATCCATGCCGGTTGCGGACAGTGCAAACGCTGCCGCGAGGGCATGTACACGTCCTGCCACAACTACGGTCTCAATTATGGTGATGTCGACAAGGGCCATCGTGCCAACGGGTTCACCACCGACGGTGGGTTCTGCGAGTACCAGGTCAACAACATCAACACTCTGGTGGCGATCCCGGACGAGATGACAGACGAGGAGGGAACTCTCGTCGTCACTGCGGGCACTGCAATGTATGCGCTCACCGAACTCGGTGGGCTTGTGGCGGGCGAAAGCGTCTGCGTGACCGGCCCGGGCCCGATCGGCCTCATGGCGGTTGCCGTCGCAAAAGCGCTCGGCGCCCAGCCTGTTATTCTCACCGGTACGCGCGATAACCGCCTTGAAATCGGCAGGCAGCTCGGCGCCGACGCGGTCGTCAATATTCGCAAAACCCCAGACGTCGTTGCCGAAGTGAAAAAGCTCAATGGTGGCAAGGGCGTCGACTATGTCGTCGAATGCTCCGCGGCGACCAGCGCGGTCAACGATGCCGTACGCATGGTCAATCGCGGCGGCCGTGTATGCCTCGCCGCTTTTGCGCACGAGGAAGTGCCGGTCGATGTCGCACACATTGTCCGCAACAACATCTATGTCTACGGCATTCGTGGTGAGGGCAAGAGCGCTACGCATCGGGCAGAGGCCTTCATGAAACAGAAGCGCTTCGACGCCACCAAGATTCACACCCACACATTTCCACTCGACGACCTTCCGACCGCAATCCGCTATGCCAAAGATCGTGTCGAGGACGCCATCAAGGTTGTGGTCAAGGCCAAGATGAACGCCGCGCATAAGGAAGCCGCGGAATAGCGAAAGAGCAGCGATGCTCACTTGCGATGATTATCTGACGCCTGGCTCGCTTGCCGAAGCCTTCGGCATGATGGCGTCCAATCGCGGACGCTATCGCATCATCGCCGGTGCGACCGACACGTTGCCATGGGCGCGCGAGGGTCGCGCTGGCGATGTCCACATTCCGGCACTGATCGACGTAACGAAAATTCCTGAACTGCGCGAGATATCGGTCAACGATTCACGCGTCCGGCTTGGAGCCGCCACACCGATCCAACGATTCCTGGATGACAGTGTGCTTGCCGGCGCGCTACCAGCCATGCCGCGTTCCGCGGTTTGGTTCGCCGACGACCAGATCCGCGCTCAGGCGACGATCGGCGGCAATATCGTAAATGCCTCACCGGCCGCTGATGCGACGCCATGTCTGATCGCGCATGAGGCCGAAGTCGAATTGGCGAAAAGCGCTGACGGAAAAGTCATGCGCCGACGAATGAAGCTCGACCAATTCGTCACCGGTCCGAATCGAACGGCGCTTACGGACGGCGAACTGCTTTTAGCGATTGAATGCGACGCGTTGCCAGGTTATGGCGGCAGTTTCGAAAAGGTCGGCTACCGCCGTTCGCTGGTCATCTCGCTGGTGTGTCTCGCAACCGTGCTAAAGCTCGACGACCAAGGCCGCAAGATAAAAGCGGCTCGATTGGCGATCGCCGGCATAGCACCGAAACCGATACGCCTTCGGCAAGCCGAGGAGTTTCTTTGCAATGGGCCGATCAGCGCTGAGCGGCTTGAGCAAGCAGCCGACATGCCGGCTTCGCTTGTCGCTTCGCGAACGCGCAAGGATTATCGCCGCGATGTGGTGCGCGGTTTCATGCTGCGGGGCCTGATTAACGCGGCCAGACGCGCCGGGGCCGATATAACTACGCTCTCGCCCGAACTGGAGGCGGCTTATGCCTGACCTTCAATTCAAGGCAACGATCAACGGCCGTAAGGTTGCGCGCAGCGTCAAACCGCATCAACGCCTGCTCGATTTTATCCGCGACGATCTAAATCTGACCGGGAATAAAGAAGGTTGCGGCGCCGGCGAGTGCGGCACATGCTCAGTCTTCGTCGACGGCGTGCTGATGAAATCCTGCCTGCTGCCGGTCGCCAAAGCGCAGGGCACGACGATCGAGACGGTCGAGGCGCTTGCCCATACCGGTGAGCTAAGCGTGTTGCAGAAAGCGTTTCACAAGGCCGGAGCCAGCCAATGTGGCTACTGCATTCCCGGAATGGTGATGGCCGCGACCGCAGCATTGCGCGCCAATCCCTTCGCCGATCGCGAGGAGATTAAGGAGCGCCTTGGCGGCAATATTTGCCGCTGCACAGGCTATCAGAAGATCTTTGACGCTGTTGAACTGGCGCGCGATGTGCAGAACGGCAAAATTCCGGCGAGCGCACTGGCGGAAGAGGAAGCTAAGCAAGGCGACTTCATCGGCAAAAACGTGCGTCGCATCGACACGCCAAGCAAGGTTTCCGGCCGCCTGAGATATGCGGGCGACATGACAATGCCCGGGATGCTGCACGTCCAGGTGCATCGCTCGCCGCACCCGCACGCGCGCATCGTATCAATCGACACGTCCGTTGCGGAGGCGATGGAAGGAGTTGAAGGCGTCATCACCTGCGCCGATGTCCCTGGTGAGGATGGGTTTGGCGTGTTCGTCAACGATCAACCCGTCATGGCGCGCGGAAAGGTCCGCTATGTCGGCGAAGCCGTGGCGGCGGTTGCCGCCGAGACCCCGCTGATCGCCAAACGTGCGGTTGCCGCGATCAAGGTCAGTTACGAGACGCTGCCGGCCGTGTTCAATCCGGATGAAGCCATGCGGCCTGGCTCACCAATCCTGCACGACTACGCGCCTAACAATATCACCAAGCATATTCCGATCCGCGCCGGCGACGTGGAGAAGGGCTTTTCCGAAAGCGATTTGGTCGTCGAGGAAACCTATTCGACGCAGGCGATCGAGCACGCTTATCTCGAGCCGGAAGCCGGTCTGGCCTACGTCGATCACGACGACGTCGTGACAATCGTGTCGCCGGACCAGAATGTGACCCATCATCGCCATATGTTGGCCCGCATCATCGCAAAGCCGATCAGCAAGGTGCGCTTTATCATGAGCCCAGTCGGCGGCGGCTTCGGCGGCAAGGAGGACATGATCTACCAGGGGATGCTGGCTCTGCTCGCGATGAAGACGCGGCGCCCGGTACGACTGGTTTTTACCCGCGAGGAATCGATCATTTCCACAGCCAAGCGCCATCCGTCCCGTACAATGCTGCGCATGGGGCTGATGCGCGACGGCCACATCCGCGCGCTGGCGATGAAAATGATCTGCGATGGCGGCGCGTATGGCTTGTCGACTGAAGGCGTTATGCGCAAAGCGGCGATCCTGGCGGCCGGCCCTTACGTGATTCCCAACGTCAAGGTCGATACCTATGGCATCTACACCAACAACACGCCCTCCGGTGCGTTCCGCTCCTTCGGCGCGCTGCAGACGGCGTTTGCGACCGAATCCCATCTCGATATCTGCGCCGAACGCCTTGGACTCGATCCATTCGAGATCCGCCGCATCAACGCGATGCGCGATGGCGCGATCACGCACACCAAGGCCAAGCTCGGCTCTGTCAGTCTGACTCGTGCGCTCGACGCGCTTGAAAAGGCGTCCGACTGGGAAGCCGGCGCGTCCTGTTCGCGCGGTGAAAAACGTGGCGATCTCAACCGTGTGGACGTCCGTCCACCCTGCGCGCTCGGCGCACGCTTTGCAGGCAACGAAAAATGGGAAGCGGCGGAATAGGTCCATGGCCCGCAAACGCGGACGAGGAATGGCGGCCTGCTGGTACGGCATCGCGCGTACCGCTGTAATCGATCGTGCCTCCGCCTGGGCCGAAATCGATGACGGCGGCAGTGCCAAAGTCGTCACCGGCGTTACCGAAATCGGCGAGGGCATTCTCACCGTGCTGGCGCAAATCGCCGCGCATGAGATGGGTGTAAAGCCCGAGCACGTGGTGATTGGCGACAACGACACCGCGCGCGCACCGGAAGCCTCGCATGCAGGCGCGAGCCGACAAACTTATATGATCGGCAACGCGGTGGCGCTCGCTTCTCGTGATGCGCGCAAGCGGCTGGTTGAAGTGATGGCTGAGGTCTGGGACGTCGATGCCGAGACCATTCGCACGGGCAATGGGGAAGTCTGGGCAGAGAAGACCAATCATCGTGTCACGATGGGCGAAGCCGTGCATACCGCGAAAAATCGCGGCGTGGTGCCTGTCGGCTCGGCAAGTTTCGGCACCGACACAACCGGGCTGGATCCGGTCGACGGTTCCGGTCGGCCCTGGCAGGCTTATGTGTTTGGCGCTCAGGTCGCCGAAGTCGAGGTCGATACGGTGACTGGCGAAGTTCAGGTGCTCGGCATCTGGGCCGCGCACGATGTTGGTCGTGCCGTTAATCCACAGGGCGTCGAAGGCCAGATCGAAGGCGGCATCGTGCAAGCATTGGGCCAGGGGCTGATGGAGGACTATAAGCTCGACGGCGGCCATACCAGCACGTCCGGCTTTGCAAAATATATCTTGCCGACGGCGCTCGATGTACCGCGGGTTAATTCGATCATTATCGAAGATCCCGACCCAATCGGGCCGCTTGGCGTTAAAGGCATTGGCGAACCAGCGATGGTGCCGACGATCCCGGCGATCATGAACGCGATTTATGATGCGGTCGGTGTGCGCATCACCGCATTGCCCGCAACGCCGGAAAAAGTTCTGATGGCGATCAAGGAAAAGGAACGGCAAGAAGCCCGAATGACGGCGCAGGCCGTCGAGTAGCCGCAAGGTGTGGAGGAATTCATGAAGAAGATTTGCGTGAGTTTGTTTGCCTTGGCCGTCACGGTTGCCGGCTCACCGGCGTTGGCGCAGAATTATCCGACGCGTCCGATCACGATGGTCGTTCCTTATCCGGCCGGCGGACCGAGCGATGTGGTGGCGCGCATCTTGGCTGAGGGGATGAGCAAGGCCCTCGGTCAGAACATCGTAATCGAAAATGTGGGCGGCGCGGGTGGTACGATCGGCACAGCGCGCGTTGCGGGATCGGAGCACGACGGCTACACACTGCTCGCCGCCAGCATGGGATCGCATGTGTCGGCGCCGGCGCTCTATGCCAATCTGAAGTACGACTCGACCAAAGACTTCGAGCCGATCGGATTGACGGCAAATGCGCCCGCAGTGGTCGTCGCGCGGAAGGATTTCCCGGCCAAGGATTTCGCGGAATTCGTCGCCTATCTGAAAAAGAATGGTGACAGCGTGAAGCAAGCACACGGTGGCGTCGGCTCATCCTCACACATGGCTTGCCTGCTTTTCACGTCAGAGCTGGGCCTGAAGCCAAATCTGGTCGCCTACCGTGGTACCGGCCCGGCGCTCAACGACGTCATCGGCGGCCACGTCGACTTCTTTTGCGAACAAGTCGTCAGCGTGCAAGGCGCTGTCCGCGGTGGGACGGTGAAAGCCTATGTCGTTTCCGGCAATGATCGCACACCCGCGCTCCCCGATGTTCCCTCCGCCAAGGAAGTGAGCGCGAAGGATTTTCAAATCAACATTTGGAGCGCGATCTTCGCGCCGAAGGACACGCCGAAGCCGGTGGTCGACAAGCTCAGCGACGCGCTTAACAGGGCACTCGATGACCCGGCTGTGGCCAAGCGTCTGCTGGAGCTTGGCGGCACGGTGCCACCCAAGGGCGAACGCGGCCCGGCCTTCCTCGCCAATCTGCTCAAGGTCGATATCGCCCGTTGGAACCCGGTTCTAAAGGCAGCCGCGGAAAAGACCAACTGATGCTCACGCGCGCCGACAGCGACCGCCGGATGCGCGAACGCGCCCGTGCCATCGTCAAAGCCGGCGATCTTGAACAGGCTCTGGTTAAAGGTTTGCCGAAACTTGTCGAATGTACGCTCTCGGAAGCACTTGTGCTTGGCCTGCTCAAACAGGGCGTGAAAAAATACTTTGCCGTCTTTGGCCACGGTTCCACTGACCTCGGCGAGGTGCTGCGTGTCTATGAGGAAGAAGGCGCGACCCGCACCATTAATTGCCGCAACGAGGTGGAGATGGCGCACGCCGCGACGACGTTGCGCTGGCAATACGGAGAGCTTTCGGCCGTCGTGACCTCGATCGGCCCTGGCGCCATGCAGGCTTTCGCCGGTTCGCTTGCCGCCGCGTCAAATGGCGTCGGCGTCTATCATATTTACGGCGACGAGACGACCTTCGGGGAAGGCTACAATATGCAGCAGGTGCCGAAAGAAGAGCAGGGCCTCTTCGGCCGCATGACGGCGGTCATGGGACAGTCATACGTGCTGCATACACCTGAAGGATTACGTGACGCGCTGCGCCGGGGTGCTTTGTGCGTCAACCATCCGTATCGCGCCGGGCCGTTTTACCTGCTGCTGCCCCTCAATACTCAGCCGGCGAAAGTGACTGTCAACCTTGCGGCGTTGCCGGCACGGCCGGGGCTTCCGAAACTTGCGCCTGCCGGTGATGCCGCGTTCGACCATGCCGCCGTTGCGATCTCCAGGGCCAACAAAGTTGCAATCAAGGCGGGCGGCGGTACGCGCGGCCACGACGCGGTCATCAGGAAGCTCGCGGAAGCCGCTGGAGCGGCAGTCGTGCTGTCCCCAGGTTCGACCGGTGTGCTGCCTGATGCGCATGCACAAAACATGCATGTCGGTGGTTCGAAGGGATCGATCAGCGGCAACTATGCGATGGCCGAAGCGGAACTGCTGATTATCATCGGCTCGCGCGCGGTCTGCCAGGCGGATTGTTCAGGCATTGGATACAAGAACGCGCAGACAGTCATTAACATCAACGGCGACCTTGCCGACGCGCTGCATTACAACAAAACGGTTGCGCTTATCGGCGATATTGGCGCGGTCGCGGCCTGCCTGGCTGCCAAACTCGAGGCGGCGGGTGCGAACAAGAACAAGCGGGCATGGCTCGATGCTTGCGCGGTCAAGAAAGCTGAGTGGGCTACCTACAAACGCAAGCGTTTCGAAGCTTCTCCGTTGCGCGACGAAATCTGGCAAAAGCCGGTTCTTACGCAACCTGCCGCAATTAAGGTCGTGGCTGATTTTGCCAGGCAGGTCGGCGCTGCGAAATTCTTCGATGCCGGCGATGTGCAGGCCAACGGCTTCCAGATCGTGGAAGACGATCGCACAGGTGACACATATACCGAATCCGGCGCGTCCTACATGGGTTTTGCGGCAAGCGCTTTACTCGCGTCAGCGCTGGCGGAGAAGCCGCGTTACGGTATCGCCTTTTCCGGCGACGGCTCGTTCATGATGAACCCGCAAGTTTTGATCGATGCGGTCCAACATGACGTGCGCGGCATGATTGTGATCTTCGACAACCGCCGGATGGCCGCAATCACAGGTCTGCAGCTGGCGCAGTACAGCGCCGAGTTTCGAACCAACGATCGCGTCGCGGTCGATTATGTGCAACTCGCCAAGTCCGTACCGGGCGTGCATGCCAATTCTGGCGGTACCACTGTGGAAGCCCTGCAATCTGCGTTGAAGGCCGCGCATGCCCATGATGGCCTCTCGGTCGTCCATGTGCCGGTCTATTGTGGGCCCGATGAACTTGGTGGCCTGGGCGCTTGGGGTGAATGGAACGTCGGCAACTGGTGCGAGGATGTACAAGGTGCCTGGATCAAGCAGGATTTGTGATGCCCGAAGAAACTGAAATGCCGGGAATCCGTCACTATTTGCGACAGGCGGAACGCTTCCTCACGAAAATCGTTGGTTGGTAGAGTCTATTTGGAGCGTTTTATGTCGGAAAAACCGAAACAATATGCGGAAATCGAGCGCCAGCGGATCGAGAACGACGAAGATGACGTCGTAATCAATTCCGACGAAAGCTTCCCAGCCAGCGATCCGCCGAGTTGGACTCCGGTGCACGGCGTCGGGTCTTCGGAAGACCGGAGAAGCAAAAACAAGACAAAATAATGGGCGAGAAGTTTCGAGTTACTGGAACTTCATATTGAGCAGTTTTTCAGCGTTGCCGATGAGTATCTTACGACGGTCGCCGGCCGACAAACCAAGCGCTTCGATAGTTTTAATCGTTGGCTCAATCGGGCCGAGCGGCGTGTCGGTGGCGAAAACCACGTGATCGGCGCCGAAGAACTCGAAGCCGCAGCGCGTCGCCGAGACGCCGCCGCCAAACATGGCCGTATCCGCATAGAACTCGTGCAAATAATCCATATGGGGCCGTTTTAGTGAGGGCAGAATCTTTGAATAGTCTTCGTCGGAAGTGCGCTGCCCGAGCACTTTGAGTCCCGGACCGACGCGGCCATCGTAGTAGGGGATCATTCCGCCGAGGTGATGCGTGATGATCTTCAGCTTCGGATAACGGTCGAACAGCCCTGAAAATACCATTCGCACCATGGCCACCGACGTCTCATAGGGCCAATGGAAGCACCACCACATTTCGAACCGAGATTTTTTCTCGGCAGGGTAATCCGGCATTGCCGCCGTGCCCACAGGATGTAGCCAGATTGGCAGATCGAGCTCAGCCATGGTCGCGAAGATTGGTTCGAACTCCGGATCGTCGAGCGGCCTGCCCGCAACATTCGTATAGAGCAGCACACCACGCGCTCCGAGATCTCTAATCGCGCGTCGCGCCTCCGCAACCGAGCCTGTTACGTCGGTCATGCACAGGGCGGCCGCGAATCCGGGAAAGCGCTGAGGATATTTTCTGCATAGATCACCCATCGCATCGTTTGCGATGCGCGCCAGGTTCAACCCGACATCGGGCGTGGCGATGTCTTCGATAGCCGGGTTCGGGAGCGAAATTATTTGACGATAATCGCCAAACGCGTCCATTTCCTTGAAGCGGGTATCAAGGTCGAACAGCTTGGTGACGCCGCGCAGCCGTTTGCCGATATTTTCAAGATTTGGCGCGACTTTGGTCATCTCCTGAAAAAAGCGGTCCGGAAAGATATGGCAGTAGATATCGATGATTGGGCTCATGGCTTTCCTACGGTTTCTTTTCCAGCATCAGGTGACGGCGCAGTGGCATAGCCTGCCAGCCGAGCCGTTCCGCGAATATCCCCCAAAGCCCTCTCGGCGCCCATAGCATGACTACAATGGCAACCGCGCCCATCATCAGCAGATACAGGCTGCCAAGTTCCGCGAGAGTTTGGCGAAGCACGAAAAAGATGATGGTGCCAATAATCGGTCCCTCTATGCGCCCGATGCCGCCAATGACGGTGATGAAAATGACGAAGGCAGTCCAGTCGTTCACGCTGAATGCCGTGTCGGGCGAGATTCTTAGCTTCTGCAAGAAGATAAGCGCGCCGATCATCGACGTGCCGAACGCAGTGAGTACATAGACGATGAATTTGATACGCCACACGTCAATGCCATTGCTCTGCGCCGCCTGCTCGTTGTCGCGAATTGCGGTGAGAGCAAGGCCATGACGTGAGCGTAGCAAGATCACGATCGCTCCCAGCACGATGGCAGTCAGCGCAAGCGCCAGCCAATAGATTTCGAATTCCCGCATTTGCCGGTTCGGCGCCATCGCGACCACGACTGCAGCAGGTAAACTGATGCCGGAGCCTCCGCCGAGCACAGAGATTTGCGAGGCGAGCAGTCGAAAAACTTCGGCAACGACCCACGTACCGATAGCGAAATAGGCGCCGCGCAGACGAAAGATCAGGAGCGCGATCGGGACCGCGACCAGCGCGCCAATCGGGCCAGCCATCAGAATGGCCGCGATCGGATGGACTTCAAACAGAATTGCGAGCGCAAACAACAGATAGCCGCCAAGTCCGACGAAAGCCTGCTGGCCGACCGAAACCAGTCCCGCGTAGCCCGCCAGCAGATTCCACAGGCTTGCCAGCGCCACAAACGTGAGCATCTCTGCCAGCAAGCGCAGGGTTTGCCTGTCGCCCCAGAATGGCGCGAGCGCCAGGACAACGAGGGCGGCGGTGACCAGCGCGACACCGATACGGCTCGACCGTGTGGCGCGTTCGACGCGGCTCATCCCGACACCTTTGGAAAAAGGCCCTGCGGCCGCACCGCGAGGATCGCGAGAAATACGATGTGGCCGGCCAGCAATTGCAAGCCGGGGTCGATCTGCGCGCCGATGGCCTGCGAAATTCCGAGAATGATTCCGCCGGCGAGCGTTCCCCACATGCTGCCTAGTCCGCCGATAATTACCGCCTCGAATCCGAAGATCAGCCGCGCGGGTCCAATCGCCGGATCAAAATTTGTACGGATCGCCAGGAACACGCCAGCAATGCCGACAATCGCCAGTGACAGCGCCATCGCCATTGCAAAGACGTGACGCGTATCGAGGCCCATTAATTGAGCGACAGATTGGTCGTCCGACGTCGCACGGAACGCGCGACCGAGCGTGGTTTTGTAGAACAGCGCTTGCAATCCAGCGATCACCGCGACTGCGACGGCGAACTGGATCAGCGGCAGCGCACCGACCCACACGCTTGGCGTCAGCTGGAAGGTTTGAATCTCGATCGGCCCCGCCTGCAGTCTACGGCTGTCGGCAGTGAACAGTTCCAGCAGACCGTTCTGGATGATGATCGAAAGGCCGAAGGTCACTAACAGTGGCGGCAAGAGATCGTCGCCGAGGGTCCGGTTGAGCAGCCCGCGTTGCAATGCGTAGCCGATCAGTGCCATGACCGGCACGACAAACAGCAGCGAGGTCAGCGGGTCAACACCCAGCGCCTGCGTGACCATAAGCGAGATGTAGGCCGCGAGAACAATCAGATCGCCATGTGCAATGTTGACCAATCGCATCACACCGAAGATGAGCGAGAGGCCGGCGGCAAACATCGCGTAAAGACCGCCGATCAACACGCCTTGCAACACAACATTGAACCATTGCATGGCCGTCAGACTCCGAAATAAGCGGCCGAAATCGCTTCGCGCGTGAGCGCATGTGTGGGCCCTTCCAGCGCGACACGTCCTTCCTGCAGGCAGTACACGTGACTAGCGGCACGCAGCGCCTGCATCATGTCCTGTTCGACAATGATCAACGACAGACCTTCCGTTACGACGTGCGGCAGACGGGAATAGATTTCGCGCACGACGATCGGCGCGAGGCCAAGGCTTATTTCGTCACATAACAGCAGCCGTGGATTGGACATCAGCGCGCGGCCGATTGCCGCCATTTGCTGCTGGCCACCGGACAAGGCGGGCGCCGGAACGCGGCGTCGCTCAGCGAGCACCGGGAACAGCTCGTAGACGCGTGCAAGCGTCCAGGGGCCGGGCCGGCGCGACTGGCCACCGATCAACAGGTTTTCCTCGACCGACAGCGAGGGGAAAAGCCGGCGTCCTTCGGGCACAAGTGCAATTCCTCGATTGAGCACGTCGAAGGCCGGTGCATCCGTGATACGTGTTCCGTCGAATAAGATCTCGCCGCAATGAGGATGCGTCAGACCGGCAATGCTCTTCAGGAGCGTACTTTTGCCGGCGCCGTTGGCGCCGATCACCGCGACAATCTGGCCGACCTCGACACTTAACGAAACATCGAACAGGGCCTGGAAATCGCCGTAGAATGCGTCGATTCCCTTGACCTTGAGCAAGCTTGCGTCAGGCATCGGCGTCGATCCCCATGTAGATCTCCGCGACTTCCTGGCTTCGGATGACGGCATGTGGATCGCCCGCGGCGATGAATTTGCCGCCGTGCAGGACCAGCAACCGATCGATGACGGCAAGCAAGGCGTGCACCACATGCTCGATCCAAATGATGGATATGCCGCTCGCGCGCACGTCTTTAATCAAGGCGACGAGGGCTGAACATTCGTGCTCCGTGAGGCCGCCTGCGACCTCGTCGAGGAGCAAGACCCGCGGTTTCGTCGCCAAAGCGCGCGCAAGGTCGAGGCGTTTGCGATCGAGCAATGTGAGACCGCCGGCACGCGTGTTCGCTTTGTCCGCCAGACCGCAGCGTTCGAGCAATTCCGCGCAGCGGTGATAGGCCGCATTCTCGCGCTCGTTGGCGCCAAAAGCTGCGGCCACGACCACGTTCTCGAAGACTGTCATCCCGGAGAACGGCTGCGGGATCTGAAACGATCGCGCCAGCCCCTTTCGGCACCGGCGTTCCGGCTGCAATCGTGTGATATCCTCTCCTGAAAAGACCACGCGGCCCGCGTCCGGAGCGACTGTACCCGTGGCGATGCCGAACAATGTCGTTTTTCCGGCTCCGTTGGGGCCGATGATTCCAAGCGCCTCGCCATCGCTCAGGGAGAGATCGACGCTGTCGGCAACGATCACGGCCCCGAACCGTTTCGAGATGTTTTCCAGCGCGAGGATCGGGGCCATGGTGCAGGCGTCAGGAGATCGGCTGCAGCTTGCCTCCGACAGGAATGTTCGGTGCAGTCTTGTTTTCGGCGATCACCAGGTCGAACTTGCCGTTTTTGCGCTGCCATTGTCCGGCGACGAGGGGCGTCTTGGTGACGTTTTTGACCGGCACGCCGGTCCACTGGATCGGACCGACAATCGATTGGTAATTCGTTGCAACAACCGCATCGAGGATCGATTTCGGATCGTTCAAATTTTTGGCACGTTTGAGCACGTCGATCGCAATTTCAAACAAAGCGTGCTGGAATCCGAGGGGCTGAGTCCACGGCCGGTTTGAGGCTTTGGTATAGGCGTCGGTGAGCTCTTGGCAACTCTGCCCCGTGAGGCCGGATTTAAACGGGTGGTGGGGTGTCCACCAGATTTCGCTGGTCAATCCGTTGCCGCGTTCGCCGAGCGACTCGATCACTGAAGGAAAAAGGAGCGCTTTGCCGATGGTGACAATCTTCGGCCTGAGGCCCTGCTGGGCCGCCTGTGACCAAAACGTCGCGAAGTCAGGTGGAATCATATTGCCGGTCACGATCTCGGCGCCCGCCGCCTTGAACGCCGAAATCTGCGACGTGAAGTCGTTATTCATGAGCTGGTAGCGCCCGGGGTCGTGCAGCTTGTAGCCCGCCGCGGCCAGCGCAGGTGGCAGGCCGAGCTTGGGATCGCCCCAGGCATTGCCGTCGGCATCGTTTGGAAAAAGGCCACCGACGACTTTGTTGGTCGGCAATTCATCCCACAGCGCAAGGAACGACGCGATGACGTCCTCGAGGCCCCAAAAGAAATGATATGTCCAGGTGAATCCCTTCTTCGGATCACCTTTGCGGCCGAAAAAATAGGGCTGCCACGGGCAGTTGGTGGTGATGCAGGGTACCTCGTTGACTTCGGCCTGATCGGACACCGGATTGGTCGTGTCCGGAGTCGCAGAGGCGACGACGAGGTTGACCTTGTCGCCGAGGATGAGTTCCGACGCGACCTCGGCCGCACGGTTGCCGTTCGATTGGCTGTCCTTGGTGATGATCTCGACCTTGTAGGTCTTACCGTTGTTGTCGAGGCCCTTGCTCAGGATGCCGCGCACTTGCTCGAGAATGAAGCCGTCGGCCTCACCGAAGCCGGCAAGAGGCCCGGTCTTGGGGCTGACATGCCCGATTTTGATCGTTTGCGACTGCGCTTCCGCCGGAAGAATCCGCAGAATGGCGGGTGCAGCAACAGCGCCCAGGCCGGTGTTGACCAGCGTGCGGCGGGAGATCGTCCCATGGTCTTTCATTGTCGCCTCCCTTTTGTCGGTGCGCCTTTACGAGTCCTGGGCGCGCGCTTTTTTCAGATGTTGCAATACCTTTGAACGCAGCGCGGCCTGCTGTTCGGGCCTCCATTTTCGGAAACCTTCGCCTGATTTGAAGCCGAGCTTGCCGTCCTTCACCAGTTTTTCCAAATAGGGCGACGGGCCGGGGCGCCTGTCGAGGTCCGGCAATACCGTTTTGTGAATTGCTAAAGTCAAATCAGTGCCGACCATATCGGCGTTTTCCAGCGGGCCGAGCACGGCGAGCCGGCGGCCGAACGCCGCCTTGATTACGTTGTCCACCGTCTCGGCGTCGCAGATCCCTTGTTCGACCAAGGCAACGGACTCACGCCACAGCGCATGTTGCAAACGGTTGCCGATGAAGCCGGGCACGTCCTTTTTTACGTGCGCCGGCTTCTTGCCGGCGGCCAAATGCAGGTTCATCGTGAAGTCCACCGTCTGTGGTGACGTCCACTGCGTCTCGATCACTTCAACCAGCGGCACCAGAAAAGGCGGATTCCACCAATGTGTGCCAAGCGCGCGTTCGCGCCGCTTGAGGCCTTGCATGATCCTGGTGATCGGAATGACCGAGGTGTTGCTGGCCAGGATTGTATCAGGCCCCACATGCTTTTCGATCTCGGCAAACAATTTTTGCTTGAGCGGCAGATCCTCCAGCACCGCTTCGACGACATAGTCGGCGTTGCACACCGCTGTTGCGAGATCGGCGATGGGCGTCACACGTTCGACGGCGTTCTGATCGTCTCCGAGGTCTTTCAGATTTGCAAGAATGCGCGGTTTCGCGCTATCGAGCGAAGCGGCAATCGAGTCGTGGATCGTAACGTCGTGGCCGGCGAGCGCGAACACCTGGGCGATACCGTGGCCCATCAGGCCGGCGCCGACAACCGCGATGCGCGCTTTGGCCATGCACTAGCCTGCGGTATAGCCGCCGTCGGCATAAAGAATGTGCCCGGTGTAAAAGTCCGACGCCTTCGAGGCGAGAAACAGCAATGGGCCGGCGAGGTCCGCCGGCTCACCGAGCCGGCCCTTCGGCACGCGGGCGAGGAAACCTTTGCGCACCGTCTGTGCGCGTTCGGTATCCTCATACATCCAGGCGGTGAGCGGCGAGCGGAAGACCGTCGGGCCCAGTGCGTTGACGGTGATGCCGGTGTCACCCCATTCGCAGCCCAATGCCTTGGTGATGCCGTCGACCGCCGACTTCGACGCACAATACGCGCTGTAACCCGCTGGATGGCCGAGCAGGCCGCGGGCCGACGACGTGAGAATGACCTTGCCGCCTTTGCCTTGCTTGAGCATCTGCCGGCCTGCCGCGCGCGCCATCAACCACGACTGCGTGACATTGGCGTCCATGACGTCGAGGAAATCTTCCGTCTTCTGATCGACAATCTTCGACACCTTGTTGAGACCGGACGCCACGACAAGAATGTCGACACCGCCGAATTTATCGACCGCGGCCTTGACGATTTTGTCGCAGTTTTCTTCCGAACTGGGACGCAGCGCGACGATCTCGGTTTTGCCGCCCAGTTTTTCGCACTCGGCCGCGACTTTCTTCAACTCGTCGGCTTTGCTCCCCGCCAGAACCACATTGGCGCCGGCGCCGGCCAAAGTCTTGGCGGACAGCGCGCCGAAGGCACCCGACGCGCCGGTGATGATCGCGGTTTTGCCTTTGATGTCGAACAGACCGAGCGGGTTTTTCAGGAAGTCGTCACTCATGACACGCTCTCACTTTGGCGGCGCGGCAACCGCGACCAGGATGGTGCACACGTCTTTGCCGCGGTTGATAATCTCGCGGTTTTCATTCGGCGCAATGAAACAGGTGTCGCCCGCCTTGGCGACCATCTCTTTGCCCCCGGCGATCACGGTCAGTTCGCCCTTCAGAATGTGATAAATCTTCTCCGGCGGTGACGCATCCGGGCCGGCGCCACCGCCGGGCTGGAAGTGCGAGATGCCGAAAACCAGGGCCTGCGAGCCGCCCGTCTCGGCGCCGAAGATGCGCAGCGACTCGTATTTTCGGTGGTTCGGCGCCTCGTAAGGCCTTGCCTCGGAGAGTTTGCGGACGATCATCAGAATTTACTCCCCTTTTCGATACGGAATTTCTGCTTCGGATCGAGGATCGCGACTAAACGCACGATACAGCCGTCGCCGCGGTCCCAGTTCCAGGGGAAGTATGCGAACGTGACCCGCTTGCCGGTGACCTTGTCGATGTCGCCGCCGACATTCTCGATGCCCATGATGCCGTTCTTGAACAAAATTCGGTGCACCGGTTCCCACTCCGGGAAGTCGTCCTTCCAGTCACGCCCGCCCGACCATTCGCGATATTCCTCGGCGAGATGTGGATGCAACGGACCGTTGCGCTGCGGGCCGATGGCGGTGGCGAGCGGATGATCGTTGGCCTGGGTATCGTGGCCGACGACCTTCACTTTCTTTTTCACGAACCATTCTCCGGCCGAGGGCACGAAACCGGGCGCGCGGCAGAAATAGTCTTCGCTGTCTTCGTAGAATTTGTGCCAGCCGGTGTTGACGATCACGACGTCGCGCGGACGCACAACCTTGCCGCAGGCTTCTTCCAGGTCTTCGCCGGTGATCGGCTCCCACTTTTTCTTGGGGATCGACACCACGATCCCGGATCCGAAGAAATGCGGTAGCGGAATTTCGTCGATGAAGGGCGTGCCCTGGACGACGTGCGCGGGCGCGTCGATGTGCGTTGTGTTGTGCATCGATGTCGTGATCCGCTGCGACAGCACCCCCGACTTCGCCATGTAGTGGATCCGTTCAATCTTGACGTCTTCGAAATAGGGCCAGTTCGGGGATTGATAACCGAAGCGGTGGGACAGGTTGTAGAACTCCAGTCCCATGCTGTTCTTGAGATTTTCTTCGAACATTACGCCGCGAATTCGTTTGGCCACGGCATCCTCCCTTGTTCGCGTGTTGGCGCTTGTTGTCGAAATAATCCGCCGCCAATTTTCAGGCGGCGGCCGAGTTCATATGGTTCTCCAGTGCGTTTTTGGTGGCGATCAGACGCTCGGCGATCAACGCCTGGCGGCTGGCGAAGCGCTGGCTCGGTACCGGCACGGAGATGGCGACGGCATTGCCGAGCGGATCGTGCAAGGCGACACCAACGGCGCAGATGCCGAGTGTGTGCTCTTCGCGGTCGTAAGCGACGCCACCACGGCGCGCGGCCTTAAGATCATTGAGTAACGTGTCGAGACGGGTAAGTGTCTTCGGGGTTCGCGCTTCATACGCGCGTCCAATCAGCGCTTCGATCGCCGTATCCGAAAGCTGCGCCAGATAGGCTTTGCCGTTCGCGGTGCAGTAGAGCGGAAACGTATCGCCGACCGCGGAGACGGCGCGCAGGCGCTGCGAGCCGATAACCTGATCGATGAAGATGAGGTGATCCTTCTTCACTGTCGAGAGATCGACTGTTTCATGAAGTTCTTCTGAAAGCCGCTCCAGGAACGGCCGCGTCAGCGTCACGAAATCGCTGCGCACCGATGCGGCAAGCCGCAGGATCGTCGGCCCAAGCCGGACGCGCCCGTTCGGCGTTGCCGCGATCACCAGTTTCTCGGTTTCGAGCGCCGCAACAATGCGCTGCACCGTGGAGCGCGCGAGGTTCACGCGCTGCGCGATCTGCCCGAGGCTCAGGCCCGCATTTTCCTCTTCCAGTGCACGCAGAATCGTAGCCGCGCGCGCGATCACCTGAACCTGGCTTTTATCGTTGGCGACAAGCCTGCTCATGACGCCCACCCTGACATTGTACCGGCGATCTCTGCCGCCTTGCATCGTGGGACACAATAGCCCAAAATCCGATACAGCGAAAAGAAGAAAATAACGCCGGGCAAGCGGGGAGATGAACACCCATGGTCAAGAAGATCGCGCTTGAAGAGCATTTTCTGGATCCAGCGACGGAGCCCTATTGGCGGCCGACCATGGTCGATGTCGCGCCGGCCCGGGTGGCGCAGCTCTATACGAGCCTCACCGATTTCGGCGAGCAGCGTTTGCAAATGATGGACAAGACAGGCATCGCACGGATGGTTCTATCGATCGCCGGGCCGGGTGTGCAGGCCGAGCGCGATGCCGCCACTGCGGTGCGGGCGGCGCGCGCATCGAACGACTTCCTGGCCAAGGAAGTGCAGAAACGCCCGGACCGCTTTTCCGGTCTCGCTCATCTTGCCATGCAGGACGCGAAAGCCGCCTCCGGTGAACTCGAGCGATGCATGCGCGATCTGAAGTTTTGCGGCGCCATGATCAACGGGCACACCAACGGCAAATATCTCGACGACCGTTCTTACGACCCGTTCTGGGAACGTGCGGCGGCCTTGGGCGCGCCGATCTATCTGCATCCCGCGGACGCGGTGGCGCCGCTGCCGGTGCTCGCAGGTCACAACGTGCTGGTGCGGCCGATGTGGGGCTGGGGCGTGGAAACCGGCTCGCACGCGTTGCGTATCATCTGCGGCGGAGTTTTCCATCGTTATCCGAAAGCCAAGCTGTTACTCGGCCATCTCGGGGAAACTTTGCCCTTTCTGCTCTTTCGTTTTGACAGCCGCTCGAAGCCCTATGGCTGGAATTTGCCGAAGCCGCCATCGCAGTACATCAAGGAAAACGTCTGGGTCACCACCTCGGGAATGTACGACGGCCCGCCGTTGCACTGCTCGATCGACGCACTGGGCCGCGATCACGTCATGTTCTCGTCCGACTATCCATTTGATTCGGAAGGCGCCGGTCCGTTCATGGACTCGGTGACGCTCGACGAATCCCTGCGCGCGGATGTCGCCTATAACAACGCGGCCAAGCTGCTCGGATTGTGAACTCTACTTCGCGTCGATCACCCGCACGGGTTTGCCGTCGAGCCAGGCGCGGATGTCGTCGACGACGTCGGGAAAGTATTTGCGGTAATTCTGTTCGCTGACATAGCCAAGATGCGGCGTGATCACGACATTATCCATTTTCCGGAATGGATGATCGAGCGGCAATGGTTCGACGTCGAACACATCGAGCCCCGCGCCGGCGATTGCATGGTTTTCAAGCGCCGCGATCAACGCCTTCTCATCGACGATCGGCCCGCGCGCGGTATTGATCAGATAGGACGTCTTCTTCATCAGGCCGAGTTCCTTTGCACCGACCAGGCCGCGCGAACGATCGCTCAGCACAACGTGGATGGTGACGAAATCGGAATTGCGGAACAGGTCCTCCTTGGATACGTAGTCCGCCCCCGCAGCCTTCGCCTTGTCCTCGGTGAGGTTCTGGCTCCAGGCGATGGTCTTCATGCCGAAGGCCTTGCCGACTGCGGCGGAACGTTGGCCAAGCTTGCCCAGCCCCAGAATGCCAAGCGTCAGGCCTTCGAGGTCGCGGCCGATGGTTACCTGCCAGGGAGCGCCGGCCTTGAGGCGCGCGTTTTCGAAGCCGATCCGGCGGGTCAGTTCCAGTATCAGGCCGAAGGCGATGCCCGTGGTCGGGCTGCCGGCGGAAGCGGTTCCGCAAACGGTCACGCCACGCTCGGCGCAGGCCTTCACGTCGAATGAATTGTTGCGCGCGCCGGTGGTAATCAGCAGTTTCAGGTCGGGGAGCGCCTCGATCACCTTGCGTGGGAAGGCGGTGCGCTCTCGCATGCCGACGACGATGGCAAATCCTTGCAGGGCCTTGACGACGGCGTCCGGCCCGCCGAGCGGAGCATTGAACACCTTGATCTCGACGTCTTTGGCGATTGCCGACCAGTCGGCCATTTTCATCGCAATGTTCTGGTAGTCGTCCAGAATGGCGGCCCGAACCATGCCCGTTATGCTCCCTGCGTGCGCCCGCTTTTGCGGCGCGCCAATTTAGGGCGGGCAAACCGAAAAGATAGGGGGGTTATCAGGCCGCTGGCGGGAGGCCGTGCTTGGCACGCCAGGCTGGGCCGGGCCCGCGCATATAGTGCAATTCCGGCCGATACGGCCGGACGGCGTCGCGGGTCACTTCGCGCCAGAAGCTGGCAAAGAAGCTGCCGAAAGCGGTGAACGGGCGAGGCAGCAAAGCGATTGCGGAACCCGAGATAGCCAATATGGCTCGACCCATGACACAGCTCCCACGCCGGCCGATTGCCGAAGTCCGGTCCAGCTACCTCTTGGTCGCCCCGTCGGGTGACCAGGTTCACGGAGAGCGATCATGGCGTCACAGCGGTTAAAAACCGGTACCTGAACGGCGCGCGGGCGGCATTTTTACAATCAGCCTTTCCAGAGCTTTACTGACGCCGCGCGCAAAAGGCCGCGGCCTTGCTCTTTCGGAGTTCCGCCGCTACATCAGCCCCGCATTTCCCGACAAAGCGTGCGGTGGCGCGTGAGCGTGCGCGCGCTGATTCGGGCGTCAATCGCAGGGGTTTCGAAGGTTCGATGAACGGTCGTCAATTCATCTATCACATGCAGGGTCTGACCAAGACCTACCCGCCGGCCAAGAAGGTATTGGATAACATCCATCTTTCCTTCTATCCCGACGCCAAGATTGGCGTGCTTGGCGTCAACGGTTCGGGCAAATCGACGCTGCTGCGGATCATGGCCGGCATCGACAAGGACTTTACTGGCGAAGGCTGGGTCGCCGAGGGTGCGCGCGTCGGCTACCTCGAGCAGGAACCGCAGCTCGATCCGAAGAAAACCGCCCGCGAAAACATCATGGAGGGCGTTGCCGCCAAGAAGGCGCTGCTCGACCGTTACAACGAAATCGCATCGAACTACTCCGACGAGACCGCCGACGAGATGGCGAAGCTCCAGGACAAGATCGACAGTCAGAATTTGTGGGATCTGGACAGCCAGGTCGACTTGGCGATGGATGCGCTACGTTGCCCGCCCGATGACGCCGACGTAACCAAACTATCCGGCGGCGAGCGCCGCCGTGTCGCGCTGTGCCGGCTTCTGCTCGACCAGCCCGAGCTGTTGCTGCTGGACGAACCCACCAACCATCTGGATGCCGAAAGCGTGAATTGGCTGGAAGGCCACCTGCGCAACTATCCGGGGGCGATCCTGATCGTCACCCACGACCGCTACTTCCTCGATAACGTCACCGGTTGGATCCTCGAGCTCGACCACGGCCGCGGCATTCCTTACGAAGGCAACTACACCTCGTGGCTGCATCAGAAGCAGAAGCGGCTGGAGCAGGAGAGCCGCGAGGACGAGGCGCGCCAGCGTACGTTACAGCGCGAAAGCGAATGGATTTCATCCTCGCCGAAAGCGAGACAGGCGAAATCAAAAGCGCGCTATCAGCGCTACGAAGACCTGCTCAAGATCGCCAATGCTAAGCAGAACACGGTCGCGCAGATCACCATTCCCGTGGCCGAACGGCTCGGCCAGAACGTGGTCGATTTCGATCATCTCACCAAAGGCTTCGGCGACAACCTGCTGATCGACGATCTCACTTTCAAGTTGCCCCCCGGCGGTATCGTCGGTGTGATCGGGCCAAATGGCGCCGGCAAGACAACGCTGTTCCGCATGATCACCGGTCAGGAGAAACCGGACAAAGGCACCATCAAAATCGGCGAGTCGGTGCATCTGGGCTATGTCGACCAGTCGCGGGACAGTCTCGACGGCAAGAAGACAGTTTGGGAGGAGATCTCCGAAGGCAATGACATGATCCTTCTCGGCAAGAAGGAGATGAATTCGCGCGCCTATTGCGCGTCGTTCAATTTCAAGGGCGCTGATCAGCAAAAGAAAGTCGGCACCTTGTCGGGCGGCGAGCGCAACCGCGTGCATCTCGCGAAGATGCTCAGGTCGGGCGCGAATTTGCTGCTGCTTGACGAGCCTACCAACGACCTCGACGTCGATACGTTGCGCGCGCTGGAAGAGGCTCTGGAGGATTTCGCCGGTTGCGCGGTGATCATCAGCCATGACCGCTGGTTCCTCGACCGCATCGCCACGCATATTTTGGCATTTGAAGGCGACAGTCACCTGGAATGGTTCGAAGGTAACTTCCAGGACTATGAAGCTGACAAGATGCGGCGGCTGGGGACGGATTCGGTCATTCCGCACCGGCTCAAGTACAAGAAGTTCTCGCGCTGAATGCGGGCCGCACGAATGGTCGCGTTATCGCCGGGCTTGACCCGGCGATCCGCGAGGTCTCTCAATCGTTGCAAACACATGGATTGCCGGGGTCTCGCCGCTGCGCGCCGGCAAGGACATCAGATGAGTCGTATCGCATTACTTGCATTTCTTCTTTGCGCGGCGGCAACGGCATGTGCGCACGCGGCCGATGCCGCGTTCCAGCAATGGCTCGCGCAGCAGTGGCCGGCGGCACAGGCGCTCGGCGTATCCCGCGCGACTTTCGACGCCGCAACGCGCGGTCTTGAGCCCGATCTTTCGCTTCCCGATCTCGCCATTCCCGGCCAGGCGGAAAAAGCTCCGCAACAGCCGGAATTCGTGCAGACGCCGTCGCAATATTTGCGCGAACCGACCTTCGATCGCCTCGCCCTGCGCGGACGTCAGCTCGCCGTGCAATATCGCGACACCCTGACGCGCATCGAAAAGGAGTTCGGCGTGCCTGGCAATGTCGTTCTCGCGATCTGGGGCCGCGAGACCGATTTTGGCGGCGAGCGGCAGCCTTACGACGCCATCCGCGCGCTGGCGACGCAGGCTTACATAGGCAAGCGCAAGGATTTCTTCCGCAACGAGTTCCTGCACGTATTGAAGATGCTGCAAGACGGGGTGCCGCGAGCCGACTTGCGTTCGTCCTGGGGCGGCGCCATGGGGCTCACCCAGTTCCTGCCATCGGAATTCTACAAATACGCGGTGGATTTCGACGGCGACGGCCGTGCCGACATATGGCACTCGGTGCCGGATGCGCTGGCGTCGGCGGCAAAGCAACTCGCGGGAAAAGGCTGGCGCGCCGGCGAGCCTTGGGCGATCGAGGTTCGTGCCCCGGCTAATGCCGATTGCAGCGTCGGCGTACCCGAAGTGACTAAACCGGTAGGCGAGTGGGTTAAACGCGGCTTCATTCCCGCGTCTGGCCGCAAGCTCAGTGCCGTGGAATTATCGTATGACGCCTCGTTGCTGCAGCCCGAGGGCAGCTACGGACCGTCTTTCCTGACGCCCAGGAACTATTTCGTGCTCAAGGACTATAACTTTTCGGATCTCTACGTGCTGTTCGTCGGTCATCTCAGCGAGCGCATCGCCGGCGGGCGGCCTTTCGAGACACCATGGAGCAAGAACGTCCAGCTCAAGACCACCGACGTGGAAACGATGCAGCAGCGTCTCACTGCTCTCGGTCTCTACAAGGACAAGATCGACGGCAAGGCGGGCATGTTTACGCGCGCTGCGCTCGGCGCCTACCAGAAGAAAAATGGACTGAAGGTCGACTGCTGGCCGACCGCCGCGGTGCTCGATCATATGCGGCGATGATATGCGTGTCCCGGGGCTCAGCTCAGCCCGGCACACACCGTGTCCGTAGAAAGAATCTCAGTCGCAGACTTGCACGCGGCGCATGCGATAGGCGTAACCGTCCCAAACCTGCTGACGTTCGGTATGGCAGACCGGGCCGTCGACATAGGCCGGGGGCGGCGGGGCCACGTAGACCGGCGCCGGCTCGACATAAACCGGCGGGCGGCTGTTGGCGATTGCGGAGCCGACGATGGCGCCGGCGGCAAGGCCACCAACCACACCGGCGGCAACGCCGCAGCCGTTGCAATAAGCCAGTGCGGGAGACGGCAACGCCGCGGCCAGGGTGCCGGCCGCGGCGAGCGCAATGATGGTATTCTTCATAGGTGTCCTCTCGGGCCAATGTCCTTTGGCGCCGATCATCCACCCAAAATCGTTACGCGATCTTTAAGGGCAGATGAACCGCGGGCGGCTCCAGCCAACGAAATTGCCGTAAGCATCGCGGAGCGGCCGCCGCGCCCAGTAGCCACCGGGGCAAGCAGCCGGATAGGGGGCACCGTAGCCTTCGTAAACGACATAGCCGGGGGCCGGCGCGTAAGCCGGGTAAGCCGGTGCGCTATTGGCAATCGCACCACCAATGATGGCGCCGCCGATCACGCCGGCCGCGACACCCGCGCCGACCGCGCAGCCATAGCAGCGGGCGTCGGCCGTGGTCGGGGCGCTCAGGGTGCCGACCGCCAGAGTGGCCGCCGTCGCGAGCGCGAACATTGTCTTTTTCATTGATGTTCCCTCCAGGTCAGGTCGGCAGGGCCAACCATGTGAAGTCTGACTAAACCCAGGTCCCCGTGCCGGGACAGAGACCGTTCCAATATGTCGGAAATTTGTTGAGCGCCGGCCCGCCCCTCGTCTCAAAAAACCCGAAGATGTTCGCGAATCCGAGTCTTTTCTTTCTACATGCTCGACTTTCGCTGATTTGGCTAGACCCTAGCCGCAGACCCGCACGGGCCGAACTCGCCAGCCCCAACCATCCCAAACCCGCTGACGGGTCCAGTAACAGCCGCCGTAACCGCCATAGCCGCCATAGCCGCCATAGCCGTTGTAGGCGTACGGCCCGGGTGCGTAGGCATAATACGGCCCGTGTCCGATCGCCGAGCCGATGATGGCACCGGCGGCAAGTCCGCCGATGATGCCGGCAGCCCACGCGCCTCCGCGCGCTTCGGCCGGCTGCGGGGCGGCGATGGCCGCAATTCCAAGGGTTGCGGCGGCCGCGATAGCAGTCAGTGTTCTGGTCATCTTAGTCATGGCGCACCTTTCTCTGGTTCGCTGGGATCGTATGCATTCAACGACCGTCCCAATCGCTTCCTGCGTATTTCCGCCCGGCATCAACCATTTGTGTCGATGCGAGGTTCCCGTTTTTCGCGTGAACAACGGGTGAATGAACCATTTGGAAACGGCCCAACTGCCTGTTTGTGCGAATTAAATTTTGGCAATGCTTGCGGCGACAACGAGGCGGCTACTACGCGTGCAACGTGTGGCTAAGGGGCGAGGCGGCCGAGCACACGTTGCAGGATATTGGCCTGGCCAATGCGCGCCGCCGAAGGCCCCGCGATTTTTCTGGTGCGGTCGTGCGAGGCCGTGACGCGACGCGATCGCGATTTGCTGCCGTGCGTTTTTACAGGTTGGCGTGCCTTGGCTTTGGTCGCGTGGCCGCGCGCCTTGCGGTGTTTTCGCTGGCGCA
The DNA here is from genome assembly GCA_035626335.1 of Pseudolabrys sp. Classification (GTDB taxonomy): domain Bacteria; phylum Pseudomonadota; class Alphaproteobacteria; order Rhizobiales; family Xanthobacteraceae; genus Pseudolabrys. Next base: position 82,874 of record DASPNW010000022.1, read on the forward strand.
GCGCCTCCCGGCCGACATTGCGCAGGAATAATTTTTCCAGCGGATAACTCAGCCGCCGGACCGCCGCCGACAGAGGCAGCCACTCCACCGCCATGATGTCTTTCATCAGGTCACGGCTTGGATTGACGGCCGCCTGCATATGCCAGAATTGCACAACCTTTGGCCGGCCGCGCGCGCGGTAGGTAATGGCGCCAAGGAACTCGCGCACACGCACTCGATGCCCGGTCTCTTCAACGACCTCGCGGCGTGCGCCGGCGAGCGCGCTTTCATTGAGCTTGAGTTTCCCGCGCGGCAGGACCCAATGCTCATCTTTTGCGCGCTGCACGACGGCGATCAGCGGGCGCGCGCCGTTGCGCACCACGATTCCTCCGGCCGCATGGATAGTCTTGCGCGCCATGACCGCTCAATGCCTCGAACAATTCGTTTAGCAAAATTGTGTCGGCGCATGCAGAGAAATCCATTCGGCTGATGTGTGCCTGTGGGCAACTCATGGAGGGCGGCGAACGTCACAATTCTGTCGTGCCTCCCGCCGGCTGCCCGCGAAAGCGCCTTAATTGAATTTTAGCCCGGCTTCTTTCGCGATCTTGAGGTTGAGTGCAATTTCGCGCCTGATCATGGCGTCCATCTCGCTCGGCGTGAGCGGCGCCGGTTCGCCGCCCTGCACGGTCAGTTTCTGTTGCACTTCCGGCAACGCCAGCGCCTTGGTCGTTTCCGTATAGAGACGTTCGACGATCGGTTGCGGCGTTTTCGCCGGCACCAGCATGCCGTTCCAGTAGTTAAAGTCGGAATCCTTGTAGCCCGCCTCCAATGTCGTGGGGATGTCGGGCAAGGCCGGCGAGCGTTTGGCCGAGCTGACTGCGAGCGGGATCAATTGCTTGTTCTGGATAAAAGGCAGCCCCGACGAAATCCCGATGAAAATGAAATCGACTCGGCCGGTCATCACCTCGGTGAGTGCTTCTGGTCCGCCGCGGAACGGCACGTGCGTCGCCTGCAAACCCGCGCTGACGATGAATCGCTCTGCCGCCCAATGGGTCGCGCTACCGACGCCGGCCGACGCGAAACTCATGCCCGAGGATTTTGCCTTTGTGACCAACTCCTGCACCGTCGCGATGCCTTTTGACGGTGCAACGAGCAGCACGTTCGGCACGCTGCCAAAGCAGGCCACGGCGGCGAAGTCATTCGCGGCATCGTAAGGCAGGTTCGGATAGGCGGCTGGCGCGCCGGAATGCGCGGCCGCGTTGATCAGCAGCGTGTAACCGTCGGGCTCGGCCTTCGCCACCGCGGCGGAGCCGAGACTACCGCCGGCGCCGCCACGGTTCTCCACCACAATGGTCTGTCCGATCTGGCGCGACAGCGGGTCGAGCACGATACGGCCGAGGATGTCGATGGTGCTGCCGGCGGAGAACGGAACGATGGCGCGGATCGTTTTTCCCGCCGGCCAGGCGGTTTGCGCGAAGGTGGCACGCGGCAGCGCCGGCGCGGCAAACGCACCGGCTGAAAGTTTGAGGAAGCGGCGGCGGTTGTGCGTGGTCATCGTGTTTCCCCCGGTTGTGCGCCTTTGCGATGCATCGTTTGCGATCGTTGAGTTCGGCGCAGAACTATAGCAAGTCGCTGCCGTGTTGCACCTCATCGTGGATGCGCGGGGCCAAGCCACCGCATACACCCGAGTGTGCAACAATGCTGTTGCACACCTCTCGCCGCCGTGGCCTATTTCGCCGGTCGAAAACGGGGAGAACACGCATGCCGAACTTTACCTGGGATCATGTTCATCTGCGCACGCCGGATCCCGAGGGCACGGCGCAATGGTTCGAGCGTATGTTTGGCGCCGAGGTGATCCGCTCGATGCAACAAGGCAAACCGCGCATCGACATCAAGCTTGGCGGCGCCATGATTTTCACCGCGCAAGTCAATCCGGGTGATGGCGTGAATCCGGCGCCCACGACCCCCTATCAGGGCCTCGACCATTTCGGGTTTGCGGTCTCGGGCATCGACGCGATTGCGGCGGATCTCAAGAAAAAGGGGGTCGAGTTCACCCAGGAGCCGCATTCACCGCGTCCCGGCATCAAAATCTGCTTTTTGCGCGGCCCCCAGGGCATTTCGATCGAGCTGCTCGATCGGGACCCGAAATACGCCTGATATTTCCGACACGTGCGCGCCATTATTGTTTGGGACAAGCCGGCAGTGCCGGTTGCCTGTCAGGGCGGCGTGCACATAAAAGAAACAAGGCCGTGGCGGCAGGAGGTTGCATGCGGGCGTTCGGACTGGCGGTTGTCGCGGCGGTAATCATGACGGCGGCCGCGGCCGCCGACGAGCGGTTCGAGCGCAGTCTCGCAATGCTGGCGCCGGCCGAGCGGCTGGAGCAACTCTGCGACTACACGGCGATGACACGCATTCGCGCCGAGAAAAAAGAGTTCCGTCCCGACCGCGCGGTGGCGAATGCAATGGCGGAACCGCGCGAGAATGGCGATACGCTGGAAGTCACCGGCGGGGCCATCCGCAGCAAGAAAAAATGGTATGCCCTGACCTACCGTTGCACGGCGACGCCAGATCACCTGAAGATCGTCACATTCAACTATGTGGTCGGCGAGGAAATTCCCGAAGCCAAGTGGGCATCGTTCGGCCTGTGGGAGTAAACGCGGCCTGTGCCACTATTGATGCTGCACCATGACCTTGGTGCCGAGCGGTACGCGCGAATAAAGATCTATCACATCTTCATTGACCATCCGGAAGCAACCGGATGACACCGCTTGACCGATTGTCTCGGGAGCGTTGGTGCCATGAATGCGATAGACGGTCGCGCCGATGTAGAGCGCGCGCGCGCCGAGTGGGTTACCCGGACCGCCGGCCATCCAGCGCGGCAGGTAGGGTTGACGTGCGATCATCTCCGGCGGCGGTGTCCAGTCGGGCCACTCTGCCTTCTTGCTGATGTTATGAACGCCGCCCCACTGGAAACCGTCGCGGCCAACCCCGACGCCATAACGCATCGCAACGCCGTTGCCCATGATCAGATAGAGGTAACGGTCGTGCGTATTCACAATGATGGTGCCGGCCGGCTGCTCAGTCCGATAGTACACCGACTGACGGCGCAGTTCGGGCGCCAGATCCCTGTCGCGCGCGGTGTGATCGATGCCGGGATCGACGTCTTCCATCGTCGGGTTTGACGATGGCATCAGTGGCGCGGCGAACGCCGGAACAGGTCCCAATAGCAACAAGAGAGCAAAAGCGCGCAGCAGAAACATATTTATTCCCCCGATAATGGGCTCGCCGCCCCTCAGTGTTTGTCTTTGATGTGAGTTTGTGGCCGGTCGGAGCCGCGTGCTGTCTCTGTATGCCAGCGGCCCTTTTCGTCTTCATATTCGATGGTTTCGGTGTGGCCGGGTACGGTCTGTTCTGCGGCAGCCGCTTGCGCGGCGGCGAGGGCGTCGGCATGGGTCGCGAAGGGTTCTGAGAAGACCCCGTCGACTTTGTAGGCCCAGCCGCCGTCGTGCTCGACAATCTCGTAGGTTACTTCCGCCATAGCTCACCCCGAAAACCTGGAAGGTGCTCCGATAACGTAACGCTTTCAGTGATGGTTGCGCCAGTCACAAGAAAGATGGGTGGCAAAGGTTACCGCCAGCCCGGTCTCTTCTCATTACAACCAGATTTGTGGCCCTGTCAGGGCATTAAAAATCGAAATCCAGGCCAAACCGTCGCGTCACCACTTTACGGGTCTTCGGCGGCACCGATTTGAGTATCGCGCGCGCCCATGGACATCCCAGTCCGCGATCAACTGCCGGCAAACACCGTGCGCCGCACAACTTCGACGATAACCACCAGCGCCAGCAGACTGCCGGAGGCGAGCAGGGCGCTACGCGCGCGCCGCATGCCGGCTGCACTGCCGGACAAGCCTCCCTGCATCGCGATGAGCCCCAGTGGCAGAAAGGTGACGATCGCGAACACCGCCGCGACGATGTTGAAGGAGCTGGCGTCATAAAACAGCGAAACCAGGCTTGCGCCCCAGAGCGCCAGCATGACCGCGCCAGCGAGCATGTAACGCGCGCGCAATCTCCGGGTGACATTTGCCGGCAGCGGTTCTTTCACGATTCAGCTTCTGCGTTGGCGCTTCAAGCGATCAATGTATTCCTCGATTTCCGGCGGAAGTGATTGCAAGCCGTACTGTGCTGCCGACGACAATACCGGCCGCCACTGCGAACCCTTCAGGAAGCCGGGCTCGCCGCCCGGCGGGATGACGCGATCGAAAACGAGGACCAGCAGCACGGCGAGAAGGATGATGCGGAAGGCTCCCAGCAGCGCACCGACGATGCGGTCCGGAATGCTGATATCGGGCCCGACCATTTCACTCACCGCCAACCGCAGCAGCGCGCTGATTGCAGCGCCGGCCGCGACGAAGACGGCGACGAACACGAGCCAGGTCTGCGGCGTCGGCATTTTCAGATAAGTCGTGAGCAGAGGCGTCATCCTCGGTGCTGCCGCCACCGCGACGCCCATCCCGGATACGTAGCCGACGATCGTCGCCAGACTGCGCAGGAAGCCGGTCATGAACCCCATGACGACGGCGACGAACAGGCAGAAATAAATGGCGAGATCGAACGGATTGGTCGAAAAGAAGTCCATTGCGGTTTGCCCGAACCGGACTACGCTTTGCGCGTTTTGCGTTCTGAGGGAGACCGTACATGGCGTTTGCAGTCACAAGCAACAGTTTCAAGGACGGCGACTATCTGCCTAAGGATTTCATCCTCTCGGCGGATTTCGGCTTTGGCTGTGCCGGCGGCAACAGGTCGCCGCACCTCAAATGGTCGGGCGCACCTGCGGGCACTAAAAGCTTCGCCATCACTTGCTACGATCCGGATGCGCCGACCGGTTCGGGCTTCTGGCATTGGCTGGTGGTCAATATTCCTGCGGATGTGACCGAACTTGCGCTGGGTGCGGGCAGCGCGGGCGGCAAGTTGCCGGCCGGCGCGCTGCAGACGCGCACGGATTTCGGTGCTCCCGGCTACGGTGGTCCGTGTCCGCCGGAGGGCGACCATCCGCACCGCTATCTGTTCACGGTTTTCGCGGTGAAAGCCGACAAACTCGATGTGAAGGCCGATACGTCAGCCGCGGTTGTCGGGTTCAATCTGCATTTCAACACGCTGGCGAAGGCGGAGATCATGGGGCTGTTCAAGCGGTGAGGATGGCCGTTACGGCGTCACGGCAAAAGTGACCATATCCCGCCAACTTAGACGCGCTCGACCCGCGCCGCATAGCAGCCTGGCGCGGCAAAATGGATGTGGAGATACCGGGTGCGCGGCTCGGCGAACTGCCGCTCGATCGCCTCTTCCAGCCAGACGCCCTCGATCAATTCCCAGCCGGTCATCATTCCATTGTCGTCGAAGCCACGCACCGCGAGCGTGCGCCGGCGCAACTGGTCGGGCACGGCGCCGATCGCGTCGAAAGTCTTTTCGCCTTCGCGCACGTAGATCGCAAAGCGCATCCGGTAGGGCGACGCAACGGCGTGGTGCTCATAGTTGACCAGGATGACTTCATCGCCCGGCGTTGCGTCGGTGAGACTGACGCGGCACGGGGAGGGTCCATCCGCGATTTTTCGCAAGGCGCCCTGCGCCGCAAGCTCTGCGTCCGATAGCGCGAAAAGGTGAGAGAATTGGCGGGCCTCGAGGCCGCGAATGCGGAAGCTCATCGTGTCCTCCATGATCGCGCATGAAGATCATGCGCAAGCTATTGAGGACAATGAGAGTGCCGGTGGCGCACAGACACCCGATTTACCCACCCGATTTCTGGAAACGAAGCTCAGCCGTTCAGATCGTCCGATAGCCGCCGTCCGCCATCACGATCGAACCGGTGACATAGGCCGCGAGGTCGGAGGCGAGGAAAACCGCCGGCCCGGCGATGTCCTCCGGCGTGCCGGCGCGGCCAAGCGGCGTGTGGTCAAGAAAGGTCTTTACCAGCCCGGGATTGTTGGCGCGCACTTGCGCGTTGAGCGCGGTCTCGATGAAGCCCGGACCGATGGCATTGACGCGCACGCCGTCCTTGCCAAGCTCGGCGGCGAGCGCACGGGTGAAGCCGAGCACGCCATGCTTCGAGGTCGTGTAGGCCACAGAGTTCGGCGTGCGCACATGCATAAACGACTGGATCGATGCGATGTTGACGATGCGCCCCTTGGTCGCGCGCAACGTGTCGAGGAAGGCGTGCGTCACGTTGAACATGCCGTTGAGGTTGATCGCCATGATGTCCTGCCAATCCTTGAGGAAGACATCCGGATCGGCGGTGAAGGCGTTGCGCCGGTTGATGCCCGCATTGTTGACGAGGATCGAGACCTTGCCGACTTTTGCGGCAACCTCGGCGGCCATCGCCTGGCAGGCGGCGCGATCCCTGACGTCGAGCGTGAAATGGTGCGCCTTGCTGCCCGCTTTGCGGATGTCCGCGGCCGTTGCGGCCGCCGACTCGCCATTGATGTCGAACGCGACGACCTGCGCGCCCTCGCGGCCATAGGCTTGCGCGATACCGCGGCCGATGCCGGAACCTGCGCCGGTCACGACAGCGATGTGGTTTTGCAGAAGTCCGGGCATTGTGTGGTTCCTCTCGTTCTCGAGAGCAAACATAGCGATCATTTTCTGCCGAGGCGAAACCTCTAGCATTCGCACGAAGGACACTTGACCGGCTAGTAAAATTATCCTAGGATAAAAAACCTATAACAATCAGGCCCTTTCAATGCTCAGTTTGACCGATTTTGAGGAAGTCCTTCATTTGCGCCGCGAATTTAATGCGGCTCGTGACGAGTGGAAACGTACACTTAGTGACTATTATGCCCGCAAGTTTGATCCGGACCAGCCAAGGGTGCCTGCAGGAAGTAGTGAGGGTGGGCGATGGACCAGCAGCGAAAGCGGTTCTAGAGATACTGCCGATGTCACAGCCATCCTTGAAAGGGCAAAAAGTCTTGCAGCAAGTCACGCTGAAATGGGCAGGTGCGTTGACCTCTGTTTGCCACTTCTGAATCGATTTCAAGCTCCCGGGAGCAATCGAAACGAGTTCGACTTTCGCAAGTGCTTAAATGCATGCCTCGGCCTGAATCGGTAAGGAGATTCGTGGTGAATATTGATCTTGCACGTCATGTTGCCCGGGTTGCATTTCGTAGCTCGCGCGAACTCGGCGAACTTGTTCCTTTTTTGAAAGACCAGTTGGGCCCAGAAGAGTATAAAATGTATGCAAAAGCGATCGGATCGGCAGTTGCAGCGATTCAGCTCGATCTGATGAACAAGCTCATCGCGGATCACCCCGGACTTGAAGCGGAGATTGAGGCAAGCATCAAGAAATTTGGACGATACCTTTAACGACGGGATGCGATGCGCAAGCCTAGTCAGGTGAAAGCATCGCGTCTTAGTCCACCCTACAGTTGCTCAAATACGTGCCTCGGCTAACATCGGGGCAGAGGAGCCAATCCGATGTGTCGCAACATCAAGACGTTGTTCAATTTCGAGCCGCCGGCCACCGAAGACGAGATCCACGCCTCCGCGGTGCAATTCGTGCGCAAGCTCTCCGGCTTCAACAAGCCGTCGCAGGCGAATGCCGCGGCGTTCGCGCTTGCCGTCGACGAAGTCTCGCAGGCCGCGCGCAAGTTGCTGACTTCGCTGCAGACCAATGCGCCCGCGCGCGACCGCGCCGTCGAAGCGGAAAAGGCGCAAGCGCGGGCACGGGAGCGGTTCGCTTAAATGGCACGAGGACCGACACCACCCGACAGCCGCAGCGCGGCCGAGAAAGCCTTCAAGGCCGCGACCACCAAGCCGGTCGAGCAGCCGGCGAAAGCGCCGTCGTTGCCCGGCGCGAAGGAAATGGTGTCGCTGCGCATCGATCGCGACGTGCTCGATTTTTTCCAGGACGATGGCCCCGGCTGGCAGGACCGCATCAACGCGGCGCTGCGCAAGGCGGCGGGAAAGTAGCGCGATCAGTGATGAAACGAGCGATCGCCCTGTCGATGGCGATGCTGGTCTCCACCGCCATCGCCGCCGAAAAAAAGACCTATAGCTACAATTGCCGGGGCGGCGGCTTCACCATTGGCGCAATTGTCGATCGTTCGAGCGGCGTCGACCGCTGGAGCAAAAGCGAGCCGGTCATCCTGCAGATCGCCGGCGAGCCGCCGCAAACCCTCATCGCCGATCCTGACGCACCCGAGGCCGACAGCTACAAAAACAAGGACTACGAATTCTATTCGTTGAAAACGTTCATCACCTTGACCAGGAAGAGCCACGGCACGGTAGTGAAATTCTACGACACGTGCCGGGTCGAGTAGGCGTCTGGCTCAGCTCGCCAAATTCGCATCCCGCACCGGAAGCATTTCCCGTCGTCATCCGGCGCGCGACAAGGTCTCGAACGGCCTGTTCGTCAGGCGACATCACGGCTCTCCCGCCACCTTCAAGATCTCGATCAGCTTGCGGTCGCGCCAGCGCTGGAGGTCGCCCATGCTGCGGCCGGCTGCTTCCTCGGTAACGCCGTCGATGATTTTTTGTTGCGTTTTCGGGGTCAGCTTCGGCGCGCCAAGGTCGTCCATCCATCCCTGGATGGCCGGGCCGATGTGCGACATGAAATGCGCCATGCCGCCTTCGCCGCCGGCCATGTGAAACGTCAGATGCGGCCCCATCAGCGCCCAGCGCAGGCCGGGCCCATAGGCGATCGCCGCGTCCGCATCGGCAACGGAAACGACGCCTTCGTTGACGAGATGAACGGCTTCGCGCCAGAGCGCCGCCTGCAAGCGGTTGGCAACGTGGCCACGCACTTCTTTCTTGATGTGGATCGGGTGCTTGCCGATCTCGCGATAGAACCGCATCGCCTCGTAAATGATTTCCGGCGAGGTTTTGGCGCCGCCGACCACCTCGACCAGCGGAATGAGGTGCGGCGGGTTGAACGGATGGCCGATCACGCAGCGCTCCGGATGCTTGCACTTGGCGCTGACGCGGCTGATGAGAAGGCCCGAGGAGCTTGTCGCGATCACTGTTTGCGGCGGCAGGGCCGCGTCGAGCGTCGCGAACAGTTCGATCTTCAGGTCTTCCCGTTCGGGCCCGCTTTCCTGTACGAATTCCGCGCCTTTGGCGGCCGCCGCCGGCTCCTTGAAGAATTCGAAGCGCGCGCGGTCGGCGTCCGGCTTTACCGCGCCGAGCTTTTCCAGTGTTGGCCAGGCATTGTCGATGAAGCGGCGGGCGAAGGCCTCGCCGTTCGGCGAAGGATCATAGGCACCGACCGCGAATCCGCGCGCAAGGAAATAGGCCGCCCAGCTTGCGCCGATGGTCCCGGCGCCGATGACGCTCACACGTTTTGACATGGTGTCCCGATCTTGGTCTGGCGGGGCTAGTCCCGGCCATCTCATTTAGAATGGCATACATCCTAGACGGATGGAGCGCCGCCGTTGGCGCAGACTTACTTGCGCCGTGCGGAACGTCGCGGCGGCAGCGACGATCATAAGGTAAATTCTACCTCTTCGGCAGCGCGTCGCGCTGCTTGATCAGCCTCTCCAGTTCTTCGGTCTGCTGCGCGATCCGGTCTGCTGCGCGGGCTTCATCCCCTGCGCCTGACAAGGCCGCCGCCTGTTCAGTCAATTGCCGGATGTTGTCGCGGATGATGGCGATGCGATCGTCGAGTTCCGGACGCGAAAGTGTACTGTCGTTGCTCATGACATTATCCCACTCGTGTAAAAACCTCTTGCTAGATGTTGGCGCCGCGATTGTAGCTCTCCACCAGCTGATTGTAATCTCGCAACAACCTCGCCGGGGAGCCTTCGACCATCCACGCGCCGCTGCCGGAATTGAGCATCATTTTGTCGCCGGAACTGTACGGCACTTTGTCGCGGATGCGGCGCATCAGCGATTTCGCCGTGACCAGGAACGACTTGGCGTTGCCGATGAAAAACGAGCCGATCTTGGCGCCGCCGCCCGAGCCGGAAAATTGCTCGGCCGCCTTGACGACGCTTTCATACTCGTTGAGCGCCTGCGTGATCTCGGCGACGTCGGCTTTCGCCGCGTCCTCCGCGCGCAGCACGCGCTTGGCCTGGATCATCAGCGCCTCGACATGATAACGCGCCGTCTTGCCTTCGCTGCGTTCGATCTCGGCAAGCCTCTCCAAAGCGCGCCTGTCGTTGATTGCTTCGACGCCGGTGCGCAGCTTCTGGTCGGCGCTCGCGAAGGCATCCCACGCGGCCACGAGACGGGGATGCAGGGCCTTGCCCTTGGCCATCTTGTCGTCCTTGTAGTCCTGCTGGGAATAATAGTCGTCGGCCTCCTTGAGCAGCGGCTCCAGCCTGCTCACGGCTTCCGCGTAGGCCGAGGCTGCGGCTTCAAGCGCGGCATCGCGCGGCTCGAGCACATTGGCCTTCTCGACATTCTTGCGGCAATCCGACGTGTCGTAGATTGTGTAGGTGCCGTAAATGATGCGCTCTTTGCCGGTGGGCCCGCTCTTGTCGGCCCAGCTGAAATAGCGCGCGCGTGAATCGTAGGAGCGCTCCGAAAGCCGGTTGATGCAGCCGACGTAGGCGTTGAGTTTTTCCTTAAGCGACTGCTCGGGCGACGGCGTTTGCGCGGCCGCACCGTTCACGAGCGGCGCGAAGAGATAAGTCGCGCCGGCGATGACGTATGCAAAGTACGGCTTCATGGTTGCCCCCAAGTGCCAAAGGCCGCGCTGCTCACGTCGGTGCGGTTACAACGCTTTATTGCTCTCCTTCACCTTCTCCGCATCGACATAGACCTGCTCGCCCAGCGCTTTGAACTTCTCCGACATCTGCGCCATGCCTTGCTCTTTATCGTTGAGCGTCGCGGCGTAGTCCCGCACATCTTGCGTGATCTTCATCGAGCAGAACTTAGGCCCGCACATCGAGCAGAAATGCGCCACTTTGTGCGCTTCCTTCGGCAGCGTCTCGTCGTGATATTCGCGCGCGGTGTCAGGATCGAGCCCGAGGTTGAACTGGTCCTGCCAGCGGAAGTCGAAACGCGCGCGTGACAGCGCGTCGTCGCGCAGCTGTGCCGCCGGGTGACCCTTGGCGAGGTCGGCCGCGTGCGCGGCGATCTTGTAGGTGATGACGCCTTCCTTGACGTCGTCGCGATCGGGCAGGCCAAGATGCTCCTTCGGGGTCACGTAGCAGAGCATGGCGCAGCCGAACCAGCCGATCATGGCGGCGCCGATGCCGCTGGTGATGTGGTCGTAGCCGGGCGCGATATCGGTGGTGAGGGGCCCAAGCGTATAGAACGGCGCCTCGCCGCATTCTTTCAGCTGCTTGTCCATATTGATCTTGATCTTGTGCATCGGCACGTGGCCGGGGCCTTCGATCATGACCTGGCAGCCTTTTTTCCAGGCGATCTGCGTGAGCTCGCCCAGCGTTTCCAGCTCGGCGAATTGCGCACGGTCATTGGCATCGGCGATCGAGCCGGGCCGCAAGCCATCGCCCAGCGAAAAGGAGACATCATATTTGCGCATGATGTCGCAGATTTCGTCGAAGCGTTCGTAGAGAAACGATTCCTTGTGCCGCGACAGGCACCACTTCGCCATGATCGAGCCGCCGCGCGACACGATGCCGGTGACACGGTCCGCGGTGAGCGGCACATAGGCCAGCCGCACGCCAGCATGAATGGTGAAATAATCGACGCCCTGTTCGCACTGCTCGATCAGGGTGTCCTTGTAGCATTCCCAGTCGAGCTTCACGGGATCGCCATTCACCTTTTCAAGCGCCTGATAAATGGGGACGGTGCCGATCGGCACCGGCGAATTGCGCAGGATCCATTCCCTAGTGTTGTGGATGTTGCGGCCGGTGGAGAGGTCCATCACCGTGTCGGCGCCCCAGCGGATCGCCCACACCATCTTCTCGACTTCCTCTTCCACCGACGACGTAACGGCGGAATTGCCGATGTTGGCGTTGATCTTCACCAGGAAGTTGCGGCCGATAATCATCGGCTCCAGTTCGGCGTGGTTGATGTTGGACGGAATGATGGCGCGGCCGCGCGCGATCTCGCTGCGCACGAATTCCGGCGTGATGAAAGCGGGCACGGCGCCGCCAAACTGCTCGCCATCGGCGAGCGCGGCTAGCGCGCGGTCGAGCTGCGTCTTGCGGCCGAGGTTTTCACGTTCGGCGACGTAGATCATTTCCTTGGTGATGACGCCGGCTTTGGCAAATTCGTATTGGGTGACAGGCTTGCGATCCAGTGCGCGCCATGGTTTCGGCGTATTGGGGAAATTGCGCGCGAGGTGCTTGCCGGTGACATTGCCGTTATCGACCGGCTGGATCGGCCGGCCTTCGTATTGCTCGACGCCACCGCGTTCTTTCACCCATTCGATGCGCGCGCGCGGCAGGCCCTTTTCCACGTCGATCGCCACCGCCGGGTCGGTGTAGGGACCCGTGGTGTCGTAAACCGGCAACGGCGGTTCGCCGGAGCTTGCATCCAGTGCGATCTCGCGCAGCGGCACGCGCAAGTCGGGCGCGGTCTCGGGGCTCGAATAGACCTTGCGCGAGGCGGGGAGCGCGCCAGTGGTGACCTTGGGGAGGGTGACGTTGGGATCGTGGATGTTCATTTACCTTCTCCTTCGGAGACTCGACCGGCGCCCGGCCGGCTGTGGTGGGTCGAGATAGCCGAAATAGCTCAGCAGCACGCCGAGCAGCACGGCGACCCCGCCGTCGATGACGAAAAAATTGGGAGAGCTGAGCAGCGACAGGCCGTACGACTCGATGACCTGCGGTGCGATCATGCGCACGAGGCCGCCGATCACCGCCAGCCAGCCGAACACCGTAATGATCAGCGGCCAGTGCCATTTCCAGTCATTGTGCAGGATGACGATGGCGAGCCCGATGGGGAGCGCGATGACGCCGGACAGATAGATGAACATGTGGTCGTGCAAGGCGCGCTCGAACATCGCGCGATAGACCGTGGTGTTGAACAACATGCCGAGACCGCCGGCGATGCAGACTGGACCAATAAGCTTGGCCAGAAAATGCGACCGTTCCATGGTTACATCCCCCATGCGGAATTTGCGTTGACGCTCACGCGACATAACCCTTGAAGGTGATAAAGCCGCCGAGGCAAAGCAGGATGGCGCCCGCGCAGATGAAAAATCCGCTCGTTGCGACGATTGATCCGCCGACGAAGATGGCGAACTGCGGTGCGAGGATACGAAACGTGCCGATGCAGGTGATGATCCAGCCGATCGCCGTGATCAGGCTGCGCCAGTCGCGCGTCCAGATATTGTGTACGTTGATGATATAGAGACCGGCGACGAGCGCCAGGATCCCCGAAAAGTAGATGAACGGATAGCCGGACAGGAACTGCATCGCCATCTGGCGGTACACAGCTTCGTTCGCCAGCATGCCGATGCCGATCGCGGTCAGCACCGGGCCGATGAGCCTCGCGATGGTGAGCGATTGTTGCATCGTGTCCTGTCCCTTCGCCGGCATGACCCGGATCAGGTTCAAAGGGTTTTTCTCAGCCCAAACGGGCACCCCTCGGAACAGTGTTTAATGTATGCGCGGGGGCAGGGGTGTCAATGCGGGCGGCCGCCCTGTGGAATCAGCCGCCATCCTCGGCCTCATGCCCGGGGCTTGGCCCAAGCATGACCCCGAGCCTTGAGGCATTGCCTATCATCTCGTTGAGAGGTTGTGTCAAAACGCTCCGACAAACTCGGCGTCACGCGCGGGCCTAATCCGGTAGTGCCACACGCCCCGCGTCATGCGCGGGCTTGACCCGCGCATCCATGATGAGCGCCAGCAAGTGATAGGCGTCGCAGAGAACAATACGATTGACGCGATCGGAATGAAAAATCCATCAACTGGAGGAGATAATCGTTCAGTTTCAGTTCAATTGCGCGCTGTAGGTTTAGGCAACGCGTGGAAATAAAAGGAGACCGAAATGCGTAACTTTCTGATCGTTGCCAGCCTCGCAAGTCTTGTGGGTGGAGTTTTAACCGAAGCGGCTGCGGCGGCCGCAACTGACATGACACCAGGTGAAGTAAAAGCTTACTGCGAGAAAAAGGACGGCTATTACACTGAGGACGGACATGGCGGGTCTAGTTGTCAAATAGGGACCGGCAGGGGTGCGGTGGTTATTGGCTGCGGTAGTGGGGGGAAGTGCACCATCAACCACACGATGGTGTTTTCATCGAGCTCTTCCAAGCACGGACCCGCCGATCAGGCGCCGGCCTCCACGTTGGCCAAGGGCAGCAAAAATTCGAACGGCGCTGGCACTGCGAGTATCGGCACCTTGGCCGGCAATACATCGCCAAATCATGTGGCCACGAATTCAAACGGCGTGCCGGCGACGACAAGAATTCCTGCTGGTGGCATCGGTGGCGGCGGCTTACCGCAAAACGGCCGTCCACGCCTCCAACAGCAGTAGTTGCTGCGAACGGGCGCATGACTTGTGGCGCCTCAGACGGATGGTGAACGACCGCAAGCAAAGACTTACGCCAGAATTTTCTCATGGATTGCCGGGTCAAGCCCGGCAATGACATGCTGATGACATGGCACAGCCCTTCGTCGAGCCATGCGACCGCGGCATTATCGAAGCCCAACCATGCCCGCGGGCGCTTGGACGCGAGATCGCTCCGCTGCGTCGCCGGATGGTTCTGGCGGCCTGCGTGCTTGCATCTTCGATGGCCTTTATCGATGCATCCGCGCTGACGGTCGCGCTGCCCAAGCTGCGCGCTTTTTTCGGCGCCGATCTCGCATCCGTTCAGTGGGTGCTTAACGGCTATATCCTGGCGCTGGCAGCGCTGACGCTGATCGGCGGCGCGCTCGCCGACCAATACGGCAAGGCGCGCACGCTGGCGATCGGCTGTCTTGGCTTCGGGCTCTCGTCGGCGGCCTGTGCGGTCGCGCCGTCGATTGGATGGCTGATCGCATGCCGCGTGGCGCAAGGAATTTCGGCCGCGATCCTGACACCATCGAGTCTCGCGCTGATCGGGTCGACATATCCCAAAGAGGAGCGCAGCCGCGCCATCGGCGTGTGGGCCGCGGCTTCCGCTCTCACGACCGCCGGCGGCCCGGTGCTTGGCGGATGGCTGACCGAGAATTTCGGGTGGCAGTGGATCTTCGCAATCAATCCTCCGCTGGCGCTGATCGCAGTGGTGCTGTTGTTCGCCTATGCGCCGGCCGATCAGCATTCGGCCCGCCAATTCGATTTTCCGGGCGCAGCGATTCTGGCCAGCGGGCTCGGCGCCATGGCCTGGGCATTGAGTCAAATCGGTCCGGACAAAACCGGCACGGCCAGCGGCGTGACGCTTGCGCTTGTGGCGCTGTCGGGCGCGGTGGCGCTCGCCGGCTATGCGTTCTGGGAAGGCGCGAGCGCCCATCCAATGACGCCGCCACGCCTGAAGGAAAACCGCACGTTTGTCGCGCTCAACGTTGCGACACTGCTGATCTATGCGGGGCTGTCGATCATGTTCTTTTTAATGTCCTTTGATCTCATCGACCGCCGCCGCCTGTCGCCGGCGGAAGCGGGGCTCGTGTTCCTGCCCTTCACGTTGAGCATGGGCGTGCTGTCGCGGCCGTTCGGGGCTTTGGCCGACAAGATCGGCGCGCGCATCATGCTGATCGTTGGGCCGTTGGGTGTGGCGGTGGCCTTGCTGCTGCTGGCGTTTGGCAAAAACGCATCGCTCGCGCTGGGCGTCGTTGCGCCGATTGCGTTGCTTGGCATTTTCTTTGCCGTGCTGGTCGCGCCGCTGACCGCTGCGGTCATGTCGAGCGTCACGGATTCCGACGAAGGTCTCGCTTCCGGCGTGAACAATGCGGTGAGCCGCATTGCGCAGCTTGCCGGGGTTGCGCTGTCCGCTGGCGTCGCTTCCTATGCCGCCGGTTATCAGGCCGGTCTGATTGTCGCCGCCGCACTCGCCGCTGCCGGCGCGGTGAGCGTCGCGGCCATGATGCCGCCAACCGTGCGCAAGCATACGAGCGTCAGCGGTTAGATTTATCGCCCTGTGCCGGTGCCGGAATCGGCAGAAGTTCATACGGCTGATAGTGAGCGAGCGCCTCCAGCGCGCCCTGATCGACAAACAGGATTCGCCGCTCGCTGTCGGCGATCAGTTTTTCTGAACGCAACCGTTGCATCATCCGGTTGAGGTGGGGAACGCTCAGGCCCAACACGTCAGCCAGGACTTCCTGTGAAAATGGCAACGTGAAGCCCGTTGCTTCGGCACGCCCGATGGCGCGCAGCCGTGCGTGCAATTCCAGAAGAAAGTGTGACAACCGCTCGATCGGCGTACGGCGCCCAACGTCGATGATGTGTTCAGCGTAAGTGGTCGCCTCCTGCACCGCGACCCAACTCAGGGCCAGACCAAATTTCGGACGCCGATAACAGAGCTGCACATAGGCATCGAGGGAGCAGGCATTCATCGCGATATCGGTGACGGCGCTGACCGAATAGATGGCGCGTTCGCAGAAGCTGCCTGGTATGCCGACGATGTCACCGGGCAAGATGACGTTGAGAATTTGACGCTTGCCGTTGCGCAACAACTTGTAGCGGACTGCGTACCCATCATTGACGAAGCAAAGCTTGCGATATTCGTCGCCATCGACGATGAGATCGCCGCGCCGGCGGACCAACAACTCACCGTCGATGATGGCCTCGAGGCTTCTCAGGTCGGCGAGGTCGAAGTCGATGTGTCGCAGCAGCCGTAAGACGAACGGATGCTGGTCAAGCTCAACGCTGGCTGCTGCAAGGCTCATGCCCATCGAGGCTAGCCCCCTTCATTAATCTGAATCAATGATCCTGGCGAAAGCGCGTTTGCGCAAAACACAGTCGAATACGAGGGCCACTCTTCCCCTCTGAACCTGGGTGGCAACGAAGCTACTACCACTGTTCTGCAAATGGCCGCGCGGCAGAAGTGCGGCCATTTTTTAGGTGCAACGCGCCGCCTCGATCGTCCCTACCTGTTCTGGTCGATGGCCCGGGTCTGTCCCGCATCGATCGCGATGTGCCGGGCGGCTGGTTTGGTTTGCCCCTTTTCAGCCGTTACGCGCGGGGGAGCCCCGGCCATGGCGCCGGGGCTTCTTCCACTCGATTAGTGCGATCCCATTCGGTGCAGCTTGAGCACGGTATAGACCGTATCGCTCGCAGGCGTCGGGATGCCGAATTCGCGGCCGAGCGCGCGCACCTTGCCGGTAAGCCAATCGAGCTCCAGCCGGTTGCCGCGCTCCAGGTCGTGCGCCATCGAAGCCTTCATGCCCGGCTCGATCTTGCTGATCACAAAATTCGTGCGCTCCTCAAGGTATGCGGGGTCCAGCGCGACGCCCTTGGCTTTGCCAACCGCGAAGGCCTCGTTCATCAAGGCCCGCCAAAACGCGCGCAGCTCCGGATCGGCAATGATCGAACCGATAGGCGAGCGAAGGCTTGCGGTTGATCCGGCCATGGCGGTGAGGAAAATGAACTTCTGCCAAAGCTCTCGCTCGATATCAGCGGCCAACGCGACGTCGAGCTTGGCAGCCTTCCCGGCTTCGACGAAAGCATCGAGTTTGCGGTCTGGTTTCTTGTCGGCCCGCCCAAAGGCCATTCTTGCGAACTGGCTGGTGTGCTTGATCACTCCCGGCGAAGAAATCGTGGTAGCGATGTAGGCGGCGCCGCCAACGACGCGCTCGGCACCGAGCACGGCGGAAAGCCGCTCGACATTGTCGATTCCGTTTTGAAACGTAATGAGCCGGCTGTCCGGTCCAAGCAACGGGCGCGCGGCAGCCGCCGCCGTTTCAGAATCCCATAGCTTGACCGCGAACAGGACGATGTCGACCGGTCCGACCTTGACCGGATCATCGGTGACGTTCGGATTCGGCAAATGCAAATCGCCGTGCACGCTTTCGATTTTCAGACCGTTTTTCTGGATCGCATCGCGATGAGCGCCGCGCGCGATGAAGAAGACATCGTGGCCCGCCGCCGCCAAACGCGCGCCGAAATATCCACCCACCGCACCCGCTGCCATTGCTGCAATACGCATGTGTTTCTACCCTGCCACTGAACGAGGATGGGTTTAGCTGCCGCAAGCACCCGCACACAAGCACACAAAAAATGACCCGGCACGGCCGGGCCATTCATGGGAGGTTTGCGAAAAACTAGTATCGGCCGGAGGGACGGATCCTCTCCCATGTCACCTCTGCCCGGCTTTGCGTCTGTGGCGCATAGCCATTCGTCAGCGAAGTCTGCCTGACCTGCGCGACAGCGGTTTGCGGCAGCACGATTACCTTTGCGCCGACCTGCACACGATTGAAGAGATCGACCACGTCTTCATTGGTGAGACGGATGCAGCCGCTCGAGACGCGCTTGCCGATTGTGCTCGGCGCATTGGTGCCATGAATGCGATATTGCGTGCCGGCGATATACATGGCGCGCGCGCCGAGCGGATTGCCCGGGCCGCCCGCGGTCATGCGCGGCAGATAAGGCTGACGCGACAGCATCTCGGCTGGCGGATGCCAGTCCGGCCATTCCGCCTTGCGTTCGATCGATCTGACGCCCGACCAGGTGAAGCCTTCGCGCCCGACACCGATGCCGTAACGGATCGCCTTGCCGTTGCCGAGAACGTAATAGAGGAAAGTGTGCGGCGTATCGATAATGACGGTGCCGGGCGCTTCCTTGCTTGCGTAGCCAACGATCTGCCGTTGCAAGCGCGGATCAACCTGCGCGTCATCACGTTCGTCGGCCGGGGCGGGCTCGATGACCTGAGGTTCGAGTTGCGGTGCGATCTGGGTCGGAGGTGCGAGGAAAGCGAAGAGTGGCTCGGCCTTGGCGACGCCACAGGACAGCGCAGCGGCTGCCACAAGCGCGGCAAACGATACTGACTTGGACATGACACCCTCGTCGGTCTCCCCCATCCCTCCTGTCTTCGAGCGGTAAAATGGTCGGAAGGTCCAAAGGTTCCCTGAAGGCGTTCAGATAAAATCACTTAACGTGGAGGAACGATTGCTCGGAAAGGAGCGAGTCTAGGTTTTTAGTTTGTGCCAACCGACAACAGCATCCGGCACGCTATCGGTAGAGGCAAAATAGGGCTTGATGTCGAGGAGTGGGGTGCCATCTAGGCAATCGAGCCCGACGACCGATAGCTTGTTACCGTCGACGCGCAGCAATCGCACGACGCTCATCGCGATCGGGTTGGGCCGCGCCGGCGAACGCAGCGCGAATGTGCCGCGCTTCACATCACGGTGACCGGGGACCTGAAGCACCAGATTTCGCGGCGATCGGTCCATCCAGTAGAGAAGGACGATGTGGGTACAGGTCTCGACATCCTTGAGCGCCTCGCTCCAGCGGGGGTCAATATCGACAATACAAACGGCTTCAGATTCACGCGCATTCTTGGGGCAGTCCTTGCGCTCTTTCCACGGGGTGTGAATGCGGCCGATAAAATAGAGGCCGGCGTCCGGCTTGTGCGGCAGTTCGACGGTCTTTTCGCCGTCCCAGATGCCGAAGTCCTTGCTGGTCATGGGCTCTTTTCTCGCATCAGGCCTGGCCACAGATCGAGCCTATGAAAGGCTGCTTGCACCTGAAAATCATCATGGAATGTGGGGTCCGGCCCGGCAATGACACCGCCGGAAGCCAATCGCACCGGATTGGGCTTGCCGGACGGGGTTTCAACGTATAAAGATATCCTTATGTATTGGGAACCGGCCCAAAAACGGGCTTCTGTCCAATGAGCAATTCCGGCCGACTCGGCTTCGAAGCCCTCAATTCTGCGCTCAAGGCGGCAGGTGAGGAGACGCGCCTGCGCGTCCTGGCCCTTCTGGCTGAAGCCGAACTCACCGTTTCCGACCTGACCGACATTCTCCGGCAATCGCAGCCGCGCATCTCGCGGCACCTCAAGCTGCTGGCCGAGGCCGGCCTTGTCGAGCGCTTTCGCGAGGGGACGTGGGCTTTCTTCCGTCTCGCCGAGCATGGCGGCGGGGCGGAGGTTGCGCGCACGCTGATCGACCGCCTCAATCCGGCCGACCAGACCATCGCCCGCGACCGTCAGCGGCTCGCCGCGGTGCGGCAAGCGCGCGCGGCCGCCGCACAGGCTTATTTCCGCGCGCACGCCGCCGAGTGGGATCGTATCCGCAAACTGCATGTTGCCGACGATGCGGTGGAGGAGGCGATCCGCGCCGCGCTTGCCGACAAGCCGTTCCGCTCGTTGCTCGATCTCGGCACCGGCACGGGTCGTATGCTCGAATTGTTCGGCCCGGAGATCGAGCGCGGACTGGGTCTCGATCTCTCGCTCGACATGCTGCAGCTCGCGCGCGACCGGCTGGAACGCGCGGGCTTGAAAACTTGCAGCGTGCGCCAGGGCGACATTTACGATCTCCCGCTCGCCGACGATTCCTTCGATGTCGTTATCCTGCATCAGGTGCTGCACTTTCTTGACGACGGCGCGCGCGCGATCCGCGAGGCGGCGCGCGTGATGCGGCCCGGAGGGCGGCTGCTGGTGATCGACTTTGCGCCGCACGAACAGGAATTCCTACGCGAGCAGTTTGCCCATCGGCGGTTGGGATTTTCGCCGGAAACCGTCACGCAGTGGATGGCCGCCTGCGGCCTTGAACCGGTGCTGCACCGGTCGCTCGCCCCCGAAGCCGGCTCCGACGGCAAGATCGCGGTTTCCCTGTGGCTTGCACGCGACACGCGCGCGCTGATGGCGGCGCCGCATCGGCGGGAGGTGGCGTGATGGTCCGCTTGAGCCGTTTCACGCGCAACGACGACAGCCGCCGCATCGGCGTGTCGTTTGAATTCTTTCCGCCCAATAGCGACGAGATGGAGAAGATTCTCTGGGAGTCGATCGAGCGTCTGGCGCCATTGGCGCCGGACTTCGTATCGGTGACTTATGGCGCCGGTGGCACCACGCGCGAGCGCACCCACGCGACGGTCAAACGCATTCTGGCCGAGACGCCACTGACGCCGGCCGCGCATCTGACCTGCGTTGCCGCCACGCGCGAAGAAATCGATCGGATTGTGCGCACATATCATGATGCGGGCGTACGCCACATCGTGGCCTTGCGCGGCGACCCCGCGAGCGGTGCGGGCGCGAAATATGCACCGCATCCCGGCGGCTACAGCAACGCCGCCGATCTGACCGGGGGCATCAAGCGCGTTGCCTCCGATTTTGAGATCTCCGTCTCGGCCTATCCGGAAAAACACCCCGATAGTCCGACGGTTGAAGCCGATATCGACATGCTCAAGGCCAAGGTCGACGCGGGCGCGACCCGCGCCATCACCCAGTTTTTCTTCGAGAACGACCTTTATTTCCGGTATCTCGACCGTGTCCGCGCGCGCGGAATCGAAATCCCGATCGTGCCGGGCATTCTGCCGGTGCAAAACTTCAAGGCCACCACCGGCTTTGCCAAGCGGTGCGGCGCCTCAGTGCCGGCCTGGCTCGCCGAGCGGTTTCATGGCCTCGAAAACGACGCGGCGACGCGCAAGCTCATCGCCGCCGCGGTCGCCGCCGAGCAGGTGTTCGACCTCGTCGACCGCGGCGTCACCACGTTTCATTTCTACACGATGAATCGCGCCGATCTGGTCTTTGCGATCTGCCACCTGCTGGGCCTGAGAACGTCTTCGCAAAGTACGCATGAGCAAGTTGCGGGATAATGTCCGATAAGCGCGCACCATCCGAGTTTATCGATCTCCTGAAGCAGCGCATCCTTGTGCTGGACGGCGCCATGGGCACCATGATCCAGGCGCTCAAGCTTAACGAGGAAGGTTATCGCGGCGCTCGCTTCGACGCCTGGAACCGCGAGGTGCGCGGCAACAACGACCTGCTCAATCTCAGCCGTCCGGACGCGGTGCGCGACATCCATCTCGCATACTTCCGCGCCGGCGCCGATATCGTCTCCACCAACACGTTCTCCTCGACCACGATCGCCCAGGCCGACTACGGCATGGAGGGTATCGCCTACGAGCTCAACCAGGCGGGCGCCACGCTGGCGCGTGAGGCTGCGGTGCGAGCGGAAAAGGAAGATGGCCGCCGGCGCTTTGTCGCCGGAGCGCTCGGCCCAACCAACCGCACGGCATCGATTTCCCCCGATGTCGCCAATCCCGGCTTTCGCGCCATCACCTTCGATCAGCTGCGTGCCGCCTATGGCGAACAAGTACGCGGGCTGATCGATGGTGGCGCCGATCTGCTGTTGATTGAGACTATTTTCGACACGCTCAACGCCAAGGCCGCCATCTTCGCGATTTCCGAGATTTGCGACGAACGTGGCCTTGATCTGCCGGTCATGATCTCCGGCACGATCACCGACCGCTCGGGCCGGCTGCTGTCAGGGCAGACACCCGGTGCATTCTGGAATTCAGTGAAACACGCGAGGCCTGTCACCGTCGGCCTCAACTGTGCGCTCGGTGCGCGCGAGATGCGCGCGCATATCGCGGAATTGGGCAGGCTCGCCGATACGTTTGTTTGCGCTTATCCGAACGCCGGTTTGCCGAACGAATTTGGTTACTACGACGAAAGCCCGGCCTATATGGCGGAGCTTCTTGGCGAGTTTGCCGAAGCGGGATTGGTG
The DNA here is from genome assembly GCA_035626335.1 of Pseudolabrys sp. Classification (GTDB taxonomy): domain Bacteria; phylum Pseudomonadota; class Alphaproteobacteria; order Rhizobiales; family Xanthobacteraceae; genus Pseudolabrys. The sequence goes on from DASPNW010000022.1 coordinate 105,336, forward strand.
AACGTGGTTGGCGGTTGTTGCGGCACCACGCCTGACCACATCGCCGCGATCGCGAAAGCCGTCGCCGGCAAGGCCCCGCGCGCCGTTCCGGCGGTGCCGCGGCAGTTACGGCTGTCGGGGCTCGAGTCGTTCGCGCTGACGCCCGAGATTCCCTTCGTGAATGTGGGCGAGCGCACCAACGTCACCGGCTCCGCCAAATTCCGCAAGCTGATCACGGCCGGTGACTATGCGACCGCCCTGTCGATCGCGCGCGAGCAGGTCGAGAGCGGCGCGCAAGTGATCGACGTCAACATGGACGAGGGCCTGCTCGATTCCGAACAGGCGATGATCACGTTTCTCAATCTCATTGCCGCCGAGCCGGATATCGCACGCGTGCCGGTGATGGTCGACTCATCGAAATTCTCGGTGATCGAGGCGGGACTGAAGTGCGTGCAAGGCAAGCCGGTGGTAAACTCGATTTCGCTGAAGGAAGGCGAGGCGGCTTTCATCGATCATGCACGTACCGTGCGCCGCTACGGCGCCGCGGTAGTGGTGATGGCGTTCGACGAGAAAGGGCAGGCCGACACGCTCGAACGCAAGACCGCCATTTGCAAGCGCGCCTACGATATCCTGGTCGACCAGGTGGGTTTCCCGCCCGAGGATATTATTTTCGACCCGAATATCTTCGCCGTCGCGACCGGCATGGAGGAGCATAACGGATACGGGTTGGCGTTCATCGAAGCCACGCGCTGGATCCGCGACAATCTCCCGAACGCGCATGTGTCCGGCGGTGTTTCGAATCTTTCATTCTCGTTCCGCGGCAACGAGCGCGTGCGCCAGGCGATGCATTCGGTGTTCCTGTTCCACGCCATCAAGGCGGGGATGGATCTGGGCATCGTCAATGCCGGGCAGATCGCGGTCTATGACGATCTCGATCCGGAATTGCGTGAGGCCTGCGAGGACGTTGTCCTTAACCGCCGCGCCGGAGCGTCCGAACGATTGCTCGAGCTGACCAAGAAATTCCACGGCGCGGGGCAGGAAGCCAAGGAAGTCGATCTCGTCTGGCGCGAACAGCCGGTCGAGAAGCGGCTGGCGCATGCGCTGGTTCACGGCATTACTGATTTTGTCGAAGGGGACGTCGAGGAAGCGCGCACGCGCGCGACGCGCCCGCTCGACGTCATTGAAGGCCCGCTGATGGGCGGCATGAACATCGTCGGCGATCTTTTCGGCTCGGGAAAAATGTTCCTGCCGCAGGTCGTTAAATCCGCGCGCGTGATGAAACAGGCAGTGGCCTACCTGATGCCTTTCATGGAGCAGGAAAAAGACGGCCGCCAGCACGGCGGTTCCAGCGGCAAGATCATCATGGCGACGGTGAAGGGCGATGTGCATGACATCGGCAAAAACATCGTCGGCGTCGTGCTTCAGTGCAACAACTACGAGGTTGTCGACCTCGGCGTCATGGTGCCGGCGGCGAAGATCCTCGAGGCCGCGCGTAGCGAAAAAGCCGACATTATCGGCCTGTCCGGGCTGATCACGCCCTCGCTCGACGAGATGTGCCACGTGGCGGCGGAAATGGAACGGCAGGGATTCGATCTTCCGCTACTGATCGGCGGCGCTACCACCAGCCGCGTGCACACGGCGGTAAAGATCCACCCGAATTACCAGCGCGGGCAGACCGTTTACGTGAACGATGCGAGCCGCGCTGTCGGCGTCGCGCAGACGCTGATGTCGATCGACAACCGTGCCGGCTATGTCGCGGAACTCCGTGGCGAATATGCCCGTATTGCTGCGGCCCACGCGCGCGCACAGGAAGACAAGGCGCGGCTGCCGTTGGCTGCGGCGCGCGCCAACGCGCTCAAGCTCGACTGGACGGGTGCCTACCAGCCGCCGAAGCCCGGTTTTGTCGGGACGAAGGTTTTCAATGATTACGCGATCAGGGAGCTGGTGGATTACATCGACTGGACGCCGTTTTTTGCGACATGGGAACTTTCCGGAAAATTTCCTGCCATTCTTGATGACGCAAAATATGGCTCGGCCGCACGCTCATTATATGATGATGCGCGCGCGATGCTGGACAAGATCGTGGCCGAGCACTGGTTCCGGGCGCGCGCAGTGTTGGGGTTCTGGCCGGCAAATAGCGAAGGCGACGATATTTACGTCTACGGCGATGATGCGCGCGGCGAACCGATTGCGGTGCTACATGCGCTCCGCCAACAGCTTTCCAAGCGCGAAGGCCGCGCCAACGCGGCGCTGAGCGATTTCATTGCGCCGCGCGCGAGCGGACTTGCCGACTATGTAGGCGGCTTCACTGTCACCGCCGGGATTGGCGAAGACGAGGTCGCCGAACGTTTCAAGCGAGCCAATGACGACTACTCCGCTATCATGGTGAAGGCGCTGGCCGACCGGCTCGCCGAAGCATTCGCCGAGCGCCTGCACCAGCGCGTACGCACGGAGTTCTGGGGTTATGCCGGAGGCGAGGCGCTCAGCAACGAGCAGCTGATCGCAGAAAGATATCGCGGCATTCGCCCCGCGCCTGGCTATCCTGCGCAGCCCGATCACACCGAGAAAGGGACGCTGTTCAGGCTGCTGGAGAGCGAATGCATTGGCGTCAAGCTCACCGAAAGTTACGCAATGTGGCCCGGGGCTGCCGTATGCGGGCTTTACTTCAGCCACCCGCAGAGCGCCTATTTCGGCGTCGGCAAGATCGAGCGCGATCAGGTGGAAGACTACGCCCGACGCAAAGGATGGAATGTCGGCGAAACAGAAAAGTGGCTCGCGCCGATCCTCAATTACGACGGCCTCGCATCGCCCAGCATCGTCGCTGCTTAAACACCCCAAAATCGAAACACCGGAGAGCTTGGCCCTCCGGTGCTGTAACGGTTTTCCGGGTTGAATCCGGTGTTGTTGGTTTGGCGTTGTCGATGGCCTCTTGAACTCAGAATGCCCCCAGCAAAATTGCGCCAACAAAAGCAAACACAGCGCACACCGCCAGCACATTGAGCTTCAAGGCAAGGTCCACGGCAGCTACCTCCCTTGTTGAAGGGTTAAAAGCTAGCACACAACGCAGGGGTGCCGAAGGTGGTTGCAAGCCGGCGCGCCAAATGTGCGCATAAGGGCATGCGTGGCGAACATAGCTGCGACAACCGATTGATCGCGCGGCGCAAAAAATTTCAAAACGATCGAATTTCGCGGTGCAAAACTGGCGCGGGAAGGCACCCTTAGTGGCGAATTTGCGGCAATTCCGAGCAATTTCTTGAAGCCGGGATTGCGTTCGGCGCCGTCCCGCGACAACGCACCACCATTCCACCGACGACAAAGTTTCACTTCGATATTGCGCAACGCGCGCGGTTATGACGTGATCCCGCGCGAATTCAATTCAATGCCGGGAGCATCCATGCAACGTCTGCGCCGCTTCTTGCTGATCCTTTCCTTGTGCGTTGCTGCCGCGATTGGCGCCACGCCAATCGCGCGAGCGCAGACGCCGGATCAATGGCCGCAGCGCCCGGTGCGTTTTATCATTCCACTTGGGCCGGGGTCGGGTGTCGATATCACCGCTCGATTGTTGGCCGACAAGCTTTCCGCGAAATGGGGCCAGCCGGTCGTCGTCGAAAACCGCCCGGGCGGTGACGCATTCCTCGCCATTACAGCAGTGCTCAATGCACACGACGATCACGTTCTCCTGTTCGCGCCGGCGTCCACGTTCACGGCGCACTCATTGCTGCACGACAAGCTGCCCTATGATCCGAAAGAGCTCACGCCGATCGCCCGCGTGACCAACACACTGATCGCGCTCGGCGTGCCGTCCGATCTCAATGTGTCCACGGTCAAGGAACTTGCCGCCAGGATCAAAGCGGAGCCCGGGAAGCTCAACTATGCGTCGGTCACCGGCGCGAATGATCTGCTATTCGCCGCATGGCTGAAAACCGAAAAGCTCGATATGGCCAAAGTCCCTTACAAAGATGCGGTGCAGGCCATCAACGATCTTGCCGAAGGGCGCATCCACGCGTTTGTCGGAGCCTACGCAATCATGCGGCCGCGGGTGCAAGCCGGAAAGGTGAAGGTCATTGCCTTGACCAACCGCCAGCATGCCAAGGCGTTGGACGACATTCCGACTGCATCCGAAGCCGGCTACAAATCACTTGAATTCGACGGCCTCGTCGGCTTGCTCGGAGCGCGCGACTTCCCCAAGGCGGTGCGCGATCGCATCGCCTCCGATATTCGTCAGGTCCTGAGCGATCCCGAGGTTGAGGCAAAGCTCAGCGCCACTGGGCAGGTGGTAAACCCCGGGACGCCTGCCGAATTTGCCGCGGCGCTTGATGATCAGCGGATGACGGTCAAGCAGATCGGCGAAACACTCGGGATCAAGCCGGCGCAGTAAACCTATACCTGGCCTTCGATCAGCCGCACGATCGCCTCGGTTGCGCGCCGGACATATGGAATTGCAAAAAAAGCCAGGACGGCGGCGACCGGCCAGCCGGTGATGAATGCCCTGAGCCAGCGCGGCACAAAATCGGCACGCAAACCGATATTGGTGAAGGTCACCACCCCGCTCACCACAAAGACGATGAGCGCGCTGATGATGACCGGAAAAATGAACCTCGCCTTGCCTTGCATTGTTTCCCCGCAAATTTCCCACGCGATGTGAGCCGAAAGTTCCGCGGAGTTCAAGGCTGGGGCCGGAGCTGGCAAGGATTTCTTATCCTTAACGAAATCGCCGACGACAAGCGTTGAAGCCTCGTTAAAGAAACTGCTCGCATTTTTGCGAGCATGAAGGGTGGCGTGGGTTTCTGTCTCGTCGGTTTAGGCGCGCTGCTGGCGCTCGCCGGTTGCGGTCGCGGTTTTATGTATGGTGAGCGGGCACCCTGGCGGCATCAGGCCGAAGTTGAATGTATGAAATCCGGATCGGTGAAGCTCGGCGCCGCCGTCGTCCAGGTCGAACCGATCGAAGGACCCGGCATGTGTGGCGCGGATTTCCCGCTCAAGGTCGCGGAGCTCGGTGAAAGCAACGCGGCCATCGGCTACGCAGACGATCCGCGCCCGCCCGGATCGATTCCCACCAACCCCACGCAGATGCCGCATTGGCCGATCAATGACTCGCAATATATGCCGCCAGCACCGATAGCTTCAGGGCAAGCAGCGCCGCGCATGCGCTGGGTGCCAGGACCGCCGCCGGCCGAGCGGTCCGGCGGATCAACCGGCCAGCCGACTTCGCTCAGCGCCCCCGGCGCCGCTTCTGGCGTGACGCCGTCGCCCGATGATATTCCTGACGACGCCGTGTTGCCGCCTGGCCGCGCCGGCGTTTATTCGCCACAGCGCGCTTACGATGCGCCGGTCTATCAGCCGCCGCAGCGTGTCGTGCCATCGCTCGGGCCTGCCCGCGGACGGCAAGCGATGGCAAGCACCCCCGCGACTCTGACGCCACCGGCTACCCTGGCTTGTCCGATTGTGTCCGCGCTTGATCATTGGGTGAGTGAAGGCGTGCAGCCGGCAGCGATGCGGTGGTTCCGCACGCCGGTCACCGAGATCAAACAAATCTCGGCGTATTCGTGCCGCGGCATGGTCGGCGCCGGCGGTTCTGGAATATCGGAGCATGCATTCGGAAATGCGATCGATATCGCTGCCTTCACGTTCGCCGACGGTCGGCGGATAACGGTGCAGGAAGGCTGGCACGGTACGCCGGAAGAGCAGGGATTTCTTCGCGATGTCCACCTCGCGGCCTGCGACAATTTCACGACAGTTCTGGCGCCAGGCTACAACGCCGCCCACTACAACCACATCCATGTTGACCTGATGCGCCGCTCGAGCGGTGATCGTCCCTGCCGGCCGGAGGCGATTTCCGGCGAGGTCGCGGCGGCAAAAGCGCGAGCGCTCTATGCCGCTCGACAGCGTGGTCCAGCTTATACCGGCATCGTTGGGAAAAACGCCGGGTTGAACCGTTCGCCGACAGCGGTCCCGGGCGAGGATGGCTATCTATTGGATGATGTGCTGATTGACTTGCAAAACCGGCGCGTTGCACCGGGCGACAACGACATTACCGGCCCGGCCACGCCTTCGTCGTTAACGCCGACAATCTCCAAAAAAACAAGATCCGCCGGTTGAACTCTCGCCGAGCGGCGGTTTTAAACCGTTGCGTCGACGAGCATCGCGCCAAATAGAATAAGCCCGGCATCGCGGTTGGATTTAAACAGCGTCAGGCAGTATGCGGGATCGTCAATGTCGAGCCGCGTCACTTGCCAGGCTAAATGCGCGCCGAACGCAATCAAGCCGATCGCGAAGATCATTCCGCCACCCGCCATGAAACCGGCCGCTCCAATAAGTACAACGGCGCAAACGTAGAAGCTTGCCAGCATCGAGGGCGTGCGCCCACCGAACAACAATGCAGTCGACTTGATGCCGATCAGAAGATCGTCCTCGCGGTCCTGATGGGCGTAGATGGTGTCGTAACCAATCACCCAGCAAATTGATCCGGCGTAGAGCACGAGCGCTGGCCAATCGAGGCGACCGAATGCGGCCGGCCAACCCATCAGCGCACCCCATGAGAAAGCGAGTCCGAGGAATATCTGCGGCCAATAGGTGATGCGTTTCATGAAGGGATAGATGACGACCACAAGCAAGGAGGCGAGGCCGGTAACGACGGTAAAGCGGTTGAACTGTAGCAGCACCAACAATCCAACCAACGCCTGCGCCAGCATGAATGCAGTTGCCTGCGCGATAGTGACCTGTTTCGATGGGATCGGCCGCGAACGCGTACGTTCAACGAGTCCATCGAGATTGCGATCCACCAGATCGTTCCAGGTGCAGCCCGCGCCACGCATCGCAAAAGCGCCGATAAAGAACAGAACGATGTGCCACAGACTTGGGAAGCGGCCGTTGTGCATGCTGGCGAGACCAACCGACCACCAGCACGGCATCAATAGCAGCCAGGAACCGATCGGCCGGTCGAGGCGAGCAAGGCGCAGATAAGGACGAGTAAAGGGTGGCGCGAGACCGTCGACCCAGTTTCCGGTCGCATCGGCAACGCGTCCGGCGCTCTCGCTCATTTTCCGAGCGGGCTGCCGGTCAAAGTATCAAACGTGCCGCGCCCGGTCTTGATGTTATTGGAATCCGGAACGGGGTTGCTGAGCGCATCGCTTAGGGTCGGTGGTTGCGCAGCGGGCGACGCGGCAGCCTGGCAAACCTTTGTACGAATCTCGGAGACCTTGATAACCCCCTGCTTGAGGCCGTCAACAACTTGCTGCGGGATGCCGCACCATGTCGTATTTTCGGACGCATATTTGAGAAGCTTCTGCTGGGCCGCGACGAAGGTGCCAAAGAGGGCGCATGCTTCTTTCGGAGGCGCTTTGCGCTCATTCGCCGCCTTGATCGCTGCTGCCTTTTTTTCTGCGTCGTCGCGCAGCTTGAAGAATTCCTGAACGCAGGGCGGTTCCTTCTGCGGCGGAGCAGGCTGTGCAGGCTGGAATTGCGCGCTCGCCGCGCCCACCCATAGAGGAAGCATGCACGCGGCGAACATTGCCCGGCGCAAATTCATAGATTGATCGCTCCTGAACTACCGGTACGGATGTTTCCCGACTGGCTTATAACAACCAGAATGCGTCGGGAAGGCGGCAAGTGAGGAGGGCGACCAAAGGTCTCGCGAAGCCTCGTTAGAGCGCGTAAACGGGTGCCGGCTGACGCCTTTGCCACGGTTGACCCATGCCACGCTATGACTTCCGCACCCCCCGCCTTTTCGTCGACCTGGCCTTGGCCGCGGGGCGTGAGGTTTTGCTGGACCGGGGTCAGGCCAACTATCTGCGGAACGTGCTCCGGCTCGGGCGTGGCGACGATGTGCTGCTGTTCAACGGCCGCGATGGTGAGTGGGGCGCCAGTCTTGCCAGCAGCGACAAAAGGTTGGCCACATTGGTGGTAGGACCGCGTTTGCGTGCGCAGCCGCCAGCCGGTGATCTGCATTTCCTGTTTGCGCCTCTTAAGCACGCGCGCCTCGATTACATGGTGCAAAAGGCGGTGGAAATGGGCGCATCGCTGCTGCAGCCGGTCATCACGCGACACACGCAAGTCACCCGTTTCAACCTCCATCGGATGCGGGCCAACGTTATCGAGGCTGCTCAGCAATGCGGCGTTCTGGCGGTGCCTGATGTCGCCGAGCCGATCGCGATTGATCGGGTTGCGGATGGTCGCGACCGCCTGTTGATCTTTTGCGACGAACGCGCTGAGGTCACCGACCCGGTGGTGGCGCTAAAGGCCGTTCAGCCAGCTGCGGTTCAGCCGCTCGCTGTCTTGATTGGCCCGGAGGGCGGTTTTACAGATGCGGAGCGGGCGGCTCTGCTGGAGCGACCAAGGGTGGTACGGATTGCTCTTGGGCCTCGTATTTTGCGTGCGGATACGGCAGCGGTAGCGGCGATGGCCGTCGTGCAGGCGGTGCTGGGGGATTGGCGAGGCTCGACTTGAGCCGTACACGACGCAAAAAAGCTGTGCTAGAGTCGGATATGGCTAGGGAGAGCTTCCTATGATGGCTGGATCTCGTTGCCTTCGGTCCGTTTTGGTCGCTGTTTGTGTCGTGGCGGGCGCGGCTACGTCAGCTGGCGCGGCGGGTTGGCTGGAGAAGAGCATCTACATGATCGGTCCACGCTACGACGGCGTGCTGCCGCCATGCGAGGCCGCGCTCGGTACCATCGCTTCTCGGTTTGCACAGAAGGAGGGCAGATTCTGGAATTCGGATCTGCAAATTCTGAGCTTTGACCGGGTGCGCGAAACGGCATTTCGGCCTTGGGCGCCCGAGACGATCCCGCGACGCTTCTGCACAGCTGTTGCCGCGGTGAGCGATGGAAGCCTGCATACGGTCCACTACTCTATTGGCGAGGATACCGGCATGATTGGCATGTCCTGGGGAGTGGAGTGGTGCGTCGTTGGGCTTGATCGCAACTGGGCCTACAACCCGGCGTGCAAGATGGCGCGACCTTAGGCATAACGCCACGTAACGATCGCGGTTTACCCCACTTTGTTCTTGAGTTGTTCTAAAAGTGCGGTACCCTTCTCACGGAACCGTTGAGTTGGGTCAATTTCCGGTTTGTTCTCGTGTCGAGTTCAGAGACGCCGATGAGCCATCATTTCTGCCGGTGGGCTCGCGCCGCCGTCGCCGCGGCAAGTATCACATTCGGCCTCCCGGTGAACGCGTTCGCTCAGGAACGCCGCCAAGGCGAGTCTGGTCAGTTTGACTTTTATGTCCTCGCGCTCTCGTGGTCGCCGTCTTATTGCGAGGCGGCGGAGAACCGCAGGCCCAATCGGGCCCCCGATCGGCAATGTTCCGGCCGGCCCTTCGCGTTCGTGGTGCACGGCCTCTGGCCGCAGTACGAGCGGGGTTTCCCATCTTACTGTCAGGTGCCCGCGCCCCGCCTCAATCGCACGATTGTCGGAAGCATGCTCGATCTCATGCCAAGCCCCCATCTGATTTTCCATGAGTGGGATCAGCATGGAACCTGTTCCGGCCTTTCGCCGCAGGCCTATTTCGAAAACGTACGCAGGGCTCGCGCATTGGTAAAGATTCCGCCCGAGTATTTGGAGCTCAATAGGCCAATTACCGTGACATCCGGCGAAGTGGCCGAGGCTTTCATCAAAACCAATCCGGGACTTTCGCAAAAGGCGATGGCGGTCTCCTGCGACCGCAGAAGGTTGACCGAGGTGCGCGTTTGCTTGGGCAAGGATTTTTCGTTCCACGATTGCCCCGAAATTGCGCGCCGCACCTGTCGTTTGGACACAATCGCGGTGCCGGCAGTGCGCGGCCGATGAACGGGCCCGACATCAAACTCGGCAAGTCGACCAAGAGCGGACCGTGAGCGGACCGCGAGCAGAGCTGGGCGAGACCTGTCGTGAACTACCATCATGAATTCCACGCCGGCAATTTCGCCGATGTGCTTAAGCATGCAGTCCTGTGTCGTATTTTACATTACTTGCGCGGCAAGCCGGCAGCATTTCGGGTGATCGATACCCACGCCGGTGCCGGTCTCTACGATCTCTCCGGTCAAAGAGCGGGGCGCGGCGGCGAATGGCAGAATGGCATCGGCAGGCTTTTGGCGGCGCAAATACCGGACGCCATTGCAAAACTGCTTTCGCCTTATCTGGAGGTCGTTTACGCGCTCAACGAACGCAAAAAGCTTCGCGTCTATCCCGGCTCTCCAGCGCTCGCGCGCGCGTGGTTGCGTCCGCAGGATCGGCTGATCGTCTGTGAGCTTGAGCCCAGGACGGCAGCCGCCTTGGCCCGCAATATGCGGGGCGACGTGCGCATCAAGACTTTGACGATTGACGGGTGGACCGCTCTGAATGCCTATGTGCCGCCCAAAGAGCGCCGTGGTTTGGTCCTCGTCGACCCCCCGTTCGAAGCGGACAATGATTTCTCGCGCCTGGCCGTCGATCTGTCAGCGGCACACCGGAAATGGCCGACCGGCATTTACGTTCTTTGGTATCCAATAAAAGGCCGCGGCGAGCCGGATGCCCTCGCTAAAAGGCTGCGCCGGCTGCCGCGGGCCAAGGTCCTCCGGGCGGAACTCCATGTGGCGCCCCTCGGCGATCCGGCCCGGCTCAACGGCGCTGGAATGATCGTCGTAAATCCACCCTGGGCCCTGGAAAACGAGCTTTGTGCCCTTCTGCCGGCCCTCGCCAGCATCCTTGGTCGCGAGGGCAAGGGCAGATTTCGGCTCGACTGGCTTGCCGGGGAGGGTCCCCCCGGCCAATGACCTCTTTCCACAGGCGCCCAGTTGGTGTGTAGTTCCGCACTGGCAGTGACGTTCCGCCTCCTGTGGGGGCCGGCGGAGTGACTGAGGCCGGGTGCGGCCGACGCTTTCCCCGATTGTGAATGTCCAGCCGAGCCGTCGTGCGTGGGGCCGGCGGCGGAGCAGTGGGGGAGAGGAGTTTTCCCGATGGCGCAAACGGGTGTCGTGAAATTCTTCAACGGCGAGCGGGGCTACGGCTTCATTAAACCTGATGACGGCGGGCGTGACGTCTTCGTTCATATCACCGCGGTAGAGCAAGCCGGGCTGAAAGGATTGAACGAGGGACAAAGGATCAGCTTCGACGTCGAACCGGACAAGAAGGGCAAGGGCCCTAAGGCCGTCAATCTGGTCGTCACTGGCTAGCTTGATGCGAAGCGTACGTGTGTCTGTGTGCACTACATCGCTCCGCCTTTGCGGTCACGATTTGAATTTTGTCGCTGCAAGAATGTTGCTTCAATGAAAAAGCCCCGGACCGCGGTCCGGGGCTTTGCTGATATTTAGTTCGCGAAGAACTAGAAGCGATAGTTGATACCGCCCCGCACGATATTCGTGTGGAAATCGACATTGGTCGATAGCGCGCAGCTTCCGCCCGAGCAGTTATTGTTGCCTAGATCGACATAGAGATATTCGATCTTTGCGGTCCACGGACCGGCAATTGCTGCTTCGACGCCGCCGCCGACAGTCCAGCCAGTGTTGGTGTCGCTCGAACTGCCGAAGCCAGCCACAGATCCTTTTACATCGCCGAAGGCCACGCCACCGGTAAGGTATGGCAAGAAACGATCAAACGCATATCCGATACGGATGCGTCCGGTACCGAGCCAATCGTTTTTCGTTTCGCATGACGTCCCGGCGCAGATGCCGGATGACGTGCTGCCGCTAACGCCGCTCCAATCGATGTCACCTTCGAGCCCGAAGACCCACTGGCCCAGTTGCCAGTTGTAACCAATTGTGCCGCCCACGAGGCCGCCGGAAACATCAAATCCGCCACTTGAGCCCGATGCATTCGTCCATTCCGAACGACCCCAGCCGCCACCGCCGTTGATACCGAGATAGAAGCCGGTCCAGTTATACGGAGCGTAATAAACTGGCGCTTTCATCGGCAGCTCTTGACGCCGCGCGATGTCTGCGGCGCTGGCCGCACCCATCATCGTCAGAGTGGCCAGCGCAGCGACGCCCGCCAAAAACAAACGCTTCATCTTGAACCTCCGTCACACTACTCACCCACCTGCGCATTGATGCCGGAAAACTGTTCAGAAATGCTTTCACGGTTAGTGCGCAAAAGTCACACTCGAGCACAAGTTTTGAATTCTATTTTCAAACTTTAAACGACGAAACGACATGTTGTCGCCACGAACTCATAAGGCGAGATCGAAACTAGGGTGAACGAATGCTTAAATACCAAAATTCTCGCGCGACAATTGCGCTGCGCTGCTTGATGCATGTAACTCCGAAATGAAAAACCGCGGCTGCGCCGCCAAGGTTCCGGATCAGAAGTGATAGTTCACGCCAAAACGCAGGTAGCTTGAGTGCAGTCCATTGTCGACGCCGGTGATGGTGTAGGCGCGGCTGCCAAGATCCATGTAGAGATACTCGACCTTTGCCGACCAATTCGGCGTGAAGCCGACTTCCATGCCAAGGCCGCCCGTCCAACCGACGAGAGTCTTGTTTTCTTCGAGGCCGCCGATCTGCGCGTCGAGATTGCCGTAGGCGAGACCGAGCGTGCCATACAGCAACACGTTGTTGATTGCGTAACCCGCGCGGCCGCGCAGGGTACCAAACCACGGATTAGAAAATTTGTAGGGAGCGAACGTATCGTCCGCTGCGCTGGCCTGAATATCGGTTTCGACACCGAACACGAATTGGCCAGTTTGCCAATTGTAACCGATTTGGCCGCCACCGGCGATGCCGCTCGGATCGATGCCGCTGTTCGTAACCTTGCCCCACTCGTAACCAAGATTGAGGCCGGCATAAAAGCCGGTCCAGTTATAGATACTGGCAGGTGGTGGGTAATAGTAAGGTGCCGGACCGCGCGGGAGATCGGCGGCCACTGCCGTGCCTGTGACCGCCATTGCCATAGAGATCGCCAGGATCTTCTTTTTCATCTTACCCTCCACTCATTCCGCTCCTCTTTGCGTCTCGTGGACGCGCAAAACGTGAAGCGGATACGCCCCTGCGTCGGCGATACGTCGATATTTTCGTGGAGGATTTATCGGGCCTTTTAAGTTAAACGGTTATGAATTGCTAAGGATCGGCGGCCGATATCCCTAAAGAACCCTTATTTTTACGCACTTTTCTTGGCGTTCATTTACCATGTGCGCTCAGGCGGCATTTACTATAACGGCGAGGCCGCATGTTCCGACGCAGTGGCGGTATGAAGCGCCAGCAACATAAGGCTAGCCGCACGGATTTTCAGAATGGCGGACGACATCGCAAAAAACGCGCCACACGCAGCACTGATCACGGGCGCGGGCCGCCGCATTGGTGCGGCAATCGCGCTTACGCTGGCGCGCGCTGGCTACGCGGTCGTGCTGCACGCAAATAATTCACGAGAGGACGCCGAACGGCTTGCGGCTGCCGTTAGCGGAGCAGGGGGGCGTGCCAGCGTCGTGCTTGCGGACCTCGCCGACCACGAGGCTGTGCGTGGGCTCGTGCCCGCAGCGGCGGCGTTCGGCCAACTGACTCTTCTGGTCAATAATGCGGGTGAATTCGAACCCGATGACATTGAAACTCTTTCGCACGCACGCTTCCAACGCGCCATCGCTGTAAACCTGGTGGCGCCGCTTTTTCTTTCACAGGCCTTCGCCTCACAGGCGTCGGCCGGTGCGGATGCCTCAATCGTCAATATTCTCGATCAGCGCGTGCTGAGGCCAAACCCGCGCTTCTTTTCCTATACCTTGAGCAAGAGCGCTCTCTATACCGCGACCACCACGCTGGCGCAGGCATTAGCGCCAAAACTGAGGGTCAATGCGGTCGCGCCGGGGCCGACGCTGCCGAGCACGCGCCAAACCGACGTGCAATTCGCTGCGCAAGCGGACAGTCTGCCGCTTCGGCGCGGCCCCCGGCCCGACGACATCGCGGCCGCCGTGCTCTATCTTGCGCAGGCAAAAAGCGTCACAGGGGTCACACTTCCTGTCGACGGCGGGCAACATTTGTCATGGCGTACAGCCGACAGCGAGATCGTGGAATAGCGTCAACCACGCACTATCTACTTTCCATGAACGGCACCAATAAAGATATCGATCCGGCAAGCGAACTACGCGACGAGGACGAGGACTCTTCGCTGCCGGAGTTCGAGCTCGAAAGTGCCTCCATCGGTACGCTTGCCGCCGGGCGTGCCGCGATCATGCGCTTCGCCAAACTGGCGCCCTCCGCTGCCGGCGTATACCGGATGATCGACGCGCAAGGTGACGTGCTGTACGTCGGCAAGGCCAAGAACATCAAGAAGCGGGTGACCGCCTATGCGCGCCCAACAGGCCATGACAACCGTATCGCACGTATGATTGCGGCGACTGTGACACTGGAATTCGTCACCACGAAAACGGAGACCGAAGCGCTGCTGCTCGAAGCCAATCTCATCAAGCGCCTGCGGCCGCGGTTCAATGTGCTGTTACGCGACGATAAGTCGTTCCCGTATATTCTGATCACATCCGACCACTGGGCGGCGCAAATTCTAAAACATCGTGGCGCTCGTACACGGCCGGGGCGCTATTATGGGCCCTTCGCCTCGGCGGGCGCTGTCAACCGCACGATCAATGCGCTGGAGCGCGCCTTCCTGCTGCGTTCTTGTTCAGACTCATATTTTGAGGCACGGACGCGGCCATGTCTACTCTATCAGATCAAGCGCTGCTCGGCGCCTTGCACGCGCGAGATCGATTTCGCCGGTTACGCAAAACTTGTGCATGAAGCCACTGAATTCCTTTCCGGCCGCAGTCAGTCGGTGCAAGGGCGGTTGGCCGACGAAATGGACAAGGCCTCGGCTGCGCTCGATTTTGAGCGCGCCGCGGTCTATCGCGACCGATTGTCGGCCCTGTCCGCTATCCAATCGCACCAGGGCATAAATCCACGCGGCCTGGAGGAGGCTGACGTCTTTGCCGTGCATCAGGCTGGCGGATATTCCTGCGTGGAAGTCTTCTTCTTCCGAACGGGACAGAACTGGGGCAACCGCGCTTATTTTCCAAAGGCTGATCGCGCGATCGGGCCAAGCGAAATTCTCAGTGCCTTCCTCGCGCAATTTTACGATGACAAGCCGCCACCACGACTCATTCTGGTGTCGCATGAGTTCGATGAACGCGCCTTGCTTGCAGAAGCGCTAACAACCAAAAGTGGACATAAGGTCGAAGTCAGCACACCGCAGCGCGGGGAACGCAAGGAACTTGTGCAGCATGCCATGGTCAACGCGCGTGAGGCCCTGGCGCGCAAACTCGCCGATACGTCGTCACAACAGAAGTTGCTTGTTGCATTGAGCGAAACCTTTTCGCTGCCGCGAATGCCGGGCCGTATCGAAGTCTATGACAATAGCCACATCGCGGGCAGCAACGCCGTCGGCGCCATGATTGTCTCCGGTCCGGACGGTTTTCGCAAAAACCAATACCGCAAGTTCAACATCCGCTCGGCCGAACTCGCTCCCGGCGATGACTATGGAATGATGCGGGAAGTGTTGCAGCGCCGGTTCAAACGGCTACTGCAGGAAAGTCCACGTGCCGCCGTGAGCCCAGGACTCCAAGTCGATAATGCCGATCAGCCGTGGCCAGACCTGGTGCTGATTGATGGCGGGCGCGGTCAGCTTACGGCGGCGCAAGAGACTCTCAGCGCGCTCGGAATTATCGATGTGCCTCTCGTCGCCATCGCCAAGGGACCCGACCGCGGCGCCGGTCGGGAAACCTTCTTCATGGCCGGTCGAGACCCATTCAAACTGCCGCCGCGCGATCCCTTGCTTTATTTCATCGAGAGGCTCCGCGATGAAGCCCACCGCTTTGCCGTCGGCTCGCATCGGGTCCGCCGCAAGAAAGATATCCGTGAAGCGGGATTGCAGGAAATTCCAGGGATCGGGCCAACCCGCAAGCGAGCCTTGCTGCGCCATTTTGGCACTGTGAAAGCGATTGAGCGGGCGAGCCTACCCGATCTTGCGCAGGTCCCCGGAATTAATGCAGAGACTGCGCGAAAGATATATGAGTTCTTCCACGAGTCAGCGGCTCATTAGACGGAAAGCAAGAATGATCATTCAGCGGCAGGAAGATGTCACCAAAGTTGTGACGGAGGCTTTCAAGAACACGCAACCTCCGCGGCTGCGGGAAATCCTTACGTCACTTGTGACCCACCTGCACGCGTTCGCGCGCGACGTACATCTAACCGAAGATGAGTTTGAAAAAGCTGTACAGTATGTCGTGAGACTCGGACAGAAGACCGACGACAAGCACAACGAAGCAGTGCTGATGTCAGGCTCGCTCGGCTTCTCCACCCTGATCTGCCTGCTCAACAACGGCAATAACGGGCAGACCGAAACCACAGCCAATTTACTCGGGCCATTCTGGCGCATGAATTCTCCGCGCACTGAAAACGGCGCCTCGATTGTGCGATCGCCGACACCCGGGCCGGCGCTTTTCGTCAATTGTCTGGTCAAAGACCAGAATGGCAAACCGATCGCGGATGCCGAGGTCGACGTCTGGCATTCCTCGCCGGAAGGATTTTATGAACAGCAGGATCCCAAGCAAGCGCCGATGAACCTGCGTGGCAAATTTATGACAGACGCGGAGGGTCATTTTAGTTTTCGCAGCGTAAAGCCCGCCGGTTATCCAATTCCAATCGACGGACCGGTAGGCGACCTTGTGCGCGCCACCGGGAGACACAACTACCGGCCCGCTCATCTGCACTTCCTGATCTTCAGGGAAGGCTTCAAGACACTGATCTCGCAAATCTACGTCAATGACGACGAAAAGCTTGAAACCGACGTGCAGTTCGGCGTGACTCGGGCGCTGGTTGGCAACTATGTACGGCACGACGGCCCAGCCCCGGCGAATGACGTCAAGGGCGAATGGTATTCCCTTGATCAGACCTTCGTGATGGAGCGGGGTAAAAGCCGCCTGCCCAAGCCTCCCATTCAATAAAGATTGTGTAGTTAGTCGGTTTCGATCGCGGCAACCGGTTGACCTGACCGCACCATGGGTGTTCCTTTCCGGGCATGAATGCCATCAGTTCCCGGCCGTTGCCGGCGCGCGCGCTGGCGCTGCCGAATCTCCTGACCTATGCGCGCATCGCCGCCGTGCCGGTGGTGGTCGGTTTGATGTTTTGGCAGAGCATTTTCGATGGACCGTTGTGGCTTCGATGGGTTGCTCTCGTGATTTTTATTTCGGCGGGCCTGACTGACATTCTTGACGGGTATCTCGCCCGCACCTGGGGACAACAGTCCTCGCTCGGCCGCATGCTCGATCCGATCGCCGACAAACTGCTGGTGGCATCCTGCCTACTAATGTTGGCGGCGGAGGAAACCATTCGCGGCTGGAGCCTGCTGGCAGCGGTCGTCATTCTCTGCCGCGAGATCCTTGTTTCGGGCCTGCGCGAATATCTTGCGGAGTTGCGCGTCGGCGTACCGGTAACACGACTTGCCAAGTGGAAGACCACGGGACAAATGGTTGCCGTCGGATTCCTGATCGCGGGGGAAGCCGGCGATCGGATTGTGTCGGCAGTCATGAAAATCGATACTGTCCCCGTGGTCACAGAGATCGGCATTACGTTGCTCTGGTTGTCGGCAATTCTCACACTCTATACCGGTTGGGACTACATGCGTGCCGGCCTGCGCTATATGATTGATGAATGAGTTTGAAACTGCGTTATTTCGCCTGGGTACGAGAACGTGTCGGCAAGACCGACGAAACTATCGACGTTCCGCCGGATATCACCACGGTCGCCGAGCTGATGACCTGGCTTGCCTCGCGTAGCGAAGAGTATGCCTACGCATTCAACAACGCGAAGATTATCCGTGCTGCCATTGATCAGAAACATGTGCCGGCCGACGCCGTCATCAAAGGTGCCGGTGAAATCGCGTTCTTTCCGCCTATGACAGGCGGATAGCCTCGCCGTCGGTGGCGGGCTAAATTAAGAACATGAAAGCCACAGTACGGTTGCAGCGCGAGCCGTTTGACGCCGCCCGGGAAGCGGCAGAGCTCGCCCATGGCCACAGCGACGTCGGCGCGCTGGTGACATTCACCGGCGTTTGCCGCGGGTCTGAGGACGGTGAGCGGATCGCAGCGCTCACGCTCGAGCACTATCCCGGCATGGCGGAATCCGAGATCCGGCGGCACGTCGCCGAAGCCGTTAAGCGATGGCCGCTCCTGGGCGTCACGGTGATTCATCGATTTGGCCGCATCGAACCAGGAGAAAACATCGTGCTGGTGGTAACGGCGTCGTCGCATCGCCAGGCGGCATTCGCGGCAGCCGAATTTCTGATGGACTATCTGAAAACGCGCGCGCCATTTTGGAAACAGGTTGAAAGAGCGACCGGAAAATCCTGGGTCGATGCCAAGTCGGTCGATGACACTGCTGCCGAGCGTTGGTCAGTCCCGCGCGGCGGAAATGAAGCGGCGGAATGAAAATACTTGTCTGCTGGAGAGCAAGATGGATCGTATTGTAGTCGCGGCAGTCGCACTCGCCGCGCTCGGCATCCAGCCGGCGATCGCCGCTGAAGTGACCTACTTTGAAGTCCCGCGCGGGGCGCGTCCGCACGACGTGGCGCCGGCGCCTGATGGCAATGTCTGGTACACCGCGCAATCGCAAGGCGCACTCGGTATTCTCAATCCGAAAACCGGACAAGCGACGCAAATCTCGCTCGGTAGAGGTGCCGCGCCGCACGGGGTGATAGTCGGCCCCGACCGGGCTGCCTGGATCACTGAAGGCGGGCAAAATGCGATTGCGCGCTTCGACCCCGCCACCAAGGTCGTGAAACTGTTTCCGTTGCCCGAAGGATTCCCCGGCGCCAATCTCAATACTGCAACCTTCGACCGCAAAGGAATTCTTTGGTTCACCGGCCAGAATGGCGTCTATGGTCGCGTTGATCCGGCGAGTGGCAAGGTCGAAGCCTGGAAAGCGCCAAAAGGCACCGGACCATATGGCATCACAACGACTCCAAATGGCGATGTCTGGTACGCCTCGCTGGCCGGTGACCACATCGCCAAAATCGACACCGTCAGTGGTGATGCGCTGATGGTGCCGCCGCCCAGGCCTGGGGTTGGGCCTCGACGCATTTGGTCGGACTCCAAAGGCCTGCTTTGGGTGAGTTTTTGGAATAGCGGCGAAATCGGCCGCTACGACCCGATCAATAAAGCGTGGAAGGTCTGGAGCTTGCCCAAGAGCAAGGGTGGTTGTTACGCCATCTATGTCGACAACAAAGATAAAGTCTGGGTGACCGACTTCCTTGCCAATGCGATTCTGCGTTTCGATCCGCTGACAGAAACGTTTGAGGGCTTTCCAAGCGACCGGCGCGGCGCCTCGGTTCGGCAATTGCTCGGCCGGCCGGGTGAAGTATGGGGTGCGGAATCCGGGGCCGACCGGCTGGTCGTGGTAAAGGACTGACTGCGGTGGAATGATCGATGTCATTCAACAGCCCCAGCCGCCGGGACATCTTGTACCTGTTCACCGCGAGCGCGGCTTTTGCCGCCGGTATTGCGCCCAGTTCCGCCACGGAAGCGAGGATTGATCGCCTGATCGGCGAAGCCCGCAGCAAAGGCCCCATTTCGCAAAGGCTGGATTACATTTCCGGGGCCCTACGTGGGACTCGCTATGAGGGCTACACGCTTATCGGCGGGCCGACGCGGCCGGAACGGTTTGTGATACGCGACGACGCGTTCGATTGCGTGACTTTTTGCGAGACGGTTCTGGCCGCGGCGATAGCAGGAAGCCCCGGAGAATTTGACGCGAAGCTGCGGACCATCCGTTATCATAACGGCGTGGTCAGCTGGCGCGACCGCAACCATTATTTTTTCGAGTGGTGCCAACACAATATTGAAAATAATACCTGCCGGTCGGTCGATCTCGATGGATCGGTGAAGATCGAAAAGACGGTCTACTGGCACAAGGAACTCGGCCGGCGCCGGTTTTCAATTACCGTAATCCCGCGTACTGTTTTTTTGGCAAACAAGCGGCAACTCGCCAAGGGCGACATCGTCGGGTTCATCACTCAGCGCCCGAATCTGGACTATTTTCATGTCGGCTTCATTGCGTTCGATAGTGGCGGTAATCTGCTGTTGCGACACGCTTCGCAAAGCAAGCACCACGTCCTTGACGAGCGCATGGATAATTTCGTCACAGTCAATGGTGTGCGCTATGTCACGTTGTTGCGGCCGCAAGAGCCGCGCGCAGTCGCTATTCGCGAATAAGCTCAGGCCGCCGCCGCTTTCGGCTTCACTTCCGCCGTATAGTCGTCCATCAGTGTCTTGGTGATGCCGCCGGGATTGAAATTCCAGTGTGCGATCTCCGCCACGGCGGTGACCTCCGCTGCCGAGCCCGTGATGAAGCATTCGGAAAATCCCGTGAGCTCGTCCGGCGTGATGCGCCGTTCGATAACCTCGAAACCGCGCTTGCGCGCGAGCCCGATCACCGTTTGCCGCGTGATGCCGTCGAGGAAACAATCGGCGATTGGCGTGTGAATTTTGCCGTCCTTCACAAAGAAAATATTTGCACCGGTGCATTCTGCCACCCGACCTTCCCAGTCGAGCATCATGGCGTCGGCATAACCCTTGCGTTCGGCCCTGTGCTTGGAGACGGTACAGATCATGTAGAGCCCGGCCGCCTTGGCGAGCGCCGGCGCGGTTTTCGGATCCGGCCGGCGATAATCGGCAAGATCGAGTTTGATTCCCTTGAGCCGCTGTTCAGGGTCGAAATAACTCGGCCATTCCCAACTCGCGATGGCAAGATGGATCGTGTTGCTCTGTGCCGAAACGCCCATCATTTCAGAGCCGCGCCAGGCAACCGGGCGGACGTAGGCTTCCTTCTTGCCGTTCTTGTCGACCACAAGTTTCTTGGCGGCGACAATCTCGGCGACCGAATAGGGGATCTCGAAATCGAGGATATTGGCGGAACGCTTCAGACGTTCGGCATGCTCGGTCGACTTGAAGATTTGCCCGCCGTACGCGCGCTCGCCCTCGAACACGCAGCTCGCGTAGTGCAAGCCGTGGCTCAGCACGTGCAGATTGGCCTCGTTCCACGGCACGATCTTTCCGTCGTACCAGATGACCCCGTCGAGGCGGTCATAGGATTGAGCAGCCATGATCTTCTCCTTCGCCATACTCGGGCGGTCTCGCCCACTGTGATGGCGCGTTTTTCGCGCCCATTCCAACACTTTACGTCGCGGGGCAACACCCGGTATGAATTGGTCCGAACCGGCCCTATCGGGGAGGCATCGCCGCCAAAAGGGCCGTTTCGGTACGATCCTTTCGTCTGTGACAGCATTTTTGTAACATAAAAACAAAATATGTCAACATGGCTGACATAAATGTGACTGACAAAGGCGCCGGCGGCGCAAGCACTACGGAGCGTCCGGGAGCAGGGGCGTCGCCAGGTCTGTCGACCGAGCCGGCCTGGGACATCATCGAACTACTCTTTTTCGCCTATCGCGATTTCGTCGGAGACCCGGATGAGGTGTTGCTCAAGCTGGGATTCGGCCGCGCCCATCACCGGGTGCTGCACTTCGTCAACCGCAATCCGGGCATAAAGGTCGCTGACCTGCTCGAGATCCTCAATATCACCAAGCAATCGCTTGGCCGCGTCCTCAAGCAATTGGTCGATCAGGGATACGTGTCGCAGAAAGAAGGCGCGCAAGACCGTCGCCAGCGCCTTTTGTATGTGACCGCGAAGGGCGAGACGTTGGCCCTTAAGCTCGCCAACTTGCAAACGCAGAGGATCACCCGCGCATTCGGCGAGCTCGGCCCCAACGCGCACGAGGCGGCTCATCGCTTCCTTGTCTCGATGATTGATGCCGACAATCGCGATGGGGTGCTTCGCCTGATTACGCGCGCTGACCGCGCATCGAAGCCGCGGGGATAGCGCATGGTTCCGAAAAACGGGAATCCGTTTTTGGGCGAGACCACGCGCGGAATTAAAACGTGAGGGGAGAAGCCTCGGCAATGACGTTGCCTGACACGCTTCCCGATGATGCGGCGCATTTGTTGGTGGTCGATGACGATCGGCGCATCCGCGACCTGCTTTCGCGATTTCTGGCCGGCGAGGGCTATCGCGTAACCACGGCCGAGACCGCGGCCGATGCCCGCGCCAAGCTTCAGGGCTTAAGCTTCGATTTGCTCATCCTTGATGTGATGATGCCGGGCGAGTCCGGGTTCGACCTTGCCAAAGCGATCCGTGGCGAATCCGCGGTGCCAATTCTGATGTTGACCGCTCGTGATGCCGCCGAAAGCCGTATCAAAGGCCTCGAGATGGGCGCCGACGATTATCTGTCAAAACCTTTCGAGCCGCGCGAGCTATCACTGCGCATCGCCAATATCCTCAAGCGCGCACAACCGGCGGCGCCCCCACCGGCAGAATCTGTGCGCTTTGGACCATTCGTCTATCATCTGGCGCGAGGCGAATTGCGCAAAGGCGAGGACATCATCCGGCTAACCGACCGCGAGCGGGAAATGTTGCGTATCCTTGCCGCTTCGCCGGGTGAAACGGTGCCGCGTCTGTCGCTTGCCGGCAATGGCGGGTCGGTGAGTGAACGGGCGGTCGATGTGCAAGTCAATCGTCTCCGCCGCAAGATCGAACGCAATCCGGCAAATCCCCTGTTTGTGCAAACCGTGCGCGGAATCGGCTATAGGCTGGTGATCACATCATGACCAGCCTCGATATCACAAACGGCGTTCGAACCATGCTGACGCGTCTTCGCGAAGCGTGGGAATGGTACGATTCCATTCCGCCCGTGCGCAAAATTCATAGTGCGCTCGGGCAGGTCGCCGATGGCTGGCGTAGGATCAGCCGCTGGCTCAACAGCGTGATGCCGAAAGGGCTCTATGCTCGCGCGTTGCTGATCATCATTGCACCGATGGTGATCCTGCAATCGGTGGTGGCTTTTGTGTTCATGGAGCGGCACTGGAATGTCGTTACTCAGCGGCTATCCGCCAGCGTCGTGCAGGACATTGCCGCCTTGATCGATATTTACCGCGGCTACCCGCAGGATGCCGACCAGGCGCAGATCCGCCGTATCGCGCAGGAACGCCTCGGCCTGGTGGTCGATTTCCTGCCGTTGACCGAGATGCCGCCGCCGGGCCCTAAGCCATTCTTTTCACTGCTGGATCAGGCGTTATCGGATGAATTGCGCAGGCAGATCGGACGCCCCTACTGGATCGATACTGTGGGCAAATCCGCCCTGCTGGAAATCCGCGTACAGCTCGACAACACGGTAATGCGAGTGTTCGCGCGCCGCAGCGCCGCCTATGTCTCCAATTCGGAAATATTCCTGCTCTGGATGGTCGGCACTTCGACGGTGCTGCTGATTGTGGCGATCATTTTCCTGCGCAATCAGATCAAGCCGATTCTGCGACTGGCGGATGCAGCCGAGAGCTTCGGCAAGGGCCGTGAGGTGCCGAACTTCCGTCCGCGTGGCGCGCGAGAGGTGCGACGCGCCGCCGCCGCCTTCGTCGAGATGAAGACTCGCATCGAGCGCGCGATGGAACAACGCACGGCAATGCTTGCTGGCGTGTCGCACGACCTGCGTACCGTCCTCACGCGTTTCAAGCTTGAGCTTGCCCTGATCGAAGATTCGCCCGAAGTCGACGCGATGAAAAAAGACGTCGACGAGATGGCGCGTATGCTTGAGGCTTATTTGTCTTTCGCCCGCGGCGACAGCGGCGAGGCGGCAGCGCCGACAGACATGGCGGAGTTTCTGGAAGAGCTGCGGCTGGATGCAGAACGCCATGGCCACAAGTCAAGCGTCGTATTTCACGGCCCGCCGATCGTTACCGTGCGCCCGGCAGCGTTTAAACGTTGCCTTGCCAATTTGGTCTCGAACGCAGCACGCCACGCGCGCTCGATTGCGATTACCGGCCACCGTGATCATCGTTATCTGACGGTAACAGTAGATGATGACGGCCCAGGTATTCCGGCAGATTTGCGCGAGGAGGTATTCAAACCGTTCCTTCGACTTGACGATGCACGCAACCAGGACGAAGGCGGGACCGGGCTCGGGCTTGCGATTGCGCGCGACATCGCGCGTTCGCATGGCGGAGATATCACGCTCGGCGAGAGCCCGCTCGGCGGTCTTCGCGCGACTGTCAGGGTGCCCGTTTAGCGCGCCACGAATTAGGCCGCTTCTACCTCTTCCTCATCGCGCAAGCGCCGCCGCCGGCGGCGAGGCCCACGCAGGAAACATTTAGGTAGGGCGCAGAGGTCGTCGAGAAATCCAGCCCAGCGTTCGGCGCTGTTAAGACCGCGATCGAGTGCCGCCATCGTGCGATCGAGCCCTTCCTCCTCGTCATCGATCCAGACGGACAGTACGCGTGCAAACATCAGCGCCGCGCCTTGCGCGCGCAGAGCGCCGCGGGGCCCGGTCGCGCCTATTCCGGCGGCCTCCAGCATCCAGTGCTGCGATCGTACTGCCATTGCATTCAGCGCAAAGGCGAGGCCCGGATTGCGGCGCGCTGAACACATGACGGAGCGAACGGCTTCTTTGTAGGGAGCCAAAGTTTCCAGCCGCCGCATCAGCACGTCAAACAGGCGCTCGCGTGCCGGTTCCTCGGTCATGTCGGCGTCGCCGCCGGCAAGCACCTTGCGATCGATGTCCTTGATGTGGGCGGCGAGGATCGAAAGGGTCGAGCCGAACTCGGCACGCAATTGCGACAGCTTAATTCCGGCCCGGCCAGCGACTTCGGCCAGGCCAATCTGTTCGAAGCGATGCTCAGCCAAAAGGACCATCAGCGCATCGATGGCTTTGTCACGATCGCTACTGCCACGTGACGGCGGGACCGGGGAAGCTTTGCGCTGGCGCTTGGGCTTGCGGGTCATGACGGCCTCCCGAGAACGGCGTTCACCCGTAATGTAGCTGGGCAATGACGACGGTTCTAGGGCAGGGTGCTCAGCCGGCAAGCTCGCGAGACCGGCGCGTGGCCGCGACAATGGCCTGCGTCAATAGGCGCTCGAAGCCACCTGGGCCCATGAGTATTTCGAGTGCGGCGGCGGTCGTGCCGCCCGGAGACGTCACGTTTTGCCGAAGTGTTGCCGCGTCAAGATCCGAACGGTGCATCAGCTCGGCGGAACCGGTCACTGTTTCCCGGGCAAGACGCGTCGCGAGGGCCGGTGGCAAGCCGGCTGCAATGCCGGCGCTGGCCATAGCCTCTGCCAGCAGGAACAGGTATGCGGGGCCGGAGCCGGATAGCGCTGTGACCGCGTCCATCAGCGCTTCGTCTCTGACCCATTCCACCTTGCCGATGGCTGCGAGCAAATCCGACGCCTGCTTCCGCTGGCCTGTCGAGATTTTTACGTTGGCAAAAGCGACGCTGATGCCGCGGCCGATTGCCGCCGGGGTGTTTGGCATTGCGCGAACGATTGCCGCCCCTTCCGGCAATGACCTTTCGAGAAAGGCGATGGTCCGGCCAGCCATGATCGACAAGACCAATGTACCTTTGCCGACATAACCAGCGAGTGGTGGCAATGCCTCGGGCGCCGTCTGCGGCTTCACCGCGATCACGACGGCACCGGCCGTATTGGCTTTGCCTTTCGGATTGATCCTGAGCCCACGCCGGGCCAGGGCTTTTACCAGTTTGCCCGGGTGCGGTTCTATCACGACGATCTGGTTCGCCTTGAGCCCGCGCGCCAACCACCCCTCGAGCATGGCGCCGCCCATCTTGCCGGCCCCGGCCAGGACAAGTGTGCCGCGGAATTTTCTCAGCCTCAGTGCATCACGGTTGGCCATGGCCGATCAGCGGCCTTACGCCTCGCCCGAGGTCTCGAACATAGCCGCATCGAGCGCTTCGCGCGCGCCCTTGCCGGCCCAGACCACAAATTGAAAGGCAGTAAAATAGCGCTCGCAAGCTTCGAGTGCCGTGCCGAGCAAGGCCTCACATTGCTTGCCGGACGCTTCGGTACCACCAGCCAGCACGAGCGCGTGGCGAAACATCATAATGCCTTCGTTACTCCAATGATCAAAATGCCCGACCCAAAGCCGCTCATTGATCAACGATATCAGCGTTTGAACTTCGGCATGCCGCCGTTCGGGAACCCGCAGATCGAAGGCGCAAGCCAGATGCAGTGCCTCGATGTCACCCATCCACGTGTAGGAAAGCTGGTAATCGGTCCATCGGCCGGTAACCAGAATAGTGATTTCGTCATCACTGGCGCGCTCGAATGACCAGTCGTTGCCGGTCGCCAGGCGCTCCACGACGTCGAGGGGATTGATTCGCGATTCTTCCGCGTAGCCGGTCAGGGACATGACGTCTCCGCTTTGCCGAGTGGAGCGAGAGGAAACGCACGCCACCGCACGCGCACGGTACGAGGAAGACCCGAGAGGGGGCCCGGACCGCTAGTTGACGCAGGGGTTACGGGATGCCTTGACGGCGAGGACGAATCACTGAGCGATTCGACTATATCCTTCTTGATTCCGCTCGCCAAAGGCATCGTCAAGTGCCAATGAGCCGTGATTTGCCTGTCATAGGCAACCGCGCGGAATCGACTCTCCACAGCCAAAGCTGCGTCAAGATCACTCCACGGTGGATAACTCGGATGAAAGGGCGAGCTAGTCGAACAAGCTCGAGACTGACTCCTCGGCGGCGGTGCGCCCGATCGCTTCGCCAATCAGCGATGCGATCTCCAGGATGCGAATATTACCGGCAGCCTCGATTTCCTTGGTCGGCTGAATCGAATCCGTAATTACCAGCTCCTTCAAGCGAGAGCCGGCAATACGCTGTACGGCGCCGCCAGAAAGGACGCCATGGCTGATGTAGGCGTAAACCGCCTTCGCCTTGTCCTCGAGCAGCGCATCGGCGGCGTTAACGAGCGTACCGCCGGAATCGACGATATCGTCCACCAGCACGCAGGTATAACCGGCGACATCGCCGATGACGTTCATCACTTCGGACTCGCCGGCGCGCTCGCGCCGCTTGTCGATGATGGCGAGCGGCGCGTTGATGCGCTTCGCCAGCCCTCGCGCGCGCACGACACCGCCGACGTCCGGCGATACCACCATGACATTGTCGAGCTTGAAGCGTTCGCGGATGTCGCGGACCATGACCGGCGAGGCGTAAAGATTGTCGGTCGGGATGTCGAAAAAGCCCTGGATCTGCCCGGCATGGAGATCGAGCGTCATTACCCGATCTGCGCCGGCGCGGGTTATCAGGTTGGCGACCAGTTTGGCCGAGATCGGCGTACGCGGACCCGGTTTGCGGTCCTGGCGAGCGTAGCCGAAATACGGAATGACAGCGGTGATGCGGCGCGCGGATGAGCGACGCAACGCATCGATGATGATTAGCAATTCCATAAGGTGGTCGTTGGCGGGGAACGAGGTCGATTGAATTACGAAAACGTCCGCGCCGCGCACATTTTCCTGAATCTCGACAAAGATCTCCATGTCCGCAAAACGACGTACGACCGCCTTTGCAAGCGCAAGCTTGAGATAATCGGCAATCCCCTGGGCCAGCGTTGGATTGGAATTGCCGGCGACGAGCTTTATCGCTCCGTTCTTGCCAGACATCTTCTAACCCTCGCCCTCACTCAGCCACAGGCGGCGTGGTCATAACAAGGCGGGCAGGGCCCGGCAATATGGCGGCGAGCGATTGTCCGCGGCTTTCGCCAAAAGGATGAATTGGCCGTTAGCGGCTCGATGCCGCCAAGGTCAACGTCTGTTCCTCAGAGCGCGTCGCGCCCGCCGGCGGGCGGCGGCGCGGTGCTGGCTTTGTATCCGTATCGCTATCGATGGCATCTAGTGTGTCGGCCGGTATCGGATCGATTTGTGGTCCCGAAATCCGGAATATGCCAGCGGCTTCGGGCGAGGATTCATGCGGGCCTGCCTGGGCTACTTGGGCGTCGGCTGCCGGGGAGGGTGCCGTGCCCGGCGCGACTTCGGGCGAGGTCAAGAACGCGGCAAGTTGTTCTACGCTGGCGCGAGCAATGCGATGCAGCATTGCGTCATCAGCCGCTGTCCACGCATCGCGGTGCCGGACCTTTTCCGTTTCTTCGCCGCTGATACGGATCGCGCGAATTTCATCCTGACCAAAAACATCCCAAATCCAGGTCACCGTGGTCTGGTGTTTCGTTACTTTGACTGCGAGATAGCCACGGACGCGATAAGCGGACGGCTGTTCCCGCGAAATCACCGCGAGGTGCCGCGCCTGCGCTTCCTCATTGAGATTTCTGACCAGCTTCTGGAATTGGGCCGGCGGCAGTCCGTCCAGAGAATCGAAAGCAACCGTCGCACCACGCGGCTGGGCGATCGGCACTGCCTGACCGTCGGGGTTGCACCCCCCTAGCGCCAACGCGCAGGCCGCGGCTAATCCACTTAAAAGCGAGACGCGTCTCGCCGCGCCAGTCGTGCGGCGACCCCAACTCCACGCCATAGACACCCCACTGGCCGCGTTTAGTCTTGAGTTCTCGTTGGCCGGCGTTGAGCGTACCGGCAATATCGTCGCGGAGTCCAGACGCGACAGCTCTCAATCGGTGAGTGCGATGGCATTGATATGCCGCCCGTAATCCGCTTCGCCGCGAAGCGTCGTCCGCCGATAGCTGTAGAACCGCTCGGGCTCGGCGTAAGTGCACAGGCCGAGATCCTCGAATTGAGCGATCCCGGCCCGCCGAACGCGTTCCGCGATATAGCCGGTGAGATCGAACATGGCGTGCCCGGCGCGCTGCGATGGTTTGAAGAAACGCGCGTTATCAGGATCAGCGGCAAGAAAGCGCTCGACAAATTCCGGCCCAACCTCGTAGTTCGGCTGCCGGATCGTAGGGCCGAGAACGCTGGTCATCCGATCGCGGCTGGCGCCGAGCCGCTCCATGGCGGCGACCGTCGCCTCAATCACACCTGTAAGCGCGCCGCGCCATCCGGCATGGGCGGCACCGATCACGCCCGCGACGTCGTCCGCGAACAGCAGGGGTCCGCAGTCGGCGGTCGATACACCGATCGCCAGTCGCGGTACACGCGTGACGACGGCGTCGGCCCGTGGGCGATTCTCGGTTGTCCACGGCTCCTCCGCCACAACGACATCGGGTGAATGGATTTGATATGGCGTGACGAAGCGATCCGCTTTTACGCCCAGCGCCGCTGCCATGCGTGCACGGTTTTCGGCGACCTTTTCGGGCGCATCACGAGAGCCAACGCCGCCATTGAGCGAGCTATAGACTCCCTGCGATACACCTCCAGAGCGCGTGAAGAACGCGTGACGAATACGCGCGAGCGCGGCGAGCGATGGAGCCTTCAGCATCGATTCCGTCCGGAGAGGCAGGGTCAGCGTTCGTTCCTTCTAGTCGCGTA
Source organism: Pseudolabrys sp. (assembly GCA_035626335.1). Taxonomy (GTDB): domain Bacteria; phylum Pseudomonadota; class Alphaproteobacteria; order Rhizobiales; family Xanthobacteraceae; genus Pseudolabrys. Next base: position 134,514 of record DASPNW010000022.1, read on the forward strand.
GATAGTAGGCGCAAGGATGCCCGGCCAGCTCTAGCTCTCGAAGCCGGGCGGAATGCCGATTGAAGGATGTGCAAATGCGGTGACTTTGAACAATTCACCCATGGCCATGCGACTTTGACCGATCAGGCGCGCAAGAGCCTGGTCGATTTCGTTTGAACGCCCGGTTTTGGCTTTGAGGGAAGCGGCGCGCTGTTCGATACCCAGCCGGCGCAAAAAAACCGATTGCTCAATTGGGCCGAACCCATTTGTACCCATGGCCTCGACGGCCCGCGAGAGCGACTGGAAATCCACATGAGCGGTGAGGTCGAGATTGCCCGGCAACGTCAGAGGGTCGGCATAGGCGTGTTGGCCGACGGCCTGCAAGGTCTCGCCAAGACCGGTTTCAGTGTGGCCATAGTCGATGACGAGGGCGGCGCCGCGGCCATTGACGACGCGCCGGCCGAGTTCAATCGCAGCCGTGTCGGCGCGCCATTCGAAAATTGCGCCCACGCGCGGCGCCTGCAAATCCGCGGGCAAGAGCGTTTGAAAAAATGGCAGCGGTTCGGGCGCAATGCTGAAAGCGAGTTGGTCGGAGGAATCAATCTGGATCCGGCGCTCGTGCCAGCCGCGTTCGGTCCTGATTGCCTGATTGACCGGCAGCGCATCGAAAAATTCGTTGGCAAGGATGATGGCAGGGCCTTTCGGTACATCGGCGAGCGCGGCATGCCAGAATAGCGGAACGCCCGCATCCTCCAGCGCCTTTTCCTGTTGCGTCTGGAGCAACGGGCTGATTTCGACGAGATGCGCCACGATCGCGGCCTGGAATTCCGGCACTATTTTCGCTGTGCGCAACACATCTTTCATCATTGTGCCGCGGCCGGGCCCAAGTTCGATCAGGCGCACATTCTCGGGCGCACCCATCTGCTTCCAGACTGCCGAGGCCCACAGGCCAACCAGCTCGCCGAACATCTGGCTGACTTCGGGCGCAGTGATGAAGTCGCCACGCGCGCCAAACGGATCGTGGGTGTTGTAGTAGCCGTGTTTCGGATCAAACAGGCAGAGTGCCATGTATTCCGCAACCGGCATTGGACCAGCCAACGCAATGCGTCGGCGAATTTCAGTTTCGAGCGGCGAGCGCGCTTCCACTAACGTCTCCGGAGCGGGGGATGCTTGAGCGCGTAAGTTATGAAACCAACGCCGGCGAGGAACAGCGGCACTGACAGTAATTGTCCCATGGTGGCGCCGCCCCACAAAAAGCCCAGCTGGGCATCTGGTTCGCGGAAGAACTCGCAGAACGTGCGGGCGAGCGCGTAGCCGACAGCAAAGCAGCCGATGATCAAGCCGGGCCGCTTCAAAGCGCCGGCGCGCATCAACAGTGCGAGCACCGCGAGCAACACGAGCCCCTCCAGCGTCGCTTCATAGAGCTGACTCGGATGCCGCGGCAGGGGCCCGCCGCTTGGAAATATCATTGCCCACGGCACATCTGTGGGACGCCCCCATAGTTCGCCGTTGATGAAATTGGCAAGGCGGCCGAGAAACAATCCGATCGGTCCGACCGCGCATGTGATATCGCCGAGCGAAAGGATCGGAATGCCGCGCTTATAGCCGAAAAGCAACACCGCAAGAACGCAACCGGTAAACCCACCATGGAATGACATGCCGCCATTCCATAACTGTACAATCTCCATCGGGTGATCGGCGAAGTACGGAAGATTGTAGAACAGCACGTAACCGATGCGGCCTCCAAGGATAATGCCGAGTGTCACCCACAAGATGAAATCGTCGAAGTCGGTGACGGTCATCGGCGCCTTGCCGCCCCACAATTTCCCCGAACGTATGAGAAAGCGCGCATATCCCCAGCCGATCAAGATGCCGAAAATATATGCGAGTGCGTACCAACGGATGGCGAACGGGCCGAGATGCACCAGCACCGGGTCAAAATTCGGATAGGAGATAATGAGTGATGGCATTGCGATGTCCGAATCGGCGAGGAACCTGTCGTTCCCGCCTGCGAGTGTTAGCATGCCGGGTCTTGCGGCGGGATGACCGGATCGCCATTGTGGTGGCAACCTGGTGCGGAGGCGAAACATGACCCAGACCAGCAACCGCTTTTTCGACGAGATGGCACGTCTCATGAATGACGCGGCCGGTGTCGCGCAAGGGGTGCGGCGCGAGTTTGATACCCTGTTCCGCAGTCAGGCCGAACGGATTCTGCGCGATCTCGACGTGGTCCAGCGCGAGGAATTCGAGGCGGTCAAGGAAATGGCACGCCTGGCGCGAGAGGAAAATGAAGCGCTCAAGGCGCGCATTGCGGCACTGGAAGCCAAGGCCGACAAGCCGAGCAGGAAGGCCAAGGAGACGCCTAGCAAATAAGGGCCATTATCCGGCGACCCATGCGGATTCTTGCCCTTTGCGTGCACCGCCGCTATAACCCGCCCGTTCGCGGCCCCCGGCACCCCTGGAGGCTCGCCGCGTTCACGGGCGGCGAAAAAAAGCCGCCTTTTCCATTGGTTTAGATGAGGGATTCAAGATGGCGACCGTCCAGGAATTAAAAGCGACGGCGCGTCCGAAAGGCGGCAAGGGGACCGCTCGGGCTGCGCGTCGCTCCGGTCACGTGCCGGGCGTGATCTACGGAGAGAATAAGCCCCCACTGATGGTCCTGATCGACCACGCCGAACTGCGCCAGCGCATCTACGCCGGGCGTTTCCTCACCACGCTTTACAATCTCGATGTGGACGGCACCAAACATCGCGTGATTCCGCGCGACTTCCAGCTCGACGCAATCAAGGATCTGCCACTGCACGTCGACTTCCTGCGCGTATCGGAAGGTGCAACGATCCGCGTGCATATTCCGGTGCATGTGCTCAACGCCGACCAGGCGCCGGGCGTAAAACGGGGTGGTGCCGTCAATATCGTCACCCATACCGTCGAAGTAGTGTGTCCGGCCGACGCAATTCCGGAATCGATCGACGTCGATATTTCAAGCCTCGACATCAATCACTCGAAGCATCTCACCGATGTAACACTACCCGGGAATATCAGGGTCGTCGGTCGTCCCGACATGACGCTGGTCACTGTTGTGCCGCCGTCGGGTTACGCGGAAGAAATGAAAGCCGCTGCCGAAGCGGCTGCCGCCGCCGCAGCTGCCGCTGCGGCCGCCGCTGCGGCTGGTGTGGTGCCCGGTGCCGAAGGAGCTGCCGCTCCCGGTGCGGCTCCAGGTGCTGCACCCGGTGCGGCTCCCGCGGCCGGCGCTGCGCCGGCAGCGGCCGCCGCGGCGCCAGCGAAGCCCGAGAAGAAGTGAGGCATCGCGCAATCCCGGTCGTCAGCGTTTGCGTAATCGGCAGAGCGTATGATCCCGAAAGGCGGGTACCGGTTTTCGCAATGGATCATGCGCAAACTCTAAGACAGCGCCGTTGACGCCATGCTTCTTTTTGTCGGTCTCGGTAATCCCGGCCCCAAGCACGCCGGCAACCGCCACAATATCGGATTCATGGCGGTGCAAGCGATCGCGCGCCGCCACGAGCTTTCGCCGTGGCGGCGGCGTTTCCAGGGCGTTGCGGTGGAAGGCAATATCGCCAGTGAACGTGTACTGCTGCTGCTGCCGGGCACTTATATGAACGAGTCGGGGCGAGCAGTGGCGGAAGCCGCAAACTTCTACAAGCTCGAGCCCGCGAGCATTGTCGTGTTTCATGATGAAGTTGACCTGACGCCCGCGAAAGTCAGGGTAAAAGTCGGCGGCAGCGACGCCGGTCATAACGGTTTGCGTTCAATCACCGCCCATCTCGGCAACGACTACAAGCGCGTGCGTATCGGCATCGGAAAGCCCGATATAAAGGAACTGGTGCCGATCCATGTGCTCGGCGATTTCGCAAAAAGCGAGTGGGCGTGGGTCGAGGCACTATGCGACGTCGTCGCCGACAATGCCCCGCTTCTGGTCGAAAATAAGGATTCGACGTTCCAGAACAAAGTCCACCTCGCCATGGAAGCCAAAGGCTTTGGCGAGGATGAGGAGCCGCCCGGTTCCGAATAGCAATGTAACGAGACGAATAACCATGGGATTCAAATGCGGCATCGTCGGCTTGCCGAATGTCGGGAAGTCGACGCTCTTCAATGCCCTGACGCAAACGGCTGCGGCGCAGGCGGCCAATTACCCATTTTGCACCATCGAGCCGAATGTGGGCGAGATCGCGGTACCCGATCCGCGCCTGGAAAAGCTGGCGGTACTTGGAAAATCAGAGCAGATCGTTCCAACACGTATCACTTTCGTTGATATCGCCGGCCTGGTGCGCGGAGCCTCCAAGGGCGAAGGACTTGGCAATCAGTTCCTCGCAACCATTCGCGAAGTGGACGCGATCGTGCACGTGGTGCGCTGTTTCGAGGACAGTGACGTCACGCACGTGGAAGGCAAAATCGATCCGATTGCGGACATCGATACCATCGAGACCGAATTGATGTTGGCCGATCTCGACAGTCTGGAGAAGCGCATCGACAATCTGGAGAAAAAGGCAAAAGGCGCCGGCGAAGACGCCAAGCAAGCCAAGGAAATGCTCGGCGTAATCGAGCGCTCGCTTGCATTACTCCGCGAAGGCAAGCCTGCACGCATGGTGGAGCGCAAACTCGAAGAGGAAAAGCTGTTTCACTCGCTTGGCTTACTGACCTCGGCGCCCGTGCTTTATGCCTGCAACGTCGACGAGGCGTCCGCGGCGAGCGGCAACGCGTTCTCGCGCAAGGTCGAGGAAAGGGCCAGGGCCGAGGGTGCAGTCGCGGTCGTGATCTCGGCCAAGATCGAATCGGAGATTGCGACGTTGCCAGCGGAGGAACGCGCAGACTATCTCGAAGCGGTCGGGCTCAAGGAAACCGGCCTCGATCGTCTGGTGCGCGCCGGATACACGCTGTTGCATCTGGTGACATATTTCACGGTCGGGCCAAAAGAGACGCGGGCCTGGACCATCACGCAAGGCACCAAGGCGCCGCAAGCTGCCGGTGTGATCCATACCGACTTTGAGCGCGGCTTCATCCGTTCCGAGACCATTGCCTATGACGACTACATTGCGTGTGGCGGTGAAACCGCTGCGCGCGAGACGGGCAAGATGCGGTTGGAAGGCAAGGACTACATAGTGGCCGACGGCGACGTTATGCATTTCAGGTTTGCGACCTGAACGGTTGAACGAACCGGCGGACAGCGCGAGTATCTCGGCGAAACGTACACGTGCCAGGGGGGATTATGCCGCGTGCCGCCGCTCGCCATTTGGGTGCAATGCTGACTCTTGCGGCGCTTTTCACCGCGTCCGCGGCCAGAGCCGAAATCGAAAAATTTATGCAGCAGTGCAGCGGAAAGTTATGCGCCCAATTCCGTGCATCGATTGCAATTCCGGACGGTTGGTCGGAGGACAAGGAAGCCAGCAATTATTTCAATGGGCAAATGCTGCTGCCGAAAGGGCTCGATTTTGAAAAAGCGCCAGCGAAAATCTACGTTGTCGTGCGCTACAACCGCAACAGGCAGCCTGTTTCCGATTTTCTGCCCGACAGCATCAAAGATTGGAAAAGCCGCGCCAAACACGCCAAAATCAGCAAGCTTGATGACCTCGCGCGTGGAGAAAAGCCGCCCTTTGTGCGTCATGCATTCGAATCCGGCGGCCTCAAGGAGCAAGGCTACGAATTGCAAGCCGTCACCACGGACGGCGACAGGGATGGCAACCAGTTCGTGGTCACTATTACGCTGTCCGCTAACTCGAAAGCAGCGCTCCGCACCGCTGAACCGGCGTATTTGGCGATCTTAAGCAAGTATTGATTGTTGGCACCGGGCCGATGAATCGGTAACAGGGACGATACGGAATCGGCGATATGACCATCCCAGCCGATCACACGAGCGAAATTGACGCGTCGCAACGTAAAGACGCGGAGCGTCGCGCGCTTGGAGTCGCCTGCGGCGCGCACGCTTTGCACGATGGTTATACAGATCTCCTGTATGTGATGCTGCCCATCTGGCAGGGCGAGTTTGGCCTTGGTTTCGCAGCGCTTGGCCTTATGAAGACGGTGTTTTCCGGCACGCTGGCCGGTTTCCAAATTCCCGCTGGCTTTCTCGCTGAACGATTTGGCGCGGCCGCGGTGCTCGCGCTCGGCACGGCGCTGGCCGGTCTCGGCTACGTTCTGGCGGGGTTTAGCAACGGCGTCATATTTTTGGTCATGGCCCTGTTCGTTGGCGGCCTCGGCGCCAGCACGCAGCATCCGTTGGGATCGTCACTTATCGCCCATGCCTTCGCCGGCACACGATCGCTGAAAGCGCTCGGCACCTATAATTTCGCCGGCGACATCGGGAAGATGACGTTGCCGGCGGCGGCCGCGCTTCTGATCATAGTGCTGCCCTGGCGGCACGCACTCGTGCTGCTTGGCGGTCTCGGGGCAATTGCGGCCTTGGCAATCTTCCTGATGATGCCGCGCTTCCGCGACGACCATCCGACGCCACACAAGGATGAAAGCACGGCGTGTGCGGACGGCGCCGCCCGTGCGTACAGCTTTCCGCTGCTTTTGTCGGTCGGCGTTATCGATAGCGCGACGCGCATGGCTTTCCTTACATTCTTGCCGTTCGTTCTCACCGCGAAAGGCGCGAGCCTGCAAACCGTCGGCCTGGCGCTTACATTGGTTTTTGCCGGAGGGGCGGCCGGCAAACTGGTTTGTGCTTTCATTGGTGCGCGCATTGGCGCCGTGGCAACCGTATGGCTCACCGAGACAATTACTGCGGTCGGCATCATGGCGCTCTTGCCACTGCCGCTCGGCGCTGCACTCGTGCTGCTTCCAGTGGTTGGCGTTGCCCTCAACGGCACTTCCTCTGTGCTCTATGGCTCTGTACCCGACTTGGTCGAACCGGCATGGCGCCAGCGCGCCTTCAGCATTTTTTACACCGGAACGATCGGTGCTGGCGCGGTCTCGCCTGCTCTCTATGGCTTGCTTGGTGACGCGGTTGGTGTGCCGACCGCGCTGGTTGTGGTCGCTGCGATGGTGCTCGTCACCCTGCCGATAACGCTTATATTGAGGCCAGCACTGGTCGTGCGGACGTCCTGATCGTCAGCGGCCAGGTGTTGGCCATGATGTTGGAGGAACGATTCGTCGTCCCTTACGAATGTTTCTGACATGCAGGAAAGTCCCGATGTCGTCGGCGTCATGACAACCGAGCAGGCAGTTCTGCTCCGGAAACTTGCCTTCGACGCCTATGAGCCCGAGGCCTTCCGCCCGAACTTGACCAAGGCGGAGGCAGCGCTGCGCATCGATGTGCTTCAGGCAAAATTGAAGCTGATGAGCGAACCACCGCACACACTGTGATGGAATTTGTGAAATGCCATCTGATGACCGCAGGAACCCCCTGCTGCGGCCCGGCGTTTGCTGTTCTGGACTGGAATCAAGAGGAGGAACTTATGACACATTTTCGCCATGCGGCAATCGTCGCCGCGCTGCTCGCCGGAGCGAGCGCAGCAAGCGCGCAAACGACCGTGATCACCCGCGAACCGGTTGAATCGCGCGTCGTTGTCACGACGAGCGAGCCGCTGCAGCTGACGCCGGTTCAGCGGCGCAAGGTCTACCGGACTATCGTACGCGAACGCATTACCCCGTCGCGGCCGACGGTCGAATACCGTATCGGCACGCGCGTGCCGGAGAGCGTAGAGCTCTATCCGGTTCCACAAGCGGTCGCAGTCGAGGTACCAGCTATTCGCGCGTATAAATATATGGTGGTAAACGACCGCGTGGTGCTGATCGATCCGGCTACCAGCGAAGTCGTCGCCGAACTGGCCGATTAATGCGTCCCATCGGTTGAAATTCGGGCCCGGCGCTCCCCGCACCGGGCCCAATACTTTAGTACTCAACATTTACCTTGAGCGCTCTCGAGGTGCTGGATTTTCGGCGTCGCAAGGGCCATATTAGTGGTCAAGGAGCCTTTGATTATGTCGATGATCAACTACCGTGCCCCGTCAGAACTATTTCCTAGCCGGAGCCGCAAGTCCCGCCGCCCGATTGGATATAAGCGCTTTCCGACCGCCGCCGAGGCTATCCGTTTTGCTATCGAGGAATTGCCGCCAGAGTTGTTGCTGGGCGCGTATCTTGAAGTAGAAGAGAAGCGTTTCGACGGTAATGGCATTCGGCAGCTCTACGAGAGCGCGGATTACCCGTTACCGCGCAAGGCCGCCAAGACCAAAATCGCCGCCGCCAACTGATCCGAACGTCCGTCAGATCCGATCTCGTCGTCCCCTCGCGCGGGCCAAAGGAATTTCTGCGTCCGGCGCACATATGACAAGGCCATCGCCGGCACGTGCTCGGCGATGGCCTTTTTGAAAACTGGTGTCAGCCTGCCGGTCGGTGAGTCGAAGAAGTTTTCGGCGCGTTTTTCCATTGCTCAAGGCTGTCGGCGATAACCTTCATCGCAGTCATTGCTGCATGGTTGAGGCTGGCGTAGCCGGTGATTTCCCTGCCGACGCGCTCTCCTTCGTAGCGAAGCATATCGCGCACACCCTGAAGTTCGAGGATGACCCGGTCGATTTCTTCCATCGTCGCTCCGGAGATTCGCCGGATAAGCACGCTCAGATTGTCAGCGATCGGTTCCGCTACGGCCTCTCCATCAAGCCGCTGCCGGCGGAGCAAGGCGACATCGCGCCGGACAAATTCACGGATCTCGCCCTCGAAAGCGGTTGCCGCCGCCTGATCCGCATCGCTCATCTTTTCCGATGACTTCCGATTCGGAGCGAATACCTCCGGCCCGGTTTTTTCCGGAACTGCCCTGTCTGCACCAAGCCGCTCGGGTCTGATGGCCGTCATGGTCAACTCCTGCAAGGCGCACAAATTTTGCGCGAACGCACCCCAGTGCAGCCGATTGCCGCATGCGAGTTGGGCGGCCGTGGGGCGGGGCGAGGGCAGCAAGATGGAGCTCCCCCGGGCAAATAATGGCCGAAGGCCCGATTATGAGCGATTCTGACGAAAACAGATCCGGGCTCCGGCGCCGCGCTACCAATGCAATTTGAAGCCGGCAGTGATGCTCTTGTTGCTTGTGGTCTGGCCGTAATCCGTCACCGTGGTGGTCACTTGGAGAGGGCCGTAGAGCTTTTGCTCGGCACTGATGGTGTTGTGGGTGACCGGGTCATTGCTGGCGGTGGTAAGTCCGGCGCCGACTGTTGTACCCGTCGGCAAAATGTTGAACTTGACCGCCCGTTCGTTGCCGAAAATCTGCGGCGTCGTCGGACCAGAAGCGGGTGGTTGAACCGTCAACGGTATATCGTTCGGACCCGCGGATGGTTGGCCGAGTGTTTCCGTGACCGAATAGGTGTCTTGAAGAGTTACCGCGAACCGTCCGCCAAACGGAATCGATTGTTTGAGGGTCGTACCGAGCTTGCCCTGTTCGTTGTACGGATCGACGCGCGCGTCCACGCTGCCGATATTTGATAAGCCGAGGGAGGCCCAGGCGGCTCCCGAACCTGAGTTATCACGCGCCGTCGGCAATGAGCGATCAACGGCGGCGCCAACGTTCGATTTCGGTGGACCGAGATCGGCGCCGACCGAGTTACTCCATTCGGTTTGCAGGGGTTGCTTGACAACGATGGTGGAGGACCCGTCCGGCTTTTCCGTGCGGGTGACATCGAAGCCTTTGTCGTCCATTCCCGGTAAGCGCAGCGGCTTTTTTGGCGGCGCGGCCATTGCCGCCGGATCGAAGATCAGCGCGTTGGAGAGTATCGCAGTTTCTTCGGGGGTGAGCGGCGCTTCGGGAGACAGGGTGGGGCCATCAGTTTGCGGCGCGTCTTGGGCGAAAGCAGGCAGAACGGCGAGAGTGCCGATCATCCACCATGCGCAGTGAGCGCTTGCCCGCATTTAAAAATCTCCGCCGGAAATGCCGCTCCGGCCTCTGGCGCGCGATGCTCGACGCGAACCGGTTAAGCATTGGTTGGGCCAATGCCACGGAACTTTGGCGAAGCTGTGGAGCAACCTGGATCATTTTCGGTCGGAAGCGGTGTGTCGCTATTGTCCCTTTAATATTCGGCCCGGCCGGCCTGCATCAGTAGCGGGTGTATTGCCATCGCGGGACTCTTCGGCATGTCAGCGCAATGAAAATGAAGCGCAAAACAATCTCGAGCAGGAGTGAGCCCAAGACAGTGTTGCACAGCGTAGCCGGTGCGGCGGCTTTGCCGGACTCGGCTGACGGCTAGCGTTGATATCAGGGCTTCTTCACAGGCGGGGCGTTATAGGGGCTGCTGGACGAGCCTTGCATCTGGGCCAGCTTATAGGCGGAGAGCTGTTTGGGCTTGTCCTTGTCGGCCTTCGGCTTCTTCTTTTCCTTCGTCGAACGCATCTGACCTTTAGCCATGACGACCTCCCTGACGTCGAGTGACGACGAATGCTAGCCGGCGCGCCGACCAGCGCAAGGGGGCAGGTGGGGGTGCGGGGACTAAGTCTTTGGCACCGAGGTGCCGCCCGCCTTCAATTTCTGTTCGATGCATTTGTTGACGATATCCGCACGCTTATCGAGATCTTCGCGAGCGTTGGCCTTTTCGGTTCGCATCCAGCATTCCCGCGCGGCGCGCGATCGCGTCATCGGCTCGGAATCAACGACGGACTCCGCCGGCTTGGCCGTCTGAGTCTTGGGCGCCTCGGCTTCAGGCCGGATTACGGCCACTTCGGCTTTGGGCGCACCGGCTGCCGATGGGCCGGTGCCGTCGGTCTCGCAGCCCGCAAGCGCCAGCGCGCAGGAAGCAATCAACAGGACGCGCAGGGCCGAGATCGAGCTGAAGGTTTTGATAACCAATGAGTTCATAAACGCATTCCAGGGATTCGAGCTTGCTTGGAGGCGCCCCGCAGGTGTGGGCCGGCTATTTGCCCGAAAAGGCCTACATAGGCAACGCCATGGGCAATTTTAACCAATTCGACCGTTGTGATTGGCATTGGATTTCGTTTTATGGAGACACTACAGGGCCAAAATTTGTCCCGGGCCCGATCTCATGCGCCTCGCCGGTATAAAACGACTGATATTCGCAACCGCAATCGCTGTGGCTGTCTTCGGCGGTGCGTTCGCACCGTCGCAGGCGGCTGACCTCAGCCGAGGCTATAGGTCTGACGCCGGGTATGTCCGGACAGCATGGAGCTACTCGAACTGGCGCGACCGTTGCGCCTGGGCTGGCTACTACTGTCTTTATGCTTGGGACGGATACATTTATGCCTATCCCTGGGACGACCGTCCCTCCGCGCTCGCATATAACTCGCGCCGCCATCGACACAGATACTAGGGGCTAACGCCCTCTCTTCTTAAACCCTCCTCGCATTCCTGGCCGTCCGAGCTTTGATCGCGGTGACTCCGGCCGCGCCGGCTTGACCTCATGCGAGAGCGCAATGCCCATCTCGTCGAGATGCGGTTTATGGGGCCTTTCTATTGAGGATGCGTTTCGCGATTTTGTTACAGCGCGACGCAGCTTCGGATCCTGGGCGATCACCACATCACGCGCAGTGGGATTATCGAGTACCGCCAGCTCGGTAGCGCGCAGGCGCTTGATTTCGTCGCGCAGCCGCGCAGCCTGCTCGAAGTCGAGATCGGCAGCCGCCTCGCGCATGCGCGTTTCCAGATCGGCGATCACGGCTTCCAGGTTGTGTCCGATGGTTGCGGCCTCGGCGAACTCGCCGCTGTCGGCACCGCCGGTAGAGATCAGTACGTGGTCGCGCTCGTACACGCTATTCATGATGTCGTGGATCGAAGTCTTGATGCTTTCCGGGGTAATGCCGTTCGACGCGTTGTATTCTTTCTGCTTTTCACGCCGCCGGTTGGTTTCCTCGATGGCGCGTTGCATAGAACCGGTGACTGCATCGGCATAAAGCACCACTTTGCCGTCAACGTTGCGCGCAGCGCGGCCGATGGTTTGGATCAGGCTGGTTTCGCTGCGCAGAAAACCTTCCTTATCGGCGTCGAGAATAGCGACAAGCGCGCATTCCGGAATGTCGAGGCCCTCGCGCAAGAGATTGATGCCGACGAGCGCGTCGAAGGCGCCGAGCCGAAGGTCGCGGATGATCTCGATGCGCTCCAGCGTATCGATGTCGCTGTGCATGTAACGCACGCGAATGCCCTGTTCATGCAGATATTCGGTGAGGTCCTCGGCCATGCGTTTGGTCAGCACGGTAACAAGTGAGCGGAAGCCTTTTTGTGCGACCTGCCGCACCTCTCCGACGAGATCGTCCACCTGCGTGCGCGCCGGCCGAATCTCGACAGGCGGGTCGATTAGGCCGGTCGGGCGGATGACCTGTTCGACGAACACACCGCGCGCTTCCTCCATTTCCCAGGGGCCGGGTGTGGCGGAAACCGCCATCGTCTGTGGCCGCATGGCGTCCCATTCTTCGAAGCGCAGGGGTCTGTTGTCCATGCAGGACGGCAGGCGGAAGCCGTATTCCGCCAGCGTTGCCTTGCGACGGAAGTCGCCGCGGAACATGCCGCCGAGCTGCGGGACGGTGACGTGGCTCTCGTCCGCAAATACCAGCGCATTGTCCGGCACATATTCAAACAGTGTCGGAGGCGGCTCGCCCGGTTTGCGGCCTGTAAGATAACGCGAGTAATTCTCGATACCGGCGCAGGAGCCGGTGGCCTCCATCATTTCGAGGTCGAAAATCGTGCGCTGCTCGAGACGCTGCGCTTCCAGCAGCCGGCCGGCGGCATTGAGCTGGTCTAGGCGTTGGCGCAGCTCCTGTTTGATGCCGTGGATCGCCTGGAGGAGCGTGGGGCGCGGCGTCACATAGTGCGAATTGGCGTAGATCTTTACGAAATCGAGTTCGTCGGTTTTCTGGCCGGTGAGCGGATCCATCTCCTCGATCTTTTCGATCTCGTTGCCGAACAGATGGACGCGCCAGGCGCGATCTTCATAGTGCGCCGGGAAAATATCGACGGTATCGCCGCGCACGCGGAACGAGCCGCGAAAAAAATCGCCGCCCGACCGCTTGTATTGCAATGCCACGAGATCGGCGAGCAACTGACGCTGGTCTATCTTGCCGCCCTGCTTGAGCGTGAACGTCATTGCCGAATAGGTTTCCACCGAGCCGATGCCGTAGATGCACGACACAGACGCGACGATGATCACGTCATCGCGTTCGAGCAGCGCGCGCGTGGCCGAATGGCGCATGCGGTCAATCTGCTCGTTGATCGATGATTCCTTCTCGATATACGTGTCGGTGCGCGGCACGTAGGCTTCGGGCTGGTAGTAGTCATAGTAGCTGACGAAATACTCGACGGCATTGTCAGGAAAGAATGACTTGAACTCGCCATAGAGTTGCGCGGCCAGCGTCTTGTTCGGCGCGAGGATAAGGGCAGGACGCTGCGTCGCCTCGATGACCTTCGCCATCGTGAAGGTCTTTCCCGAGCCGGTGACGCCGAGCAGCACCTGCGTGCGGTCGTTGCGACGGACGCCCTCGACCAGTTCCTCGATGGCTTGCGGCTGGTCGCCCTTCGGCTCGAAGTCCGATGCGATGACGAGGCGCTTGCCGCCCTCCGATTTTTCCGGGCGTGGCGGGCGATGCGGAGTCCAGGGGATAGCGCTGAATTCCGGTCGCCCCTCGCGCAACAGCCGCTCGAGCGACTGCTGGCTTGCGATGCCGCCGAAACCGCCCGGTTGGGTCGGAAGATCGGCTCGCGGCAAACGATATTTCGGATCGGTTTTCTCCGGCGCGGGAGGGGGTTCATCGCCCAGGCCCAGCTCCTCCGCCAAACGGGGATCAAGCCCGGTGATCGGCGAAGCCGTGTAGTCGCGCTGCGGCGCTTCCTTGAATTCCTTGGGCGTGGACTTGCGCGCCTTGTGCGCTTCGGAAAAATCTCGCCGCCGGTCCCATGAATTGTCCGGCGGCAGCTGCAACCCCGTGCCGGAGCCCAGTCCCGCAGTGCCCCGACCGATACCGGGGTTGAGAAGGTTCGCAAGCGTGTCCGGAGTAGGCTTTTCGTCGGGGCGCGCGGCCTTGGCGCGCGTGGGCCGCGCCGGATCCTTTTTCGGCTTGTCAGGAGATTTCGCCATTGCCCCGAATATGGGACGAGTCCCGCGGCGAGGAAAGGGCGGCGGGGTCGGTAAATTCCGCCGCCCAGGCACCGCCTAATTCGACACCATGACGTGCTCGGCCAGATCGACCGTGACCATGTCGTAGCGCGATTGCGCCAGAGTGCTGGCACCGACCTGATGAAACCCTATCCTGAGTTGCTCCTTATCGATGTGGATGCGCAGGTAACCATAATTGGTGTCATCGTATTTCTCGAGCAACAATTGCTTCGCGGTGATCGCGGCGTGATTCGACTCCATGTAATCAACCGAACTGCCGGGATGCGGTTCTTCCGCAGGGTGTCCCTTGCTCGCACGCACCAACGGATTGACGTTGTGGCCGCCGTCGCCGCAAACGATAAAGGGCACGTCAATCTCCGACTTCCCGAACTTCATGGTGCGGGTGTAGCGCTGATAGTTGTGGGCGTGCGCCGCCAGGAACGCGTGCGGATAGATGCCCTCCTGCAGGCAAATCTCATCAATTTGCTTGAGCATGATTGCGCTGCAGCCATGGTTGCCGCCGGTGCCGGCCTTTTTCGGCGCGGGCGAATAACTGTATGGCGGATGATGGGTGGCGAGCAGAACAGCCCCCTTATAGTTCTCCTTTTTGATGCGTTTGAGTTGAGCGCTCAGGAACTTCAGCTGTCTGTCATTGATGCCGGGCCACTTTCCTTCCTTGTTCGAGATTACACCAGGATCTTCCAGCGAGTTGCTGAACAGCCCGATGATCCGCACGAAGGGCGCATCGAGCGCGAAATAGACACCCGGCTGCGTCATTGCCGTGCGGTGCAGAGAGCCCGCTTCGGGCGTAATGACGGGATCCTTGGCGCAAAAGTTACGCTGGAATGTCGTCAGCGGCTCTTTGCCTTTTGGCGTTCCGGGAACGATGAAGGAATCGTGATTGCCAGGAATGGCGAAGATCGGCGCCGGATAATTGCGGAATGGCTCATAGAATTGGTCGTAGTAGTACTGGGATTCGCCGAAGTTGTAGACGACATCGCCGAGGTGAAACAGAAAGGCAGGCCTGTTGGCTTCATCGGATTGGTTGCAGTCGAGCGTGACCTGGTCGGAGACGTGCAATTCGTTGCTGTATTTGCGTACGTTGGATGCGCCGGAGTCACCAAACGCATGAAAAATAACTTTTTTGGCGGACTGGATTTTTTGCACCACCTTCGGTCCGTGATTGCTGCCATAGGCATCTTGCAAAGAAAACAAATCGCCGTCGGCTATGCGAGATTTGGGGATTTCGACGACGTCTTTCTTAAGCAGCTTTTCGACTTCGTTATATGTCTTGGTATCGCTCGGATGTTTCGTTTCAAAGCCGGTAGGGCTTGGTGTGGCATCTTCTTCGCTGAAGATCGGTTCGTGAAAAATGGGCTGGGGAAGTTTGGCGTTCTGCTTTGCAGGCATGGCTTTGTCTCCCATGAAAATGGCTATTAACTCCTGCGTTCAACGCAGGAATATTACACTTAAAAAGTGTGGTGGAATGTGAGCCAGTTCACGCCGGGACCGAGCGGTTTTATGCGGCCTTGGTCCAGAGTTGCTTCGACGCCCGCCGCGCGCCCTCGGCCAGCGACTGAAGCTTGAGCCAGACGATCTTCGTGTCGACCTGCACGCGGCCAGCAAACGTGCCGAAGCCGCAATCGACGCCGGCGACCACATTTTCGCGGCCGACCACCGACGCGAAATTCACGATGCGATCGGCGACCACTTCCGGATGCTCGACAATATTCGATGTGGAATCGATCACGCCCGGAATAATCTTCTTATCTTCCGGAAGTTTGATTTCGCGCCAGATTTTCCACTCGTGCTCGTGCCGTGCGTTGGCAGCCGGGAACGACACCGCGTGTGGGCGCGCCGAAAGTACAATATCGACGATGTCCTTGAGCTCAACGTCGGTGTGGTGTGGCGCCATGGTCGAACCCCAGCACACGTGCATACGCATTCGCTCCGGGGGCAGATCGCGCACCGCGTGATTGAGCGCAGCGACATTCGTAGCGATGATCTTGCGGTAGTCGGCCAGGGGCAGATCGAGATAGATCATGTGGCGCAGCATCGCGAGGTCTGGGCAATCGAGTTGAAGAATGAAGCCGGCTTTAACGATCGCCTGATACTCGCGCTGCATCACGTCAGCGAGCGCGAAAATATAGTCCTCGTCGCTCTTGTAATGGCGATTCTTGAGATAGCGGGCGATCTGGCCCGGCGAGGGTGACGTCATGAAAATATCTTCGGCCTTCGCGCCTTGCATGGCCTGCTTGGCCAGATCGATGTCGGCCTGTGCGGCCGGCCAGTCCTTCCAGTCGACCGGCCCAGAGCACGCCGGTCGGTGCTGAAACGGGGAGGCGAACTGTTTGAGCAGTTGCGCGAGCTCGGGAAATTCCTCGTCGCCGGTGCCCATCGGGGGCGCGCTCGGACCGTCATAGCCGGTGAGCCGTCGCATGACGTGCACCGTGTAGTCAGTACGGCCTTGTTCGCCGTCGTTGATGACGTCAATGCCGCATTCGATCTGTTTGTTTACAACGTGCGCGACAGCGTCGCGTACGGCGGCCTGCAATTTTGCACGGTGCGCACCCGGGTGCTGCTCTTCGGCCAGCAACAGCTCCACGACTTCCGGCGTGCGCGGCAGGCTGCCGGTGTGAGTTGTGAGAATACGGCTCATTCTAGAACCCGCGCACGACCTCGACGACGTGCTCGACGTTCGGCGGCGTCGTGAAGCAGTGACCGACGAGTTTACGCCACTCGTGGAAATCGGGAGACTCTCGGAAGTCCTTGGTGTGATTTTCCAGCGTTTCCCATTGCACAAATAGCCGGTAACGCTGTGGCATCTCGTGGGAGCGTTGCAGTGTCATGGACTTACAGCCCTTGGCGCGCTTGAAAATCGGCGCAGCCTTCTTCACGCCCGCTTCGAATTCGGCTTCCATGCCGGGCTTCACGTCTATTTGCGCAATTTCGAGAATCATGTTTGGAGCCTTCGCTGGCGGAATGATCGAGGCGCAGCATTATGGTCTGCGCTTTGCGCAGTGAAAAGAGTGCTCCTTTGGCCTGGCTGCCAGCGCGCGCGAACTATACCCGGGCGTATTTTCCCCTGCCGAAAAATCGATCCTTCTGGTCGTCGCTCGCCTTGTCACGGATCGATTTAAGTGTGCCGACTTGGGCGAGGGCCCGTTTGACAGCATCGCGCGCGGCGATTTTTTCGACCCACGCTTTGATCGTGGGATATTTAGCCGGATCGACGGCGAGCAATTCAAAATTGCGCAGCCACGGAAAGGCGGCAATGTCGGCGATGGTGTAGTCTTTACCGACGACGTAGGGATGCGCGGACAGGCGCATCTCGTAGAGATCAAACAGCTTGAGGACCTGCGTCCGGTAGCGGCTGGCGCTATAGTCGTGGCCGGGCCCGGCGAATCGGCTGAAATGCACGTGCTGGCCGCCCATCGGGCCAACATTGGCGACCTGCACAAAAACCCATTGCAGCGTATCATAATGGGCAATCGGCTCATGCGGGATGAACTTGCCGGTTTTCTCCGCGAGATAAATCAGGATCGCGCCCGATTCGATCACCGTGTACGGCTTGCCGCCCGGGCCTTCGCTGTCGACGATCGCCGGTACCTTCAGGAGCGGATTGATCTTTGCGAACTCCGGGCTGAATTGCTCTCCCGCCCACACGTCCACCGGCTTGATGTTGTACGGCAGCCCGCATTCCTCGAGCATGATGAAGATTTTCTGCACGTTCGGGCTGGTCAGCGCATAGAAGTCGATCATGGTGATTGTCTCGTTCGGGACAGGACCGCGGACTGCGGCAGTCCTCTATAAACGAACGGATGTCGGTTTGTCTCGCGGCAGCGCTACTTGCGGAACGGCCTAGCGATTTTGCCTCGCGGGGCGCGAGCTTTTCGCGCGCGACGCCACAGCCTTGCGCAGACAAGCCGGACACAGACAATCCTCGATCCAGGCCTTGGTCATAGGAAGCCGGCAGGGCTCGGCCGCGCACCAGCAATCGGCGTTGAGCCCGCACTCGAATGCGATACCGCAGCGGGCGCAGGATAGGCGGCGCGGGATGCTTGCCATTGTAGTCGTCATGGCGCGAGCCTGCGCGCGGCCGGGGACAAAGGCAAGATTGTCATATGGCGTAAGCGAATCGGTCCTATGACAAAGATATGAATTTCACGCGGCTCATTGATTTTGTCGGCGCCACCGGGGCCATGCTTACAACGCTGTGCTGGCTGCCGCAGGCGCTCAAAATAATCCGGGAAAAGGAGACGCGTGCGCTGTCGTTACCGGCAACGAGTGCGTTTACGCTCGGCGTCATTCTCTGGCTTGTCTATGGACTGGCGATCGATGATTGGCCGTTGATCGGCTCGAACGCGACGACGCTCGCGCTGATGATGCCGATCCTGGTAATGAAATTGCGCTACGGGTAAGGGCGACTATTGTGAATCGCCGCCGCCAATATAGCCGCCGATTTTCCAGCCGGTCGCGTCCTTGACGTAGCAGATCTGGTCGTTGCCGATCGGCGCAATCGAATCCACGGACACATAACCGATTTTGCCGGCTGGCGTAACGACTCGCAAAAAGGTTGGAACATTGGGACCGCCGTCCGGCACGACGCGCACAAAGGCGAGCGAGAGCTTTTCAAGCACGGGCGCATTGGTCTGCGGTGTTGCACGGACTTCAACATCGGCAGAAACCGGGTATCCCCATTCGCTCGGATCGGTTTTGGTGCTTTGGATCAGGTCGTTGAACGCTTTGCCGTCGAAACTCGGATCGGCAGGTGCGCAGAGCGCGCCCTTGTAGTCGGGTGACGGGGACCCGGTTGGGTCGTCGGAAAAACTTGCAAGCATGTCCCAGCCGGCACCGTCCCTATTGTTCAAGCCGAGCGCCGCCGCGAGATTGTCGGCCCCGGATTTGCGCTTGTCGGCGCGGTCTCCGGTTTCACGCACCCAAAAGAATCCCTGACTAACTACGAGCTTGGCCAAACCCACGCGGTCTTTGCGCTGTGCCACTTCGCCCATCTGCTTGCGCAGCGCCTCAAAAGCGGGATCCGCTATCGCCTGTGGTGGCGTAATCGCAACGACTTTATAGGGCCCGAATCTGACGGGCGGCGGTTGGGTTCTCGGCTGGTTTTGCGCAATGGCCGACGTTGTGCCTGCGATCAGCAGGATTGCAAACACCGACCTTAGACCTGCGATACGCATCATTTTGCTTCCGGCCGGTTGCGGACAAAGGCCGCGCACACACGACCTTGCCGCCGTTAAATCTAACACAAGTTGTCAGGTTCACACCCGCAAAGCCGTGTCCGGCAAAAATTTGCGGTCCCGCAGAGCAGGGTCAGCCGACGGGACCGCACGAGGGGCAACGCTATACGCGAAAACGGACAGAAGCAGTATGTTGGTGGCATAACGCCATGACGACACAATGACATGACCATCTTCGAGTGAACTTCCACGCTATAACTCCGTTAGACCCTGTGCGCTTCGCGCGCTTCCCGAACCCCCCAGAGATTCCAATGCCTCTCTTGTCTCCTTATCTCATGCCGATTTTGCTGCTGATCGGTTCCAACCTGTTCATGACCACCGCGTGGTATTGGCATCTGCGGTACAAAGACGTCTCACTTGTTTATGTGATCTTTATCAGCTGGGGACTCGCTTTCATTGAATATTGCCTCGCGGTGCCGGCCAATCGTTTCGGCAGCGCCGTCTACAATCCCGCCCAGCTCAAGACGATACAGGAGGTCATCACCTTCATCGTGTTTGCCGCGTTTTCGACCGTCTATTTGCGCGAGCCAATTACACTGAGCCAGGCGTTCGGTTTTGCGTTAATCGCGGCTGGCGCATTCTTTGTGTTTCACAAATGGTGAACTACCGCGCCGGCTCACGAGACGCAGGACGCACACCCGATGGATTGTCGGTCAGCAAGTAAAGCGCCAATGCGGCCTTGGAGATCAAATCGAATACCGATCTCAATCGATGGCGCTCAACTGGCGACATCGCCGGCAGTTCCGATAGACCGTGTCTAGCCGTGTGTCTTCTTGTGCCGGTGGTGTGGCAGCGACAGTATGGTCAGGCCGCCCATACCGATGAACAAAAGGCCAAGCACAAGCGCGATGGCGAACAAGCCGCTCTCGTTGTCGATTACGTTGCTTGCAACATCCGCGCGAGCGATCCCGATCGAGACCGCGGTTGCGGCGACGAGCGTAGAAAGTGCAAGGGCGAGGCTGGCGACGAGTTCCGCAAGTGCGGCTGAACGGTGCTCACGGTCAGGTTGGCGGCTGGGTGGAGGTGTAAAGCCGCCAGATCGAATTTGTTTACGCATGGCAAAGCCTGAAAATAGCCGTTTCGATAATGTTCAATCGATAACGCGGGAACCGGGCAACGGTTCGACCCGATTGGGGCAGAGGAGGTAACGAACAACGGCGTTTTCGTGGCGTATCGATAAAATGCGATGGAATTCCAAGCGGCTACTGAGCCGCGACTAGCTCTGGTTTCCAGTCCATCGGGATATAGCCCGGCTCGTCGGCGACTCGGGCGAGCCAAGCGCGAATTGCCGGAAAACGGCTGAGATCGAAGTCCGCCTGATCGGCAACGTGGGCATAAGCATAAAGTGCGATGTCGGCGACGGTGAAATGATCGGCGACGAAAAAGCGATTTGCGGCGAGGTGCGTCTCCATAACGCCAAGAGCCCGATAGCCATTCTCCATCCAGTCCTCGAGCGCGTGGCTCTGCAATTCCCGGCCGCCCTTGATCAGCGCGAGCCAGAAATAGGCGGCCCCAATGTTCGGCTCGAGACTATGCTGCTCGAAGAACATCCACTGCAGCGCTTCGGCGCGCGCGATGCGGTCTTCCGGCGCCAGCATTGAGCCGCCCGCGACATACCAGAGAATGGCGTTGGATTCGGCGAGATGACGGTCAGGCGCGACCTCGAGCAATGGGATTTGGCCGTTGGGATTCTTGCTGAGAAATTCCGGCGTGCGGCTTTCGCCCTTTAGGATATCGACTTCGACCAATTTATACGGAATGCCTAAACGGGCCAGCGCGAGACGGACCTTGTAGCTGTTGCCGGAACGCTGCATCGAGTAGAGCGTGTACATTCAGAATCCGATCCATCTGCGCATGGCCGCTCTGAAAGCCGTGGCCATCAGATCAGATCCAATCCGACGGCAACTTTCGCGGAATATGCGCCACGCCCCCGAGCCTCTATGTGTGCAATAGGACGAACAAAGTCTGGCAATTAAAAGGCCGTGCGCGGACGCTGTATAGCGAAAGCATTAAATCGTTTTCGCTGCAGTGCAACGAGCGAATACAAAATCTCCGGCAACCGCCAAATGCGGAATTCTATTCCGCCGCCACCCGATGCGCGCGCGCGTATTCGGCAAGCGCATCGTCATCAACCGGCTTGATCGGTGCAAAATCGCGGTGCGCGATCCATTCCGGGCGCGTGAACTTGGTGATGTGGTTGGAGACCGCGCAAAGCGTCAGATAAACGATCTTGCGTGGATAGGGCGTGATGTTCGGCGGCGAGGCATGCACCAGGTTTCCGTGGAACATCAATACCGAGCCGGGCTTTCCCGTGGGTGCGACGATGCCAACCCCATCGGGGCCTCCGGCATCGTCGGCGAGTCGTGTCACCGTCTCCTTGTCGAGGGTCCAGAGCGGGTAAGAGGTGGTGAGCTTGTCGTGCCCGGCGGCGAACACACCCTGCTTGTGACTCTTGGGGATCAATAACAACGGCCCGTTGATCGGCATCACTTCATCCAGGAATACAGCAATGTTCATTGCCCGCGCTTCCGGCATGCCATCGTCGCGCGCCCAGGTGCCGTAGTCCTGATGCCATTGCCAGACGTCGCCCTCGAAGGCGGCCTTGGCGTTGAGCTTGAATTGGTGAACATAGACCTCCTCACCGAACAATTGCCGCAGCGGTTCGATCAGCCGCGGATGCCGCGCCAGGAGGCCAAACACTTCGCTGAAGGTGTGAGCGGCAAAAGCCGTTCGCGGGGCCCCGGTTTTCTCGCGCCAGACTTCCTGGCGGTCGAGTTTAAGGATGTTGTCCGCCTCCGCGCGTAAAAGCGCGATCTCATCTTCTGAAAAGCAATTGGGAAAAAAGACGTAGCCTTGCTCGTCAAAGGCTTTCAATTGCTCGGCGGAAAGTTTCATGGCGTGCTCCCGAATTCGTCAGCCCTTTCTGGGGGCATTTTCAGAGCAGTCTATCGGCGGACCGGTTGGAAGCCTAGTTACCGATGGCTCAATAGAGGGGGTGGCTGTGGTTTCCGCCGGTTCCGGCCGCTCCAAGGGCTTTAAATCATCGCCAGGACCGATTGAATCAATCGAATTTCTTCAACAAATCGCCTCTTGCTGGACTCGAGCGCGCGCATTACGACATGTGCGCCGCACACGCTGTGGCCAGGATTGGAGATAACGATGGCCTTTCTCTCGGACCAGCTGAAGCGCATCAAGCCGTCGGCGACCATCGCCGTTACGGACAAGGCGCGCGCGCTCAAGCTGGCCGGCCGCAACGTCATAGGCCTCGGGGCCGGGGAGCCGGATTTCGACACGCCGGACAACATCAAGCAGGCGGCGATCAAGGCTATCGAGAGCGGCAAGGCGTCCAAGTACACGAATGTGGACGGCATAGCCGAACTCAAGGACGCCGTTGTCAAGAAGTTCAAACGCGAGAACGGCCTCGACTACAAACCAAGCCAAGTCACCATCGGCACCGGCGGGAAGCAAGTGCTGTACAACGCATTTGTGGCGACGTTGAATCCCGGCGACGAGGTGATCATTCCGGCCCCATACTGGGTGAGCTATCCCGACATGGTGTTGCTCGCCGGCGGCGAGCCTGTCGAAGTTGCGACCACCATGGCGAACGGCTTCAAGATGACCGCGCAGCAACTTGAACGCGCGATTACGCCGAAGACAAAATGGGTGTTGTTGAACTCGCCGTCAAACCCGACGGGCGCGGCCTATACGCGCGCCGAATTGAAGGCGCTCACTGATGTGCTGGTCAAACATTCTGACGTGCATGTGATGACCGACGACATGTATGAGCACCTCGTCTACGACGACTTCGTGTTCACGACGCCGGCGCAGGTTGAGCCGTCGCTCTATCCGCGCACGCTGACAATCAACGGCTGTTCGAAGGCCTATTGCATGACCGGCTGGCGCATCGGCTATGCGGGTGGTCCGGAGCCGTTGATCAAGGCGATGGCGATGATCCAGTCGCAATCGACCTCGAACCCGGCGGCAGTATCTCAATGGGCGGCGGTAGAAGCACTCAACGGTCCGCAGGATTTCATCGCCAAGCACAACAAAATTTTCAAGGAACGTCGCGACCTGGTTGTCTCGATGCTCAATCAGGCCAACGGCATCAAATGCCCAACGCCCGAAGGCGCGTTCTATGTCTATCCCTCTTGTGCGGGCACCATGGGCAAGACCGCGCCGACCGGAAAGAAGCTTGCGACCGACGAGGATTTCGTCACCGAGCTTCTAGAAGCGGAGGGCGTTGCCGTCGTGCAGGGCACGGCATTTGGGCTTGGCCCGGCGTTTCGCATTTCGTATGCGACCAAAACCGAAGACCTGGAAGAGGCCTGCCGGCGCATTCAGCGATTTTGCGGGAACATGAAATAGGCGCCGGCATCACGCATTTGTGAGCCGCCGGACAGCTGCCGGATTCACTTTCTCTTATGCGTGGCTTCGTTAATCTGCGGTGATGATTCGCCTTTGGACCGCGGCTTTCATTGCACTCACGATTCTCGCGGATCCAACGCTTGCGCAAGAGCGTGTCGTTGTCGGCACGCAACGTCTCACCGACAATGGCGCGCTATTCCTGGCCGCAGCCGAAGGTTACTTTAAGGCCGAAGGCATTGATCTCGGAATGACGGCCTATGGGTCGGACCAGGCGGTCGCAGAAACGCTTGCATCGGGCACCACTGATTTTGGTCTCGCCGGGTTCACACCGGCAGCATTCAATCTTGCAGGCAAAGGTCTGATAAAGGCGATCGCGGGACAAGTACGCGAGAAGCGCGGCTTTGAAGGCACCGAAATCGTTGCCTCCAATTTCGGCTATAACAAAGGTCTGCACAAGTTCGAGGATCTCGCAAACAGATCGATCGCCATCGGTGCGCTCGGCTCGGTTTCTCATTACCAACTCGAGCAAATCGCCCGGATCAAGCACATCGACTTCAACCGCATGACGGTTAAGTCGATGAAGACGCTCGACGCGATTGCGCGCGCGATTGGCACCAACGAGGTCGATGCAGCAATCATGCCCGCATCGTTCGCGCGCGAGCTCTTGGCGGCCAACCAGGCCAAGCTCGTGGGGTGGTATTCGGAACTGGATGAACAGCAATTTGGCGCGCTATTCGTATCGGCGAAGATGATCAACACGCGACGCGACGCGATCGAAAAATTCATGCGTGCCTATCGTCGCGGCGTGGACGATTATGCTGCGGCGCTGTTGCGCAAGGACCGCAACTCAAAACGGACCTCGGACACAAAATCGCATGAAACCGCGACGACAATTGCCCGCTACGTCTATCCTGACCGCGCAGAGGGTGGAGCAGCGGCGGTCGAGGCCAGCGCCTATTTTATCGAACCACAGGCGAGGCTCGACGTCGCGGATATCGAGCGGCAGATCGCTTGGTACAAGGCGCAGGGTTTAGTCGACAAAAGCGTCAACGCACGCGATGTCATCGATCTCGGCTTCGTCAAGTAGCGAATTTCTTCGGACGAGCGGGTTTCTGCCCTTGCCAGCCTCCCCATTGCCTGAGACGATAATGTGACAGGGCCGGGAAACCAGGTCCGACCTCCCGGCCGGCAAGGGAGGCAATTATGGGACAAAGCGGCACTGGTCCCAATGGCACAAGGAACTTGGGTCCACGGTGCATAGCACTGGTGGGCCCTTTCCAAAGCGGTAAAACAACACTTCTTGAAGCGATCCTCGCCCGTACAGGTGCTGTTCAGCGCCAGGGCACGGTGGACGCAGGAACCACGATCGGCGATGCCAGCAAGGAGGCGCGCCATCACAAAATGAGTGTGGAAGCGACCTTCGCTACCACCAACTTCATGGACGACAACTACACTTTTATAGACTGCCCGGGTTCGATCGAATTCATTCAGGATATGCGCAGCGTGCTACCGGCGGTGGACGCCGCGGTGGTCGTTTGCGAAGCGGACGAAAAGAAAGTGCCGCAACTGCAACTGATCCTGCGTGAGCTAGAAGATCAAAACATTCCGCATTTCTTGTTCCTCAACAAGATTGATAAGGCGGACAAGCGCGTGCGTGAGACCATCAAGCTTTTGCAACCGGCTTCGCGCGTGCCGCTGCTGTTGCGTCAAATTCCGATTTGGAACGGAGACATCATTTCGGGTTTCGTCGACCTCGCGCTCGAGCGCGCCTATGTCTACAAGGAGCACGCGCCGTCGGAGATCATCGAACTTAAAGGCCAGGACCTCGACCGCAAAAAAGAAGCGCGTTTCACCATGCTTGAGACGCTGGCCGATCATGACGATCAGCTAATGGAGCAACTGCTCGAGGATATCGAGCCGCCCCGCGATAAAGTATTCGACGATCTCGCCAAGGAACTGCGTGACCGTATCGTCTGTCCGGTTCTTCTGGGAGTCGCCACGCGTAGCAACGGTGTGCTGAGGCTATTGAAGGCCTTGCGACACGAATCACCGGGCGCCAGCGAAACGGCACAGCGTGTGGGCGTCAAAACCGGCAACGAGGCAATAGCGCTGGTGCTCAAGACTTTCCACACCACTCACGGCGGCAAGATGTCGATCGTGCGGCTGCTTGCAGGTCAGGCCGGCGACGGCACAACGCTCGCGACGCCGGGCGGCGATACCGGGCGTGTGTCCGGTGTCTTCAAATTGATGGGCCAGCATTTCGAGAAGCGCGCCCAAGCCACTTCCGGCGAGACCATTGCGCTCGGCAAGCTCGACAGCGCAAAGACCGGTGACACGCTATCGTCCGGCAAACAGCCGGCGGCCGCGCTTGTGCAAGTGAAGCCATTTCCGCCAGTGCTGGCCATAGCGGTGCAAGCCAAGGAGCGTAAGGACGACGTCAAGCTCGGCCCCGCCTTCACCAAACTCACCGAAGAGGATCCATCGCTGGCGGTTGTGCACAACGCGGAAAGTCACGAGGTGGTGATCTGGGGCCAGGGTGAAATGCATTTGCGTGTAGCCGCGGAACGGCTCGCCGACCGCTTCATGGTGCCTGTATCAACGCGGCCGCCTTCGGTCGGTTATCGCGAAACTATCCGCAAGCCGATTACGCAGCGGGGCCGGCACAAGAAGCAATCAGGTGGTCATGGCCAGTTCGGCGACGTGGTGCTTGAGATCAAACCTTTGCCGCGGGGATCCGGATTCAAGTTCGAGGACCGCATCACGGGCGGTGTGGTGCCGCGCAACTACATTCCAGCGGTGGAGGAAGGCGTCATAGATGCTCTCAAACACGGGCCGCTCGGCTTCCCGGTGGTCGACTTGTCTGTTGCGTTGATCGACGGCTCTTACCACACGGTGGACTCATCGGATCAAGCTTTCCGGACAGCCGGACGCATCGGCATCGTGGAAGGTCTGCCGCAATGCCAGCCAGTATTGCTGGAGCCGATTCATGAGGTCGAAATAGTTTGCCCGACCGAGGCGACGGCGAAGATGAACGCCATTTTGTCGGGACGGCGTGGACAGATTTTGGGTTTCGATACGCGCGAAGGCTGGGATGGATGGGATACCGTGCGCGCGCAGATGGCGGAGGCCGAGATCGGAGATCTCATTATCGAGGTGCGCTCGGCCACTGCCGGCGTCGGTTCGTTCATCTTCAAGTTCGACCACATGGCGGAACTGACGGGGCGGACAGCCGACCAGATCATCGCCGCCAGGCGGGCGGCGGAGTAGGCAGCGTCACACTTACGTGATGTTGTCATCGGTGCGTATATGCGCGGGTTATACCCTGCGCGAAACGCCGTCATTTGCGCACGACAGCGACAATTTTCTTCATTCCAGTAAGCAGGCGAAAAGCAGCTTCGCGGGCGACCGCTTGCCGTTAACCGCGCAGCCGCCGCGATCTCGCAAAATCGGCATCGCGCACCATGGAGGCGCGATGTTCGGCGTGCGGAACGACGGATATGATGGAAGGGCTGCGCAGCTTATTCTCGCCACGGTTTGTACCTTACGCCGACCCGAAAGCGACGATTCCGCTGGGTGCGGTGCTCAATCACGATTGGCTCGAGCTCTGGTATCAACCGAAGATCGAATTGAAGACGTTGCACCTCGTGGGCGCCGAAGCGCTGGCGCGCGCGCGCCATCCTACCCGCGGTATTCTTCAACCCGGCCTTTTCCTGCCGGGCGCGAGCGTAGATGCCATGCATCAGCTTACCGAGCGGGTGATCCTCACGGCGCTCGGTGACTGGGAGGATTTCGCGGCGTGCGGCGTGCCGGTGAGGCTTGCTGTCAATGTGCCGGTCTCGGCGCTGGTCGAGCTGCCAATTCCCCAGATGTTGCGGGAGGCCCGCCCGGGCGCGGCCAATTGGCCCGGCCTGACCCTGGAGGTGACGGAAGCTCAAATCATTCACGACCTGGAGCTTGCCAAAGAGGTTTCCGACTCGCTGCGCGAGCTCAAGTGCGACCTCGCGGTGGACGACTTCGGCGCCGGCTATTCGTCATTCGTCCACCTGAAGCAATTGCCATTCGGCGAACTGAAAATTGACCGCAGCTACGTGGCGAATTGCAATGAAGACCATTTCAATGCGGGTCTTTGCGAAACGATTGTGGAGCTGGGCCGTCGCTTCGGCCTGCGGACCGTGGCCGAAGGCATTGAAACCACTCACGAGAGCCACAAGTTGCAATCGCTCGGGTGTCAGATCGGGCAGGGCTATCTGCTCGCCAAGCCGATGCCAAAAAGCGAGTTCGTCGGCCGCTTGCGCATGCGCATGAAAAGTGCGGCTCTGCCTCATGCCCTGCAAGGAGCTCTGGCCAGTTGATTTCCGCGGGCCTGGAGCGGGGGGATCCTCTCTCATAACCGTGACTTGCCAGTGAGCACCGCACGCCGTACGTCTTGGCCGCGATTCAGGAGGACGCGCGTAATGAACGTCATTCGCCGCCGCGGGTGGGAAATTCCCGACCGCCTGGCAACGCCGGAGCATCTGGTTTTCAACCGCCGCAGTTTTCTGGCTGGAGGCGCCAGCGCCCTGGCTCTGGCGCCATGCGCGGCAAGGGCGCAGCGCCTGACGGATGTCGCCGCGCTGCCGGATCCGAGTGCCGATCTTTATCCGGCAAAGCGCAACGACAAATATGTGCTGGATCGGCCGATCACGGACGAGAGCGTCAACGGCAACTACAACAATTTCTACGAATTCGGCACGTCGAAGACGATCCGCGCCGCCGCGCAGGCGCTGCCGATTCGGCCCTGGACGGTGAAGATCGACGGCATGGTGGAGAAGCCGACAGAGATCGGCATCGACGACCTGATCCGCAAACTGACGCTGGAAGAACGCACCTACCGCCACCGCTGCGTCGAAGCCTGGGGCATGGCGGTCGCCTGGACGGGTTTCCCATTCAGCAAACTTGTCGATTTCGCCCGCCCGCTTGGCTCCGCCAAATATGTCCGGATGGAAACCTTCTTGGATCCGAAATTGGCGCCCGGACAGCGACAGCCCTGGTACCCCTGGCCCTATGTCGAAGGCGTGACAATGGCGGAAGCGAGGAACGAGCTCGCTTTCCTTGTCACTGGCGCCTACGGTCACCCGCTCGCCCGCCAACATGGCGCACCGTTGCGTCTCGCGCTGCCGTGGAAATACGGATTCAAATCCATCAAGTCGATTGTGCGCTTCAGCTTTACGGAGCAACGCCCGAAGGGCATGTGGGAAGCATTGCAGTCCGCGGAATACGGATTTTGGGCGAACGTCAATCCGCAGATTCCGCATCCACGCTGGAGTCAGGCTACCGAAGAAATCATCGGTACTGGCGAGCGCCGGCCGACGCTTCTTTTTAACGGTTACGGCGATTACGTCGCAGACCTCTACAAAGGTCTGGAAAGCGAACGTCTCTGGGCGTGAGAGCCGAGCGCTATACCGCGGGCCTGAGTGAGAGTATTGTGCGACGCGTGCGGTAGGTCCCTGTGGAGGTGTCAATGTCCGCTCAACAAACCGACATTCAAAGCATTCAACGCGCGGCGACCGCTGCGTTGCACGAGCACTGGGTTCTCTTTCTGGTCGAAGGCGTTGTGCTGCTGGTTCTGGGCGCGACTGCTGTCGTGCTGCCGCCGATTGCCACATTGGCAGTCACGATCCTGTTTGGCTGGCTGTTTTTGGTGAGCGGCATTGTCGGCCTGGTCACGACCTTCTGGATGCGGCACGCGCCGGGCTTCTGGTGGTCTCTGATATCCGCAGTGCTGGGTATCATTGTCGGCGCGATGCTGCTGGCGTCGCCGGTGACCGGAGCACTTTCGCTCACGCTGGTCTTGATCGCGTTCTTCCTGATCGAGGGCGCCGTTTCGATCATGTTTGCGCTCGATCACAGGCGCGAATTGTCCGGTCAATGGGGCTGGATGCTCATGAGCGGTATCATCGATCTGGTGCTGGCGATCATGATTTTTGCCGGCCTGCCCAGCACGGCGGCTTGGGCGGTTGGGCTTTTGGTCGGCATCAATATGATATTCGGCGGCGCCGCGCTGATCGCCATGGCCCTGCACGCGCGCAAGGCCGCGACATAACCCGGATGATGCCGGCGTAGCGTTATTTCTCTGCCTCGCCGGCCTCCGCCGCGGCCAGCTTGCTGCGCCAGTCCGTGCGCTTGAGCACAAATGCATAGGCTGCAAGCGCGAGCAGGGTGATGCTGACCATCATCAGGCCGAGTGAAATCGGGCGGCTGAAGAATATGAAGTAGTTGCCGTTCGACATGATCAGCGACTGGCGCAGGCTCTGTTCCAGGATCGGCGAGATGACCAGCCCCAGTACGAGCGGGGCCGGATCAAAATCGAATTTGCGCAGGGCATAGCCGAGGATGCCCATGATCAGCATGATCCAGACATCGACGACCGAGTTGTTCACCTCGTAGACGCCGATGATGCAGAACATGATGATCA
The DNA here is from genome assembly GCA_035626335.1 of Pseudolabrys sp. Classification (GTDB taxonomy): domain Bacteria; phylum Pseudomonadota; class Alphaproteobacteria; order Rhizobiales; family Xanthobacteraceae; genus Pseudolabrys. The sequence goes on from DASPNW010000022.1 coordinate 164,597, forward strand.
ACGGGTAGAGATAGGCGTACGGAATCCGCAACACAGTCACGAATACACTGACCAATGGCAGATTGAGCGCAAGCAGCATCAGGTTGCCGACGTACATCGAGGCGACAAAACCCCAGAATACGTCGGGATGCTCGTTGACAAGTGTTGGGCCGACCGAAACACCATGAATCATCAAGGCGCCAATCAACACCGCAGTGATCGGGCTGGTGGGGATGCCGAGCGCAAGCAGTGGCACGAAGGCACCGGTCGACGCCGCATTGTTGGCGGTCTCCGGCCCGGCGACGCCCGCGACCGCACCCTTGCCGAACTGATCGGGATGTTTCGAGACCCGCCTTTCCAATGCGTAAGACAGAAAACTGGAAATGACGTGAGCGGAGCCCGGAATAATGCCGATGATGAAGCCGAGAAGCGTGCCGCGCGTGATCGGCATCGCCGCCTCGGCCCATTCCTTGCGCGTCGGCAACAGGTCGCGCAGTCTTGGTGTGATGATGTCCTTCACCGCGTCGGCGCTCGGCGTCGACAGGATTTCGCCGAGGCCAAACAACCCGACCGCGACCGGCACAATGCCGATGCCGTCACCTAACTCCGCAAGGTTGAAGCTGTAGCGGAAATGGCCGGTCATGTTGTCGATGCCGATCATGCCGAGGAGCAAACCGAGACAAGCCATCAGCAAGGTCCTGATCAACGAGGACGACGACATGTAGGCAAGAAATATGAGGCCGAGCACGAGCAGGGCTGTGTATTCGGGCGGCCCGAAACGTATGGCGATGGTCGCCAACGGCGGCGCTACGACCGTGAGAACCAGGACGCCAAAAGTGCCGCCGATCCACGAGCCGATCGCTGCAATGCAGAGTGCCGCCCCGGCGCGGCCTTTCTTGGCCATGGCGTACCCATCGATACAGGTCATCACTGACGATGCCTCGCCCGGGATTCGCATCAGGATCGATGTGGTGGAGCCGCCATATTGCGAGCCGTAATAAATGCCGGCGAGCATGATGATCGCTTGCGTGGCATTCAGCCCGAAAGTCACTGGCAAGAGGATGGAAATGCCCGCAAGCGGCCCGATACCCGGGAGTACGCCGACGAGGGTGCCGACCAGGCAGCCGAGGAACGCATACCAGGCGTTGGCCGGCTGAAGGGCGACGGAAAAGCCGAGGTAGAGACTGTGAAGTGTGGTTTCCACGACGATCCTAGAATCCGAGGGGCCCGGGCTCGAGGGGCGTCTTGAGCACGTAGACAAACAGAATGTACGTGGTCACAACCACCCCGACGCTGTAGACGGCTGCCGGCAGCAGCTTGCGCCGCTCGATGATTGCCAACAGCGCGAAGATCAACAGGACGTTGGTGGTTAGAAAGCCGAGCGGTTCGAACAGCGCAATCGCCGCTGCGGTGATCGTGACGACCAGCGCGGCATGCTTGGCATCGCTCCATGAAAGTCTGGCGAACGCCTTGCTTTCCTTCGCTCGCGCCACCAGCACGAAGCCGAAGAAAATTGTCAGCACCGCCACAATCTTCGGCAAAAAGCCGGAGCCCGGCATGGATAGGCTACCGGTCGGCAGGTCGCCGCTGAGTGCGATTACCAGCAGACCAAGGCCGATGAAGAAAGCGCCCGCAACATGATCGGCGCGTAGAGTCATAAGCAATCCTTGGCAAATCGGGAGGCCCACTCTCGCGGGGCCCCCGTGACAGCTGAAGTCATCCCTGTACGCGACCGATGGCGTTGATAGCGTCTTCCTGGCGTTTGGCGTCGGCGGCCCAGAACGTCGCGAACTCAGGCTGGTCCATATACGCCAGCTCCTGGCCGAGGTTTTCGAGCGAGTCGAGGAATTGCTTGCTGTGGGCTGCCTTGTTGAGTCCGTCGCGCAAAGCATTGACGATGGGAGTTGGCGTGCCCTTTGGGGCGAAGATGCCGACCCAGAAATAATATTCGAGATCGTAGCCCAGTTCCCTGAACGTTGCGACATCGGGCAGCGATTTGGTGCGTTTGGCGCTGGACACCGCCAGCGGCCGAACCTTTCCGGCGCGAATATGCGGCAATGCAATCGACGTTGGTGACAGGAAGAAGTTGACATTTCCCCCGAGCACGGCGGTGACTGCCGGACCGCCACCATTGGTCGGCAAATGCCGCATCTGCAGATCGCCTGCCGATTTGGCAAATAGCACCGTCGGAATATGCGAGGCCCCATAGAGCCCCGATGAGCTGTAAATCAGCTTGTTGGGATTGGCCTTGGCGTCGGCAACCAGATCTTTCAGTGTCTTGTAGGGCAAGTCGTTATTGACGATCATGACGATCGGGTCGGCAACGATGCGGGCGATCGGTATAAAATCGGCATTGGTGAATTTCGGCGTGCGGCCAAACAATTTATCGACCGCGGCAAAGCCGGAAATCGACACGATATGGGTCAGCAGGGTGTAGCCGTCTGGTTTTGCAGCCGCGACGAACTGTGCGCCGACCGCCCCGGCTGCTCCTGCCTTGTTTTCGAGTACGACAGGCTGCTTGAGGACGACCTCGAGGGCCGCATCCAGCGGGCGGGTGATCGTGTCGCTCACACCTCCGGGCGGAAATGGACTGACCACAGTGATCGCATGCGAAGGATACGCGTCCTCCGCAAAAACTTGTCCCGACGCAATTGTGACGGCTGACGCAGCAGTGCCGATGACGAAGCTACGGCGATCCATCTTCCTCCCTCCGTTCTGGTGACGCCGGTTCGCTCCGGCTTGTCGGTTGATTGAATGCCTGGCTATCCTTGCACGCGACCGATCGACTTGACCGCCTCGTCCGTGCGTTCGCCGTCGATATCCCAGAATTTCTGGAACTCAGGGCCGTCGAGATAGGCGAGTTCTTGACCGGTATTGGCAAGCGCGGTCTTGAACTGCTCGGAATATGCGGCTTTCTTTATCGCGTCCCGCAAGCTCAGCACAATCGGGGCAGGGGTGCCTTTCGGCGCGAAGATTCCGACCCAAAGATAATATTCGGTGTTGTAGCCAAGCTCCTTAAGTGTCGGAACGTCGGGCAGTTCTTTGGATCGCGTTGCGCTGAACACCGCGAGGGGTCGCAACTTGCCGGACTTGATGTGCGGAAGCGTCGCGGAGACCGATTGTGTCGTGCACTGGGCGTTGTTTCCGAGGATGGCGGTAATGGCCGGTCCGCCGCCATTTGTCGGGAGATGACGCAACTTCAGACCGCCGACCGCCTTATCGAGCAGAGCCAGCGGCAAATGGGTTGCCCCATAAAGTCCGCCCGAGCTGAATACCAGCTCGTCCGGCCGTTTTTTCACGTCGTCGAGGAACTCCTTCGCGGTCTTGTAAGGTTGTTGATTGTTGACCAGCAACACAACCGGATCGGCAACGATCCGCGCCAGCGGAATAAAATCGGAGCGTGATGTTTTAACGGGCCGGCCGAACAGCTTGTCGACCTCGGCGTAGCCGGAAATGCCGGTGTTGTGGGAGAGCAGGGTGTAGCCGTCGGGCTTGGCGCTGGCGGCAACCTGCGCGCCGACCTGTCCCGCCGCGCCGGCTTTGGTCTCGACCACCACCGGCTGCTTCAGGATCGGTTCCATCATGTTCGCCAGCGGTCGCGTCACGATATCGTTGATGCCGCCCGGCGGAAACGCGTTGATGATCGTGATCGCATGCGAAGGAAACGCTTCTTGCGCGGATATCGGACCGGCCGCCAGGAGGGCGGCCGTACCAGCGACGAAACAACGGCGGTCCATCATTTTCCTCCGGAGCTGCGTACGGCGACTGCGAGCGGTCGCACTAACCCTGAACGCGGCCGATTGCGTGCACCGCCGCTTCGACCCGCTTGGCGTCCTCGTCCCAGAACTTCGCGAACGCCGCCTGGTCGAGATAGGCAACCTCGTCGCCGATATTGGTTATGGCTGTCTTGAACTGTTCGCCTGTTGCCGCCTTCTTGATTGCATCGCCCAGCGTCTTGACGATCGGCGCAGGGGTATTCTTCGGCGCGAACACGCCAACCCAAAGCGAAAATTCGACGTTGTATCCGAGCTCCTTCAGTGTGGGTACGTCCGGCATCGACACGGCACGCTGCGGGCTGAAGCAGGCAAGTGCGCGAAGTTTGCCGGCCTTGATCTGCGCGCTCGCTGCAGCAATTGCCGATACCAGAACCTGCGAATTATTGCCTAGAATCGCGGTGACAGCCGGGCCGCCGCCGTTGGTCGGCAGATGCTTCATCTTGATGCCGGCGGCCTGCATGAACAGCGCGGTCGGTAGGTGCAGCGCACCGTAGAGCCCCGACGAACTGAAAATCAGCTTGTCGGGATTGGCCTTGGCGTCATCGACTAGTTCCTTCACGGTCTTGTATGGCTGCTGATCGTTCACGACCAACACCATCGGACCGGATGTCAGCCGCGCGATCGGAATGAAATCGGCGCGCGTGAACTTGGGCGGGCGGTCGAACAGCTTATCGACTTCGGCAAAGCCGGAGATAGACACGATATGGATGAGAAGCGTGTAGCCGTCGGGTTTTGCCGTCGCCGCAACCTGGCCGCCCACCTGTCCGGCCGCGCCTGCCTTGGTTTCGATAATGCAGGGTTGCTTGAGGATGGGTTCAAGCAGCGCCGCGAGCGGCCTGCCAACCACATCGGCCGCACCGCCGGGCGGGAATGGATTGATGAAGGTGATCGCGTGCGACGGGTACGCGTCCTCACCGAAAGCCGGGCGCAGGCCAATAGCCGTGGCCGCAGCGGCGCTACCGACGACGAAATGGCGTCTGTCCACGTGAGTCCTCCCTGGAAGTCCTTATTTGGCCGGGAATTACCTCGGCCTTATTGTTGGACGGGATGCTATAGCTGGGCCCGGTGGGCAATCAAGCATCAATGATCGCCACGGCTCTCGTCCACCCGGCAGAGCCGCTCCGCACTTTCACCGGAAAACAGCTCACCATGAAGCCTTTCGCCGGAAGAGCCTCGAGATTGTGTAATTTCTCGATATGGCAATACCCGATTTCGCGGCCGGCACGATGGCCTTCCCAGATAAGGGCCGCGTTGTGCGTCTCGGCGTATCTTTGCATCGTGTAGATGAATGGCGCGTCCCAGCTCCAGCCATCAATACCCGTCACGCGTACGCCGCGTTCGAGCAGATAGAGCGTTGCCTCGCGCCCCATGCCGCAACCTTTCGCAACGTAATCGGGCCGCCCGTATGCCTGCCCCGCACTTGTGTTGACAACCACGATTTCGAGCGGTGAAAGTTTGTGGTCAATACGTTTGAGTTCGGCTTTGACGTCGTCCGCGGTCGCGACGTAGCCGTCGGGAAAATGCCGGAAGTCGAGCTTCACGCCTGGCTGAAAGCACCATTCCAGCGGCACCTCGTCGATCGTAATCGCGCGCTTGCCGTGGTCCATGGTCGAAGCAAAATGCCACGGCGCATCGAGGTGGGTGGTGCAGTGGGTCGATAGCCGCACCCATTCGAAACCCCAACCTTCGCCGTCGGGCAGGTCCTCCTTTTTTAGGCCGGGGAAAAACTTCAGAATGTCGGCCGCCGTCGTCTGGTGATCGAGATACTCGATCTTTGGGCCATAACCCGGCGGGTCGGCAGCTACGTCGTTCTCGAGCGGCACCGAAATGTCGACTATTTTGCGCGGCATTCGCTGCGTTCCTTCCTTGTCATGGCCGGGCTTGTCCCGGCCACTCACGTCTGGATAGTTAAACCAATAAAGATGTGGTTGCCCGGGACAAGGCCGGGGATCACGGCTGATGGGAGTCGAATATGCCCGCCTATTGGGTTGCGCGTTCGAAAATCAACGACCCTGTTGAATACAAAAAATACACTGACCTGGTCCCCGGCATTATCGCCAAGTTTGGCGGCAAGGTGCTGGCGCGGGGCGGGCGTTTTCAGATCATGGAAGGCCCGGAAAAATTTCACCGGTTCATCGTGATCGAATTCCCGACATTAGAGCAGGGCGTCGCCTGTTTCACTTCGCCCGAGTACGACAAGGCTGCCGCGTTCCGGCGGAGCGGCGCCGGTGAGGTCGAAACCATCATGGTCGAGGGCGTGTGATCATCCCATCATGATGAAGGCTACTGGCGTGGGCAGATCAATTGGGCTAAATGTTCCGCAAAACCACAATAATTCTGGGAGGAAATGATGCTGCGATATCTGAGGTCCGCGCTGTTTGGGCTCGTAGGGGCAGCGGCTGCATTGGGTGTGATGGCGGCGGCACCGGCCGCCGCGCAAGACAAGCAACCTATCAAGATTGGCTTTGGCATGGCCGAGACCGGTCCATTGGGACCGAACGGCAAATCCGCACTGCTTGCGATGGAAATCTGGGTTGAAGAGACCAATGCCAAGGGCGGCCTGCTCGGGCGGCAGGTCCAACTCGTGCACTATGACGACCAGAGCAACCCGTCGACTGTGCCGGGCATCTACACCAAGCTGCTCGACGTAGACAAAGTTGATGTCATCGTTGGTGGCTACGGCACCAACATGCTGGCTCCGGCCATGCCGATCGTCATGCAGCGCAAGAAGGCTTTCCTTGGCCTTTACGGCTTGGGTGTGAACACCGACTTCAAGTATGACCGCTACTTCGCGATGATCCCGTCGGGACCCGAACCAAAAACCTCATTCACTCAAGGTTTCTTCGATACCGCGATGTCGCAGAACCCGAAGCCGGTCACCGTCGCGATCGTGGCGGCAGATGCGGAGTTTTCAAAGAACGCCTCCGATGGTGCACGCGAGAACGCCAAAAAGGCCGGGTTGAAGATCGTTTACGACAAGAGCTATCCGCCTTCGACCACCGACTTTGCGCCGATCGTGCGCGCGATCCAGGCGACCAATCCGGATCTGGTGGTGATCTGTTCCTATCCGGTCGACTCGGTTGGCATGGTGCAGGCCGTCAACGAGGCTGGCCTTAAGCCGAAGATGATCGGTGGCGCCATGGTTGGCCTGCAATCGACTGTCTTCAAGACGAAGCTCGGCCCGGCCCTCAACGGATTCATGAACTACGACTTCTGGCTGCCGGCGAAATCGCTGATGTTCAAAGGCACCGCCGAATTCCTACAGAAGTATCAGGAGCGCGCCGCCAAGGCCGGTGTTGATCCGCTTGGTTACTATATGGCGCCGTTCAGCTACTCTTATCTGGAGGTCCTGGGACAGGCGATCACGGAAACCAAGAGTCTCGACGACGCCAAACTTGCCGATGCAATGCGCAAAACCACATTCAAGACCATTGTCGGCGACGTTAAGTTCGCGCCGAACGGCGAATGGGCGAAGTCGCGGGTCTTCCAGGCCCAATTCCGCGGCATCAAGGGCAACGGTGTCGACCAGTTCAAAAACCCCGATACCTTGGCGATCATCACGCCGGCTGAGTACAAATCAGGCAACGTGATTTATCCATATGAAAAGGCCAGACAATAGGCTTTCCCACCTTTGCCCACGGCTTGATCGTGCGATAGCGGCGCGGCCAAAAGTGGCAGTGCCAAGTGCAATTTGCCGCATCCGGCAATTGGTCTAATCCGGGAGACTTTCCAACGCTGCCGATGGACCATTGCGCCGGGCGCTGTCATTATCGGGTATCGAATATAAAACGAAGTTTCATGGGAGGAGAACGCATGTTCAAGAAACTTAAGTCCGGGACATCCGCCTGGCTGGCGGGAACGGCGTTAGCCGTCGCAGCCTGCGCGATGTTCGTGGTTTCGGCCACCGCGCAAGACAAGGAGCCGATCAAAATCGGCTTTAGCATGGCACTCAGCGGTCCATTGTCGCCGAACGGCAAGCAGGCGCTGCTTGGCATGAAAATCTGGGAAGAAGAGACCAACGCCAAGGGCGGCTTGCTCGGGCGTCCGGTAAAGCTCGTTTACTACGACGATCAGTCCAATCCTTCGACGGTTCCCGGCATCTACACTAAATTGCTCGACGTCGACAAAGTCGACCTCGTTGTCGGTGGCTACGCGACCAACATGGTGGCCCCCGCGATGCCGGTGATCATGCAGAAGAAGAAGGCTTTCATCAGCCTGTTTGCGCTCGACGTGAATCACGACTTCAAATATCCGAAATACTTCTCAGTGTTGCCGACCGGTCCCAAGACCAAGCCGTCATTCACGGAAGGGGTATTTCAGATCGCGCAGCAGCAAAATCCGAAGCCCACGACGCTTGCGCTGGCGGCTGAAGATGCCGAATTCTCGCGTAACGCCTGCGAAGGTGCACGAGAAAATGCCAAGACTTTCGGCACGAAGATCGTCTACGACAAGACCTTCCCGCCGGGCACGACCGATTTCTCGCCTGTCGTGCGCGCCGTACAGGCTTCAAATGCGGATATAGTAATCTTTTGTTCGTATCCGCTGAGCTCGGTCGGCCTCGTGCTGGCGATCAACGAGCTTAACTACAAGCCCAAGATCGTCGGCGGTGCGATGGTCGGACTGCAGGCCACCGTGTTCAAGCAGAAGCTCGGCTCCAAGCTCAACGGCATCGTGAACTACGAGACCTGGGTGCCGTCAGAGAAGATGATGGCGCCGGCTGCCGCGTTCTTCAAAAAGTACCAGGAGCGCGCAAAGGCTGAGGGGGTCGACCCACTCGGGTATTATCTCGGCGGTTGGGGCTACGCCTACATCAACCTGCTGGGCGAAGCGATCACCGGCTCCAAGAGCGTCAACGACGACAAGATCGCCGACTATCTGCGCAAGAACACCCACAAGACCATCATGGGTAACTGGAGTTATGGCCCGACTGGCGAATGGACGAAGTCGAATTTTATGCAAGTGCAGTATCATGGCATCAAAGACGGCGATGGTCTCGATGTCTGGCGCGGCATGTCGTACCAGACCGTGCTTACGCCGCCGGAACTGGCGACTGGCAAGGTGATCTATCCTTACGAGAAGGCGAAATAATCTAACCGTCTTTCGCAGCGCGAATAAAAGCGGCGCCGGAAAACTTCCGGCGCCGTTTTTATTCGCGGCCCTTACATACCGAGATAGAACTGGCGGATCAGATCGTTGTTGTTGAGCTCGTCGGCCGACCGCCCTTCGAAGGCAATCTTGCCGTGCACGATGACATAGCCGCGGTCGGCAATGCGGATCGCCTGGGTAAAGTTCTGCTCGGCCATCAGTACCGTGAGCTGATAGTGATCCTTGAGTTGTTTAATGGCGTCGATTGTGCGTGCGACCAAAAGCGGTGCGAGACCCACTGAGGGTTCATCCACCAGCAGAATACGCGGCGTCAGCATCAGCGCGCGGGCCAGCGCCAGCATCTGCTGTTCGCCGCCGCTCATGCTACCGGCGAGCTGTTTGCTCCGTTCGGCAAGCCGCGGGAATGCCTCGAAACAGAAATCAAGATTGGTCTTGATCTGTGCGCGCGCCTTGGAGCGGAACGCGCCAAGCAGCAGGTTTTCTTCGACTGTCAACTTTGGGAACAGTCGGCGGCCTTCTGGCACCAGCGCGATTCCAAGATCGACAATCTGTTCTGTCGGCATCCCGACCAGATTGTGTTTGGTGCCGTCGATTTCGGCGATGATGCTGCCGGCAGTCGGGCGCACGATACCCATAACGCATTTCATCAAGGTGCTTTTGCCGTTACCGTTGGTCCCGAGCAAGGCAACGGTCTCGCCGGCTTTCACGTTGATCGAGACGTCCTCGATCACGCGCACCGCGCTGTAGGCGGCGTGCACCTTCTCGATGGTAAGGCTGCTACTGGCCAAGATAAGCCCTCACCACTTCGGGGTCGCGCACTATATCTTCGGGCTTACCGTCCGCGATCTTCTTGCCCGAGACCAATACCGCCAGACGCTGCGAGAAACTCATCACCGCTCGCATGATATGTTCGATCAGAATGATGGTGATACCACGCTCATTCAAGCGCACCAGCAGAGCCAGGATGTCGTCGATTTCTGAGTGCGACAGGCCGGCCATGGATTCGTCGGCGATAAGCAACTTCGGTTCCGCTGCCATTGCGCGCGCCAACTCGAGCTTGCGCATCTCGACCTGCGTTAGATCGCGAGGCATTTGCTTGGCCTTTTTCAGGAGGCCAACCATGTCGAGCAGCTCATCACAGCGCGAATTGAGATCTCCGGCCGAGCGCAAAGGCCCCGTGCGCGCATGCACCGTATAGAGCAGGGGGATGCGCAGATTGTCGGCGAGCGTCATGCTGTGGAACGGGCGTGGCAGTTGAAAGCTGCGGGCGACCCCGCGGTGAGTCCGCTGGTGAGCCGCGAGGCCGTCCATGACATGACCGTCGAAGCGCACATTACCGGTTTCATTTTGCAGCGTGCCACAAATGCAATTAACGAGGGTGCTTTTGCCGGAGCCGTTTGGGCCGATCAGGCCGAGACGCTCGCCCGGCTGAACCTCAAGCTCCACACCATCAAGCGCGATAAATCCGCCAAAACGCTTGCTGATGTTGTCGACGTGCAGTAGCGCGGTCATGACCGCCTCCGTGCGCGCATCCATTCCTGTACCAGACCGATTAGCCCGTTCGGCGCGATGATCACGAACGCAACCAGCATAAGGCCGACGATCAGCAGGTTCACCGCTGAGGAAATGGTTACCGTGGCATATTGCTGCGCCGAACCGAGCAGGATGGCGCCGACCAGTGGGCCGACCCAGCTCGTCGTCCCGCCGATCATCGGCATGGCGATCGAGTTGACCGCATATTCGAGACCGAACGCTGACTGTGGTTGCAAATAGCCGATGTAATAGGGAAACGGCGCGCCGGCCATGCCCATGAACGCGCCCGACAGTGTGGTTGCGATCAGTTTCAGCCGAAGCGTCGGCACGCCACAGGCTTCCGCCGCTAGCTCATCGTCACGAATGGTGGCGAAACCAAAACCGAGCTGCGAGCGCTCGATTGTACGCGCCGTGGCCAACGCGATCACCGCCAGCAGCAGCATTAGCGCGAACAGATATTCGATGTAGTTGATTTGAAAACCTGCAAACTCGAGGCTCTCAGGCCGGATAATATAAGCGCCGCGCGAGCCGCCAACGAAGTCCCAGTTGACGATCAAGGTCTGCAACACCACCGCCATTGCCAGGGTGGCTATGGCGAAAAAGGCGCCGCGCAGCCGCAAGGTCAAGTAACCCATGCCGAAGCCGACTATGCCGGAAACGAGGGCGCCGAACAAAATGAGGACGGGAATCGGCAATGGAAAGATATGGTGGAGGAAGCCGGCGATGCCTTCGGAAAACCAGCTGTCGATTTCAGCGTCGAATTTTATCAATGCAACCGAACTGTAGGCGCCAAGCGCAAAAAAGGCCGCGGAGCCGAAATTGACGTAACCGCAATACCCGCCAAGGATGTTCCAGGCGGTCGCCAGCACGATGAATTGCAGGATCGTGTAGCTGGCAAAGAACAGATAATCGACCTGGAACCAGTGCGCGAAAGCCATCACCAGCCCGCCGATGGCGATCGCGATCAAGGAGAACCGTGCGGTGCTCATCGCCTTCACCGTCCCATGAGTCCGGCCGGCCGGAAGGCGAGGGTGAGAAGGAGAAAACCAAACGCAACCGCGGGCGCCCATGACGGACCATAAAATGTCGCAGTCAGACTTTCGACCACGCCGAGCAGAAGCGCCGCGATCAATGCGCCGGGCATGCTGCCAAGCCCGCCGAGAACGCAAATCGCGAAAACCCGCCCGATATATTCGCGTCCGACCGAAGGTTCGACCGGTTGAATGATGATCAGCAGCGCGCCAGCGACCGCGGCGGTCGCGATCGAAATCCCAAAGGCAATCCTTTTGATACGGATCGGATCTGCCGCCATCAGTTGCAAGGCCAGTTGGTCCTGCGACACCGCCATGATGGCCCGTCCGGCAAAGGTGCGGGTGATGAACAGTTGGATCGCCGCGAACAGAACCAATGCCGCAATGCACGGCACCAACATGCGCAGCGGCATGTCGATTAGCCCGATATGGATGCTGGGGCCAATATAGGCGGCTTCGACATAACGGTAATCGACGCCGAACACGAGGATCAGCGTCACTTCGGTAACGAACAAGAGTCCGAAGAAAAACGCGAGTCCACGCAGGGATTCCTGTCCGCGTCGCTCAAATGACAGGTAGTAGACCTGATAGACGAAGGCACCGAGTGCGAAGAATACTGGCAGCATGATGATGCTAACCACAATCGGATCGACGCCAAAATTGATATTGATGAAATAAGCTATGTAAGAGCCAAGGATTATGAAGGCCGGGTGCGCAATGTTGACAATGTCGAGCATACCGAAGGAGATCGACACTCCGGCGGTGACGGCGGCGTAAAAGCCGCCGAGCAATAACCCTGCAACAATCGCATTGATCAGAAGATCGAAAGAAATATCCATACGTGCTTAAACCGGCATCGCTGACGCGGCGCATCGGATGCGATGCGTGGTCGCAAGCAGCGTGTCGAAATCTGCCGGCATTACTCCCCTCTGGACCCCGAGCTTTTTGTTATCTCACAGCGGTTGTGCCGCTGCCATGCGGTTTTTTGGCAGTCTGCAGGAACGTCAATGGCTTGGCTAGCCTATTGACCGATCAGAAGACGCTTTGCAAGCGCGACAAATGAAACGCCCGCCCAATGGGCGGGCGTCTCGAAATTCCACAGAAATCAGGCGGCTGCCGACTGCGGCCGCACGCCGGCGGGCAACTGCATTGGCTTGTTGGCACTATCCTTGAATTCGACGGTCATGAAGACCATTTCGCGATCCCCGAGATTTTCGAGGTCATGCACCTTGAATTCGCCTTTGCCATAACTCTCGTGCCGTGTTTCACCCGGTTGATAAGTGTATTCGACGGTTGTGCCGTCATGCACATGCTGGCGGCCACGTCCGCCGGATACGGAGGTCCAAAAATAATCAAGTACGTGGCGGTGAAATCCGATGCGTTCGCCGGGTGCGAGGCGGATGATCCATACGCGCGTCCGTTCGTTCTCCGAGAGCAACGTGGAGCCGACGCAAGGGTTTGGGCTCTTGCTTTCGCGTTCGAATTCAGCGGCGATATCAGCCGGCCACTGCGACTTTTCCTTTTTCTCGGCGGGCTTGTCGAGCATTGTCAGGGCCATAGGAATTCCTCCAAAGCTTCTGCCTGTCATATATAGGATAAATGGGTAAACGAAAAGATCGAGGCTAATCAGCTGAGGTGGGTGTGGGACGCGCAATAGTCATCGGCGGTTCGATGAGTGGCTTGCTCGGCGGTCTTTTGCTGCGACGGGCCGGCTGGACGGTGGATATCTATGAGCGGGTGGAAAGCGAGCTTTCCGGGCGCGGTGCAGGAATAGTGGCCCAGTACGAATTGATCGAACGCCTGCGCAAGCTTGGTCTCGCCACCGAGGAGCTTGGCGTCCACATCACGACCCGCAAAATCCTCGATGCGAACGGGCAATTGACGCATGAAATTGAATGTCCGCAGGTGCTGACCGCTTGGGAGCGGGTTTATCGTCTGCTTCGCGACGCATTTCCGCCCGACCGATATCATCGTGGGCGTGGCCTAACGACATTCACGCAAGATTCCACAAAAATTCAGGCGCATTTTTCCAATGGCGAAATCGTCGAAGCGGACCTGCTGGTCGGAGCCGATGGCATCCGTTCGACTGTACGCCAGTTATGCCTTCCGGATGTGGCACCGCGGTACGTCGGATATTGCGCATGGCGTGCTTTGATTGCCGAACGTGCGTTTCCGCCGGACGTCCATCGTGAATTGTTTGCATTCATGACGTTCGGTTTGCCGCCTGGTGAACAGTTTCTTGGCTACCCGGTGGCGGGGCCAGATAACGATCTCCGGCCCATGCATCGGCGCTACAACGTGGTCTGGTACCGGCCTGCCGAGGAGAGTACCAAATTACGGTGGTTGCTGACTGACGAACGCGGAATCACCCACGCGATTTCGATTCCGCCTCCCCTGATCCGGAAAGAGGCGATTGCCGAAATGCGTGCCGATGCCGAACGTCTGGTGGCTCCGCAGTTCCGGCAGATCGTGCGATTGATCGAAGAGCCAATTCTCCAGCCGATCTATGATCTGGAATCGCCGCGTCTGGCTTTCGGCCGGGTGGCGATCGTAGGCGATGCGGCTTTCGTCGCGCGTCCGCACGTGGCGGCCGGCGTTTCCAAAGCGGCGGATGACGCAGCGGCGCTGGCGGACGCACTTGAGAATGAGCCGGATGTCGAAATCGCACTCAAGCACTTTGAGGCGGCCCGCCTGCCGCAGAACCATCAGATTATCGAACGTGCGCGCCATCTCGGTGCCTATCTGCAGGCGACCCGCACGCGGGAAGAACAGGCCCGTGCCGGCCAGCACAGCACCGACGCCGCGGTGATAGCAGAAACCGCGGTGCTTGATTTTTTGTACGCCTGACGCCGTCAGGCCATCCCCAGCAATTTCTTCGCGTTTCCGCCAGATAGTGCGGCCCGAGTCTTCTCGTCGAAATCTTCGACCGAAGCAATGTGACCGATGGGGTCATGTTCCAGCATGTCGAAGGGATAGTCGGTGCCCATGATGACGTGATCGAGACCGAAGGTGTCGACGAGCGCCTTTAGTTGGCCTGGCGTGAACACGACAGTGTCTACGTAGACCTTCTTCAGGTAACTCGTCGGAGGCTTTGGCAGATTGGTGTGGCAATCCGAGCGAGCGCCCCAAGCGTGATCGATACGGCCCGAGTACGCTCCGAGGTAGCCACCACCGTGCATCGCAAAGATTTTTAGATTGGGGTGGCGTTCAAGGACGCCGTCGAAAATGAGATAGTGCAGGGCGAGCGTTGTTTCGAACGGGTTGCCGATGATGTTGTTGAAGTAGAAACGCGAGAGACGTTGGCCTTCGGTGAAACCATTGGGATGGATGATCACCAGCGCGCCCAGATCTTCCGCCTTTTTCCAGAATGGCGCAAAGGCAGGATCGGACAATTCCTTCCCCGCGACATTGGTGAGAATCTCGACGCCCTTGAACTTCAGCGTCGTCATACAGTGCTCGAGCTCTTTCGCCGCTTCATTGCCGTCCTGCATCGGCACCGTGCCGCACGGAATGAACCGATCCTTGTGGCGCGAAACGAACTCGGCAACGCCCTCATTGATCATGCGCGCGGCCGGTACCGCATATTCGAGCGCCACGGTGTGATAGCACTGGGGCGGCGGTGGCATCACCAGCTGCATGTCGACGCCCATCCTGTCCATGGTCGCAAAGCGTTCGTCGTAGCCGGTCATGCAGGCACGGATGTCCGATTCCTGTTTGGCATTGATCGCCTTGGTTTCGGCCGACGAGAAATGGGCGAGGGGAATGGTGCTGACATCGAGATGCGGTTTGATGAATTCACCAGCCCGCGGCACTGCAATGTGTGTGTGAGCGTCGATGGTCGTGCTCTTCGGCCGAACCTCGCGCCCTGGCTTGCCGTGCTTACGCGCAGCGGTGTCTGCATATTTGTTCCAGATGTCTGCCATTTCCAGCCTCTCGTTTGTCATCCGCGACGGCGGATGATCCAGACCCTGCACTTCCGAATTTCAACGCGGAGATCAAAACACTCCGAGGTGTTGGCGTAGATCGACGCCGTCCTTTTCAAGCTTTGCCGGAGTGGAAACGACCGCTACACGGCCGGTATTGAGGATAACGATATCGTCCGCAACATCGAAAACCAGTTTAGGATTTTGTTCAACCAGCACAATCGACAGCCCGCTTTCTTTCAGCTTCCGGATGGTAGCCATGACCTCGGCAACGATTTGCGGCGCCAGTCCTTCCGACGGCTCGTCCATCAGCAATACGCGCGGATTGCCCATAAGCGCACGGCCGATCGCCAGCATCTGCTGTTCGCCGCCCGACAGATGAGCCGCGATCTGACTGCGTCTTTCATTGAGTCGCGGAAACATCCCGAACACGGTGTCCGTGGTCCAGGGCGCATGCTTGCTACCGGGCTCGGGCTTGCGAGCGGCCACGGCCAGATTCTCCCGGACGGTCAGGCTTTTAAAGATTCGCCGCCCCTGCGGCACCAGCGCGACGCCGCGCGCCGCGATCATTTCGGGTGAAAGGCCGCTGACCTGCTCTCCGAATACCGCCACCTCGCCTCGGCGCGGCGGCAGCAGGCCCATGGTTACGTTCATGCAGGTCGATTTGCCGGCGCCATTTCGACCGAGCAGGCCGAGCATGCGCGCTTCGCCGAGCTCAAACGATACGTCGCCTAGAACATGGCTGTCGCCATAAAAAGCATCGATGTGGCTGAGGCTCAGCGCGCTAGTGGCCAAGATAGACCTCCCGCGTGCGAGGATCGGCGACGACTTCGGCACGGTTGCCTTCGACGATGACTTCGCCGAAATGCAGAAGCGTGATGCGTTCGGCGAATTCCAATGCCACATCCATATTATGCTCGATCATGACGATGGTGACATCGCGCGGAATTGACAACAGGAGTTGCTTTACATCGCGGCGTTCATCGATCGACAAACCGGCAAATGGTTCGTCGAGCAGAAGAACCTTCGGCTTTTGTGTTAGCGCCATCGCAATTTCGACACGTCGGCGTTCGCCATACGAAGTTTGCGCCAGCGGTCTGTTCGCAATGTGCCCAAGGCCAACCCGTTCCAACGCCGCTTGTGCGTCCTCGACAAAGTGCCCTTGGCGTTTGAGATCGATCAGCGGATTCCAGCGAGAAGGCGATAGGCCAAGCAACGCCAGCGTCACATTGTGGAGAATGGTGTCGCGCGCGAACAGCGTGATGATCTGATAAGTGCGCGCCATACCTAGATGGGCGCGGCGGCGGCTTGGCACCCTGGTGATGTCCTGCCCGAGCAGATGAATTGACCCGGTGTCAGGGGTCAGCTCTCCGGTAATCAAATTGAACAGCGTAGTCTTGCCGGCGCCGTTCGGGCCAATGATCAGCCGCCGTTCCCCCTGCGCGACACTGAGATCGACGCTGCGCGTAACGTGCAGACCGCCGAACGCCTTGCTCAAGCCGGAAACGCTCAACGCGGTCATGGTTTTGCTCCCAGGCTGCCCGCGACAGCGCCGGTGCCACGCTCCCGTTTACTCCAGGCCAGACGCCACAGGCGGGCCGTACCTGGCACCAATCCTTCCGGCATCAGGATGACGATGGCGACAAAAATGGCGCCGAGCAGGAAATTCCAGCGCTCGATGAAACCGCTCACCACGGTCTTGACCACCACCACCAGGGTTGCGCCGACAATTGGCCCGAACAGCGTGCCGGCGCCGCCGGAGATCACCATCAGCAGGACTTCAGCGGAGGAGGTGAGGGCCAGCGTCTGCGGGCTGATGAATTGGGTGTAGTACACGAACAGGATAGCCGAGACCGAGGTCAGCAGTCCGGAGAACAGGCAGGCAAAAAAACGGATTGCCCACACGTGATAGCCAAGTGCATTCATGCGGCGCGGTTGATCGCGTGTGCCCATCAGGGCGGCCCCGAGCGGCGAGCGAACGAACACCGCTACCGCCGCGAGCGACAGCAGGAAGACGATAAGCGTCGCATAGTAGAAAGTGTTCACATCGGCCAGCGAATACCCGAACGGTGCCGGGCGAGATTTCAGGCTCAGTCCGTTGTCGCCGCCGGTCAGGCTGATCCAGCGATAGGCGAGGCCCCAAAGGATTTCGCCTAAGGCCAAAGTGATCATGATAAAGCCGATGCCGGTCGCGCGCAGCGAGAGTGCCGCGTAGATTGCCATCGCAATCATGCTGATCACTAACGCGATCAGGATCGCTGCGGGGTGGCCGAACCCGATTTGTAGCATGTAGCCGATCACGTAGGCGGTCACGCCGAACAGGCCGGCGTGACCGAGCGAAACCAGTCCCGCATAGCCAACCAGGACGTTCAAACCGAGCGCAAAGATTGCGTAGAAGAGAATCTGACTGGAAACATTGATGTAATAGATGCCGGACATCCAATACGGCAGCGTCGCGAGCGCCACGAGCGCGATACCAAGAGCGAGCACGCGAACGGTCATGGCACGTGCCTGCCGAAAAGGCCTTGTGGCCGCAGCAGCAGGACCAGCAGCATCGGAAGGAAGAGTACGAAATATGCAAGTTCGGGGAGAAGGGCCTGACCGAAATTGTAGATGAAGCCGACAATAATGCTGCCAACAAAAGAGCCCAGCAGGCTTCCCGTGCCTCCGAGGATGACCACCACCAGCGCCAGCGGCAGCATGTCCTGGTCGAGGCCGGGATAGACCGAGAGAATCGGGCCGCCGATCATGCCCGCGAAGGCCGCGAGCCCGGCGCCCAGGGCAAACACGATGGTGAACAGCCGGGAGACGCGGATGCCGACCACGCGCGCCATCTGCGGGTCGTCGACGCCGGCGCGGATCATTGCGCCAAGCCGCGTGCGCTCGAGCATCAGCCACAGCGCTGCTGCGAACGCGACTGCGATCATGATGATGGCCAGCCGATAGAGCGGGAATGCCATCGCTCCGAGCCGGGCGAAGCCGCCGAGTCCAGGCGGCGTGTCGACCGAGATCGGATCGCCGCCCCAAACCATCAGGCAGAAATCGGCGACCATGA
>DASPNW010000023.1:0-194390 GCA_035626335.1 Pseudolabrys sp.
ATGCCGCTTGGTCAGCGCGCGCAGGTCGCGGAGGAAAGCGTCCGACGCGACGAACACCCCGGCTTCCCCTTGGATCGGCTCGAGCATGACAGCGACTGTGTTGGCCGTGATCGCTCGCTCGACCTGCTCGATATCGTTGAGCTTCACCTTGCGGAAGCCCGGGACCTTGGGCTCGAACAAATGCTCCCATTGCGCCTTTCCGGACGCCGCCATCGCGGCCAGCGTGCGGCCGTGGAAACCGTGATGCATAGTGACGATCTCGTAGGCCCCACCGCGATGGATCTGTCCCCATTTGCGGGCGAGTTTGATCGCCCCCTCGACCGCTTCGGCGCCGCTGTTGGTAAAGAACGTCCGATGCAATCCGCTGTAGCGAGCTATCAACTCGGCAAGGCGGATCATCGGCGCGTTGTAATAGGCCGGGCTGCAGTTCAAAAGTTGCTCGGCCTGCGACTTGATCGCACTGACGATTGCTGTGGGACAATGGCCCAGACAATTGACCGCCCAGCCCTGGATGAAATCGAGATATTTCTTTCCCTCCTGATCGGTCAACCAGGAGCCGTGCCCTTCGACGAACACGATGGGCGGACGTTTGCAGATCTCCATCAGGGCTGCGAATGCGTCTTCGGTGACGCACGCAGGGGGCGCGATGTGCGGTTCGAGCATGTTATCCTCCTTCGTTGTGTCGAAACGAACGGAGGCCCGAAAGCACAAGGCCCCCGCCGCTGCCGGCAGGGGCCTTCGTGGTCTGATAGCAGATTAGCTCAATGCATCCGCATATCCCACGCCCCCGCCGAAAGGCGACGCGCACGTGCACGGATACGGCGGGTGTGGTGCGAACAATCCATGGCGAGGTCATGTGGCCTTTTACAGCCCGTGTCAATCAAAAAACCGCACCGATCGAACGGATCGCTGTCGTTGCAATTTGCCGCCGCCTGCTTCCGCGTTGTGCGTCACAGCGAAATCTGACGTTCAATGTCCGCTTTGGGCCAATAGCGGACATGCCCGGATAGCCTCAATAGTAGAAGCCGGACGTGCCGCGCTCCGACAACTCAGCCAACCATTTCAATGTCCGGCAATCTCCAACTCTTGTCTAAAATTGCTTTTTCTGGGCCATAAACCCGGAACCACGGAAACCATTTCTCGCCCGGTTTGGTGTACAGCCAATTTGACCGCTGTCCGGCTGGCGGCTTTGGGCCGAAGTAGATGTCCACGGTGCCGTCAGCGTTCTTGCGCAAGTCCTTGTCAAGCGATCCGAGGGTGAGGCGTTCGGAGTTGAGAAAGAAGCTCGACGTTTTTAGGCTGTAGACGGTTGTGGACCAGAACTCGCGCACCGGCACATTCGCCGGAACGTGAAGTCGGTAGGTTTTCTGACCTTCCAGCGGCTTGCCGCTGTGGTCGTGAAAGGTTCCGAAATAGAAACTGCCGGTGCCAAGCTTTTCCGTTGGGCAGAAATACTGCGACAGAGCGATGCCTCGCGCATCCACACCAAAATAATTCGGCATTTCCCACTTGAAACCAGTTGGCACGGTAATTGGTGGAGTGGGAACGCACCAATGACTATCAGGCCACCACGGAGTTACATCCGTCGCAGCCTTGTCCATCAACCAAGCCAATGCTTCGGCAGCCGCCGCCTTCAACTGAACCACGGTCGCTGCGTCGGGCTTGAACTCCTTCCCCTTTTCGATGCCGAGCGGCAGGAGCATTGCCATCATTTCGCGGTCGCGGGGTTGCACCGGTTCTTCGTTCAGTACGCGGGCGAGACTGGCGAAGAAGGTTTCGTCGTACTTGATGAGACCGTTGTACATAACGTCGGTCATGTCGAGAAAACGCTGCGCGGGCGGGTTGGCAGCCTTCGACAAGGGGTAAATCTTGACCTGCCTCACCAGTTCGTTGCCCGCCTGCTCATCTTTTTCGGAGAGGGAGGCCAGAATGGAACGCAGCAGCGTCATGGTGTTATATGTCGCGGGACGAACTGCTGTGTAGCTGTCCGGTACGTCACCTTTGTAGTCGGGTGGTAGGACAAGATATTTGCCGCCCCTACCCTCGAAGCCGATGTCAGTGAGCGGCACATACCAAGCGTCTTCGATGGTGCCGTAGAAGCTGGCCCCCGGGACGGCTGGCGGCAGTTCCACCACCACCGGCCCGTCCTGCCGGGTGTTGATGAAGAAATACATATAGCGCGTGTTGACATTGGGCGTGGGCGACTGGTTCTTCCAGCTACCGCCTTTGGGCCACCAGACGATGTCGTTGTAGTTTGCCTTTCCATCGCGGAAAGCGGCTTGTTTGACGCTGTCTTCGCCCACAAGGGGAAGACCCCAGATCACGGCGTCCACGGCGCGGCGATAGACAGTCCTGTTGGCCAATTCCTTGGGTGTTAGGCGCTCGGCGATACGGACCTTCTCCTGCCCTTCCATGTCTTCAACGGCGCGCTTCAACGGCCTGTCCCGTTGCGCCTGCGCCAACGTGCCCATCGAGGTACCAGCAAGCAGGGTTGCGCCACCAATCGTTGCCTGTCGGCGAGAAAGCTTCATTCTTTATCCTCCAAAGAAAGACCGATCCTTACGCCAGCCGTGTTGCGACACGCCTAGACACAGGCAAGCGGGTGGAGGTTGCTGGCGCAGATGATTGTCCGGCAATTGCCCTTAGGGGCAACAAAAATGTCCGCTTTGGGTCAGAAGCGGACATATGCAGCGTAAAACGGTATGTCCGCTTTGCTCCTGATTTCGACCAAAAAAACCGACATCCGCTCAAGATCATGCCCGCTTACCCCCGAAAGCGGATCTCAAGAACACTCAGTCAGGCAGGCCCGCTTTTTGAAGAGCGCCCCGGTACATGGAGATATCTTGAGGCCGGCGAAATGGAGCGGAATCCACCGCTCTTGAGAAAGGGGATGTCGAATCAAGCTGACAGATGCGCGCAACAGCTTTTGCCGCCTCGCCTGTTTTTCCGGCAAGTGCGTAACTTGCGGCGGCGACGCGCAACAAAGGCAAATAATTCGGGTGCTGCTGCAGAGCAGTTTGTGCAAACGATGAAGATTGTTCGTAACGACCAGCAAGAAGATGCGCTGCTATAGTGCCAATCTGCATCCTTTGGAAGATTGGATCGAGCGGGTTCAGACGCATCGCGTGGGCAAAATGCTCGACGGCCCTATCCGGATTGCCGACGTAGATGTTCGTCCATCCGCTGACATGCCACGCATTGGTCATGTTCGGGTTTAATGTCAAAGCACGATTAATCGCCGCCAGGCCTTCGTCAACAGATCCAGCGACATGGACCAGGGCCCAGCCAGCCGAGTAAAGGGCGACCGCATCGTCATTAGCCAACGCTATGGCGCGACGAGAGAGGCGCTCAAGTTCAGCCATCTCATTCGTATGGTCTTTCATCCAATGAGATTGCCTTCGCCGCGTGTAACACCATGCTGCCAACCCATGAGCCGACGCAAATTCATGATCGAGCTCGATCGCCTTTTTAAATAGCATCAACGCTTCGTCGATACTCTCGCTCGTCCACTGATTGAAGTAGGTCATAGCCCGCAGATAACAATCGTACGCATCGAGACTTTCTGTTGGTTTGAACTTTATCCGATTGAACTCTACCTCTTCGAGTTTTGGGATAATTGCGCCGACGACCCTGCTGGTCACTTGATCCTGTAAATCAAAAATATCCTCGGGCGTGCCATCGAAACGGTGTGCCCAAAGATGTCCGCCAGTCTTCGCGTCGATGAGCTGTGCCGTTATACGTAGGCGATTGGCTGCCTTGCGGACGCTGCCCTCAAGCACATATCGCACTCCCAATTCACGGCCGACTTGCTTCACATCTATGGCTCGACCTTTGTATGTGAAACTGGAATTGCGGGCGATGACGAATAACTGTCGAAAGCGCGAGAGAGCCGTGATGATCTCTTCTACAACACCATCGGCGAAATACTCCTGTTCCGGGTCCCCACTGATATTTTGGAAGGGCAGCACGGCTATCGACGGTCGATCCGGCAGGGCGAGTGTTGGCCCTGATTTGTTCGCCTTATTGTCTGACCGAATGCGATACACACGAACGGACCGCTCAATATTCTTGAGCTGTTGCTCGCCCATGTCATCAAGGGTGATGTCCAGCTTGCCGAGCACATCCTCTTGCACTCGAGCGGATACACAGATGCCACCGGGTTCGGATATGCCTTCCAATCGCGCAGCCACATTCACACCGTCGCCGAAGATATCGTCACCATCGATAATGATGTCGCCCTGGTGAACGCCAATTCGGAACTCAATTCGTCGTTCGTCGGGCACTTTGGCGTTGCGCGCGGTGATCTCTTGCTGGATTTCGGTGGCGCAACGAACGGCATCTAGAACGCTCGCAAACTCCGCGAGAAAACCGTCGCCCGTGTTTTTGATAATCCGCCCGCGATGTTGCTGGATTTTCGGTTCAATCAAGTCCTGACGATGGGCTTTTAGGTCCCTGTGTGTGCCCTCCTCATCGGTTTCCATCAGGCGGCTGTATCCGGCAACATCCGCGGCCAGAATAGCTGCGAGCCGTCGTTTCATGCGCCTATTCGACCTGCAACATGGCCGCCTGACCGTTTCGAAAGGATGAGTTTAGGTCGGGAGAATGACAGCTGTCATCAGGCCGAATGCCCGCTTTAGCCCCGAAAGCGGACATGTGCGGTGCGATCGCCTGTGTCTGCTTGCAGCCAGCGGCCACGCCACGGCGCTACCAAAAATACTTAGAAATTCGCGTCGTTTCACGACCGCTCCTGAGAACCAGACCGAGCATCGTAGTGATGAAAACATGCCTCGTTAATAGCGGACATCAAACTACCCAACTGCGATTCCGGACTGTCGTGCTCCCCCGCTGACAGGAAGCTAATACAACGCCGTGCAGTAGTATAATTGGCGGACATGGCCTCCGCTCAACCGCGGGCTCGACGTCATGATTGGAGCAATTGCCGTCGCGCGTGATAAACCGTAGACTTAATCTCTGCAGTGCCGCGCCATTTCCGATTGGGGATAGAACTCGTGTTGATACGTCGTGTTGCGACTGTAGCCGCAATCGCCGCCCTGCTTGGTTCCGTCAGTCTCGCGCAGGCCCAGTCCGACAGCGAGCTCCTGCGCGGCGGCGCAACAAAGAAGGGCGTCTACAACATTTTTGGCTTCGATGGCACCGGCCTCGGCCGCACCACCGTGCGTTATGACACTAAGTATGCGCCAGGCACCATCGTCATCAACACGTCGGAGCGGCGGCTTTATCTCGTTCAAGGCGGCGGCTCAGCGCTAAGCTACGGCATCGGTGTCGGCCGGGTCGGCTTCCAGTGGAAGGGCACGCACAAGATCACCGCAAAAAAAGAATTTCCAGATTGGACGGCGCCACCCGAAATGATCGCGCGGCAAAGGGATGTGCCGAGGCATATGAAGGGCGGCGATCCGGACAATCCGCTCGGCACGCGCGCGATGTATCTTGGCAGTACGCTCTACCGGATTCATGGCTCGAACGATCCGGATTCGGTCGGCGAAGCAGAATCATCCGGCTGTTTCCGGATGAGGAACGAGGACATTGCGGATCTCTACAGCCGGGTACCGGTCGGTACAACCGTAGTGGTGCAGTAAAGAGTTCGCCACATTGCTCGGCATCATTTCGCCGACTTCGATCCTGCCGCGTGCCAGAGCCTGTGTCTGCGAGGCTATTCGACGTGCGAAGTCGCATTACACGTGCCTATGCAGCGCAAAAGGCTACATCCACTTTACCCGCTAGCGGTCTTTCAAAGCATCGACCAACTTGCGCGGCTCATTGGTCCCCAGCCGCACGATTCGTCCGTCGTGCAAACATATTTCAACCGCGTCGAGCCCGGAGACATTGTATAGCCAGCCGCGCGGAGTGCGGTGGATACCGAAACCGTACCACCAGGGGTTTCGGACCACCGCTGCCGACGCGACGTCTCCCAAAGCGATTTGTCTTTTCCACACGCCTAAACCGAACCACCAGTTTAGAGCAGCGTTATCAATCTCGATCGTCAGTGAAGAGAAAACGACACCTGCTATCGCGACGATGGCAATGAGCGGTCCCGCGACGGCAAGGAGTCCGATGTCGCGTGAAAATATCACTGCGACGATAAAAAAAGGAACCGGCAGCAATGCCGCGAGGCGAAGGAGCCTGCCCGTCTGCGTGTGACTATATCGGATATTCATCCGTGTCGTGTTTGCCCCCGATGACGTAACTTTGCAATGTCCGTTTCACCCTGAAAGCGGACATGTGCGACGCGACTGGGCATTTCCGCTTTGGGCCAGAAGCGGACATCGGGCCGGCATTATTCGAGAATCCGATTCGCGCGAGCAAGAACCGACTGCGGTACGGCGAGGCCGAGCGCCTTAGCGGTCTTGAGATTGATCACCAGCTCGAATTTGGTCGCCGCTTGTACCGGCAAGTCGGAAGGTTTCTCGCCTTTAAGGATACGATCGACGTAATGAGCAGCTTGTCGATGCGGTTCGATCGAGTCCGGCCCGTAACAGATCAGGCCACCGTCAGCGACGAAGAAGGGGAACGGGTAAACTGCCGGCAATCGGTATCGGGCTGCCAGAGAGATGATGAGGCCGCGATTCTCGACCAAATATGGACTTGCAACGGCAACCAGACCGCCATTCGGTCCACGTGCAAATTCAGTTACAGTGCGCTCAATGTCTCCGGCGGCTACCCCACCGAGTGGGCTCACTTCCACTCCAAATGACCGCGCCACCGAATTGACTGCAGCCAACTGCCCGATACTGACCGTTACAGTCGGGTCGCGAATAACCCCGACACGTGTCACGTTGGGAGCAATTTCCTTGAGTAATTCCAGCCATTTCGCAGCCATGGTGTAGTCGAAATTCGTGAACCCAGTGATGTTGCCGCCGGGCTTCGCCAAGCTCGCAACAAAACCAGCGCTGATGGGATCGGAGACCAGCGCAAATACGATTGGCACGGTGCGGGTGGCCTGTTGCAATGCGGCTACAGCCGGAGTGGCGCTGGCAAGGATGACTTCAGGGGACGATGTCAATAATTCTGCAGCGGCTTTCCTCAGATCGCCCGTCTCGAAACGAACTTCAATTTTTACGTTGCGACCACCGATCCAACCCAATTGCTGCAATTCGTCTATAAACGCTGCGACGCGTGCCTGCGCTTCAGTATCGTCTTTCGCATATGGCATCAGCACGCCGACGCGTCGAATCCTCTCTTGCGCCCGCGCTCCGAGCGGGAACACTGCCACGCTGCCAAGTAAACTGATGAACTCGCGCCGCCTCATGTCCGGCTCCCAAGCCTCAGGACGCGCGATGGTAGCAGCCCGTGCCTGCGATCGAGAAGTGCTGATGTAGGGGCCAACTCATGTCCGCTTTGGGTCAAAGCAGACATTTGCGTCGCAACAAGCGATGTCCATTAAAAAGTCTACGATCCGCTTATCAACTGCAGATACCGTAACCGCCGATGTACGCTTGGTCTTCCTTGACGAGATACAGAAACGGCCTGTCTCTAGTCTCTCCTCCAGACGCGGCTTTCTCTCGGACGTGGCCGCAAATGGAGTCCATAAGCTTGCCATCCGCATTTTTCCTGTCGGCGCGCTTCATCTCTCCAAACTCGACAGATGCCGGATTTTCGATTTTTGCCGCAATGGCTGCCTTTGCTCTTTCCATAACGGGGTCGGTCTTGTCATCGAGATGGGAAGGTTGCGATGTGTCCGTCTTAAGTGCGATGTCGGATTTCTCATTGACTAAAGTATGAGGGGGCGTTGCCGGAGTTGGCGGCGGCGTGCTTGGCGGCGGTGACGGCGGATTTTTTATTGCCGCGTTCATTTGCGCGGCCGGCCGCGCGCCTAATTTCTGGAGATATAAACCGCAAGTTGTCGACAATTCCGTGCGCCGAGAGTCCAGGCATTTCAAGACGTCACCTTCATTCCGCGCCCGGGAGCAAAGCTTTTGCGCATCCGGTCCGCACGATGCCCGGAGGATATTTCCCATTGTTGCTGGCGGACCAGCGACTCTGGCAGGCGCAGCCGATTGTGCGGTAGGACTTGGCGCGTTTTGACCGGGGATAGCTCTACGAGCGTTTCTTGCCCCGATTAAATTCCCGCACGCCGCCGATACCTCGCCGGTATGGAACGACAGACATTCAACGAGGCGGCCGCCGCCGGGTTGCACGCCGGCGCAAAATCGCTGCAAGTCCTCACCACACGCCGCGCGGAGTTTCACGCCGCCGCGGTCCGCAGCCGCGATCAAATTTCCGCACGCTGCCGACATCTCGCCGATGTGGTACGACAGACATTCGATGAGGCGGCCATCGCCGGGTTGCACGCCGGCACAAAACCGCTGCAAGTCCTCGCCACACACCGCGCGGAATTTGCCGCCGGCACTCGCGCCGGAAGCCGGACTGCCGATTTGCGCAACAGCCGTGGACACAGCGAAGAGCATTGTTATGAAAAGAGAGCAATGGGCGATTCGTCGTACCATCATCTAGGCGTACTCCCCGCGCCTCCTTGCAGGATGCACGCCATAGTCGCATGAGAGCGGTTCCCGAAGCGGTACAAGGGTACTAGCGAGCCAATTTGATGTCGGCCGGGAATGGCAGCGAGAACGAGATTGAGTTTATCGCATCCTAGACATTCCGAGCCAATGTCCGTCGAGTCATGGGCGGACATTTCGCGATGAAATCGCCATGTCCGCTTTACCCTCGAAAGCGACATTGGGTGCATTTTCTCGGATGTCCGCTTCCGCTTTGGGCCAATAGCGGATCAGCCACTTCTTCGAGGGCGCGAAGCGCGCGCGAGCATTAACAGGACATAAAAAACAGCGAGCGCTCCGGCCGGGGACATGGTTCTCCAGACCTCCGGGCGATAGGCTCGCCATCGTTCTTTCGGGGTGGACAAAATGATGAAAGTCGTATCGGCCGTTGTCGCGCTTGGCTTGCTGTCAGTATCCGCGCCTGCATTTGCGCAAAAGAAGTCGTGCCAGGAGATTTGCCTCAAGCAGTGCGAAGCTGCGAACGCGAAAAACTGGTGTATGCAGAAATGCGTACCGAACTGCAACATGATGCGCTCTAAATCTTGATCGTAGAGCGCGGCGCCCCGCGGCCACTGGCGGTATCCTGACAGCAAACCATTGCGGTCGAAAGGCATCCGTTTAGCGGACGCCGCAACCGATCATCTGCTCCTGGGGGATTCCGAACGTGCCAATGCTCTTCGTAGCACTTCAAAAATAACTGCGGTGGACCATCCAATCAGCAAGACTCCGTTCAGGGCAGTCATGGGGCCAAGCAGACGCCACCGCTCAACTGGAATAACGTCGCCGTAACCGAGGGTCGTATAGTTGACGAATGCAAAATAAACGAGATTTGCGCCCGGTGGTGCGGCATCCACGAAAGCATACGCCAAAGCCCAGACAAATACTTCGCTCGCATGTGCAGCCATCAAGACCGACACGGTCGAAATCATCACAGCCATCAAAAATACGGCGGGATGCGATTTATTCTCCGCACTAACAACCCGCACGACCCAAACCAATATCGTCATTACCAATGCGTGGATAGCGATGTTGATAATACTGGCACCGCCGCCTACTAAAAATTGCCGCAACATTTCGCCTCCACGTGCAGCGTCGTAAGAAATCAGACTACTGTATTGGAATGGCCCTGCCGCGAAGTCCGCTTTGGGTCGGAAGCAAAGATTCGCCTCGCAGAATCATGTATCCGCTTTACTCACAAGAGCAGACACGTGCCGTGCAACTGGGGACGCCGGCTATGAGCCGAAAGCAGACGTCGCGCGGGAGTTAGCAAACCCATTTCCTGCACAGCCGTCTTTTGGTGCTCAATGGTGACCCGATGCCTTTGCAGCACTGGCTGCCCCAGTGCGGCCCGCATTCCGAGTTTCCCCGCCATTGAAATAGGCGTTTAACAACACAGCCACGATTGCAGCGAGCACGATGCCGGAATTCAACAACGGTTCTAGCTGCTTCGGAAATTGTGCGAAGAAAGTCGGAGCGACCAAAGGAATCATGCCGAACCCGATAGAGATCGCAACAATAAACAGATTGTTCCGGTTCGTCTTGTAGTCAACGGAAGCCAGGATGCGAATCCCTGTCGCCGCCACCATGCCAAACATTACGACGCCCGCGCCGCCCAGCACAAACAAAGGAACCGCTGTTACGAGCGCTCCCAATTTCGGTATCAGGCCGAGAACAAGCAGGATGATGCCACCAGCCGCAGTAACCCAACGGCTCTTGATGCCAGTGACGCCGACCAACCCGACATTCTGCGAGAACGACGTATAAGGAAAGGTATTGAAAATACCTCCGATGAGCGTGCCGAGGCCATCGGTTAAGAGACCGCGGGTCAAATCGGGCTGCTCGATCTTCCGGTCTATCATTTCGCCGACGGCCAGAAACATGCCCGTCGATTCCACCATCACAACGAGCATAACTAAACACATCGTCACGATTGCGAAGAAGTCAAACTTCGGCCGCGCTAGCTGGAACGGGTAGACGACGTCTAACCAGGCAGCATTATTGAACGCAGCAAAACTAACTTTGCCGATGATCCAAGCAATTATAAAACCCAAAATGATACCAATCAGGACCGCAACGTTAACGACGAAGCCCTTTGCGAACTTTGCAATCAGAAGAATGACCACCAGCACAAATGCGGCGACTGTCAGATTAACCGGATCACCATAACCAGGAAGGTTGGGCGCAGGCGCCCCGGCAGCCCAGTTGATGCCGATACGCATCAACGAAATTCCGATAACTGCGATGATCGTTCCGGTGACGACCGGCGGAAAAAAGCGCAGCAGCGAACTCATGAATGGCGCAACGATGAGACCAAATATACCCGCGGCGATGACCGAACCAAATATGCCGCCAAGGCCGAGTTCCGGATTGTTAGCCATCGCCAGCATCGGCGACACGGACGCAAAGGTCACACCCATCATGATCGGGAGGCGAATCCCGAATGGCCCGATCCCAACCGACTGGATGATCGTGACAATCCCGCAGGCGAAAAGATCGGCGTTGACCAGAATGGCGATCTGCTCAGGGGGCAATTTCAAAGCTCGGCCAATGATCAATGGCACTGCGACGGCGCCGGCATACATAACCAGCACGTGTTGGATGCCAAGCGGAATGAGTTCGGCGAGCGGCAAGCGCTCGTCTACCGGATGGATTGATTTTGCCACGATAGCCCCCATGTCTGGCCCAGTACTGAAATGAGCCCAGCACGCGGATTATAGCGAGCTCAGTGTGTTGCGCTAGCTTCCCCGATAGGTTGAATAGCTCCATGGAGTTGCCAATAACGGAACATGATAGTGCCCCTCGGGATCGGCCACCGAAAACCGCAACGGGACGACGTCGAGAAATGGCGGGTCCGGCAGGACAACACCAAGACGAGCGAAATATCCGGCGACGTCGAACCGCAGTTCATAACGTCCGATTGGAACGGGCCGGTCGTGGATCAGCGGCTCATCAGTACGACCGTCGGCGTTGGTCACGGCCGTGGCAATGAGGCTATCGGTGCCGGAATTCGACAGTTCGCGAAGTTCCACGGCAACCCCGTGCGCCGGACGTCCTGAGTAGGCATCGAGTGCGTGGGTCGATAGGCGCCCGGTCACCTTGAGCCGATCTTTTGCGCTGACGTGCCTGTCGAGCCGCAGGGCTGCGATCCGAATAACCTCCTTCACCGCAGTCTCGCGCTCAACAGGCAAAGTATTCTTCGCGCGACGTTCGAGATGCCGGAGCACGGAATCCTTGGTGTGGCGAAGTACGCAAATGATGAAGGGAAACCCGAATGTTTTGCGATAGCGCTCATTGAAAGACTGAAAGTCGCTGAATTCTTTCTCGGTGAGGTGATCGAGACCCGCACCCCGCTGTTCGATTTTGGAATCGGCTGTGATTGCTCCGGCCCGCGCCGCCTTGCCGGCAAGATCGGGATGGGCGTTGAGGAGAGCAAGCTTGCGCGAGTCGTCTGCAGACAGAACCGTTCTGCTCATGCACTCGTGCAGCGCCGCCAGCGAACCAAACGGTCGGCCGGCGGTGGCGGCTTGCGCGACCCAGGGAGAATGCTCATAAATCGTGCCAAGCGCGGCCTCAAACTCCTTTGGGCCGACAGCATTTAGTTTCTCCAGCGAAACTGACGAGTTTGCGCTCATGTCACCACCGGCGCATCTTTCGCGAGCCTCGAATGTTCGCGATGCCAGTGCTCGGCGATGTCAAGGCGCGTGGTAATCCAGATACGGTCGTATCCTGCGATGTAATCGAGAAAACGCGACACCGCGACAGCGCGGCCGGGACGACCTCCGAGACGACAATGCAGCCCTACCGACATCATTTTCGGCGAAAGCTCGCCTTCCGTATAGAGCATGTCGAACGCATCGCGCATGTAGGCAAAGAACTCGTCGCTGCCAGCAAAGCCCTGCGGGTTGATGAAGCGCATATCGTTGACATCAAGCGTGTAGGGAATGATCAGGTGAGAACCCTTCGGGCCTTTAACCCAATAAGGAAGATCGTCAGCGTAGGAATCCGACGAATATCGGAAGCCGCCATCATCGAGCACGGCCTTGAGCGTATTAATGGAGCTGCGACCCGTATACCAGCCGAGTGGCCGCGAGCCCGTGGTTTCCTTGTGAATTCGGATAGCCTCCGCCATATGCTCCCGTTCGACTTGCTCAGTAATATCCTTGTAGTCAATCCACTTCAGTCCGTGACTGGCAATTTCCCAATTCGCCTCCTTCATCGCTGCAACAATGTCCGGATTCCTCGCAAGCGCCGTCGCCACGCCAAAAACCGTGACCGGAATCCGGCGCGCAGTGAAGATGCGCCATAGCCGCCAGAACCCGGCACGCGAGCCGTATTCGAACATCGACTCGACGTTCATGTGGCGCTGGCCTAGCCAAGGCTCCGCACCAAGCACGTCGGACAGAAACGCCTCAGATACCTCGTCGCCGTGGAGGACCGATCGTTCGCCACCCTCTTCGTAGTTGACAACGAATTGCAGAGCGACGCGGGCCCCGCCCGGCCAGCGTGGATCAGGCGGATCGCGACCGTAACCGACCAGGTCGCGTGGATACGAAGGCCTCGACATTATTCGATGCTCGTTTTGCTCCGACTTCGTAGCTTAAAATAGCGCGGTAAACTACTGCCCTTCCGGGCTCCTGAAAATCTCGTGTAAAGTGCGTCACCGGGTACCGAAGAAAAGGCGAGCTTGTCATCTGATGTCATCAACTTCGTTCGTGCCGGACGCCCGACGCCCGGCGGACACCGGTCTCGGTCAGCGTATCATCGCACTGGCCGATCGGCTGGCGGCGCAATCGGAGACGCCCGCGGGCCTGACGTGCACGTTTCTTTCAAACGCACACCGGTCGGTCGCGAATGAAATTGCGACCCTCATGGCTGCTGCCGGACTAGAAGTGACAACCGACGCCGCTGCCAATGTCGTGGGTCGCTACAGATCGAAGGACCAGTCGGCAAAAACAATCATCGTCGGATCGCATTACGATACCGTGCGCGACGCTGGCAAATTCGATGGCCGGTTGGGAATTCTTGCTGGGTTGGTGGTCGCAGAAGATCTCGTGCTGAACGGCGTTAGCCTGCCGTTCAATCTCGAGCTAATTGCATTCTCGGAAGAAGAGGGCGTGCGGTTCTCCACTTCCTATATCGGCAGCAGCGCGATCGCCGGTAGATTTAATGCCGGCCTTCTCAATCGGCGCGACGCCAACGGTATGTCGCTTGCCGAAGCATTACGTGCGGCCAGTCACGATCCTCAGGACATCATGGCGTTGGCGCGCGGGCGTGAAACGCTTGCCGGATATCTCGAAGTCCACATCGAACAGGGACCGGTGCTGCTCAACGGGAATATGCCGGTCGGGATCGTTACGGACATTGCTGGAAATTCGCGATTCCTCGTCTCGATCGAAGGTGAAGCGGGCCACGCCGGTACCGTGCCCATGGAACTGCGACATGACGCGGCCGCAGCCGCGGCAGAAATCACACTGATGCTCGAACAATTTTGCAAACAGCGAGGACTTTTAGGCACCGTTGGCCAGTTCTCTGTGCCCGATGGCGCGATCAATCTCGTTCCGGGACGGTGCGAAATGTCGATCGACATCCGGTCGGCCAACGATGCCAGGCGCAAGGCTGGTGTCGTCGATGTTCTCGCCAATATCACGCAGATAGCCGATCGCCGCGGCGTCAAAGCCACCTGCGTCGAAGTCCTCGACGAGGCTGCGGTCCCTTGCTCAGCCAGGCTGCAAGCCGCTTTCGCGGCGGCGATTACGCGCGCCGGCATTCCAGTGCGGCGCTTGCCGAGCGGCGCCGGACACGATGCAGTCATGTTCTCGGGGTTGACCGACATCGGTATGTTGTTCGTGCGCTGCGGCAATGGGGGCGTCAGTCACTCGCCACGTGAAACGGTGGATGCCGCCGACGCCGGTATCGCCGCACGGATTTTGTACGACGTCATCATCAATCTGGGCAAAGTTTGACGGAAGAAATCACATGGACAGACTCCGCGTTACAATCGACACTCACGTCTTCGAAGGACGATTCGAAACTGTCGCCGCGCCAAAAACGGTAGCCGTCTTCCGCAGGCTACTTCCCTACGTTAACAAGGTCATCCATGTGCGCTGGAGCGGAGAAGGCGTCTGGATTCCTCTGGGCGATCTCGATCTCAACCTCAGCTACGAGAACCACACGAGCTTTCCTGCCCCCGGCGCCATGATTGTCTATCCCGGCGGCATCAGCGAGACCGAGATTCTTCTTGCCTATGGCGGCGTATGCTTCGCCAGCAAGGTTGGCCAGCTCGCCGGCAATCATTTCCTGACGATCACATCGGATCTGGACAAGCTCGCCGCGGTCGGGCGCGCAGTACTGTGGGAAGGCGCCAAGACCATCCGTATCGAAAGCGCCTGACAGTTGAAAACAGCCGCGGCGATCTGTCATGGTGACGATGTCCGGCCGCTAACCGGGGATTTCAACCGTGGATGTCGTCTTCACTGAATCGCTGAGTGCGATCTTGCGCTGGCTTCACGTCATTGCCGGCGTCGCGTGGATAGGCTCCTCGTTCTACTTCATCCATCTCGACCTTAGTCTCAAAAAGCGCGCGGGCCTGCCAGAAGGCGTCAAGGGCGATGCCTGGCAGGTACACGGTGGCGGCTTCTACCAGATGATCAAGTTCTTGGTGGCGCCTGGAAAGCTGCCGGATGAGCTGACTTGGTTCAAATGGGAAGCCTACACAACCTGGTTGTCCGGGTTTGCGCTGTTGGTGCTCGTCTATTACTTCAATGCCGATCTCTTCTTGATCGACAAATCCGTGCTTGCCATGAGTGCGCCGCAGGCCGCGGCAATCGCGTTCTTCAGCCTGGCTGCGGCCTGGGGCGCTTACGAGGCGCTGTGCCGCTCGCCGTTAGGCAAGCACGAAGTTCCGCTGGCTCTGGTCGGCTATGTTTTCCTTGTCGCCCTCACGTACGCTTTCACTCACGTGTTCAGCGGACGCGGGGCTTTCACCCAGATCGGGGCGCTAATCGGCACCATTATGGTGGCGAACGTCTTCGTCATCATAATCCCGTATCAGAAGAAGATCGTCGCCGCGATGATCGCCGGTCAAACTCCCGATCCGTTCTGGGGCACGATCGGGAAACAGCGCTCGGTGCACAATAACTATCTCACCCTGCCCGTCATATTTCTGATGCTGAGCAACCACTATCCGCTTTTTTTTGGGACACGATTTAACTGGCTGATCGTCGCGATCGTGCTGCTTATCGGCCCCGTAATCCGCCATTTCTTTAATTCGCGTCACGAAGGAAGAGGGAACCCCTGGTGGACCTGGGTCGTGGCAGCTGCCGGCATGCTTGCGATTGCCTGGCTATCGGGAGCCGGTCCTTCCGGCGCAAAGAGCGGCGCGCTGCCCGCTACGCCTAAATTTGCCGATGTTCAGGACATCATAATTTCCCGCTGCAGCATGTGTCACGCGAACGAGCCGGTTTGGGCAGGCATCGGCGCAGCGCCAGGCGGTGTGCGACTCGACGATGCTGAACAAATCAGACTAAACGCAAGGTTGATCGAGATCTACGCTGTGCGCTCGCACGCCATGCCGCCTGGTAACGTCACAGAACTCGGTGACGAAGACCGGCGAATATTGGAGACTTGGCTTCCCGCCAGCGCGTCGGGCAACTGAGACCCCTCTACTGCCGCGGTTATGTTCATTGGCCGTACAGTCGGAAGATCGCTAGCCTTTGCTGCTTTTAAAATCGGGCCGGAACGGGCATCGTTGCCACCTTGAAAATATAGCCGCTCTAGACACAACGCGATGCCGACCTTTGAACCCACGCGCAATTTGCTGATCATACAGACGGCACATCTTCAAGACCCTGCCGATTGGCTCGCCGTCAAACAACGAATAGACCGTGATGCGCCCGACATTGAGGTTCGTATAGCCGACAATGGACATGCCAATTCGGTCACCGCTCGCTGGCAGGTCCGGCGTCCGTCTTTAGTATTCTCACCAATTCAATTGATTAACTTTGTCCCTCGCGGAGGCGCTATTTTTTGCGGGCATATTCTAGGCAAGGATGAACAGCTACGTCGGCTATCTTCGATTGATATCTTGACGCCGAGGACAGCGATGCTTTCTTCGGTGCATTCCCTCGATCCTTCGGAATGGGGCGAATTCGTTGTCGTCAAGCCAAACAATTCAAATTCGAGCAAAGGGTTGAAGCTCGTTCGCTCCACCGATCTTGCCGCGCGTTACAACGAATTGACCGCACTTGCCGACGATCAAATCCTGGTTCAGCCCTACATCGACCATGCCGAAGATGGGTACCCGACTATCTATCGGGTTCTGACCATGTTTGGCCGCGCCCTATATTGTGTCTGGAACCGGTGGGACAAGAAGCGCCCGCCACTTGCTCAAATCGCCGACGACCCGTCTGGGGTCATCGCCACAAATGACAATTCGATGGGTCAGGTCCGTTCGCTCTGTAATGATCCCGGGATCGTTGCTCTCGGTGAACGTGCTCACGAAGCGTTCCCAGAATGCCCCGTACTTGGAGTCGACATTATTCGCGACGTCCAAAGCGGACGACTCTATGTTCTGGAGGTCAACCCGCACGGTAACGTGTGGCATTTGTCGTCGCCATTCGCAAAAAAGGTTGATCCAGAATATGTGCGCGCTCGTTATGCCCAATTCAATGCGCTGGATCGCGCAGCCGACCTCTTGATCCAAAAAACTCGCAGCGAGGCCCGGTGAAGATCGATACCTGTCGCCGCCTCGTTGACGATTTCGATCTTCGAGGGCATGCTTTTACTATCTTGATGATGTTGCCAAGCTTTGTGGATTTCATAACCGGATTAGCTAGCGGGCTTTGAAATGTCCGAGGTCATGTTGCGCAAGTTGTCAGACAATGACCTGCCGCGGGTTATCGAAATCCTGTCGTACTGGAATATGGCTCCGGTCGAGCCAACAGCGACAGTGCCTGTTGTCGAAACTACGGGGCTCGAGCCTGAGCGTACTACGATTGCAATCGTTCGGCATAAGATAGTGGGCGTCGCGAGTTACATCGTGTTGGACAACGGCTGGGCCGAAACGGTAAGCCTTGCTGTCGATCCGGCTTGGCGCGGCCACGGCATTGGTGAGAAATTACAAATCGCCCGCCTCAAGGAAATGAAGAAGATCGGAATACAAAATGTGAAGACTGAATCTGATCGACCCGAGGTCATTGGTTGGTATATCCGAAAATTCGGCTATCGGGTCGCAGGTACCTCACCAAAAAAACATGATTTTTGCAGACACGACGTGACGCACTGGACGGTGCTCAATCTCGATCTTCGAAAATGGCACCCGCGCGGGGCAGTTACTGCAAGTTCGGCAAATCCGTAGCCATAGCCGTCGGAACAACCCTGTGCACGCACTGTTGCATGTCCGCCTTGGGTCAAAAACGGACGTGGCAACCTATTCGATCACCTCGTCAGCGCGGGCGAGCAGCGACGGCGGCACGTTCAGGCCGAGTGCTTTCGCGGTCTTGAGATTGATGACCAATTCGTATTTGTTCGGAGTTTGCACCGGCAAATCAGCGGGCTTTTCACCTTTAAGAATGCGGTCTACGTAGCCCGCCGCTTGCCGATACTGATCGACGCGATCCGGCCCATAGGACATCAGACCGCCAAGCGTCACAAAGATGCGGTCCACGTAAACGGTAGGCAGGCGATATTTTGCTGCAAGAGCAACAATCGACTTACGATGGACGATCGCCCCGCCCCCTTGCCCAACGAGCATGGCGCTCGAGGGGCGCGCGAAGGCCGCCACCGCGCTTTCGAGGTCGGCGGGGCTGCGAAAGTTCATCACAGCCAACTCCAAGTGAAGCGAGGATGCAACGGTTTGGATGGCACTGACCTGACCGACACCGGCCGCTGTCGCGTTATCGCGAATTACCGCTACGCGCGTTACACTTGGTGCGATCTCTTTGAGAAGTTCGAGCCACTTCCCGCCGATAGAATATTCAAAACTGGCAAATCCCGTGGCGTTGCCCCCCGGCCGCGACAAACTGTCGATATAACCAGCAGCGACCGGATCGGGGACAGTTGCAAATACGATTGGTATGCTGCTCGTCGCTTGAAGCAGAGGGCCCGTTGCCGAACTCCCCGGTGCCAGAATGACGTCGGGCGCAAGTGCTACCAATTCGGCGGCGAATTTGCGCGTCTGCTCGGTATTTCCCTTTCCCCAACGCTTCTCAATTTGGACATTTCGCCCTTCGACCCATCCCAGTTGGACGAGCCGCTCCGTAAACGCCTTCATGCGGGCTTCATACTCTGGATCATCAGCCCCGCTTGGCAACAGCACGCCGACGCGCCGCACGCGCTCATTTTGCTGCGCACGCACCACAACCGGCCAAGTTGCAGCCCCGCCAAGTAGCGCGATGAATTGGCGCCGTCGCATGTAGCCCCCCTCATGCAAGGCTTAAAGGCTAGCACTTTGCGGCCCCTCATGTCCGCTATGGGTATAACGCGGCTCATGCGACGCGGCAAAACGACCATTATTCGATCAGGGTGTCGGCGCGCAGCAAGAACTTTTCAGGAATCGTGAGGCCGATAGCTTTTGCGGTCCTTAGATTGATCGCTAGCTCAAACTTCGTAGGCTGCTCAATTGGAATATCTTTTGGCTTTTGGCCTTGC
This sequence comes from Pseudolabrys sp., assembly GCA_035626335.1. Classification (GTDB taxonomy): domain Bacteria; phylum Pseudomonadota; class Alphaproteobacteria; order Rhizobiales; family Xanthobacteraceae; genus Pseudolabrys. Next base: position 19,164 of record DASPNW010000023.1, read on the forward strand.
AAAGTCCGCTTTGCCCAATAGCGGACATCACTGACCTACTGTGCCGCGACCTTTTCGGCGTCCGGCAACTTCCACACCTTGTCGAAGAATTCCTTCTTCGGCCCGTAGAAACGCGCCATCAGTTCGAACTTGCGAGCGGGATCGGTGGGGACCCAATTCGATTCCTTTCCCGCCGGAGCCTTTGGTCCGAAATAGACGTCGATTGAGCCATCGGCGTTCTTCTGAATCTCGGGAATTTGCGATGAGCGGCTCGCGCGCGGCATATTCTTAATTAATGCGTGTGTCTCCCGGTCGTAGGCGGTCACCGACCAGTATTGGTCGACCGGCACGTTTGAGGGCACGTTGAGCCGATAGGTCTTGGCTCCGTCGAAGGAGTCGCCGTCCTTGTCCCGGATTGAGATCGAATAGAACTGTCCCGCTCCAAGCCGTTTGAGGCCTATAAAGGCATAACTGTAAGCCATCCCACGTTCGTCGACGGGATACACATTTATGTCGGCATAGCCATCCTGCATCACTTTGATCAAGTCCGGAGGGGCCGGTGCCGTCCAGCGACTTGCAGCCGAGAAAAAGGGCGGGAGGCCCGCGTCATATTTGGCCTCGAGAAACGCGTGTGCTTCTCGCGCCGCGGAAGTAAGCAACGTCTTAGTCGCGTCACTGGGCGTAAAGGGCTTTCCCTTTTCAATTCCGAGGGTCTTGAGCTGGTCGATCATCGCGCGGTCGCGTTGCAGCCATGGCTCGTTCTGCACCATGCGGTCGAGATTGTTGAAGAAGCTCGCGTCGTAGCGAATCGTGGAGTCGAAGTCGATGTCCTTGACGTCCGTGAACACCGTTGGTGGCGGATTGGCGGCCTGCGCCAGTGGATAAATTTTCATCCTTTTGCCGTATGCGATTGCTGCATCGACATCGGCCGGGCTGTGGCTCTTGAGGTTCGCCCGGAACAGCATATAGCCGCCGAATGTATCGGACTGCCGTGCCGCGTAGCCTTTTGGCGGAGTCCGCTTGTAGCCCGGCGGCAAGATCAGAAGCTTGACGCCCTTTCCCTTGTCGATGCCGAACCGGCCGGCATCCTCAAGCGGCATCTGCCACACCGTGACGATATTGGCGTTGAACGAGCCGCCGGCGTCTGCGGGCGGCAAGTCGAGTACGATGGGGCCGTCCTTCGTGTTGTAGAAGGCCATGAAGTAGAGCGCGTCCGGGTTCGGCGTCAGCGTTTGGTTTTTAGAATCGAGTGGCCTGCCCCAATAGATGACCTGATTCACCTTGCCGTTCGTCTTGCTGAGCATTTCCTGAACCATCAAATCATAGTTCACGACCGGCATGCCCCAGACGACAGCTTCAAACGCGCGCCGCTCTAAAATTCGGCGGTTCAGTTCATCAGGAGATGGGGTCTGCGCGTGTGATGACACCGCTGCGAAGATCAAGATTAAAGCAGAAATCAACGCGTTTCTCATGGGGCACCCCCCTCCTGTGCGCAGGAAAGGTAAAGCGTCTAATCTTCTAAGATGCGCGAGCGGCGGTCGAGTTGGACCCAAGTCCAATAATGATCCGCTTTACCCCCAAGAGCGGACATGTAGGTGCAATCCGTGGTGCCTGCTAAGGGCCAATAGCGGACATTTCCAAAGGGTGAACTACCTCACTCAAAAGCGACGCGCGCACCGTTCACGGAAATTAAACCTCGTCCTGTCGCGAACGAATGGGTGCCGGTACCCGGCGAACCGGACGTTTGCCACTTTTCATATCAGCGAGTGATCCGTTAGACGGGAATCTGTTTGATCCAAATCTCAGAACCAGAACGGCAAAAGACAACAAAAGAATTGCTCCCGAAACAATGAGGATATCCATCCCTGTTCTATGCTCTGCGCTAACGAGTTCTATGAGAACTCGAGCCAAAGCGGTGATGGCAATATAAATCAGGTAACGGACTGGCAGCCTTGTCGTTTTGAAGTAAATTCCAACCATTGCGCCGATTTCTAGATAGATAAACAGGAGCAGGAGATCTCCGAGATCGGCTCGCCCTCGATGCACCATGCCCAGGAAAGCCCCGACAGCGGACCACACGGTGGTCGCACCAAGCGCGAACAGCGCCAGATAATGAAAAGTATCGACCAACAGCGTTCCGAATGCATCAGAGAAAGTCCTCAGGTCCGCGTGAAGACTGGAGGCGAGCCGGTTAAATCGGTGTGTGTATTCGGACATAAGCATTTCTCCCATCGGAGCCTGCATCGTTTAAATGACGCTGTGCGGTGCAATCCGAGATCTCTGCCAAGGGCCAAAAGCGGACATGCCTAGTCGATCACCTGGTCTGCGCTCACCAGGATTGAAGACGGCACCTCAAGGCCAAGCGCCTTGGCGGTTTTGAGATTGACCGCAATCTCAAATTTGGTTGGCACCTGCACAGGTAGATTGGCCGGTTTCTCTCCGCGCAAGACGCGATCAACATAAGGCGCTGCGCGTCGGACGATATCCGCGAGATCGGGACCGTACGAAAGCAAACCACCCGCAACGACAACGTCGCGCCAGGGATAAACCGCCGGTACGTGGTTGCGGGCTGCCAGTGATATCGCCGTTTCTCGATTGATGAATAAGAAAAAGTCCGCCATTGCGACAAAGCCACTTCCAGGCTCGCGCCCCAGATCGGTTATTACCGCTTCAAGCTCGGCAACACTGTGTATAGGCGCCGCAATCGGCCGCACATTGAGGGACCGCGCGGACGCTTCAAAATCAGGCATGTAATACTTGCCGTGTCCGGGCGCCGTGTCCGGATCGAAGATCATGGCTGCCCGTGTCACTGAGGGTGCGATCTGCTTGAGCAATTCCATCCACTTGCCGCCAATCGAAGACTCGGAATTATGAAACCCCGTGATGTTTCCGCCGGGATGGGACAGGCTCGCGACAAAGCCTTCACCGACCGGATCGGAGACAATAGCGAAGACAATTGGAATTGTACGCGTTTCGCGTTGAAGGGCGGCGGTGACGGGTGTTCCGAATGAGAGAATGACATCCGGCTGAAAGGCTACCAACTCCTTTGCAAACGTTCGCATGCGATCAACGTTGTCACCGGCCCAGCGAACGTCCGTGTGTGGCTTGCGACCTCCGCTCCAGCCCAACTTCGCGAGCTCATCGTCGAACAAAGAAAGCCAACTTCTCGCCCTGGCGTCAGTCTCATTGAACGCCATAAGGACGCCGATACGTCGTGCACGGTCCGTCTGTTGTGCATGGGCGACAACAGGCCAGACGGGGGCGGCACTGCCGAGGAGTTTGATGAAATCGCGCCGTCTCATTGCCGCCCCAGAAGTCATAAGGCGCGCATCGTATCGATTCAAACCGGTATACCGGAAGGGGGGCTTTGGAAGAGGCCGATTTCCATGTCCGCTTTGGGCCAAAAGCGGACTTGGGCCCGTTTTCGGTTAGCGGCGGTTTCCGTAAAGCGTATAGTTCGGACAGACGGCCACATCAAAACCGGTGGGTGTTCCGCCCGGTGTGTAGCCCATTTCGGGATGGCAGCCGCGCGGAACCGGGTTGCAGCCGACGACGGTGCAGGCAATCTGCGGCTGTTCAGCAGCGGCAGCCTTCGTGTGACGCTTTTTGTGCGCAGGCGCCGCGCTGGCCGGCATCAACGCAAGAGCAAGCACAACGGCCGAAGTAAGGGGTACGATTGTTTTCATCGCGATCCTCTGAGCCTTTCTGCAAGGCAATGCCATCAAAATCGCCGCCTTTCATTCATAGGTAAATGGTTCGCAGTTCTCGGGCGTGTATTCATGACGCCTCGCAATGACTCACCGCGCGGCCAAGTTGATGTTGCCCATCAACCAGATTGCCAAGGCCGCAACGAGCCCTGCGCTGGCGAACACTCCCGATACTACGGCAGCGCTAAACAGAATCACCCCTAATGCATACGCGATCCTATCGAGTGCCCATCGTATCACTCCGATGAAGCGGCCGAACACCCAATAGAATGCATACAGGAGGAGGAGGAGCACCAGAACGAGAACTACAATCTTCAGGATCGGAGCGCCCCCGAATTGCGTACCAAGAAGCCGCGAGATCTGGCTGATGCCCCATAAGCATCCGAATACAATCACGTCGACGAGCCAGCCAAATCCCTGCTTAAGCCATGCACCAAACTCCCGAATCAGGTGCTCCATACGCAAGTCCCTTGTTTGGACTGCCCAGCCACCAACGCTACGGCAACGAATTTGTTTCAAGCGATGTTCCCGCAGTTTGCAGCCATTCACGGCGACTTGATTGCGGGTACAAAAACCTAATTAGCGACACCCCGAGACATTTTTGCGGATGCGCGCGAGATTTCCCAAGACACGGCGGCATAGCCTGCCGTAGCTGGCGTGCCAATGCCAGCGGCGGGCCGGTCAACGATCACCCAATGAGAGCCGCCAGCGCACTCGCCACATCAATCGACATGACGGCGATCTGAGCCATGACAAATGCCTGCCCCTGTGTCGTCGTCAGGCTGTCTATTTCCTCGGTCGTGAGGCCGGCGATGGCATCCGTGCTTAGACCGGGGATGCCACTCGTACTCGACAATGCGCTGAAGTTGGTCGTCGTCATTCCGGCGATCTGCGCACTCGTGAAGCCGCCGGCCTGGGTTGACGTGAAAGCGGCGATTTCGGTCGTCGAAAGGCTATTGACCCCGGCCGTTGTCAAGGCGCCGATGTCCGCCGCGGTCAGAGCACCAACCTGGGTCTCAGTCAGGTTAGTGATCGTGGTGGTGTTTAGCCCGACAACCTGCACCGGCAACAACAGTGCGAGCGCCAAAGCGTCAAGATTGTCTATCGACAGACCATTGAGCTGGGCCCAATAGAGGCCTTGCACCTGCGCCGCGGTCAGCGCCGCTACCTGCGCGGTGGTGAGATTGTTGAGCACCGTCATGTTCAGCGAGCCGATCTGGCCCGCGGTCAGTGCACCGGCCTGCGTGGTAGACAGGCTCTGCAGCTCGGTCGTGGTCAGCTGAGCGATCTGGCTGGCATTTAGCGCCGCCACCTGCGTGGCCGCCAGTGCCGCCACCTGCGTGGTGGTCAGATCGCCAATCACTGTCGTGCTCAGGCCGGCGGTCTGCCCGGCGCCGAGCTTGGTGACGTCAAGCGCGCCCAGGTTGTCGATCGACAGCGCATTGAGCTGGGTCGTGGTCAGGCCCTGCACCTGCACCGTGCTCAGCGCCGCCACCTGCGTGGTGGTGAGATTGTTGAGGACTGTCGTGCTCAGCGAGCCGATCTGGGCCGCGGTCAGCGCGCTGGCCTGCGTGGTCGACAGGTTCTGCAGTTCCTCCGGCGACAATGCGCCGATCTCGCCGGCGGTAAGCGCGCTCACCTGCGTCGACGTCAGCTCGGTGATCTGGGTGGTGGTGAAAGCCTGTATCTGCGCCTCGATCAGACCGCCCATGGTCGTCGAGGAGATCGCCTGAAGCTGCGCCGTCGCCAGGTATTGCAGGGCGGTCGATGTGAGCGCATTGACCTGATCCGCATTCAGGACCGCCAGCTGGGTCGTGGAAAAAGCCGCGATGCTGGTGGTTTTCAGCGAGCTGAAGGTTGTCGTCGAAAGACCGGCAATTTTTGCGGCGCTGATGAAGGGAATAACAGACATTCAGGCAACCCATTCCGACTGGCTGACGCGGTCCCGCCGCGGGACGAATGTAAGAATGCCGGGATGGGTGGAGTTTCACATTGATGCATTTATTGATTCTGACGATTTTTGGCTTTGGATATTGGTAGTTAAAGCGTTCAAAAAAATTCCGTCAAATTCAATCGCCCCGATTAGGAATTCGTTCATGCCTAACGTCGTTTTGGGCCAAAAGCGACCTTCTCTTCTCTTCTCTTCTCTTCTGGCATCAATAAAAAAGCGAATAACAATGCGTCAACGGCTAGCGGTATGCGATCAGCGATTGCAACTTGGCTTTCAACCTTGGCCGCCACTCGGCAAATTGTAGCGGCAGTGGCGCCGCGGGGATTTCGGTGGAGCTGTCATAGGGCAGCAAACGCACGCCCGGTTCAGGTGCATATTGATTAAGGGCGTCGCCCTGTCCTGCCTCCAGGCGGTCGATCGCTCGCATGAGCACGGCTTCGGTAACCTTCTCTTGCCGCGCAAGGCAGAGATTCCCCGCGCAGGAGTGATAAAGGTAGGTCTGGCCATAAAATCTCAAAACCTTTTCATCGTGCTCCGCCAAAGCACGAAGCAAGACCGGCGAAAATACAGCGACATGCGAGAACGTTGGAAACATCAGTGAATATTGCAAGCCACGAAGCAAGCGCACCCCAACCTGATAGTTACTTACGATGTGCCGCTTAGAATCGATGTGACGGATAAGCGCGATCAGCATATCCAGATCAACAGCGTTCTGAGTAAAGAATGTCGCCGCATTATGGGGAGCGGGCGAAATGGCGTGGGTCACACCAGCCCGACGGAGCAGGATAACTTCGCGACCAAAAGCATAGCCGGTGGTCAGGCTTTCGGCTGGAAAATCGAATACAAGCCTGGCGGGGTCGAACACGAACACATCCGCGTCGAGCCAAATCACCCGTTGATAGCCGGCATCCAATCGCTCGCGCGTCGCGACTAGACGGGCGAGGTTGGTGATGGCTTGGGGATTCTTGCTGCCACGCGACAGATATTCCGGACCGCACAAATTGTAGAATTCGTCGCCCGCCAGCGAGTACTCGTAGTCACGCAACGCCGCCCATTTCTGCACGCTGTGCAGGCAACGCTGTATCCAGGCAGGGATGTTTTGGTTACGGAATGTCTGGATAACGATCGTATCCGATCGTCTTGACGGGCTCGACAAAAAACAACTCCTTTTCAAGACCTGGCGAGTGGATCAATAAGCCGCGCGTTTGGCTCCGAACCGGTCAATCAAATCTCACACCGTAATTCAATGCAATGCCCGCTTTGCGCCGTTAGCGGAGTGCATCACCTGTCAATCCGGTCGCATTTTTTTCGTTTGGTGCGCGAAAGCCATATAGCAGCGCCCACCAGTACGAAAACTATCACGAGCTTCAGGCCCATTTTTTTGCTTGTCGTACCTGGCACGCCAACATCATGGCTGATTTTTTTTAGCCGTGTCTCTCTCAAATTCCAGTCTAAACCTAGTTTGCTCTTCTTCCAGAAGTCTCAAGATCTCCCTTCTTTTGGCGGCGCTTGTTCTTCTGTTTGCAAGAGCGCGGTAGAACGCAACATTGCTTCGGCTGAAGAATCTTTCCAGGCCGGTCATGCCGAGCCGAGAGCACAGCACGTTCTGCTGATTGATTTTTGTACTTTTCCCGCCCTTTCGGGCAGCTCGTTCTTTTGTGGGCGCGCCCATTCGTGTTCCCCAGGATGCGCCCGCCAACGATCTCAAAACGTTACTGCTCCAGGGAACCTGCGTTAACGGAGGGTAATTTTTTAAATTACGCCAGCGTGCGATATGTCCGCGTGGCTAAAATGAGCGGCTCAAGAGAGCACATTATGCGCCAGTCGAGTGATAACGCCCGGACTGACATCGTGGGTTTGTGTGTGCTGACGTGAGAGGCGTTCGGGTCCAAAGGCGTCATTAAGACCGTTGAGCAGCCATACCCCGCTCGTCACAAGAAAGATCAAAAACAGAAATACCACCGCATTTGCTCTCATGCGGTCCCGGTAACTCGCGTCGGACCAAAACTCTTCTCCTCGGTCTCGCGACTGTCGCAAATTGTGCATTGGCTGGAACGTCAACGAACGAGACGACCGGAGCTTTTTCTCCCGTCGATAAAACCCCAGATTTACAACGTTGGAACAATCTGCGAAGGGCGACGCCGGTCGACGGGCACGCATTTTATCCTCACTGGCATTTTATCCAGCGACCGCGCCCCGCGAAATAACGCCATCGTCCGGTATTTGTTTCGGACGTAGACACCCCTACCCCCGCTCGGGGTCAGGTTGAAAATAAATCCTGCATAAATTTTAGGCGAGGAACTGTCTGACTTATTTGTAACTTGATGGAACACAGGTTTTGGCCTGGCGGAACGTTGGATGGATATCGATATCACGAACGGACCGCCTGCCGGCCGGCCCAGGAGAGATTTTTTGCTTTGGATCCACGCGTCACGGCTGCGCAGCGCGAAGGGTATCCTCGGCCTGACAGCGATGCTGCTTATCGCCGGATATGTCGGCTGGCGCTACGCCTCCGCGAGTCAAACCGATGCCGGCAACCGCCAGGCAAAGGCGCCGGCCGCAATTCCCGTCACGACCCAGTCTGTCCAGAACGCCGACTTCCCTGTGTATCTCAACGGTCTCGGCACGGTGCAACCGTACAATACGGTCACCGTGCGGAGCCGGGTCGATGGCCAGGTGATCAAGGTCGGCTTTCGTCAGGGACAGATGGTGAATGAAGGCGATCTGCTGGTGCAGATCGACCCTCGTCCATTTCAGGCAGCCCTCGAACAGGCGCAGGCCAAAAAGGCGCAGGACGAAGCCAATCTGAAGAATGCACAACTCGATCTCCAGCGCTACAGCACCCTTGCCGTTCAGGATTATGCCTCAAAACAACAGCTCGATACGCAACAGGCGAAGGTCGACCAGCTCGTCGCCCAGATAAAAGGTGACCAAGCCGCGATTGATAACGCCGGAACGCAACTCAGCTACGCGAGCATCCGCTCTCCGTTATCCGGCAAAACCGGCTTTCGTCTCATCGATCCCGGCAACATCGTCCACGCGAACGACCAGACGGGTATCGTAACGATTGTGAAGCTTCAGCCGATTTCCGTGGTCTTCACAGCGCCGGAGGCGAACATCGGACAGATCAACAGCGCGTTGGCTTCCGGAACCGTACCCGTTATCGCGTTGTCGTCGGATGGCACAAAAACTCTTGCCAATGGACATCTCGCGCTGGTCGACAACCAGGTCGATCAGGCCAGCGGTACAATTCGCATGAAGGCCACGTTTCAGAACACCGACAATGCGTTGTGGCCCGGACTCTCCGTTGCAACACGGCTCCTGGTCGACACAAGAAAAAACGTTCTCGTGATTCCCAACGATGCAATCCAGCATGGGCCGAACGGGCTCTTCGCCTTCGTTGTAGGCAAAGACAATAAAGTGACGACACACGATATCAAAGTGGCCGACGAAGGTGCCACCCAGGCCGTTGTCCTCGATGGCCTGACCAATGGCGACCGTGTTGTGACCTCTGGCCAATATCGCTTGACGGAGGGCGCGATCGTTGACCCGCATACTGCAAACACACCGGCTTCGGCCGACAAGCAAGCCGCCAACACCTCGCAAAAAGCTCACTGACCATGGAAGGCGGAATCTCCGGGCCGTTTATACGCCTGCCGATCGCGACATCGTTGCTGATGGTGGGCGTCCTGTTCGTCGGCCTCGTTGCCTATCCGCACTTGCCGGTGGCCCCGCTACCACAGGTGGACTTTCCGACCATTCAAGTCTCGGCGAACCTGCCGGGAGCTAGCCCCGACACAATGGCGTCGGCGGTTGCACAGCCGCTGGAAACACAGTTCGCGCAAATCCCTGGCGTTTCGCAGATGACGTCGACCAGCGTCGGCGGCTCAAGCGCCATCACCATCCAGTTCAACCTTGAACGCAACATTGACGCAGCCGCCAATGACGTGCAGGCGGCGATCAACGCCGCCGCCGGACAATTACCCAAGAATCTTCCCAGCCCGCCCACCTACCGCAAGGTCAACCCTGCGGACTCACCAATCCTTTTGCTCGGCGCCACATCCGATACATTACCGTTGACGGAGGTCGACGATAATGTGGAGACCAAACTCGCCCAGCAAATCAGCCAGATTTCCGGCGTCGCACAAGTATTGATCGGCGGCCAGCAAAAGCCCGCGATCCGGGTTCAGCTTGACCCGGCCAAACTCGTTGCCAAGGGGCTTTCACTTGAGGACGTCCGAACACCGTTATCAATCGCAACGGTCGATAACCCGAAGGGCACCATTCGCGGCCAAACGCGTTCCTACACGATTTACACCAACGACCAGCTGACGCATTCGAAGGATTGGAACGACGTCATTGTCGCTTACCGCAATGGCGCACCACTCCGTGTGCGCGACATCGGTCAGGCCGTCACAGGCCCGCAGGACACGACACAAGCGGCCGTGGCGGATGGAAAACCAGGCATCGTTCTGGTGATCTTCAAACAGCCCGGCGCAAACGTCATCGAGACCGTCGACAAGATCAAGGACATGATACCGAGGCTGCGTGCCACGATGCCGCCGGCAATCGATATATTCACGCTGAGCGACCGAACGCAGACCATTCGGGCCGCTGTGGAGGACGTTCAATTCACGCTGCTCATCACGATCATACTCGTAGTGCTTGTGATTTTCGCCTTCCTCCGCAGCCTTTGGGCGACCATCATCCCAAGCATCACAGTTCCCCTTGCCTTGTTGGGCGCATGCGCGCTGATGTGGATGTTCGGCTACAGCCTCGACAACCTTTCGCTGATGGCGCTGACAATCGCGGTTGGTTTCGTTGTCGATGACGCCATTGTCATGCTGGAAAACATAACCCGTTACGTCGAAGAGGGAGAAGCGCCGCTCAAAGCCGCGCTTCACGGATCCCGCGAGATCGCGTTCACGATCGTTTCGATCAGCATTTCGCTTGTTGCCGTGCTTATCCCGCTGCTGCTGATGGGCGGCATCATCGGGCGTCTATTTCGTGAATTTGCTGTCACCCTTTCCATGACAATCTTCATGTCGGCTTTAGTGTCGCTGACGTTGACGCCCATGATGGCGTCGCGCTTCCTCAAGCCACCGAAGGAAATACATCACGGAAAACTTTACGCGTGGAGCGAGCGTGCCTTCGACGCGCTGCTGCACGCTTATGAGCGCGGGCTCGACGTTGTCTTCCGGCACCAGTTCACGACACTTATCGTCTTTTTTTGCACCCTTGCACTTTCGGTTGCTCTGTTTGTTGTGATTCCAAAGGGCTTTTTCCCGCAACAGGATATCGGGCTGCTGACGGGAATCTCGGAGGCAGCGCAGGACACCTCCCCAGAGCAAATGATGCGACACCAACTCGCGCTTGGAGAAATCGTCCGCAAAGATCCCGCCGTTGACCACGTCGCCATGTTCATGGGCGGAAATGGCAATCCGCCCAATACCGGACGCATGTTCATCACCTTGAAGCCCCGCAGCGAGCGCACGGCGAACGCCGATCAGATTATCGCGCGACTGCGTGGCCAGCTCGACAAGGTCGAGGGCGCCCGCCTCTTTCTTCAGGCCGCGCAGGATGTCCGCGTCGGCGGCCGCGCGTCGCGGACACAATTTCAGTACACTCTTCAGGGCGCAGACATCGAACAGCTCAATGAGTGGGCTCCAAAGATTCTTGCCAAAATTAAGGGGCTTCCGGAGTTGCGCGACGTTGCAACCGACCAACAGACAGAAGGCCTGACGTTGACCCTAAAAGTCGACCGCGACCAGGCCTCGCGCTACGGATTCACTGCGCAGATGATCGACGACACGCTTTATGATGCTTTCGGCCAGCGTCAGATAGCCCAGTATTTCACCCAGCTGTCGAGCTACTACGTGATTATGGAGGTACTGCCGTCCCTTCAGGGAGACCCCGCGACACTCGATAAGATTTTCCTGCGCTCGCCTATAACCAACGGCGAAGTCCCGTTGTCGGCGTTCGCCAAGTGGACCACGCATCCCATCGAACCGCTCTCGATAAGCCACCAGGGGCAGTTTCCGGCGATCACTATCAGTTTCAACCTTGCCCAGGGAGTTGCGCTTGGCCAGGCGACGGACGCAATCGAGAAGGCCAAAGCCCAATTAAATGTGCCGGCGACGATCAATACCGCTTTTCAAGGTAATGCCCAGGCATTTCAGGATTCTCTTTCAACAGTTCCACTCCTGATTCTCGCTGCGCTGATTGTTGTCTATCTTATTCTCGGTATTCTCTATGAGAGCTATATTCATCCTATCACAATTCTCTCCACGCTTCCCTCGGCAGGCGTCGGGGCCTTGTTGATGCTGATGCTATTTCATTTCGATTTCAGTCTCGTCGCACTTATCGGGATCATCCTGCTGATCGGCATCGTCAAGAAAAACGGAATCATGATGGTCGATTTCGCGATCGTTGCTACACGAGATGATGGCCTGTCACCCGCTGACGCTATCCGGCGCGCCGCTCTTTTGCGTTTCCGCCCAATCATGATGACAACGATGGCCGCAATGTTGGGTGGCGTACCGCTGATGCTAGGCCAGGGCACTGGCGCCGAGATTCGACAGCCGCTTGGCTACGCGATGGTAGGCGGCTTGCTGGTCAGTCAGGCATTAACGCTCTTCACAACACCCGTGATTTATCTCTATTTGGATCGAGTCTCGGCGTGGATTACGAACTGGGGCCGCTCCGCGCAACGCGAAAAAGCCGGTCGAGATCAGCTGACCCAGCAAGCCGCCGAGTAATAGCGTCGCAGCACTACAGTGGCTGTCCGAGCCGCGTGCGCCGAGGGCCATTAGCGGACATTCAAACGGATTAGGAGCGTTCTGCCGTGGATTTCAGACATACGCGGCAGAGCGCAGCAGAATAATCCTGATTTCGGTGAACTCGCCCACCTGTGTGTCGATCTCGATCGAGCCGGCATGTTGCTTGACGAGGATGTCGTGGCTGATCGAGAGGCCGAGGCCGGTGCCCTCTCCCGTCGGTTTGGTCGTGAAGAACGGGTTGAACATCTTCTCTTTCACCAGCGTGTGGTTGTCTATGTTTATAACATTTTTGATTTTCGCTGGAAATTATTAGAGTTCGAAGCCTCCGGGCGATATCCGCATTGCGTCAAAGGCGGGCATGCATGCTAATAGTTCTTCGGTGAACGATTTCGCTACAGCCTTCTTTACCGCGTTTGATTTGATCGGCGGATTCGACCCCGATCTGCGGGAAATTATATTTCTGTCCGTCGAAGTAAGTCTGACTGCAAGTGCTTGCGCGTTTGCAATAGGCGCTCCACTGGGCGCGGCGTTGGCGGTGTATCAATTTCCCGGCAGAGGCGCGTTTATTGTTGTCGTCAACGCGCTTCTGGGCTTACCGCCTGTCGTGGTGGGGCTTGCAATTTACCTGCTGGTTTCGCGCTCCGGGCCGTTGGGGTCACTCGGTATTCTGTTCACACCAGCGGCAATGATTGTTGCGCAATGCGTGCTTGCGACTCCGATTGTCATGGCACTGGTTCATCGCACGACTGCCGCATTATGGAGCACTTACGGAGACGTTCTTTTGAGCGACGGCGCTACTCGATTTCGTAGCATTTGGTCGCTGATGAATATTGGCCGGGATGGGTTGCTTACGGCTTTTCTTGCCGCTTTTGGACGCGCCATCGCAGAAGTCGGCGCCATCATAGTCGTCGGCGGCAACATTCAAGGCTATACGCGGACTATGACAACGGCGATCGCGCTGGAAACGAGCAAGGGGGACTTAAGTTTGGCGCTCGCACTTGGGATCGTTCTCGTTGTTCTTTCCACGACGGTAAGTGCCATCAGCCTCTTTTTGGGACGCGGCCTGAGCAATCGTTAGCGGTTGCGTTTATTCGAACCAGCCTGCCTTGGGTCAGAAGCGGCGCGGCGACAATCCACTCGCGGGATTGTTGACAAACGGGCACGCTGACCTTCTCAGACATTATGGTGCTTTTCGCCATTCAGCCAATAGAGCGGCTTTTATCGCCGAAAGTGGCATTCGTGACTGGAGTTTCCGCTCAAGGGCCAGAAGCGGACATCGCAGGACGCTATTCGATCACCTCATCAGCAAGCTGCAAAAATGAGCTGGGGACAGAAAGGCCAAGCGCCTTGGCTGTCCTAAGATTGAAGACGAGTTCGAATTTGTTCGGCGATTGCACCGGCAAATTGCCTGGCGGTTCACCTTTGAGAATGCGGTCGACATAGGAACTCGAACGTCGGAAGATGTCGGCGGTGTCAGGCCCGTAAGACATCAGACTTCCTTCAACGACGAATTGCCGATAGGGGGAAATGACCAGCACCCGGTGTTCTCCTGCCGACTTAACGATCGTTTTGCGGACGCCGACGATAAAGATATCCGACCCGGCGATCAGACCGCTGTCCGGATTACGGCCCAACTCTGCAATCGCGGATTCGACCTCGGCAACACTGCGAACGTGCGCGGCCCGCACCTCGACCGAGGTTTGCTGCTGCAACATTTTGAACGATCGCAGGAAGTCGTCAAAATAGGCCGAGGTATCAGGATTGAATATCAATGCGACCTGCGACAGGCTTGGCTTGACGTCGCCAAGCATGTTGATCCATTTGCCGACCATTTCGAAATCGATGAAATAGAACCCGGTAATGTTGGCCTCGGGGCGTGCGAGACTCGAAACGAATCCCTGACCGACCGGATCATTCACCATCGCGAATACGATTGGAGTCGTTCTCTTTGTTGAGCGCAGTGCGGCTACGATCGGGGTGCTGTTTGCAACAATGACGTCCGGTGCAAGTCGAGTTACTTCCGCGACATGCCTATTGATTGACTCAAGATCGCTCCCGGTAAATCGAATATCGACCTGAATGTTGCGTCCTTCGATCCACCCCAGATCGCGCATACCTAGCCGGAATGCCTTGACGCGCCTTTGTGCTTCGGCATCCGTTTCATCGAGGCCAACGAGAACGCTGACCCGACGCATCCGCTCGGATCGCTGTGCCCGTGCAGCAATAGGCCAGGTCGCCGCCGCGCCACCGACAAGCGTGACAAACTCGCGCCGTCTCATCGCCTCCCCCGAGGCCCATGACAAGGCATGGTACGGACTCAAACTAGCACACTAAAAGGAGGCGAACATGCCTTCAGCTGCGTTTGCCTGTCGCTACCGAGCTTAGGCCTTGATGAACGCCAGCAGGTCTTCGTTGACCTTATCCTTCAGCGTCGTGCACATGCCGTGCGGCGCGCCCTTATAGACCAACAGTTTCGCATTCTTGACGATTTTCGACGACAACATGGCGGCAGAAACGATCGGAACGATCTGATCGTCGTCGCCGTGCAAGATTAGAGTCGGGACATCGAATTTCTTTAGATCCTCGGTCGTGTCGGATTCGGAAAAAGCCTTGATGCAAAAATATGAGCCCGGGAAGCCGCACATCATCCCTTGCAGCCAGAACGAACGGCGCACGCCATCTGATATCTTGGCACCCGGCCTGTTGTACCCGTAAAATGGAAGGCTGAGGTCTTCCCAGAATTTCGAGCGGTCAGCCTGAACGCCGGCGCGCAGCCCGTCGAAGACCTCGATCGGTAAGCCCACAGGATTGGCCGTGGTTTTGAGCATCAGCGGCGGAATGGCGCTGACGAGCACGGCCTTGGCCACGCGCTTGGTGCCGTGGCGGCCGATATAGCGGGCGACCTCGCCACCGCCGGTGGAATGGCCGACATGAATTGCGTCGCTGATGTCGAGCTTCTGCATGAGTTCGGCGAGATCATCGGCATAGGTATCGAGGTCGTTGCCTTGCCAAGGTTGACTCGATCGCCCATGCCCGCGGCGATCATGAGCGATGCAACGGTAGCCGCGCGAGGCTAGAAAATACATCTGGTCTTCGAAGGCATCGGCGCTGAGTGGCCAGCCGTGACTAAAAACAATCGGCTGCCCTTTGCCCCAGTCATTGTAATAAATTTCAGTACCGTCTTTTGTGGTGATTCTGCTCATTGTAAGAACTCCACTGGTCGCAACACCCGGCAAATCAATACTATTACGGTACATATGAAAATTAGATCACGCTCGTGTTACCTCGAGCGTACGTTGCTCAAGCGGC
Source organism: Pseudolabrys sp. (assembly GCA_035626335.1). Classification (GTDB taxonomy): domain Bacteria; phylum Pseudomonadota; class Alphaproteobacteria; order Rhizobiales; family Xanthobacteraceae; genus Pseudolabrys. Next base: position 34,889 of record DASPNW010000023.1, read on the forward strand.
CAAGATCATTGCCCGGGAGATTGTGTATTCGTCGATGCGTCTTTGTTTAATCAGAAGGCTGGCCAGCCGCTCCACCTCGGGCGCATTGCGCTTCACGATTTCGATGGCGCGGCGATAACCGGCGTTTCTCATTTCAAGCCAGTGATCCTCGGTCAGGCCTTCCATAAGTTTGCTGATCTCCTGGCGCTCGTCTGAAACAGCGAGCGCGCGACTGCGGCAATTGAAAACCGTTCGAGACGCCTGACCCGCGCAGTAAATCGCTACCCGATCGATGAGTGGCAAGACGTCGGTAGTGCCGGCGGTCTCGGTCTTGCCGCTCGCATCTTCACGAATCTCGATCTCTACAACCGTTAGCCCAAAGTATCGTGCCACGACGGCGTACCCGGCCTCGTGAAAGGCGGCACCGCAAATTGCATTGCTCGCATAACCCATTGGGACGCTCAGGGGTCGTCCCCAGCCATCTCCTTTGAATAAAAAAACTGCGTCTAAAGTGCGACCGCAGTGAGACACCTCCGCCAGCTGATCATCGAACGCCGAGACGGTACGTTATTAGTCTCGCGCCAAATAAAATCATGTCCTCTTTACCGGAGCACCGTCATTCGTTTTGTGAAGAGAGATAATCTCAGCACCGGAGTATCGGGAGGTAATCGGAATGGCGCGTGTTCTGAAATGCAGCGACTGCGACAGGACTCCCAAAGTTACAGAACTTGCGCCGATCTTGCGCGATGCGGTGTGGCGCAAGCTTGCCGCGTCGCACGAAATGCTCTGTGTGCAATGCATGTTCACGCGCGCGGCCGCGCAGGATATTTGTCTCTCGCTTGCAAGCTTGCAGCCGTGCGATTTCAACTTGATGTGTTCACCTGTTAGTTGGTTCGAATTATTCGCCTCCGTTGAAATAAGGGCCCCGGCAAATCTGGATGCATGGCGAGCAGCTGCGGCAGGGGTTCCAAACGCACCTGCCGCGCTAACAGGAGAAAAACTATCGCTGTGGCCAAATTCGCCGCGCGGCGAACATCGATTTGTTCGCGCGTCAGCATAAAGTGCGAAACTCGCACGTGTCCTGAGGTCAACGCAGCGCTGAAAATCAGATCATCCCGCGCCTATTTGTCGGCGGTTTGCGAGAGCCGCCGTTGCTGGCGCGGGCTATGCGCGACACGCGCGGGCTCTTCTTGCCGGGTGAAATCGCAATAGGCAAAGCTCAGCCCCGAGATTGAGCCGCGAAAACTCTCGGCATTGGTGCGCTCGAGGTAAAAACACGGCTGGATGATCGAGTTCGGCAGATACGCGCAGATCCGCTCGCCGTCGACATACAGGGTCGTGGCGGGCATCATGCCATATCGCGTTGGGCCGGCCCCTCGAACCTGCATGGAGCCTTCTACTGAGCCATCGGGATGGACACGGGCCAACCCGCGAGTGCCATCATAACAGTTGTAGCTGAACAGTTTCCCGGTGACGAAATGGCGTGCCTCGCTCGCTGTCAGCTCTGCCCCCATCGCCGGTAAAGCGGATACCAACCCGACTAAAACCGCAATCTCACGAACCATCTCTGCTGCTCCCGCTGACACCGCCAGCGAACCCTTAACCTATGGTCAAAACGTGGCAGGCACAGGAGCGAATCTCACAAAAGACGAAGAAAAATGGCGCGAGAACTCGGCGGCAATTGAATACCGCCGCCGCGAACGTCAACCACTTATCGATCACCTCACCGGAACGCGCAACGAGTGCCAGGGGAATTTCCAGCTCAGCTGAGACACCCAACAATCTCTTCATCTGTTGGAAAGCGACCGGTCGACTTCTTCGAGAACGCGAGCCGACCGTCAACTCTAACCTCGAAGACGCCGCCACTGGACCGACGCAGACTTATCTGCGCCGAAGGTTTCAGTTTCAGGATCAGTTCCCGCGCCGCACGGGCACGCGGTTCATAGCCTCATTGGCCACAGTATTCGATTTCGATTTTCATGAAACTGACCTCGCGAATTGGATCGATCTAAGTCACCGTACCAACGAACGGACCGAAGGGATAGCCCGCGCATCAGGGTGATTGTCCGCTTTAGTTCCAAATAGCGGACATCCACGATGTTCACGGCCGCCGATAATGGCGCAAGTTGATTGAATCAACCGATCTTGCAGGTGCCGTCTTTCGGCGGGGCGATAATTTCCATATCCACGTTGGGGTCGGGAACAGTACCAAGCGCATCGTAGATGTCCCATTGATCTTTCATCTTGGAAGGATCCTTCGCTCTCACCGCGTACATCTCCATGACCATCTGATTGTCGTATGGTCGGAAATACGCCTCGCGTACCTTCATCACGTCGAACTTCGGACCTTTGCGAAGGTACTCGGCGAGCTTCTGTGGATCAGCTGACTTGTTGTCATTCATTGACTGGGCGACGATCTTTAGCGAGTTGTAATCACCCCATGACTGGTTATCGGGCGGCTTGCCGTATTTCTTTTGGAACGCGTCGACGTATTTTTTCGAACTTGGTGTATCGACGAGGTGATGCCACACGAGCGGCCAGATGCCGGAAAAATTACCCTTGCCCGCACCCCAGGCGACGACCGTGTCGAAACCAAAACCGGCTACGGGAAATTTCAGCCCGAATTCAGAATATTGCTTGAGAAAAGTTGTGATCTGATTCCCGGCAAGGTTGGAAATAACGAGGTCGGGCTGTGCCTGCCTGATTTTCAGGAGATAGGGACTAAAGTCTGTGACATCGGTGGGCACGAGCTCATCAGCAGCAAATTGACCGCCGTTCGCTTCCATAAACTTCTTGGCGACACGCAGAAGATCGTGACCGAAGGCGTAATCCGCGGTCAAGGAGAACCATTTCTTGCCCTTTACCATGTTCTCGCGGAGCAGATATTGGCCTACCGCCGTCACATACATCGAGTTGGCGCCCTCGATGTGAAACATGTACGGATTGCAGCTCGCGCCGCGCAGCGCATCTGAATTGCAACCTGTGTTGATGAACACCGTCTTCATTCGATTGGCCACCTGACCTATAGCAAGGCCGGAGGCCGACGAAATTTCGCCAATAATCATCACAACCTTGTCGCGCTCGATCAGGCGTTCGGCCTTGGCGGAGGCTGTTTGCGGATTGACCGAATCCTCCATCACCAACTCGATTTTCCGCCCCAGTACGCCGCCGGCTGCGTTGATCTCGTCCGCCGCAAGCTTGATTCCCATGACTGCGTATTCGCCCAGTGATCCGAGGAATCCGGTGAGCGGCGTAAGGTGACCGATGCGGATCGCGTCGGCCTGCGCTTTGACGATCGCCGGGGCGCCGATTCCAGCCAGGAGCGCCGAACCCGCTGCAGTCTTTAAAAGGCTTCGGCGAGATAGTTTGGAATTCATGTTGCCGCCTCCCTCTCCTTAAGTTTGTGAGCCGCTAGGTCGCGCTGACGCCAAATAGCGCCCGATACAGCGCGGCTTGCTGTATCGATAGCATACCGCTCGGCGCCCGTTTCGCACATGCGTAAAAAGCCGCCTCGCCCTCGTTTAAAGTGCCTATTAAGGGCCGTCGCAGGCATTCGGAGTTAATCCGCGCGTTAATGGCTCATTAGGCTTTCGCGTTACGGTAGAATTTACACCTCGTTTATAGGATCGACCGGTCCGCTTCCGCTGTTCGCGCAAATCCGAGTGCTCCTGTGCTGTCGCACAATCTTATTTCCGATCTAGAAAACGCAGTGGCTACTCGGTCAGTCGAAACCGGAACCATATTGCGTCGCGTAACTGACCTCTTCCTGGTAAATGCAGGGCACTATTCCGCTGATCAGCTCGAGCTATACGATGGCATTTTGAAAGTGCTTGTCGCTGCTGTCGAAGTCAGTGCTCGCACGGAGCTTGCCCAACGACTAGCACCGGTTGACGGCGCACCCCCGAATACAATCCGAACACTCGCGCTTGACGATGCCATTGAGGTGGCAGAGCCGGTTCTATCTCAATCCAATGCGCTGGACGACGAAACTCTCACCCATTGCATCACAATCAAGGGGCAGGAGCATCTGCTTGCCATTGCCACTCGCAACAAACTCAGCGAAACAGTCAGTGATCAGCTGGTAACGAAAGGCAACATTGAAGTCCTACGTACTCTGGCCAGCAATCCAGGCGCGGCAATCTCCGATCTGGGCTTTGGCATTCTCGTCAAAAAAAGCACCGACGATGACTGGTTATCAGAACGTGTCGCCAGGAGAATTGACATTCCTGAGCACCACCTTCGCGACCTCATTTCGAAAGCATCGGATATCGTTCGGCAAAGACTGATGACGGATATCCCGGAACTCGGCGAAACCATCAAAGACATTTTGCCCTATAGTGCACCAGCCGCCGAACGCCGGACCCCCGGATTACCCAAGGACTACAGGACCGCGGAACTCGTTGTTAAATCACGACCGCTTACCGAAGCGGCTGTGAACGAATTTGCAAAAGCAAAAAAGCTTGAAGAAGTTATTGTCTCAGTTTCAAAGCTCTCGGGCCTTTCGGCGATCGAGATCGAACGATTGTTTATGGGTACTTGGTCGAGCCCGGTTGCCGTCATTCTCAAGGCGATCGGTTTCCACTTGTCGACTGTGGAAGCGATTTATCGATCGCGGCTGTCGGCTGGCGAGGTAGTTCGGGACGATTTAATTCAGGCAAAAGCCGAATTTATCGCGCTCCGTCGTCCCACCGCGGAGCGCATTATGCGTTTTTACTGTGCGAGAAAAGCAGCCAAACTCTCCGATCTCTCATAAGCCATGAGATGCGGGACGTGCCTTACTAACGGTTGCCTCTCACCGTCGCGCATGCGTTTGGGCAAGACCGAGATTATTTCTGCGCGTCCGAACCTACGAATTTACGTCCACTCGGACCGGTGCCGCTGACTTGGATCACCGTGGGCTCACGAATTTCTACGTAATGAGCGATGTTTGCAGGCTCGGTATAGAAACTCCCGGCTAGCAACTCCTTGAGCCCAGAAGGCTCAGCTTTTTCGCCGTACCCGGTGTACCAGGTGCCGGAAAGGACTGTGACTTCACGTGAATCCGGGTGTGTATGTGGCGCCACCTTAAAACCTGCAGGAAATTTAAGACGGATCGTATAAGGCCCTGGCTTGCTTGGATCGCCAATCAGGACGGTCTGCTCCAAACCGGGCAGCGCCAAACCGCCCTGCGCGCTCCATTTCATTTCCGATGGCGCAAGCGCCATCACGTCGGGTTCGGCGGAATATGCCGCCGCAGCAAAAGATAGAGAGGCCGCACAAATACTGACGGCAATAATCGCTTTAACCTGCATGACATCCCTTTTTAACAAAATGTGGCTTTTAGAGGCGAGCAAGTATCGCATCGCTGACGTAATGAACATCCTCCATCTGTATGAATCTCATGGCGGACTGCTTGAGCTTTTCCAGATCCACAGCACGACGAGCACGATTAGCGATCCGATGACCGCGGCGACGATGTCGCGCAGTGAAATAGCAATCTTGTCAAGCCCTGGAAACAGGCCGAAAACGCGGAACACAAAACCGCCGACGAGCGCGCCAGCAAGCCCAAGACCCAGATTGCGGATCATGCCGAAACCCCGGCGGTCCCAGGTGATCAGCAGCCCAGCAAGCCCGCCACCGATCAGGCCGACGACAATCCAGACGATCAGTTGGTCGACAGAAGGCATGACAATCTCCCGGGGTTGTAAAAGTGTAACCGGTCACAACGAGTTGTTCGAAGGGAGAACGTTACGGGCACGGATGTCGGAAACCGTCATACCCGAGATAGGTTTGTGTCGTGGGATCGTAGGATCGAAAGCGCTGCATACAGTAAGCAATCGGATCGCCAGCGACCGCGGGCGCGGGCTCGTAATACCCGGCCGGACCATATCTGCGCCTTTGGCTCTCCGCGCCAATAATGGCACCGGTGGCGGCGCCGACTCCGGCGCCAATAGCCGCACCGCGACCGCCGCCTGCCACGCCACCGATAATGGCGCCGGCGGCGCCTCCAAGTATCGCCCCGCCCAGCGGATCCTGAGCTGCCGCCTCATGAGCCGGCATGGCCGCAACCAGCGTCAATAAGGCCACCATTCCCGTTATGCGAAACATGTACGTTCTCCTTCTGTGGTCTCTTAGAGTAGCGCGACTCAATCGCCGGCAAAACGCAGAAAATTGGACAGGCAACGTCATTAGCCCAGCCTATTTGGCATCCGTCCCTGCCACGGCTCCGAGCGAGCGCATAAACATCTGCATGCCGTAGTGGAAAGCTATAAAAGCTCCCAACTCCATGATTTGAGATTCCGAATAATGCTTTTTGAGCTCGTTGTAAAAAGCTGAATCGATCTGCGTCGCATCGAGAAACATCAAGTCGGCATAACGTAGCGCCCACCTCTCGGCCTCGGTAAATGAGGCATCACTTTCATAGTCGTGACAGCCAGCATCGATGCGGGCCTCGGTGAGATCCATGTCGCGAGCTTTGCGCGAGCGCAGCGCCGCAAAATACTTGTCATTGGCGAAGCGCGCCAACAATACCCGAATGATTTCTTTCAGACGATGATCGACATTGCCTTCCGTGTGACTCATTAACAACGCGCGCATCAGTGGCTTCGCCTGCTCTGGCGCGCGTGCAACAATCCGTGGAAAAACATCGTCAGGCACGCCCAGTGCTTCACACTGTGCAATCAGCTCTACCATTTCCGGATCGGCAATTGCGTCCCGGGGCAGCGGCGCGATGTAGCTCATTTCGCAGCCTCTTCCGATTTCAATGACACCGGCGCCGCACCGTAAAGCTTTTCCGATTCTGCTTGCGTCAGTAGCCGACCATCAGGCGAGAAAAGCGGATAGAACTTCAGCGAGCCGAAAAATGTGTGATACCCAAGATTGAACCCGATGAAGGCGCCAAGCTCGACAATCTCGTCATCGCTGTAATATTTACGCAATTCATCAAAAAACGCGGAATCGACCTTGTCTGGGTCGGTCGCCATCAATTCGCTGTAACGCAGGGCCAATTTATCGGCTTCAGAAAACCGGGCACTCGCGGCATAGTTGTCGATGCCTTCATCCAGCATCGCCTCGGAAAGTCCCTGTCGCTTCGCCGAAGCAGACCGAACATTCCCTCAATAACTGCACGCTGCCATGCGTGATAGCTGGACGCGGATTACTTCCTTTATCGTGTGCGGAATACGGCCCTTGTTGAAGCAGGCGTCCCACGCAACAAACATCGCTTCGCAAAGGTCGATATTGTGCCCCATGATCGCATGGAAGCCCGGATCCGGCGCGCGGTGTTCAAGGCACTTGTCGATGTATGGCCGAAGCTTCGTTTTCCGAAGCTCCTCTATGTCCAGCATCGTGATGTTTGGCATGGCTTGTCCTCAGGAAGACCGGAGACCCTCGAGAAATACTAGGTCACGACCCGGCAAATGAGGCAAGCGAGAATCGCGCCTCCGAGAACAAGTGGGTAACTGCAATCAAGAGTTCGTAGTAGTGATATCTGCGCGCCCGTACCAATGCAGGTCAGTCGTGCTGTCCTAAGTGCGACGCGACCTTTAGGCCGAGACAGATCAAAAGCGAACATCATCGGACGCTTGCGTGTTGTCCGCCTAGACGTCACGATCACGGTTGGCGTCCTGCGGGAGAGGCCATGATTACCGTTCCCGAATTGGCGGCTGAGGCATTGGGGTCTCATCTTGCCGAGCACATGGGCCGCCGGTTTGGCTCGACAAATCCGGATTTAATTGAACTCGTCCAGTCTGCCGCCAGACTCGCCATCGACTGTATTGGCAACAGTGACGCGCTCTATCACAACGTCGAGCACACGATGCTAGTAACTCTCGTTGGCTACGATATTTTGCGCGGAAAAAGGCTCTTAATTGAGACGAATGCCAGCGATTTCGCGCACCTCATCGTCGCTTGCCTGTTTCACGACATTGGTTACGTGCGCGGCATCGTTAACGGCGACGGCGATGACGGCTACGTCGTTGACGTTAAAGGCAACAAGATCACGCTGCCGCGCGGATCGTCCGACGCCGCACTGATGCCGTTTCACGTCGATCGGTCAAAGCTGTTCGTAATGGATCGTATGGCCAAGATGAAATTACTCGATGCGACACGCGTCGCCACTGCCATCGAGTTCACACGTTTTCCATCATCTCACGAGATTGACGATGCTGACAGCGAAGAGGGCTCGCTGGTACGCGCCGCCAATCTTATCGGCCAACTTGGCGACCCTCATTATCTCCGCAAGGCCAATGCCCTCTATCGCGAGTTCGAAGAAGTCGGGATGAACGGACAACTCGGCTATACCTCGCCGATTGATATTACCGATCTCTATCCGCGGTTCTATTGGGACAGTGTATCGGCGCAGATCCAGAGCGCGATCCGATATCTCAACGTCACATCAAGCGGACGGCGGTGGATTGCAAATCTTTACAGCAATGTTTTTCGCGCCGAGCGTGAGCTAAATCTGAGAGGTCCACAACGCTAAGCCTGCGATTCACTGGACCTCGACAACGTTGCGCCGGCTGATTCGGTGTGAACCCGGCATCACATCGGCAAAGGCCGCAGCCTGAGCGACGACAATCCGGCCACCACGTTCAGTGCGATCGAACCCTGAAGCGAAAGTGGCTGAAGCGCGATGGTGCGGTTGGAACCGCCAAGGAGGACGTTCGCGCCAGCGCCAAGCCCAACGCCGACATCAGCGGAAGCGCCGACATATTCCCCGGCGAGCGCGCCAGCGGGCAGTCCGGTGGTCGGCGCGAACACGGCCCAGCCCAATACACCACCAGCGCTGATACCGATGTTCAGACCCACAGTGTTTATGGCGCCCGCGTAGGCTTCGGTTGGCAACGCTGTGTTCGGTGTGAAGAGGCACCGCATCGACTGGTAACCGACTATGATAAAGCCAACATTCGGGTCGACTTGGCAAGAAAGCCCACCCACCTGCGTCCACGATTGCGGGGCCTGAGCCGCGGCCGGCATTGCGAGCGTCGCAGCCAAGACGAGCGTCGCGAGCAATGTTCGAGGGTAATGCATGATCATCCGATCCTTCTGTGCACGCTAATCATATGCTTCCGCATACGCGTCCTAAAAAACCATCTCTCTATTTGGCGATTGATGGCAGAGGCCCAAACGGGTCTGTCGGAGCCTTTTCCTCAATTTTTGCCGCCTGCAGGCATGTAAGCAATTCAACATAACCTGGAGCACCCCCCGTGGTCGTTATCTGAACGCAACGCGAAGCATCCGATTCCTTGAATTGCGCCCACAGTTTTGCAAGTTGATCACGCGCTGCCTGTTCGTCCTGCATGCATTTCGCCGGTGTTTCCACCGCACCTGATGCCCGGCAGGTGGTTGTGATGTCGAATTTTGGCATCGCTCTTTCAGCGGCTACGGCTATTTGCGAACCGAGAACGCTGACACATATTGAAAGCGGGATTTTAGATTTCATGTGACGCTCGCTCTACGCCCCTTAACCAGCCGGATCTGTCTTCGCTACCTTAGAGTGCGGAAAGTAGTGAAATGTACGAACTATTTCGCCCGTACCGCAAGTAATATTGGTCAACATTGATTATTGCGCGAATTTAAACAGGCGATTGGGGGTGTCCCAGAAAAGCTTGCGCCGATCGCTGGAATTCGGAAACAACTGACCGGCTAATTCAACCAGAGGCCCATAATCCTGCCGTTCCGGGGCGCGCAGATAAGGCCAGTCCGACGCCCACATACAGTGATCAAGCGTGAACGCGTCGACAAGCGTTCGGACAAACGGCCAGCAATCCTGGAATGGATAAGATCCCTTGGTAAATTTCAAATAGCCGGAAATCTTTACGTTCACGCGTCCGGTCTTGGCCAATCGCAGCATGGCCTGAAATGCCGGCTGGTGAAATCCGGCTGGCGGCGTCGGCCGGCCGACATGGTCGATCAGGACTTTTACCGGAATCCTTTCGATCCACGGTGCGAACATTAACAGTTGATCATTCTCCACTTGGAGATTGAAGAACATGTCGAGATCGGCAAGCCGTTTCATCAAGCTGTCGGCTTGCTCGTAATATTCGTTGCCATGAAAGGTCGGATTGATCGCTGCTCCGACGATTCCTTGAGTCTGGAATTCCTTTAGCGTCGCGACGTTGGCCTGAAGATCAATGATGGCGATACCCTTGAAGCGGCCCTTACCTTTCGCGATCGCATCGAGCATGCAGGAATTGTCGCTGCCATATCCGGAGTTCGGCTGCACCAGAAGCGCATGCTTGACCCCATAGGTTTTCATGACCTGAGTTAATTGCGCCGTCGTACCAATTTCCTGCCCGGCGGGCTTGTAGGCGATGTCTCTGCCATACGGAAAATTCGCCGGATCCAGCACATGCGCGTGGCAGTCGATCTTGGGTTCGTCGAAAATATGCATCGCGTTGATGCGACCCGCCTTGAAAGACCGGATACGTTCAGGCGTGAGGATGCCCAGCACGGTCTGTTTCGGCAAGACAAAAGCCACGATTAGGCGTTCGATGCGCTAGGCGAGCAATTCGGACCGGACAAACTCAACCGAGAGAGTGCGTGCATCCGTCGAATAGCTCATCGACAGAAAACTTTCGCGGGATCAGCTTCTGGCGAAAGCTGTAATCGATGATCATCTTAAGCGAGCCGCGATTGGCCTCGACCCCGAAACGCCACGGATCGAAGAGACTTCCGTCTGGCGGCGGCGGCGCCGCGCGCCGGCACTCGTGCAGCATTCGGTAAATCTCTCTTACGAGATCGGGCCGCGATTTTGAGATGGTATCTCGAATTACCATCATATGGTTGATGGGAATCCCTTCGTGCGTTTCTGCCCACCGGTGCGCCACTGCGTCGGCGTCGGGAATAAGGTGCGCCAGCCGCGGATCAGGCAATTTGTCTCCGACAATCGCGGCATCGAGATCGCCGTCAAGAAGCATCTGTACCAATGTTTTACCCTCAGGTGCGCGTGTAACGAAATCGGGGTCCTTGAACTCGGCGAGGTGCGGATCCTCAAATGTGACCCAGCGGACAGTCGCGGGATCGACGCCGTAGTCATCATTGAGAAAACCGCGCACCCAGGCGCCCGTCGTCTGCGTATAGGCGCGAACACCGACCCGCTTGCCCTTAAGATCGGACGCACTTAGCGGGCCGCGCTGTGGATTGTAAGCGATCGTGTGGTGCTGACCGCGGCCGAGCACTGTTGCTGGAATAAGCACATAAGGCTTGCCGTAGGCCTTCGCCTGCAAATAGGTAACGATCGCCAATTCACCGACATCAAACTTGGCGTCGCGCACAAGCGGCTTGAAGGCCGTGTTCGAAACCTTCACGTCGGCAAAGTCAAAGTCGACAAGACTGGACGACACTTTTCCTTTTTTGAGTGCCATCGTGTTCGGATAATCTCCAAGCAAAGTGTACAACTTGGCTTTTTCCACGGTCGTCGCTTCTCCTCAATTCGCGAGCATCGGGTAGAGTGTCAGCGCAGTCTTGGCAAAGATGCAATCCTGATCGGCATTCGATAGGCTGGTCAGCGATTGTCGTGCCGTGGCCAAGAGCTGCGGCAGGCTACCTTCGCTGGAAGGGTAGTTCGATCCCCACGCCAGCCGCGACGCGCCGAACTCGGAAACGAGGCGCGGAAAAAACGTTTCCGGCGTGGCCTTGCCGCGCCGGGATTCGGCGAAAATGCGCGGCGTAAGCTTGAGGTAGATATTGGGGTAGCTCGCCAGGGCGAACAGGCCGGCGGCAGCACGGTAAGGCGGCCCGTCGGCCAGGTCGGGCCGGGCGCAATGATCGAGAATAATGTACACCTTTGGAAACCGTTCGGCCATGCGTGTCGCCTGCGAAATGGCCTTCGCTGACATTTGCAGGCAGATTGAAAGTCCAAGTTCACTTGCACACGACCAGGCGGGATAAGACTTCGGATCATCGAGCCAGTTGGCTTGCTCGGACATGGTGCTGCCGAAAGTGAAAAGGCGCATGCCAGTTAAGCCCTTGGCGCGCCAGTGGCGCATAAGTCGCGGCGCATCGTCCGCGAGCACGTCGACGGAGAACACGCCGGTGAACCGCTTTGGATAGGCGGAAACCGCGTCCGCGACATAGGAGTTGTCGTGCCCGTAACAGGTCGAGGCTTGCACGATCGCAGCCTTCTGCACGCCGGCCGTGTCCATCGCGGCAATCAATTGTTCCAGCGTGACGGGCCGCGTACGCGACCAGTCGGATTGGTGGCCGCCGAGCGGCGCCAAAGGGTAACGGGCGGCGTCGCCGGAGATGATGTGCGGATGGATATCGATGGCGGTCATTGACATGGTGGCTGTCTTCCGTAGAGCAGTGGGTCGCCATCGTAAAGCTGCATCATTGACAGCCGGCAGGGAAATACGGGCGCGGATACTCGGATCCGGCTTCGACTCAACGCGTTAAAAGGATAGTGTTACGCAGCCTTCCTAATCGCCAAGCCAGCGCGTCTCGCCGTGAACGAAAAAATGCCCCCCTTTGTCATCCTCACCGCGAAGTATTTCATGCAGTGTACAACATCGGCTCTTTGGGCAATGTCACTCGCCCTCGCTGTCGCGACGACTTTCGCGCCGGTACGGGCCGACACTTATCCGTCGAAGCCGGTGCGCATCATTGTGCCCTACGGCCCCGGTGGCATCGCCGACGTGACCATGCGACTTGTGGCGCAAGATCTCAGTAAACGTTTCGGCCAACAATTCTTTATTGAAAACCGGCCGGGCGCCGGTGGCGTTGTCGGCATGCAGTCGGCTCGGGACGCCCCGGCCGACGGATACACTCTTGTCATGGTCGGCGGCGGCCTCACGATAGCAAAAGCGTTATTCAAGTCCTTGCCTTACAACATTGAAACTGATTTCACTCCGATCTCGACGACAGCATCATACGGGCTTGTTATCACGACGAAAGCCGGATCACCGTACCAAACGATCAAGGACGTGATCGCTGACGCCAAAGCCCACCCCGGCACGCTGAACTTTGGCACCATCAATGCCGGTAGTGCGCAAAACCTTTCCGCCGAGCTCTTTCGGACCATAGCCAATCTCGATGTCACGATCGTTCCATACAAGACGACGCCGGATCTGGCGAACGCCGTATTACGTGGCGACGTTGACGTCGCTTTCGAATATTTTGTCGGATTCCAATCGCCTATCGCCAGCAGCCAGATGGTCGTCCTCGCCACCACCGCGCGCGGGCGCGCGAGTAACCTGCCAAATGTTCCGACTGTGATCGAAAGCGGTTTACCTGGTTATGAGGTGACGAGCTGGAATGGGCTCGCTGTACCCAAGGGAACGCCGTCTGACATTGTCACCGAGCTCAACCGCGCCGTGGGTGAAGCACTTGAGTCTCCCGAGATACAAAAGTTTTCAAACGCTGCCGGGATGGATGCGCGCGGAATGTCGTCCGATGACTTGCATCAGCGCATCAAAAGTGACGTCGCCAAATGGTCGCAGGTGATCGAGGCAGCGGGCATTAAGAAGCGATAGTGGAATGTCCGCTTCATAATCCTGTTTGATTTTGAGTCTACCGCTAGCCCGGCTCCATGCCACGTTTTTTGAAAGCTGCGCCTGCTTCGGGGCTAGTCAGAAATTGGACCAGCGCCGCGGCCGCCTCAGCCTCCTTGCCGCCAACGATGATGCCGCTCGAGAACACGGTAGTCTGTTGCACCTCGGCCGGCAGCGGGCCGACATAGTCGACGCCGGGAAATTCCGCAAGTTCGCTGACCTGCTGGAATCCGATCTCGACGTCGCGGTTGGCAATGATGGTGCCGACGAATACACCGGTCGGGGTCTGCTTGAGCTTGTCTTTGACCTGGTCAGCCACACCAAGCTTCTCGAACAGGCTGATGAGGTAAACGCCGCTCGGGCCGGTCGAATATCCGATGGACTTGGCGGCCAGCAAAGTTTTCTTGAGCGCCTCGACGCTGCCGATATCGGGCTTGGGAGCCCCCTTCGGGACACCAACTGCTACGCCAGATTTGGCGATATCGACACGACTGCCAGCCACAACCTTGCCGGCTTTGATCTGCGCATCGATCGCCGGCCCGGCCATAATGATCATGTCGTAACTTTCGCCAGCCGCAAGCCGCTTCTGCACATCCAGCGTGCCGCTAAAAATGGTCGTGACTTTGTGACCGGTGGCCATTTCGAATTGCGGAGCCAGTTCGCGGTAGGTCCCCTCGGTTGCCTGAGTGGATAAAACCTTGATTTCGGCGGCATTGGTAATGTCAGGCTGCATGAGCGTCACCGTCGTGCCAACAACAAGCAAAAGACCTTTCATGTATTCCCCCTATGCACCTAAACAGACAATCCCACATGAGTTTGGTTGCCGCGCGTAAAGCTGCTCCTATTCAGCGATGACGACAAGTAGTGGCCGCAACCACACCACCGGAACGCGTTAAAATGTGCTTACCAAAATCTCCTGGACTGTGGCCGGCTGATTAGTCGGCAACGAAGGGCTTACCGCTATAGCTGCGTCGCCTCGACCCGGATCTTGGAGATTGATCCGATGCGCGGATTTCTTTGGCTTCTCGTATTGTCTGGCTTAGCGCTTTGGCTGGACGATACTTATTGTAGCGGTCAATACACGCAGACTGCCATTCAAATCGTCAACGAAATGACCCTCCATATGTAGCCGTCCGCCAACGGTCATATTGTCGGCGGGCGTCGACTAACTTCACTCGATCATCATCTCCGTGGTGCGTCCGCGCGGATCTCGAAAACGCGGCAACATTTTGCGGCACGTGGTCTGATTATACCGTCTTGATTGTGAGGATAACTGCAATTCTGACAAAATCCGGACAAGAATTTTCTCGGTAATTCGCTCGGGCTAATTGGGACTGGGGGAAGTCAAGTGAACAGCGTATATCAGCTGCCACGGCGATTGCCTGTGGGGACGAAGTATATTGTCGAAAGCTGCGGGGAATTCGTAAGGCGGTTTGTGGAGCTACCCAACGGCGCCAGAATTCCGCTGCGACAACGAAAAGCTCCGAGGGTGCATTTGCACCGAAGTGGTCAGCGTCTTACCAGATCCACATTATCCCCAGTAGCGGGGCCTCGCGGCGCGCGGGGTAGCCAAAAGACCAAACGCGCGACCGACTGATAACGCCCGACTTGTATTTGCGATCGTCAGCTTGATCTGAATCAATCGCTCGCAGGTCAGCGTAGCTATGCTGAATAAATGAGCGGGCGTATTGGCCTCCCAAAGTCTGGCCTCGTCGGCGGCATCTTATTAGGTGGCTGTCATTTGTGCTGGGCGGCACTGGTCGCATCGGGATGGGCCCAACCGGTCATCGATTTCATTCTCTGGATACATTTCATCAAGCCAGTTTACGTTATCGAGCCATTCTCGGTCGCAATAGCGGTCATTCTGGTCACCGTGACCGCCGCTATTGGCTTTATGATCGGGTCGATATTTGCGTTGGCCTGGAATGCGCTCCATAAGGCATGAGCGCGGCTGCCAGACGTCCTCATTTTAATGCCGAAAAGGAGGTGGCTTTATTTTGCGCGACACAATGCGTATTCTGGACGACGCGATTTCCGAAGGCCGCCG
The DNA here is from genome assembly GCA_035626335.1 of Pseudolabrys sp. Taxonomy (GTDB): domain Bacteria; phylum Pseudomonadota; class Alphaproteobacteria; order Rhizobiales; family Xanthobacteraceae; genus Pseudolabrys. The sequence continues at coordinate 50,384 of DASPNW010000023.1, forward strand.
ATGACACGACCCTTGCTTGGATTTACGAAACTACGAGAAATACCAACGTCATTCGCTATCGTCTTTATTCTTTCTGCAAACGGGGCGTTCGCAAAAGACCGAATTGATGCTTCCTTTTCGTGGACTCAAGATCAACTTTTGCAGCTGCAGTTTTCGCCAAAATCCTATCAACAAAATCGGGTCGGCCTCGTTTTTACCGATCCGAGAGGAACCGGCGAAATTGAAAAAATTCTATTTGACGCAGTTTTCAAACCCAAGAAGAGGCCGTTGGAGGCAGATTTCATTGCCGAGACAATTATAAAGTCCACAAAAACGAAAAGGGACATCAGCGAAAGTGCTTCATGTGACTGGAATGACAACAAATCTGCCGCAGAATGCTGGGTTGCAGATGACGGCGGCGCATTCAAGATAACCGCCTCATGGCGAGCCAAGGATTCCAAATCAGCTGTTCTTAATTTTGTTATTCAACCAAATTCCGAATACAAAATATTCAGAATTGCCGCGGAAAAGGCAACTAAAGTTGAAGTGAGTACATCCGGTCCCGTCGTTGAGTCGCCTATCGCGTTCCGTTAGTACCCAGGCGGGCACATTCGCAATTCGGTCGCAAAATTCTATAGCCAGTCGATTCCGCCGCCCATTGTGGAAGCCAAAATTATCGCGACAGAGGCCGAAACCACGATAACCCAAAGGAAGACAATTGCGGCGCTAAAAATCCGCTGTGAATATTCTTTGATCATGATTTGCCGCATCCCATTACCGATGGCGAGAATGCCGTCGACCGGATGCGGACCGCAACCAAACTCACTCGTTAAGATAAAACGTCAACCTTAAATTCAGGCACCCACAATTCGCCGCGCGCCACTTAGCGACGATTTTCATTTCGATCAGGGCAATGAGATCAGCGTCCGCGCCGCCACGAGCGATTTCATATTCGGTGGCCCAAATGGGCCGCGGTACGTGCTTAGGGTGCGTTGCTGCCTTCGATGGAGAAGTCGCGGCCTGCCCCTTCGCCACCACGACCGCCGCCGCCAATCTCCATCACCCAGTAACGACGCCCGCTGGCGGATCGCGCAGAGGCAATGGCTTGACATCCACCGAGCATCATGTTCGCACGATGATGCTGCGATTGCATCCACACACGCCTCGCACATTCCTCGGTCTCGCATCCGACCGCGACATTCTCGGCGACGGCGCCCGCTGGCCCGCGATGCCGCATGAAACCCGCATGATCGAGGCTATTGCGGCGAGCCATATCGTTGGCGTGCTGCTGAGCGAGCGCGTAGAGCGCGGCACAATCGGCTTGACACAAGCTGGCCCCGACGACTGTGAATAACAACGCAAGCCCAAGGCAGAGAGCACGAAATTTCATGATACGAACCTCGCATTTCAGCGAGCCTCTGCGGCACCTTCCTGCTATCACCGCAATGTATTTGGAGCGCGAATTCGCGTCAGCAAATAGCAACAGCTATTAGAACAACGCAATAGCTAACGCGACTTTGACTTGGAAGGCGGCGGCAGCGGGGGTAGCTGGCCGAATAAACGCCTGAACTCCGGCTCCCCGATAAGCTGCGCCTTGGTATACGCTTCGTTGCGATCGACTTCTTTCCACGCGCCCTTGACGAACGCCCATGCGCGGGTTTCGCCGACGATCGTCGGCACGCCGGCATAGTTACAGTAAAATGGTTTCTTCATTTCTATGGCAAATTAGGACGCTTACGCCGACGATGCAGTGTCAGTTGGCGGGGCGTTGAATGAATCGCGAAACCGCCAGGCCGCTCTGACATCTAGGCGTCTCGGCGTCGAGTGATTTTCTTTGACTGCTGGACGTTCGGAAATAGCTAAATAAAAACACTCGAATTGCGGACGACAGATTATCGCTGATGCACTGCTGAGCAATCTTTCTTACCAGCGCCGACCTCGTCATGTTTTCGCTGTCCGCAATCTCGCGCAATCCATCCCAAAATGGTTCCTCAAGCGAGACGCTTGTCTTGCGTCCGCCAAGTACAACTGAGCGCTTTATAACGGGCGTTTTCACTTTGCTTGCCCCTCGCCATGTAATTGCTTGCGACCACCTAGAAGAAAGCACCCCCGGTAGATGTGATCCCCATCACAAAAAATCTGATTTGCAGGTATGCGTGCACACAATTGAACGCATCGCAAAATGATGCGTGCAGGGCAAAAAAAATCAATCTTTAGTCGAGTTATCTGCGATCTGATAGCGACATTTCAATCACGTGGGCGCTAACGTGGCCAAATGAGCAAGCGTCTCGCGGACGTAATTTTGGAAGTGTTGGATGAGCTGGGTGCAGACGAAACGCACCCGCTACACAACTCAGTATTTAATCCGCTCATCGAAAGGCGTTGGAGAAGCTTGGTAAATAACTTCGATTCAACAAAAGATTTTCGTCAAACGATAAATGCAGAGCTACGGCGTTTTGGTCCAAGATCGACCGAGTGGAGCCCCAAGTTGTTTAGGATGCATGGTGGCGGTTATTGGTCCGTCCGCAATGACGCTCAGCGCGGCATCGAACAACAATGGCACAAGGAAGTCGCGGAGCTTTGGATTTTGGCTCACACCTAATTATCGGTCGGTGTCCGGCTTGGGCCCACTAGCGGACATCACGGTAAATTTGCAACGCCCCGTCTACCGTCAAAAGCGCGCCGTCGCTTCACACTGGCTCTTTGAAGTACACACACCATTTTGGCCTGAATCGTTTCGCTACGTTCGGAGAACAGTTGATCTTGCAGGACGTCGTCACGCAATCCATCAATGATCTTCCGTTCCCCCCGCTCGAATCTGTTTTAGGTGCTGCGAATTTTGCTGCTGGAGACAAGTTTTGCGGAATAACCTGCTTAGGTTCGCAGAACCCGCCCCTTCCGCTGATGGTGGCGCGGCACTGTTCGATGGTGACGAAGCCGCAATTTGTGCCACCGCCGGTGCTATCAACTGAACACCATCTATAAGGATCGGCAGAGCTCGCGCCGACCGCAAAGAACATTGATGCGCCCGCCACGACACCCAGCATCGATACGCCGGTGCGGCTGGGCCCCTTGATTTGTTGCGCTTTTGCGGCGTTCGGCGACGCGGCGGCCACGCCGCCAAAAAAGGTACTGAACTCGCGTCGTCTCATTGCCCCTCCATGGCTAGGGATAGGTGCATCGTACCAGCTCAAAGTAGTTTCCTTGAAGGGCGGAAATGCCTTTTGCGGTACGCGAAGCGATATATTTTTGGCACCAGCCATTTAAACCTCTAGAGTCAAAGCACTATTCGACCGGACTGTCGCCATCATCGTGGCAAGGCGGGCTGAAGGACAACGTCATGACCCCATCAACCCGCAGTTTAATTGTCGTCGGCCAGGGAGCGGCAGGGCTGGCCGCCGCGCTGACGGCCGCCGAAATGGCGCACGCCCGCAACTGGCCAGTCAAGGTCACGCTTGTCGACAAGGCCGACGAAAGCGAAGCCGGCGGCAACACTCGCTGGTCGCCGTCGTACATGCGGATGGCTTCGCCGACCCGTGTAGAGCCGGGCTTTGTGCACGACTTGCTGAAGGCGACCAAATTCCATGGCGACGAGATCTATTTCGCGCTGCTTGCGGCCGAGGCTCCGGCGACCATCAAATGGATCGCTTCGCATGGCATCGAATTCATTCAACCGACATACTATTTGGCGAAGGGACCGCCGCGCATTCAGCCTTCCGGGGGCGGTCCAACCCTTGTGAAGGACTTGACCCGTGCAGCTCGACAGGCCGGTGTTGCACTCCGCTACGGCTGTGCTGCGCGTGAAATCGTCAACGATAACGGCAGTATCACTGGGCTCCTTATCGAGCGTGGCGAAGCGCGCGAGAGTTTGCCGGCAGACGCCATCGTGCTGGCTTGCGGCGGTTTCCAGGGCAACCGCGAGATGATGCGCGCGCAGTTCGGCGACGGCGCCGAGACCATGCGACTGATCTCGCCCGGCACACGTTTCAACACCGGTGACGGTATTCGCATGGCCATGCAGCTCGGCGCCGATCGCTCGGGCGACTGGAACGGCATGCATGCCGAGCCGGTCGACGCGCGCAGCAAAAATTCCGCGCCAGTCGTGCTCGTCTATCCTTACGGCATTGTCGTGGATCGGAACGGTCATCGTTTTTTTGATGAAGGCGGCGGTCTCGTGCATGAGACCTGGGAATGGCTTGCGCGCGACATACACTTCAAGGCCCCGGATGCAATTGCCTACGCGATCCTCGACAGCCGCATGCTGGACATTGCCGACTATCAGCGCGCCATCCGCTCCGAGATGCCGCCGATACGCGCAGAGACACTTGCCGGACTGGCGAAACTCATCGGCGTAGATGCGGACAATCTGGCAAGCACGGTGGCAGCCTTTAACGCTGCCTGCACCGGCGATCCGAAACGTTTCGACCCTACACGCTGTGATGGCCTTTCTGCCGATCGCACGCTCAATCCGCCGAAATCGAATTGGGCGCGCGCGATTATTGTGCCGCCGTACCTCGCCTATCCGCTGGTCGGCGCCATCGCCTACACTTTCGGCGGACTTGCTACCGACGCATGCAGCCGCGTATTGCGCGATGGCGCCCCTATCCCCGGCCTATTCGCGGCTGGAGAAATTACCGGCCATTTTTATGCGACGGCACCGAACGCTGTTTCCGTCCTGCGCGCTTTCGTATTCGGCAGGATCGCAGGGCGCGAAGCGGTCGCAAGTTTGGCGCCGAGATAGTCTGCGAACGCTGCGTTACATGGGGACGAACTTCGTCTCTCTGCTCACTTCACTTAAGGCTCGGGAGCATATGAACGACGCTGAAGCCGCACCATCCCATCAATCCAGCGATCTCGATCTTCCATTTTTCTCCGAATGTAGCCCTCCACTTCGGCATGAGGCAGGATCAGGAATGTTTCATTCCTAAGACCTTCAATCGCGGCCTGCGCCACTTGCTCCGCCGACAAAATACCGTCTCCGGATTGTGGCCCCAAAGGAAGACTGTGGAGTAGTGGCGTATCAACGGCCTGAGGACAAAGAACCGATACCCTGATTCCATCATCTTTGTGAGCGATCGCAATATTCTCTGCGAACCCAACTGCGGCGTGTTTCGTCGTTGAGTAAATCGCGCTGCCAATTTGAGTAAGCAGACCTGCCGCCGACACGGTGTTGAGTAGATAACCACCGCCGCGCACCTTCATGCGCGGTATAAGGTTACGTGCGGCGTAGACGTGCCCCATAACATTGACAGACCAGGCTCGCTGCCAAAGTTCGTCGGGACCTGCGGCCGCATTTTCTCCACGCGGATTGAAGCCGACCGCCACGCCCGCATTGGAGCAAAAAAGGTCAATCGGCCCGAACCGGGACTCAGTCTTTTCGATTAGCGATTTGATGTCCGCCTCCTGTGCCACATCACAAAGCAACGCAGCACCGCCGATCTCGACCGCAACCGCCTCGGCGGCCCGTCGATCGATATCGGAGACGATTATCGTCTTCGCGCCAGCTCTGTGAAACGCCTCGCAGAGCGCGCGTCCGATCCCGCTGCCTCCTCCGGTTACGACGACGACTTTGCCGGGCAGCTCCATTTTCGCTTCCTTGTGCCAGAAATGGACATGAATCACTAAATGAGCCGTCTAAAGCACGATACGGTTCGGACGATTCTCTGGAGTTTGAGACGAATGAGACAAGCGTTAGGTGGTCACACACCAAAAATCTTTGAATAGCGCGCCTTGATCTCCTCGCTCTGCGCTTCTACTGCCACGGGGTCGCTCTTCATGGTCTTGATCGCGGAAAGCGGCGGTCGGCCTGGCCTGTCTTTCACCTGTGCATGGAAAGAACGATGGGCAAAATCGACGAAGATTTGCTGACCCTCAACGCTAAACAAAAAGTGCTGAAATAGCCGCGCGGCATTCGGATGCTGTGAGCTGCGGAATATACCAGTCTCGACAATGATCTGCGGCGTACCTTCACTCGCGTATACAGCTTCGACCGACCGCCCTGCATCTTTGTACAAAGCAAGGCTGTAATCGTTGCCGTCGGCCTGCACCGCACGTTCGCCAGCCGCGATCTTGCGTGGCGGTTCTGCCGCCGATTGCAACTGCAATACCTGCTGTTGCGCAAGTTTTTCGAAATATGACCAGCCGAGATCGCGAGAAATCTGGTAGGTCGCCGTCAGTATCGCCCCGCTATACCCCGGGTGACCCTTAGCGATTTTCCCTTTCCATTTCGGGTCTAGCAAATCCGCATAACTTTTCGGCGCGTCCTCAGCCTTGACCAGTTCGGTGTTGTAGCCGATCACCGAGAACCAGGCGCACACTGTCGCGCTGGTGCCATCGGGATTTACCTGCTCGCGCGGCAGGTGCTTGGCCATATCCTCGGTCACGTAGGGCGCGACCCAGTCCTTGCGTTTCCAGAAGATGAAATGCGCGGGGTCGGTGCTGCAGACGAGATCGACCGCGTTGATGCGGCTCTCCTGCTCCTGTCCGATTCGCTGAAAGATTCGCTCTGCCCCGGAGCGCTCGACGCGCGCGGCAATGCCAGGATATCTCGCCTCGAATGTTCTCGCCAGTTTCTCGGATATATTCAGTTCGAGCGCACTGTAGAACGCAATCTTGCCCTCCTTGCGCGCGGCTTCTATCAACGCCGGGCTAACCACGACAGCTTCCGGTAGCGCGGCCCTGAGCGGCTGCGCAAAAACCACGCTTCCAACTCCGGCAACCGAGGCCTTTACCACTTCACGTCTGGACCACGTCCTCGGCATGGTGGTCGCCCTCGTGTTTGCCATCGTCATCCGAACACGATGGCTTTAAAACTTTACCACAGCCAATAATTATTGCGACCATATTCGATCAAGCAGCAAACGGGAGGTTGGCAAATGACTGTGCGAGTGGAAAAGGACGGACCGGTGTGGACCATCATTCACGACCGTCCGGAAGCACGTAATGCCATGGACCCCAAAAGTGCGGATGCGCTGACAGCCGCATTTCTTGAATTCGATTCCCATAAGGATGCCTGCGTTGCAGTATTCTATGGCGCAGGCGGCGCCTTTTGCGCGGGCTGGGACCTCAAATACGTCAGCACGCTTAACGCGGATCATCCGCTCGGTGAGCTCGATATCCCTGTTGCCGGGCCGCGCGCTAACGGCGGAGAAATTCCTCGCGGCCCGCTGGGCCCTTCTCGACTTGAGTTGGATAAACCGGTTATTGCGGCAATAGAGGGCCCCGCGGTCGCCGGAGGCATGGAGTTGGGCCTCTGGTGCGATTTCCGAGTCATGGCGAAAGATTCGTACTTCGGCGTCTATTGTCGGCGTTGGGGAGTGCCGCTGATTGACGGAGGAACCGTGCGGTTACCTCGTATTGTTGGCCAAGGTCGCGCGCTGGAGATTATTCTCACGGGACGCAAAGTACCGGCGGAAGAGTGCTTGAGCATTGGCTTATGCGAATACATCACCCCCAAGGGAGGCGCCCGCGAGAAAGCGGAGGCGGTCGCGCGGGAGATCGCGCGCTTTCCTCAAGTGTGCGTGCGTGCCGATCGACGGTCTGCCATCAAGAGCCATGGGCTTAGCGTACGCGAAGCGCTAATTCAGGAATGGTACAATGGGCGACGTGCGCTGATTGAGGACGGCGTGACCGGAGCAAGTCGTTTCAAGGACGGCCTCGGCCGGCATGGCGATTTCGGGAAAATCTAGTGCTCCTTAACGGGTTGGGCCACAGTCCAATAGTGTCCAAGTCAGCTATGAACTAAGACAACATTTAATGGGCCGATTGGGGCGCAGTTGCCGGAGATTGAAATTGGGTCATCATGTGAAGCTCGTTGCCGCCGTCGCTCTCGTGATGCTTGGTTTTGCGTTGCCAATAAGAGCCGCTTCCGCCGCATCACAATCACATTTTTGCCGAGCTTACGCCCGTGATTACTCCATGCGTTATTCGGCCGGCGGCGCCATGGGCGGCGTTGTGCGCGGCGCACTCGGTGGGGCCGCAATTGGCGGAATCGTGGATGGCGGTCGAGGGGCCCGGCGGGGCGCCGGCACTGGTGCGATTGTCGGCGGCGCGGCGCGTGGCGTTCAAAGGTCTACGCTGTACAACAGGGCCTATGCACGTTGCATGAGCAGCCGATGGCCGTGAATTTCTGACAGTCGGCACCCGCTAGATCGGACCAAGCTATAAAAGTCCCCATTTCCACGCCAAGATGGGAATGACAATAATTATTCCGATCACGATCCCGATAAGTTTTAGTTTTAAAACACCAGCCTTATCTACTTGCGGTGAGTTCATTTTTTCCACTCAGGGCCCCGGACAAAGGTCTAAAGCGGTGCAGAAATAAAGCGTGTAGCGCGCGACTCCCTCATTGCCCGCGCCCGCCGCAGTCTCCAGCGCTGCGTCAGGAACCTCGCGTGTGAGGATCTCATCAGCACGCTCCGGCTCGATGATGGTGACGGCCATGGCATTGCCCCTTTCTTTTCCCAGCAACCTCGGCTGATCTTGGTGGATCAGGACGCTATCTCGACGTTCACTTTTCTCCGGCTGCAACGCATTCGTTCACTAAAACGCGCCCCAGCGGCTGCCGGACAAGGCACTTGCAGGTGCAAACTAGCACAATAACAGGGTGTGAATATGCCATTTCGGCTGGCGGGCAGATTGCCGCCGCTGCTACAAAATTCCGCGCAATAATAGTGTATGGGGTCGGCAATGCCTGCTGCGGTCCTTCATGACGTCTGCATCAACTACGAGGTCATTGGCAACAACGGCCCGTGGATCGCCCTCACGCCCGGTAGCCGCCGCTCCTACGGCGAATTGATCGACCTGTCGGCAGCCATTGCAGTATCCGGCTATCGCGTTTTGCTGCATGACCGGCGTAATTGCGGCGCCTCGGATGTTGCGTTCGATGGTTCTGCGTCCGAACACGAGGTTTGGGCCGACGACCTCTATGCGCTCGGCAAAGGGCTCGGTGCGCTACCGATGTATGTCGGTGGCTCCTCAGCGGGCGCGCGCCTGGCGATCCTTTATGCCATGCGGCATGCTGATGGTTTGCGCGGCCTGCTGCTCTGGCGAGTCACCGGCGGCCAGGAGGCCGTCGACCGACTGGCCGAAAATTACTACGGACAATTCATAAAAATAGCACGCGCCGGTGGCATGGAGGCGGTGTGCGAAAGCGAGCATTTCAGTGAATGCATCAAGGCGCGGCCGTCGAATCGCGACCGTCTATTGAAACTCGATGTCGCACAGTTCATCAACGTCATGACCTATTGGCGCGAGTGTTTTATTCAATCGGCAAATTTGCCGATTGTCGGCGCCACCGAAGCCGATTTGCATGCAATCAAAGTGCCGGCGTGTCTGATCGCCGGCAATGACGTAATCCACACGCCAGCCACCGCGCGCAAGGCCGCGAGTCTCATTCCCCACGGCGAACTGCACGACGACGTCGTCGAGAAGCGATCGGATGACGGTTTGCTGAAGGAGTGGGACCGCAAGGAATGGCGCGATGCTGAGCCACGCATCGCAGCCATATTCGTCGAATTCCTGAAGCGAACCGCAACCAGATAAGCCACTCGCATTTTCGATCGAGAAGGAAAGTCTGCATGAGTCTTCAGATCCGCCGTGTTGTGACCGGGCACAGCGCAGACGGCCGCGCCAAAGTTGAAGTCGACGAGATCGCAAAAAATGTCATCTCCAACAGGCCAGGCGCGTCATCCTGCGTGGTCTGGTCGACCAAGGGCTTTCCAGTCGACAACGACGGATTTCAAGACACTACCTCCGGGTCGTTCAAGACCACAATCGAGGGCGGTACCGTGTTCCGCGTCGTGCGCTATCGGCCGGGCGTGACGCCGCGCAACCACCGCACCGATTCGATCGACTACGCCGCTGTCCTATCCGGAGCGATCGACATGGAACTCGACGACGGTGTAGTGGTGAAGTTGAAAGCCGGCGATGTGTTGGTGCAGCGCGGCACTATCCACAATTGGGTCAACCGCGGCACCGAAGACTGCATTATCGCCTTCGTACTAATCAGCGCCAAACCGGTGACGGCAGGAGGCAAACCGCTACAAGCCGTCGGGTAATCTACATCAATTCGGTTCAATGCCCGCGGCCTTCACTGCTTCGCCCATCAGCTTGACTTCCTGACGGAAGTAGGCGGCCGTTTCGCTAGCGTCCCGATTGTCCGGAATGTAGCCGTCGCGCTGCATAGCGGACGCGACTGCCGGGGCCTGCAAGGCCGCGCGCACCGCCGCATTGAGCTTTTCGACGATTTCGGGCGGTGTCTTCGCCGGCGCGAAAAACATGCCCCAGGAACCGATAGGCTCAAAGCCAGGCAAAATATCCTTCATAAGAGGTACGTTCGGGAACGCCGGAAACGGCTTGCTACCCGTGAAAGCGAGCGCGCGCACGCGTCCATCCTTGAGCAATCCTAAGACCGATGGTGGCGTTACAAACATCACTTCAATGCTGCCGCTGAGCATTCCGGTCATGACTTCCGATGCCCCTTTGTAGGGAATGTGCTGCATCGTGATTCCAGCTTTTTTGCTGAAGATCTCGGCGGCGAGATGCAGGCCGTTGCCCACGCCCGGAGAACCGAACACCGCGCGATCCTTTTTCGCGTGATCGATAAATTCTTGGAGTGTTTTATAGGGCGATTTTTCGTCGACCAGCATAAACAGGCCGTCGAGAACCCCAATCGTTGCTATCGGCGTGAGATCAGTGAACACGTCGTAGCCAAGATTTTTATAGATAAACGGGGTCGGCGCAATTCCGTTTGAGGAGAACAGCAGCGTATAGCCATCAGGCTTTGACTGGACGACCGCGCGCGCACCGATTGTTCCGTTCGCACCGACACGGTTCTCGACAAAGAATTGTTGCCCGAGATCAAGACTAAGCTGCGCGGCGAGCGTGCGCGCCTGAATATCCGGGCCGCCGCCTGCCGCGTAGCCAACGACGATCCTTACCGGATGGTCGGGATATTGCTGCGCCTGAGCCGTTATCGACAACAGCGATAACGCCGCAGCCAAAAATGAAAAAAATCGAAGCATCGGCCAAACCGTATATTTCGAAGCGATGAAGAAAGGTAAATCTTTGCCAACCCAGACGCTAGGCCTGGCAACATTTTCGATGAGGACTCGTAGGATAACGTACAAGTTTTTGCCGGCGGCACCACGCATTGCCAGTGCCGCAATCGGGAGTCTATCCTAACGGCGTGGTCTTGGCGCCTGCGTGAGGTATGATTTCATGTCAAGGTTCTTCGCGGCTGCTGCATTCGCATGGTTGCTAATTTCGGTTGCGTCCAATGCAGTCCTGGCGCAGCAGCCGTCGCAAGCACAGCGCGAGGCCATCCGCGAATCGTGCCGTTCCGACTTTATAAGCAATTGTTCGGGTACTGAGCCCGGCGGCAAGGATGCGCTGGAGTGTCTCATGCGCAACGACGCCAAATTGTCTGTCTCTTGCAAGGCAGCCGTGGAAGCCCTTGCACCAGCGTCGACCGCTCACGATACTCCCGCCGGCGCGGTTGCCCCGACGCCAGCTAAGCCGACGCCGCAACCTGCAGCGGCGCAATCGCAAGAAGATCAACTCAAACTCGTCCGACAAACCTGCACACTCAATGATTTCGCCGCGCACTGCTCTTGGATTGCGCCGAGCAGTCCCGAGTTGCTGCTCTGTCTGAAGGCAAACGCAGCCGAATTATCGCCAGCCTGTCGAAGGATGATGGAAACTCTTCCCGCCGCAGAAAAACCAACTACCACCGCCGAGCCTTCACCGGAAATTTCGCGACCGGCTTCGCCGTCGACAAAAACAGAAAGTGCACCGAAGCCGACACAAACAAGCGCACCTTCGTCGCCCGCACCAGCGCAGGCGGCGACCGGAGCAAAAAAGCCAACCGCGCGGCAACTCAGTGCCATCCGAGCTGCCTGTCGATCCGATTTTATGGCCCACTGCACGGGCGTGCAGCCCGGAGGGGCCGCAGCGTTGCAGTGTCTGCAGAAAAATTCCACTTTGCTGTCGGCCGGATGTCATAGCGCTGTAGCGGCAATTGACCGAAGCGCTCCCACATCACCTTCTGCGGCGCCGGGCGCGACCCCAGCGGCCCCGGCGGTAGCTTCGCTTGGCCCAATCCCGCCGATGCGCCCGCGCGTGGCGCTCGCTATATTGCGAATCTGCGATGCCGATCAGCGCTCGCTTTGCCCTGGCGTTGAGCCTGGCGCCGGCCGTTTGCTTTCCTGTTTATCGGACAATGCCGCGTCTCTCTCGCCGCGCTGTTATGCGGCACTGAGCGGGGCCGTCCGCCGATAGATGGCAGGCGATTCAGCCTGGTACCTTAACGCCCCCGACTTGTTCTTGCCGATGGACCATCGGCTTGGCCGCCTTCTTGATCTTGTCCATCCCGGTTCTGGTGGGGCAATGCCGTGTCCACTACGTCTTGGTGTTGACGGGTTCAAGGGCTCGGCCACCCGCTGTCAATGAGCTCTATTTCGCAGAAACCGCAACCCGATATGCAAAGGGTCGCACACTGGATGATGACCCATTTGCGCGTGTTAGCGGTGAAGGGCACCGCGCAGGCTGCAATCATTGCGGTTATGGCGCGCTTCGCCGCGGGCTTCCCAAATCGACGCAATTGTTGTTTTGCTGACAAAAATAGATCAAATTCTGCTGGGGGAGCTGGATTGATGGTCGATATTCGGACGATTCCGATCTTGCGCGGTATGACTCTGATCGCCGCGCTGATAGTAACCGGCGAAATTGCCTTTGCTCAAAACGATGCGACTTCTGCAAACTTCATTATACCCGGCTGCCGGGCATTCCTGGGACCCGCTCTGCAACAGGACCGTTGCGTCGGAATCGTCGAAGGAATCATCTTTGCGAGCAAGGGCGTTGTCTGTCCTCCCAAAACATCGACGACGGTGCAATCTGTCCAGATCGTCGTCAATTACATCGACACCCGACCTACGAGGCAGAACGACAATTTTTTTGCATTGGCCCTTGACGCTCTAAAGACGACTTGGCCCTGTAAGAAATAGTCGACGCAAATTGCAGCTCGTTATCGGACCGAGCGCCAGATCGGCGGCACCAAAATGCTATGGCCGCAGCGGGGTATCTTTCCATTGCCGCAGGCTTTCGGCGATCACCTTCATCGCAGTTGTCGCAGCATGACTCAAGTTGGCAAAGCTGACGATTTCGCGGCTCACTCGCTCACCTTCAATGCGCAGCATTTCGCGCACGCTTTCCAGTTCGCGAATGACCCGGTCAATTTCCTCTATTGACGCGCCCGCGACCCGCCGGACGAGCTCATTCGGCCTTTCCATGATCGGATCGTCGACAAGCTCTGCCTCGTTGCGCTGCCGGCGCAGAAACGCGACGTGACCGGCATCGCTTGGTTTTTCGGATACACGCCGATTCTGCGGAGCGAAAACCTCCGGACCTGACTTGTTCGAATCAAGCCAGTCGGGTCTCACGATCGTCATTATAATACCCCCCTACAACGCTACAGCTACGTTGATACTTCCCGCGGGATCAATTGCCTCACGCGACTGAGGCGGTATTGGGGCGCATTACGACAGGAATCCGATATCCACCGAATTAAAGTGTAGCACCGGGAGACCCGATCAGCGCGTCTCCCTTTGGGCCAGAAGTGATTGCTGCGAATTCCGCTAAATTGATCGCCCCTTCAGACGCGCGATGGAGCCACGCCTTTGGTCAAAGCCCCGAACGGAGAGCCGGAAGGCAGCATCCGAGGGACGTGGATTCAGGCAAGGAATTGAACGGCTGGCGATGTCTGCTTGGGTCGCAGACGCGCCATGTCCAATTTGATCGTGAAAGCTGACATTCCCGATCAATAGCGGATAAGTTTAGCCGCACGTTGCCGGAATTAATTTCATAGAATAGGACGCCTGGCCTTTGTGGTGCGCACCGGTCGGCGTGGCTCGACAGGAGGTTCAAGTGCAAAGCGTGACTCGTTTTGTCGAAGCGATCGTCTTTAACAGCCGGTGGCTGATAGCTCCGTTTTTGTTGGGATTGGTCGTCGGTCTCGCGGCGCTCGCGCTCAAATTTCTCACCAAACTGTTCGACTTTGTCATGCAGATCCCCACGACTCCACCCGCGGATGTGATTGTCGGCATCCTCACCCTCGTGGACCTTACGCTCATCGCCAACCTCATCGTCATTGTTATTTGCTCGAGCTATGAAAATTTCCTCACTCAAATTGATCCCGCGAAGCACCCCGATTGGCCGGAGGGACTGATAAAAATTGGTTTTTCGGGGCTCAAACAGAAGTTGCTTGGCTCGATAGCCGCTATTGCTGCGGTCAATGTCCTGGAATGGTTCATGGATATCGAGCGACATGCTGACAACACAAAGTTGGCCTGGGTTGTCGGCATTCTGCTGACTTTCGCAGTCTCGATGCTCATTCTTGCAATCGCGGACCGATTAAGCCACCTGAACGAAACCAGCGCGCCAACAAAAGCGACTCGTCAACGTTAGAAACAGGTTCACGAAAACGTCTTGGCCTCATCTTCAACGCTCGCCTTAGTGGGGAAGAACATGGAGAAACTGGTCGATATCTTTTGTCACGCCATCCGCATCACAGATCCACTTTCGATCAAGATTGCCGTCGGAGTTATTGGCGGCGGCTTGCCGCTGCTCTTCCTGCTCGCGCTTTTTGTCATGCTCGGTGAGCTTGCGGCCGCGCTGCGAGAAAACACGATGCCCGTCTCTCATCGGCCAATCCGACGCAAAGAACGCGCCGGACGACGCTCTGCCGCCACCCGTAAGTAGCCGAGACGCTCGAACGGCCACGCACGCAACGCCCATCTAAATATTGCCGGTTAATCGGAGGACAATCCCGATAACGGCATCCGTACAGGTCGAGATAAGGCGTGACACAAAATCAAGCTCCAAACCCAATTGCGAACCCAGCAACGGCAGGAGAATGAGCAACCCGATAAGAATCATCATCCCGTAAGGCTCAAGACGGGCAAGTCGTGTCGCCAAAGCATTCGGAAGCAGGCCAACAGCGATGCGCCCCCCGTCCAGAGGCGGGAGCGGAAACAGATTGAAGACCGCGAGAACGACATTGAGGATTAGCGCATTCTTTAAATTCAACGCGGTCCACCGAGCTATTGTGGCCGGCAGGTAGGCGATCAAATGGAAACTCAGGGCGGCAACAACGGCCAGCCCGATATTCATTGCAGGTCCCGCCGCCGCGACAAGCACCATGCCCATGCGGGGATTGCGGAGTGCCTGAAAATTAACCGGTACCGGCCGCGCGTAGCCAAACAAGAACGGTGACCGCGCGAGCAGCAAGAGCCCAGGCAGAATAACTGTTCCAAAAGGGTCTATGTGCCGAAATGGGTTGAGGCTGACACGCCCGAGCCGTGAGGCCGTTTCGTCACCGAGGAAGCGCGCAACATATCCGTGAGCCGCCTCGTGGAACGTGATCGCGACAAGAACCGGCAATAGCCAGATTGAAACGGTATAAATCAGGTCCATGTCATCGTGTGTAGCCAGAAAACACGGCGCACGCTATGTCCCCGCCATCTATTTCCATGGCCGCGAGTGAACTAAAGTACGTGCATGAGGAAATGGATCACTTACTGGTTCACCGTGATTGTGCTGGCGGCGCTCTGCGTTGTTGCCCTCTATTTCAATTTTTCCCAGTCAACGCCTGAGGACGGCGGCACTTCCCTGTCTTTGCGATTTTCATGGGCCGGCATTCCGGCCTGCGCGTCGATCTCACCGGCTTTTGCACTGGCGAACGTTCCTGCCGGTACCAAAAGTTTGAACTTCATGATGACCGACCTCAATATGCCGACTTTCCACCATGGTGGCTCAACCATCCCATATCAGGGGAATTTAGTGAGCCAGGGCGCCATCAGCTATACCGGCCCATGCCCGCCTCACGGCGAGCGCCACAACTACCGGTGGACGGTTCAGGCGCAGGATGCCGCGGGAAAAGTTTTGGACAAAGCCACCGCAGAGGCAACGTTTCCGCCTTAGCGGCGTTTTGTCGTGCGAATTTACTTTTATCCTACGAATGACAATACCAATAATGACGCTGCCCTACCCGGCCCGTTGTCACGAATGAACTGAACCGCGTATGCAGCACTTTTTGTTTGTCAGCGCTTGCGTATTCTTGTTTGGAAACGGCGACGCACTTGTTCCTGGGAGGCTGATCCGCGTTCATTGACTGAGAAGGTGCCGCAATTAGCAGCAACCCGACCAAGCAAGTCGCGGCTGCAAGAAGTGCGATAAAGCTTCTCCGTTTCATCTGACGCTCTCACACTTCTTGCGCGCTGCTTACTTTTCTGAATACTCGCGCCTTTCGTGCGGAAAGCTTGTGAGCTAATTCACACAGCGCCTTGAATTGATTCAACAGGCATCGCAGTGCGGCATGGCACGATGAGGAAAGGAAAAGGGGGCGAGTCTTCAAGGCTCGCCCCCTGCTTCTGTTCCTCGCCTTTAGTAGTTACGGAGCATTTCGTTGTAGCCGGGGCTGCCACCGCCCGTGCCTGCCCGGCCGTCTGAATTCAAGCCCCGCTCGGGTCTGGGCGCCATGGCGAAAGAATCCAAGCCAGTCTGACGGGCAGCAATTTTACCGCTCTGAATAGCAGCTGACTTGTTTGCGAACACGAGCACGTTGCCGGTGCCGTCACAGGCGCAGAACGACTGCGCAAAGGCCGGCGCCGTGAAGACAGTGAATGCAGTTAAGATGGTCAGTAACCGTCTCATGGTAATTCTCCTGTGATTGTTACTGCACAGGAGATTGGAAAAGGCCGTCGCTTATTCCTGCCAGCGAAGGGCAAAACACCCCACCTGAGATAACGTTTTGCTGAACATAGATTGAAAGGCGTGCGGGAATAAATCGGGCAATTACCTTAAGCGACGACCTAGACGAGGATGCCGATTTTTTCGCCCCCAGCAGCAACCGGTCATTGCCGGCATAAAATACTTGAAGCACCGATTTCACACCTCTCGGGAGCGCGGTACCTCCGCTCTTCAATAGGCATCGCCGGTGCAGTGTTACTGCACTCTCACGACACGACTCATAGATAACGAAAGGCACCGGTTGGCGGGGCAGAGACACGCTGCATTTGACAGGAGATGTTGATGGGCGCTCGAATTTATGCGGCATCTGCTAAAAAACTGGAATCGGGCACAGCGGAAGAAATCTGCAATTCGTTAGAGCAATCAGTTCTGAAATATTTTCCCCAAGGTGAAAACGATCGGCCGAAGCCTTGTTCCGTCCCCTTGGTCCCTCACCGACAGAAGGAACCACCAGCCTGAGAGTCCGGCGCAGTTACTGCGTATTGGGCGTGCTTGTCGCGGCGAGATTGATCTCCGCTATCGCGTGCCCGCCGTAACTCCTGAAGCGGGTCGAAACGACTTTCATGTTCAAGTTTTGAAACTCTTTCGGAAGTGCCGACTTGAGCTTCGCCGGGCTGATCGCGCTTTGGAGCGCATTGAACGCTTTCTTGTTTATATCCATTTTCGCAACGTTCAGATTGGCATTTGTCAAAAGGGCGTTTTGCCCCTCCATCTTTATCTCGGGCTCGGCCAACTTAAACGTAACATTTTCGCCGTCTTTTTTTACCAACTGGACCGGCAGATTTCCACGGAACGACTGACTGCCTTCCATCTTCTTCGTCACGGCCCTTACCGTACGCATGACCGGGACGTTTATTTTTAGGAATCCAATTTTTTTCTTCTTCCATTCAATTTCGGACTTTGGCGATTTGGCGATACATGACCAAACGTCAACACGGCCATTAATAGACATCATAAGTTGATCGTCGACCGGCCACAGCGCAGTGCTTTTGAGAGAGACAACCGGACTCTGTCGATCGGCGCCTCGGTTGGCGCAATTGTCCGCCGGGGGTCGGAAGGTGTCCATGAGGTTCGGGAATTTTCGCTGCAGATCTATCAGGTCGACAAAAATTCGGGCGTCCACTGTGCGCTCATTTTCAATGGCGCTGACAGTGACCGTCGAACTCGCGCTCACCGTAATTGGTATGCCATTTACGGTATTCGTTATTGCGATTGGTCCGACAGCCAATTGAGCCCCGGCTGTGGTTGCAGGACCAGCCACGAGCAACGCAGCCCAGAAAAGTGCTCTCATGCCCCGCCCCGCTAAATGGTCGCCCCCCCAAAGAGTACCGCAAATTAGGGCGGGGATACCTCCATTGTGTCGGCTATCCCCCACAAAAAACGGGTATTCCCGAGCGCCCAGCGCGCCTGGTTCATGCAGCAATTAATATTGGATTTTCGAGATATCGAGAGGATCAAACGCCGGCGTGCGACCCCTAGGCCGGGCGATGTGCCGGCAACGCCGAGCGTTTTCGCCGGCTCGCATTTGGCGCCGGCCGAACGGCATTCGGAATTTCGATATCGACCTCGAGGATCGACACCTTGGCACCGCGGTTCATTTGCACGGTGACCCGGTCGGGGTCGATTTCGACGTGCCGACCCACGGCTGTGAGGATTTCTTCGCGCAATATGACGAGAAGATCGGGTGAACCGCCCGCCGTGCGCTCATACGCGAGGAGAATCTGCAAGCGGTCGCGTGCCACCGGGGCGGACCCACGACGCTTGAACAGGCTGAACAGGCTCATGCCGCTCTCCGCCCGAACAGCTTGCCAAGAAAGCCCTGTTTGTCGGCGGGAATGGTCATTTCAATATCTTCGCCCATGAGCCGGCGCGCTGCATCACTATAGGCACGGGCGGCCCCGCTGTCTGGATTGTTGAGTGTCACTGGCGAGCCAAGATTCGAAGCACGCAATACCTCTTCACTCTCGGGGATGATGCCGAGGAGCGGGGTGGACAGGATCTCAAGAACATCGTCGATACTCAACATCTCGCCCCGCGCGGCGCGCGGCTGATCGTAGCGGGTAATGAGCAGGTGCTTGCCCACGCGTTCGCCGCGCTCGGCCCTGACGGTCTTGGCATCAAGGAGGCCAATAATGCGGTCTGAATCGCGCACCGACGACACCTCCGGGTTTGTAACAATGATAGCCTCATCCGCAAAACGCATCGCGAGCGTAGCGCCGCGCTCGATGCCCGCGGGGCTATCGCAGATGACCCAGTCGAACATTTTGCGGAGCGCGGTTATCACGCTCAAAACCCCCTCTTCGGTGAGGGCGTCCTTGTCGCGGGTCTGCGAAGCGGGAAGCAGCGCAAGCCGATCGAGCCGCTTGTCGCGGATCAGAGCTTGCGGAAGCTTGGCAACGCCCTGCGTCACGTTGATGAAATCGTAGACCACCCGACGCTCGGCGCCCATCACCAGGTCCAGGTTTCGCAGGCCGACGTCGAAGTCAACGATGACGACATTCTGTCCGATTTGCGCCAGCGCCGCTCCCAGGGCCGCAGTCGATGTGGTCTTGCCGACACCGCCCTTCCCGGAAGTAACAACTACGACCTTGGCCATTGTGTGCATCTCCTGAGTGATCGCATTCAGTCCAACGCGGTGATCTTGAGCTCATTGCCTTCAAGCCATGCCTGGACCGCCCTGTCGCGCAGGCCTTGGTCCATCGATTCCGCAGTCAGGTAGTAACCATCGATTGCCAGGAGTTCTGCTTCGATCCTGCTGCAGAAGATGCGGGCCCGCGTATTGCCATTCGAGCCCGCCATCGCGCGCCCGCGCAGCGCGCCATAAATGTGTATCGATCCACCGGCGATGAGTTCCGCGCCCGACCCTACCGATCCAAGAACCGTCACGTCGCCATCCGGAAAAAAGACCGATTGCCCGGAGCGTACCGGTTTATCGAGCAGGAGCGTCGCAGGTTTACGGGGCGAATCCGGCGCCGGCGCCGACGTTGGCGGTTCGGCGATATCGATACTTGTGCTCGCTCCCTTGCTGGAGCGCACCAAAGGCGGCAAACCATTGCCGGTGGCGGCGGCATCAACATTCTCGAGCCCCATTGTCCGCACGCCGCGCTGTTCCAATTCAGCCAGCAGGTGTGCGATCGCCGACTTGCTGAGCTTTACAGCGGACAGGTCGAGAACGACTGGCGGCCCAATAAAGAAACATCCCGCGCCCTTGATCTTTTGGTCGATCTCGGCGATCCACTCGATAATTGGCGGCTTGGGCGCAAGAACCACAGCCATGTACGAACGGCAAACAAATCGCGTTGCCTGTCCCGGCTGAACGTCGGACGTCACGGCCGCTCCTGGCTTTTCATGAGCGTGGGCGCGCAACGCCGTCGCTTTTCTCGTGGCAACGTCATTCATTTCCTCTGGAACACGTGAGGCCCGCAGTTCGCCCGTCGCGATTTAAGCGTGAGTCGCGCGATTGTTCTGAAGTGCGATGCTACCGGCAGCGGAAATGTTTTTGGCATCGGCCGCCGGCAAAGAAGACTTTCATGCTGCCGGATTGGATGGACTCTGGAACGCAATGGTCGCGTCATTAATCGCAGCCGGCGCGCGAGCACGAAAACGTGATCCTGCGCCGCTACCGCTTTACCTTTGCAGCGCCCTCAGCTGCCCGGATCGGAAAAATTCGAGGAGTCTAGGTAAGCACATTTTAAGTCGCGGAAACTCATGATCACGAAATGCTGCGCTTGTTATTGGCAACGCTGGTCTTTGCGGTCAGCTTCGACGTTCTTCTGTTCGACGGCAAATATACAGATGCCGTCCACCAAATAGCTGTGGTCGCTGTTCAACACTTCTGAGCTTACGTCACGGCGACAAGTGTGCAAACGCGAAGGAGCGCCCATGCAATTTCGTACCATGAGAAACGTCTCGGAATGTGCGCCCTTGCCCCAGGTCGCGAAATGCCCCCAGTGTGACGAAGAGATGATAGCGCCGGAGTGGCTGGAGTACTTTGGAGACAAGAGCCGCGTGCGTCACATCTGGAAGTGCGAGTCTTGCGGTCACGCCTTCGAGACCACCATGTCCTTTGCAGCGGACCGGGGACGGCGTCGATCCGACCAGCAGCGACCTTTAGCCAAAACGTGGTGGTGGTAGGCAGGCTGAATCACGCAGCGCAGACAATCACGCTTGTCCTGGTGACTTCGCAATGGTCGCGGCTGTACGCGGCAGGACGATCCTAAATTCGGTAAACTCGCCCGGCCGAGTGTCGACATCCACAGATCCGCCGTGTTGCTTGACGATGATGTCGTGGCTGATTGAAAGGCCAAGCCCGGTGCCTTCCCCGGCCGGTTTGGTCGTGAAGAACGGATTGAACATTTTGTCCCTCACCTCGGCCGGAATACCGGTTCCGTTATCGCGGATGCTGATTTCGACTCGGTCGCCGAGATCCTTTGTTGCAGCCGTGAGCGTAGGTTCGCAGTCGCCGCCGTTCGTTTCCGTTTTGCGCTTTATCGCTGCGTAGAAGCCGTTTGAGATCAGGTTGAGCAGCGCTCGTGTAATCTCCTGCGGAAAGAGATCGGCCTCGCCGGCGGCGGGGTCAAACGATCTCTCCAATGTGATATTGAAGTTCTGCTTCTCCGCCCGAGCCCCATGATACGCGAGGTTGAGGCTTTCCTCGACAAGGGTATTGATCTCGACCGGCCGACGCTCGCCCGTGCCCTCGCGCGAATGCAACAACATATTCTTGACGATCGCGTCGGCTCGCCTGCCGTGCTGTACAACCTTGTCGAGATTGCCACGCAGGATCTTGGTCAGCCCGTCAATCTCCTCGCGCGCCTTGTCGTCGATCGATAGGCCGCTCAAGACATCTTGTAATTCATCGATCAATTCGCCGGAGATCCCCGAAAAGTTATTTACGAAATTGAGCGGGTTTTTGATCTCGTGCGCGATGCCGGCGGTCAATTGACCAAGTGAGGCAAGCTTTTCCGTCTGAACCAGGCGATCTTGCGCAGCGTGCAAATCCTCCAGCGACTTCGCCAGCTCACGCGTGCGGGTTTGCACGCTTTCGAACAATCGCACGTTCTCGATCGCGATTGCTGCCTGGTCGGCGAAAGTCGTCGCCAGCTCAATCTGCTTGTCAGTGAACGGACGAACGTCAGTGCGCGTCAAGCTCAGCACCCCGATCGCAACGCCCTCGCGCAGCATTGGGACGGAGAGAACCGTGCGATAATCGCCTAATTTCTGCACCTCAGCCAAAGTGTACTCCGGATCGGCCTTCACGTCGGGGATATGAACCGCGCGGCCCTCAAGCAAGGCGCGCCCGAACGCAGAGCCTCGCTCGGCCTTGATTGGAATGTCTTTGACGTAGTCCATGAAAGCCCGAGGGAAGCCGTGAGCCTCCGCGCGATAGAAGGCTCCACCTTTTTCGCGGGTAATGACGGTTTTTTCCGCATCGCAGAGCCGCGCAGCTGATTCAACGAGGGTTTGCAGCACCGCCCGTAAATCAAAGGTCGAGCGGCTGATAACCTTGAGCACATCGGCTGTGGCAGTCTGCTGCTGGAGGGACTCACGCAGTTCTTTTAGGAGCCGCGTATTTTCAATTGCGATCACCGCCTGCGCAGCGAAATTCTGTACCAGCTCAATCTCTTTGTCGCTGAACGGCCGTACCTCTTTGCGATAGATGGCGAATGCGCCGACAAAATCACCCTCCCGCAGCATCGGCACGACAAGCAATGCGCGCATGCCGGCAACATCAGCCGAGCCGACCGCCAACGGATGGCCGGCCAGGTAGGCGGAATCCTTTCTGACATCCGCTACTTGAATCGGTTTGCGTGTTACTGCGGTGCGAGTCGCGGGAACGTCCTGACTGAGCGGTATGACGGCCGTTTTCCATTGCTGCGTGAAAGCCTCCGGCATATCGCCCTGAAACGCAGCGTTGCGGAGCCCGCCTCCTTCGTTCAGCCACATTGCGCCATAATTTGCATCGCAGATCTGTGTTGCCTTCTCCAGCATCGCGTTGAATACGGGCTCCAATTCCCCGGGCGAGCTGCTGATGACCTTCAGGACTTCGGATGTCGCAGTCTGCTGCTCCAACGATTCCCGCAGCTCATTGAGCAATCGGACATTCTCGATTGCAATCACGGCCTGGTCGGCGAAGGTTGTCACAAGTTCTATTTGCTTTTGGGTAAATGGATTCACCTCATCGCGGGTGAGCACAAAAACGCCGATCGTCGTCCCCTCACGCAACAGCGGCACGCCTAGGCCAGTTCTGTGGCCGAAGGCCTTCTGGTAACCCGTCGCCTGGTACTCGGAATCGGCCACCACGTCCGGAACATGGATCGTCTTACCTTCCAGTGCCGCTCGGCCCGTGATGCTGCTTCGATCCAGTTGTAACGGGTGTGTGGACGCGTACTGCTCGGCCTCGCGCGAGAAGCCGTAGTTCGCGGCAAGCCAGTACAACTCTTCCTCGCGTTGAAAAATGACACCCTTGTCGGCCGCGCAAAGTTGGGCAGCCGACTTGGTCAGC
Organism: Pseudolabrys sp.; assembly: GCA_035626335.1. Taxonomy (GTDB): domain Bacteria; phylum Pseudomonadota; class Alphaproteobacteria; order Rhizobiales; family Xanthobacteraceae; genus Pseudolabrys. The sequence goes on from DASPNW010000023.1 coordinate 73,674, forward strand.
GTATCAAGCACGGTTTGCAGGTCGAAGGTCGACCGGCTGATAACCTTTAGAACGTCGGCAGCGGCGGTCTGTTGCTGGAGGGATTCGCGAAGCTCGCTGAGCAGGCGTGTATTCTCGATCGCGATCACGGCTTGCGACGCAAAATTCTTGACCAATTCAATTTGTCTGACGGTGAACTGCCGTACCTCCTGGCGATAGATGCCAAAAATGCCTACAAGTTCATGATCCTTGAGCAATGGCACAAGCAGAAGCGTACGTGCGCCCGCATGTTTCGCGAGTGGATCGTCGGGATCTTCCGTTTGCAAGTCTGCAATATGGACAACTTTCTTTGTCGTCGAGAGCTGCTTTAGAGCGAGTGAAACACTCGGTGTAACCGCTGGCATCCGTTCAGTGAACTTGAGAAATCCGAGTGGTGCATTGTGAACGGCGACGCGCCGAAATTGATCGCCTTGGCGAAGCAACATGGAGCCAAAACTTGCCTCGCAGATTCGCGTCGCGTTCTCGAGCATGGTCTCGAAAACCGTCTTTAACTCGCCAGGTGACGAGTTGATGACCTTGAGAATTTCTGAGGCGGCCGCCAACTGTTGCAGCGCCTCGTCGCGCTCGCTGGTGAGTCGCGCGACACTCGTTTCCTTGCCGATAGCGAGAGAACCGCGGCGGCGCGCGACCCTCGGCCGGCGCGACAATGTCTTGCGGCGACGCCCTTTGGCCGTCTTCCTGCCTGCTTTGTCGCGCCGTCTCATCGCCTCCCCCGAGGCTGGAACACGGCACAAAGTAGCACACTGGAGGGAGTGGGATATGAGGTCGGCCAAAAGCCGTTTGGCCGTATCCGGCACCGGCCAAAAACGGACACTAAGACTTGTCGCCTCGCCGGCGCGGCAACCGGGCCCGATCGGCGCGCTCAGAAATTGGTGTTCTGAATAGCTTTCGGACGTTCGTGGTCAACGCTTGCGCCGCGGGGACGATTGAAAACGACCGTACAGGCGGGGCTGAGCTGGCGTTTGTTCTGGGCCAGGCAGTGGGTTACGCGAGTTGCATCCGGGATAGCGCTCAGGCAAAGCCGCATCACATCCGGCGTGCAGGCCTCTACATCGGCCTGGCTGTAGGCGATTGCGGGGAGCGGAGCCATGGCTGCGACTACGAATGTGCCGGTGATTGCGGCGCACGCAAGCTTACGCATGACAAACCTCCAAGACGAGCACAGAACTGCCTTCCGTTCCGTGGTGAATCCCGCGGCATATTTTCGAAATGGCGCGGCCGCGTAAGGCTCAATATTTGTAAGCACTCGCCTGCGTTGCGACGATCTGATCCGCCAATTAACCTGACCAGGTAACGTTAAGGTTGAGAGCGTTCGTGCTGCCAATGCATACAGAATCACCGGGCGAAACTTGTCGCCTTGGCGGCTCCGAACGCATTAGCGGACAATGAAGACGTTAAGTGCGCGTTGAGTCAGAGGCGGGAAACGGCCCACCTCACTCAATTACCTCATCCGCCCGTAGCAGAAACGGTCCTGGGATCGTCAGGCCGAGCGCCTTGGCGGTCGTTAGATTGATGACAAGCTCGAACTTCGTTGGCTGCTCGACAGGGATATCGCCAGGTTTCGTCCCCCGCAAAATCTTGTCCACGTAGTCTGCCGAATGTCGGAACAGATCGGAATAGTTTGGTCCGTAGGACATGAGGCCCCCGGCTTGAACAAAATCGCGGGTACTGAAGACCGTCGGCAGCTGCGCCCCAAGCGCAAGCGTGAGGACGCGCGTGCGGTTGGCAACAACGAGTTGATCGACCACGACGTAAAGAGCGTCCGCTTTGGACTTAAGCACCTCGAATCCAGGAGCGATATCCTCCGGCCGCCGGATTACGAGTGGTGCAACTTCGAGGCCCAACCTGCGAGCTGCGGCCTGGGTCTCGCCCATCTCCAGCACGGGCTGGGCGTTGTCAACATTGTACATAATTGCCAACCGGCGTAACCGCGGGACAACCTCACGCAAGAGTTCGATTCGTTTGCCGGCAAGTTCGCCCGCCTGGATCGATAGCCCGGTAACGTTGCCGCCCGGTTTGGCGAGACTTGCGACCAAACCATTTCCGACCGGGTCGATCCCCACCGCAAAAACAATCGGGATGACCGTCGTCGCCTGCTTTACGATGGGGACGGCGGTTCCGACCGTGACAATAACGTCGACCTTAAGGCGAACAAACTCTGCCGCAATCTCGGCGTAGCGCTCGGAGCGGCCCTCCGACCAGCGATACTCTATCGCGACGGTGCGGCCCTCGATCCAGCCGAGTTCGCGCAGACGCGCCACAAAAGCAGCCGTCCATGGGCCAAAGGCCGAAGCATCCGCACCGAGGAACCCGATGGTCGGCAACTTGCCCGATTGCTGCGCGCGCGCGGCGAGCGGCCATGCAGCCGCCGCCCCGCCGACAAGCGATATGAAATCGCGCCGCCTCATCACCAACCCGAAGCTCAAAGGCGCATCGTAGCGGTTCAAACCGGCCAACCGGAAGGGGCCTTGGCGCGCTTTTAGGCGAAGGTCTAGGTCGGTGCGGTCAGTCTTGCGAGACCGCGGCGCTAGCGTATCGGTTCATTTTTCTTCTGTTCGAATGGATTGAATTTCCGCAGTTTCTCGAGCAGACCGCCGCGTTGCGGGGCCTTCGGGTTGCCCTTTTGTTGACCGCGATTCTGCTGCTGCGGAGCGCCGGGCTGCCGGAGATTCTTCGGCCGCTGGTTGTTCGGCTGCGGGCGGTTCGGTCCGCGCAATTGGCGACGCTGGATCGTCATCTGCCGGCCAATATTGTGCGTAGCAAACAGCCGCTGCACCATGCCGCGGTCACGCGCCGCTTCCTGTGGCGAGATTCGAAACGGCAGGGCAGCGAACTGCCCGCCCAGGCCGCGCCGGATGGCAAATGCGCTCGACCCTTGTGTCAGCGCGCCGAGCCGCGCGCCCTGCGGATTGAAAACCTCTATCCGGCCCACACGCCCATCGGCATCCGGATAGAGTTTGATTTTGGCCTCACCTGCTGCGGCGTTGTCCGGAACATCGACGACCCCGGTTGTGCCGCGAATACCGAGATTGGCAGTCGGAGTCGAAATCGTCATATCGCCGGTCTTTGCAACCATGCTGGCGACAAACGCGACCGTGCCGCGGGCGATGTTGAGCACCGCTTTGTTGCCTTTGGCGCCCTCCTCGTAGACGAATTCGTTGACGACGACACGCGCATTTGCAGTGAGGCTGAGGGTCGTCTCGTCGTCGAAGGTAACGCCAAGCGATGAGTTGGCGCCGGTCTGCAAGACGTCTTTTTTGTAGACAGCGTCGCTCACATTCAGCGTGGTGGGCGGCATGCTGCCGCGCGTCACCGTCGTAATGCCTTGCAGTGTCGCGATTTGTCCTATGGGGTCGTTGGCATCCTGACTCGCGTCCGTTTGATTTTGCGCGCGTGCCACGAATGGCCACGCAATCGCGCCGGTGGCAAGTGCGATAAACTTGCGGCGCCTCATTCCCATTTCCATTCCCATTCCCATTCTCGAACTTCAGGACGCATCTTAGCGACTCGAGCAGAGATATTGAAAGCGTTTGGCGATGTCAGGCTTGGGATGAGACTTTGCAACAGGACATTGGCATGCCCGCTTCCTCCGAAAAGGGGACATTCGTCTGTGCGTTCGGCATGCTTGCTAACGGCGAGAAACGCTTGTCAACAGATGTGGCGCGCTAGGCAACGCTGTGTCGCGTTTTCACTATTGCCCCTGCTTGGACGATGGCGTCTTGGCTGAACGAATGTTTCCCCACGGATCGGTCGATTTTTTCTGGTCGGGAAGTTTCTCCATCGTCGACCGATATGCGTCGTCCACGGCTTTACGCTTTTCTTTCTCCTCGGGGCTCAGCGGACGCTTGTCGGCATCGAGATTTATCCCGGGCATGAACTGCTGCGCGGAAACGCTTCCGGTCAACGCCATGATGATCGCAATAGAACCGAATAACCCGAAGCATACCCGACGTCTCATCGCCCTCCTCCCAAGCGCAGAAGAGGCATGGTAGCGCCGCGACCGAGCGCCCGGAAGGGGTCGAACACAAATAGCAGCCAATGTCAGTTTTTTGCCATCAGCCTCCAGCCTTGCCGAAGGACATAAATTTCTGTCAGCTTCGCCACACCAAAATGGCTCTGGTGGGCAGATTGTGAGATCGCTGAAACGCTTATTGCGCCGTTTGCTGGTCCTGGGGCTGGGCATACTCACAGTCTGGCTGATCGTTTTTGTCTTTCGAGTAACGGACCAGAGGCTCCCATGGGTGCTGGCTGTGGCCCTCACCTACGGCCTCGCGGCGTACATCATCCTGCCGCGTGCAGTTCGTATGGGTCTCAAAATCCTCCAGCGCAAAAGCGTCCCTCGTTACACAATTACCGGCGACGGCCTGCCTGGTGACCCCGTCAACCTGGTGCTTACGGGCACGCTGCAACAGCTTGAAGCCGCTTTTTCAGCTGCGGGGTGGTCAGGAGCTGACCGGCTTGGTTTGGCGAGCTCATGGGGCATGATCCGGGCATTCGTATTGAATACTCCCTACCCGACCGCCCCGTTTAGCACCCTCTATCTTTTTGGACGCGGCCAAGACATTGGTTTTCAGAAGGCGATCGATAACAGTCCACGAAAACGCCATCACATTCGATTTTGGGCTTTGAGTCTCGCGCGCGATGAGTCCGCACTTGGAAACGCGAGCTTCTGGCTCAACACCGACCGTCCCCCTGACGGCGCGCGCGTTCACTGGGTCGGAGCTGGCACGAAAGACACCGGTTTCTCCTTGACCCAGCTCACATTCCAGATCACCCATGCAACGGATTCGGACACGAATGCCGAACGGGACTACATCATTGCAGAGCTGAGAAAGCACCAGGTCATCGGCGAGATCACTTCGTATCAGGCCGGCCAACATCTGGGCGCTGATCCCGTCAATCACTACGTTACCGATGGCGAAGTGACGGCCGCAAAACTGCTCTGACTGCCGGAATCTTCACGCGCATTTCCCGACCGCCGATGTCACGGTTGCATCACAGCCGCAAGTACGGCCGACCGGCCGTCCATTTCAGCGACGTATCTGCGCAGTACGCGATTCCGTCGACGGCTGAACCGAGCCCGTGCTCGGAGCCTGGCTGGCCCCGATGTTATGCCGGGCAGTAATTTCGGACGCGTCCGGAGAAAACACGGTCCAAATCGCAGCCACGAATGCCAACAAATAGAAGGCGAGCCAAACCGTAGCTACGGTCAGCACGCCCGAATACTGATCGTCTGGGATTTTACGGGGGCGATACTTTAAATCGCCGTCGGCGTGGCCGCGTGTTGCTGGAGCGCGCATTTCCATTCTCCACCGGGAGATTGGTATCACTTGTTGAGAACTTCGAAGGTGAGGCAGATCACACAGGGCGATCTTCAAACTTGTCGCTACGCAGCTACCAGCGCCTCAATTGGAGACCGCACAGATGACGCGTGGATGTAAAAACCATGACGGCTGTGGAGAATTAGATAGACAAATCGGCATGTTGGCGGGCGCCATTCGCAGCAAAATGCCATTTGCGCACTTGGCTCAATGCTGGACATTTCAGGCCACGGACCAATCTGCTGTAGGTTACCCAGTATGGGAATCGGGGATCCACGGCGAGGTCAAAGCGTGCGCACGATCGGAGGCGCACTTTATCTTGTGTATAGAGTGAAGCACACAGGAACAGGTCGAGGGGTAAATTGGTGACCCGCGATCAAAAACACCTATTCCCGCGCGATCAATCGACGACGCCCTTTATCGAGACCGCGATCCGGTTCGGCGCTCTCGCTCTTCTCCTTTATTGGTCTTGGATACTCGTCAGCCCCTTTGTTCCGATTGTTATCTGGAGTGTAGTGCTGACAGTTGCGCTTTATCCCGTTTTTGAATGGATGTCATTTAGGCTCGGCGGACGTCGCCGATTGGCCGCTGCCCTGATTACGATTCTGAGTTTGCTGATTGTCATCGGACCGGCGACGTGGCTCGCACTCGGCCTGGTCGACAGCCTTCGGGTGATATCCGACCAACTCGATCCTTCAACCCTGGCGATCCCTCCAGCGCCACCGTCGGTCAAAGATTGGCCGCTGATCGGCGATCCGATCTACCAATTTTGGGATCTGGCATCGACCAACACGCGCGCTGCACTGGCCAAGATTTTGCCGCAACTAAAACCGCTGGGCAGTGGCTTGTTGCGCATTGGTGCGGATACCGGCCTCGGTATTATCAAGTTCCTTGCTTCCATCTTTGTCGCGGGATTTCTTTTTTTGCAGGCACCGGCGTTTGTCGATGCTGTCAAGAAATTTTCACGCCGGCTCAATTCGGAGCGGGGCGAGGAATTCGTGAACCAAGCTGCGGCGACCATTCGCGCAGTATCGCGCGGCGTTATCGGCATTTCGGTCCTGCAAGCACTGCTTGCCGGAATCGGCCTGATGGCCGCCGGCGTTCCTCAGGTAAGTTTGATCACTTTTGCTGTCCTGATCTTTGGAATCATCCAGATCGGTCCGTCGATTATCCTAATTCCCGTCATCATCTGGAGCTGGACGGCAATGGAAACAACGTCAGCGCTGCTGTTCACTGCTTACATGCTGCCGGTCAATCTGATCGATAATTTTCTGCGGCCGATCGTCATGGGTCGGGGCCTGAAAACTCCGATGCTCGTTATCTTGATCGGTGTCATCGGCGGCACCCTTAGTTTTGGCATTACCGGTCTTTTTCTCGGCCCAATCGTACTCGCGGTGATTTGGGAACTTCTGGTCGCATGGATCGGAGAACAGGAAGCGGCATAGATGCCTCACCGGTCTTCCGGCAGGATATCCTTGATCCGCATCGTGTGGGCCGCAATGTTCTCGAGATCGTAGGACAAGTGCACCCGGGTGGTCGATGCCGGCCGCTTTGCGAGTGAGAGTCCCTGACGCCACTCAATGGCTGGGCGGATTGGTCGGGGCACAAAGCCTCCGCCGCAGTTCGGGCATACATTATGCAACCTGGTCTCAGCGCAATCCACGCAGAACGTGCATTCGTAGGAACAGATCCGCGCGGCCATCGAATTTGCCGGCAAATCCTTGTCACAATATTCGCAGTTTGGCCGAAGCTGTAGCGCCATGGGCGTCTCCGTCGTGAGCCTTATTCGATCACCTCATCGGCGGCTACGAGTAGCGAGGACGGCACGGTCAGCCCGAGCGCCTTGGCCGTCTTAACATTGATGAGCAATTCGAACTTGCTCGCCTGTACGACCGGCAGATCAGCGGGCTTTTCACCCTTGAGAATCCGACCGACGTAACGACCGGCCTGGCGATAAGATTCGGTGAAGCTCGTGCCATAGCTGATCAAGCCACCAACAACTGAATATTCACGCCAAGGGTACACGACGGGCACAGAATGGCGCTTTGCCAATGCCACGATGTTATCGCGCCGTCCTTCGTAAAATGGGTTGGTCGTGACTAACAGCGCGTCAACTCCCTGTGACCGCAGCGACGCGAATGTCGTTTCAAGATCGGTATCAGTACCCGCATCCAAGATGACGAGTTTCTGGCTGTTCGCATCCGCCGCAGTCTTCATCAACTGTAAAGCAGGGGGAATGCCAGGACTTTTGGAATTCACGAGAACGCCGATGGTCAAGGCTCGAGGAACCAGCTCACGCAAAAGCTGCAATCTCTTGGCGTCGAGTTCGTAGCCCAGCAAACTCACGCCTGTAACATTGCCGCCCGGCCGGTTGAGCGATGCAACAAGCCCTCCCTTGACTGCATCGGACCCCGAGGTGAACACGATGGGGATTTGCGAGGTGGCGGCCTTTGCGGCGCGACCGGATGCCTCGCCGCCCGTGGCCGCAATAACCGCGACAGGCATATTTACGAGCTCCGCCGCCAGCACCGGCAGCCGCTCATAGTTACCGTTTGCAGAGCGGTATTCGATCGCCACATTGCGGCCGACGACATAGCCGGCCTGTTCCAGGCCTTGGCGGAATGCCGTCACGAGGGTCGGGCGTTCGTCTGGCGACGTAAAGCTGAGATAGCCAACCACCGGCATCGCAGCCTGTTGCCCGCGGACAACGAGCGGCCATGTCGCCGTTACACCGCCGAGAAGAACAATGAAGTTGCGCCGTCTCATTGCCTCCCCCCGAGGCTTGGGAGAGGCCATCGTACCGGCTCAAACCTGCGCTGGAAAAGAGCCGATAGCGCGACAAATTGGATGCTCTGCCTCATATTTGTCACGTCAAGGCGTGATCATTGTATAGGCAATCGGGCCAGGGCCGATGTATTTCTCGGGCGAAATCATCTTTTTCATCAGTTTGCTGGTCGGCCTCATGTTTGGCTGCCTGGTTGGCACAATCGTGAGACGAACAGGCGTCGGCCTGGTTGGTGATATCGCCGCCGGCATCACAGCGGCCTTTATCGGGTGTTGGCTAGTGCTCGCCGCACGCGACACGGCCTCGGTGACCCCGCACGCCAAAGCACCGGAAAGCGCCGAAATAAATTCGACGCCAAACTATGAACCGGTTGTGCTACCGCTCGCGCAGCTGCGTCCTCTTCTAAAACCAATCGTCTACCGTACGCGGGCGGAAATCTGCGACACGCTCGCTGAGGCGGCGCGCAATAACGATCTGCCGCCGCACTTTTTCATCCGTTTGCTGTATCAGGAAAGTAGTTTCAGACCCTACGTCATCAGCTCGGCCGGGGCGCTCGGCATCGCGCAATTCACGCAAGAGACAGCTACTGACAGGGGGCTCGATAACCCGTTCGACCCGGCACAAGCAATCCCGGCCTCGGCAAGCTTGCTGCGAAATTTGTCTCAGAAGTTCGGCAACCTCGGCCTCGCCGCCGCGGCCTACAACGCGGGACCGAAACGCATCCAGGACTGGCTTGCCAACAAAGGCCAACTTCCGCAGGAGACGCAAGACTACGTGAAGACCATTACCAGCTGGCCGGTGGAGACATGGACCGGCGCCCAAGCCGGCAGCCCTGCGGTGAAGTTGCCACAGCTTGCACCCTGCCAGGAGCTCGCCGGCCTCCTCGCCTGGAACGGGCCTGATGAGATTCCTTTGCCGCCACGAAATCCGCGCACGCAGGAGCCGTCACAGCATGTAACGGTTGCGCAGCAATCCGTTGGAGCACGGGGCAAGCCGCTTCATACGGTCAGCCAAGCGGCGAAACGTGGTCAGGACGCCAAAGCGTCCGCCGGCGGTGGAAACTAAAATTACGATTCTATCGTCGCGCTACGCGAACGCGGCGATCACCGCAGGCGCTCGCGGTCGTGTCGACCTGGGCGTGACCATAATCAGAATTGCACCAGCGTCCGCCTTCGAAGAGACCGTGCGCAGCGGCAATCTGACCGAGAACAATACGACCGGGTAATTTGCAGCGGCGATCGACCACACCGCGTCGAAGCTGGCACACGTCCAAAGCTTTTCCGCACGGATGCTCGCTGGAAGGCGAGCATCGGCCGGGTCGAATGCCGCCCATGAACAGCACACGAGCACCGTAATTGTTTTCCAGGTCATCGATATAGGCCTGAAAACGTGCGGCGTAACGAACCCCAACGCGGGCACGCGCCCCGGTTTTAGCGGATACAATAATACCCGTTGGATTGCCGTTGGCGTCGAGGATGCGCGACGGGTGCAGAGCTGCCGTCGTGATTTTGGTCTCCACCGCGCGCTCGGGCTCGCTCTGCAGCGACGCGGTCGCGTCGACAGCGGTGCAACTGCCATCATTGTCACATGTGATCGCCGACGAACTATCCTGACGAGACAGTGGGCCGACATCTGCCGACAGCAAGATGAGTAAGCCGAGAGCGGCCAGGATGATGGGCTTCATGCTCTTATTCCTACGGTCGCTGCGAAGCCGTTTTTCTACATTCCCGGATGAGCGCGCGCGCCGATCCGCGGTATTCAGTTGCGTCAGTGCTCTCGATGTATTTCTTGTAAATCCATCGGCCGTCATCCCGCCGGCGCAAAACCCGTCCCCGGAGCAGACGCCCGGTAATCGACCGCCGTGGAATAATGACCGTCCATAGATGCCAAACCTCCTCGTAAGGAGGTCTTTGCTTCGGGGCGAGCATCCGAAAAACGTCGTGCGTGCTTGCGATAATGCGCAGCATTGCGGACCGATCCGTTCGGCCCGCACCATAGTTTCCGATCATGCGTTTTCAATCGGGTTTCAAATTTACCGTAAGGAAGAAACCTTAACGCCGCGGCGGCGATGCGCTGGCGGGCACGCGCAGAGGGCTCACGGAGGTAAACGAAGAAACTTAAGTCGAGACAACCCGTCGCCCGAAGCAGCGATTGATGGCGATGACACGGGCGCGAATGAACCGCGTGAGCTGCCGGGAAATCCGGCCCATTCTTTTGCGCGTGCGTGAACGCCCACATCATCGCCGGCAACGATTATGAGTGAGTCGTCGCCAAAGGCGCGGTAACATCACACGGGCGTGTAATTTATCGTCGACACCGGGTCGATTGTCGCAACGACTTAACTAGTCTACCGCAATCCAATGTTCAGGACGGCTGCGGCGAAGCTCTGCGGTCAGTCGTTTTATTTTTAATTCCGCAACGTCCCGTTCGCTTTTAAGCAGAGTCTCCAAAACTCCAATGCGTTTTTCCAGCTTGCCGCGACTTTCTTCGAGGGCTTTTATCTTGCTGTCCTGGCTCGAAGCCACAGCTTCCGCCCTTGTAATCTTGTCTTCCAAAATCGATGTCTGCTGGCTAAGCGCGCTGCGATGTCGTCTCTTTTCACCTTGAACCGCCGCCACCAGCTTGAACCGTTCCGCCGAAGCGGTTGTCAGCTCTGAATTCAGCAATTCAACTTGTTCCAGCGCCGAAGCGACATTGCTTTCCCTGACATCGAATGCGGTTTGCATCGCGAGTAACCGATCCGCTAATTGACTCGATTCCCGGAGAGCTTTGTCGAGTTGCGCGCGCAGGTCCGCTTTTTCATTTTCTATAAGCGCTATTTTGTTTTGCGCGGCGGCAACGCCCGTCTTGTACTGTGCCGTCGTCTCCTGAAGCGTCACGATGGCCTGATTGAGACGATCTATCTCTTCGCACGCGGTCTGCAGTTCGTTGGCTTGCTGTTGCTGCGCATTATACAGCTCAACAACTTCAGTGAGACGGCGGTGCAGTTCTGCGGATTGCTTTGCGATCGTATTTTCTAAAGCGCTGATATCAGCGCGCGGAGCGTCCGGCAGCGTCGGCCAATGCTCTCTTCCGATGTCAAAGGTCGGTTCGTGAAATTTCATATCCGGTCGCTTCCGGGCATGGGAATGTGACCACGCAAACGGGCACCGAATCACCGTCACTGAAAACGGCTTGAACTTCGGATGAACCCCTTAACCAGCGCTTAATATCCGCACCGCTGCGCGAATGGAGGCCAATCCTCACTCGGCTGGCCAAAAATAGGGCGGAACTGTTCGCCCCGCCCTTCCGAAGTTACCAGTGGTAGGGCCGGCGCCAATAACGGTGGCGCCAATAATACGGCCGCGGGGCGTACCCGTAACCGTAGTAGCCATAGTAGTTCGGTTGCCACCAACAGCGGCCGTAGGGACCGCAAACCCAACGGACTTGCTCGATTTTCCCCGCGGCGTTTGACGAGACCGGTGCAATCGGCGCTGCGGATGCGGCGGTCGCTAAAAAAGCACCGCATATTACAGTGCCCGCAAAAATCAGCCTGATTTTGCTCATGGGCATTCCTCCGTAGGCGCGCCCTTGACGCACCATACTACGGAAGTTTTTGGCCGGAGTTGGTCGATTCGCTGAACCTTTATTCACACTGTCAAAAAATGTTTGTCGGGGAACTGCAAACAGAATGGGAAGCATTTGCAAGCCCAGCCCCTCTGCCTTGCGGGAACCGAGTTGGAAAAAATGCATTGTTAGATGTGGCGCGCGATCAAACGCGTATGTCAAACGACACAGGAGACAAGTCATGGACTGGAATCGAGTCGAAGGAAACTGGAAACAGCTGAAAGGCAAAGTCAAAGAGAAGTGGGGCAACCTGACCGACGACGACTTGGACAAGATCGCAGGACGCCGGGATCAGCTGGAGGGGAAAATTCAGGAGCGGTACGGCATCGCGAAAGATCAGGTCAAAAAGGACGTCGACAATTGGGTTGACGCACAGACGTGGTAACAATGCCGCCGGTGTATGGGAGAAGCTACTCGTCAACTTCTCCCGCCGCCGGAATTTAGCCGATTTTTACGCGCGGCGCTGAAAAATTTGCGCCAATCAAAGGCTGGCAACGCATAAAACGGCGCTCATCCTGGACAGGAGTGAGCGGCGTGTCTTCAATCATCTGCGGTGCCGTCCTTATTTTCCTCAGCTGTTCAGGTTTCTGGTATTTGCTGCCACGCAACGGCCAGGAACATCCGCTCGTCAAGAATTCAGGCGTCGGCTCGATGATCACGCTCACTATCATGATCGCACTCACGATTGGCGTGGTCCTCCTGTTCGAAGGCCTCCTCGCTTAGCGCGTCAGGCAGCAAAGAAAAATCATTTCGATCACCTCGCCGGTGGCCGTCAGCAATGTTTTGGCCACCGCTATCCGGACCGGCCCGAAATGTCTAAGGTTGGAAGCTTTAAGTGGCCAATTTTGGCCACCGCTGCCTCGAGTAAACGGGCGAAGATGAATGGGTCAGAGAATCCGCGACCTGTTTCACGCGGCCGCCTTTGATCCAGAGACGGTCAAGCTGCTTTGCGATGCCTACGAAAGAGCTCGCAAGTCATTACATGACACAGGCCAGCCAGACATCGTGAACGAGATTATTGCACAGCGCATGATCGCGCTCGCCAAACAAGGCGAGCGCGACCCCGAAAAGCTCTGTGAAGGCGCGCTCAAGGCGCTCGGCAACAAAGCCGTGTTCGAGAGATAGGGGCTGGCAACGGCCGGTTACGCTGCCGCCGTCGTCGGATCGATCACCCGTTTCACCTCGGAAATCTTATTGGCAGGGAAACCACTGATGTCGGCGTGCTTGCGGATCAACGCCGCATCTTTTGCCAGATAGATGCAGTAGATTTTGTCGTGCGTGACGTGGGACTCAACCCATTGGATGTCCGGGCCAAGTTCACTAAGAACAGAGTTCGACTTTTCGGCGGCGGCCCGCATTTCTTCGCGAGCCAGTGTGCCGACACTCGGCATTTCACGTTCGATAACAAAGCGCTTCACAGCTTATTCTCCCGTTTTGTGATTGCGTATTATAAATATAGGCAATCGTTCAGACATCATCCGATCGGATGAGTCTCCGCCGGAAAACCTCGCTATTCGCTCTCTTTGTCCGACGTCTCTATTGCTGCCCAAGGCTCGGCTGAAGTTGCTTGGCTTGCGCAATATCGGTCTCGCTCCCTGCCAAGTCACCATTCTTCTGTTTGGCGATGCCGCGGTTATAGAAGGCAGCGGCGTTCTTGGGATCGAGCTTGATCGCCTGATCGTAGTCGGCAATAGCCCGTTCGAAATCGTGCTTTGCACTGTAAGCGTTGCCACGGTTGTTGAAGGCCAGTGAGTTTTTTGGGTCGACCTTGATCGCCTGATCGTGGTCAGCGATGGCATGTTCTATGTCTTCTTTGGCGACATATTCAACGCCGCGATTGGTATAGAGGAGTGAAAGAGCACGACCTTTAAATTTTTTTGACGTGATCGCACTGCTGCAGGCTTCGATGGCAGCTTCGCCCGTGGAATTCTTGCAAGTTTCCCTGTCGTCAGCGACGGCGGGCTGGCGAGCGACAAATCCTGTGGCGAAGAAAATAACCAGAAATGCTGTGAATGTTGGAGACCGCATGTACGCCCCCTTTTTAGACCAGCACTATTTTAGTGTATCAAAAGGCTCATGGCACGTCACCGTGAATACTCTCTTCGATGCGGCGCGCTTCGTTCCGCTCCTCTACCGCACTATTGGCAAAGCTTAAGCTCATCTCGATATTTCCGCGCTGTTTGGATTCGTTAGCCAGAGCTTCATATTGGGCCGCTCTTTCGCGACATTCGGCCGCCCGTTGCAAGGCCTCCGTGCGTTTTTTACCCTCGTCGGCCATTGCCATCGCTCCTCTCGGTGCGCAAAGCTTGGTTTGACGGGTAATTCGATCACTCTGTCGGCGTGCCCCCGAACTCTTGGGCAAGGCCGCGATGCATTCTACCAAATCCAATGCCTTGCTGAAACCGGGCCAATTTGCCCGTGCCAAGCAAAATTATTCGTGTAGGCTTTCAGAAATGACCGGCAAACACCGCCAGATTTCGCCCTTGCGTACTTTCTCAAGCTGCGCCGGAATTCTGCTTGCGGCAGTCCTGTCGCCTGCCGCTGCACAGGACATTCGCGGATTGGAAGCCTGCACGGCTGAAAAGCAGATGGAACGCCGTACCGGATGCCTGCAAGCCAATATCGAGTTTCTTCAGCAGGCGTTGGCCAGGCTGACACGCGAGACCCAGGACAAGATTGCCGCCGCCGGTCGCGATCTCGCTGCCGCCCGAGCCGAGATCGCCGAGCTTAGGTCAAACTTGTCGAAGCTGAATGGCGAGCTCGCGCAGATGAAGGCGAAAGCGGAACCCGGCGGCAAAAAGTAGAGAGCTAGGCCCGCACCGGACGCGGGACGTTAAAGCTGCCGCCGCGATGCGCCGTAATTTATTGCCATCTGAAACAGGAACGCCTTGGACCCATAGTCACGGCTGCTCCTCGCGGAGCCCTCAAGACGGGCAATCTCGGATTTCAAATTTTCAATCTCAGAGGTGTCAAGATTGACGTCTCCGACTGCAATTTGTGCTTCGGCTTCCAACGTTCTCAAAAATTGCCGAAGGCGCACGAGATCGGCATCGACTTGCGGTTTTACCATGCGGCAAATCATAGCCGCTCTCTGGCCGGCGAAAAGCAGTTTTCCACTTGAAAATTCGGCGACCGCTAAGTGATCAGTTCGATACGACGACGCGATTTTCCAAAGGGGTTCGATCGTAAAGGTAGATCAAGTCGTCATTGACGAGGCGGATGCAGCCCTCGGAAAGCTGTCCGCTGCCGGCCAAAGCGCTGGCACCATGAATACGGCGATTGTCGTTCAGGTAGATGACGCGGGCGCCTCGCGGGCCCGATTGCTGGTTCGTCTGGTTCCCACCCGGCAATTCTTCCTTTCGCACCACGTGATAAAGGCCTGCCAGTGCGGTGCATTCGGTGCCGACGCCAATCCGGTAGCGCATGGCGGACACGTTCGGCCGGACGACGTAAAGAAAGGTCTGCAATTTATCGACGATGATCGTCCCCACCGGCTGGTTCGTCCGGTAGTAGACCAGCTGCCGGAGAGAGACATAGTTCGTCTTGTCGCTCGGGTCTTCGGGGATAACGGGAGCGCTTCGCGGGTTCGGGATACTCCGTACGTCGGACAGAATTCGCGGCCAGAGGGAATAGGCCGCAACGCCGCCGCCGAGAACAAAAATAGCGGCGAACGCACCGATGGCCAGGCGCACCAGCCTCCGGTTATCCTTCAATGGCGCCATATCGCGGTAGCCTGGCGCCTCCTCGGTTTCGCGTGGTGAAGTCGGTCGAGACGGTGCAGTGCGGCGCAGCGTCTCTCTTTCGACACGCTGGATTGCCGCTTCAAGCGCCGCGCTTTCCGCTCGCAGGTCCGCCTGCGCGACCGCCGGATCACCTGCACGGAGTTTGTCGGCCAGCATCTTGCGGGCGCGATCGTAAAGAACACGGCGCTGTTCGCTGGTATTGGGATTAAGCGACGCGACCGCGCGGGCTAACAATGGAACGTAGTCGACCATCAGTACACGCTAACCATGCGATTAAATGCGGTTTTTTAACATCGCCAATCTAGCACTCGGGCGTCCTGCTCGCTAAATCACGATCCCGATACGATATCAGCGGATTGGCGGGGCGTAGAGGATACCCCCTTTGCTCCATAGCTGATTGATACCGCGTGGAATAACCAGGGGCGAACCGACGCCCACGGTCCGCTCGTAGACCTCGCCATAGTTTCCGACGAGCTTGATGACCCGGGCTGCCCAATCTTTGGTCAGGCCCATCCGCTCCCCATAGCTACCTTCTGTTCCGACAAGACGTCTCACATCCGGCTTTTCCGATTTCAAAGCGTCGTCGATATTCTTCGACGTCACGCCGAGTTCTTCCGCATTGACCATGGCGAAGTGCACCCACTTCACAATGTTGAACCATTGCGGATCGCCCTGACGCACCACTGGGCCAAGCGGTTCCTTGGAGATGACGTCCGGCAGGATAACATGGTCGTCGGGTTTCGACAGTAAGAGCCTGATTCCAAAAAGCGCAGAGACGTCAGCGGTGAGCACATCGCATTGCCCGGAATCGTACGCTTTGATTGCTGCCTCGAGCGTCGGCAGGGAAACCGCCACGTATTTCAATTTGTTGGCACCGAAAAAATCGACGAGGTTGAGTTCGGTCGTTGTTCCGGTCTGCACACATATCTTCGCGCCATCCAGGTCGAGTGCTGTTTCCTTGCTCATCGCGCGAGTTACGAGAAAGCCTTGGCCGTCGTAGTAGCTGGTCGCGGCAAAAGTCAATCCAAGTTCGATCTCGCGCGACATGGTCCAGGTGGTGTTGCGCGAGAGAACATCGATGCTGCCCGACTGCAGCGCCTCAAAGCGGCGGGTAGCGTCGAGCGGGACATAGTTGACCTTGCTCACGTCGTTAAAGATCGCCGCAGCGATAGCCCGACACATATCGACGTCAAAGCCGTTCCAGTTCCCGTTGTTGTCCCGAGCAGAAAACCCATAAAGGCCTTCGCTGACACCGCAATTGAGCACGCCGCGATCCTGGACCGCCTTGAGAACCTGCGCATTCGCTGCCGCAGCCAGCGAAAGCAAAACGACTACTAATGCCGTAACCGGCTTCCAGCGCTTCATGGGCATTCCATATCTCATTGTTTGGATCGTTGTACGGCAATTGCTGGCCTTGGGCCACTAGGCAACGTCCATGCCAAGCTACGAGTGGCAATACTGATAGGTGCGCCGCCCGATCCGCCCGATCCTCACATACGTGCCAAAACGGGTTTGCAGCAACCGCTGTTTTTTGGCGGCGTCATACTCCTGTTTGGCTACGGCCACACAGATCTTTCGGGTTGTCTCCTGCGCGCTCGCCGATGGCGCATGACACGCAAACAGCACTATCCCGGCCGCTGCGACGTGGATCCCCCGCTTCATTCGAACTCCTCACCAGTCAGCTTTTACAGCATATTTTCCGCGATCATGACGACGCGAACATTCGAGCAACATCGCCGGACGGCAGGATCGCGATACCGTATACCGGACAACCCCTTGGGCCCCGGCAACGCGTGCTGTTGTAAAATATAGTTGCAAGCATATCGTATAAAAATTGCCCTTTCTCGATTTGTCAGGAGATGGCCATGAGGATGTCTTTGGCGCGCATCGGTGGATTTGTTGCTGCCATTTCACTTGCACTTTCAGTTGCGGGCTGCGGCTACAACACCATTCCGACGCTGGAGGAGCAGGCCAAGGCCAAGTGGGGAGACGTGCAGAATAATTATCAACGCCGCGCCGATCTCATTCCAAATCTGGTGGCTACCGTGCAAGGGTACGCCAAGCAAGAGAGGGAAGTCCTGACCGCAGTCATAGAGGCGCGCGCCAAGGCGACACAGACAAAGGTGGACGTTTCGCAATTGACCGACCCCGAGAAGGTCAAGCAGTTCCAGGACGCACAGAACCAACTCACCGGAGCCCTGGGCCGGCTTATTGCCATCAGCGAAAATTATCCTGATCTCAAGTCCAACCAGAACTTCCTGGCACTCCAGTCTCAGCTCGAAGGTACCGAGAACCGCATCGCGGTTGCTCGGCGCGACTACATCGAGGCGGTTCGCCTTTACAACACCGAGCTGCGAACGTTCCCCGGCGTGATCTGGGCCAGCACATTCTTCCGTGCCAATAAGCCGATGGCGGAATTCACGGCGAGCGACAATGCCGACAAGCCGCCGCAAGTAAAATTCTGACGAGTTTGGCAACAAGGCAATCAAGATGATCACGGGCCGTATGTCTTCTTCCCTTGGAGGAAGAGGTACGCGCCCTGTTGTTACTATCGCAGCGTTGTTATGTGCGATCGCCACCGGCTTCGCGCTCAATCTTCCGGCACTCACGGGCCGAGTGGTCGATCAGGCCAACATCATCCAGCCGGCGACGCGTTCCGCGATCGAGCAAAAGCTGGCGGACCTTGAGGCAAAATCCGGCATCCAGATTGCCGTCGCTACTGTAACCTCTCTCGAAGGGCAGGACATCGAGCCATACGCGAACGAATTGTTCCGAAGCTGGAAGTTGGGCGAGAAGACAAAGAACAATGGCGTGCTGTTGCTCGTTGCGCCGAATGAGCATCGCGTGCGTATCGAAGTCGGTTACGGGCTTGAAGGCACGCTGACCGATGCCCTTTCGAGGGTCATCATCGCCAACGCGATTACGCCGCGTTTCAAGGCCGGCGATTTCAGCGGAGGCGTTTCGCGCGGTGTCGATGACATCATCACGGTCTTGACGACCGATTCGTCGGAATGGCAGCAGCGCCCCTCTTTGCGGCTCGACAATCAGCAGACAACCGATCCCGCCAGCTGGCTTCTGCTCTTTGCATTGATTTTTCTTGTCGCGATGCTGATTGTTTCGCGCACTTTTCGTTGGCTATTTTTCAACACCCTTCTCAATATCCTTGTCAGCTCCGGCGGTGCGAGAGGCGGCGGCGGGTTTTCGAGCGGAGGAGGGTTCGGGGGCGGTGGCGGTTTTTCCGGAGGCGGTGGGTCGTCAGGCGGCGGCGGCGCCTCGGGGAGCTGGTAATGAGCCTATCGAAAGAGGACCACGACCGGATCGCAAGCGCCATCCGCTACGCGGAGGCGAAGACCTCCGGTGAAATCGTGTGTGTGCTGGCGCAGACGTCATCGCATGCCACGGGGCTACCGATTTTTCTCGCCGCCATCGCCGCACTCGCCCTGCCCTGGCTGCTTCTGACATTTCCCGCGATGACGGTTTATCGAATTCTACTGCTGCAAATCATGACCTTTTTTATCCTCTTGGTGGTGCTTTGCCTGCCGCGCGTGCGCGTCGCGTTGATGCCTCGCAGGGCACGCCGCGCTTTTGCCTATCGCGTCGCGATGGAACAGTTCGCCAGCCGCGGTCTCGCGAGCAGCAGGAACCAGTCCGGAATATTGATCTTTGTTTCGCTCGCAGAGCGTTATGCGCGCATCATTGCCGGAACAGAAATCGCCGCGAGGGTACCGCAAAACAGTTGGCAAGCCGCGGTCGATGCGCTGATTGCTCATACGCGAAATGGACGTGTCGCCGATGGCTTCATTTCGGCTATCGGAATATGTGGCGACGAATTGGCAAGGCACTTCCCTCGCACGGACTTCAGCAACAATAACTTTCCGGACCGGATTTATCTGATCTAGGCATCCGCCGGCGAGTTCTGACCGGTAAAATTAAGTCAAGTGCGATTCCCCATTCAGGGAACATTCATCGGACCTTTTCGTTCTAGTTGTCATGAGCGAACGCGCAACCACCAAACTCATTGGGCTATCGGTATCGGGCATATTTCTTGTGATGCTGGTACTCAACGCTGTCATTCCATAGCCATCGATGCATCAGCCACGCTGTGGAGCCGCGAGCACAACCGCGCGGCGTGAATTGAATGTCGTGCCTCTGGAGGGTTGGAATGAAAAAAATAGATGAGTATTTGCAGCACGCCGCAGAATGTCGCGAAATGGCGCGTACGGCATCACCCGCTCACCGGCAGCAACTCGAACAGATGGCTGAGACATGGGACCAGCTTGCTCGTGCGCGCAGGCATCAGTTGGAAAAGCGGGGCGTTTCCGATCGGGTCAAAGACCAAAGTCCGCTAGCGATATCTATGGCTGCGCGGTGTAAATGAACAAAAACCACAGAGCGGCGAGCCAGACAGACGCCAGCACCACGATGACCACGCCGACGGCAATTTTACCCCACATAAATTTGGTCCACTGCGCCTAGTCGATAACCTCATCGGCGCGGGCAATGAGCGGCTGCGGCACCGCGAGGCCGAGCGCTTTGGCTGTTTTCAAATTGATCGCCAGTTCATATTTGGTCGGCGCCTGAACCGGAAGGTCGGCTGGCTTCTCGCCTTTAAGGATACGATCGACGTAACCGGCCGTGCGCCGGTATGCGCCGGTTGCATCCGGCCCGTACGACATGAGCCCACCCCCGGAAACGTAAACGTGGAAAGCGTATATGGCCGGCAAACGAAACCGAGCAGCCAGCGCGATGATCATATCGCGGTGAGCGCGAGCCAACCTGCTCGACGTCACGATCAGACCGCCATTTGGCTCACGCGCAAACGTCGTGAGGTCGCGATCGATCGCGTCGCTGTCTCCCGCATCGATCGGCCTTACATCTATCCCGAGCGACGGCGCCACCCCCTGGACGGCACCGAGTTGTCCCCCGCCACTCCGCGCGGTGGGATCACGGATGACGGCGACCCGCGTGGTTTTTGGTGCAATTTCCTTGACCAGTTCCAGCCATTTTGCGCTGATACCGAATTCAAACTGGGTAAAGCCGGTGGTGTTGCCGCCCGGCCGCGCCAGACTGGCGACCAGGCCACCACCAACCGGATCCGTCACGTTCACAAACACGATCGGCACCGTCCGGCTGGTCTTTTGCAACGCCGCGACGATCGTTCCGCCGGCCCCCACGACAACGTCCGGCTGCTTTGCAATCAATTCCTTGGCGTAGGTTCGGATGACGTCCGCCTCGGCGTCTCCCCGATGCACGTCGATGGCGACGTCGCGGCCTTCGACCCAACCCAACTTCGACAGCTCGTCGCGGAATGCGGCGATCTGCAACTGCCCTTCGGGATCATTGTCGGGATAATCGTGCAGTATGCCAATCCGGCGTAATCCGGATTGCGCCCGTACCGGGAGCGGCCACGCTATCGCCGCACCGCCAAAAAGCGTGATGAACTCGCGCCGTTTCATGAACCCCCGCCCCAGGCATCGTAGCCGGTTCAACATCGTGGTGGAAAGAGCGGCTTGGCGAAATCCACGCGAACGTGCGGTTTGCAGATTGAGCATGGGCGTGCGCGTCGGCGTGCGCGTCGGCTTCTCAACCGAGAGGTCAAACGGGCGCGGTCACAACCACGCCTCCAGCCAGGTGGCCTCACTCCACGTGCGTTGCGCGCGCGGATCGCGTAATCCTGTGCGGCCGCCGGTACTGATCCATAACCATTCGGCAAGCCAGAGTGAGCCGGCTTCTGTTATCGAGCAGACAGTGAAATACGTCGTTGCGATTGGGAATGGCCGCCCAGCACACCCTGAATGCATCGCCGATGCAGGCCTGCCGCTCCTCGGTGGTTTCGGCGACGGCGGAAGAGCACCAGACGGTACTCACTAACACGACAGTTATTAGTGGTTTCATCGAACTCCGCTCAACCCGTGCGCTCGCGGGCGGTGAGAACGGAAACGGCCTCCGCCGTGACAATTGTGGCTTTTGCCACGGCTGAGACCGTTTCAAGCAGAGCGCCCCCCCGCCCGCTCGACCAGCACCATAAAGATGGATGTCACCAGCCCCTATGACCGCGGGGCAACTGTGGACAAAAATATTTGGGCGCGGTGGAACTCGCCGCCGGACACGACCGGCCTGCCGCTACTCAATCACCTCATCGGCTCGATCAATCAGCGCCGGCTGCAGGTTGAGGCCGAGCGACCTGGCGGTCTTGAGGTTGAGGACGAATTCGAACCGCGTCGGCATTTCCAGCGGCAGATCGGCGGGGCGCTCCCCGCGCAGGATATGCGCGACGAGCTCCGCGACGCGGTCGCCGATGGCGCCCTGGTTGGGACCATACGACATCAGGCCTCCTTCTCGCACCAGCGCGGCGGATTCAAAGATCGTCGGCAAGCGGTTGGCCGCGGCAAATTCGACGACGCGCTTGCGGTTAAGCACCGTAAGAGCATCGGAGACCATCAGGATCGCATCGGGCCGTTCACGCGTCATCGCGGCAAACGCTTCGTCAAAATCATTCGGCTCGCGCACGCCCAGGGTCTGAACCTTGATGCCGAGCACGCGGGCGGCATCTTCGGCTGCGCGATAACGCAACGTCATGCCGAGATCTGCCGCATTCCACAGCATCGCGACAACGCGGAGATTGGGCACCGCGTCCCTGAGAATTTCCAGACGCTTGGCGCTGAGTTCGGTGGATACTTCGGTTACGCCGGTCAGATTGCCCCCTGGACGCGACAGCCCTTCGACCAGACCGGTGGCAACCGGATCGCCCGCACCGGAAATTACAATCGGCGTTCCTTTCGCGGAGGTTTTTGCGGCAAGCGCAGCCGGATATCCGTATGTCACGATGACATCGACCTTGGCGGCGCTGAGTTCGGCCGCAAAGCCACCAAGCCGGTCGAGGTGTCCGTCCGCCCACCGCGGCTCAAATGTGATGTTGCGTCCTTCAACAAATCCACGCTGGGCCAGACCAGCCACAAGGGATTTGCTGCGCGCGTCCAGCGGCCCAATGGCGGAAGCGCCGCTGAGCAGCCCGATCCGGTACATTTTGCCGGCCTGCTGCGCACGCGCAGCACGCGGGAGCACAACTATCGCAAACAGGCCCGCGAGCAACTCGCGCCGTCTCATCTGACCCGTCCTCTCAAGGACGCCGACCGCAGGAACAGCAAAAGCAAATGACTCTGGCCCCAAGCCTAGCACATCGAGCGGCGCTGGCGATGGCCGGGAACCGGATTGGCCTCGTGCAAGTGTTGGCCGGATTTATTGCAAGCCGAAGCGAGCGTACTCCGCGCCGATATCCGGTTTTGCCGCCTCGGCCGCGCGAATGTCGTCGTCGGCGTCGGCGTCATCCTGCTTGCGTTTCGCCAGACCGCGGCCATAAAGAGCGCCGGCGTATTTCGGATTTTTTGCGAGAGCCGCATCGAAGTCTGCGATGGCCTTGTCCAGCGCATCCATCTTCAAATAGATCAGGCCGCGA
This sequence comes from Pseudolabrys sp., assembly GCA_035626335.1. GTDB lineage: Bacteria > Pseudomonadota > Alphaproteobacteria > Rhizobiales > Xanthobacteraceae > Pseudolabrys. The sequence goes on from DASPNW010000023.1 coordinate 96,624, forward strand.
TCGGCAAGCGTGCTCGCGGCATCCGGCCGCACGCGCAGGGAAGCGTTGCAGTCAACCAATGCCTCGGGCAGCTGTCCGACAATGAAACGCGTCCAGCAGCGATTGTGCAGGGCAATCGGATTGTCGGGACCGAGTTCGATGGCCATGTCGTAATCCGCGAGCGCCCGTTCGTACTGCTCTTTTTCCTTGTACGCATTGCCCCGATTGCTGAACGCGACCGCCATTTTTGGATTGTGCTTGATGGCGTCATCATAGTCTTCGATGGCCCGATCGAAATCGCCTTTTGCCGCATATCCGTTGCCGCGATTGTAGAACGCCATCGAGAGACCATTATCGTTGCCTCTGCCGGACTCGATCAGCCCCGTGCAGCCCGCGATCTGCTGATCCGCTGACGTGCCGGTCTTTCCCTCGCACCACTTGAAATCCTGCGAAAACTTTGCGTCGTCGCCGGGCAATGTCACCTTGTAGGAAAAGGAAAATGTCGCCCCACGCCAGCACATGCTGACGATCGCAAATCCGAAAATCGGCATCAGCAAAACGATCAGGATGGTGCGAAGGCGGCTGGAGCCTTTCGCTTGCGTGTTCCCGCCTCGCGGGGCCGCATAGGCCGCCCTGCGTCCAAACTCTGGTACGTTCTGTGCCATCGGCATAAAACGTAACAAGTCTGATTTAATGAACAATTTAAGCACTCTTTTCTGTTGCAGCGGCAGCCGGTCACTTTGCGTTAATGCTGCCGTGCAGCGGCTCACCCCGCGCGAGGGTTTGAGTCAAGTCGGCTTAAAAACGCCCCGATCGAGATTCCATAGGCACATGCCGGCATCGGCGGCATGGGGATATTCCTTGGAAGCTTTGATCGACTCGAGGACATGCCGCGCGGTCGCCGGAGCCACGGCCAATGTCAGCCGCGCGGCCATTAGGCGCACTTGCACGTTTGGATGATCATAGAGCCCCAAGAGCGCTGATCTTTGGTCACCAGGCCGGCTCTTCAGTTCTTCCGTCACCGCCCGCATCTGCAGCAGCAGCCGGTTTTCCTTTGCGATGTCACCCATGAGCTCGGCTTGATATTGCCCAAGCCCCAGACTCGCAAAACGTTCGACCAGCTGGGCCGTTGGCACCGTTTGTAAATTAAATGGCTTCACGGCTTGAGAACTCCGTGTTCGACGGTCCTCAAACCGAAGACGACTTCCTCGCTAAGTGGGTTTGCGATCGCCGCGCTCCAGCGCTCTCAGGGTTCCCATTGCAAAGGCCGCTTGGGGAAATTCTCTTCGATCCCAAATGTCCTGGAGTGTCTCACACGCGGCAACCCTCGCCACGGCCAAAGTCGACTGCGCTGCCATCAGCCGCACCTGAGGATTGGGGTGTTCAAATAGGGACACTAACACGGTTCGCTGATCGCCGGCCCGCTTTTTAAGTTCTCGTTCTATCGCGAGAATTTCATGATAGAGCCGATTATATTTTTTCGTTTCGCCATACAATTCCGCTTTGAATTGATCCAGCGCGAGCGCGGTAAACCGGTCGACGAGTTGCGGCATTGTCATCGTTCCCAAATCAGCATCTTTCATCGCTTCAGAACCCCATGGATTCTGAGAGCTTCGAGTCCGACTTCCCTGCGCACGTCCCAACTCCTTCCGCTCAAATATTCGCGGGGCGTAAGTCCACCAAAATCGGGGTTGTCCGCCTGATACCAGGCATTAATTTCCCAATGTTTCATTCTTGGAACGCGCACAAGATTCTTGGGGCTGTCAACTTGTTCTCTCGCAAATCCGTCGCGCTCAGCTTGAGCTTGCTCAACGATATGATGGATATCATAACCAAGGCCGGGCGTTGAAACAGCTTGCCGTAATTCTTCCAGAGATTTCGGCGGATCATTATACGCCTCGACCAGAGGTGAATATCTGAGCGCCCACGAGCCAGCTTCGATAATCATTCCAATGGGTCCACCAAACCGCGCGAGCAGCCTCGCAGCGACTCTCAGCGCTGCAGACCGCTGTTGCGACGTCGGAGGCCGCTCTTTTGGAAACTCCGGTGAATCGCCGGTCGGAATTTCGCCGGCAAGACGGATCCCGCCGGACGAGCTTCCGTCGCCTGTCCAACGTCCACCTTCCGGCTGACCTCGCGGTACGCGCGGCTGATCGGGATTGAAGCCGTATTTCAGCGCCTTCAGCGCGCGGTCGTGCCGGTATAGCGCAATCTCAAAACGCCTGGCTGCCGCAAGCCATTTCAGGCGCAGAATGCTCGTCTCAATGGCAGCAATTGCGCGGCGGCGCGCAAATTCCGAATCGATGGTGTGCATGGGCCTCACCAAGCCCGCCGCCAAAGCGTCTTCCGTTTGGAGGGTGCGCCGGTGATGAGCGGACGCCGGTGTGACCGGCTCGGCGCGGCACTATTCGAGGCGCCGATCGCGCGCGCCCATTCCAGCTCGGCGCGCGTCCGCGCGGGTGAATGCTTCACCGCCCGTATGCGCGCTCCCGTCAGCATCGGGAACGTGACGATGGAAATTTCCCAGAGGTCCACCGCGTAAATCCGGCGGATGCGCGTCTGCGGATCGATACGCGCCTTCGCCGTGCGGAAACCGATCGACAGGCCGTCGATCGCACCCGCGCGCAGCAGCGACAGCAGTTCGCGTCCGCGCGCGACTTCCGGAATGAGACGCCCGCGCGCGAGCAGCCCGCGGTGGTCCTCGCGCAGATCGAGCCAGATGCCGACCGGCTCGGAAGGATCGTGCTGGAACAGCATCGGAACGCGGCGGATGCCGCGCGCCGCGAGCGTCTCGGCAAAGGCGCCGCGCATCACCACGTCGCGCGCCTGATCGACCTCGCCAAACAGGCTGGCATAGCCCTCGACGGTGCCGTCGGCATCGATGGTGGTGCGCGGCGCGAAAACGGACGCGACAGTAGGTTCTGATAAAGATGCAAGCATTGAAATTCCCGGCCGCGAGCAAAATTCGGCCGTCACCCGCGGGCTTGGCCCGCGGGTCCATGATGCGTTTCCGCCTGCGGCAAAAATTCATGGATGGCCGGTCAAGCCTGGCCATGACGAGTCGATTAATGACGAGTCGATTAAGGACGAGTGGATAAGGACACGCAGAGAAGCGGTGGCTAACGCTGGGTCCGCATGTCCTTCGACGCCGCGGTCAATTCATTCCGGCCACGCGAGATACGGCGAAGGTGATCGAGAAATTCGCGGAATATATCGAGATGATCGCGCCGCTCGTCGGTCTCGCGACGGACCGAGCGCAGCAGGGTGCTGAATGTTTCCATTAATGGCCTCCAAAAAGCTCGTTGAAGCGCGCGAGTTCGCGCATGAAATCGTCAAAGCGCCGGCTGGCGGCGGTGAATTCGCGCAGCGCGAACCAGGCGAGCGCGCTCGCCGACATCGCCCATAACAGCAGGGCCAGATGCGCAAGGTCGCCGCGCTCGGTGAAGATGCGGATGAGATCAGTCATGGCAATGTCATGTGCGACCGCACGTGAGGCGGTGTCGCGATCAGCGCGTCGCGGTTATCACAAAGGCACGGATGCGCCCGTCGATGGGGCCGTTGCCGAACCTGCGCGCCAAGGCGTCGGCCGCCGCGGTCGTGGCTTCTTCCAGGCGCGATTTGTCGCGCGCTTCGATTTCGTTTCGCAGCGGCGTGCCCTGGCAGAATCCGATCGCGGCATCGTGCGGCGATGGCGCCTTGCTCCGCGCGTCCACCGCGTCGATCGACACATTGGTGAATCCCGCAGCGTTAACGTCTGTCCGAATCTGCTCGACATCATGGTAGCCGTGCGGCGTGCGCGCCATGAAACGCGGCGGGTCGTCGGGAAAGACCGCCGCCAGGGCTTCAGTGACGGTGTCGGCAAAATCGTTTTCCGAAATGCGATCCCACACGTTGAACACGAAATGACCGCCGGGCTTCAGGACACGCCGCGCTTCCTTGTAGCCCTTGACCTTGTCGGGGAAGAACATCGCGCCGAACTGGCAGGCCACGGCATCAAAGTGCTGATCCTTGAACGGCAACGCGAGCGCATCGGCCTGCCGCCACTTGATTTGGCCCCCGGCCTGCCGCGCCTTGGCGTGATCGAGCATCGGCTGGTTCAGGTCGGTCGCGACGATGCGCGCGGGAACTTGCGAGGCGATTGCGCGCGTGAGAACGCCGGTGCCGGCTGCCGTCTCCAGCACATCTTTCGGACGGGTCGTGGCGAGCCGCGCCGCAAGGTCGCGCGCATAGAATTCGAAAATCAGGGGGACCATATACCGGTCGTAGATCTCCGGGATCGATCCTGCGAACTGCTTATCGGTCGTAACCATCGCGCCTCGCGTCAATCCGCACAGGCCACCTGCCAAGTTAAGCACGGTTTGTGGAGGCTTGGAACGAAGACGGGACGGCCGGTTCTGCAGTCTGTTATGGTTCCACCCTACAGGAAGCGTAGTCTTGCGGGGGCCTATGCAAAGACGCGAGTTCCTTGCCTTTCTTGGCGGCGCGGCAGCGTGGCCACTCACGGCGCGCGCGCAGCGCAATGCGATGCCGGTGGTCGGTTTCCTCAACGGCGCCACCGCCGAAAATTATGCGCGCTTTGCAAACGAGTTCCGCCGCGGCCTGAACGGAATGGGTTTCGTCGAGGGCCAGAACGTTATCATCGAGTATCGCTGGGCCGAGGGCCATTATGAGCGGCTGCCGGAAATGGCGGCCGATCTGATACGCCGCGGCGTGACCGTCATAGCGGCCACCAGCAGCCCCGCCGCGCTTGCGGCAAAAGCCGCCACCACGACCATCCCGGTTGTCTTCACCACCGCCAGCGACCCGGTCGGCCTTGGCCTTGTTGCCAGCCTGGCACACCCCGGCGGCAACATGACCGGCGCGACGCAGCTCAACATGGAACTCGGTCCGAAACGGCTCGAGTTGATGCGTCAGCTGTTGCCGAAGGCGACCACCATCGCTCTCGTCGTCAATCCGACCAATCCGCCAGTGGCCGCCGTGCAAACCCGCGATGCGCAGGAAGCGGCGCGCGCCCTCGCCGTGCCGCTCCAGGTTCTGCAAGCCAGCACCTTGGCCGAGTACGAGAAAGCCGTGGCGGCCCTGCCGAAAAAATCCAGCGGACTCGTCATCGGCGCCGGCGATTCATTTTTCCTGAGCCAGACCGCAGAATTCGCGGCAATTGCGCTCCGCAACGGCGTGCCGGCAATCTCCAACGGACGCGAATTCGCCGCGGCCGGCGGTTTGCTCAGTTACGGAGGCAGTGTCGCGGATTCCTATCTTCTTGCCGGCGTCTACACCGGCCGCATCTTGAATGGCGAAAAACCCGCCGATTTGCCGGTCCAGCGATCCTCCAAGGTCGAGATGTTCATCAACCTGAAGACCGCCAAGACCCTCGGCATCACGGTGCCGCCGGGGCTGGTGATCGCCGCCGACGAGGTTTTCGAGTGAGGCGCAGCGCAACTGGCAAGGCTCGTGCGCCTGTGATTGGATAAGCCGCCATGAGTGCCGCGGACGAGGATGGCCCGTTCTTTATACCCTTGCGCGGAGGCGCGGATCGACCTGCGCCTCAGCGAGCGGCCAAGCCCGAGCGGCCCGCCGACGCCGCCAGATTGACGCTCGCGCGCGCCGGAAAAACCGCCGAGGGCGAATGGTCGGCGGACGACTATGACGTGCTCGAGGGCAACCGGACCATCGGCCGCATCACGCTGAGAACGCAGACACCGCAGGGCATGCCATGGTTCTGGATGATCACCGCGCGGCCGGATAGTGCGCAAAATCGCGGCTATGCCGTGAGCCGCGAGCAGGCGTTGAAAGAACTCCGGGCACGCTGGGCGAACCCGAGCAAGTTCTGAAAGTAAGCGCGCATCGCAATGTCGTGCCCCGGACGCGTCGCAGCACGAAGCCATAAGCGCGACGCGCTATGGCGCAGTGGTGCGACGCAGATCCGGGGCCGTTCCGGACGAGAGCCTGGAAATCCTTACGGTCCCGGGTCTGCAGCGCAGCGTTTCACGCCGCGCCGCGCCCGGGACACGCCAACGATAATAGCCGGGTCCTCCGCATTCGCGGAGGACGACCACCGGTGCTGACAGCGAATAGAAATGACGCCCGGCTGCGGGGACCAGCAACGGGCGTCATTTGAAGCCATTCGTCGCGCCCGCTCCCGTCCACGGGGGAACCGGCACAACATCGAGGCTTCAGCGTGAAGACTGTTTCTGCGCGACCTGCTTCTCGAGAGACTGCGCCGCCTGCAGATGTTTCTGCAGCACCGGCAACGACTCCTTGGCAAGCTGACCGGCCGGATCGTCCTTCGAGGATTCCTTCTTGAATTCCTTGATGTCTTCCTGGTGGTCGCTGACCATCGACTTCGCAAACGAGCGATCGAACATCGCGCCTGAAAGCACTTTCAGCTTCGCGTAGGTCGCCTTGGCGCCGAAACTCGAGCCGGTCGGCGGCTCAACCCCGAGCTTGCTCGCGACCTCTTCGGCCTTGGCCTTGTGCTCGGTGTGATCCTTCACCAGCATGGCGCCATATTGCTTCACGGCATCGTTCTGGCCTTTTTCCTGCGCGAGCTTGCCGGCATCGATTTCGGCGATGTCGCCCTCGATCGCCGCCTTGATGAATTTCTGGCTGTCCTTGTCGGCCTGTTTGGTTTGCGCCATCGCGCCGGTTGCGGCGAGCGCGCCCGCCAGCCCGATGGCCAGCATCGTTGCTTTCCTGATCATAGTTCCACCTCGTTGGAGTTCCATTTGCATTGCCTCGCGCGGCGAGGCTCCGGAAACGGAAACGGCCGGCCCTTGATCTTTGTTCCTATTGCGGCGGAGGCAATCCGTCGCCCCCGTCGAGCGGGGCGTAACCCGTCGCCAGGCGTTTTTCGTTGATGCTCAGGAACTGCGCCTTGCCGACGCGCTCCCACAAGGCCGCGCGGTCGGCGCTCAACGCTTCGATCCTGTCGGTATCGGCGGCAAGCATCAGGCTCTCGCCGAAGGCAGGCGTGAGCCAGTGGGTCAGCGCGCAGGCGATGCGCGCCGCCAGCGGCAGCACGCTCTGGCGCCAGAAGACGCGATTGGCTTCCTGGTAGTTCGAATAGGTGTTGTCGCCGGGTATGGCCAGCAGCATCGGCGGCACACCAAAGGCAAGCGCGATCTCGCGCGCCGCGGCGTGCTTTGCTTCGAGGAAGTCCATGTCGCTCGGCGACAGCGACATCGGTTTCCAGTCGAGCCCGCCTTCAAGCACCAGCGGACGACCGGCATTGGCCAGGCCCTGATAGTGTTCGGCAAACTCATTCTTTAAACGCTCGTATTGCAGCGCGGACAGGGTCGCCCCCTCGCCGCCGTCATAGACCAGCGCGCCGGAGGGCCGCGCCGCGTTGTCGAGCAACGCCTTGTTCCAGGCGGCCGCCGCATTGTGCGTGTCGACGGCGATCGCGGCGGCTTCGAGCGGGCCCATTCCGTAGTGATCGTCGAGCGGATTGAAGAACGTCAGATGCAGAATTGGCGGCAGCGGCGCGCTTTGGTCGAAGCGCACGGTCGATCCGGCCACCGTGTAGTCGTAGGCCTGCGGCCAGCCGTCCGTGCCGGGTATCAGTCTCATGCGGTCGGGCCGCAGCGCGTAGAGTTCACGCACCCGTGCATCGCCCTCCCCGCCGAGGCCGACCGCTTCGATATAGGCATTGCCGGCAAGCAAAAGATGCGAGGTGACGCTTTCAAGGAAAGACGCGCCGTCCTGCCGCGGATTGGGCCGCCGGATGAGCGCGAGCAGCGGATGCGTGTCGTGCTCGGCGGCGCCTTCATACAGGCTGAACGACAGCGACCCGACGCTTTCGGCGATCAGCCGCACCGCGCGATAGACGATGGCGTTGCGCGCATAGCCTTCGCGCGCCAGCGCCGAATAATCGCGCGGGGTCCAGCGCGCCCTGCCGCTATTTTGCATCGCGATCAGGCGCCCCGCGCGCGAGGATTTCGATTCGAATGGATTGAGAAATCTTTTGAGATAATTGAGCATGAAATTCCTGTCACCCGGCGGCTGCGCGCCGGGACGATGTATCGGACTAAGATTTAAGATTATTGAGTGAACGCTACTTCGGCTTGAACACGCCGCGGTCGAGAGCGTTTAGCACTGTTGTCACTATCGGCGCCTGTTACCGCTGAGCAGACTAAAAATATTTAACGTCGTCACCGACAAGATAATTGCGCAGTCCCGCCGTCACCGGAAATCCATAACCGCGGCCTGGAACTTCAAGAAAGAGTTTGCCCGACTTGTGATAGTTGGTTGCGTAGATCTCGCTTCCGATCATTTGAAGCGCAAGCACAACAGCCTGCATTGAATCGAGCCCCACCGCCGACGCTTTGCGCTTGACATCTGGCCAGTCAATCTCAAAACGGCATGACCACTCGCCGCCTATGCGTTCCGGTGCAAAAATCCGGATGGGAATTGCAATATTTCCACTTTCTCCGGCAAATTTCAGAGTGCGAGTCGCGATCAGCATTCTAACGCCTCAGTAGTTCAAAGGCGGTATCGGTATGCCCGCCAAGCAATTACCATACCGCAGTGCGGCTTGCGCATAACAAGCCCTTGACCCAGCGCGACGACAAGTTCGCGCATCGATTAGATAGAGACTATCGCAATCCATTCGGAGGCTTGGCGAAATACTTTGAGCAACTTTATCTTGTTGCCAGCTTCCAATCCTATTGGCACTAGGTCCCCGTCCACCTTCGAAAGCAAATCGACCTTGATCATCGCGTAACTGGTCTGGCCGGTATCTGCGCTCAAGACGCTCGAAGAACCTGTAGAACGGATCGTTCTCGTATCCCGGCCGCCAGAAGCGCCGCCAGTCGGGGCGCAAAAATCGGTTAGCGTCCGGCCGGACGCGATACCTGAGCTCGCGCTCGCTCAAATAGTCTTTTGATATTGTCATTGAATATTATTCCGGATTGCCATTCGTATCCGCGCTCGGCACGCGGATCCGGTCGCTGCAGCTAAAGTCCGCGCACGCGCGGCTCGGCTTTGGCGCCGAAGGAGAGCGCCGTCACCGCCCAGACCAGTGCGTCGAGGCGGTCCGGCGAGCGGCCCGACGACAATCCGTCGAGGCCGAAGTCGCACATTTCATCTTCCAGCGCCGGAAATGTGCCGGCGTGTTTCACGCGGCCCTGCTCGTAAAGCTGCGCCACCGGCTCGGCGCGCAGATATTTGCCGCGCGTTGCGCGCACGGTCATGACCGGCACCGACCGGTCGGCGGCGCCGATGACGGCGCGCACCATGTCGCCGCCGAAATTGACCTCCGCCACCAGCGCATCGGCGTTGAGACGCCGCCACAGCGCGATCGCCTTCATCGCCCAGGCCTGCGGCGAAAGCCCCGCCGCGGTGTCATCGGCAAGCACGTAGATGCAGCCATCCTCGCCGCGCCCCGCGGCCACCAGGCCGCAGGCGCCGGCGCTGCGTGCCGCGGAACCGGGCGGATCGACCGCGATCACGATACGCGCGAGCGCAGGCGCCGCATCCACGCGGCACAACTCCAGTCGCCCGCACGACCACAGCGCATCGGTGCGCTCATCGATGATTTCGCCGTCGATTTCCTGCCGGCCAAGCCGCGTGCCGCCGTAGCGCGACAGCACGGTTTCAAGGAAAGCGGGTGCCAAATTGTAGGCGTTGGCCGCCGTGCCGGCCCGCGTGATCGCGGTGCGCGGATCGGCGATCAACCGCTTGAGAAGCGCGATCGGCCGCGGCGTGGTGGTGATCACCTGCCGCGGCCGCTCGCCAAGGCGCAGCCCGAATTGCAGCATGTCGAAAGTTGCTTCGGCATGGCGCCACTTGGCGAGTTCGTCGCACCACGCGGCCGTGAATTGCGGTCCGCGCAGGCTTTCGGGATCTTCTGCGGAAAAAATTTGCGCGACGGCGCCGTTCGGCCATTCCAGCCGGCGGCGCGCGGGGATCCAGAGCGGTCGCTCGGCCTGCCGGTGCACGGCGAGCAGGCCGGAGATTCCCTCCACCATCACTTCGCGCGCTTCGTGCTCGCCCTCGCCGATCAGCGCAATGCGCGCACGGGAATCGGCAAGTGCGGTGTGCCGCACCCATTCGGCGCCGGCGCGGGTTTTGCCCGCGCCGCGCCCGCCGAGAACCAGCCAGGTGATCCACTCCCGCCCGCTGTTGGCGCGGCGCGGCGGGCGCTGATGATCGTGCGCGAAGGTATCGAATTCGACGCGGAAATCATCGAGCCAATGCGGCGGCAGGCGCGCCAGCACCCTCGCCTGTGCCTCCTCGCTCAGCGTCGACCAATCCTTCAATGCGGCGCGCAAGCTCGCGGCGGAACTGCTCAAGGTCGTTGGGTACGGGGTCGGTGTCGATTGCATCGTTGAACGTCATTCCGTCGGTCCTGGTGATTGCCGCGAGCTCGCGCAGCGCCCTGTTGAGGGTTGCGAGCGTGCGCACCGTGCGTTCCGAATTCATGTCCGGGGACGCGTGCAGCCGCCGCTGGATGGATTCGATGGCGTCCATCTGCCGCAGCACGGCGCGCATGACGCGGATGGAAAGCTCGGCCTGCTGCTCGGGAGTCGCCTCGAGCGCGGGCGCCGCGGCGGAGGGATCCGGCCGGCTTTCATCCGGCATGGGAGGCAATGCGACATCGGCGGGCGGTTCCAGATCCGCGCGATGGGTCACGCCGAGGCGCCGCTTCACCCATCGCCATTCGTCCATGCGCTCATAGAAGGTGGCGCGCGAAATCCCGAGCATTTTCCAGATACGGCAGATGCGCGTGTCGGTCTCTTCGTAGAGATATCGGGCGTGCGCGATCCGCCGGGGCGGGATTTCGATCCTTGCGGTCATCGTCATAATCCAAAAAGAAAAACGCCGGGATCGTCCCGGCGCCAAAATCACAGACTGCGAACTCTTCACCAGGTCGTCGCGATATAAACCACCGCGAAAAGCACGATCACCGCCAGCATGCTGACCAGCAGCACATAGCGGACATTGTGGCCGGTGACGGCGGCCCGCGCCTCGTCGGTGTGTTTCACGACGCGGCCGTTTTCGACATGCGGCATTGTTTGTCCTTTCGCCGGCGGCGCGGGTGCGCCAGCCGTCAAATCAACGCGCGGCCGCCGGGGGCTGTTCCGCGCTTCGTCGAACAACAGATGCAGATTTGGAGTGTGCGCAATCTCTACCCGAGGAGCGTGACGCTGTCAAGACTATTTTCCTAGGAATTTTTACAGCCATAAACAAATATGCACAATTATGAGCAATGCGCGGTGCATGGAATCTTTGCGGGAAATCCAATAGCGTGTGCGCCGGGCACTGGGGACCTCGCGTGGACGAAAAGCGGACCAAGAATTCGGGCGTGATGATCGTCGCGTTCGCGGCGGTTGCCGCCTGGCAGATCTATGACATGGCGACAACGACCGAGGCGCCCAGCCGCGCCGTGACGATCCTGCAATATGTATTGCTCATCGGGCTTTTGCTCGGCCTCATCGGCGCCCTGCTGAATTTCCTGCGCTCGCAATAAGGGGTGGCGCGAACTTCCGGGGTTGATGCGGTCCCGGGTCCGCAGCGCACCACTGCGCCATAGCGCGCCGAAGACGCTCGCTATGGCTCCGTGCTGCGCAGCGCCCGGGACACGTGCCCCGGACGCGGTGCAGCGCGTAAACGCGGTGCACCGCTGATCCGGGGCCGTTACGGGTGAGGACGTGACGCTTGCCGGAAGCTCATGTGCGCGGCGAATCGGACCGGCAGCTGCGCGGGCCCTGCTCCCATAGCCAGCCGCAATGCGTGCAGCCGCCAAGGCTCAACCCGAGCAAGACGAAACAGATCGCGATGACGATGCCCTTGCGCATTGGGTAAATCATAGCCGATCGCGCTCCACGCCGCGAGCGCTCGCGCGCAAAAAAAGCCGCCGGAACGTCCGGCGGCCTCTCTCGTTCGCTCTTCGCGAGGATCAAGTCTTGGTCGCGATCGCTCTATTGCTGCTTGAGCGCGGTGCCTCGCGCCGGTGCCTCGCCACCGCCGCCGCCCAGCGACTGATTGTAGGCCTGGTGCAGAAAATCCAGGACACGCTGCCGGTCCGCGGGGGTCAGTGGCCCGCCATTGCGCTGAAAATGCAAGACAAGCATCGTCTCGCCGCCGCTCCCGTTGGGAAGCCCGAATTGCTGGGCACAGCCCTGCCCTGTGATCCGCGAGTCGCAAAAACCCTTCTGGTAATTATGCTCGTAGCGCGCGATCTCGCTCTCGATGTGTTGAGTGCGGCTGCAGATGTCCGTTCTCATGCATGGGTCGCCGTCGAGGCCCATGATATCCGGACGCCGCTTGTGCAACTCGGCGGCGCTGGCGTAGCGCTCGCTGGGGCTGCACGTGTTCTTCGGTTGCAGGCAAGGATCGGCGTTGCCTCCCGGACGGTGATCCCGGTCAATTGTCACAGTGCGCGAGGACGCCTTCGACGTGCCCGGCGATGTCGCGGGGACCGAAGCTGTGGAAGGCGCCGGCGTCGTCGATGCTTTCGGGGTGCCCGGGAATGATGGCTTCGATGGGGCTGCCGGGTCGCCGTGCCTGGAGGTGCCCGACGCGCTCGTACCGGGCTGCGTGCCCGTCGATGTACCGACCGTCCCGCCGAGCGAATAAGGGTTGAGGCTGGAGGCGCCGGCGGCCATGGCCTGGTCGGCTGTCGTTATGAGGCTCAGGCCGGACATGAGTGCGGCGACCAATCCCGCCGCCACGGCGAAGCGTTTCACGGATTTCATAGTTCGATTCCCAGTTGTTGCTAGACCTTGCAGTTCGCAACCTGGGGGATTGCACGTGAACTCCGACTGAACACGATTCAGTCAGAGCGTACATGAAGGCATCCTTGTCGTGGCATCATCCGATTGGCGGAGTCATCGCGCACAAAGACAATCATGTGTCGTTGTAAGCACATTAAATCCTTCGAACGTCTGCCCTTCGAACAGTGGATATAAATGCGAATAGACGATATGCGTTTGGAGGATGTCGGTTGCGCTGATTGCCCTTTTTTCTATGGACGAAAGCCCTATATGAACATCCATATATGAATGGCACTCTGGCTGGCATATTTGCGCCAGACGAAAGGCATCTGGGTCCATGTCTATCCGTCCTATCAAACGCGTCCTGCAATCGAAGCCGACCATCGAAGGCGCCGGCGTGAGACTGCGTCGCGCATTCGGTTTCGGCGACACCGCGGAGACCGATCCGTTCCTGCTGCTCGACGATTTCCGCAACGACCGGCCGGCCGATTATCTCGCCGGGTTTCCGTGGCATCCGCATCGCGGCATCGAAACAATTACATATGTATTGTCCGGAACCGTGCAGCACGGCGACAGCCTGGGAAACAGCGGAACACTCGGTTCCGGCGACGTGCAATGGATGACCGCGGGGCGCGGCATCATGCATCAGGAGATGCCGCAAGGCGACGCGGCGGGACGCATGCACGGGTTCCAGCTGTGGGCGAACTTGCCGTCGTCTCTCAAGATGACGGCGCCGCGCTATCAGGACATCAAGGCGGCCGAGATTCCGGAAGTGATCGATAACGACGGCACCAGCGTGCGCGTCGTGTGCGGCGAGTTCTGGGGCAAGAAGGGTCCCGTCGACGGCGTCGCCGCCGATCCGCGCTATTTCGACGTGACGGTGCCGCCCGGCAAATCGAAGACCCTCAAGGTCGAGGTCGAGCGTCACGCCTTTGCTTATGTGTTCGAAGGCGACGGCACCTTCCGCGCCGCCTCGCAGCCGATCGGCGTGCTCCAGGAAAAGCAGGTCAACGGCAACGAGATCCTGATGCGCGAGAAGGTCGGCGATCGTTCGCTGGTGCTGTTCGACCGCGGCGACGAGATCACGGTCCAGGCCGGCGAGAAGGGCATCCGCTTCCTGCTGGTGTCGGGCAAGCCGATCCAGGAGCCGGTCGCCTGGTACGGGCCGATCGTCATGAACACGCAGGCCGAATTGCAGCAGGCCGTGTCCGACCTGCGCGGCGGAACTTTCATCCGGTAGCAGCGAAAAATTTGTCGGCCGTACCCCCCTTGTCCCGGGCGCAGCGCAGTACGAAGTAGTGCGCTGCAGACCCGGGAACGTACAAGTCACCAGGCCCTCATATGGAACGGCCCCGGATCTGCGGTGCGCCATTTCATGCCGCACCGCGTCCGGGGCACGCGTTTGCCGCGTCCCTATGGCGCATGATCGCCACTGTGCATTTCCGCCCATAATGTGGGCTTCCGCCCACGGCGGCGGTGGTGATACCGTTTGCATTCCGGGAACATGCTGCAACTGCCATTCGCCTGTCCGCATCAAGAACGGACAGCGGAACGGCCGACGGGAGGACAATTCATGAGCCTATCGCGAACCATCACGTTATTGGGCGGAGCGCTTTTGCTCGGCGCCGGTTTTTCTCCGGCAAAGGCGGAAGAACTGCGCATCGGATTCATCGCGCCGATGACCGGCATCTTCGCCCAGGTCGGCAAGGATATGGTCGACGGCTTCCAGATGTATCTGGACGAGCACGGCAACAAGCTCGGCGGCATGGACGTCAAGTTCATCGTCGAGGACAACCAGGCCAAGCCCGACGCGGCCGTCACCAAGGCGAAGAAGCTGGTGCTCAACGACCAGGTGCAGATGTTCATCGGCGGCGTGCTCGCCTCGACCGGTTATGCGCTGGCGCCGGTCTCCACGGCGGAAAAGACCGTCTACATTCCTTCCATCCCCGCGGCCGACGATCTCACCCAGCGGCAGCTCGACAAATATCCTTATCTCTTCCGCACCGGCTGGTCGTCGTCGCAGCCGAACCATCCGCTCGGGCAGTGGGCCTGCGACCAGGGTTACAAGAAGATCGCAGCGGTGGCCGCCGACTACGCCTTTGGCTACGAGCAGGTCGGCGGCTTCCAGAAGACCTTCGAGGATTGCGGCGGCAAGATCATCCAGAAGATCTGGCCGCCGCTCGGCACCAAGGATTTCGGGCCGTTCATCCCGACCATCAAGGAGGATGCCGACGCGGTCTTCTCCATGATGGTGGGTCCGATGGCGCTGCAGTTTCCCAAGCAGTTGCGCGCGGCCGGCTACAAGAAGCCGATCGTCGGCGGCGGCACCAGCTATGACGAATTCGCCCTGCCCTTCATGGGCGACGAAGTGATCGGCGACGTCTCGGCGCTGCAGTACAGCGCCGCGCTGACGACGCCGGCGAACGAGGCCTTCGTCAAGGCCTACCGCGCCAAGTACGGCAAGGTGCCGTCCTATTTCTCGGAGAGCAACTACACCACCGCGAAGCTGATCGACGAGGCGATCAAGCAGGCCGGCGGCAAGTGGCCGGGGCCCGAGCAGTTCATCAAGATCATGGGCACGCTGAAGGTCGATGCGCCGCGCGGGCCGGTGTCGTTCGACGAGATGCGCAACCCGGTGCAGAACATCTACATCAAGAAGGTCGAGAAGAAGCAGATGTTCGGCTACGACAAGCCGGAGCTCTGGAACACGGTGATCAAGACTTACCCGAATGTCAGCCAGTTCTGGACTTACGGGAAAGACAAGTTCCTCGGCCAGCCGGTGTACAGCCGCGATTTCCCGCCGTGCAAATTCTGCGAGTGAGCGTTTGAGTACGATTTGCGTTCTACGTGCCCCGGATGCGTTGCAGCGCAAGGTCGCGCCAAGCATATTTGTGTCCCGGGCGCGGTGCAGCACCATAAGCGCGCTTACGCGCGTCTTTGACGCGCTATGGTGATGCACCGCAGACCCGGGACACGCAATCTATCCGGTGATCTCATACGTGCCCCAAATGCGATGCAGCGCAAGCCATGGCGCGTCTTCTCGCGCTATGGCGCAGCGGTGCGGCGCTGATCCGGGGCCGTTCCACATGACGGCCTAGAGATCTGTACGGTCCCGGGTCTGCAGCGCACTACTGCGTACTGCGCTGCGCCCGGGACACAGAGACGTTGCAAAAAACTGCAGGCACCGCGCCGGGACACTCATTGCGGCTCCAGTCGAGATATGCGCACCACATCTGGGACACGCAGTTCTATCCCGTGATCTCTTTCGCGAGGTCGCGCCATTCCGGATTCAATTGGTCGACAAGATCAAGTTTCCAGGCCCGCCGCCAGCGCTTCAAGCTGCGCTCGCGCGCGCGGGCTTCGATGACAGACG
Source organism: Pseudolabrys sp. (assembly GCA_035626335.1). Classification (GTDB taxonomy): domain Bacteria; phylum Pseudomonadota; class Alphaproteobacteria; order Rhizobiales; family Xanthobacteraceae; genus Pseudolabrys. Next base: position 112,692 of record DASPNW010000023.1, read on the forward strand.
AAAATTCCTCAAAATGGACAAGACGGGTTACGCCATAGGAACTGGTGAAACCCGGCAGCAGCCGCTGTTGATGCTGAGAGAGCCGGTTCGTCAGGCTGTTCGTTACGCCGACATATAAAACGCCATAACGGCGATTGGCTAAAATATAGACGTAGAATTTTTTCACGGGAGAACCGGCATTGCGGTTCCCATTGTAAACGCTCCCGAGAAAAATGCTCCGTGTCGATGGCCCTTCGCGCCTTGAACCTGACCCGAGTCGCGCCAAGCAACCTGTGTCGCGGGCGCGGTGCGAGGTCGCACCAAGCACATCGTGTCCCGGGCGCAGCGCAGTACGAAGTAGTGCGCTGCAGACCCGGGACCGTAACGATCACTAAGCCCTCAAACGATCGCCAAGCCCTTATGTGGAACGGTCCCGGATCAGCGGTGCGTCATTTCAGGCCGCACCGCATCCGGGACACGCGATCGATCTCATACGCGCCCCGGATGCGGCGCAGCGCAGCCCATGGCGCGTCTTCTCGCGCTATGGCGCAGCGGTGCGGCGCTGATCAGGGGCCGTCACGGATGAAAGCTTGGCGACCGTTACGGTCCCGGATCTGCGGTGCACCGCTTCGCGCTGCACCGCGTCCGGGACACGTCGCGTTCAGATGACCTCACGGGCACGGATGCGGCCGGCCGTCATTGCCCATGAAGGTGCCCGTGTTCGGATTGTACGAGCGGTACCGCTGCATGCAGTAGGCCACACCGTCATCGCCGACATCACCGCCGTATGGCGCGGCATAATAGCCCGGGCCCGGCGCGTAGTACGGCTGCGGATAGTAGCCGCCGTAGTAATAAGGAGCGGCGAGCGCGCCGCCGATGAGCGCACCGGCAGCCACTCCGGCGCCGACGCCCCATCCCCATCCGCCGCCACGCCATCCCCATCCGCCGCCGCGCCAGCCGCCGCGCCACCCGTAATACACGGGCTGGATGGCGCCGGGCGCCGCTTTGCTGATCGCGGCCGCGCCGCCGAGCGGAGCGGCGGACGCGAGGCCGGCGGTGAACGGAACGGCAATGGCGACCGCGGCCGCCAGCGTGAGTCTCTTCATCGACTTGGACTTTATCGTCGTGGACATCGTCGTGGACATGGCAACACCTCGTGTCGGCCGCAAAGGCCAAAGGCAACCGTGAGCCCCATTTCACATAACTCCACGGCGAAATTCTGACGGAGGTAAATGGGGCGGAAAACGCCCTGGGACCGGGGCGCGAAGCGGGTTGCCTGCGCCCGGGCCACTTACGTGCTCCGGATTGGCGATTGAGTGCCCCGGATGCGTCGCAGCGCAAACCATAGCGCGTTCTTCTCGCGCTATGGTGCAGCGGTGCGACGCTGATCCGGGGCCGTTCCGGATGACGGCATTAAGACTTCCGGATGTGAGCATGGAGACCGGTACGGTCCCGGGTCTGCAGCGCAGCGTTTCACGCCGCGCTGCGCCCGGGACACGCAGGATGTGCCCATGTACTGCGCTGCGCCCGGGACACGGCTCATGCCCCCTTAACAAACTCCCCCAGTTCCCCGTGCACGCGGGTGATCACGCTGTCCCATTCGCGCGCGGCGCTCTGCCGGAACACCCGCGCGGTCGGATACCAGGGGCTGTCCTCGCGTCCGAGCAGCCAGCGCCAGTCGGGCACGTAGGTCACCAGCACCCACACCGGCTTGGCCAGCGCGCCGGCAAGATGCACGACGCTGGTATCCACCGACACGACCAGATCGAGCTGCGATATCAGCGCCGCCGTATCGGTGTAGTCGTCGAGTGCCTCGCCGAAGTGGACAATCTCGCTCCGCTCGGCGAGCACACGCGCATCGTCGGCGGCGGCTTCCTTGTGCAGGCTTATGAATGTGGCGTCGATCTCCAGCAGCCGCGCGAAATTGCGCAGGCCGATCGACCGCTGCTTGTCGAGTTCATGATGCACGCTGCCCGACCAGGCGAGCCCGATCCTTGGCCGCGGTTTCGTACCAAGCCGCGATTCAAGCCGCGCACTCCACTCCGCCGCTTTTTCCGCCGGCACGCCGAGATAAGGCACCTGCGCCGGAATCGTGTCGAGGCGCGTGCCCATTGCCAGCGGCAGGCTGAGCAAGGGGCAATGCAGATCGAACGCCGGCAGGGCCTCGCCGCTCGCGACAATCGCGGACGGACCGGCAAGAGTGTGCATGAGACTGTCCATGAGGCGCGCAAGCGGCTTGCGCACCTCGAGGATCACGTGGGCACCGCGCGCGGCGACGAGCGGCGCATAGCGGCAGAAGTGGATCGCATCGCCGAAGCCCTGCTCGCCGTGCAGCAGGATCGTCTTGCCCGCGATGTCTTCGCCGCGCCACATCGGTTGCGGAAAATCGCGCCGCGCCGGCGCCATGTCCGCCTTCTTCCAGCGCCACTCGTATTCGGCAAAACCCCGGGCGAAGTCGCCGGTGAGAAGCCGCATCGAGGCCTCGTTGCAATGCGCGATGATATTGTCCGGCAGCAATTCAAGCGCGCGCGCCGAGCACGCAAGGGCCTCGTCATAGCGGTCGAGTTCCTTCAGGATCTTGCCGCGATTGGTGAACGTATTGCCGTCGTTCGGCCGCAGCGGCAGTAGCCGATCGTAACAGGCGAGCGCCTCGTCGAAGCGTTTGAGCTCATGCAGGGCATTGCCGCGATTATAGAGCGCGTCGGTATAGTCGGGCCGCAACGCCAGCGCGCGATCATAGTCGGCCAGGGCTTCGCCGTGCCGCTTCACGGCATCGAGGATCACGCCGCGTTTGTTGAACAGCTCCGCATCGTCCGGCCGCAGGGCGAGCGCGCGCGCGAAGCTGTCCAGCGCCTCATCGTGGCGTTTGAGCTCGGCGAGCGTGATGCCGCGATTGGCGATGGCTTCGACGAGATTCGGCTGGAGCGCCAGCGCGCGGTCATAGCTTGCCAGCGCTTCGTCGTAGCGTTGCAGCTCCCGCAACGTATTGCCGCGGTTGCAATGCGCCTGCAGCAGGGCCGGCCGCAGGGCGATGGCGCAATCGTAGCTCGCCAGCGCTTCGTCAAAGCGGCCGAGCGCGTGCAGGCTGTTGCCGCGGTTGCACAGCGCATCGGCATAATCCGCCTGCAGGGCGATTGCCTGCGCGAAGCTCGCGAGAGCCTCGCCGTGCCGGCCCATCTCCTGCAAGGCGACGCCGCGATTGTTGAGCGCGCCGGTGTGGTTCGGCCTGGCGGCGAGCGCGCGATTGTAGCTCGCCAGCGCCTCCTCGAAGCGCCGCAATGCGGTGAGCACATTGCCGCAATTGCTCAGCGTGTCGGCGTGATTGGGCTGCACCGCGAGCGCGCGGTTGTAGCTGGTCAGCGCCTGCTCGTTTTTGCCCTGCGCGGCCTGGATGATGCCGAGCACGTGATGGGCGTCGAAGAAGTTCGATTTCTTCGCGATGATCTTCTGGCAGATCTGCTCGGCTTCGCCGGGCTGGCCGGCCTGGTAGGTCGCGATGGCGCGGTTGAGTGCCAGCGCTAGCTTCGACGGTTGGCCCGACATTCAATGCGTCTTCGTTATTGAAAAGCGCCCGCCCCGACTCGGGCCGACGGATTCTCGGTGATTCGCGGAACTATGGCGAGGCGGGTTTTTGCGGGGGGCTGTGCCCCGGACGCTGCGCCCGGGACACAAAGAGGTTAAAAACCGCGCGCGCAATGTCAGCTGTGCGCCCGGGACACGAATTCCACTCACGTGCCCCGGACGCGGCGCAGCGCAAGCCATGACGCGTCTTCTCGCGCCGTGGCGCAGCGGTGCGACGCAGATCCGGGGCCGTTACGGATGAGGGCGCATCGACACGTACGGTCCCGGGTCTGCAGCGCACTACTTCGTACTGCACTGCGCCCGGGACACCAAAAACCCGCGCGCGCAATGCGTTGGGCCCGGGACACGAATTCCACTCACGTGCCCCGGACGCGGCGCAGCGCAAGCCATGGCGCGTCTTCGCGCTGTGGCGCAGCGGTGCGACGCAGATCCGGGGCCGTTACGGATGAGGGCATAGAGAATAAACACTCGTACGGTCCCGGGTCTGCAGCGCACTACTCCGTACTGCGCTGCGCCCGGGACACGAAAACGCCACGCATGTGCCCCGGATGCGGCGTCAGCCAGCATCCCGCCACTTTCGTCGCACGATCGGAACTCCATTCATCCACGCCGCCGCGAAACGAAATTCACGGCCCGCGCAAACGGACCTCCGGCGCCCCGCCCAAAAAAATGAGCGGTAATTTCGTAGCGGCGACGCAGCGCACATAGCTGCTGCGCACATTTGCTGCGCTGCACACATCCGCGTGAATTGCCCTGCAAAACCCACAGGATGGCACCCAACATGAGTGCATCGCCACGGTTCCTTACCGAACCACGCAATGCGCCGTGCGTTTCTCCCCCGGCGACAATAACGGAGGTCTCAATGTTGAAAAAAATCACGATGGGTGCGGTCTTCGCGGCGCTCGTTGCCTCTTCGGCAATGGCGCAGTCGTACCAGCCCGAGTGGGGATCCGGGAACATCGTTCCGGGTTCAAGCGGTGGCTTCGTGACGTCGCCGTATAGCGGCGAGCGGTTCGGCGGCCCCTATGCCGGCGCTGACGTTGGCACGGCTTACGGGCACGCTTATGCCTACGAGCGGCCGGCGTACCGCCGTTACAACCGGCAGCCGCTGCAGAATCCCACGCACTGGGATCAGTGATCACGTAGCGTTTGAAAACCCCGGCCGGTGGCCGGGGTTTTTTCCACGTGCCCCGAATGAGGGCATGGAGACTCGTGCGGTCCCGGGTCTGCAGCGCGGCGTTTCACGCCGCACCGCGCCCGGGACACGAAAGACCGCATCCCGGACGCGATGGACCTCTCTGTGTCCCGGGCGCAGCGCAATACGAAGTAGTGCGCTGCAGACCCGGGACCGTACAAGCCTCCGCTTCAGGAACATTATCAATGGCGCATGACATGACCCAAACTGTCACCCAACCAGGAACGCAACCAGGAACGACACCCGTGGCGCACTCCGTGTGGGGCGAGATTTTCTATCGCGCGAGCGTGATGCTTGCCGTATTTTTTGTGCTGCTCGCGCTGGGAAACCTTGTGTACAAGGCGAGCGAAGGCGATCCGTGGATTCCGGTTTTCCCGCTGGTAATCGCCCTCGTCATCTGGCTGACGGGGCGCAGCCTGCGCTACATGCTCGACGCCCGCATCGACTGATCGCGGTCACTCCGCCGGGATCGGCGTTGCCGGCGCGGTGGGCGCCGTCGCGGCCTGCGATGGCGCCGACGGCCCCCTGAGCGGCCGCTCTTCCATCGAGATCAGGAAGGCCATGCCGAACGACAGCACCAGCGCGCAGGTGAGGAAGACAAAGCGGAAGGCATAGGCGAGCTCGGGAGCGGACGCGGTGCGCGCCAGCATTTCAACCGACATCCCGGCAACGCCGCCGAGCCCGCCAAGCACGATGGCCCCGAGCACCGCAACGACCAGCGCCGAGAACAGCGCGCGGAAGAAATTGGCGGCGCCGGTGGCGACGCCCATCTGAGAACGCGCCACCGCGTTCTGCATGCACACGGTGGAGACGGGAAACACGGTGCCGAGCCCGGCGCCGATGATCAGCAACAGCAGCAGCACCAGCACGGTCGGCATCGAGCCTGGCCAGATCGCCAGCGGCACGAGCGACAGGATCGAGATGGAAAGCCCGGCGAGCGACATGCGCTTGTAGTGCATCACGTGCGTCATCAGCCGGCCGGTGATGGTGGAAAACGTGACGGTCGCGGCCATCAGCGGGATCAGCGCCATGCCCGACTGGCTCGCGGACAAATGCAGCACCGTCTCGAAATAGAGCGGCACCATGATGGTCATCCCGACCAGCGTGCCCATGTTGCAGGCGCCGGCGAGCGCGGCGCAGCGCACCACCGGGTTGGCGAGCACGGCAAGCGGCAGGAACGGCTCGCGCGTCGACATCAGCCGCCACGCGAACAGGCCCCATAAAATCGCCGAGGTGAGCAGCAGCGCGCCGATCTGCGGCGAGATCCATTCGAAGCGCTTGCCGCCCCACGACAGCGACAGCAGCAGCACCACCGCCGCCGCCATCATCAGCAGCGCGCCGGTCACATCGAGCCGGTGCTTGCGCGGATGAAACGGCACGCGGCGGAGCACGCTCGAGGTCATGCCCAACGCGATGAGGCCGAGCGGCAGGTTGATCCAGAAAATGAGCGACCAGTCGATGTGCTCGGTGAGGAAGCCGCCGAGAACCGGCCCGCCCACCGACGACACCGCGAACACCGCGCCGATATAACCCTGGTAGCGGCCGCGCTCGCGCGGGGAAACGATGTCGGCGATGATGGTTTGCGCCAGCGCCATCAGCCCGCCGCCGCCGAGGCCCTGGAAGCCGCGCGCGAGCACCAGCGCGGTCATGCTCGGCGCCAGCGCGCAGGCGACCGATCCGATGACGAAAATGCCGACCGCCGTAAGCATCAGCACGCGGCGGCCATGGATATCGGCGAGCTTGCCGTAGAGCGGCGTCACCGCCGTGCCGGTGAGCAGATAGGCCGTCACCACCCATGACAGGTCGTTGATATTGCCGAAGTGCCGGCCGATGGTCGGCAGCGCGGTGGCAACGATCGTCTGGTCGAGCGCACCGAGGAACATCGCCAGCATGATGCCGAGCACGATGGCCCTGATTTCCGGATGCGTGAGCGCGCGCGGCTCGGGCAGCGCTTCGGGTTTCGCCGGGCGCGGCGGCCTGGCTTCGCCTTTGGCCGGCGGCTTGGTTTCCGTCTTGGTTTCCGGCTTCGCGGCCGCTTTCGGCTTCGCTTCGGTCTTCGCTTCGGCCCTGGGCCCGGCCTTGGACTCCGCTTTGGCGCCCGCCTTGCTGTCCGATTTGAGCTCGGATTTCGTCTGCGCCTCGAGCCTGGCGGATTGCGGTTTCGCTCCCGGCTGCGGCTGTTCGGGGTGAGGTTTTGACTTTGGTTTTGCTGAGGTCATCAGGGGGAGCTGAAGTGAAGCTTGAGCGAAAGTTCTACTTTAACTGCAGGAATCTCAATGGCCGGCAACCCGCTCAATGCCCTGCCGGTTCCGGCAAAGCAAGACGCCATGATGCGGGGGTGGTATGCCGCAGGCCCCCCAGGGCAGCCGAGGTAGTCAAGGCAGCCAGTGGCAGCATGCTCAACGGGTCTGCAGCGCATCGTTCGCTTTGCTCACGCTGCGCTGCGCCCGGGACACAGGATCGCACCCACCTGCCCCGGATGCGATGCAGCACGGAGCGATAAGCGCGTTTACGCGCGTCTTCAACGCGCTATGGCGGAGTGCTGCATCGCTGATCCGGGGCCGTTCCAGATGCGGGCCTTGCTCTCAACGATAAACCTCACGCCGGTGCCCGATTGTCACCACCAGCACCACAAATCGATCATCCTCGATCGAAGCAACAATGCGATAATCTCCGACCCGGTAGCGCCAGAGCCCCTTGTGGTCTCCGGTGAGCGCGTGGCCGAAACGGCGCGGATCGTCCGATCCGGCAATGCGTTCGCGCAAATATCTCAAGATGAGCCGCTCACCTTCCGCGCCCAGCTTGCGCAGGTCCCGAACCGCCGCGCGGTCGAACTCGACCCGCCAGGCCGGCACCGTCGTCACCTCGCGCGGGCACGTTTCTTTCGCGGCCGTTCAAGGCTCTCGAGCGTGACGCGCGGACCACCGCGCGCCAGCCGGCGGCGGGCGAGATAATAGTCCTCGATATCCTCGATCTGCCTTAAGATTGCCTCGCGGGCATAAAAGCTCTTGGTTCGCCCGGTTTTCCTGGCGAGCGCGCCAAGGCGCTTCTCGATGGCCGGCGGCAGACGAAGGGCAAGCATTTGGCGAGCTCCTATTTGCTATACATGTATAGCAAAATGCGGTTGCAAACAAGGACAACGAAAAAAACATGATGCGTCGATTTCACTATTCATTCTTCGCCCTCCTCCTCCTCCTTGCGCTGCTCCCCGCCGCCCCCGCGCATGCCCGCGACATGCTCCCGCCCGGCTTCGTCTACCTGCGCGATATCGACCCGACCATCGCGCAGGACATGCGCTACGCGACCGCCGATAATTTCACCGGCCGCCCCCTGCCCGGCTACAACGCGCCCGAATGCGTGCTGCGCCGCGAGGCGGCCGAGGCGCTCAAGCGCGTGCAGGCCGATCTGGCGAAAGATAACCTCGGCCTCAAGGTGTACGACTGCTATCGCCCGACGCGCGCGGTGCGCGCCATGGAAGACTGGGCGCACGACGGCAACGACAGCGAGGCGACCCGCCGCTTCTATCCCTCGCTGCACAAGCGCAATCTGTTCTCGCTCGGCTACATCGCGTCGCAATCGCGCCATTCGACTGGCACGGCGATCGATCTCACGATCATCAAACTGCCGGCGGCGCCCGCGGCGCGTTTCGATCCGGCGGCGCGCTATGGAGCCTGCATCGGCCCCGCGGCCAAACGCGCGCCCGACAACAGCATCGACATGGGCACCGCCTTCGACTGCTTCGATACCAAAAGCTATCTCGCGAGCAGCGCGATCGCCCCCGAGCAGCGGCGCTGGCGCAATGTGCTCAACACCGCGATGCGCCGGCACGGCTTCTCGAACTATTTCCGCGAATGGTGGCACTATTCGTTCAGCGTCGCCGAGCCGCGCGCCTATGATTTTGCGATTCCGCCGAGGGGGCGGTGAGCGCCGCCGGATCTACCGTGAATGATCACGAACTGGCTGCTCCCTGCGCAATTTGGATCTCATGGCGGTCCGGCCCAACCGACACAGAGATAGTGTAGATCTTCGGTCCATCTTGCGAAGCCAGCGGCGCAATGTGGAGCTGTCCGCCGTACCATTCGCCAGGCATCAACGTATTGTCTTTGATTACGGCACGCTCGAGGGTGGCCATATTCGCCTGGCCACGCTCGATTGTTGCAGAAATCAGCTCAGCATTTTGAGCGGTTGCATTCGACTGTGCGATCGTTGCTGCCGCCGGACTGTAGCCGGTCGTCTGAACTTGATATGTGCCGCGAGGAGTAAAGACCGTGGAGTTAGAGTGGTAGTATCCAGCTTGAGCGGCGGCCATTGAGTTTCCTGCAGCGGCAAGCCCTACGCCTATCGCGGCGAGTGTCTGGCGCGTCTTCTCTTCGCTCACGAGTTCTTCGTAGGTGATGACTTTGAGCTGGGCGTCGTTGCCGTTCAGGTTCTGCGTCACCATGACGTTCGAAACACGGAAATCCTCGGGCACGCCGCTGCGATTATAAATTGCAAGTACAAAGACTGGCCGCCCTCCGATTTGGAATTGGCGAGCCGCAGGGCGAGCGATGATAATTGAATTCTTTTTCGTAGAGACAAGCGCCGGCACACCGTCGCGCGTTATCGCTTGCTGATCGTTCCGCGGCTTGAATTCGACCGTTTCAGTGGTCACGCAGCCAGCGACAGCTGCTGCGCAAAGGAGCGCAACTCCCAACACGGTACGCATGATACCCCCCAACAGCCGATGGCATCATCGTACAACCTTTGCGTGAGAGCAAGCCCTGCCAACTCGCAGTAATTAGAACTCGCCTTTATCCTCTCGAGTTGGCGATTCCGCCGCAGGGGCGGTGAGCATTCCGCTGACGGGTTCTAATCGACCGTCGCACCCGCCTCCATTTGCCCTGCGCGAAGTTATCGGAATTGCGCCACGCCCCGTATTCGTTGGCGTAGGCAACCTCCTCTGCATCTTCGCCGTAGCGCTCGATCAGCACGGCTGCCAGTTCCTCAATTTCGCCGCGCGGGACCAGATACGGCCGGACGACACCTCGCCACATGACCCATAGCCCCGCGCCCCAGATCGGCGCTGCGCCCACGCCAACCGCGGCCCAAGTCAAGATTTCCTTGTATCCAGCCATTTATATTGGCACCCGGTTCTTTTGTTCAATATATCGAGGTGCATATTTCGAGCAATAGGAATCCCCTTCCCGGATGGATCTCCGGGACGCGTTTGCGGCAAACCTACGTCGCCTGCGGCATGCCAAAGGGCTGTCCCAGGACGATCTCGCCTATGAGGCCGAAATCAGCCGCAGCTATCTGAGCCAGATCGAGAAAGGCGCGTTTTACGCCAGCCTTAAGATTGTGGGAAAGCTCGCCAAGACGCTTGGGGTCGAGCCCGTCGAATTGCTCAAATTGCCGACGCGGCGAACCTCACGACGCAGATGAGCCTCGGCAAGGCGGCAACTCGCCGGCATGGCTTCTGCATGATTTCGCGATTGGGCGCCGAGGCGGTGATGACACAGGCAACTTAGCTACCACGAAATATGTTTTCGTTGTGCCATCGTAACGCTTCGCGATCGGGCCGATCCCGAGGAGCGACGGGTAGCGACAATTGCGCTCCGTGCAAACGCCGATATTCGTTCCCATTATTAAAATCTGTTTTCACTTTCTCACTGACCACGAATCTATACTGTTCATCAATGGTTACATAGCCTGCGTCGAAAACGCTGTGTATGTCTCTTCGAAAAAGAATACCGTTGGAGAGCTCGTGGGTACCGCCGAGTGCATACGGTCGAATATGTGCCGCGTCTAAAGCCGGGAGTACTTTACCGCCGGAGACAGCACAAGTTCGATCGTATGCGTCTGTAACAGCGACACGAAATGCCCCCTGACCCAATCGAGGTTTTACAAGAGTGGGCTCGCCGTATCTAAATTGTGGTTCTGTAACACCTGAAAGTTGATTCTGAACTGTACCGACGTCCATCAGGCGTCTCCAAAGTGACAGCCCTTCTTCATCCTCAGTGGTGTAGGTCTTACCAACTACAATCGAAGGCGCCCAAGATTCTGGCTGAGGAATCCATGAATGTTCGGGCAAAAATATTGGCTGAACGACAATCCGACAGCCAATAACGTAGTCTTCAAGGGTCTGAGAGGCGCGATATTTCCCGATACGCGATCGCATTTCTTCTAAACTGCTCGCCCCATTTTTTATGCCAAATGCCTCCCACGCGAGAGAGACTGGAAGATTTGATGAGTGGCTGAGAATGCCATAGCCACCAATGGCGTTGCGCGGAGCCTTCAATCGAAAAACAAAAAGCTCGCCTGATTGGATGGCACCAAAGTTGGTCCCACCGCTAGGCTGCCAAAAGTTAACTTCGTCTAAACTTGGTTGCGAAGCAAGAAAATCAAACCAATCATGATCTGTGTTAGCAATCCATAAGCGGATCAACTGAAAAGCCCCCGCTCAAATTTGCCCGTTTGTGCCTCAACCAAGGAAGCGCCCCCACTTGAAAAGGTCGCATGAGACTCATTCATGCGCAATTGGCTTTCACACGAGAAGGAACTTCTTATTCAATATTTCCCGACTTCTGCAAATTATGTTTCATGCAGAGCAATCTAACATTCCTTGCTGAGATGCTTGTGCCACCTTTAGAAAACGGAAGGTCATGATCAAAATGTAGGTTCTTCGTGTTGCCGCAAATCACGCATCGTCCAGCATCCCGTTTCCAAACCTCTTTTTTCACTTCTGACGGGATCAGGCGTGTGTGAATTTGGGACTTTGTCTCAGAGCCCGAACTTTTAAGGTCGATTCGATCGGAAAGTCTTAGAATGAATCGAAAAACTTTTCGATTTCCGTCATCGACTATTTTGCAGTCAATTAGATCGAAATAGCCTTTCAATGACCACGCGCCCGGGAGAATCTTTTCATATACCTTCACGAGTTCCGGCGGCGATGCGCCTTTTTTGTACCTGTCTATAGCTGACGCAAACAATCCGTTTTGTGTAAGCCTTCCGCTGGGTAGTTTGTCGAGTTGATCTTCCCTTTTGGGATTGTGGTCGTGAGAGCGCTTTGGAACATCATGACCTTCATATTCAATGGTAATGCCATCGTCATAAACGCGATCGTGATAAGGGGCGTTGCTTCGCTGCGACATGAGAATTACCGAATACGTTGGCCGCATCCGGAAATTCATACCCCTTTGAAGAGTCTGAATCTCTTCCGCATCGCACATTTCACGGTAACTTAGAATGTCGTCGCGAATTCTATCTTGTGGCATCTTCAAGATACCACTCAGGCAGCAGTAGATCGGTGTGCTTTATATTGAAGGAACGAACTAAAAAGGTTCGCTATTGCTAATCACCGGTCGCACCGCAACGGCCGGAGTCGTTAGAGAGGCTCGCTCGATTGCAAGCGGTGTAAAAATTCATTGCTCATGGATACTCCCCCACACTTAGTCGCCCACGAGAAGAATAAGTAAACGACGAATAAAATGTCTAGCGCAATACGCGCGAACTAGGTTTTCCCTCTTCGTCTCGACGACAATTTCGCCCCCTTCGGCCATTTCCCCGGCCAGCTCACAATATAGTCCTCGAGCTTATCGTCCGGCACATCGGTTTCGCTCGCCGCCACGCGCCCGCGAACCGAGACGCCGGCCTTGTGCACGGTCTCGGGATCGCCCGAGACAAGCGGGTGCCACCAGGCGAGATCCTTGCCCTCCGCCACCAGCCGATAGCCGCAGGTCGGCGGCAGCCATTTGAGCCGCCGCACGTTGCGCGGGGTGAGCCGCACGCAATCCTTCACCTTCGCCTGGCGATGGGCATAGTCGCTGCAGCGGCATTTCTGGCAATCGAGCAGCTTGCAGCTGACGCTGGTGAAGATCGTTGCGTCGGTGTCTTCGTCGATCAGCTTGTTCAGGCAGCAGCGGCCGCAGCCGTCGCACAGGCTCTCCCACTCGGCGCGCGTCATCTCGGACATCGCCTTGCGGCGCCAGAACGGGGCTTGCGGCTCGGGCATGTTCGAGAATCCTTGGCGGAACCTTGTAGCCGGTGGCGCTGGCTTCGTCATTGGTTGGGCTTCGTTCTTCAACCTCATCCAGAGGAAGAGATGCTTCAACCTCCATGGTAAGGGCGGTTTCGCCCGGCAAGCCGCGGAAAAGCCGCCGGAAAACTGCCGCGAATGGCCTCTTTTCACCGCAATTTTCGTTCACCCTGCTTCCACAAGGCCGGAACCACGGCATTGGCCGCGGGTTGGCCAATCGGGTAAAATTCGGTTATGCGGGCTGGCCGCCCGCCTTTCATTCATGAGCGTCTGAGCTTTGCGCGACCTTATTCCCGAGGACTGGAAGCCCAACATCAAGCGGTTCCTGCTCGGGATCGACTCCTGGGTCGATTTCAGCGTGTTCCGCAGCTTCTCCGGCCTGCGCGAAACCTACGAGCGCTTCTCCACCTTCATGGACCGCTTCCATGTCTCCGGCTGGCGGCGCTGGCTCAATGAGCTCGTCTCGGAAGGCGCCACGCTCGGCACCGCCGGCCTGGTGGTCATGCTGGCGCTGGCTGTCCCCGCCTTCCGCGAAACCTCCGACGACGACTGGCTGAAAAAATCGGAGCTCGCGGTGACCTTCCTCGATCGCTACGGCAACGAGGTGGGCTCGCGCGGCATCAAGCATAATGACGCGATCCCGCTCGACCAGTTTCCCGATCACCTGATCAAGGCGGTGCTCTCCACCGAAGACCGGCGCTTCTACGAACACTTCGGCATCGATCTCGCCGGCACCGCGCGCGCGCTGGTCGCCAACACGCGGGCCGGCGGCGTGGTGCAGGGCGGCTCCTCGATCACCCAGCAGCTCGCCAAGAACCTGTTCCTCAACAACGAGCGCACGATCGAGCGCAAGGTGAAGGAAGCCTTCCTCGCCCTGTGGCTGGAATCGCGCCTGACCAAGAACGAGATCCTCAAGCTTTATCTCGACCGCGCCTACATGGGCGGCGGCACCTACGGGGTGGACGCGGCGGCGCAGTATTACTTCAACAAGTCGGCGCGCGACGTGAACCTGTCGGAAGCCGCGATGCTCGCCGGCCTGTTCAAGGCGCCCACGCGCTTTGCCCCGCACATCAACCTGCCGGCGGCGCGCGCCCGCGCCAACGTCGTGCTCGACAACCTGGTCGAAGCCAACATGATGACCGAAGGCCAGGTGTTCGGCGCCCGCCGCAACCCGGCAACGCCGGTCGACCGGCGCGACGACCGCGCGCCGAACTATTATCTCGACTGGGCCTTCGACGAGATGAAGAAGCTGGTCGATACCTTCCCGAAATCGATGAGCGAACGCGTCTTCGTGGTGCGCACCGCGCTCGACACGAATCTGCAGAACAATGCCGATATCGCCATCGAGTCGTCGCTGCGGCAGTATGGCCAGGAATATCACGCCAAGCAGGCCGCAGCCGTCCTGATGGATGTCGACGGCGCTGTGCGCGCCATGGTCGGCGGCCGCGACTATGGCGCCAGCCAGTTCAATCGCGCGACCGATGCGATGCGCCAGCCCGGCTCATCGTTCAAGCCCTATGTCTATGCCACCGCGCTGATGAACGGCTTCAAGCCCTCCTCGGTGGTGGTCGACGGGCCGGTGTGCATCGGCAACTGGTGCCCGCACAACTACGGCAACGGCTATTCCGGCTCGATGACGCTGATCCAGGCGCTCACGCATTCGGTCAACACCATCGCGGTGAAGCTGTCGATCGCGGTCGGCAACGGCAATGCCAAGGTCGGCCGCGCCAAGATCGTCAAGCTCGCGCACGACATGGGCATCCGCACGCCGCTGCCGGATACGCCGTCGCTGCCGATCGGCGCCGACGAGGTCACCGTGGTCGATCACACCGGCGCCTATGCCACCTTCCCCAACCTGGGCAAGGCGGTGGCGCCGCATGCGATCCTCGAGGTGCGCACCGGCCCCGGCGATCTGGTGTGGCGCTTCGACCGCGACGGGCCCAAGCCCCGGCAGGTGATGCCGCCGGGTGTCGCCGCCGACATGATCAAAATGATGAACTCCGTGGTGGAGAACGGCACCGGCAAACGCGCGCGTTTGGACGGCGTTGCCGCCGCCGGCAAGACCGGCACGACGAACGCTTATCGCGACGCCTGGTTCATGGGCTACACCGGCAACTTCGTGTGCGGCGTGTGGTTCGGCAATGACGATTATCAGGTGACCAACCGCATGACCGGCGGCTCGCTGCCGGCGATGACGTGGCACAAGATCATGGTCTACGCGCATGACGGCATCGAGCTCAAGCAGCTCCCCGGCGTTCCCGTGCCGCAGGTCCGCCAGCAGCCGCTCGTCGCCGAGATCAAGCCGAAGAACGAGCCGGCGCCCCCGCCCCGCCCGGCATTGCTCACCAGGCGCGGGGCCGACGCGCTGGTGCGGGTCGAGCGGCTGATGGATGACGCCAACCGCGCGCTCGGGCCGGTGCGGCCGACAGTTTCAACAGGCAAGGAAAAGCAGGCCAGGACGCCGCGGGACAGCGACGCGCTGGCTTCCTCGCTGGAAGGACGCACCTTCGACAACCGCAACTGATTGGCCCGAACGCCGGCGCCGGCGTATTCTCCCGACCCACAAACCTCGCCATTCCCGGATAAACCCGTGCGGCTGCTTCTCGGAACGCTCTTTGGTCTCGCCGTCGCCGCCGTGGTCGGGCTCGGCCTGACGTATCTGTCGCTCGCGCGCGGCACTGCCTTCGGCGGGCTCTCGATCGAGAGCTGGACCGCCTGGCCCAAAAGCGGAACGACGGACGCCGATCCTTATGCGCGCGCATCGATTGCGCGCAGCGGCCGCCTGCCCACGGCGATGGGCGACGGCGTGTCGTTCACGCTTCGATCCGACGACGAGGGCAAGCATCTCGACGGACGCTGCGAGGTCGTGATCTCCGGGATCACGCCGGTGGCGCGCTTCTGGACGCTCACGCTCTACAATCCCGATGGCGCGCTGGTCGCCAATTCGACCAACCGCTACGGCTTCACCAGCCAGGAAATCGTCCGCCGCTCCGACGGCAGTTTCGATATCGTCGTGGCGCCGCGCGCCACCGCGGGGAACTGGCTGCCGACCGGCGGCGTCGAGCGTTACGAACTGATCCTGCGCCTTTACGACACCGCGGTCGGCGTCTCGACAAAAGCCGGCCGCGAGGTCCCGATGCCGGATGTCACCACCAGGGCCTGCCCATGATCCGATGGCTGCTCCTGATCCTTGGCGGCGCGCTGCTCGGCGGCATCGTGCATCTTGCCACCGTCATTTTGCTGCCGCGCACTGCGACGCAGGATGCCTATGCACGCCTCACGCCGGTCGCGCCCGTGAACACCGTCGTTGCCCTGCCCGCGCCGACGCCCGACAAGGCGATCATGCCGTTCATGGATCCGGCTTTCGCCAGCGCGATCTGCCGCTACGACCTGTCGCAGGGACCGCTGAAATTGAGCGTGCCGGTGAGCCCGGCCTATACGTCGGTCTCGTTCTACACGCGCAATGATGTCGCCTATTACGCCATCAACGATCACGCCGCGGGCCGGCGCGTGATCGAGCTCGATCTGATGACGACCGCGCAGCACGATCAGGTCCCGGAAGACGAAGAAATCACCGCGGCCGACCGGTTGATCGTGGAATCGCCGACGACGACCGGGCTGATCGCGATCCGCGCGCTGGCGCCGGAACCGGGATTGATGCGGGCGGCGCAGGCCGCCATCAGCGGCTCGCGCTGCGGCACCGCGCAGCCCGAACCGCCGCCCACGCCGCAACCGCAGCCGCGGCCGAGGCGGTAGTCCTCGCGAACCTCTCCGGTCATCCCCGCGGGAAGCGGGGATCCAGCTTTTTCTCTAACGGCTAATTCGACGAAGCGAGGCTCGGCTCGCGCTTCCAGGTCGGCGGAAGGACCTTGTAGCGCTCGATCACGCTCTGCAACTGATTGATCAGTCGCTCGACCTCGACGGCCTGCGTCATCGGCGTCGTGATCACGAGGCGCTCGAGCGCGAAGCGATACGAAGCAACCCGGTTCGCCAGGCTGATACGCACGATGGCGATGACATGCTCGTTCTCGTGGATGCGGCGCACGGCATTGACCTCTTCGCCTTTGCCGAGCACCGGAATATAGGCGAGGCTTTTCATCCGCTTCTGGTCGATGTCGACGACGCGGCCGGCGGTCTCGAAGAATTGCGCAAGCCGCGTCGTGTCGTTGCGGATATCGTCGGTGAGCCGCGCGTAAAGCGCCGCCGTCGAGTTGTGGCACTCGGCCTGCAGGCGCTCAAAATATTTGACGAAGTCCGACAGGTTGTATTTGAGCAAGCCGTACTCGCCGGCAACCTGGTACCAGGTCTGCCGGTCGAACGGCGGCTCGATCAGCGGAAAGGCATTGTCGCGCAGCGCGCGCTCGTCGTCGGTATATTCGAACTTCGACGGGATACCCTTTGCCGGCCGGCCGACCCAATCATGGATGCCGTTGGTCACCAGGACATCGTTGACTTCGCCGAAATCGCTGTTGGCGCAACCGGTGAGCAACCCAAACGCCGCGATCAGACAGCCCCGCCGCCACATGCGGAATCGTGTCAGCGGCCGCGGCGGAATATTCATAGACGTCGATTGGTGGTTTGTGTTTAGCGCAGCGCCCGGCGACGGCGGCGGCGTCCCGTGCTGTTACCGGTGTCAGGTTCAAAACCATTCGATCCATCCGGACCACGCTCGATGCGGATCACCGGTAGTATGATGACAGTCGCAGGTTCGGTATTGGCATCGATGTACTTGCCACCGCGAGGACTGGCCTCGTCGGGAAACCGAATAATCTCACCCATTGCATTCCCCCTTCCGCCCGGGTTCATGCCTCTTGGAGGCAACCGGTTCGGCGCCTTTCCCCCAATTAAAGGACTTGCAAGGTTAACGCTCCGCTAACGCCGCCTCACTAATCTGGGCCATCCCGGAGTTTGCGTAGCGTTAGCTGGTATGACGAAGCTTTCCGCGTCCAATTCACTGGACAGCCTGGTCGACCTGGCATGCCGGGACGGCGTCGACATCCGCCCGACCCTGCTTCGCGTGCTCACCGATCTCTATGTCCAGAAGCCCATCCATAGCCTTGAAGAGGAAACCCAGTTCGTCGCGCTGGCACTCGGGTTGATCGACACTGTCGATGCGCAAACACACGCCGCTGTGACGGCCAGCCTGTCGGCCTACCCGGCGGCGCCCGCGGCGGTCCTCGAAAAGCTTGCCGGCGTGCCCGCGGCCGGATTGCGCGCGCGCGGCGAGCCGGCGCGCAATGACCTGATCGAGCTGTTCTTCTCCGCAAGCCCGGACGAGCGAGGGTTGATCCTTGCCAATCTCGACGTGACATCCGAAGCCTCGGCGCGCCGGCCGGCGCCGATTGCCGGCGAACTGGTCCGCCGCCTGGAAAGTGCCGCGCTCAAGCACGATCAGGGCGAATTCATCCGCGTGCTGGAGCGTGCGCTCAAGGTGAGCCGCGAGCTCGCCGACAGGATCACGCGTGATAATTCCGGCGAACCGATTGTCGTTGCGGCCAAGACACTCGGCATCAAGGCGGATGCCTTGCAACGCATTCTGCTTTTCCTCAACCCGGTCATCGGACATTCGGCCCAGCGCATCTACGAACTCTCGCGGCTATTTGACGAGCTCGATGCGGCCGCCGCCGACCGCATGGTGGCGATCTGGCGAACGACCGCGCCGCGGCAACCGGTCTACACACCGGTCTACTGGAACGACGAGCGGGCGGGCGCCCGTCCCACCCCGGCGAAACCGGGGAAGCAGCGGGCCGGCAACGAGCGCCCTTCCGCAAAGTGGAAGAGCAATTAGCCGCTAGGCCGAGTCGTGCACGGCGCCGTCGAGAAAATTGCGGCCGGCACGATCCTCGATTTCAACGATCCATAAATCTGGATCGAACCGCGTTTCCTTCACAAGGCGTGCCTCGAGCTCCGCCTCCGCCGCGGGCGGCTCGCGCCCAACGATGGCCGAGAACACGCGTTCGGCGGGGCGCGCCTCGTCAAAGACGGCCTGCGGCGCCGGACCATAGAGCGTGCCCGTGCCGTCGAGCCGGTTGACCTTGATGAAGATGGCGCCCGCCTCTTCCGATCCGCGCCGCCGCACGGCCGCGAAGACGCCTTCGGTGCTGCAACGGCGCAGATAGGCCGAAACCCATATGCCGGATTTCAATCGCATACGCTTTTGCTAGCACGGGCGATTGCCGCGGCGCCAATCACGGCGCACCGCCGACGCGCTGCGCCGCGCGCGAAGTAGACGCCGCCATTACTCCAGCGGGCGGCCGGTCATTGCGGCAAGGTCACGCACGAAACGGTCGGTAATCTGCCCGTCGATCGGCAGCCGGCGGTCGCGTTCGAATTTTTCGACCGCGGCCTTCGTATCCGCATCGACAAAGCCGGTCGGCTTGATCTGCCCATAGCCAAAATCGGCGAGCGCGCGCTGCACGGCCGTCACCCGCTTGGACGGCGCGGGCGCAATCAACTTGGCGATCGGATCGGACGCAGGCGCTGCGCCGGTGGTGCTCGCCGGCTTGATGGTCGATGCGACAATGGCGCGCAGCAGGCCGTCGCTTGCTTCGGCGTTGGTCTTCAGGCCGGCGGTCTGGATGAAATCGCGCACGGCCGAATCGGTCTTGGCGCCCCAGATGCCGTCGGCGGTTCCATCGTAGAAACCCTTGCGTGTGAGTTCCCGCTGGATATTGACGATGAGCTGGAGCCGCGCCGCACTGTTCGTCTCGGGCGCCGGCGCCGGCTGTGCGCTCGGCAGGCGCGGCGCGAGCGTCGCCTCCTGCGGCAGCAGCGGACGCGCCGCAAATATCGGCGCCGGATGCGGGCCCTTCTGCAAAAACAGCGCATTGACGACGATTGTGGAAATCGCGGCCGTCGCCATCAGCAGCGCGACGAATTCGCGCGGATGCTCGCTGATCGCCGCTGCAAGCCGGCCGGCGCCTTCGATGGCCATACTGTCTCTGCGCGAGGATCGTCTAGGCACTTTTCTTCACCTTGTCGTTGGCGGATATGACAGGACCCCGGTTGCGGTCGGTGACGACAAGCCTGACCGGATCGTTTGCGATTTCGAGCGGCAACTTCACGGTGATGCGTGTTCCTTCCCCGAGGCGGCTTTTGATGTCGACCTCACCGCCATGCAGATGCACCAGGCCTTTGACGATCGAGAGGCCGAGACCGGTGCCGTCGTGGCCGCGATCGTAAGAGGTGCGCGCCTGGAAAAAGGCTTCACCCAGGCGCGGCATATCCGCTTCCCCGATACCGATGCCGGTGTCCTCAACAGTGACGGCGAGATGCGGTCCGTCGCGCAATGCGCTCACCGTCACACGGCCGTCGCGCGGCGTGAACTTGACGGCGTTGGCGATCAGGTTGATCAGGATCTGGTTGAAGGCGCGCCGGTCCGCCGCGACCTCCGGCAGGTCCGCCGCAAGCCGCAGCGCGAGTTCGACGCCGGACTCGCGGGCCTTCAGCGCCAGCAGATCGGCGCAGCTGGCGATGACTGGCGCTGGCGAGAACGGCTCGGGCATGATGCGGAAATTGCCGGTTTCCATCTTCGAGACGTCAAGAATGCCGTTCACGACCGACAGCAAATGACGGCCGGATTCGTTGATCAGCCTGGCATAGTCGGACCGGCGCGCGGCATCGAGCTCGAGCGATTCATTGGTCAGCATGTCGGAGAAGCCGATGATCGCGTTCAACGGCGTGCGCAATTCATGGCTCATGGTGGCGATGAAGGTGCTTTTCGCCGTGCCGGCGCGCTGTGATTCCGCTCGCGCCAGTTCAAGCGCGCGATCCTGCATTTTACGGTCGCTGATGTCGCGGAGCACGGTAACGACTTCGCCGACGCCAAGGTCGCGCAACCGGCAGCGCATCTCGACCCATACAAACTGTCCGTTGGCCCGCCGGATGCGGAGCTCGACCAGCCGTTCCTCGGCAAGAGCCGCCGCGTCGGCGATCGCTGAAAGATAAGCGGGGCGGTCGACGACGTGCACCCGATCAAACAGGCCGTGGCCCATCAATTCGTTCGCCCGTACGCCGATCATTGGCTCGGCCGCCGGCGAAATTGAAAGCACCGCGCCGTGACGGCCATGGCAGACAACGGCATCGGTCATCGCGCGCGCCAGCAGCCGGTGCCGATTTTCCTCGGTGTGCAGCAGGGAATAAGCGCTCTGGATGAGGATCCCGGCGGCGAGCGCAAGGCCGGTGGCATAGAGCGTGGCCGAGACGATGCCGAGCGCGGCGAGTGCACCATGTTGCTCCGGTGTGGTCACCGGTCTGGGAAGCAACCCGGCAGCTCCGAGCGCAAGCAACAGGCCGGCGGCAGCCAGCGCGACCAGCGCGGCAATCGTCACGACCCGGCGCGAGGCGGACAATGCCGCTTCCAGCGGGACAACCACCAGCCAGATCGCCGCAAACGAGCCGATTCCGCCGGTGCAGAAAGCGACAAGCGATGCGAGCACGGTCAGTGACAGGGCGGAGAGCACATGCGCCGCGTCATAGCGACCGGTGCGCGACAGGTAATAGACAATGACGATCGGAACAGCGAGCCACGAGAACACGCCGACCTCAAGCGCACTCGGTACGCCGCGAATGGCGATGTAGACGGGCAGGCTGGCAAGCGCGGCAAGGCTGCCGAACAGGCGCGGCGCGATGAAGACGCGATGGCGGGCTGCCGTCAGCGCATCCCGCTGTGCCGCCGGATGCACCAGCGCGTCGACATAATTCCATGCTGGCGTGAGAAAGCTCACGGTCCCTGTACACGTCTCGCCGAAACAGACGCGCCCCTAGTTCACGACCGAATTTATGGCACGGCCGATTAAGCGAACGCTAAGGCTGACGATCCGCGAGGCCCAATCGGATGCCGACGCGTCGGTCTGGGCAGGTTCTCGCCGGTATTCGCGGAGCATGGTGAAATTTCGGTTGCCGCGGGCGCGCGCTGTCGCGTCTGCGGCGATTTATTACCGATGCGGTAACCATGAGGGGACGCGCGGAAGCTCGTGCCGGGCAGAGTGCTCTCCGCCAGATCATTCACGCGCAAAGAATGCGCTCATCGGTCATCTTGAGCGAAAGCGAGGATCGAGCATCCTTTTTTGTAAGAGCCCGAAAACCGCGGATGATTAAAATTTTCGTCAAATTCGATTTTACTTTGTTCTAAAATCTCGCGGCATTTCGAATAACAGCTTCAACCCTGTCTGCTAGGGTTTGATTTAAAGGCGGCGATTAGCCCGCCGGGGATGTTACGGGTAGGGTCATGTTCTTTCTTTTGCGGATGGCGTTTTGGCTGGGCGTTGTGTGCGTGCTGCTGCCAAGCGGCGGCAAATCGACGCCACCGGAGGCACAGATCGAGGCCTCGGAAGCCGTGACGCTGGCCGGCGCCGCCGTCTCCGACGTGCGCGGATTCTGCGCGCGGCAGCCCGATGCCTGCGTCACCGGCGGCAAGGTCGCGGTTGCGCTGGGTCACAAGGCAGAGGCCGGCGCGCGCACGATCTACGAATTCATCAGCAAGCTGCGCGCGAAGTCGGCGTCGAGCGAAAAACCCGGCAAGCCCGGTTCGGAAGGCACCTTGACCTCGACCGATATGGCGCCCGCCTGGCACGCGCCGGTGCCGTTGCCGCCACGCCGGGAAGCGCGCGACGGCCGGCCGGCGGCCTAAACGCCATCACAGCAGCAAGCCCACAGAATATCGGCGATTGGCCATGGCCCCGGCGCGGGCCTATATATAATGCGCCATGACGGCCCTTGATCAGATCGTTGAGAACTTCGCGCTGCTCGATGAGTGGGACGACCGCTATCGCTATGTCATCGAGCTTGGCCGCACGCTGCCGCCTCTGGCCGCGAGCGCCCATATCGATGCCAACAAGGTCCGCGGCTGCGCCAGCCAGGTGTGGCTTGTCACGCATGTGAAGCCGGACGGATCTGCCGGGCCAATCCTGAAATTCGAAGGCGATAGCGACGCCCACATCGTGCGCGGGCTGATCGCGATCCTGTTTGCGGTCTATTCCGGCAAAAGTGCGCGCGAAATTCTGGCCGTCGACGCGCTCTCGCTGTTTGACCGCCTTGGCCTGCGGGAGAATCTCACGCCGCAGCGTTCGAACGGCTTGCGCTCAATGGTGGAGCGGATCCGCGCCGAGGCCAAGGCGGCCCTGGCCACCGTCGCGTAGTCACACACTTTCCACGCTGAAAGCGGCATCATCGGCGAGCCAGGTTTTCACGCGCGTGCGTGAAGGACCGCGCGCCAGCGCCGCATAGCCGTAATGGCGGGCGAGGCGATCGAGCGCGAGTTGCAGTACGACCTTGCCCGAACGCGCCGGCCATGCGCGTTCTCGCTCTATATCCGCAAGGCCTTTGAGGAAGCAGCAGACGTCGAGCAGCAAACCTGCGAATTCCGGACCGACGGCATCAAGCGCGTGGTGCACGCGCTGACGCGCCGCGATCATTGTGTCGGTGAATACCGCTTCGCTTTTGCCGCCCTGGCGGCCTGACGCCAAAGGGCTCGACCAGTTGGACGTCGTGCGCGGCATCAGATGCGCGTGCGTGAAATCGGCACGCAGTCTTTCGCCGGCCTGGAGCTGATGCGTCTCGATCAAGGCACGACCGTTGCGCCCGTGCCGCCGCGCGAGCCACACCAGCGGACTTTCGGTTTCATCGACGGTGACGCTGGTGCGGCCAAGCTCCGTGGTGATCTGCCGCGGCGCCAAAGCCAGATGCTGGGCGCGGAAGCGATCGACAAGCGGCGGCGGAAGTTGCGGCCCGCGGCGCGATTTTCGCCTGCCGCGTTTTGGCCGGCGACGGCGAACAGCTGGCGTCGGCGCGACAAAGGTCATGAGCAGTCTCCTTCTGTTAGGATTATTTACCTACAGGGGAGACAAAAAGAAAAGTCCCGCCAAAATAGCAGCGGAAGATATCCACAACTTTCAGGAATGTGCGCTTCGCGATGCGAGCGCGGCGCGAATTATTTTGCGCGGCGCCGGCGCTGTTGTCCCAGACCCATCTGCTTGGCGAGTTGCGATCGGGCGGCCGCGTAATTTGGCGCCACCATCGGGTAATCAGTGTTGAGGCCCCACTTCTCGCGGTACTGCTCGGGCGTCATATTGTATTGCGTCCGCAGATGCCGCTTGAGCGACTTGAACTTCTTTCCATCCTCCAGACAGACGATGAATTCCGGTGTAATCGATTTTTTCACTGCGATGGCCGGCTTGAGCGGCTCAGCAGGCCCATCGGCGGATTTGCCCGACACCCTGCTCAGCGCAGCATGCACCTGGTTGATTAGACCTGGTATTTCGCCAGCCGGGACCGTGTTGTTGCTCACATAGGCGGACACGATCTCCGCGGTCAGTTCAATGAAATTCCCATTGGCTGTGGTGTCACTCATTTGGTTGTCCCGCTCTTTTAGCAACGGCCGCGGCGAATGAACTCAATCTGAATTGATTCAAAATGCGTTGAGTATCGAGGCCTTCAATATTTAAAAATACTATCCGAATTCAGGCGCCGCAAGAAAAAGGTA
Source organism: Pseudolabrys sp. (assembly GCA_035626335.1). Lineage (GTDB taxonomy): Bacteria > Pseudomonadota > Alphaproteobacteria > Rhizobiales > Xanthobacteraceae > Pseudolabrys. Next base: position 136,944 of record DASPNW010000023.1, read on the forward strand.
GTGGCAAAAGACGACAAATATTGGTCAATTACGACCAAAACAATAAAAACTAAAATAATACCAGCTGAAAAGCAGGTTTTATTGGTTTCGTGCCCTACGAGTTCTTTGCGAGGTGGCTGCGCAACTCATTGATCGAGGCAAAACGCAGCGTTCCTTGCGGCAGCTCCGCCTCGATCGAACCGTCGACATAAAGCGTGTAGCCCATCCCGTCGACGATGCCTGATTTCAGGATCGCCGCCGTGCGCGGTTTTTCCGGTTCGCTGCGTTTGGGCGGCGTTGCCAGCTCCCGCGGCGGCGTGGCGGGCCGTGCGTCCGCGAAAGGCTCGCCGGCCGTGGCGCTCTTCGAACCTCTCGCTTCGGCAGGCCACATGGCGTCGAAATTCGCATTCTGAATCGGTCGCACCGGCGGCGCCCCCGCGGGGGGCGCAGGCGGGACAGGCGTTCGCCAATTGCTGTCGCGGCCCTTTTCGGCAGCGGGCTGAGCGGCTGGCGCCGGATGATGCGGCGATAGCGAAATGTCGTCCTCAAGGGCCGCGGATGACTGGTCCGGGTTGCGCAACGTGGGCGCATAGGACTCGAGCGACCTCTCGTCGTCCGTCGCGGCCCTAGGCGGGGGAGACATGGGAATCGGCTCGCCAATGTGTGTATCGGCCCTGGTCTCCGGCCTGACATCCGATCTGGTGTCGGATCTGGGCTTGGCTTGAAACGGCGCGTGCCCTTGCGGCGGGTTTGAACGCGCGGGAGCTGCATTTTCGAAAGGCTCTGCGGGCAATGCGGGACGACCCGGCGGCTGCATTGCCAGCAGCTCGGCGACCCGTCGCACCTGACCGGCCACAATGCCAAGCCCAATAATGATCAAACCACCCACGGCGGCGGTCGTGCCGGCGCTTATCAGGGTGTTTCCGAAGCTGAATTCGTTGATCGGTATGCCAAATCCGACCATCACGAGCCCGGCGAAAAGGGCAAACGCACCGATCCCAAGCAATATAGTTGGCATACGCCTTTTATCCTCTCCTACCAGTCACTTTCGCCGCTTGACCGGCCAACGTTCTCTGGCAATGGTAAATTCTCACCGTTTTGCTCGCCGTCGGCAACATCTAAGTAAACCAACCCCGAACAACTCAAAAACGTGCGGCGCTTGCCCCTGGTATCAGCCGTTGCCCCCAGCGCCGCCACCGCCTAATTAACATGACCGAGGAACTCGTTCGGCCGGAGCCGGTTTCATCCAAAGCCGGATTATTCTGAATTCATCGTTTGTGGATCGAGGAGGATATAATGTCGTTCAAACTGCCCGACCTGCCCTATGCGCACGACGCGCTCGCGCCGTATATGTCGCGCGAGACGCTCGAATATCACCACGACAAGCACCACAAGGCCTATGTGGATAACGGCAACAAGCTTCTGGAAGGCAGCGGGCTGGAAAACAAATCGCTCGAGGAGATCGTGAAGGGATCGTTCGGCAAGAACGCCGGGCTCTTCAACAACGCCGGCCAACACTACAACCACACGCACTTTTGGCGGTGGATGAAACCCAATGGCGGCGGCGACAAAATCCCGGGCAAGTTGAAAGCCAAGATCGACAGCGATCTCGGCGGCGTCGCAAAAATGAAGGAAGACTTTACCCAGGCCGGGGTAACCCAGTTTGGATCGGGCTGGGCCTGGCTGGCGGTCAAGGATGGAAAATTGATCGTCAGCAAGACGCCCAACGGGGAAAGCCCTCTCGTGCATGGCGCAATGCCGATACTTGGCTGCGATGTCTGGGAACATTCTTATTACATCGACTACCGCAATCGGCGGCCCGACTATCTCAAGGCATTTCTTGACCACCTGGTGAACTGGGATCACGTGGAAGAGATGCTTGTCGCCGCGAGCAAATAGATCGACACCACCTCAACCCTGACGGCTCGCCTTTCCGGCACCCGGTCGGCATTTTTTTTGACTGCCGACCGTCTTGCCATTGGCGTGCTCGTCGTCGTGGCCGCGATCGCGGTGACGACCTTCCGCGATTTCGGCCTCGGCTGGGACGACTACACCCATTCGCAATACGGCGAGCTGCTGCTCAAGCTCTACGGCTCGGGCTTTGCCGACCAGCGCGCGCTCTCCTTCGTCAACCTCTACAAATACGGTGGCGGCTTCGACATGCTGGCTGCGCTTGCCGCCAAGGTGCTGCCGTTCGGTCTGTTCGAGACGCGGCGGCTTGTTGGCGCCGCCGTCGGCATCGTCGGGTTGATTGCAACATGGCGCATTGGCCGCCGTCTCGGCGGACCAACGGCCGGACTGGTTGCGCTCGTCTTGCTCGCGACCTGTCCGCTCTATTACGGCCACATGTTCATCAACGCCAAGGACGCGCCTTTCGCCGCCGCGATGGCGGTGCTGCTGCTCGGCCTCGTACGCGCGTTCGAAGAATATCCGCGACCGGATGCGCGGACCCTCGCACTCGTCGGGATTGGTCTAGGGCTTGTCTTCGGCTCGCGTATTCTTGCCGGCATCGTGGCGCCTTACGCGCTTGCCGCGTTATGTGTCGTCGTCATCGGCGAAACACGAACTGCCGGCTGGCGCAAAAGCGCGGCGCGCGCCGGTGAATTCATCTGGTGCCTCGTGCCCGCGCTGGTCCTTGGCTATCTGATCATGGGGCTTCTGTGGCCCTGGTCGATCCTTGCGCCGCTCAATCCGATGCGGGCGGCCGAATACTTCGACAGCTTTTTCGAGAAACCGTGGCGGGAAATATATGCGGGCAAACTCTATGCGGTGACCGCCATGCCTGCGGACTATTTGCCGCGCCTGTTCGCGCTCAAGCTGCCGGAGATCGTGCTGGCGCTCGGGCTCGCCGGCACCGTCGGCGCCTTCGCCGCGGCGACGAGGCGCGACCTGCCGATCAACCAACGCGCCAATTATGTTCTGGTCGCCCTCGCCGCCATTCTGCCGGTTCTGGTGGCGATTGTCGCACATCCGGCCTTCTATAACGGCCTGCGCCATTTTGTGTTTGTGGTACCGCCTTTTGCCGTGCTCGGCGGCCTTGCCGGTGCCTGGCTTTTCGAGCGCGCGCGCACGTTCAGCTACGCCGCGGCGGGTGCACTTGTTGCCGTGTTTATTGGCGCGCTGGCATTGCCGGTGAGCGATATTGTGCGGCTGCATCCTTATCAATACACCGCATTCAACTGGGCCTCCGGCGGCGTGCTGATGGCGCGCGATAATTACATGCTCGACTATTGGGGGCTCGCCTTCAAACAGGCCGGCGAAGCATTGCGGGCCAAGCTCGACGAGATGCACCTCAAGCCGCCGCGCGGGCGACGCTGGACCGTAGAGATCTGCGGACCGCAACGGCCGGCGGAAGTGGCGCTGGGACCGGATTTCGAAACCACCTGGGACCGCAAGCGGGCAGACTTCGCGATGATGCTCGGCACATATTATTGCCGCGACCTGACCGCGCGCGTGCTGGTGGAAATCAACCGCGAGGGCATCGATTATGCACGCGTCTACGATATCCGCGGGCGACCGGTGCCGAAACTCACGACGGAGCCGCCACCTTGAGCGTTAGCGCTGCTCCTCTCGCAGCACATCGACGGCGATGCGGTGCGCTTCGTTGGCGGCCGGAATGCCGCAATACAGGGCCAGCAGCAGCAGCACTTCCTGGATCTGCTCGGGCGTGCAGCCGTTCTTCAACGCACCTTTGAGGTGCACGCGCAATTCGTTGGGGTGGCCGGCTGCCGCCATCATTGCCACCATCGCCAGCGATTTCACCCCCGGCGGCAAAGCCGAACGCTGCCACACATCGCCATAGGCATAGGCGTTGATGATGTGTTGCAACGGCTTGCCGAAATCGCCGAACGCGGTCATCCGCTTGTCCACCGCTTCGCGGCCGAACATGTCGATACGCAGCTTCAGCCCACGCTCGTAGAGCTCCTTGTCATCCATGACCCGTTTCCTTCTGTCACCTTCCAACCAATTGCCGTCGTCGCGCCGGCTTGTCTAGTATGCGCCGCTCATGAAATTTCCTCCCGCCCACCCACCCGCATGTCCATGATCGATGCCGCCGTGATCGGCCTCGGCCGATGGGGAAAAAATATCGTCGATGCGGTACAGGGCAAAAGCAAGCGCCTGCGCATCGTCCGCGGGGTCAGCAAGGAGCCCGAGCTGGTGCGCGACTTTGCGGCGGCCAAGGGCTTCGAACTGTCGACCGGGTTCGAGGAGGCGGTGGCCGATCCGCGCGTCAAGGCGGTCTTCCTCGCAACCCCGCATTCCCTCCATGTCGGGCAGATTTCCGCCGTGGCTGCGGCCGGCAAGCCCGTTTGGTGCGAGAAACCGCTGGCCCTGACGCGCGCGGAGGCCGAACGCGCGATTGCCGCCACGCGGAAAGCAGGCGTGCCGTTCGCGCTCGGCAATAACAAACGCTGCTTTCCGTGCATGCGCGAGCTCAAGCGCGTCGTTGCCGACGGTACGCTCGGCGATATCCTGCATATCGAGGGCAATTTCAGCAACGAGCATTCGACCCGCGTCAAAGGCGGCTGGCGCGACGATCCGCGCGAATCTCCAGGCGGCGGCATGACCGGCGCCGGCCTGCATGTGCTCGATGCATTCGTCAATCTCGCCGGGCCGATCGCCAAGGTGGCTGCGCGCGTGTTTTCGCAAAAACCGCCGCCCGACCCGCGCGATGCAGCGGTTGCAATGGTTGAGTTCAACAGCGGCGCCACCGGCCTGCTCGCGACCGTGCGCGCCGCGCCGATGTACTGGCGGATCATGGTCTTCGGCAGCAAAGGCTCGGCAGAAGCGCGCGAGGAGACTTCGCTCACCGTCGCGCTGATGGGAGGACAGCCGAAAACGGACATCTATCCACCAGCGGATTCGCTCGGCGTGCTGCTGGAGGCCTTTGCCGAGACCATCGAAACCGGCAAGCCCTTCCCGGTCTCGACAGCCGATATGCTTGACGTCGTCGGCGCGTTCGAGGCGGTCATCCGCTCGATCGCCGACGGCAAGCCGATCGCAGTAACTTAGAACGCTACTGTTGCGGAATTCCCGCGGCCTCTCGCACGGCGTCCCACCGCTTGAATTCGGCAGCCATGAACTCGCCGAACGCTTGCGGCGTCGATGTCTTGACCACCACACCCGCGGCCGCCATGCGCTGACGCACGGTTTCATCCGCGAGGCTCTCGTTGATGGTCTTGTTCAATTTGGCAATCACCGCTTCCGGCGTGCCCCGCGGCGCGAACAGGCCGTACCAGGTGGTCACGTCGTAGCCGGGGAGCACCCCGGATTCGCTCGCGGCCGGAACATCCGGCACAGCCGGGAAGCGATCCTTGCCGGTCACCGCGAGCGCCTTGAGTTGGCCGGACTGCACATGCCCGATCAGGGCGGACACCGTGTCAAACAGCACATCCGCATGCTTGCCGAGAGTCGCGTTGATCGCTTCCGGCGACGTTTTGAACGGGACATGCAGCAAATTCACTTTTGCGGTCTGCTTGAACATTTCGCCGGCAAAATGCTGGGTGGCGGCAAAGCCCGGACTGGCAAAAACGATCTTTCCCGGATCGGCTTTTGCCGCGGCAACCAGCTCCGCCACGTTGTTGGCCGGGAAATCGGGGCGCGTGACGATCAGCAGGCTCGCTGTGGCGATCTGGCCGACCGGCGCAAAGGCGGTCAGAGTGTCATAGCGCATGTTTTTTCTGGTCACGGCCGCGATGATCTGGCCCGCGGTCATGATGCCCAGCGTGTAGCCGTCGGCCTCGGCATTCGCGACCGCTTCATTGCCGATAATGCCGCCGGCACCGGGCTTGTTTTCAATAACGACCGGCTTGCCCAGCTTGGCTTGCATCGAATCCGCCAGGATACGGCCGACGATATCGGCGCCGCCGCCGGGCCCAAACGACACGATGATGCGGATGGGCCGCTGCGGCCAGTCCTGGGCAAAACCCGGCAACGCGGCTCCCCCCGCGAGCAGGACAGCCGCGGCGAGCAAGGCGATCCTTTTTTTCATTCCCTTCCTCCCAAGCGTTTATTTCTTACGGCGGCGCACTTCCTTGATGATCGCACTGTTGTCGAGGTCGGCTTCGCCGGCGCGCACACAGGCCTCCAGCACATCGGCATGCACATCGAGCATGGATAGTTTTTGCCCGACGGCGGCCGCCTGGTCGAGCATGAGGTGGACATCTTTCAATGTCTGCTTGACGCGACCCTCCGCCGAAAAATCGCCGCGCACCATTTTCGGTCCCTTGGTCTCCATGACCTGCGAATAAGAGGCTGAGCCGCGCGCGACCTCCAGAAACGCGCCGGGATCGAGACCCAGCCGTTCGGCGAAAACGAGACCCTCGGCCAAAGCCAGGCGATTGAGGCCGAGGATCAGATTGACCGCCAGCTTGGCGCGCCCGCCATCGCCAACTTTCCCGACATGGAAACGGCGCGCAAACAGCGCGTCCAGCACATCTTCGACCTGTCCGGCGATGGCGCTATCGCCGCCGATCAGCGCGACGCCATCGCCGCGGCGCACCTGATCGCTGGTCCCCGACACCGGCACATCCAGATAGCGGATGCCGCGCGGCGTTACGCGCTCGGCGAGCGCCGCCACGCGATCCGGATCGCAAGTGCTCATGCACAGGACGATCCTGCCTGAACCCTCGCCGAGCGCGGGCAACAGATGTTTTTCGACGACGTCCTCGACCTGCTCGGTATTGAAGACTGCAATGATGATACATCGCGCGTGCTTGGCGAGTTCTTCGATCGATAATGCGGGCCGGCCGCCGATCTCGGCGAGCCGCATGCGGCGCTCAGTATCGACGTCGAAACCAGTGACTGGAATTTTTGCGTCGATCAGGCGCTGCGCATAGACCTCGCCCATCAGCCCGAGACCGATGATGGCAACAGGCATGCTCATCGCCAGCGGCCAACGCGGCTAAGCATGCGCATAGTCCCAGTAAAGCTCGCGCGCCTTGCGATAAAGCGGCCCCGGCTGCAACGACCGCTCGCCGATGCGGTTGACCGGCATCACCTTTGAGTAATTACCCGAGGAGAAGATCTCGTCGGCCTTCTCGACATCGCTGTAGCTCAATACGGTTTCAATGACCTCCACTCCGGCATCGCGCAGCAGCTTGATCACGCGCTGGCGGGTGATACCGTTGAGAAACGTTCCGTTCGGCGCCGGCGTCAACACGACGCCATCCTTGCCGATGAAGATATTGGCGGTGGCAAGCTCCGCCACATTGCCAAGCAGATCGAGCACGACGCAATTTCCAAAGCCGCGCGAATTCGCCTCGATGAGCGCGCGTGCATTATTGGGATAGAGGCAGCCGGCCTTGGCATTGACCGGCATGCACTCAAGGCTCGGTTTGCGATAGGGCGACAGCGTGACCGAGAAGCCCTCCGGCTTGCGCATGGGCGCCTCGTAGACGCTAAGGCACCACTTCGTCGATTCCGGGTCGGGCGCAACCAGCAGCGTGCCGCTACGCTCGGCCCAATACATCGGCCGGATATAGAGCGCCGCATCCTTGTCGAATCGCTTGATGCCGTCGCGGGTGAGACCCATCCAGGTTTCTTCTGAAACAACCGGCTTGAGGTGCATGGTCTCGGCCGAGGCATTGACCCGCGCACAATGCAGATCGAGATCGGGCGAGACGCCCTCGAACGTGCGAGCGCCGTCGAACACGGACGAGCATAGCCAGGCGGCGTGTTCGCGCACGCCCATGATCGGCACGTTGCCCTCGTGCCAATCCCCTTCGTAAAAGGTCCAGGTTTTCGACCAGTCTTGTCCCGGCATCCACGGTGCTCCATCACCTGTCATGCACCGGCTTGACTCGGCGATGACGAGTTAGTGGCATGATCTTATGCCATCATCGGCGGAAAAGACCATGCAGTCCTCGGCAGGAGACAGTGATGTCAATCTTCATATTCGATGCCTATGGCACGCTCTTCGACGTGCATGCGGCGATCGCGCGTCACCGGGCGAAAGTCGGCCCCGAGGCCGAACGTATCTCGACGGTCTGGCGGACCAAGCAGCTCGAATACACCTGGACGTTGACGCTTGCCGGGCACTACACGGAATTCTGGGTTCTCACCGAGCGCGCCCTTGACTATGCGTTGGCGCTCGTGCCGAGCGTCGACAAATCGCTCAAGCCGGCGCTATTGGACTCGTACTTCAAGCTTGACGCCTTTCCCGATGCACGCGCCGCGCTCAAGGCGTTGAAAGCGAAGGGCCACAAGACCGGGATTCTATCGAACGGCTCGCCCGCCATGCTCGATAGCGCGGTGGGCGCGGCTGCCATTGGTGGCGATCTCGATGCGGTGCTGTCGGTCGACACGCTTAAAATGTTCAAGCCGCGTCCGGAGGTCTACGCGCTGGTCACCGATCGCTTCAAGTGCCGGCCCGGCGATGTGACCTTCATCTCATCGAACCGCTGGGATGTGATGGCGGGCGCTCGCGTCGGGTTCCGCAGCATTTGGGTCAACCGCATCAATATGCCGGATGAATATCGGGATTTTCCGCCGGCGCAGGTCTTGAGCGATCTCGGCGCACTGGCGCAGGTCGCCTAACACTTTCGTCGTAATAGCGGGCTGGCGCGATCGTATCCCACGGCCTATATGGCGGCTGCGTCCCTCCTCAACCGCCACCCCCATGCCGTCGATCATTTCCGTCAAAGACCTGTCGAAGAGCTACGCGTCCGGTTTCAAGGCGCTCAACGGAATCAATCTCGACATTCGCCGGGGCGAGATTTTCGCTTTGCTCGGACCCAACGGTGCCGGCAAAACCACGCTGATCGGCATCATCTGCGGCATTCTGGTCCCGAGCCACGGCAAGGTCACGGTCGACGGCCACGACATCGCCAGCGACTACCGCGCCGCACGTTCCTTGATTGGCCTTGTTCCGCAGGAATTGCACACCGACGCTTTCGAGAGCGTCTGGGCCACCGTTTCGTTCAGCCGTGGTCTGTTCAACAAGCCGAAAAATCCCGCCTATATCGAGAAGGTCCTTCGCGCGTTGTCCTTGTGGGACAAGAAGGACAACAAGATCATGACGCTGTCCGGTGGCATGAAGCGCCGCGTGCTGATCGCCAAGGCCCTGTCGCACGAGCCGCAAATCCTTTTTCTGGACGAGCCGACCGCCGGCGTCGATGTCGAACTGCGCAAGGACATGTGGCAGGTCGTGCGCGACCTGCGGGATTCCGGCGTCACCATCATCCTCACGACGCACTATATCGAAGAAGCGGAGGATATGGCTGACCGAATCGGCGTGATCAACAAAGGCGAGCTCATCCTTGTCGAGGACAAGAGCGAATTGATGCGCAAACTCGGCAAGAAACAGCTGACATTGCAACTGCAGCAGAAACTGTCCGTGATCCCGACCGAACTTTCCGCGTTCAAGCTTTCGATCGGCGAAGACGGAAGCACGCTTATCTATGACTACGATACCAAGGCAGAGCGCACCGGCGTCGCGACGCTCCTCGGCGAGCTGTCGCGCGCGGGTTTGCGCATCCGCGATTTGCAGACGACGCAAAGCTCGCTGGAAGACATTTTCGTCGGATTGGTGAGCGACAGACAGTGAACCTGAGAGCGGTGAACGCGATCTACACGTTCGAAATGGCGCGCACCGGGCGCACCATTTGGCAGAGCATTGTGTCGCCGGTGCTTTCGACCTCGCTTTATTTCGTGGTGTTCGGGGCCGCCATCGGCTCGCGCATCACCGAGATCGAGGGAGTTTCGTATGGCGCGTTCATCGTGCCGGGTCTCATCATGCTGACGCTGCTTACGCAAAGTACAATGAACGCATCCTTCGGGATCTACTTTCCACGCTTCACCGGCACAATTTATGAAATACTGTCGGCGCCGGTCTCGCCATTCGAGATCGTGCTTGGTTATGTCGGCGCGGCCGCGACCAAGTCGATCATTCTCGGCCTGATCATCCTGGCGACGTCCTGGCTGTTCGTGCCGTTGCACATCCTGCATCCGTTCTGGATGGTGGCATTTCTCGTGCTCACGGCGGCCACCTTCAGCCTGCTTGGCTTCATCATCGGCATCTGGGCGGAGGGGTTCGAGAAACTTCAGATCGTGCCGCTGCTGATCATCACGCCGCTCACCTTCCTCGGTGGAACTTTTTATTCGACCAGCGTGTTGCCGCCGGTCTGGCAGACGATCGCATTGTTCAATCCGGTCGTTTACCTGATCAGCGGGTTCCGCTGGAGCTTCTTTGAGATCGCCGATGTGAGCCACAGTGTCAGCGTTGGCATGACGTTGTTGTTCCTCTTCGCCTGTCTGGCCACGGTCTGGTGGATGTTCAGAACCGGCTACAAGCTGAAAAAATAACCGGTCACGTTTCCGTGCCATTGAAATAAGCGGCCGGCGTTGGGGTAGTGTTCTTGCGGTCCCTTTGGACACAAGAAGCAAACTGCAGGAAAGCACGCTCATGTCGCCGAAATCGAAAACTTTTACAGCCTTTGTCGCGACGGCCGCGCTGTCGTCAAGCGCCATTGCCCAAGGTGTTGTCACGCAAAAGAACTTGTCGCTCGATCTCGCGCAGGCGGTCGCCAATGCCGCGCTGGCGCAGTGCCAAAGCATGGGGTTCAAGGTTTCGGTGACGGTCGTAGACCGCGCCGGCCTGCCCATCGTTGTGCTGCGCGGCGACGGTGCCGGACTTCATACGCCCGAAGGCGCCGACCGCAAGGCGTACACGGCTCGAACCTATGGCTCACCGTCAGCCGATTTCGCCAAGCGTGTGCAGACGGAGCCGAGTTACGCTCCGGCGATGCAATACACCCGGGTGCTGGCGCTGGCGGGCGGGCTTCCGATAAAGGTCGGCAACGAGGTGATCGGCGCCGTCGGCGTGTCCGGCTCGCCCGGCAAGGACGACATTTGCTCTCAAGCGGGCATCGACAAGATCGCCGACCAACTCAAGTAAGGGTCTACTTCTAAGGCCTACTTCGCCGACAATGCGTCGAGGATGCGGGCCCAGCTCCTGATGCCCTTGTGGTAGCAAGTCAGATCGAACTTCTCGTTTGGAGAATGCACGCGGTCGTCGTCGAGCGCAAAGCCGACGAGGAGCGAATCCATGCCGAGCACGTTCTTGAAATCGGCCACGATGGGGATCGACCCCCCCGCCCCGACCGCAACGGCTTTATGACCCCATTCCTCGGCGAGCACGGTGCGCGCCTTGTTGAGCGCCGGGTTGTCGAATGAAAGCTGAATGGGCGGCGCCAGGCCGAAATTGCCGAACTCGACCTTGCAGTCCGCCGGCAGCCGCTCGCGCACGAAAGCACGGAAGGCGTCGCGGACTTTCTCGGGGTTCTGCTCGCCGACAAGGCGAAAAGAAACCTTGGCGCTGGCCTCGCCCGGGATGACGGTCTTGGCCCCCTCGCCCGTATAGCCGCCGATGATGCCGTTGATCTCCGCGGTCGGCCGGGTGGTGATCTGCTCGATCAGCATGCGGTCCTGTTCGCCGGCCGGCTTTTTCAGGCCTATGGGGCCGAGGAACTTTTCGGCCGTCAGGCCGAGCCCTTTCAGGTCGGCCTTGATATCAGGCGGCAGGTCGCTGACGCCATCATAGAAGCCGGGAATAGTGACGCGACCCTTGTCGTCCCACATTTCTCCCAGGATTTGCGACAGCAACCTCAGCGGGTTCTGCGCCGCACCGCCGAACACGCCGGAATGCAGGTCCCGGTCGGCACAGGTGATCTTGACGTCCTCGTAAACCAGCCCGCGCAGCGATGTTGTCACCGCCGGCGTCTTTTGATCCCACATGGCGGTATCGCAGACGAGAGCCAGGTCCAGTTTGAATTCGGCGGCATTGTCGCGCACGAAGCCGAACAGATTTTTGGAACCGCATTCTTCTTCGCCCTCGATCATCATGGTGATCGGCAGCGGCAGCTTGCCGGTGACAGCCTTGAACGCGCGGCAGGCCTCGATGAAGGTCATTGCCTGGCCTTTATCGTCACAGGCGCCCCGCGCGACGATGATCCTGCGGCCGTCCGGCAAAGTCTCGATGCGCGGCTCGAATGGTGGCGTCTTCCACAGACTCAGGGGATCGACCGGCTGGACGTCGTAGTGTCCGTAGAACAGGACGCGCGGGCCCGCCACGCCGTTCGACTTGCCGACCACCACGGGATGACCAGCGGTGGGCCGGACGGTCGCCTCAAAGCCGATCGACTTGAGATCGGCCGCGACATGTTCGGCAGCAACGCGGCACTGGTTCTTGAACGCCGGGTCGGTCGATACCGATGCGATGCGCAACAGGGCGAACAACCGCTCGACGCTGCGATCAATGTCCTGGTCGATGCGGCTCAGAACCGCGTCGAGAGTCGTCATGGGGGGCTCCTTTCGGGGATGCTGAAACTAGCAACGCTGCCCCAGGCTGAAAAGGAGCGTTAGTGCAGGGTCGGCTTGTCCAAATCGGCCAAACTTGACAGCTGGATCAGCAGCGCCCGCCGGGATGAACGCCGCGGCCTGTCGCGCCCGGTGCGGCGGCCTTGCAAGGCGGCGCTGATCCGGCGGTACAGCATGCGCGAGGGTATGGTCGCAGAAAGCGCGGCAAGATAGCCGCAGCGGCGAGCCACGCGACGCACATAAGGCGTGACTGCGGTGGCAACCATCAGCGTGGGGATGCCGCAAAGCCGTCCTGGCGCATCACTTTCTGCCGCCGGCACGCCATCGGGTATGGGACTGTCGATTGCCACAAGGCAGGCGTCAGCAGCTCCCGACTGACATAGCCGCCGCGCTTCCTCGATGTCGGTGACGACCGTAACCTTTGCCACCTCCATTCGCCGGAGGCGCGCAGCTAAAATATGATCATAGCCGCTGTCGGCGACGACAACGATGCGCGAAAATCTGATCGATTTCATCGACGCCACCCTGTGCAACTCACGCGTCCCCTGCTTCCGGTGGGCCCGCACAACGACCTCACGGGTCAGGCGGACCAGCCGGTATATCCTTCTTCTTTCAGGATATTTTAAGCATACACGGCCCGGTGACGCGCCCAAACCGGCAGATTACTGATGGTGAAACTACGGATACCAATCAGAGCATTTGCCTGGTGAGCGCATGATCGTCGCCACAAGCATGTCCTAATCACTGACGCGTCGCCGAGCAATACTCCGATATGTGCAACACTGCCGCAGCGGAACCGCGGCAACTGCAACTTATTTCGCTTGACTGTGGCTCTGGTGACAGATGCACCGCAGCATCACCAGACGGAAATGAGATGGCAGCACGCTTGTCACCGGCGAAAACGGCGGTCAATATGGCCGCAATTCCGCCATAAGTGCGGGACGCGCGAGGGGATTATGGATGAGTTGATCGGGCATCTGGTCGACAAGGTTGGCGTCGACAGAAGTACCGCTGAGAAGGCGGTTGCCATCATCCTCGACTTCCTGCGCAAGGAAGGGCCCGCCGATAAAGTGCAGGCACTTATCAATTTGCTTCCGGGGGCGGAAGCGCTACTTGCGAAACAATCGGAAGGCGGGGGCGGCATGTTCTCCATGGGTGGCATTATGGGCGCCGGTACCAAGATGATGTCGGCGGGGCTGAGCATGAGTCAGGTGCAAGGCGTCACACGCGAAACCATTGCTTACGCGCGCCAAAAACTCGGCGACGATGCTGTAGGGGAGATCGTCGGCGCAATTCCTGGATTAAGCCAGTTCGTTTGAACCGTTTGATGACGCGGACAAACTTCAGAAAAGGCTGAGGGGACACGAATGTCCTATCCCATCACGGATATCGACGGGATCGACGGCACCGTCGCCGCGGTCCTCAAGTCGGTGGGAATCAGGTCGACCAATCGCCTGCTTGAAGCAGCTCGCACGGTGAAAGGGCGCAAGACCCTCGCCGAGAAAACCGGCTTCGACGAAAAGCAATTATTGTATTGGGCGAACGTTGCCGATCGCATGCGCATCAAAGGTGTTCGCAAGGAATATTCGGAACTGCTGCAGGCCGCCGGCGTCGATACCGTGAAGGAGCTCAAATACCGGAATCCGTCCAATCTCGCGAAGGCGATGGCCGATGCAAATAAGAAACGCAGGCTGGTCCGCCTGCTGCCGTCGGAGAAAGTCGTCAAGCGCTGGATCGAGAACGCCAGACTTTTGCAACTGAAAATCACATACTGAGTTCAAACGCGTAACGACCGGCTGACGGCTGCTTGACAGCCCCGCGCCGACCGCGCAAAGCGACCGGTATGGGAACCCTGCGGACCCTCGAAAAAACCACCGGAACCGCGGCAAAATCCGCATCAAAGCCGCTTTCGGCGCTGCTTTCGGCCGGCCGGCCGCTGGTCATGGGAATCCTGAATGTCACGCCGGACTCCTTCTCCGACGGTGGCCAGTTCCTCGACCCCGCGGCCGCCGTCGTCCATGCCGGCGAAATGGCCCGCCAGGGCGCCGATATTCTGGATGTCGGCGCGGAGTCGACGCGCCCCTATGGCGGTGCGGCTCCTGTGTCGGCAGACGACGAAATGGCGCGGCTTGCGCCGGTGCTGCCGGCCGTCATCAAGCTTGGTCTGCCGGTGTCGATCGATACCATCAAGGCTTCAATTGCAGCCTGGGCGCTCGATCAGGGCGCGGCGATCGTCAATGATGTCTGGGGACTTCAACGCGATCCGGGCATGGCGCCGCTGGTTGCCAAACACGGCGTGCCAGTGATCGTAATGCACAATCGCGAGGCGGCCGATACCACGATCGACATTGTCGCCGATGTGACTGCATTTTTTTCCCGCTCGCTGGAAATCGCAGCGCGGGCCGGCATTGCCCGCGAGAATATCGTACTCGATCCCGGTATTGGCTTCGGCAAGACGCCCGAGCAGAGCTTGACCTGCCTCGCGCGCCTTGCGGAATTGCGGCGCTTCGGACTGCCGCTTCTGGTCGGCGCTTCGCGCAAACGCTTCATCAACACGGTGACGCCCTCGGCGCCGCACGAGCGTATCGGCGGATCGATTGCCGCCCACTTGCTGGCGGCGCAAAAGGGGGCGGCGATTGTACGCGCCCATGACGTGGCCGAGACGGTGCAGGCGCTGCGCGTGGCTGCCGCGATCGAGAACGCACCATGAGCGATCGCATCTTTGTGAAAGGACTCGCGCTGCATGCCAATCACGGAGTGATGGCGCACGAAGCCAAGGTCGGACAGACGTTCAATCTTGACCTTGATCTCGAAATCGATCTTTCCGCCGCGGCCCGCTCGGACAAGGTCGTGGATACCGTCTCGTATGACAAGGTCGTTGATTGCGCCACCGAGGCATTTTGCGCGCATCGTTACCGGTTGATCGAGGCCGCGGCCGGCCGGGTTGCCGACGCCATCCTCGCTGCATTTCCGCGCGTGCGTTCGGTGCGGGTCACGATCCACAAGCCGCACGCTCCAATAGCCGCCACCTTCGACGACGTCGGCGTGACGCTGGTGCGGAGCCGTCATGGCTGAAGAAGCACTTCTCGCGCTCGGCGGGAACGTCGGAAACAGCCGCGCGATTCTCGACCGGGCCATAAACTTGTTTTGCGACGGCAAGACAGTGCGATTGATCGCGCGTTCATCCGATTATCGAACGCCGCCCTGGGGCTTCAAATATCAACCGCACTTCGTCAACCTTGCCATCGCGGTCGAGACGACATTGAGCCCGCAAGAACTGCTGGCGCGGGCGCAAGCGGTGGAACTGCGGCTCGGCCGCGATCGCGCCCATGAAATGCGCAACGGGCCGCGCACCGCCGATATCGATATCATCGCCTACGATGATGTGACGTTGAACGAAGCCAATTTGACGCTGCCGCACCCGCACTGGTTCGAACGCCCTTTTGTATTGCTGCCGCTGGCCGAAATCGCCGGAGACCGGGTCATCGCCGGGCGGCGAGTGGATGAGACGGCGGGTGCTGTCGATGCCGGCGGAATTTACCGCCTGCCCTAACGGCATTGGCGTACCGGGCACGCAATTTGCTTCAATGCAATGGTCCGATACCGGGTACTGTGGCATTTTGCCGGCATGACTGACGAACTTTCACTGGCGAACGAATTTGCACCCGCGACCGAGGCGGAATGGCGCAAGCTGGTCGACGCCGCGCTGAAGGGCGCCGACTTCGACAAGCGGCTGGTCAGTCGTACTTATGATGACTTACGCATCGAGCCGCTTTATGCACGTGCGGCGGGGGCCAAGGTCATCACCGGACGAACCCCGGGTGCAGCCTGGAGCGTGATGCAGCGCGTCGATCACCCCGATCCGGCGGCGGCGAACTTGCAAGCGCTGCAAGACCTGGAAAACGGGGCCACCGGCCTCACATTGATTATGGCTGGCTCGGTCAACGCCAATGGCTACGGTCTTGATGCGTCGGCGGCGACACTTGCGCGTATGCTCGAGGGCGTACAGCTCGACGCCGGCATCACCGTCGATTTCAATCTAAGTCCCGCAACGCGCAGCGTGGTCCGGCATTTCGCCACGCTGGTGAAAAACCGCGGGCTCACGCCGGCATCCGTCGACATGCGCGCCAGTATCAACCCGATCGGTGGATTTGCCGCTTCCGGCTCGAGCCCGCAGGCCTGGAGCGCCCTGTCGAAAGACTTCGCCGCCATGGTCGCGGACCTGGCGTCACAAGGCTTTCGCGGGCCGTTTGCTGTCGCCGACGGGCGCATCGTTCACAATGCCGGCGGCTCGGAAGCGCAGGAGCTTTCGTTCGCTATTGCATGCGCGGTTGAATATCTGCGCGCGCTTGAACAAAGTGGAATTGCGCCGGATGACGGGCGCGGCATGATCTATTTCCGGCTATCGGCCGATGCCGATGAGTTTCTCACCATCGCCAAATTTCGCGCCTTGCGGAAGCTGTGGGCCCGCATCGAAGAGGCCTGCGAGCTGACGCCGAAGCCCGCCTACTTAGCAGCGGAGACGGCGTGGCGAATGATGACCAGGCGCGATCCGTACGTGAACATGCTGCGCACCACCATCGCCATTGCCGCGGCAGGGCTTGGTGGCGCAAATAGCATTACGGCCCTGCCTCACACGATCGCGCTCGGATTGCCGGACGCCTTCGCCCGTCGGATCGCCCGCAACACGCAGCTTGTCCTGCTCGAGGAATCGAATCTTGAAAAAGTTGCCGATCCTGCCGCGGGATCTGGCGCGATCGAGGATATTACCGGCAAGCTCTGC
The DNA here is from genome assembly GCA_035626335.1 of Pseudolabrys sp. Taxonomy (GTDB): domain Bacteria; phylum Pseudomonadota; class Alphaproteobacteria; order Rhizobiales; family Xanthobacteraceae; genus Pseudolabrys. The sequence continues at coordinate 154,024 of DASPNW010000023.1, forward strand.
GCCGCCGCCTGGGCGCTGTTCCAGGACATTGAAGCCGCAGGCGGCGCCTGGGCGGCGATCGAAAGCGGCCTGATCCAGACCGAGGTTGCAAGCGTCCGCAGCGAACGCCAGCAGGCGGTCGCCCGCCGCAAGGACGCGATTACCGGCACGAGCGACTACCCGGACCTGGGTGAAGCGCCGGCGACCACGCTCAATATATCCGTGGTGACCCCGCCAAATGAAACAGCCACCGCAATCTCCGCTCAGGCCCTGCCACGGATTCGCCTTGCCGAACCTTTCGAACGCCTGCGCGACGCCTCCGACCGCATACTGGAAAAGACAGGAAGCCGCCCAAAGGTATTTCTGGCGAATCTCGGAACGGCGTCCGACTTCACAGCGCGCGCGACATTCGCCAAAAGTTTTTACGAAGCCGGAGGCATCGCGGCGGTCACGAACGATGGTTTCAAGGACCAGGCGGCGATGGTCGACGCTTTCAAGGCCTCGCACGCCAGGTTCGCCTGCCTGTGCTCATCGGACAAAATCTATGAAAAAGAGGCGGCGGCCGCCGCGCAGGCGCTCGTCGCTGCGGGTGCAATTGTCCACCTTGCCGGCAGGCCCGGCGAACGAGAAGCCGCGTGGCGGCAGGCTGGCATGAAAAGCTTTATTTATACGGGCTGCGATGTGCTTTCGACCTTACAGGCCGCGCATGATATTCTGAACGTCAAATGAGTCAGGTCCCCAACTTCTCCAAGATCAACTTCGCCGACACTGTCGCGCCGGCCGGCAAGGGCATGTCCGCATCCTGGGCGACACCGGAAGGCATCGCGGTGAAGCCGCGCTATAATGAACAGGACCTTGCCGGGCTCGATTTCCTTGACACTTATCCGGGCAAGGCACCGTTCCTGCGCGGCCCCTACCCCGCGATGTATGCCGCGCAGCCGTGGACGATCCGGCAATACGCCGGATTCTCGACCGCCGAAGACTCGAACGCCTTCTATCGCCGTAATCTTGCCGCCGGGCAAAAAGGCCTCTCGATTGCCTTCGACCTCGCGACCCACCGCGGCTATGACAGCGACCATCCCCGCGTGTCCGGAGATGTCGGCATGGCTGGCGTCGCGATCGATTCCATCTACGACATGCGCACGCTGTTCTCCGGCATCCCGCTCGACCAGATGAGCGTGTCGATGACCATGAACGGCGCGGTGCTGCCGGTGCTCGCGCTGTACATCGTCGCGGCTGAAGAACAGCGCGTGCCGCACGCGAAGTTGTCGGGCACGATCCAGAATGACATCCTCAAGGAATTCATGGTGCGCAATACCTACATTTACCCGCCTGGCCCCAGCCTGCGCATCATCTCCGACATTTTCGCCTACACATCGGCCGAGATGCCGAAATTCAATTCGATTTCGGTGAGCGGCTATCACATGCAGGAGGCAGGCGCGACGCAGGATCTCGAACTCGCCTATACGCTTGCCGACGGCGTCGAATATGTGCGCGCCGGATTGAAAGCCGGCCTTACCGTCGATCAATTCGCACCGCGTGTCTCGTTCTTCTGGGCGATCGGCATGAACTATTTCATGGAGATCGCCAAGTTGCGCGCAGCCCGCATGCTGTGGGCGAAGCTGATGAAGCCGTTCAACCCCGAAGACGCCCGCTCATTGTCGTTGCGCACGCATTGCCAAACGTCGGGCTGGTCGCTTGCGGCGCAGGACGTGTTCAACAACGTCTCCCGCACCATGATCGAAGCGATGGCGGCGACACAGGGCCAGACCCAATCGTTGCACACCAATGCGCTCGACGAAGCCCTCGCGCTGCCGACCGATTTTTCCGCGCGCATCGCGCGCAATACCCAGATCGTCCTTCAGCAAGAGGCGGGCGCCACCCGTATCGTCGATCCCTGGGGCGGCTCATATTACGTTGAACGCCTGACCTACGAACTCGCCCGCAAAGCCTGGGGCCATATCGAAGAGGTTGAAGCGCTCGGCGGCATGACCAAGGCCATCGAGGCCGGCATTCCCAAGCTGCGCATCGAGGAAGCCGCCGCCAAGACACAGGCCCGCATCGACGCCGGCGCGCAATCGGTGATCGGCGTGAACAAGTATCCGCCAACTGACGAAGCGCCGATCGAAGTCCTCAAAATCGACAATTCCGCGGTGCGCGCCCGCCAGATCGAGAAGCTTGAGCGCCTGAAAAATGAGCGCGATCCAGCCGCCTTGCAGGAGGCGCTCGACGCCCTGACGCGCGCCGCCGACCGCGGCAACGGAAATCTCCTGGCGCTTGCCATCGACGCCGCACGGGCAAAAGCAACCGTCGGGGAAATCTCGTCGGCGCTCGAAAAGATTTTTGGCCGCCATCGCGCCGAGATCAAAGCGATCACCGGGGTCTACAAGCGGGAGGTCGGCATGACCGGCGCCGTCGAACGTGTGCGCACCGCCGTCGAGGCATTCGAGGCCGCGGAAGGCCGCCGCCCGCGCCTGCTGGTCGCCAAGATTGGGCAGGACGGCCATGACCGCGGCCAGAAGGTAATCGCCTCAGCCTTTGCCGATCTCGGTTTCGACGTTGACATCGGTCCCCTGTTCGCGACACCCGCGGAGGCAGCGCGACAGGCCGTCGAAAACGATGTGCATATCCTTGGTGTCTCGTCGCTTGCCGCCGCCCATCTCACGCTGGTGCCCGAACTCAAGGCCGAACTCGCCAGGCAGGGCCGCGATGACATCATGATCGTCGTCGGTGGCGTGGTGCCGCCGCAGGACTACGATGCGCTGATGCAGGCCGGCGCCGAGGCGATTTTCCCGCCGGGCACGGTGATTGCGGAAGCCGCCGAGAAACTTCTCAAGACGCTCAACAAACGCCTCGGGCACGGCAAAGAGGCCGCCGAGTGAGCCGAGCACTTGTCAGCGCCGCCGCAGTCTGGGCGCTGTCGTTATCCGGATGCGTTGATTCCGCCGGCCCGATCTTGCCGGACGCGCAACCTGTGTTCGGCAAAGATCTGCGGCTTCAGTTCTACACGCTCCGCAAGGGCTTCGCGGATGAGCCGGAACAGGCGACATACAAATGGGACGGGGAGCGGTACATTCATGACGGCGGCGGCATGAACGACGTCACCGCCTTTACCGCGCACCGGCTCGAGGGCCGTACCTTTATCATCCAGAGCGCGGCGGCCAAGCGCCCGAATATCGTCGAATACGCGGTCGCGCACGAGCTCGCCGGCGGCGTCTACCAGCTTACGGCGATCGACGAGAACGACGCCGACGGCACCACGCGCGTACGCAATTGTCAGCGGGTGGACGATTCCTATTGCCGGATCACGACGAAAAAACAATTGGTTGCCTTCGCGCGCGCCACTGACGCAAAGCAAAAGGGCGAAGGCGGCCTGGTGCTTCGCCTTGCAAACGGCCCGGAACCCGCGCGCTAGGGACGTCAATGGCCTCGCGCAATCTCAAACCGTCCGATCTCGTTCGCGGCATCCACGCCGGCGACCGTGCGACGCTGGCGCGCGCGATCACGCTGATCGAGAGCAAGCGCGCCGATCATCGCAGAACCGCGCATCATCTGGTGCAGGAGCTTTTGCCGTTCACCGGCAAGGCGGTGCGTCTCGGCATCACGGGCGCGCCGGGCGCCGGCAAATCCACCACGATCGATGTGCTCGGGACTTACCTCACGGGCAAAGGCCACAAGGTGGCCGTGCTTGCGGTCGACCCGTCGTCGACACGCACCGGCGGCTCGATACTCGGCGACAAGACGCGCATGACGCAGCTGTCGTCCGATCCGAACGCATTTGTCCGCCCTTCCCCCTCGTCCGGAACGCTCGGCGGCGTCGCCGCCAAGACACGCGAGACGATGCTGGTCTGCGAGGCCGCAGGTTACGATGTCGTGATGGTGGAGACGGTCGGCATCGGCCAGTCGGAAACCGCGGTCGCCGATATGACCGACTTTTTCCTGGTGTTGATGCTTCCCGGCGCGGGTGACGAATTGCAGGGCCTGAAGAAAGGCATCGTCGAACTGGCCGATATGATCGCGGTCAATAAGGCCGATGGCGACAACATTGCACGCGCCAAATTGGCGGCGGCGGATTATCGCGCGGCGCTCAATATCCTCACCCCACAATCCGCGACCTGGTCGCCACCGGTCATCACCTATTCGGCGCTTACCCGGGATGGCATCGCCGAGTTGTGGGCGCAGGTTCTTGCGCACAAAAAGAAAATGACCGGTTCGGGTGAACTGGAGTCACGCCGCCGCGAGCAGCAGGTGAAATGGATGTGGACGATGCTGGAAGAACGGCTCACGGCGCGGCTGCGCAGCGATGCATCGGTGCGCGCGAAGTTGCGGCAGGCCGAGGCGCAGGTCGCCGCCGGCAAGCTCGCGCCGACGCTCGCGGTTGAGGAAATCGCGCGGCTGCTTGGCGTCTAGATGGCCACGACCATTCTCGTCACCGGTTTCGGGCCGTTCCCCGGCGCGCCATTCAACCCCACAGGCCCGCTGGTCGAGCGGCTTGCGCGGCTGCGCCGGCCCGCGCTCGCCGACGTCAGAATTGTCCCGCATGTCTTCGAAACGAGCTACGCAGCGGTGGACCGCGAACTGCCGGACCTCCTCGACAGGCACAAACCGGATGCCTTGCTGATGTTCGGGCTTGCGCCGCGCGCAAAGACGTTGCGCATCGAAACGCGCGCACGCAATGCGGCGACGCACCTGCGCGATGTGTCCGGCCAGACACTGCGTCGACGTTTGATCGTTGGTGGTGGACCGTCGGCCTTGCCGCTTCCGGCTCGCTCGCGGCATTTGCTTGGCAGCGTCCGCGACACGCGTATTCCTGTCGTGTTGTCGCGCGACGCCGGGCGCTATCTGTGCAACTATCTCTGCTGGCGCGCCGCCGAAGCGACGGCGGGGAACGGGCCGCGCGCCGCCGCTTTCATCCACGTGCCCCCTGTTGCGCGCACCATACGCCGGCCCGGCAAACGACGGCGTCTAACCCATGACGATCTTTTGCGTGCCGGAAGCCGCTTGCTTGTGGCTCTGACGGTTGCGGCGCGGCATTAAAAAGCGCTACTGCAACCGGATCAGGATCAGGCCACCGACGATCAGGCAGGCGGCGATGATCCGCACGGCCCGCAGCGGCTCCTTGAGCACCACCACGGCGAGCGCCGCGCCGAACAGCACGCTGGTCTCCCGCAAGGTCGCAACGACTGCAATTGGCGCCACGGTCATCGCCCAGATCGCAATTCCATAAGACAGGACCTGCAAGGCGCCGCCGGCAAAACCACGCCGCCAAAAACGCCGCATTGCCGGCAGGACATCCGGGCCGTCGCGATAGAGCGCGTAAGGCACCATGACCACGGCAATACCGATAAAAAGCCAGAGCGAATAGGCATTCGGATTGCCGGAAAGACGCGCGCCGATGCCGTCGACGACCGAATAGGCACAAATTGTCAGCGCGGTGAAGAGCGCAAAGCCGATCGCGCGGCGATCAATCTCGGCGAGGTCACGGCCGCCCCGCGCCGACAAAAGCAGCACGCCCGCAACAATTGCAAGAATTCCGCTCCACCCGACGGTGCTCAGTTTTTCACCAACGAAGATCGTCGCAACCGTCGCCGTCATCAAGGGCGCCGAGCCACGCGCGATCGGGTAGACTTGCCCGAGATCGCCCGTGCGATAACTCTCGATCAGCGCGGCGAAATAGACGAGATGAACGACAATTGACGCGACGAGCCAGGGCAAGGCTGCCCACGCCGGCACGCCCGTGAACGGCACGAGCACGAGAGCGACGATGCCGGAACCGATTGAAATCAGGGTCGTGGTCGATAGCGGGTCGAGGCCCACCTTGATCAGCGCGTTCCAGCCGGCGTGGCAGGCGGCGGCAAACAAAACCGCGAGGAAAACGACGTTTTCCATCAGCAAAGTCTATTACGGCAGCCGGTCCCGCAATCGACCGAATCTTGCCGAGTGTATTTTTGTGGGACGAGTCCGGTGCGCGGCGGCATGCAGATCGACTTTAGTAGTGCATCCGTTGCAGCGCAAAAGGAACCGCAAAAATTAATAACCGCACAATCCTTTAGTGACTAGCCGCCCACCTGGGGCGAGAGTATCGTTTCACAAAGCGAAAAAAACCATCAAGGAGGAGACCATGGGAAGTTCGCGCCTGTCACGCCGTGCCGTTCTCAAGACCGCTGCCCTCGGTTCGGCGGCGGCAATTACCGCGCCTTATGTCAGCGGCGTCCATGCCGCCGGTACGCTCACGTTAGGCTGCTGGGACCACTGGGTCCCCGGCGCCAACAAGGCGCTCGACAAGATCTGCAAGGAATGGGGTGACAAAAATAATGTCGACGTTCACATCGATTACATTACTTCGCAGGGGGAAAAGGACAAGCTGACCGCCGCCGCCGAAGCGCAAGCCGGTACCGGCCACGACATCATGTCGCATCGCGACTGGAACATTCAGATCCATCAGCGACTGCTGGAGCCGCTCGACGACGTGGTCGCGCAACTTATCAAACAATACGGGCCGATCAGTCCGGTCGCCGAGTATCTCGCCAAGATCAAAGGGACATGGCGCGGCATTCCGACCGCGATCGGCAGCCAGGTGAAGCCCTGCCAGTCGCGCTTCGACCTCTACAAGCAACATTGCGGCATCGATCTCGTCGACATGTTCCCGGCGGACGAGTCGAAGTACGACAAGGCCAAGACCGACCAGTGGACGTGGGATCTCTATCTCGACAGCGCACAAAAGCTTTACAAGGCGGGATATCCGGTCGGCCTGCCAATGGGCCAGACCAGCGACGCGGTGGACTGGGTCGGCGCATTGTTCAAGTCCTACGGCGTCGTCATGATCGACGAAAAGGACAACATCAAGGTCAACTCGGACGAGACCCGCGCCGCGCTCGAATACCTCAAGAAGCTCATGGCGCTCAATCCGCCGGAGGTCTACGCCTGGGATGACGCCGGCAACAATCGCTGGATCATTTCCGGCAAGGGCTCGGGCATCATGAATCCGCCGAGCTCATGGGCGGTCGCCAAGCGCGACAACCCGAAGGTCGCCGAAAACATCTGGCTGCATGCCATGCCGAAAGGCCCCAAGGGCCGCTTCGTCGGCCAGCTTCCGCAGTTCTATGGACTGTGGAGCTTCTCCAAGAACAAGTCAGCGGGCAAAGACCTGCTGCTGCACATGTCGCAAAAGGAATCGATCGCCCAATTGGTCGCGGCTTCCATCGGCTACGACCTTCCGTCGTTCAGGAGCATGTACGACCTTGACACCTGGAAGACGGTCGAGCCGCCGAAGGGCGTCGTGTACAGCTACCCGCCGCGCGGCGACGAGCAAACCTCGATGTTCGGCGCACCCGCCCGGTCGGAGGTCGGTGCCCAGATGTACAACCAGGCCATCAACACCGTGATGGTGGCGAAGCTCACTCAGGGCAACGAGAAGATCGACGACGTCATCAAATGGGCGGAGAAGGAGCTCGAAGGCACGCTGCGTGCCTGATCTCGGGAAATTGTCATGACAGTTCGTATGCCGGCCGTGTTGGCCGGCATACGCGAAGTGAAACCACCGGCGAGGGGCGACCATCAGCAGGTCGAAGAGAGCCGCATGGCAGACACCGTCCAGACCTGGGTCCCCAGCCTGCACGAGGCAGGCGTACGCCCCGCCGCGCGCAGCGGATTTGGCAAATTCCTCCGTCAACGCTCGACTATCGCCTTCCTGTTTTGTCTGCCGCTGATCACGATCATCACCTGCCTGGTCATCTATCCGGCCTTCTATTCGATCTACCTGTCGATGCTGAACAAGGCGCAGACACGCTTTATCGGCCTCGGCAATTTCAGCTACCTGCTGTCGCGCGACGTCTTCTGGATGGTGGTTCGGCAATCGGCAATTTTCGCGTTGTCGGCTGTCTTCTTTAAAGCGCTGATCGGACTGGTCACTGCGCACCTGATCAACAACTTGCCGGCCAAAGGTCAGCGCAAATGGCGCGGGATGCTGCTGGTGCCGTGGGTCATCCCGCTGGCGCTGTCATCGCTCGGCTGGTGGTGGCTGTTCGATCCCACGCATTCCGCGTTCAACTGGATCCTGACGGGCCTCGGCTTTGGCGAAATCCCGTGGCTGAGCGACCCGTATTGGGCGCGCTTTTCGGTCATCCTGGTGAACGTGTGGTACGGCGCGCCGTTCTTCCTCATCATGTACCTGGCCGCGCTCAAGTCGGTGCCGGAGCAGCTCTACGAAGCGGCGGCGATCGACGGGGCCAATGCCTGGCAGAAGTTCGTACACATCACCCTGCCGATGATGCGCAACATCATCGCGATCACCGTGCTGTTTTCGCTGATCGTCACTTTCGCGAATTTCGACATCGTGCAGATCATGACCGCGGGCGGCCCGCGTAACATGACCCACGTGTTCGCGACCTATGCCTTCCTGCTCGGCATCCGGTCCGGCGATCTGCCGCTGGGCGCGGCGACGTCGCTGTTCATGTTCCCGATCCTGGCGATTGCGGCGGTGTTCATCCTGCGCGGCGTGCGCAAGCGCGGGAGGGAGATCGGATGAGCTCCACCACCATGGCCATGCCGGCGGCGGCCGGCGCGCGCCGAAGCCGCAGCCTCAAACGCGATCGCCGCTGGGCGCTGATAACGTCGTACGTATTCCTTGTCATATTTGCGATCTTCTTTCTGGTGCCGCCTTATTACATGGTGGTCACGGCACTCAAGAGCGACGCCGAGGTCGCGCACATGGCGACCAATCCCTGGATCATCGCCAACGGCATCACGTTCGACCAGTTCAAGATCCTGTTCACGCAGACCGACTTCCTGATCTTCTTCAAGAACACCGCGATCGTCACGACGTCGGTTGTCGTCATCACGATGGTGGTGAGCGTGCTTGCCGCGTTCGCGCTCGGCCGCATGCGCTTCTGGGGGTCGAGCATTCTGGCGACGGGGATTTTTCTCACCTACCTCGTTCCCGACACGCTGTTGTTCATTCCGCTGTTCCAGATCGTGAAGGCGGTCGGTCTGCTCAATTCCTATTGGGGCATGGTGCTGGTCTATCCGACGCTGACGGTCCCATTCTGCACCTGGATCATGATCGGCTACTTTCAGTCGATTCCAAAGGAGCTCGATGAGGCGGCTCTCATCGACGGCGCCGGCCACATGCAGATGCTGCTGAAGATTTTCATTCCGGTCGCCCTGCCCGGCATCATTGCGGCAACGATCTTCGCGTTCACCGTGTCTTGGGCAGCCTTCGTTTATCCGATGGCTTTCCTTTATTCGGCAGACCAGCAGGTGCTCACCGTCGGCACGGTGACCAGCCTCATCCGCGCCGATGTCTACAAGTGGGGCATGCTGATGGCCGGCGCCCTGGTTGCCGCCGCACCCCCGCTCGTCATCTACGCCTTCCTCATGGACTATTACATCGCCGGCCTTACCGCCGGCGCCACCAAGGGCTAAAGCACAATGGCCGAAGTCGCGTTGCATCAAGTCGTCAAGAAGTACGGAGAGGTCGAAGCCGTGCGCGCAATCGATCTCGACATCCCGGACAACGAATTCGTGGTTCTGGTGGGGCCGTCGGGCTGCGGCAAGAGCACGACATTGCGGATGATCGCGGGCCTGGAGGAAGTCACCTCGGGCAATATTTCGATCGGCGGCGAAGTGGTCAACGATCTGCCGCCGAAGGACCGCGACATCGCGATGGTGTTTCAGAACTATGCGCTCTATCCGCACATGACGGCCTTCGAAAACATGTCGTTCGGACTGAAGCTGCGCAAACTCCCGAAGGCCGAAATCCGTCAGCGGGTTGAACATGCCGCCCGTATCCTCGATATCACCGAGCTGCTGGACCGTCGCCCAAAGGCGCTATCGGGCGGACAACGCCAGCGCGTCGCAATGGGCCGCGCCATCGTGCGCAACCCCAAGGTATTCCTGTTCGACGAACCGCTCTCGAACCTGGACGCCAAGTTGCGCGTGCAGATGCGTACCGAGATCAAGCGGGTGCATCAGAAAGTCAAGACGACAACGGTCTACGTCACGCACGACCAGGTCGAGGCGATGACGCTCGCAGACCGCGTGGTGGTCATGAATAATGGCCGGATCGAACAGATCGGTACGCCGCAGGAACTTTATCACCAACCGCGTACGCGTTTCGTGGCGGGTTTTATCGGCTCACCCGCGATGAATTTCATTCCGTGCCGGCTTGAACAAAACGGCGCCGGCATGCGCGTGCGGATTTCCGATGCGATCGCTTTTCCTGTGCCTGCGACCAACGAAGGCCGTTATCGACCGGTCGTCGGCAAGGACCTCGTGCTGGGACTGCGACCCGAACACATCACCGAGCCGCGCCACAACGGGCGCGATGACGGCCGCGATTTCACGGTGAGCCTCGATGTCGTCGAGCCTATGGGCATGGAAACCATGGTCTATTTCACCGTCAACGGCAGCGAAATCTGCGGCCGGGTCGAGCCCAGCAGCGCAGGCGACGCCGGCGCTGCCATGGGGCTTTACGCCAACATCGACCACATGCACCTGATCGACCCGGCGAACAACACGGTCATCTAGCGCGCTCTGGCCTTACGTCTTCGCGGCCGCGGGAGCCCACAGCTTCGGCCCGGCGCGCTGGTATTGCGGCGGCCGCGCCACATCGGCGCCGAGCACCTTGGCCGCATGCCAGCCCCAATGCGGATCGTCGAGGAAGCAGCGCGCCATCGAGACCATGTCGGCCTGGCCTTTCGCAACGATCTCTTCCGCGTGTTCCGGCTTGACGATCAGGCCGACGGTTCTTGTCGGGATGCCCGCTTCTTTTCGCACCCGTGCGGCGATCGGCACGTTGTAGCCCGGCTCGGTGGGGTTGCGGATATCGGCGGCGACGCCGCCGGAAGAGATGCAAATAAAATCGATCCCCTCGCCCTTCAGCGCACGCGAGATCGCGACCGCATCGTCCGGCGTCAACCCGCCCTCACGCCAGTCGCTGCCCGTGATGCGCGCACCGAGAGGAATTGTCCTTGGCACCACGGCGCGCACCGCGCGCGCAATCGACAGGGGAAAGCGCAACCTGTTTTCGAGCGAGCCGCCATATTGATCGGTGCGCTTGTTGGAAATCGGCGACATGAAGCCATGCGCTAGATAACCGTGCGCCATGTGCAATTCGATCTCGTCGAAACCGATGCGGAGCGCGCGCCGGGCGGACGAGACGAAGGCCGCCCGCACCCGTTCCATGTCGGTTTCGGTCACTTCGCGCGGCGTATGCCAACCCTCGCCAAACGGAATGGGCGAGGCCGCAATCGTTGGCCACGGGTCCGCCTCCGGCTTGAGCGCGGCAGCACCCTCCCAGGGACGCTGGGCCGAACCCTTGCGGCCGGAATGCGCGATCTGGATGCCGAACCTTGCGCTGCCCATGCGCCGAGCCTGCGCGACCACCCGCGCCAGAGCGGATTCATTATCGTCCGAATACAGGCCCATGCAGCCATGAGTGATGCGGCCGTGCCTTTCCACATGGGTCGCTTCCACGATCACGAGGGCTGCGCCCGAATGCGCCAGCATCCCGAGATGCATCAGGTGCCAGTCGTTGGCGCAGCCGTCATCGGCCGAGTACTGGCACATCGGCGAAACCACGATTCGGTTGGCAAGCTCGAGGCCCGCCATGCGAAAGGGCGTGAACAAGGTACTGGACATGAGGTGATTCAACTCTGGCTGGAAAGCGCCACGTCCGGCGCCGCTGACGGACTTCAGATATGCAACGGCATGGCTGGCGTCAAACCTGAATCAAACCTTGCCAAGCGTGACCCGCTGACTGGCGAGCGTGGCCCAGAGAATTGTCGCGTGTTCGGCCTCGCGCAGGCTCGAGGCGAGTTGCTCTTCCGTGTAATAGCGGTCCCATCGGCCGTTGCGCTGGAGTTCGGAAATATGGGCCAGCCGCCGGCGCGCCAGCACAAGCCATTTTTCCGCGATCTTGTCGAAGCGGACCTCGCTTTGCACGGCCGCCATTGAGTGCCCCCCGGCACGCGTCAAACCAGCAATCGAGCGACGCGGCACACATCGGCGACCGCCGGAAAACGCACAAAAACAACGGCATACACATGAATAGCGCCATGTACTCCGATTCGCGAAGGTTTCAAAGAGACTAGAGGCGGATGCGCAGCAAGTTGGCAATCTCGCCGACGATGCCGCGGCGGAACAAGAGCACGCAGGCGACAAAGATCGCGCCCTGAATGACCAGCACCCATTCGCCGATCGGCGCAAGCTTGAACTGCATCACGAGGATCACAAAGGCACCGACCATAGGGCCGAAGATGGTGCCGAGGCCTCCAACAAGCGTCATCGGCACGACCTCGCCCGACATCGGCCAATTCACGTCGGTGAGCGAAGCCAGTTGCAGGACGATCGCTTTGGTGGCGCCGGCAACGCCGGCGAGCGTTGCCGACAGCACAAAGGCGACCAGCTTGTAGCGATCGGTCTTGTAGCCAAGCGAGGTTGCCCGCGCTTCGTTCTCGCGGATCGCTTTGAGCACCTCGCCGAAGGGCGAATGGATAATCCGGTGGATGAAAGTGAAGCCGGCGAGGAAAATGATCAGAACGACGGCATACATTGTCATCTCGTTTCGCAGATCGATCAGCCCGAACAGATCGCCGCGAGGCACCGCCTGGATTCCATCCTCGCCGCCGGTGAACTTCGCCTGCAGCGCGAAGAAATACATCATCTGCGCAAGCGCCAGCGTGATCATGCTGAAGTAAATGCCCTGGCGCCGGATTGCCAGCGAACCGGCGACAAGGCCGCAAATGGCGGCCGTGGCGGTGCCGGTCAGAATTGCGAGCTCGGGCGTGAAGCCCCAGACCTTGGCGGCGTGTGCAGACAAATAGCTCGCCCAGCCAAAATAAAGGGCATGACCAAACGAGAGTAACCCGACATATCCGATCAGCAGATTGAAGGCGCAGCCAAACAGCGCAAAGCACATCGCCTGCATCAGGAACAGCGGATAGGTGAGAAACGGCGCGATCACCAATGCCGCGACCATGACGGCAAAGGCGATGGTCTCGCTCTGCGTGCGCAGTACGGACGGTTTCGTGGCGAGCGGATCAACGACGCGTTCCATCACCCTCTCCGCCCGAACAAACCGGCCGGCCGCACCAGCAGGACGATCGCCATAATGACGAAAATCACCGTATTGGAAGCTTCCGGGAAAAACACCTTGGTGAGGCCCTCGATCACGCCCAAACCAAAGCCGGTGATGATCGCGCCCAGTATTGAGCCCATGCCGCCGATCACAACCACCGCGAAGACGACGATAATCAGCTCCGAGCCCATCTGTGGCGATACGTTATAGATCGGCGCCGCCATTACGCCGGCAAAGGCGGCAAGCGCCACGCCAAAGCCGTAGGTGAGCGTGATCATGCGCGGCACATTAATGCCGAATGCACGCACCAGCGTCGGATTTTCGGTGGCAGCGCGCAGATAGGCGCCGAGCCGCGTCCGCTCGATGACGAACCAAGTGCCGAAGCATACCGTGAGCGAGGCGACGATCACCCACGCCCGGTAGTTGGGCAAGAACATGAAGCCGAGATTGCGGCCACCTTGAAGCGATTCGGGAACGGTATATGGAAGACCAGCAGAACCGAAATAGTTGCGCGCAACGCCTTCAAAGATGAGCGCCAGCCCGAAGGTGAGCAGCAGCCCGTAAAGATGATCAAGCTTGTACAGCCATTGTAGGAACAGGCGTTCGATAATGATGCCGGTAATGCCGACCAAAATTGGGGCGATGATCAGCGCCGGCCAGTAGCCGAGGCCGGAATATTGCAAGATGAGATAGGCGGCGAAAGCACCCATCATGTACTGGGCGCCGTGGCTGAAATTTATGATGTTGAGCATGCCGAAAATGACGGCGAGCCCCAGGCTGAGCAATGCATAGAACGAACCGTTGATCAGGCCGATCAACAGTTGCCCGAACAGCGCCTGCGAGGGAATGCCGAAGATTTCGAACATAGTCGCGGTTCTTCTTCTGTGCAGTGTCCCGGGTGTCGGCGCATCGTCGTCAACGTATTCGACGTATTGCGATGCGCCGCGACCCGGGCCTCTTGCAACTCGCGGCCCGGATCAGCGGTGCGTCATGTCATGCCGCACCGCTTCCGAAACACGGCTTATCAGCTCCCGACCAGCGGGCAGGCGCTGTCCTTCGGATCGCGGAATGCATCCTTGGCCGGAATGGTGGCTTTCAGCTTGTAGAAGTCACCGGCATATTTCGATTCAGCCGGCGTCTTGACCTCAAAGAGGTAGGCGTCATGTCGCTTGCGACCGGTGGCGTCGATCACCCCTTTGCCGAACAAGGGATCGTCGGTCGGCATCGACTTCATCTTGGCGACCACCGCCTTGCCGTCAGGATCGCCACCCATAGCCAAACGTGCTTTCAGATAGTGCGTGATACCGGCGTAGACACCGGCATGGATCATGGTTGGGAACTTGTTTGCCGCCGCGCCCGCCTCATGCCAGCGCTTGGTCCAGGCACGGTTGGTGTCGTTTGCGTCCCAGTACCAGGTTTCGGTCAGGGTCAGGCCCTGCGCCGTCTGCAGACCGAGCGCGTTAACATCGCTCGCGAACACCAGCAATCCGGCCAGCTTCTGTCCACCCTTGACGATGCCGAATTCGGCCGCCTGCTTGATCGAGTTGATGGTATCACCGCCGGCGTTGGCGAGACCCACAACCTTGGCCTTCGAGGACTGCGCCTGCAGCAGGAATGACGAGAAATCATTCGTGTTCAGCGGATGACGGACCTTGCCGAGGACTTTACCGCCCGCCTTTTCGACCGCGGCTGCGGTGTCGCGCTCGAGGGCGTGACCGAAGGCATAGTCCGATGTCAGGAAGAACCAGGTGTCGCCACCGGTTTTCACCATGGCCGTGCCGGTGCCGTTCGCCAGCATCCAGGTGTCATAGGTCCAGTGCACGGTGTTGGCGTTGCACTTTGGACCGGTCAGGTCGGAAGCTGCAGCGCCGGACACGATGAATACCTTGTTCTTGTTGTTGGCGACCTGGCTTACCGCCAGCGCCACGCCGGAGTTCGGCACGTCGATGATCATGTCGACCTTGTCGACGTCGAACCACTGGTTGGCGATCTGGGTGCCGATATCCGGCTTGTTCTGATGATCGCCGCTGATCATCTCAACTTTCACGTTGGGATGATCCTTGGTGAAATCGGCGATTGCCATTTTGGCGGCGGCAACTGAGCCGGGGCCGCCGATATCGGCGTAAAGGCTCGACATGTCGCTGAGCACGCCGATCTTAACGTTCACCTGCTGGGCGTTTGCCCCGCCGCAGGCGAGAATGGCAGCGAGTGCCGCCAGTCCCAGTGTTTTTGTCATCAGTGCATCCTCCTTGTTGTTTTGCGATGAATGAAACTTCAGCCGCTCACGAGCGGACAATTGCCTTCGTTAAGTGGACGAAAGGCTTCGTTGGCGGGAATGGTCGCACGCAACTTGTAGAAATCGCCAGGATATTTTGACTCCTCGGGCGTCTTGACCTCGAAGAGATAGGCCGGATGCAGCTTGCGGCCGTCGGCTCGGATGGTGCCTTTGCCGAACAGCGGATCGTCCGTCGGCATCTCTTTCATTTTGGCGACGACGGCCTTGCCGTCAGCGGCGCCCTTCAACGCAGTGACCGCCTTGAGGTAGTGTAGTGTACCAGCATAGACGCCGGCCTGATTCATCGCCGGAAACTTGCCCGATGCATTGCGTTCGGCGTGCCAGCGCTTGGTCCAGGCGCGGGTTGCATCGTTCAGGTCCCAATAAAAGGTTTCGGTGAGGACCAGGCCCTGCGCGGTCGGCAGGCCAAGCGCCGCGACGTCGGTGGCAAACACGAGAAGGCCGGCGAATTTCTGCCCGCCTTTGACGATGCCGAACTCGGCGCCCTGCTTGATCGAGTTGATGGTGTCGCCGCCGGCATTGGCGAGACCGATGACCTTCGCCTTCGAGGACTGCGCCTGCAACAGGAACGACGAGAAGTCGTTGGTGTTGAGCGGATGGCGAACCTTGCCAAGCACCTTGCCGCCGTTCTTCTCGACCACCGCCATGGTGTCGCGCTCAAGCGCATGACCGAACGCATAGTCCGAGGTGAGGAAGAACCAGGTGTCGCCGCCAGTCTTGACCACCGCCTTGCCGGTGCCGTTCGCCAGCATCCAGGTGTCGTAAGTCCAGTGCACCGTATTGGGGCTGCACTTCGGGCCGGTGAGGTCGGACGAAGCTGGACCAGAGCCGACGAAGACTTTGTTTTTGTCGCGGGTGACTTGGCTAATGGCGAGCGCCACCCCCGAATTTGGCACGTCGACGATCATGTCCACTTTCTCGACGTCGTACCACTGGTTGGCGAGTTGGGTGCCAATATCCGGCTTGTTCTGGTGGTCTCCGCTGACCACTTCAACCTTCACATTAGGATGATCTTTCATGAAGTCGGCCGCGGCGAGCCTGGCCGCAATAACCGAGCCAATACCAGTGGCATCGGCATAAAGGCTCGACATATCCGTGAGCACGCCGATCTTCACGTTTAACTGCTGGGCGCTAGCGGTCCCGCAGGCCAATACGACGGCGAGAGCCGCCAAACCGATCATTCTTTTCATGTCGTAGCCTCCCTGCTTTCCTGCCCAAGCGTTTGTTGTGTCAGACACCGAGGTAGTCGTGGAGCTTCTCGACATTGGCGTCGAGCTCGGAATTGGCGAACTGGTCGATGATACGTCCATGTTCCATGACGTAATAGCGATCCGCAACGGTCGAGGCGAAACGGAAATTCTGCTCGACCAGCAGGATGGTGAAGCCCTGTTCCTTAAGCGCGCGGATGGTCTTGCCGATCTGCTGAATAATCACCGGGGCAAGCCCTTCCGTCGGCTCGTCGAGCAGCAACAGGCGCGCGCCGGTACGCAAAATCCGGCCGATCGCGAGCATCTGCTGTTCGCCGCCGGAGAGTTTGGTGCCCTGGCTGGAACCGAGCCGCTCCTTGAGATTGGGGAACAGGTCGAAAATGCGGTCGAGCGCGAGGCCACCCGGTTTGACCACGGGCGGCAGCAGCAGGTTTTCCTCGACGTTGAGGCTGGAAAATACCCCGCGCTCCTCGGGACAGAGGGCAATACCGGCGCGCGCGATCTTGTCGGAGTTACGGCCGATGAGCTCCTGGCCCTGAAACAGCACCGAGCCGGTGCGGTGGCCGACGATGCCCATGATCGACTTGAGCGTGGTGGTCTTGCCGGCCCCGTTGCGCCCGAGCAGCGTAACAACCTCGCCCTCGCGCACGTCGAACGTCACGCCATGGAGGATGTGCGATTCACCGTACCAGGCCTGTAGATCCCTGATAGCGAGGAGCGGCGTACGTGCGTCAAGCATGCCCCACTCCCATGTAAGCCTCGCGCACTTCCGAATTCGCTGACACCGCGTTGTAGTCGCCTTCCGCCAGTACGCGTCCGCGCGTGAGCACAGTGATGTGGTCGGACAGATCGGCGACAACCGAAAGATTGTGTTCGACCATCAGCACGGTGCGATCGGCCGACACCCGCTTGATCAGTTGCGCGACGCGGTCGATGTCCTCGTGACCCATGCCGGCGGTCGGCTCGTCGAGCAGCAGCATCTCCGGATCGAGCGCCAGTGTCGTGGCAATCTCCAGCGCGCGCTTGCGCCCGTATGGAAGCTCGACCGCCGTCCAGTCGGCGACGGAGGAGAGCCCGACGTCGGCGATCAACTCCATCGCGCGCTCGTTGAGACCATTGAGCACCGAGGTCGGCCGCCAGAAATCGAATGAGCCGCCGCGCCGGCGCTGCAACGCGATACGCACGTTTTCCAGAACCGTCATGTGCGGGAACACCGCGGAAATCTGGAACGAGCGCACCAGGCCGAGCCGCGCAACGTCCGCCGGCTGCATCGCGGTGATATCATGGCCCTTGAACAGAATACGGCCGCGCGTCGGGCTCAAAAATTTCGTGAGTAGATTGAAGCAGGTGGTCTTGCCGGCACCGTTGGGTCCGATCAAGGCGTGGATCGTCCCGCGCCGCACGCGCAGGCTTACGCCGTTCACGGCAGTAAAGCCGGCAAACTCCTTGGTGAGATCCTCGGTTGCAAGGATCAACTCTTCGCTCATTCGCGACGACCCCTCGTCGCTTTAGTTTTGGCAGGTTTGCGGCAAACGGCCAAGGCCTACTAAAGGTTCGCCCCTGCGGCTAAGTGGCTGATTGTATTGAAGGTGTCCGGATTGACCCGCGCTCAGCCGCCCTTGAATTTCTTTGCCAGTGCATCGGCATTGCGGGCGAGCAGCCCCACATCGGCGCCCACCGCGACAAAGAGATAGCCCCAGTCGATATAGCGGCGCGCCTCCTCTTCATTGCCGGTGAGGATACCCGCCGGCTTGCCGAGCGCTTTGAGGCGCTTGACCGCATCCTGCATGGCCTTCTGCACATCGGCATGCTGCGGATTGCCGAGATGACCGAGCGAGGCCGCGAGATCGGACGGGCCGATAAACACCCCGTCGATGCCGTCAACCTTGGCGATCGCCTCAAGTTGATCGAGCGCCGTGCGGGTCTCGACCTGCACCAGCACGCAAATCTCGTCGTTCGCCTTGGTCAAATAACCCGGCACGCGCCCATAGCGGCTGGCGCGCGCAGCAACCGAAACGCCGCGAATGCCTTGCGGCGGATAACGCGTGGAAGCAACCGCGCGTTTCGCCTCCTCGACGTTTTGCACGTAAGGGAAAAGCAAAGTCTGCACGCCAATGTCGAGCGCCCGCTTGGCGAGCACCGCATCGTTCCACGCCGGACGGATAATCGGCGTCGCAGTGCCGCGCTGTACCGCCTGCAATTGCGTGACCAGATCCGGAATTTCGTTCGGCGAATGCTCGGTGTCCAGCAGGATCCAGTCGAAGCCGCTGTCGGAGATGATTTCAGCCGCAATATTGCTGCAAAGGCTCGACCAAAGGCCTATCTGCAATTTTCCTGAGGCGAGTGCTTGCTTAAAGGCGTTGCGTTGCATTTCGGGCATACTTTTTTCTCACACAAATTGTATGGCGATGCCGCCGAGCGGTCCGAAATCGGCGTGAAGCGTGTCTCCTTTTTGCGCAAAGACGACGCGCGTGAACGAGCCGGCAAGCACGATGTGCCCCAGCTCGAGCGCGTGCCCATGCGGGCCAATCTTGTTGGCGAGCCAGGCGACGCCGAGCGCCGGGTGACCGAGCACGCCGGCGGCGAGCCCCGTCTCTTCGATTTCGGCGTTACGGTACATGATGCCGCCGACCCAGCGCAGGTCGACATCCATCGGCCCGACCGGCCGTCCCCCCATCGCAATGCCCGCGGCAGCGCCGTTGTCCGCGACGGTATCGACGATCTTGCGCTGATCCTGGATGCGCGCGTCCACGATTTCAATCGCCGGAATGACGTATTCGGTCGCACGCAGCACCTCTGCGAGACCGACGCCCGGCCCCTGCAATTTTTTCCCCATGATGAAGGCGAGTTCGACCTCGACCCGCGGCTTGCAATAATCGGCGTGCTTCACTTTGGCGCCATCGGCAATCAACTGGTCATCGAGGATGTATCCGTAATCCGGCTCGTCGATCATCGACGAGCGCTGCATGGCTTTCGAGGTCAGCCCGACTTTGTGCCCGATCAGACGGGCGCCGGCCTTGATCTTGCGCTGCGCCACCTCGGTCGAGATCGCGTATGAGTCCTCGATAGTGATACTTGGAAACGTGACGTGCAGTTGGGTCGCTTGTTTGCGCTCCTTTTGCGCCGCCATCAGGATATCGGCGGCCTTTTTTCGCTCGGCATCGGACAGCATGAGTGGGTCCCGGCTGGACTACGGAATGAAGTGGACGGCGTAATGGCGTCAGTGCTTGAGCTTCGGACTGACCTTGAAGCTCGCTTGGGTCTTCTTGGTGATCTCGTCAACCGTCACGCCGGGCGCAAGCTCGATCAGGGTCATGCCGCCCTTCTTGCGGTCGATATCGAAGACACCGAGATCGGTGATCACCATGTCAACGACGCCGGCGCCGGTCAGCGGCAGATTGCACTTGTGCAGAAGCTTGGGCTCGTCCTTGGCGGTGTGCTCCATAATGACCACGACTTTCTTAACCCCCGCGACAAGGTCCATGGCACCGCCCATCCCCTTCACCATCTTTCCGGGGATCATCCAGTTGGCGAGATCGCCGTTTTCGGCCACCTGCATCGCGCCGAGCAGCGCAAGGTCGATATGGCCGCCGCGGATCATGGCGAACGAATCCGCCGAGGAGAAAAAGCTCGTGGTCGGCAGCTCCGTCACCGTCTGCTTGCCGGCATTAATCAAGTCGGGGTCTTCCTCGCCCTCGTAGGGGAAAGGCCCGAAGCCGAGCATGCCGTTCTCGCTTTGCAGCTGCACGGTCATGCCGTCGGGAATGTAATTCGACACCAACGTGGGAATGCCGATGCCGAGATTGACGTAAAAGCCATCGCGCAATTCCTTGGCCGCGCGTTCGGCCATCTGGTCACGGGTCCAGGCCATCAGATTTCTCCCCCGGTTCCTGCGGCAGGCACGCGCTTGCGCACGGTGCGCTGCTCAATATGTTTCACTGCATTCGGCACGTGCACGATGCGCTGGACGTAAACGCCCGGCGTGATGATGTGGTCGGGATTGAGTTCTCCCGGCTGCACCAGATGCTCGACTTCGGCCACAGTGATCTTGCCCGCGGTCGCCATCATCGGATTGAAGTTGCGCGCGGTCTTGCGGTAGACGAGATTGCCTTCAGTGTCGCCCATCCACGCATGCACGATCGATAAATCTGCGACGATGCCTCGCTCCATGATGTAGCGGCCGCCGTCGAACTCGCGCTCTTCCTTGCCTTTGGCGATATCGGTGCCGGCGCCGGTGCGCGTAAAGAAGGCCGGGATGCCGGCGCCGCCCGCGCGGATGCGTTCCGCGAGCGTGCCTTGCGGATTGAATTCGATCTCCAGCTCGCCGGCGAGATATTGCTGCGCGAACAATTTATTCTCGCCGACATAGGACGAGATCATTTTCTTGACCTGCCGTGTCTCCAGCAGCAGGCCGAGACCGGCGCCGTCGACGCCCGCGTTGTTCGACACAAAGGTGAGGTTCTTTACGCCGGAATCGCGGACCGCCTTGATAAGCTCTTCAGGAATGCCGCAGAGGCCAAAGCCGCCGGCACAGATCAGCATGCCGTCCTTGATCACGCCGGCCAGCGCGGTTTTTGCGTCGGGATACACTTTCTTCATGCGCGTCTTCTGCCTTCTCTCCGGCTATGCGTCCAACATCATGAGAAAACATCATTCTGGCCGTTGCACGCAAGCCTAGCGCGCCGGGTTTGCGGGCGGAGCAGCCGGGGCCGCCGGTGGGGTCACGTCGGTAACCGGATTGCGCGGAGGCGTGATATCCGTGACCGGATTGCGCGGTTTCTGCGGTGCTGCGGGAGCAGCGGGCGCAGCCGGTGGCGGCGCAGCCGTAGTGGCCGGCGAATTGGGCAGCGTCACCGTTCGTGGCAGCGGCACGCGGTGCGGATAGTAGGTCCAGAGCACAAAGAGGACCACAAAGACTAACGTTGACAGCGTGGCCGCCGTCCAGCGGTTGCCGAACGACAGCAGGTTGCCGACGACGGCCGCCAGATAGACCAACACCGCCAAAACGATGACATAGAGCCAGTCCACTTGAGCAAGATCGATCGGCATCGGACATCCCCACTATCCGGCTGCAAGCTTAGCGCAGACCCGCAATGCGGGTCACCCCCGCACGCAAAAATGCTGCAACGGAATTTCCCCTGAAAAACAGGTTCCAACTTTTCCGGGTCACGCGCTATACCTGCGCCCGCCATGCCGAATGTCCTCATCCTCACCGAAGTCCAGGAAGCCATGCGCGCCCGTTACAAGGCGATGCTGCTCGAGCAATTTCCGCAATTGACCATCAATGTGGTCGGCCATCACAACGATGTCGGCCCCTACATCGCGAACATAGACATCCTATTGTGTTTCTCGCCACCGATGGCGGACCACGTCGTGCGCGATGCACCGAAGCTGAAATGGATCCAGGCGCTCGGAACCGGTGTCGATAACATCATCGACCTGCCATCGCTCGGCAAAGAAGTGGTGGTGACCAATGTCCGCGGCATCCATGGCGCGCCGGTATCTGAAGCAACCATTGCCTATATGCTGTCGCTTGCACGCGACCTGCCCCGCGCCAGCCGCGCGCAGGACAAAGGCCAATGGGAGCGATGGCCAGCGGCGCTGCTCGCCGGCAAAACCGTCGGCATTCTCGGCGTCGGCCTGATTGCGGAATATCTGGCACCGATCTGCAAGACATTTCAGATGATCACGGTCGGCATCAGCGGCAGCCCGCGTGCAGCCAAGGACTTCGACCGGATGGTTCATCGCGACGACCTGGTGAAGATCGCGGCCGAGCTCGATTTCCTTGTCACGCTCACCCCGCTCACACCGGAGACGCGTGGTATCGTCGGCGCAAAAGTCTTTGCCGCGATGAAGCCCACGGCCTATCTCGTCAACGTCGCCCGTGGCGGCGTCGTCGATGAGCCTGCGCTGGTCGCAGCGCTGGAAAGCGACCGAATTGCCGGCGCCGCGCTCGATGTTTTTGCGCAGGAGCCGTTGCCGGCCACCAGTCAGCTATGGAAGACGAAGAATGTGACGATTTTCTCGCATCTCGGCGGTTATTCGCAGGGCTATGAAGACCGCGCCATGCCGACGATCGCCGGCAACATGGCAAAGTTTCTGGCCGGCAACGCCAAATCTATGATCAATATTGTGCGCAAGCCCGCGTCCTGGAGCGACTGACCCATGGCTTTGTCCGAACGCTTGAACACACCGATCTCCAACGCCGAGCTGGAACGCCGCTGGCGAGCTGTGCGCGCCGCCATGGCAAAAGAGAAAATTGATGTTCTGCTGATGCAGAACAACAATGATCACATGGGCGGCTACGTGCGCTACTTCACCGATATGCCGGCGACCAACGGCTATCCCAACACGGTGGTGTTTCCGCGCGACGATGAAATGACGGTGGTGTGCCAGGGGCCGTTTGGCGGCAGCGAAGCCACCGCGCAAGGCGATCAGAACTGGCGCGGCGTCAAGCGTCTTCTCACCACGCCGAGCTATGCCTCCGCTCACTACACCAAGGATTACGACCCCGAACTCGCTGCGACCGCGCTCAGGCCTTTCGCTCAGGCGACCATCGGCTATGTCGGCACATATCAGATGTCCTATGCGTTGCTTGATTACATCAAACGCGCGTTTCCGCAGGCGCGCTTTGTTGATGCCTCCGAGATGGTCGACAAGATCAAGGTCATAAAAAGCGCAGAAGAGATGGAACTGGTGAAACGCGCTGCAACGATGCAGGACGGCGCCATGCGCGCGGCCTTCGCGGCCGCGAAGCCCGGGATGCGCGATACCGAGGTTGCCGCAATCGCGCAGCAGTACAGCCAGTGCCACGGCAGCGAGAACGGCATCTACCTCTGCGCCTCGATGCCACTCGGCAAGCCGTCAAAGTTCGCTAACCGGCACCTGCAAAACCGCGTCATCCAGAAAGGCGATCAGATCGCGTTGCTCGTCGAGGATAACGGCCCGGGCGGCATGTACACCGAACTCGGGCGTTCTTGCGTGGTCGGTGTCAAAGTGCCGCAGGCGATGAAGGACGAGCTTGAATTCTGCAAGGCCTCGCGCAAGCTCACGCTTGATCTCCTCAAACCTGGCACGCCCTGCAAGGATATCTGGAACGCCTTCAACGATTTCATGCGCAAAAATGGGCGGCCGCTAGAGGCGCGGCTTTATTGCCATGGCCAAGGCTACGATCTGGTGGAGCGCCCGCTGGTCCGTAATGACGAGCCGATGATGATCGAAAAGGACATGAATATCGTCGTCCATCCGACGTATATCCACGCTGGCTATCTCAACTGGCTGTGCGACAACTACCTCATCGGCGGCAATGGGCCGGGCGACCGGCTGCATCAGTTTCCCGAGGAAGTCGTCGAAGCGGGTTAGTGCCGACACGTGCTTGACCGGCAGGCCCGCGCTGCGCGAGGGTTTGCTTCTTTGGTGGAGAGCACAACAATGAAAAGAATTCTGTTTACCGCAGGTTTTGCCGCGCTGGCGTTGGCCGGACCGGCTATGGCCCAGGATTTCCCGACACGCCCGGTCACGATGGTCATCCCGTTCGCCGCCGGCGGACCACAGGACACGATCGGCCGTATCGTGGCGCAGCGCATGGGCGAATTGCTCGGCCAGCCGGTCGTGATCGAAAATGTCGGTGGTGCCGGCGGAATGACCGGCTCAAAGCGCGTCGCTGACGCCAAACCCGACGGTTATACCATGGTACTCGGCAGCGTCGGTACCCATGCCCAGAACCAGACGCTCTACAAGCATCCTCTCTATAATGTGGTGAGCGATTTCACGCCGGTGGCTTATCTCGCAGTCACTCCGATCGCGATCATCGCCAGGCCGGACCTGCCGGTGAATGACTTCAAGGAATTCATCGCCTACGCCAAGGCCAATCAGGCCAAAATGCAATATGGCTCGGCCGGTGCCGGCTCTGCCACGCATCTCGCCTGCGTCGTGCTCAACAGCGCGATGGGCACAACGATCACTCACGTTCCCTACAAGGGAACTGGCCCTGCCATGCAAGACCTGGTCGGCGGGCGCATCGACTTCCTGTGCGACATTATCGCGACCGCCAAACCGCAGATCGACGGTGGCAAGGTGAAGGGAATTGCCATCATGACCAAGGACCGTTCACCGGTTCTGCCGAACCTCGCAACGACCGGCGAACAGGGGCTTGACGTGCAGGCCTACACCTGGAGCGCATTGTTTCTGCCAAAGGGCGCGCCGGCCGCCGTGGTAAAGAGGCTCAATGAAGCTGCCGTCGGCGCCATTGCAACGCCTGAAGTGCAGGAACGTCTCGCCAAGCTTGGCGCAACGGTTGCCGCACCAAACGAGCGCAGCCCGCAATGGCTTGCCGATTTCGTCAAGAGTGAAGTCAGCAAATGGGAAGCGCCTATCAAGGCGAGTGGCGTACAAGTCGAGTAAGACAAATGCTGCGGTGAAGCTTGCTGTGGCGCGTAAGAAACAAGGAGCCATGGATGGCCGACATCAAGATTCTCAACCCTGATGCGCTCGGCAAGCCGCTGGGGCAATATTCGCACCTCACCCGTGTGAAGGCGTCGGAGTTCGTCTTCATCGCCGGACAGGTTGGCGTCGATCGCGACGGCAAGGTCGTGAGCGCGGAGGACTTTGATGCCCAATGCGTGCAGACTTTTGCCAATGTCGGGGCGGCGCTGAAATCGGTCGGCGCCGGCTGGGGCAATATCGTTCAGTTTACGACATACCTGGTGCACTCGCAGGATATTCCGAAATTTATGAAATACCGGCTGCGCGAATTTCCAAAATTGTTCTCGAACGGCGCCTATCCGCCCAATACACTGTTGATGGTCGACCGGCTGGTGCAAGAAGCGCTGCTGGTCGAGGTGCAGGCGGTGGCTGCACTGTAAATTACGCGGCCGGCTTATTCATCAGACTGACGTGACCCACGACCACGCGCCAGCCTTCCGGAAATTTCACCCAGGTCTGGGTTTGTCGGCCGATCTTTCCGGACGCCGTGGGGCGCTCATAGAGCGTGGATGCAACCGCGAAATCGCGGCCAAACGTCGTGATCACCGTGCGCGACAATTTGCGCCCAAGCGCGACCGGCGAACGGGCCGCGCGAAATGATTTGATATCGGCGTAGCCATAGAGAATTTCCGTCACGCCATAACGGACCGTGCGCGGATCGTCGCGGAATAATTCATCGAGCGCCGGCACGTCATTCGAAACGAGTGCTTTTTCGTAACGTTCGAATGCCGTCCTCACTTCTGCCACGACGTCCGGCAAATCGATTTCCATCGCATGCTCCTCACATGTGTCCGTGAATTTGAATAGTCCTGCCTCTCGGTGCTGCACCACATCATGGATGCCCGGGTCAAGCCCGGACATGAGTTGTCGATGCGCTTTAGAGCGTTATTTTAATCTTCCGGCTGGTCTCCGCAGTTGGGAATGACGTAAGCTGCGAACAAATTGGCGCGCGGAGAAGCCACAACGTGTCGCACTAATTAATAATGTAAGCGGAGGAATGCCGTGAAAACCTTGAGACCGGTACTGATCGGATTGGCCTTATTGTGCCCTGCATTGGCTATGGCGCAGGATTTTCCCAGCAAGACGATCAGGCTGATTGTCCCGTTCCCGCCCGGCGGGCCGAACGACATCATTGCACGCGTCGTCGGCCAGCGTATGTCCGAAATTCTCAAACAGCCGATCATCATTGATAATCGCTCGGGACAGGGCGGCGTGGTCGGAACCGACGTCGTCGCGAAATCGGCACCGGATGGCTATACGATCGGCATAGTGAGCGCCGGCGCACTCGCCATCAGTCCAAGCATGGAGAAAGTCGCATACGACACGCTCAAGGACCTGCAACCGATCACGTTGGTTGCCAAAGTGCCGGAAATGCTGGTCGTCGCGACAAGCGTCCCGGCCAACACGATGCAAGAACTCGTTACGCTGGCCAAGTCGCAACCTGGCAAGCTCAACTTCGCATCGTCAGGTCCCGGTAGTATGCCGCATCTCGCGGGCGAATTGCTCAGGCTCACGGCCGGCATCAATATCGTCCACGTCCCTTACCGCGGCGCGGCTCCCGCCGTGAACGATCTGCTCGCCCAGCAGGTGCAAATGGTATTCCTCGACCTGCCGGTGCTCTTGCCGCAGATCAAGGCCGGCAAGCTCAAGCCGATTGCGGTCGGCACCATGCGTCGGGTGCCGAGCGCACCTGATGTGCCGACAACTGTGGAAGTTGGCATGGCCAATCTTCAAACCGAGAACTGGTACGGCATGGTTGCGCCGGCAAAGACACCGCTGCAGATCGTCGCTGTGCTCAACAAGGCCGCGGTCGAGGCCATGAAGGATCCCACTGTAATCGAGAAGCTGGCGAGCCAGGGCGCGATACTGGTCGGCGATACGCCCGAGCATTTCCGCGACTATATCGATAGCGAAACGAAGAAATGGGCAAAAGTAATCGTCGACGCCGGCGTTCATACTGAAAAGTAAAGTCGGCGGATGTCCGCGATGTCGACTGCCGAGAATTTCGTGCTGCGCACGACTCCAACCTCGCCATTCGGCCGCAAGGTCCGCATGGCAATCGAAGCGTTGGGATTGGGCGGACGTATCACAGTCGTGCCTGCCGATCCGCTCGATGAGACCGATACGCTCCGCCAGCAGAATCCGCTCGGCAAGATGCCGTGTCTCGTGTTGGGCGATGGCACCACTATCTACGATAGTGGCATCATCATCGAGTATCTGCAGGATGTCGCCGGTACCGACCGCTTGCTGCCGCTGCGCGGGCGCGATCGCTACCGTGCGCTGACGCTGTCGCGGCTTGCGGACGGCATCATGGATGCCTCTATTCTGGTCGTCTACGAGACCCGTTTTCGTCCCGACCTGCCTCACTCGCCGCGCTGGCTCTCGCATCAGCGTGACAAGATCCGGCGCGGGCTGGCAGCATTCGAGGCATCGCCGCCAGACCCGAATAGGACCGATGTTATTTCGATCGGCCTAAGTTGCGCGCTTGGTTATCTCGACTGGCGCAAGCAAGTGGACTGGCGCCCCACCTACCCGATTCTGGTCGACTGGTTGAGCCGATTTTCCGCGTCCGAGCCGGCCTTCGAACACACACGCGCCAAGGACACATGATGCAGCATGACGGCACGCCAGCCGATCCGCCTTACTGGATGGCCACGCCCAGCAAGCCGAAACTGAAATTGCCCGCTGGTGCGTGCGACGCACATGTTCACGTTTGGGGTCCGCGCAAACGTTATCCTTTTGCGGAGGGACGACGCTATACGCCATCCGACGCACCGAAGGAGTTGTTGTTCAAGCTGCATGAGCGGCTCGGCGTACAGCATTGCGTGATTGTGCAGCCCGCCTGCCACGGCCCGGACAATTCGGTGACCGTCGATGCAGTCGCGGCGACCGGCGGCTCCTACAAGGGCGTAGCGCTGGTGCCGGTGACGATCTCCGATGTCGAACTCAGACGGCTCGCCGCCGCCAACCTTTGCGGCGCGCGTTTTCATTACATGGAGCACCTCGGAGCCGGTCCGGGAATTGAGGAGGCAATCGCCTTCGGCAAACGGCTCGCCGATATTGGGTGGCATCTGCAAATCCACATGGAGGGCGAGCGTATCGCTGAACTCGCGCCCGCGCTCAAGCGCTCGCCGGTGCCGGTAATGATCGATCATATCGGCCGTATCGATGCCTCGCGCGGGCTGGAGCAGCCGGCTTTTCGTGCACTTCTCGCGCTGATGCAGGACAAGAATGTATGGGTCAAGGTGAGCGGGGCCGACCGCGCGACGCGGCAAGGCCCGCCTTACAGCGATGCAATCCCCTTCGCCCGCAAGCTGGTCGAAGAATTCGGTGATCGCGTGGTCTGGGGCACCGACTGGCCGCACCCCAACCACGTGCCGCCGGTGGTCGACGATGGTTTGCTCGTTGATCTTCTCGCCGAAATCGCGCCAAGCGAAGCGGCACGCCAGGCCCTGCTGGTGGACAACCCGCAGCGTTTCTACCGCTTCGCCCAGGCGCGCAAATTGACCGGAGCAGCAGCATGAGTGGCCGCCTGCAAGACCGTATCGCCATCGTCACCGGCGCTGGCTGCATCGGGCCAGGATGGGGCAACGGCCGCGCGACCGCCGTCCGTTTTGCCGAGGAAGGTGCGAAGATTTTCGCGGTCGACCGCGATCTCGACAGCGTCGGGGAAACCATCGACCACGTGAAACGCGCGGGCGGTGAGATAGTCACTCACCAGTGCGATGTTACTGTTGCGGCTTCAGTTGAGCTTATGGTCGAGACCTGCCTCGATCACTTTAGCCGCATCGACGTGCTGGTGAACAACGTCGGAGGCTCCGCGGCCGGCGGGCCCGTGGAAATGAGCGAAGATGTGTGGGATTCGCAGGTCGACTATAATTTGAAAAGTGTTTTCCTTACATTGAAGTATGTGCTGCCAGTCCTGGAACGGCAAAAAAGCGGTGCCATCGTCAACGTTGCGTCGACCTCCGGACTGCGCTGGACCGGCTCGGCGCAGGTCGGCTATGCCGCGACCAAGGCCGGCATCATCCAACTGTCGCGTGTGGTCGCCGTACAATATGCGGACAAAGGCATCCGCGTGAACACCGTCGTTCCCGGGCAACTGCACACGCCCATGGTTGAAGCGCGGCTTGCCAAGCAGCGCACAGGCGGCGACGTTGAGGCATTGCTGAAATCGCGGCTCGCGCGCATTCCCGTCGGTTTCATGGGCGATGGCCGCGACACCGCCAACGCGGCTTTGTTCCTTGCCTCGGACGAGGCGCGCTTCATCACGGGAACCGAAATCGTGGTGGACGGTGGAATGGTCGCGCGGTGCGATTGATGTTTGACCGTCCGTTCGTCCCCTCGCAGGTGGGGACAGGAATGAGCGGAGTGTGCGCAACGTTTACCGGTTCAACCACCGCCGTGCGAAGCCAAGCAGGCCCTGCGGCAGGAAAATGATCATCACAATGAAGACCACGCCGAGCGGAATTAAATAGGGGAACTGGTCGCCGAACAATCGCGACAGCAGTTCGCGCATGAGCTGGAAAAAGCCGGCCCCGACGATTGGGCCGACCAGCGTGCCGATGCCGCCCATGACGTTGAAGATCACTGTTTCGCCCGACACCAGGAAGAAGATGAAATCCGGAGCGGCGAAGCGGTTCTGAACCGCGTAGAGCACGCCGGCGAGCCCGGCAAAAAGCCCCGAGAGCATGACCGCCACAATTTTGTAGCGCTCGACCGGATAGCCGATGGCGCGAGTACGCGGCTCGTTTTCACGAATCGATTGCAGCACCATGCCAAAGGGCGAACGGGTGATGTGCCGCAGGATCAGATAACACGCCGTCACTACCGCCAGGACGAACCAGTGCAGGGTTTCGGAGTTGAACGGCACCGAAAACAGCCCTGGGATCGCCAGTGGCGGACGCCGGAAGTTAAGACCGTTTTCGCCGCCGGTGACTTCGGTCCACGTGAAGACGATAACGTAGAAAATCTGGCTGAAGATCAACGTCGTGATCGCGAAATAGATATCGCGCAGACGCGTCGAAAAGTACGCGACAAACAATGCGACAATTGCCGCGGCCACGAGTCCGAAAGCGAGCGCAAGCCAGAGATTCGGCGGCGAGAACATGAGCAATGCCGCCGCTGCCCCATACATCCCGAGGCCGAAAAAAGCCGAATGGCCGAACGAGATCATGCCGGTATAGCCGATCAGCAGATCGGACGACATTGCCAGCAGTCCCCAGATCAACACTTCGGTGAGAAAGCGGCGCCAGAATTCAGGCAGCACCAGCGGCGCGACAATCAGCAGCGCCATCACCACGGCGAAAGCAAGCCAGAACGT
This sequence comes from Pseudolabrys sp., assembly GCA_035626335.1. Classification (GTDB taxonomy): domain Bacteria; phylum Pseudomonadota; class Alphaproteobacteria; order Rhizobiales; family Xanthobacteraceae; genus Pseudolabrys. The sequence continues at coordinate 184,392 of DASPNW010000023.1, forward strand.
TGTATTCGAGCGCGTTTTCATTTCGGTGTCGGAACAAAAAGACCGGTCGGCCGAAACAGAAGTGTGAGAATCAACACGACGAAAGAGACGATCACTGCCTGAGCGGGACTGACCCAGATCGAGGCATAGGATTCCAGCAGGCTGATGAAGATCGCGGCCGCAATCGAACCGCCCAGATTGCCCATGCCGCCGACCACGACCACGATGAAGGCCTTTAGCACCCAGTCGAGACCCATGGTGTGATTGACGCCGACCAGCGGTCCAAACAACACACCGCTCGCCGCCGCCATGCCCGCGCCGATCGCGAAAGCCGCCGTATACACCAACGGCACGGGAATCCCCATCGCCTGCGCCATCACACGATCCTGCGTCGTGGCGCGGATCCAGATACCGTATTTGCCGTATTTGAGGAACAGCCAGAAACCGCCGATGATTGCCGCGGAGAGCCCAGCGATCACCAGGCGGTACCACGGATATTCAAGATAGAACAAAGTGAAGTGGCCGGTGAACGGCTCCTGGATTTTTCGCGCGACCGGCCCGAACTGCCACAGCGCATAGTTCTGCAAGATCAACGAAACGCCGAACGTCGCGAGAATCGTCGTGAGCGGATCGCGTCCAATCAATGGACGCAAGGTCACTATCTGTATTGCGGCGCCGAGCAGCGCGACAACCAAGGTTGCAATCAAGAGTGCGAGCCAGAAATTTCCCGTCGTCGCCAGCACAAGCACACCAATGTAGGCGCCAAGCATGAACAATTCGCCGTGCGCAAAATTGACGACATCCATGATGCCGAAGATCAGCGTGAGCCCGGAAGCAATCAGCGCCAGGATCATCCCGGTGACAATGCCATTCACGGTCTGGATCAGTATCTGATCCCAGGGAATGGCAACGAGGATCGCAGTCAGCTCCATCCTAGACTCCGAGATACTGATGAATAACCGCGTCATTCACCTTGAGATCGCGGGCGGCCGCGTGGTGGCGCACCACGCCTTTTTCCATGATGTAGACGCGCTCGCTCGCTTCCAGCGTTAGTGGCACGTTTTGTTCGACCAGAAGAATCGCCACGTTTTCCCGGTGCAGGACGTCGATAATGCTGCTGATCTGCGAGACCATTCGCGGCATCAATCCTTCGGTTGGCTCGTCGAGCAGGATGATTTTCGGTTCCAGCATCATTGCGCGCGCGATCGCCAGCATCTGCTGCTCGCCGCCCGAAAGCGTACCGCCGGCCTGGTTGCGCCGCTCTGCGAGCACCGGAAAGTAGTTGAACACCTTGTCGAGCAGTGCCTGCTTTTTCGCGTCGGTTACGCCTTGCCGGTCGAGACCCGTACGCAGGTTTTCCATCACCGTAAGCAGGCGGAAGATGCGGCGGTCCTCGGGGACGTAACCGATGCCAAGACGCGCGAGCTTGTGCGGCGGCATTCCTGTGATCGGGCTGCCACCAAGTTGCACGCTGCCCTCGGTCGGGCGCACCAGACCCATGATGGTTTTCAGCGTCGTGCTTTTGCCGACACCATTACGTCCGAGAAGACCCACCACTTCGCCAGGCCCGACATGTAGCGTCACGCCATGCAGGATATGGCTCTTTCCGTAATAGGTGTGCAGATCCTCGACTGCTATCAGCGGCTGGGCGTTTGCGGCGGCACTCATGTCTTGAGGTAGACCTCCAGCACCTTTGGATTGTTTTGAATTTCCGTCGGTGTGCCTTCGGCCAGGACCTGGCCGTAGTTGAGCACAGTGATACGGTCGGCAAGTCCCATGACGACTTCCATGTCGTGTTCCACGATCAGGATTGTCAGGTTCTTCGCGATGCTGCGGACCAGCTGCACCGTATCGCGCGTTTCCGCTGAGCTCATGCCGGCGGTCGGCTCGTCGAGGCACAGCAGTTGCGGCTCGGTGGCCAGCGCAATCCCGATTTCGAGATTACGCTGCTCGCCGTGCGAGAGATTGGCGGCAAGCTCGTCAGCTTTCCCGAAGAGCTGAACCGATTTGAGCACCGCCTCGGCTTTTTCGATAATGTCATGATAAGCGCTGTAATGCCGCAACATGCTCCATGCGTGCCGGCGCGACTGCGCGGCAATGCGAACATTCTCCAGTGTTGTCGCATTGGGCAGGATATTGGTGATCTGATAGGAGCGTGCGATTCCCTTCAGCGAAATCCTGTCTGGCGAAAGACCGGTGATATCTTCATCATTGAACAGGATACGGCCGGCAGTCGGCGGCAGCACACCGGTCAGGCAGTTGAAGAACGTGCTTTTGCCCGCACCATTCGGCCCGATGATCGCACGAATTTCCTCGCGATTGACCTGGAAATCGACATTGTTGACAGCCGTCAGACCGCCGAATCTGCGGGTCAGTCCCTCAGTGCGTAGCACGGGGACCTTTGCGCCAGCCCCGGCCTTGCCGGCCGGGGCGGCAGCGTCACTCGCAGACTGCATCGCCACTTAGGTTGTGGCGAACTTGCAGGCCGGCGGGAAGAATGTCTTGTCGCCGGGAATGGTCTCGACAATGTGGTGCTTGCCGTCCTTCATGTCGAAGATGACCTGCAACGGGAATGCCTGGTGATCGTCCTTGCGCAGCAATTTATCGCCCGTAAAGAAGTCGTCGCTCAATTTCATTTGCAGGCCTTCGAGCGCCTCGATCAATTTCATCGTGTCCTTGCGGCCCTCGAACTTCGACTTCTCCATGCCGACTTTCAAGGCGTTCATCGCCTCGAAGTTTGACTGCACGTAACGGTCGGGCAACGGACCCGATGGATCGATTTTTTTCAACTGCACCAGCGCCTCATCGAAGAAGTGATGGTGATATGGCGTGTCAAACGGGCCCTGGAACACCGGGATGTATCGATTAATACCGACGAAACCCTCGATCTTGTTGCCGAGCGCCGGAAGATTGGTCGACTCTGCGATAGCGCCGTCACCGGCCCATTTGTATTTCTTGGTGAGGCCGAGGTCGTAGGCCTGGTTGCCGATGGTCACGCCGTCCTTGCCGAAGAAGATTCCGAACAGCCCGTCGAATTGACCGGTGACCTTTGACAGGAATGGCGTCATGTCGGCGGTGCCGAGGGGGATACCGGTCGTCTCCACGACCTCGCCACCTGCTTTCTTGATCTCCTGGGCGTAGGCATCGCGCGTCGACTGGCCCCAGGAGTAATCCGCATAGGCAATGTGCCACTTCTTGCCCAGGTTCTTGACCAGATAGGGAGCGAACGCGACGGCTTGCGCGGGCGCATAGTCGTGAACCCGGAAGCTGTAACGGTTGCATTTGGTGGTCGTCAGTGTCGTATCGAGACACACACTGATCATGTTGACGATCTTGGCTTCTTCCCAGACCGGCATGCAGGCAAGACAAATATTGGAGAGGAAGCCACCGCAATGCGCGTCGATCTGGTCTTCGTCCACGAGCTTGCTTGTCTTGCGGCGTCCGACATCCGGCTTGGATTCATCGTCCGCGATGACTAGCTCGATCGGGCGGCCATTGACACCGCCATTCTTGTTGATCCGATCGACGGCCATCTGCACGCCGACCAAGGCGGTCTTGCCGCCGGCCGCGCCGGCGCCTGACAGCGGATTGATGGCGCCGATCTTGTAAGGTTTGGCTTGGCCGAATGCGGCGCGCCAAGGTGCTGGCACCAGCATCATCGCACCGATCGCGCCACCGCCCCAACCGACGAGCGTGCGGCGGGTCACCTTGCCGCTGTACCAGACATCCTGCGCCCACTCCTCGTCTTTCCATTTTTCTGTCATCGCGCGTCCTCCCTCCGGATCACAATCGTGCTGACCAACAACCGCATTTAGATGCGGGCGCTGATTCAAAAGCAGGAAACGTTGCTGTGGATAGGCTTGCCCGCACGCCGGCAGCACGGCCAGCGACGCGCGCTGCCGTGAAAGTGGCACGCCCATGCCCGATGGCACGACGCCGCATCGCCAATTCCTCCCCTGCCGGCCCTTGCTGGGCTCTTCGTTGCCTTTAGCAAACGCGATCCTGCCTCAAGATTCAACCGCTAGATTCACATTGATGCGATGCCACGCACATGGTCGTATGAGTGCCTGCGGAGTAGGCAGGCACTGCAACTTTGGATTGGATGATGGCCGTTACCCCCCTGCGCCGAGAGGAAAACGCCGCGACCGGCGGCGGCCTTGCGGCAAGGCTTGCAATCCGGGCAGGAACGCACCGCGGACCGACGTCTGGTGTGGCGCCCGGCTTCGTGCAGGGCAATCTCGCTATTTTGCCGCAGACGCTCGCCGGGGACTTCCTGCGCTTTTGCCAACTCAATCCCAAACCCTGCCCGGTCATCGGAACGTCCGCCCCCGGCGACCCGCGTGTCCCGGCGCTGGGCGAAGACCTTGATATCCGCACTGACCTGCCGCGTTACCGCGTCTGGAAGAACGGCGAGCTGGTCGCCGAGCCGGAGGATATCCGCGATTTTTGGCGAGACGATCTGGTGAGTTTCGTGATCGGCTGCTCTTTTTCGTTCGAGGAAGCGCTGATGGCGGAAGGCATGGAGCTTCGTCACATCACACGTGGCTGCAACGTGCCGATGTACCGCACCTCGATTGCGACCCGGGAAGCCGGTCCATTCCACGGGCCCATGGTGGTGTCGATGCGGCCGTTGACGCCGCGCGATGCAATCCGTGCAGTACAGATCACCACGCGCTTTCCGTCCGTGCATGGCGCGCCGGTGCACATCGGCAAGCCGGAAATGATCGGCATCAAGGATATTGGCAAGCCCGACTACGGCGATGCCGTCGAGGTGCGCAACGACGAGCTACCGGTGTTCTGGGCGTGTGGGGTGACGCCGCAGTCGGTGATCGCGACGGTGAAGCCCGAATTCTGCATTACGCACTATCCGGGCAGCATGCTGGTAACCGATCGGAAGAACACCGAGTTCGCGATCATGTGATCGCGGCATTCGGTCGAGCCGCCCTACGCGGCATCCCTCGCCTTCTTGTCCAGCAGTCCTGCCTCGACCAGAGCCTGTCGGATGCGCGCGATCTCGCTACGCTCGATCTTGACCAGGGGCGGACGCACCGCCGCCCGCGGCAATTTGCCGAGCAGCACCAGCGCTTCCTTCATGCGGTTGTGCATGTCGACGAAAGGATCTGCGTAGAAAACGCGCGCGGTCGGCTCGATTCGGTCATTGAGGCGTTTGGCTTCCGCCATGTCGTTCTTCTGCACCGCGCGGAACAATCGCGCCTGCAAATCGGCGATCACGCTGCCCGAACCGGACAGCAAACCATTACAGCCGAGCACCAACGACGAGAGCAGCCACGAACTGTGCGTGGTGAGCACGTTCACCGGCCGCGGCAGGCTTTGCAGCGTGCGGATGTGCCATTCATGGTGCGGCACATTGCCGATCCAGTCCTTGATGGCCCGGATCGTCGGCACCTCCTCGCACATCTTGAGCAATGTCTCCTTCGGATATCCCTGCCCGGTTGCCAGCGGATACTGAAACAGGATCAGCGGCAAGTCGCTCACATCGGCAATGCGCTTGACATGCGCGAGCGCCATCGCCGGCGACTGGCCGAGGGTGAACGGCGCCGGCGGAAACACCAGCAGCGCGGACGCGCCGCCCTGCGCCGCCATGCGGGCAATGCGCGCGGCTTCGATGCTGCCGTCGGCCCAGATGCCATTGATCAGCGGAAGACGGGCGCCGATTTCGTCCTGCGCGATATCGAGAACACGCCTTTGCTCATCGAAGGTACACGATGCGACTTCCGTTGAGTGAGCGTTGATGGTGACAGCGGAGAGACCCTCCACCGCCGCCACATCGCGCAGATGCTTGCGGAAGCTCGCCTCGTCGATGGCAAGATCGTTGTCGAACGGCAATAGCACCGCCGGGATCACGCCCTGAGGTACGTAAGTTGCGTGCCGCGGCATTGCCTCTCTCCTGTCCAGATGGCCGAGCGTTCCTGGCCCCGCCAGTATAGCGGAATTCGCGTCAGACCATCAGCGCCCCACCGTCGATATAAATGACCGATCCGGTCGCAAAGCCGACAGTCATAAACGTGAGGATTTGCCGCGCGATGTCTTCGCCCACGCCAACCCGGCCAACCGGCAGTGCGGCCGCGGTCTTTGCCAGCATGTCGCGCCGCGCGGCCTCCGGCATGCTGGAGCGTATGGGTGTGTCAATGGTTCCCGGCGACACGGCATTCACCCTGACGGGCGCGAGCTCGAGCGCCAGACCGCGCGTCAGCGACTCCAGGGCACCGTTCACCGCGCCGACAATGGCAGCACCGGGCCGTGGACGGATGCTCAAATAACCCGTCACCAGCGTCAGCGTCCCGCCCGCGCGGATTTCGGCCGCGCGCGCGACGCGCCAGGCACCCCAGAACTTGCTTTCCATAGTCGCGCGCACGTCGTCCATGGAAACGGTTTTAAAGGGACCTGTGCGCAGCTGCGCCGCCGTCACAACCACGTGATCTACCCGGCCGCAGTTGCGAAAAAGGCCAGCGACGCTTTCATCGCTGGTGACGTCCGCGGCAATCGCGGTAACGCCTATCTTTTCCGAAGCCGCCTTCAGGCGCTCGGCATTGCGCGAGGCGATCACGACATCGGCGCCTTCCTTCTTGGCCAGCTCGGCGGTAGCCAGACCAATGCCGGATGAACCTCCGACGACGACGACTTTCTTGCCTGCGAGCACCATCACCTCCCCCTTCGTACGAACGTCTAAGCAAAAACCGAATAAGCGTGCCGCTCTCGTCGTTCGAGAAGTGGCACCGCGCGCTCGAGGACCAACGTCTTGAAATGCGCCGTCTTCTGATGATCGAGGTACGCCTGCTCGTCCACATATTGCTCGTACAGCAGAAATTCATTTGGATCGTCGTGCGACCGGTTGACGACAAACTCGAGATTACCGGGCTCCTGGCGCACTTTTAGAGTGAGCTCGCGCAAGATAGCCTCGATCGTCTCGACTTGACCGTCGCGCGGCCGCCATCGCGCTATAATCACATGTGTCATGGATCTACCTGGTGGAGGGCTGGGTAGCGCCGAAAGCTTCCGACAATCGTTTGGCCGCCGCACCAAGATCGCGCGACTTGTTCTGCAACGCTTGAATCGAGAGCCGCCAGACCGGTCCGGAAATTCCTATTGCGCCTATAACCTGACCGCTGAAATCGTGCACGGGCATGGCCGCGCAGCGCACTTCATTGTCGAATTCGCCGTCGTCGAAAGCGATACCGGCGCGGCGGATCTCCTGAAGCTCGCGCCGTAGCCGTTGCGGATTGGTAATCGTCTTTGACGTTAGCGATTTCAGTTCGACGCGATCAAGATACCGGTCGAGTTGATCCGGCCGCAGGGAGGCAAGTATGACCTTGCCCAACGCTGTGCAGTACGCGGGCCGCACAACACCGACGCGATCGGTCAGCTGAAACGCGCCCGGTCCTGGCGTGCGCGCCATGACGACAACGGCGTCGCTCATACGCGCGGCGAAATGGCTGCTTTCACCGGTCTCCCGCGACAGATCGTCGAGCACGGGCGTCGCCATGCTGACCATTTCCATCTCGTCGAGCGCACTGGCGGCGAGCGCAAAAAGCGGACGGCCAATGCGGTAGCGTTTGCTCTCCTTGAGTTGCCGGATATAGCCCAGCGAGACCATCGTCTTCACAAGATGAAAGGTGGTGCTGTTGTGCAAACCAACTCGCTTGCTGAGATCGGCCAGCCCGATCCCGTCACGGTTGCGCGCCACCTCTTCCAGAATCGCGAAGGCGCGGCCAATCGATTGCAGTCCACCGCGCGCGCGGTCCTCAACATCGTCGTCGATATCGGGCAAGGCCCTTTCGACGGTACGCGCGATCGCTACATGGTCACCGGCGGGACGCCCTCGTGCGGGGCTGGTTTTCGATTTGACTTGGCTTCTCAAAACATTGCTCCTGCAGTTCCAACCTGCGTGACATCTTTATTCGCTAACATCAACTCGGATCGTCGGTCACCGGCGAAGTGGCGACGATAAAGACGAGGTCGACCACACCTGTGTTGTTGATCGAATGCTCGATGCCGGGCGGCAGATAGATCACGTCATGCTTGCGTACGACATGGGTTTTGTCGCCAATCTCCATCAAACCCTCGCCTTCGAGTACGTGATAGACCTGCTCTTGCACTTTGTGGCTATGCTTTTCCACGTAAGCCATCGGCTGGTACATTGAGATGCGATAGTCGAGATGCCTCGACTTCATCGTTTCCGGCATCACCAGCGGCTTCGATAACGCGCCACCGAAGTGATTGGGAAACTGCCGCCACGGCGTTTCCGCCACATTCTTGATGGAAGCCCGGCGTTCATCCTTCGACATCGTTTCCTCACTTCACCGGAGCGGCATCGGGAAGCCAACGTTGGCCAAACACAGGCTCCTTGTAAGGCGTCGGTGGCAATTCCCATGCACCGGTCGACGGAGGCCGCACCTCAGCGTCAACGTGCACGTCGAGCACGAACGGCTTGTTGGCCTTCACGGCGTGCTCGAGCGCACCCTTGAAATCTTGCGACTTGGTGATCGTCATCGCCTCGACGCCTGTCGCCTTGGCCCAGGCGGCGAAATCCGGATTGTACGGTTTCTTGTTGTCGCCCTGATGAAACATGGTGCCGTGTTCGCGGCCGCCGAACATGCCGAGCTGGATGTCGCGGATGGAAACCCAGCCGAAATTATTCCAGATCACCCAAACCACAGGAATATTGTATTCGACCGCGGTGCAGAGGACGTGCGGCACCATGGTGAAGCAACCGTCGCCGGCAATCGCCACCACCGGACGATCGGGCGCCGCGAGCTTGGCGCCGAGTGCACCTGCTGTTCCAAAGCCCATGCCGGAGAAGCCCCAGGAATTGAGCATGGTCTGGGGCTTGCGCGCGTTCCAGAACTGCATGTACCAGTTGTGATTGACGCCGACGTCGCAAGAGAGAACGGCGTCGTCCGGCAACACCGCCTGGCAATCCGCGACAATACGCTCGGGGCGGATCGGCGAAGCGTGCAGATCGAAATTCGGGCGCGTGAACTTGTCCCACTCCACGCGCCATTTCGCGATATCGGCGAGCCACGCTTTGGTGTTGCCGCGCTTGTTGCCGCGCCGCTCGAGCTCGCCGAGTAACTGCCGGAGAAATGTGCGGGCGTCGGCAAGAACGCCGAGGTCAGGCGGGTAATTGCGGCCGAGTTCGGCTGGATCGACGTCGGCGTGGATCAGCTTGGTCGTTGGGAAGTTCCACGAGTAGCCCGGCATCCAGGAGGATGCCGAACGGTCGTCGAAACGCGCCCCGATCGCGACAACAAGATCGGCGCGGCGTCCCGCTTCGTTAGCTGGAAACGCGCCGTTGCGGCCGATGAAGCCGAGCGACAGCGAGTCCGTCATGTCGAAACAGCCCATGCCGTTGGGCGAAGAGATAACGGGGATACCGAGTTTTTTGGCGAATTCGGTAAGTTCGCGGCTCGCCTCGGATAAAGTGACGCCATGGCCGATGAAGATCACCGGCCGTTCCGCTTTGAGAATCATATCGAGCGCGGCGGAAATTTCATCAGGTGAGGCACCGCTGCGTTGCGCGTTGAGCGGTGGTGCCGGCGGCGGCAATTCGACGTCGTCTTCTTCCTGAAACACATTGAAGGGCACGTCGACATTCACCGGTCCCGGCCGGCCTGACAACATGGTCGTCGTCGCCTGTCGCAGCGCCAGCGGCAACATGTCAACACGCGTCGGCTGATAGCTCCGCTTCACCACAGGCCGCACGATGTTCACGAAGTCGGCCTGGTAATGCTTGTTGATTTCCTGGAACGGACTGCGGTTGAACTGCGATGTTGGAACATTGGCAGTGATCGCCAGCATTGCTGAGGAGTCGGTCAGCGCACAGGCGAGCGGCATGATGATGTTGCATGAGCCCGGCCCACACGACGTCAGCGTTGCAACCGGTTTGTGTTTCACGCGGAAATAGGCGTCCGCCATATGCGCGGCGACCTGCTCGTGGCGTGGCGAAATGAGCGTGATGCGGTCGCGCGCCTTATAGAGTGGATCGAGCATGCCGACATT
>DASPNW010000024.1:0-250385 GCA_035626335.1 Pseudolabrys sp.
CCGATGCCGCCCGGGTGCGTGCTTTGCGAGGCACGCCCGCGGGCGCCGTATCCTGCTCCACCATCAAGACGCCTCTAGATGACGCCCTCAATCGAGCAGGACGCATATAGGAATATCACCCTATAGGAATAAAGTCAAGACGGGTTGGTGACTGTACCTTACAGCCACTTCTTCCACTTGAAGTAGAGGATCGGCAACACGGCGGCGAGCACCATCAGGACCAGCGCGAAGGGATAACCGAATTCCCATTCAAGCTCGAGCATGCCTTTATGGAAGTTCATGCCGTAGATCGAGGCGACCAGCGTCGGCGGCATGAAAATCACCGCGGCGATCGAGAAAATCTTGATGATGGCATTCTGCTCGATATTGACCACGCCGAGCATGGCGTCGAGCAGGAAGGTGATCTTGTTGGCGAGGTAGGTCGCGTGGTCGGACAACGAGGCGGTATCGCGCCGCATTGACTGGAGGTGTGCGCGCGCGTCCTTGGGCCACTTCATGCCCTCGGCTTCGTTGGCGAGAAAAATCAATAGTCGTCCGATCGACACCAGACTTTCACGGACTTTGGACGTCAGATCGCCCTTGCGGCCGAGCGCCTTAAGCACGTCTTTGTAGGACGGCGGCGCCACCTCATCTTCCGGCTCAAAGATCGAATGCGAGATCTGGTCGACCTCGCCGCCGACGCGCTCCAGAATATCGGCCGAACGATCGATAACCGCATCGAGCAGATCCATCAGTACAGATTCCCCGTTTATCTTGGCGGGGCAGGATCGCGCCAGCTTGTGCTCGACGATGGCGAAGGGACGCGGATCGTCGTAGCGCACCGTCACGAGCTTGTGGCCTGAAAGAATGAAGGTGACAGCCGTGGTCTTCGGGGTCGCGGTGTCCGACTGACACATCAGTGTCGCCGTCATGTAACGTGCGCCGTTCTCCACATAGAGCCGGCTGGAGACCTCGATCTCCTGCATCTCTTCGCGCGTCGGGACCGCGATGCCGAGCAGCTTCTCGACGACCTTGTCTTCCTGCACCGTCGGCGTGACCATATCGATCCACACCGCGTCTTCCGATGGCGGCACGCCTGGCTCAACGGCAATCCGTTCGAGAGTGGTACCGAGCGGTATGTAGACCGAAAGCATGCAGTCACCATCTTGCGCATGATCAGTCCATGATCACGCGGCGGCCGGATCACCTCTCATGACCCGATCGCGCGGATTTGCGCAAGATATAAATGCCTGCGGCGCAGCCGCGGCAGCGGCCGCGCACAAGCGTCGTGGCAGCGATGAATGGCGGAAGCCGGTTCTATGATCTACGCCGCAGCCGGCGCGCGACCCTAGTCGCGATCGTAAGGCTCGAAATGGGCATCGACCGAGTTGCGCTGCTCGCCTTGGTGGCGCACCGCAGCCGCAACTGCCGAGATCCCGATCTTGCCGTAACGGTTGTCGAGGTTGGTATATTGCCGGGCGGAGTCTTGCTTTTGCTCCGTTGCTTTCACACTCATATTCCTGAACTCCAATCCGTCCTTGGTTGTCCCCACCGGGGGTTTATCTGGTGAATCACTGGGGCGGAATTGCGCGACAAATCGTATGGTGTTGTGACATTTGTCGCGTTTCGCCAGTTCCGGTCCCACGCCGGCATTATAGGCGCAACCTTGGTAAACCGCGTCTTAAGGTGTTGGAGGCAAAGTCGTTTTTGTCGACGACGACCTACTGTGCACTGCGGCATTCCTGCCACAGGTACACAGGAAGGTGAGTGTGAACACGCGGGAAATCGTGGCAATCGTGCGGGTTTTTCGGTTAATTGCTGCGTAAGAGCAATTGGTTGCGGGTGCCCTCGCGGCGCCGGGAAAGAGAAAGAAAATGGCGGTCAAGGGTTTGCTGACGGTCCTGTTCGGCGCCGGCATCGTGCTGGGCGGTTGCATGCAATCGACTATTGAACCGGCATCGGAAGCGAATTTCACCCCGCGCGACAAGAAATTGCTGGCGGCCGCCCCTTACGAAAAAGCGACGATTCCCGAGCCCTACAAGCGGCACATCGTTGAATATCACCGCAGAGAAGCGCCCGGCACCATCCTGATCGATTCCGATGCGCGCTATCTCTATTACGTGTTGCCCGACGGCAAAGCGATCCGTTACGGCGTCACCGTCGGCGAGGAAGCGCTCGCGTGGTCGGGCGTGGCCAAAATCGGCCGCATGACGGAGTGGCCCTCGTGGACACCGACCGACGAAATCAAGAAGCGCATGGACGTGCCGAACTTTGTCAGCCCGGGCCCGCAGAATCCGATGGGCGCCCGGGCCATGTATCTTTATGAGGGAAACAAGGACACCCTTTATCGCATCCACGGCACGAACCAGCCTGAATATATCGGCGAGGCGATTTCCTCAGGCTGCATCCGCCTGACCAACGAAGATGTCATCGACCTCTACAAGCGCGTGAAACCGGGCACGATCGTCGTCGTGCTGGCGCCGCATCAGGGCGATTCCCCCACCAATCCGCGGCTGGCATCGACCGCCACGCACGTCCGCTGAGCTTGAGCGGCGTTTTTGGATGCCCGCTTGCGCGGGCATGAGCTGATATTTATGCAACCGCCGTTACAATTTCCGCTCGTGATTTGCGCCCGGAATCGCCGGTCTGGGTGTCGGTAGCGGCACGCGGGCCGCGACCTCGGTCACCGGCGGTTCGCGCACGTCCCACTGGCACATGCGATAGCCGTTGTGACGCTCGGCCAGATCGATATGGATATGCGCTTCATGATAGCCGTCGGAGCCCGGGCCGAGCACCGTTGTGAACCGACGGCACGCACTGTCGCGCAGGTCGTCGCGAAATTCCTTGCCGGCAGTCACATCCGTAAGACCCAGGGCGCGGCCGTCAGCCAATACGAATGAGCGCAGATCGACGGCGTTGCCTTTGCCATGTTCGCTGAGCTTGGCGCCTGCGACGCGATTGCGGCCCCGGCATTCGAAATCGTCGTAGGTTTCGACTGCGCTGAGAACCGAGCCAAGCCTGCTCGTTGCCGGCGCCGCCTCGTCGCGCAACCAGCCGGCAACGGATTCGGCAAACGGGCAGCGCAGGACCGGCGCCGGTTTGACTTCGATACGCGTGCCGCCGGCGAGTATCACGGATTTGAGGCGCACCATGTCGCTGCCGCCGCAGGCATCGGGACCAATCAGCCGTGGCACCAGCTCTATGACCGCAAACTCCTGCAGGCGCCGGTCGCAGCCGGTGGACGCACTTGTTACGTCAGCGGTATTGAAATCGGCGCCGGCAGCTTCACGGAAGGATTGCGGCTCGACCCACAACGGCGGACGCGGCCTCGGCAGCGGCACCTCCTCGGCGGCCACAACGCCGGCGCCAACGGCGACCAGCCCCAGGAGTGCAATCAATACCCGCATCGGCACCGATTTTGGCCGGGAATTCGGCATTTATACAAGGTGAAACGAAACGGGTCCCGTGCCGTAGCTCCATAACGAAACCGTTGCGTCGTCCGACACGCCAGCTAACCTAATCCCGACCGGCGAGGGGCGCAGGTCCAAGAAGTCAAATAATCAGGAGGGGAATGCCATGCTTGGCCTGATGCAGGACTGGCCTCTGCTGTGCCATCGCATCATCGACCATGCCGCCACGTTTCATGGCGAACGCAAGGTCATTACGCGCTCGATCGAGGGCCCAATCCATACGACCAATTATGCCGAGATCCGCGCACGCGCGCTGAAAGTCGCGCAACGGCTGGAGAAAGACGGCATCAAGCTGGGCGATCGGGTCGCTACGCTTGCCTGGAACACCTGGCGTCATCTGGAAACCTGGTACGGCATCCTCGGCATTGGCGCTGTCTACCATACTGTCAACCCGCGCCTGTTTCCCGAACAGATCGCCTGGATCGTCAATCACGCCGGCGACAGGGTGATGATCACCGACCTCACTTTCGTGCCGTTGCTGGAGAAGATCGCCGACAAGCTGTCGACCGTCGAGCGCTACGTCGTTCTCACCGATGCCGCGCATATGCCGAAGACGACGCTGAAGAACGCGGTCGCCTACGAAGACTGGATCGGCGAAGTCGATGGCGATTTTGCCTGGAAGACATTCGATGAAAACACCGCAGCCGGCATGTGCTACACGTCCGGCACCACCGGACATCCGAAGGGCGTCCTCTATTCGCACCGCTCGAACGTGCTGCACGCCTTCATGGCGGCGATGCCCGACTGCAAGGGTCTGTCGTCGCGCGATGTCGTATTGCCGGTCGTGCCGCTGTTCCACGCCAACGGCTGGTCTCTCGCCTTTTCCACGCCGATGGTCGGCGCAACGATGGTGATGCCGGGTGCGAAGCTCGACGGCGCTTCGATCTACGAACTGCTCAACAATTATAAAGTGTCGTTTACCGCCGCCGTTCCGACCGTGTGGCTGATGTTGCTGCAAGACCTGGAAAAAACCGGCGGCAAGCTGCCCTACTTGAAGCGCGTTGTGATCGGCGGTTCGGCCTGCCCGCGCGCCATGACCAAGACATTCCAGGAAAAATATGGCGTCGACGTCGTTCATGCCTGGGGCATGACCGAGATGAGCCCGCTTGGTTCGCTCTGCACCATGAAACCTGAGCATGCAGCGCTCACGGGCGAGGCCAAGCTCGACGTGCAGATGAAGCAGGGCCACCCGCCATTCGGCGTGGAAATGAAAATCACCGACGACAGTGGCAAACCGCTGCCGTGGGATGGCAAGACATTCGGCCGCCTGAAAGTGCGCGGGCCGGCGGTCGCCACCAGCTACTATAAGGTCGAAGGCGACCCCGTTTTTGAGGACGAGGGCTGGTTCGACACCGGCGACGTCGCGACCATGGACCGTTACGGCTACATGCAAATCACCGACCGGGCGAAAGACGTCATCAAATCGGGCGGCGAGTGGATTTCATCGATCGATATCGAAAACCTGGCGGTCGGCCACCCCAAGGTTGCGGAGGCCGCGGTCATCGGCGTCTCGCATCCGAAATGGGACGAGCGGCCGCTCTTGGTGATCGTGCTCAAGAAGGGCGAGAGCAGCACCAAGGAGGACATCCTCGGCTTCATGCAAGGCAAGATCGCAAAGTGGTGGATGCCCGACGATGTGGTCTTCGTTGATGAAATCCCGCATACCGCGACCGGCAAGATCCAGAAGCTCACGTTGCGGCAGCAATTCAAGGACTATCGATTGCCGAGCGTGCAAGCGGCCGAGTGACTTTATAGACTCCGAATAGTATGGCGCGCGCCGAGCGTCACGACGATTTCGGAGTCGCAAAGCGTTCCAGCCGGCCGGTCTGGCGCTGCAATTTGCTCCAGTCGTCGAACGCGAAATCAATAGTGACAAGCCCGGCCGTCGGAAATTTCTCCTTCAGGTGCCCGCGCGCGCCGGTATTGCCTGATGCGATCAACATCAGCGCCAGTTCATGCAGTCCCGGATTGTGGGCGATGACGAGGAGCGTATGGGCCATCGCCGGCGTCTTCTTGATGACATCGAGAATGGCTTCCGGCGTCGCATCATAAAGCTGTTCCGCGGTGACCGCCTCGACCGTCGACTTCAGCGCCGGCGCGGTGAATTTCCAGGTTTCCTGGGTCCGAACGGACGGCGATATCAGCACCCGGTCGGGGACCAATCCTTCCGCCGCCATGTAGGCGCCCATTTTGGCGGAGTCCTTCCGCCCGCGTTCGATCAGCGCGCGCGGACGGTCTTCCATGCCTGGTTTGGATCGTGTGGCCTTGGCATGGCGAAAGAGCAAAAGACGGCGCATGATTCCGTCACACGACGTTCATGACGATGCGGGCATCATCGGCTTTCGGCAGCATCGAGCGGACGTCCGCTTCAAACTTTCGCAAGTCAAGGTCCGCCGGAATATGCAGAAAGAATTCAAGCTGCCGTTTGCCCTTGTACATCGTCGAACTTTGCAACCGGCAGCCGCGCGACACCAACAGTGATTGCACCGAGCCGAACATTTGCTCCAGGTCCACCTCGTCAGCGAGACGGATCCGAAGCCGGCAGGCAACACGAGACTCAAGCCAGAAGATCAGGACCCAGCTGAAAATGGTGACGAAGACCGCCATCACCCATGATCCCATGCCGCAGGCGAGCCCGATGACGACAACGGTGATGGCTTTTCCGGTGAGCTTGGGATTGTCGAGAACCGTGCGGAAACGCAGCAGCGCGCCAATGCCGAAGATGACAAACGCGAGCGTCTGGCTGGTCCCGCTTAACTCCGCAACAATTGCGCCGACCATACCCAGGACAATGAGGGTTTTGCGTTCCTCGAGGTCCGAAAGCGATGCCAGACGCGATGAACGCGGATGCCACGCGACAACCCACGCGCAAGCGACCGCCAGGCTCAAACTGAGAAACAGGCGTAAGACGAACTCCGGATGCAAAAATTGCTCGAGACTGCGATGCATCGATAGCCACGAGTCGCCCTGCGGATCGATGCCACCGCCAATGGTGACTCCGTGCTTGGCCATTTCCTCTACAGGATTTGCGGCAAAGGCGTCCGGAGGCAACAATGTCGCGAATGCGACGATCGCAGCGACAATAGCTGCGTCAAAGGCTCGTCTCTTGTGACGATCAATAAAAGAGGCCCGCGTTGACATGATCTCCTCCGTATCTTTTGCCTGATCAGAACTACGTTTTTATATTTTCCTCGTAATCTCACAAAGCCGAAGCCAAGGCCGAAGCCATGGCAGGCTTTCGCCGTTCATCGAATGACAAATTTTCACTGATAAGCCGGCTTTGAAACAAGCGACCATTCTCGTCGTAACGCAACTCGACAAGCCAGTCGAAAACACGATTAGGCCATCTGCCTTTCGGAAGCAGTGTCCCCGGGTCGGCACCCAGCGCGCGCAGCAGATCGGGAATTGTCCCGTGATGCCAGCTTATCAAAATGTTTTTGCCTCCCGGAAGGCTCTGAATTTCACGTACCATCTCCAGAAATCGTCTATTTTTAAACCGGGTGTCAATCGCGAGCCCGAGCGCCTGGCTGACCGGTTCGACAGTCAGTCGAGGACGCTGGCTGTTGATGGAATCCTCGGCAGCAAAGATGTAGTTCAGTTTCAACGGCTGCCCGTCGATCTTAAAATTCCTGAAATAATCGACGTAAGCCCGGGCGTGCGCGATCCCGACAGGAGACAGGCCGGGGCCCTCGACGGGATCCTCGGCGTGCCGGATGATCAGAATGACGGCGTTTTTTAATCCGGAATTACCATCGGCCACGGACTGAGCGACGCTCGCTGCGGGAATTGCGATTGCAAAAAATGCGCAGAAAAGAAATCTAAGTCTCGTTTTCGGCGTCATTTACGCGACCCGTAATGAGAACCAGCACTCCGGAAGCACCCCGACAGTAGCGCGTCCGACGGGGCCATGTCTCTTAAAAGGATTACCGTTTGAGATTTCGATTTGGACGCAGAATTATGGGCGGAGGAGACCTCCGCCCAGTGGGTACCGGTCGCACCATGCCTCCATTTCAGTAGCAAGGCGGATACGGGTAATAGCCGCAGGCTGGGCGAGCATAATAAGGCGGCGGATACGCTGCGGCCGCTGCACCATAGGCCGCAGCACCAACGGCGGCGGCCCCGACAGCGGCGGCCCCCGCGTAATATGCGCCACGATAGGCGGTGCGTCGGGCGACGCCAGCATAAGAGAGCGGTGTCAACGGCCTGCCAATGATGTCGATGAAGACCGCGGCCGAACCGTCGGCACCGCTGAGATCGCCTTCGAGCACGTCGACGTCAAATGTGAGTTTGTCGCCATCGAGCTTGGGCGACTTGAGCACAACGACAACATCCCTTACGCCTGACCCGTCCTTGGTGAAACCGGAGACCGTGGCATTCGGCGGATCCTTGGCGAAGTTATCGCTGCCCTTGTCCCAATCTTCCACGATGTGCGCCGTTGTATCGTGTCCCGCAGCCCGAACGGGCCGATCGGCAAAGACAATCGCGTTTGACGCGACGCCGTTCAAAACCAATTTCCCGCCCTGCAGGTTTGCTCCCCGCGCGTTAAAGACGATAAGCGAGGGAACGACTTCCGACTTGGCCGTAGTACCGATGGTTTTTTGCAGTGGCACATGCGGCGGCGCAGCCGTTGCAGTCTGTGCAAGCGCTATTCCTGGCACGAAGAGTGTGCCGACGACGATCGCAACAACAGAAGTAATGCGAGACATGAGGACGCTCCCTTGTACTTGGTACTTTACGCGCGAACGTTCGCGCACCTTATCGTGTTGCAGAGCCGCGTTACGCTTATCCGGTTCAAAAGCGCGTGACTTCGCAACTGTAAATTGCGCTGGACATATTTTTTCGCATTTGTCTAGAACTCACGAACAATTGAGGCGACGCAAGCCGGCCACTTCTTGCCAAGCGCCGCGCATCACGCGAGCTTCGGACCGATCCGAATACCACCCTCCAACTGATCAACTGATTGCAATCTTCAGGCCAGATGGCCGCAAGCAATCCCTGCATCGATGCACTCACGCAATTACACGGGAGAGAATTGAAATGAATATGACACGCCGCTCCGCAACGTTTGGCGGTTTAAGTTTGTTGACCGGTTCGTCGCTGAGCGGCGCACTTTTTGCAGATTGGGAAGGCCCGGTCATTGGCTCGATTGAGGGAGCCGACGACTTCTGGCTCGCCACCGATGCCTACATCTACGGCTACCCGCTCGTGACGATGGAAATGACGCGCCGCATCGTGACAAACGTGCCGGCTCCGCAGGGTTCGCGCGGACCAATGGGTCAAATGATCAAGTTGCGCGAATATCCCAATTCTTCATTCCGTGACGTCACGGCGCCGAATGCCGACACGCTCTATACGACCGCCTTCTTGGATGTCGGCAAAGAGCCATGGGTTCTGAGCATCCCCGACATGAAAGGTCGCTATTTTCTGTTCCCGATGCTCGACGGATGGACCACCGTCTTCCAGGTACCGGGGAAGCGCACCACCGGAACAGGAGCGCAGACCTATGCCATCACCGGGCCCGGATGGAAGGGATCGCTGCCGCCCGGCGTCAAGGAATACAAATCAGCCACCAGCATCGTATGGCTGTTGGGCCGCATTTATTGCACCGGCACGCCGGAGGATTACGCGGCCGTGCATGCACTACAGGATCAATGCAAACTTGTGCCGCTAAGTTCGTACGGGAAATCCTTCACGCCACCGGAAGGCAAGGTCGACCCGGCGATCGACATGAAGACGGCTGTGCGCGACCAGGTCAACCGCATGGACGCGCGGGAATATTTCACCCTGCTCGCCCAATTGATGAAGACCAATCCGCCCGTAGCAGCGGATGCGCCGGAAGTGGCCAAGTTCGCCAAAATCGGGCTCGTCCCCGGACAGGATTTCGACGCAAGCAAGCTCGACGCGGACTTTGTCAAGCGCATCCCTGAAGTCGCCTTCGGCCGCATCATGCTTCAGTTCAAGGTGAACAAGGAAATCAAGAACATCAACGGTTTTGGATTCACAACGAAGACCGGCATTTATGGCACGGATTATCTGATGCGCGCGCTGGTAACCGCAATCGGTCTCGGAGCCAATCGCCCGCAAGACGCAGTGTATCCGACATCGCTCAAGGACGCTGACGGCAAGGCGTATGACGGGGCCAATAAATATGTCATGCACTTCCCTAAAGGGCAGCTGCCTCCCGTGCAGGGCTTCTGGTCGCTCACGATGTACGACGACAAGTATTTTTTTGTGAGCAACCCCATCAACCGGTATTCGATCAGTGCGCGGCAAAGCCTTAAAACGAACCCCGATGGCTCGACCGATCTTTACATTCAGAAGGACTCACCGGGCCCCGAGAAGGAAGCAAATTGGCTACCGGCCCCAGCCAGCAAGTTCATCCTGATGTTGCGGATGTACTGGCCAAACGAAAAACCCCCCTCGATCATCAATGGCACGTGGACGATTCCGCCGGTGAAGAAGGTGGCGTGATTGATCCCTGCAAGTCTTTGGAGGCCGCCTCAAGCCGGCGGCCTCTTTTATTGATGAAATCCGCTTACGGACTGGACCGGTTTTGCCGGTCTTCCGGACCGGACGATGCGGCGGGACCAACCTCCTGCACGGCGTAATCGAAGGCCGTGGCTACGCTCCAGAAGCATCGCCCGCCCGACGAGAGATCGGCCGCGCCGGCCGTCGTTAGCAATTCACGAATTTCTTGTTTGATGCGCGCCAGATAAAGTTTGCGTCCAATACTGGCGAGCCGTGTCTCACATTCGACAAGAGCTTCCACCGCCGTGCTGTCGAGGTTGCTGCTCTCCTCCAAGCTGAGAATGATTGCGCGCACTCCGCTTTCGGCTCCCGCGCGCGCGATATCGCCCAATACGACCTCCGCGTTCGCGAAGAAGAGAGGTTGAGACGGCCTCAGCACCGGAATGGACGGCTCACAAATTGCGTTGGGCTCATCTTTGATATCGACGAAGTCGTGAGTGTCGCCGAGCCGCCCGAGGACCGCGATCGTCGGACGCGACAGGCGTTGCAGTAATGCGACAATCGAAAGCGCAACAGCGATAATCATTCCGTCGACGACACCGGATAGAATTACTCCGGCAGCCGCGGCGGCGGCGATATATTGATCGCGATTGATCCGCCAAAACCGGATGAGCGGCGCCGGATCGAGCGAGTGCAGCAACGCGGAAATTACCACTGCAGCCAGCACAGGCTCGGGCAGACGCGCGATGAATTTTCCTCCGATCGCCAAGAGGACGACCATTGTCGCCGCCGCGATAAGACCAGCAAGACGCGATTGCGCGCCGGCAGTCTCGTTTGCCGAGGAGGCGGAAAAACCCGCGCCGACGGGCATCCCTCGTATGAGGCCAGACATCAAATTCGCCGCGCCAAGCGCTAGCAATTCGCGGTTCGCGTCGACGGTGTCCCCGTGACGCAGGGCCAGATTGCGCATCGCGCCCCAGGATTCGGCGAAGATGATCAGAAAAAGCGGGAGCGCAATTTCGGCAAGCCGGCTCCATTCCGTCCACGTGAGCCGAGGCAGACTCGGCATGACCGGTTCCAGATCGATCTTTCCGACGAGCGATACGCGATGCGCCGCGAGATCAACTGCAAATGACAAGACGATCCCGGCGGCGAGAACCAGAAATGCTGCCGGAACGGTCGGAAAGCGCCGCAGCCCGACCAACGTCGCAAGACTGACGAGGCCGATCGCGAGGCTCACAATGTTCCATTCGCCAAACTTGCGGAGCGCTTCGATCCAAATTTCGAGAGTATTGCCGGAGATTCCGTGGACTCCAAGCAACGTGGGTAGCTGTTTCGATACGATGACGATCGCCAGGCCGAAAGCAAAGCCTCGCAAAACCGGTCGTGAAATGAAATTGGAGAGATGACCAAGCCGGGCGACCCCGGCAGCAACGAAGAAGAACCCGGTCAGGAGCACCACACCGACGCCGAGCGAGACCCGCTGAGCCGGCTCCAGATCCGCGGAAAGAGAAGCCGCAGCGGCGGCGATGATCGCGGCGGAAGACGACGTAGGCGCGACGATCGCAAAACGGCTTTGTCCAAAAATGCTGTAGACGACAAGGCCCACTATTGCCGCAAACAACGCGTGCTGCGGCTCAAGGCCCGCGATTCCTGCGTACGCGACCGCTTCCGGCAAAAGAAGGCCAGCGACGCAAAGCCCCGCTATCAGATCCGGAACGGAGAGAGCCGATAATTTCATTTTACGCGGCGATGTAGTGCATGGAACTTCCCGCGTCGCAAGGTCGTGAAGGCCGCGCGGAGAAAATTCGCGAACAGAAGCCGTAGCTTATAGCGCAGGTCTGGCGTCAAATACCTTCGCGCCCCCTTCCACAAGGCAGGACTGAACCGGTACGATGCCCTGATCCGGATGCGCCCTTACAAGAAAACTCACGGGCCCAAGGTCAAACTGCCCAAGCGTTCGAACAAGGGGCCTGCGATGATCACGCGAGCTTGACAGGCCGCCGGTTTGTGAAAGAGCTATTTTGGGCGAGACACCAAGGATGGAGGCTCAATGTTTCTTGCGCGCCAATTTGTTGCTGCCGTCGCAGCCGCATTTTTCGCCCTCCTTTTTTCACCAGTGGCTTCGCAGGCCAAAGACCCTTCCGGCACTTGTGAAGATGCGGGCGATCTCACGGTCTTGTCCACGCCGGTGGCGCCATGGAAGGGCGCGCCTTTGCGCGTCATTTTCGCTGCGGAGAAACCCGCCGAAGGCGAGCTTTCGCTGATCGCGCCCGATGGAAGCGTCGCGGCCAAATCGCGGACGCGGCACGGCGGACCGCCATATTTCTGGTTCGCCGAGGTCGCCTCGCCGGCCGCAGGAACGTGGCGCGCGACGCTCGCGCGCGACCGTGCGCCGGCCGGGTGCGGCACGGTCACGCACGACATCGCCGTGCGCGGCGACAAGCCACAGCCGCCGGGCGGGACCCCCGGGACCGTCTGGCCCCTGCACAACACCTGGAATCGCGCGACGGAAAATTTGTATTCCGCATGGATCGAGAAGCTGTTCGATGCGCCGCTCGACGCTGCGCCCTCGTGGTCGGCGCTGCATGAAGTGCTGCGCGATCGGTCGCGCAATGTCCTGTTCAATCACCTGGGTCTCGGCGAAGACGAGATGGGGATGGTCATTCGCCCCGATTGCGCCGACCTCCCCTACTTCTTGCGCGCATATTTTTCTTTCAAGATGGGTTTGCCGTTCGGCTACTCAAAATGCTCGCGCGGCGGCGGTGGTCAACCGCCGAAATGCTTCCAGTGGTTCAGCATTCAGAATCTTGAGGCGGCGCGCGCCGCCTCGGCCGAACAAAAAACGGCCACGACAGGGTCTGTGCCAAAGCGCTCGGGACTTGCGGCTTCGTTCGGCCACTATGTGCAGTCGACTGTGGCCGACGCCGTCCATTCCGGAACCGGGCGAACGCTGGCAAGCGACGACAACACCGACTATTACCCCGTGCCGCTGACACAGGAGACGCTGCGTCCGGGGACTGTCTATGCCGATCCGTTCGGGCACATCTTGGTGCTCGCGCGGCGCGTATCCCAGTCGGACGACGCGGCTGGTGTCTTCTTCGCCGTCGACGCGCAGCCAGATGGGACCGTCGCGCGCAAGCGCTTTTGGCGCGGCAACTTCCTGTTCGCTCAGGACCCTGCGCTCGGCAGCCCGGGTTTCAAGCGCTTCCGTCCGATCGTGGCCGACCAAAGCGGCGCCTTGCGGCGGTTGACCAACGCCGAGATCGCGAAGAATCCGCAATACGGCGATTTTTCACTCGAGCAGGCGAAGCTCGGGGTCGAAGCCTTTTACGATCGGATGGATGACGTGATGTCGCCGTCGCCGCTCGATCCCTTGCGCGCGATGAAGGAGGCGATCGCGTCGCTCGACGAGCAGGTAAAGGCGCGCGTGACGTCAGTCGAAAACGGGCGGAAGTTCCAGAACAGCGGGCGCGGCGAAGCGGCCATGCCCGACGGTGCAACGATCTTCGAGACGACCGGCGCCTGGGAAGATTTTGCGACACCGGCACGCGATTTGCGCCTGTTGATCGCGATCGATGTCGTGCGCGGATTCCCGGATCGCGTCGCGCGGCGGCCCGAGCGCTATGCGATGCCGAGCGGAAAGAGCGTCGCAGACGTAAAAGCCGAATTGCAGAGCGTGCTGGCGTCGGAACTTTCGGCGCGAAAGTTTTCGTACCCGCGCAGCGATGGCTCCTCGTGGACGCTCGCGATCAAGGACGTGGTCGATCGCGCGGGGGCTCTCGAGATGGCGTACAATGTGAACGACTGCGTCGAGTTGCGGTGGGGAGCGGCTGACAACAGCGCCGAGGCATCGACATGCAAGCGGCATGCACCGGGAGCGCAGCGAGCGAAGATGATGACGTACCGCACATGGTTCCACGAGCGGCGCCGGCCCCCACGCGCCAGTGGATAGCGCAGCTTTTTGCCAAAAAGCACCGGTACGGGCTTGCGTAAGTGTTATAATATAACATAATGCGGGCCCTATCAGGCTCGTTAAAAGCACCATGCTGTGGACTCGTAGCTCAATGCGGTTTGGCAGCTGGCTGGCGATTTCCGCCCTGGCCATCCAGTTGGTGCTGTCCTTTGGCCATGTTCACGCCGAAGACCTCGCGCCGGCAGCGAGTATCGGAACATCGTTTGACGCCGATCGCGACGGCGGGAATCCGTCGGAAGACCACAACGGCTTTGTTCATCACAATTGCGATATCTGCGCGACTATTGCGCTCCTTGCGACACTTGTAATTCCTTCGCCACCTGCCCTTGTGGTGCTGAAAGCGTACAGCATCACACCAAATGTCATCCTCGACAACGGCCGACGATTTGGCGCTAGCGTTCGACCATTTGAGGCCCGCGCTCCTCCGCTCGCCTGATCTTGCGAAAAACCTGACAGCACGCCGCCGTCCCTTTGTCCGGGGAACGCGTTCGATTCCGACAGCGGCATGTCCTTTCCGCGAAGAACAGGGGTTCGATGTTTTCAATGTTATTTCAAATCCGTCGCGGCCTTGTGTGGGCCGCACAATCAGCCGTGCTGGTTGGGCTCGGTGCGGGTGCTCAAGCCCAGGATACAGCAGAGCGCCCGGCCGTGGAGCTTCCGGAAGTCATCGTGCAAGCACCGCACGCCTTGCCGCCGCGTCCCGTCACATCGCCCAAGCCGGCACCGGCAGCCGATCTCGCGTCGAGGAATACGAAGTTCGATGAGGCCCGCGATAATCTGTCACCGAATTTCGGCGTCACTTCGTTCAACGTCAATCGCGCGGCAATAGAGGCTTTGCCGCAAGGCACCGAAGCACCTATCGACAAAGTGTTGCTGCAGGCCCCGGGGATTTCGCAGGATTCCGCCGCGAGCGGCGAAATTCACGTGCGCAACGAGCATGCCAATGTGCAGTACCGCATCAACGGCATCATTCTTCCCGATGGTGTTTCAGGATTCGGCCGCGTTCTGGACACGAGTTTTATCGGCAGCCTCGCCCTGATCACCGGCGCTTTGCCGGCGCAATTCGGGCTGCGGACCGCTGGTATCGTTGATATTCAGACAAAAAGCGGAAAATCACTCGATCAAGGTGGCAGTGTTGGAATCTACGGGGGAAGCTTCAGCACCCTGACACCCAGTATCGAATACGGCGGCCGCATCGGAACTACGGAATATTTTTTCACCGGCCGCGGCTTTACCAGCAATCTCGGAATCGAAAACCCGACCTCAAGCGTCAATGCAATCCACGATCGCACCTATCAGGGCAATTTTTTCAGCTATACGTCCACCGTGCTTGATGCGCAGACGCGCGTGGCGACAATCTTCGGCAATACGACAAGCACCTTCCAGATTCCCAACAATCCAGGACAGTCGTTCTGCTGCGGGATCACCAGCGCATATGGAGTAAGCGAGTTTTCCTCGTCAAATCTCAACGAGAACCAGCGCGAACAGAACACTTTTGGGGTGGTCGCCTTACAGAAATCGGTCAACGGTTTCGACGGTCAGCTCGCGGCTTTCAGCCGCTACAGCGCGCTTCATTTTCTGCCCGATCCTGTTGGGGACATTCTGTTCAACGGCGTTGCCTCCAACGTATATCGACAGAGTTTCGCAACCGGCCTCCAAGGCGACGGCGCGTACCGCTTCGGCGATGCTCATACGTTGCGGGCAGGCTTCACCGTGTTCGGCGAAAGCACACGGGTGAGCAACATCTCGACAGTGCTGCCGCTTGATTCGGGCGGCAATCCGGTCGACACGCCGTTTCCGATCGCGGATTCCAATGCAAAAGTTGGATGGATTGCCGGAGGTTATGTCCAGGACGAGTGGCGGATCACCAACAAGCTCACGCTCAATTTCGGTTTGCGCTTCGACCAGATGTGGCAATATGTCAATGTCAACCAGCTCAGCCCGCGCATCAACTTGGTGTACAAGCCGATTGACGGAACGACGTTCCATGCGGGCTATGCGCGCTATTTCACCCCGCCATCCCAGGTGATCGCCGCTCCCACCAATATCGCCGCGACGGCCAATACAACCGCTCAGCCGGAAAACTTTCAGCAGAACCCGGTCCTCCCCGAGCGCTCGCATTACTTCGATGCCGGGGTCGCACAAAAGATCACGCCCCACCTTCAAGTCGGCATCGATGCCTACTACAAGATCGCCCGCGACCTTCTGGACGACGGACAGTTCGGCCAGGCCCTCGTCCTCAACGGCTTCAATTATGAAAGGGGATACAATTCGGGCATCGAGCTAAGCGCGACATACAAAGACGGCAACTTCAACGCCTACGGAAATATCGCCTGGGCGCGCCAAGTCGCCAGGAACGTGGTGTCGAACCAATATCTGTTCGGCAACGACGAGCTTGCCTACATCGCCAACAATTACATCTACACCGACCATGCCCAGACGTGGACCGCTTCGGCCGGTGCCTCCTACCTTTGGCAAGGCACTCGCTTTAGCGCCAGCATGGTCTATGGCAGCGGCCTGCGCAGCGGGTTCGCAAACACCGACCACGTTGCGCCCTACGCGACAGCCAATATTGGACTCTCACGCGAGTTCACGGTGCCCGATATGGGCAAGTTTACCGCTCGCTTCGATGTCGTGAACGTTCTCGACACGGTTTATGAACTCAGGGACGGATCGGGTATCGGCGTATTCGCGCCGCAGTTCGGGGCGCGCCGCGGTTTCTACGTTGGCCTGTCGACGGCGTTGTGAGACGGCTAAGTGCCCGGCAGCAAAGGAGAATGCACGTGCGTCACACGGCCGGTCAGCCTTTCAAGCAGCCGTGAATTGTCGACCAAACCATTGCAGAGCATGATTTGCCGCCGATCATCCTGCTTGGGCCGGAGTATCGCCCATGGAAGTTCACAAGAACCAAGAGCCGCGAGCACACCACGTAAAACACGCCGAAGTCTGGCAAGAGCCGGGTTCTGACTTTGTCCTGGTCGATGAAATTCTGCCGTCACCCCGCATCGAATTGGCGCGCGAGCGTATGCTCATGTGCCGCATGTATCTCGGGTTGATCCGGAGCATGAGCGACGATTATGGAGCCGCATTCGCTGCCCACAGCGACAGTTCAACATTCCGGACCATAGGCATGTATGTGTTTCTGCGCACCGTAATGTGCGCGCCGGTCAACGCCAGCAAAATCGCAAACGCCCTGAAACTGCCGCGCGTGACGGTGGTGAGGCGTCTGCAAGAAATGGTGAAGCACGGTTATGTGGAACGCGTCGGCAATGCCTATCGCGTCACCGACAAGGTCAATATTCCCGACCTGAAGAACAAGCTTCAGCGGCGAATAGACATGATCGTGGATACCGCAAGGAAATTATCCGAATTGAACGCACCGCTCTGACATCGCCCGGCCTGCACTAAACGCCGCGCAGCGTCGGGCTCTCAGTGATGCCAGAACAGAGCGAGCAGGATAATAATTGGCAGCGGCACGCCAAGTAGCCAAAGCAGTGCGCCTCGTCCGAAACCCATATCGAACTCCCTGTTTTCCATGTGATCTGCGGGATAACCCGCAGCCGTTCCGGGAGTTCCGAAATCGGATAAAGACGGTCACCTTTTGGAATGGCCGCCTATAGTTTTGATGTGAGTGCGCCGACCCACGCGATCATGATCAACGCGACGACCGGTATCCAGTTTTGGAACGTTATTCCGAATACCGTCGAATCGTCCGTCAGAAACTGCAGGTACGCACTCATGACAGAAATCTGTACTCGCTTTGGCGAGTAAAAATCTCATATTTTATTGCTGTTGTTTCAGATGAAATTCGATTCAGCAGCGCGCGGGAATATTTCGCCGCGCTTTCGATACAAAAATAGCAACTTCTGGATGCTCATTTCGTGGGCACGCTCGCCGGCCCCTGCACGCTGACTAATGCGCGCGCCGCTTGGTCTTACGCGCAACCCGAGCCGGCTTGCGACGCTTGCGTTGCCCTGTTTTGCTGACGCTGTTCGTCGCGGCGCGCCCGGCAGCGCGCTCAAGTGCCGGAGTCGAGCGCGTGAGCTGGTCATGTCCGCTGGCGAGCGCCGCCGCAGTCCGTTGCAAAACCGCGTCCGTCGCCGCTCTCGCTGCGGCCCCGAAAGCTTCGCCAGCAACCGTTTTGACATGCTCGGCGCCGCGCTGCGCGACGCCAGTCACTGCGCGCCTGGCCTTGCGGCTGAATGTCTTCACCATGACTTGCCTCCCTGTCACTGCGATAATGCGATGACGGGGCCGGAGTTCCCCAAAAAAGCCTTCGTGGTAACCCGCTGATCCTCGCGGTGGTCCGCTGGTGCAAGGCACCCAAGACCACTATTTCAAGTTGGCGAATTTTATTGTGGGAGGGTCGCTTGTCTAATGGCATCACGGCGTGGTTCGAGGCGGCACGTTTTGGGCGCGACATCCAGGTCGTCATGACTTTGCGCATGATGCGGCTGGCGGCGGGCGGCCCGCTCGCCGGGCTCGAAGCCTGGCGGATGATGACAGAGAAATTCGTCACTCTTGGCGAGGCCAACTGGGCCGTTCTGACCACCTTGGCGAGCGGCGGCGGCGTTCGAACTGCTGCCGGGAAGAGTCAAGCGCTCTACCGGCGTCGCGTGCGCGCCAATCGGCGCAGATTGGGCGCCTAGGAACCTATTTGGCGGTTGCTGCTTTCAGGATCGGCGTCAGCCGCGCGACTTCGCTCTTCACCAGATCGGCCAGCGCTTTCGGCCCGCGGCGGTTCGGCTCCGCGATTTCGGCACCAAGATCGGCCAGCCGTTTCTGCACCGCCTCCTCACTGAGGCCCTTGTCGAGTGCCGCGGCGAGTTTGTCGATGATCGGCTTCGGCGTGCCTTTCGGCGCGAACAGTGCATAAAAAGGCGCGCAGTCGAATTCCGGCAGCCCCTGCTCGAAGGACGTGGGCACGTCCGGCAACAGCGGGCTTCGCTTTTTTGAAGCGATCGCGAGCGCCTTGACGGTGCCCGCCTGCACGTGCGGCAACGGCCCCAGCACCGGATCGCAATCATAGTCGACCTGCCCTCCGAGAATTGCGTTCATGACCGGCGCCGTGCCTGTGAACGGCACCATGGTCGGCTTGATGCCAATGGCCGAGTTGAGAAGAAGACAGCCGACATAGGATACGGAGCCGACGCCGGCGTGCCCCATATTGAGCTTGCTCTCGTTGGCTTTCGCGTAGGCAATGAACTCCTTGAGGTTGTTGGCGGGAAAGTCCTTTCGCACCGCAAGCAGTTCCGGCTGCTCGGCGATCAGCCCGATCGGCTCGAAATCCTTCTCCGGGTCATAGCCCAGATTGGGATAAAACATGGGCGCCGCGGCATGCGTACCCATGTGACCGGAAATGATCGTGTAGCCGTCAGGCGCAGCGCGCGCGGCGCGCAGCGACCCGAGCGTGCCACCGGCGCCGCCGACATTCTCCACCACGAACTGCTGGCCGAGATGCCGGGAGAAGATATCCGCCACGATGCGGCCGGTAACGTCGGCCGGTCCACCGGGCGCGAAGGGAACTATCACGGTTACCGCTCTTGTCGGGTAGTCCTGGGCCTGCGCGCCGCCCATTCCCGCGAACACAGCAAACACCGCCGCAATCCATTTCACTCTCATCGTTCCCTCCGCGCATCCCGGTTTTTCTTCAGGCAACCATAGGACATTTCTTCCCTGATTTCTGCTACGCTGGCGTTCGCGTACCATTGGGAGGGGCCAATGCGTTCGAAACTCACCACAATAATCCTGATCGGGATGGTCATCGGAATTCTCGTCGGCTACGCCTGCCACACGCTCTGGCCAGACCCGAAAACCGCAAAGACCATAGCCGACTATATTTCGCTCATTACCGATATCTTCCTGCGCTTGATCAAGATGATCATCGCGCCGCTGGTGTTTTCGACGCTCGTGGTCGGCGTGGCCCACATGGGCGACACAAAGGCGGTTGGCCGCATCGGCGCGAAAGCAATGGTCTGGTTCGTTGCCGCATCCCTCGTGTCGCTGGTGCTCGGCATGGTGCTGGTCAACATCCTGCGGCCCGGCGACAATCTCAACCTGCCGCTCCCTGACGCACAGGCTTCGACCAATCTCAAGGTCGCATCGCTGTCGATGAAGGAATTCGTGGCGCATCTCGTGCCGCGTTCGGTCGTTGAGGCAATGGCGACCAACGAGATCCTTCAGATCGTGGTGTTTTCGCTGTTCTTCGGCGTTGCCTGCGCGGCACTGGGCGAGCGGGCGCGCCATCTCGTGGAAGGCATCGAGGAGCTATCCCACGCCATCCTGACGATCACCGGATACATCATGAAGCTTGCGCCCATCGCGGTATTCGCTTCGATGGCCGCGATCGTCACCACGCAGGGCCTTGGCATTCTGGTGACCTACGGCAAGTTCATCATCCAGTTCTATTTCGGCCTCGTCGTGCTTTGGTGCCTGTTGATCGCCGTCGGTTTCCTGATTTTCGGCCCGCACGCTTTCCGGCTCGTCCATCTGGTGCGCGAGCCCTTCCTGCTGGCCTTTTCAACCGCGAGCAGCGAAGCGGCTTATCCGAAAACCATGGAGCAGCTCGAGAAATTTCCGATCAGCAAAAAAATCATCAGCTTCGTGTTGCCGATGGGCTATTCGTTCAACCTGGATGGCTCGATGATGTACTGCACCTTCGCGACCCTGTTCATCGCGCAGGCCTACAATATCGAGCTCCCGCTGGGGCAACAGATCACGATGCTGCTGCTTCTCATGCTAACCAGCAAGGGCATGGCGGGCGTTCCGCGCGCCTCGCTCGTCGTCATCGCGGCAACGCTGTCGAGCTTTAACATTCCGGAGGCAGGTCTGCTGCTGATTATCGGCATCGATCAGTTTCTCGACATGGGGCGCTCCGCAACCAATGTTATCGGCAACACCTTGGCCACGGCGGTGGTGGCAAAGTGGGAAGGCGAGAAGATGCACGATGTCGTCGTCGTTATAGCCGAGCCCGAGCCGGCCTGATGCGTGCAATGCGAGCGAGCTGGTCGGCATTTGCAGCCGGCGTGACGCTGGCGTTGCTTCTTGTTGCTCCGGCCAGCAGTCAGGACGGCGCGAATGTTACAGCGCTCTCCGGAACGCTCAAGAAGGTCAAGGACACCGGCACGATCACGCTTGGTTATCGTGAAAGTTCACTGCCGTTTTCCTACCTGAACAGGCGTCACCAGCCGATCGGTTATTCGATCGACCTCTGCCGTGAGATCGTCGAGGATGTTTCCACCGAACTCGATGGCATGGAGATCAAGATCGCGTTCGCGCCGGTCACACCGGCCAACCGGCTACAGAAGGTCGCGTCGGGCGAGGTCGATATCGAATGCGGCTCAACCACGGGCAATCTGCAGCGGCGCAAGGACGTGGCATTTTCGCCGATCTTCTTCGTGGCAGGCACCAAGCTGATGGTACCCAAGTCATCCACGGTCGGCTCCTATCGCGATCTTGCGGGCAAGACTGTGGTCGTCACCGCGGGCACCACAAATGAAGCTGCCCTGCGCACCCTCTCCAACAAGCAGAAACTCGGCATCACGATTGTCACCGCGCCCGATCATGCGCAATCGTTGGACATGCTGGCGTCCGGCAAGGCCGATGCTTTCGCCACCGATGATGTGCTGCTTTACGGGTTCATTGCCACGTCGAAAAACGCCAGCAATATGAAGGTGGTCGGCGAGTACCTGTCCTACGACCCCTATGGCCTGGTCTTCCGGCGCGACGATCCAGGCTTTGCCGCGGTGGTCGAGCGAACCTTCAACCGCATGGCTGGCGAGCGCCGCCTCGCCGAGCTTTACAACAAGTGGTTCTTGCGACGGCTGCCAACCGGCGAGACCCTCAATCTGCCGATGAGCCCGCAGCTTGATGAAATTTTCCGCATGCTGGGGCAACCGGAGTAGAGTGCAACTGCGAAAACAGTTCTTTCGGGGGGAAGCTACAACCACGCTGGGAAAAAATTCGGAGGTTGGACATGACGAAACGATCCATACTTCTCTTGTGCTTCGCTGTTGTTTGCTCGGGCCTTGCATTTTCCGCAACGCCATCGTTCGCGCAGAAGAAAACTGTAAAGGCCTGCCAGGAGGAGTGGAGGGCGAACAAGGCCGCAAACGAGGCGGCCAAGATCACTGAAAAAGATTTCGTCGCGAAATGCAGAGCCACGGCTGAAAAGCCGGCGGCCGCGACGCCAGCGGCCGCGCCTGCTGCACCGGCGCCAGCCGCAGCACCGAAAACAGCTGCGAAGAAACCGGCCGATCCCCAGGAAGCCGAACACGCTCGCGAACGAGCCTGCGGCGCGGACTGGAAGGCGGAAAAAGCTGCGGGAAAAGTGCCCGCGGGAATGACCTGGCCGAAGTTCTGGAGTGAGTGCGACAAACGCAAGAAGGCCGCGGGGATGTAGGTTCTCCCGGCGACACAGATTTAATATCGCGCAATTTCGATCTATCGGGCCGCGTCAGCGCGCGGCGGCGTCGATCATTTGCGCGAGCGCGACACCCACGCATTTGTGACCTTCGGCGGAGTTGTGGAGGCCGTCCCACCAAACCAGCCCTTTGACACCCGCCTCGGTCGCCCGCTTCATCAAGAGAAATCGCGGGAAGTGACCGACATTCTGCTCACGCGCGACGTCGGCGATGATTTTTTCCATGCGGACGTGACGCGAAGCGACGAGCACGACGGGTGCATATTGCAAATCCACCAACACGACATCGGCATTTGCGGCCTTGAGCCGTTTTACCGCGTCGGTCAGCGTTTCCTTCACATTGTCGGCAATGCCGCGCCACACTGCGTCGTTGCTGCCGAGCTGCCACACCACCAGATCGGGCTTGTAGTGCAGGACGTCGCTGTCGAGGCGGGCGATGTTGCCCGGAATGTTGTCCATGATGCGGCCGCTGTTGATCAGCTCTATCCGCGCAGAGGGCCGCAATCGCAGCAATTCCTTTTTCATCACGTCCGGGAATGCGCCGCCGGATCCGAATGTGCCGAATCCGGTCGTCGACGAAGAGCCGAGCGCCACGATTGTCAGGGTCTTGCCCGCCTGCAGCTTCGCCTTGATGCCGGACAGCGGCGCGCCAAGTGACAACCCGCGTTTGAATGCAAGGCAGGCGTCCGACGGGCTGGCGGAGTTGCCCGGGCTTTGCGCATGGCTTGCGGGGCCGCAGGCAAAAAGAGCCGCCAGCAGCAACAGCAAACCGGGAAAGCGGGAGAACCTGCGCATCCTTGTCGGGATCCGTTTTTTTGTGCCAGCCGGTCGAGATTAAATCACGAACGACGGATCTGGGGTGAACGCGACCTTTAGTTGGCCGATTCAGCCCATGGAATGGGGCATATTGGTGCTTGTCATAATCACCCATCTATATTGTCAAAAATGACATCTGGTTTATAGTGCGAAACAAACCGATCTTGCGCTCCGTAACACACGAACACGGAGTAAGGACCATGAAACGCTATGTGATCGAACGGGATTTGCCGGGCATCGGCGGGATGAATCGCGCGCAGCTCAAGGATGCCGCTGCGACCTCCAACGGCGCACTGGCGAAGCTGGCGGGCAAGGCACAGTGGGAGCATTCCTACGTCGTCGATAACAAGACCTTCTGCATCTATCTCGCCGAGGACGAGGCGGCCGTTCGCGAACACGCCAAATTGAGCGGCTTTCCCGCAACCAAAGTGACCGAGGTGCGCACCGTCATTGATCCCTTGACGGCTGTGGGCTGATTGAGGCGGTGCCGCCGGACAGCCGGCCGGCGGCACCCTCAACCGGCGCGATTGTTTCAGAGGCTCTCATGGTACAGCTCGACAAAACCAATCCCGGACGGTTCTGCTGGCTCGATCTCGCGGCAAGCGATGCCGACAGCGCGAAGGCATTTTACGGAAAGCTCTTCGGCTGGACCGCGCATGAGCAGCCTGCGAATGGCGGCAGCTTTACCCGTCTGCGGCTATCGGATCATGACGTCGGCTCGCTTTATCAATTGCGCGATGCGCTGCTCGATCATGGAATGCCGTCGCATTGGACACCGTATGTGCGGGTGGACAATGTGGAAGATGCTGTCTGGCGGGCGATCAGGCTTGGCGGGACCGTGGTCGCCGATCCTTTCGTCGTGTCCGGCATCGCGCGGATAGCCTTGATTCAGGATTCGGTTGGCGCGCTGATCGGTCTATGGGAGCCGATCGCGTTGAACATGAAAGTGAATGGCCATGGCTAAAAAGACGGCAGCGCGAGCAAAGCGCCAGATACCGGCGTCGGGACATAGCGACGGTTTGCTGGATGTTACCGTCGTCGTCCTGGAAGAAGGTTACGCGTCGACGGCGATTGCCCCGATCGAGATCTTTCACTCGGCCGGCGTCGTCTGGAATTGGCTTCACGGCGGCGATGTCCAGCCACGATTTAGGGTGCGCACTGCATCGGTCGATGGGCGGAAAGTAAACGCAGCCGGATCGCTCGGCCTTACTCCGGACTGCGCGATCGACGACATCAAGCACACCGACATCATCATTATTGCCGCGCCCGGCTGGGACGTGCTGGACATTATTGCGAAGAACACGTCCCTCATTCCATGGCTGCGCAAATGGAATGCGCGCGGTGCCTATATTGCCGGCGCATGCACGGGTGTCGCATTCCTTGCCGAGAGCGGAATTCTCGATGGCCGCCAAGCGACGACCCATTGGGGCGTCGCCGACATATTTCGGGAGCGCTATCCCAAGGTCCACTGGCGGACCGAACAATTCGTGACGGAGGACGGGCGGATTTTCTGCAGCGGCGGCGTCTATGCCTCGATCGATCTCAGCCTTTATCTGGTGGAGAAGTTCTGCGGCCATGAAGTCGCGCTTCAATGCGCCAAGGCCCTGCTTTTGAGCATGCCGCGCGGTCGCCAGTCGGGATATTCGGTCGTGCAGCTGTCACGCCCGCACTCCGATGAGAAAATCAGGCAGACGGAAGAATATATGCAGCAGCATTTCGACAGCGATATTTCGATCGATACTCTCGCCCGGCGGGTCGGCATGGGCCCGCGCAATTTCATCCGCCGCTTCAAGGCTGCAACCGGCCGCGTGCCCGGCGCCTATATCCAGATGCTCAGGGTGTCGGCCGCCAGGGAATTGCTGGAGCACGGCACGTCGTCGATCCAGACGGTCAGCTCAAAAATCGGATATGAGGATATCGGTTTCTTCCGGAATTTGTTCAAGCGCCATACCGGGATGACACCGGGCGAGTATCGCGACCGCTTCTCGCAGATGAGCTTCGAACGCGGGGAATTGATGGCCGGACGGCAACTGAACTAAGCCCGCCTCAACGCATCGGTAGGCGTAGCGTCTAACCCGTTCCCGGTACGCGCACCTTGCGCCGGTCTCGCCCAACGGAGATCGAGACCGGGCCCCTACTCGGCCGCGAGCGGCACATTGAGCGGCAAGCTTTGCAGCCGGTCCTGCGCGACGACGAGGCGCTGCATCACCTTGAGATCGCGATCACGCAGCTCCAGGCAGGCATCCGCCCAGACCTGAACGATGCGATAAAGCTCATCAAGGGTGACTGGATTGACCTCGCGTCCGATCTGATAGATCGAGCGGCTGCCCGTGTGACGACGCTTGCTGCGCTGGATATAGTCGCGCGCCGCCGCAATGCCCTGCCCCGGCTCGGCCAGTATTTGGACCAGGCCAGCGTCTTTCATTTCCTCGGCGGTGTAGATGCGTCCGTTGAGCATCATCTCTTCGGCAAAAGCCGCGCCGACCCGCCGCGCCACAAGGCTGTAGGCGCCCATCCCCGGGAAAAGGCCAAAGATATTTTCGGGAAATCCGAACTTCGCGCCGCGTTCGGCGATAATCACGTTGAATGACAGAAGCGACTCGAAGCCGCCGCCGAGTGCGTCGCCTTGCGCCAGCCCGATCGTGACCATCGGAAGGCCCAGGCAATTGATGTTCCGGTGCAGAATGCGCACACAGGATTCGCCGTAGGCAACCAGTGCTTCGCGATCGCGGTCACGAATCTTGGCCGCAAACAGATCCAGATCGCCGCCCAGATTGAATACCCCGGGCGTACGCGACCCGAGCAGCAGATATCTCAGATCATTCGGGCGGTGTCCGAAGGCGGCGAGAATGCCACGCTGCCAGGCGTGGAAGTCTTCCAGGAAATCGAGATTGTAGCTCGGCCGGCCGCGCGGCCGCATGAACGTCCACAGCGAGCCCGTTAGATCGTCCCAGGAAACTTCCAACTGTTCCAGCTCGAACAGGCGGCGCGCGTCGGCGCTCTTTTTCAGATCGATGAGCTGGGGATCGGGAGGCAGTTTCGCTGGTGCGGGAGCCACCGGGCGGGCATCGATACGCACCGCCGAATGGCCTTCAGACGCCACAAACACCGACATTTATTCGCACCCATTTACACTTTTTTTACCTTAACGATGGGTTGAAGAACTAACAACCAAGCAAACGTGCATTGGAGTCCCGCGTCTGCATTGCGCGCTCGGTTTCGCGCGGAAAATTCGAACGAAATTCGCGTTAACTACATTTGGAAGAAGTAGACGGAGTGGGGCGCGGCGAGCGCATCGGCCTGCGTGCATACGCGCGCACTCACGCGAGGTCAGCAAGCTCGCGCAAATTAGATCGATTCTGCGGCACTTTTCGACGACGCAGCCGGTTCGCAGAACTCATCTGCGCATCGATACAATTTTATTGAAATTGTCGCTCGGCCGATTCCAATCCGTTCATCTTGGTTGCTGATACACCAAGCAATTTGCATCGCATTGAACAATCGCGGGTACCATTTCGACCTCGAAGTCCGTGTGCGCGTAGGTCAAATGCTGTTCAAAAAGTTACTGCAGACCCGCAAGGCCGATGCGGAGCTGCCGAATGAAGTACGCCTCGCCCTGATCGAGTCGCTGTTTGCGCCGATCGCGTCGCTGATCGTTGGTGCGGTCGCGTGCTCGATCGTCGGCGCAGCGGTCGCATTGCGCGTTGGCGATCTCTGGATCATGGCCAACTCGCTCGCGATTCTCGCGGTCGGCATGCTGCGCGTGGTCTCCGCGCTGCTCTATCAGCGATCGAAGGAAGCCGAAAAGCTTGCCGCTACGAGGCTATGGGAACACGTCTACGAATACGGCGCCTGGGGCTTCTCGGCCTTGCTGGGCCTGCTGTGCTGGATGGCGATCACGCGCACGGCGGATGCATCGCTGCAGATGGCCGTCACCACGACGACGGCGGGCTACGCGGCGGCGATTTCGGGCCGCAATGCCGGACGGCCTTTCATTGCGGTCGGACAGCTCACGCTTTGCACGCTGCCGATGGCCATTGCGCTGCTGGTCTATCCCGATTGGGTGCACCGGGCCCTGGGCTTCGTCGTGCTGATGTTCATTTACGGCATGATCGACATCACGCTCAGCATTCGCGACATCATCATTCAGGCCCTGACGATGACGCGCAAGGAGGCCGCCCTCGCAACCCGCTTCGAGCAGCAGGCAAACCGCTTCGATATCGCGCTCAACAACATGTCGCACGGCCTGTGCATGCTCGACGAGCAAAACCGCCTCCAGGTCTGGAACGACCGCTTCCTTGAAATGCTCCACCTCAAGGACATGCCTGTCCGCGTGGGCATGCCGGCTTCGCTGCTGATCCGCCACAGTATCCGCGCCGGAAATCACCGCACGAAAAGCGTGAAGAAGGTTTTCAGCGATCTGGCGCAAGGCCTGCAGCAGGACCGTTTCGATCAGGTCCAGCAGTCACCGGACGGCGACCGCACCATCGCGGTATCGCGCCGGTTGATGTCTGGCGGCGGCTCGGTCGTCATTCTCGAGGACGTGACCGAAAGCAAGCGCGCGCAGGAGCGCATCACGCATCTTGCCAGATACGACGACCTTACCGGCCTCGCCAACCGGAACCAGTTCCGCGAACGTATCAACGGCATGCTTGCCGCGATGCATAAGCGCAAGAACCACGTGGCGATTCACTTGATCGACCTCGACCGGTTCAAGACAATCAATGACACGCTCGGCCACCCGATCGGCGACAAATTGCTCAAGGAAGTCGCGTCGCGGCTCAAGACCGTCATCCGCCCCGGCGACATGATCACCCGGTTCGGCGGCGACGAATTTGTCGTTCTTCAGGTCGGCACCGAGCGCTACCAGGATGCAAAGTGGCTGGCAGAGCGCCTCGCCCGTACCCTCAAGGATCCATTCGATATCGATGGACACCGCATCGATATCGGCGCTTCGATCGGCATCGCGATGGCGCCCATGGATGGGGTCGACGCCGACCAGCTCCTCAAGAAGGCGGACATGGCGCTCTATGCGGCCAAAAATGGCGGCGGCGGCGATCATCGTTTCTTCGCCCTGGAGATGGAGGAGGCGGCGCAAGAGCGGCGCGCGCTGGAGCTTGACCTGCGCGAAGCGCTCGCTTCGGATCAGTTCCATCTTTATTTCCAGCCGCTGGTCGATTTGCGCAGCGGCCGCGTGACGACATGCGAGGCTTTGATGCGGTGGGATCACCCGCGGCGCGGAATGGTGCCGCCTGCGGTCTTTATCCCCATTGCCGAAGAGACCGGCCTGATTATCGCCCTTGGCGAATGGGCGCTGCAGCGCGCCTGCCTTGAGGCCGCGCAATGGCCGAAATCGGTCAAGGTCGCCGTCAATCTGTCGCCGGTGCAGTTCCGCGATCGCGGCCTTGCCTTGCAGGTCGTATCTGCGCTCGCAAAGTCGGGGCTGCCGGCGCAGCGGCTGGAGCTTGAGGTCACCGAACGCCTGTTGCTCGAAGAAAGCGATGGCACCCTGACGGCCATGGAGCAGCTCAAGAATCTCGGCGTTAGCATTTCGCTCGACGATTTCGGCACGGGCTACTCTTCGCTCAACTATCTTCGCAAATTCCCGTTCCAGAAGATCAAGATCGACCAGTCGTTCATTCAGGGCCTGGGCGAAGAGCGCGATGCCCAGGCGATCATCGGCGCGGTGGCCGGTCTCGGCGCCAGCCTCGACAAGACTGTCGTGGCGGAGGGTATCGAGACCGAAGAGCAGATGCGGCAGGTCAGAACGCATGGCTGCCACGAAGGGCAGGGCCATTTCTTCGGCGAGCCGATGACCGCCGAAACGATCCGCGCGCGGCTGGAAGCCTCGACGAGCGTGGCGCAGCTCGTGGCCTGACCGGACTTGCGTCCGGTTGCCTGTCTTCGCGCTTACCTTTATCCCTGCTGACCATGACCAGCCTCGATGCAGGCGGGATCGCAGCGGGCGGCGGCGTGCGATTCCTCGGGCAGCGCCCGCCTTATTGGCGGCTGCTCGTTCGGGGTGCCGTCTTGCTGTTTTTCACGCTGGGCATTTATCGGTTCTGGCTGGTGACCGACGTCCGCCGCTTTCTATGGTCGAACAGCGAGATCGCGGGCGAGGCGCTTGAATACACCGGCACTGCGCTGGAACTCCTGCTCGGCTTCCTGGTGGCGATCGCGCTTTTGATTCCCATCTATGGCGGACTCTTTCTCGCGGCGCTCGATCTCGGCATTCTCGGAAAATTGTCCGGCGTCATCGCCTTTGCCGCACTTGGCCTGCTCGGCCAATACGCCATCTATCGCGCACGCCGCTATCGCCTTACGCGCACCATCTACCGTGGCCTGCGCTTTCATCAGGAGGGCTCGGCCTGGGGGTTTGCCTTTCGGGCGATGTCCTGGTGGATCTTCACCGCGCTGACGTTCGGGCTTGCCTACCCGTTTCAACTTGCGAGCCTCGAGCGCTACAAGATGCGGAACACGTTTTATGGCAACCTTGGCGGCCGCTTCGAGGGGTCGGGCTTCACTTTGTTCCTTCGAGGCTTTCCGATGTGGTTTGCGCTGTTTGCGCCGCTCGCATTCGCCGTCCGCGGCTTTGCCGCCGTGGACTGGAAAGCCTTCGCCGACGCGGTCGCACAGGGCGGCGATGACGTGATGAGCAAGATTGAAGGCGGCAACCCCGGACTCGGTGCCGCCATCGTCTTCGCCATGCTAATGGCGGGCGCGAGCATCGCCTTGGCCGCCCTGCTCTACCCGGCGTTCCAGGCCATGATGTTGCGCTGGTGGTGTTCGGGCTTGCGCTTTGGCGGCATCGAAGTTCGCTCGCATTTGCGCACGCGCCTTGTCTACGGAGCCTATGCACGGTTCGTCGGCTATGCACTGCTGTTCGGTATCGCGGTTGGCATCGTCGGCGCGGTCGTTTTCGGGGCCTTGGGCACAGCGGCCGGCATCGGAAAGACCGGCACTGCCGGAGAGGTCACAACGACTCTTGGCCTGCTGATAGGCTATGTCATCGCCGCTCTCGGCTTCTCGACCATCTATCGCGCGACCGTATTGCTGTCGCTCTGGCAGTTGGGCATGGAATCGCTGCAATTGTCAGGCCTTTCGGCGCTCGAGAAGGTCGAGGCCAGGGGTCGGCCGAGTTCTGCGCTTGGCGAGGGTCTCGCCGACGCGCTCAATGTGGGCGGCTATTGATGCTGCGCGGAATCAAGGGATTGTGCGCATGAGTTCCGCGGCCGGGATTTACTTCGACGGGATAACCAGTGTGCGCCGCGATGTCATCGTCGAGCTTTCGGCCGCCGGATTGCAGATTTCCGACCGTGACGGCCGCTCGCGGGCGCAGTGGTCCTACGACGAGATCGAAGGCCTCGACGCGCCCGACAACATTCTTCGCCTCGGCCGCCGCGGCAGCGCGGCACTTGAGCGCCTGGAAATTCGCGATTCCGCCTTTGCCGCCGAGATCGATGCACGCTCCGCCAATGTCGATCGCAGTGGTGCGGCGCAACAGCGCCAGAGCATGCGTGTTATCGGTTGGAGCGTGGTCGCAACCGCGTCGCTCGTGCTGTTTGCCTGGTTCGGCGTGCCGGCGATTGCCAAACGCCTGACGCCGTTGCTGCCGGTTTCCATCGAGAACATGCTGGGCGACGCGGTGAATGCGCAGGTGCGCGCCATGCTCGATATTCGCAAAGCGGGCGCAGCGTTTGACTGCGGCATAGCCGCCGCGGAGATCCCCGGACGCGCGGCACTTGATAAATTGGTAAAGCGTCTCGAAGCCGTCGCCGCGCTCCCGCTGCATTTGCGGACCAATGTGGTGCGGCGAGACGAAGCGAATGCCATGGCTCTGCCGGGTGGACAGGTTTATGTATTTCAGGGCTTGATCGCCAAGGCTGACAATCCCGACGAGGTCGCGGGCGTGATCGCGCATGAAATCGGCCATGTTGCCCATCGAGACGGCACCAAAGCCGTGCTGGAAGGCGGCGGGCTGTCCTTCCTGTTTGGCATGCTGCTCGGCGATTTTGTCGGTGGCGGCGCGGTTGTGCTGGCCGCAAAATCCATCCTGCAATCGTCCTATTCGCGCGAGGCGGAAACAGCGGCGGATGCCTATGGCGCTGATCTCATGAACAAGGCCGGCGGTGATGCGCGCGCACTGGCGACCATGCTCGACAAGATCGGCGGCGCCACCGAGCCCGGCATGAAAATCCTGATGGACCATCCGGATACGAAGGCCCGCGTCGCGGCCATCAATAAATTGGCGTCCGCCCCGCCCGCCTCGCCCTTTCTCGATGCGAGCGAATGGGCCGCGCTCAGGAAGATCTGCGCAGGGTCATGAGCATGGCGCGACGTCCATTCCACGATGAACCGATGTCGAAGGTCGCGATCTGGTCGTCGCGGCTGGGGTGGTTCGCGCTTGCCGTGGCCGCGCTTTCGATCATCATCGTGCGGTCCGGACTGCTGGAGATCGTGCCCGCGCTCGCCACCTTCGCCGCGGCGCTGGTTTTTGCCGGCTTTGCCATATTGCTGGCGTTCGCCGCCTTTGTCGTGATCTGGCGGCAGGGCGTTCCCGGGCTTGGCCGCGCGCTGCTCGGTCTGTTTCTTGGCCTCGTGCTGCTCGCCTATCCCGCCTATCTCGGCACGCGCGCCCTGAAACTGCCGGCAATTTCCGACGTTACCACCGATCCGGCCAACCCCCCGCGCTTTGACGTTCTGGCGCGTCTGCGCCCGCGCGGGCGCAACGACTATCCCGGTCCGGCGACGGCTGCGCTGCAGCGCTCGGCCTATCCGGACATTGCGCCGCTCGAGCTCGACACACCGCCCAAGGTCGCCTATGACGCCGCCCTCGCGCTGGTGACCAAACGCAAATGGTACATTGGCGATGCGCGCGCGCCGACGATCGCGCGCCGCGACGGCGTGATCGAGGCGGTCGCGCGCTCGCCGATCATGGGATTTCGCGACGACGTCGTGATCCGCGTGACCCCGATCGGGCAAGGCGCCCGCATCGATATGCGGTCGGCCTCGCGCTTCGGCGACCACGATCTCGGCGCCAATGCTTCGCGCATCAGAAGCCTGCTCGAAGAAATCGACGACGCGATCAGCTCGGCGCCGGAGCCGCGCGCCCTGCCCGAGAAAAAGGCTGCGCCGGTGAAAAAGGGCCAGCCCGATAAAAAAGGTCAGCCGGCCAAGCGGTAGATGCCGTCGATCGCCGGCTCGCCATCGGTTTCGGCTGCACCGCGAGCGACCAGATCTTCGAGATGGGCCAGCACCGAAAGCCCCGCGGCACCGGTCAGGCGCGGATCGATGCCGATATAGATTGCCCGCACGATCGTCGGGATGTCCGTGGCGCCCTTCGACAGGCGATGCAGGATCGAGGCTTCGCGCGCCTTGCGATGCAGGATGTAATAGTTGACGAAGCGCGGCGCGTCGGTGATGGCAGGTCCGTGACCGGGGAAGTAAGTGGTTTCCTTCCGCTGCGCCAGCTTTGCCAGCGAGGCCATGTAATCGCTCATGGCGCCGTCCGGCGGCGCGACGATCGATGTCGCCCACGCCATGACGTGATCGCCGGCAAACAATGCGTTTTTCTCCTTGAGGGCATAGGCCATATGGTTCGCCGTATGCCCGGGAGTCGCGACGGCTTCGATTGTCCAGCCGTCACCGGCCACCATCTCACCGTCCTTGAGCGCCACGTCAGGCCGAAAATCACGGTCGGCGCTGGCGTCGAGCGGATTGTGCTCGCCGATGTGCAGCGGCCGCGCCGCCCGGTGCGGACCTTCGGCATAAACGATAGCTCCGGTCTTCGCCTTGATTGCGGGCACTGCCGGCGAGTGGTCGCGATGGGTATGGGTGACGAAAATATGCGTCACCGTTTCGTTGCGCACGGCGTCGAGCAAGGCGCCGACATGGGCCGCATCGTCGGGGCCTGGATCGACGATCGCGACTTTGCCGCGTCCTATGATGTAGCTGACGGTTCCCTTGAATGTGAACGGTCCCGGATTGTTGGCCATGATCCGGCGCACCCCGGGCGCCGGTTCGTCGACCACGTCGGGGACGAGATCGAGGTCTTTGTCGAAGGGGATGTCGTCGCTCATGCGGTGGCGCCCGGATGGAGCAACCGGCCTACCATTATCGGCGCAATTCGGCGAGGCCGGGTGGGGCCCAGTGAGGCCCAAGCGCACCCGCGCACCACCAATAAAATGCGCTTCAATGAATTTCCGGCTCGGGAACGGCGCCGAGCGGTGCCAGGAAATCGAAATCACAACCCTCGTCCGCCTGCCCAATGTGCTGCGAATAAAGTGCGCCATAACCCCGCGGGTAACGCGGTGCGGGCGGCTTCCAGGCCGAGCGGCGGCGGAGAATTTCGTCGTCGGCAACATGCAGATGAATGCGGCGCGCAGGCACGTCGACCTCGATTTCATCGCCGGTCTTTACGAAGGCCAACGGACCGCCGACAAAGCTTTCCGGCGCCACGTGGAGAATGCAGGCGCCGTAGCTCGTGCCGCTCATGCGCGCATCGGAAATGCGCAACATGTCGCGCACGCCCTGTTTCACCAGCTTCTTCGGGATTGGCAGCATGCCCCACTCCGGCATGCCGGGCCCGCCCTTGGGCCCGCCGTTCTTGAGCACCAGGATGTGATCGGGAGTGACGTCGAGATCGTCACGTTCGACCTCACGGGCCATGTGGTTGTAGTCCTCGAAAGCGATCACCTTGCCGCGGTGGCGCAGCAAGCGCTTGTCGGCGGCGGACGGCTTCATCACGCAGCCGCGCGGTGCCAAATTGCCGGTCAACACGGCGGTTGCGCCATCACGCGAGACCGGATCCGACAGTGGACGGATAACGTCGCGCTTGTAGATCTCCGCACCCGCAATATTCTCGCCGATGCTCTTGCCGGTCACCGTGATGCAAGACGGGTCGAGCGCGTCTTTAAGCTCACCCATCAGGGCGCGCAGGCCCCCGGCATAGAAGAAATCCTCCATCAGCAATTCGCCGGACGGCCGCACATTGGCGAGCACGG
The DNA here is from genome assembly GCA_035626335.1 of Pseudolabrys sp. Classification (GTDB taxonomy): domain Bacteria; phylum Pseudomonadota; class Alphaproteobacteria; order Rhizobiales; family Xanthobacteraceae; genus Pseudolabrys. The sequence goes on from DASPNW010000024.1 coordinate 34,135, forward strand.
GAATTTCGCGCGATATTTCGTCAAACCGCTTCATGTCGAGATTTACTCCGGCCCGGCGCGCCATCGCAACCACGTGAATAATGGCATTGGTCGAGCCGCCCATCGCCATGTGCACGCGGATGGCATTGTCGAAGGCGGCGGGCGTAAGAATGCGCTGCGGGGTCAAATCCTCCCATACCATGTCGACCGCCCGGCGGCCGGCGGCCGCGCACATGCGCGGATGACCGGAATCGGCCGCGGGAATCGACGATGCGCCCGGCAGCGCCATCCCGAGGGCCTCGGCGATGGCCATCATGGTCGCGGCCGTGCCCATCACCATGCAGGTGCCGTAGCTGCGCGAGATGCCGCCCTCGAGCTCGGCCCAGTCGGCATCGCTGATGCGGCCAGCGCGCTTTTCATCCCAATATTTCCAGGCGTCCGAGCCGGAGCCGAGCTGTTGGCCGCGCCAGTTTCCGCGCAGTTGCGGACCCGCCGGAATATAGATCGCGGGCAGCCCCATGCTGATCGCGCCCATGAGCAGACCGGGCGTCGTCTTGTCGCAGCCGCCCATCAGCACGGCGCCGTCGATCGGATGACTGCGCAGGAGCTCTTCGGTCTCCATCGCCAGCAGATTGCGATAAAGCATCGTCGATGGCTTCACGAAGGGCTCGGACAGCGACATTGCCGGCAACTCGATGGGAAAGCCGCCGGCCTGCAGCACGCCGCGCTTTACGTCTTCGGCACGATCGCGCAGATGCGTGTGACAGAAATTGATGTCGCTCCAGGTATTGATGATACCGATGACCGGCTTGCCGGTCCAATCGGCCGCGTCATAGCCGCCCTGGCGAAGTCGCGAACGATGGCCGAAAGCGCGCAGATCGTTGACACCGAGCCAGCGATGGCTGCGCAGCTCTTCGGGACGTTTACGTTTGGTCATTTTCAGCGTTACGCGAATCCTAGTCGATCGAAAGATTGGCCGCGTGCACGACCTTTTCCCATTTTGCCGTTTCGTCCGCGACGAGCTTGCCGAAATCGGCCGGCGAGCCGGGTATCGGCGTGCCGCCGAGATCCTTGAGCTTGGCAAGCATGGTCGGATCGTTCAGCGCCAGATTGACCTCCTTGTTGAGCAGGTCGACAATTTCCTTTGGCGTCCCGTGCGGCACGCCGAAGCCGAAAAATGCGCTTGCTTCATATCCGGGAACTGTCTCGCCGACCGTCGGAACATCGGGCAGCTCTTCCGAACGTTTCGCGGTCGTTACCGCCAGGGCGCGCAGCTTTCCTGCTTTGATATGTCCGATCGACGACGGCAAGTTGTCGAACGTGACCTGCACCTGGCCGCCGAGCAAATCGGTGAGCATCGGCGCGGAACCCTTATACGGCACGTGCGTCATTTTCGTGCCGGTCATCATCTTGAAAAGTTCGCCGGACAAATGAATCGATGTCCCGTTGCCGGACGAGGCAACGTTCACCTTGTCCGGATTGGCCTTAACGTAGGCGATGAATTCGGCGACGGTGTTCGCGGGCACCGACGGGTGTACCTCCATCACGTTCGGCACGCGAATGAAGCCCGCAACCGGATCGATGTCGCGCAGGAAATTGAAGTTGAGGTGCTTGTAGAGCGACGCGTTGATGGTGTTGGCGGGATTGACCAATATGAGCGTGTACCCGTCGGGCGCAGCCCTGGCGACCGCTTCGGTGGCGAGATTGTTACCGGCGCCGGGGCGGTTCTCGACGATGAACTGTTGGCCAAGACGCCGGCTGAGCCAGTCAGCGAAGAGCCGCGCGCAGATATCGGTCGAGCCACCGGGCGGATAGCCGACGATGATATGTGGCTGACGAGTCGGGTAGTCGAGCGCGACAGCCCCGCCCACCGGAACAAGCGCAAAACAAGCCGCCACAAGGACTGCACGCGAAACTGCCGCGAAAAGCCGCTCCATAATGTTCATCCTCCCCAGAGCCGGTCCGTTTTTGCCCACCGGCATTGTTGCTGCCTGACGTTACGCGGCGCGGACGGTCCCATGCAAGGGAGGCCCCCGCGAACGCCCGAGAAATGCCTGTCGGCCGGCCCCTGAACGATCTCTTAACGATGATCGCCTTACGCTATGAATGGAAGGCAGTGTTTAGAGTGAGTCCCCATGGCTGCGCGCGTATCATTGAGCCGCCGTTGGTTCCTGCGCGATATTCCGCGGACCTATGTGCTGTTCGTGTGGCTGGCCTTTGGCCTTGCCGCTTTCGTTTACGCCTATGACTGGCACCCAAGCGGCTGGTCGGCACTCAAGCACGAAACGGCCGCCGCGAAGCCACAACGCCGCGAAGCCGAGAACTACACCGGTTCGATCATTATCGTTCCGGCGGGCGGCGAGAGCTGCTGGCAACGGATGATCGATAACCGCACTGGAAAAATGTGGGACAAGGGTTACGTCAATTGCTACGAGGCGGTCTCACCGCAGGACAAGGATCAGCGCGTCGGCATGAGCTCGCTGAGGATTAACGCAATCGGCAAAGCCTTCAATCACGGCAGCGACAATTGATATAGCGGCGCATCAGATTCGTGGCTATACCGGGCCTGCATGGCCGGGCGACATCAACCGGACTAGGTCACAAGTCCCGCGACCACTCACGCCAGTGCGTGGGCTGTAAATCAATCCGACGTTTGGAGTCAGCCTTGATCCAGCCACCGAGAACACGGCGGCAGGGAAAAACAGTTACATGTGTGCCGCGCGTGTCGATCACCGCCAATTCCAGATCGCGGTTGAATGGCGCCGTCGATATTTCGTACCACATAAAATCGCACCGGAATTTTGGTGCCCCCGATAAAGCAGCAGGGCCAGCTTTGTCTTGTCATTTCCGGCCAAGAATTTGAGGAAATTTGCCAATGTCGATGTCGCCTGTGACCGCGACTTGGGACTAGGCTGATCCACATCAAGTCTGCTAAATGGTCGCGTTCGTAGTGTTTGCTGAGGAGAGGAATGTCATGTTGATCAAACTCGCTGCCCGCTCAATGATCGCCGCCGCCGCCCTTTTTGGCGTTGCCCTGACGACGACACCCGCCAGTGCGTATGTCGAGGTGGGCATGCTGAGCTGCCGAAGCCCGGGGACGACCGGCTATATTGTCTTTTCGACACGCACCTTTGATTGCGTCTTCAACCCCTCATCCGGCGCGCCGCCACAATATTACCAGGCGACCATCAATCGCTTCGGGGCCCAAATAGGCTTCACCAATGACGTGGCCTTGGGTTGGATTGTCTTTGCGGCAACCTCGCGCATCGGCGCAGGCGCCCTGGCCGGCGGATATATCGGCGCCACCGGCGGAGCCGCGGTGGTTGTCGGTGCAGGGGCCAACGGCCTCGTGGGCGGTCTCAACAATTCATTCGCCCTCCAACCCGTGAGCTTTGAGGGCCAGACGGGACTGAACGTCATTGCCACCGTTACGGGGCTTGAGTTGCGACCGGTCGTGCGCGTTCGCCATCATCGGCACCGCCGCCACTAAGCACAGCCGTTCAACGAAGAATATCGCGCCGCCCGGCCTCTCGGCCGGGCGGTTTTTTGACTCGCCTTTGCGCCGGTAAAAACCGTTCGAAATGCAATCAGATGTAAAATGCTACCTTCATGCGCCGTGTGACGGCCTTGCAACACAGGCGCGCGCAATTCGTTGCAGCCGATATTTTATTTTGCGGCGATGCTTTTTGCAGGTCTACTACAGCATCGAGGCAAGAGTACCATCCTCCTTCCCTCCGATTGGGCCGCCTGACTGGCGGCCCTTTTTTAGTGCAGCGCCGGATCGCGTTTCCGTCTCGCCGGTCCGGAAACAACAGACTCGTTGTTGAGCCAACCCGCGGCGAGCGACCACAAGCCGCTTCCTGCGCGCGGCGACGCCGCCTCGAACGGATCGCTGTAGCAATTCGCTCCGACAGCATCCGCGATCCTTGCAACAGCGCGGACCATTTCCGGGGCGCCGGCCGCGAAGACGACGTCATCGGGCGTCAATGCCGGAAGATGATCTGTCGGCCTGCCCCCTCGAACAACCGTCGTGACGTCCTGCGGCTCCGAGGTCACCGGAACGATCGTGACGTTGGGAAACAGCGCCAACCGGCAGAGCGCCGGAACCATGTACAATGATGCAACCGTGCGCGCGGAAACGATGAGCACGATTTCGCGCCGTGGCTCCAGTTTGATCGCCGCCTCGGCGATTGACCAGATTGGCGCAAAACCGCTTCCGCTCGCGACCAGTACCAGGCGCCGGCGGTGAAAAGGTCTCAGATAGGCCGAGCCGAATGGACCCTCGAGCTTGACCCGATGACCTGCGCGGATGCGTTTGCCAAGCTCGGAAGACACACGGCCGTTGGGCACCTTTGTAATGTGAAATCGCATCAGCGTTTCGTCGTACGGCCAATCCAATGGCGCCGTCGGGCTGAAGTAACGCGCGGGAAACCCCCGGAACTGCACCGAATAATATTGCCCGGGGATGTATTCCGGCGACTCGGATACCTCGATGCAGACCTCGCACGTGTCGGGTGCCAGCGGGCTGAGGTCGGCAACAACGCCCGGCAGCGTGACGGTCTCAGGCACATCTTCGACATCGACGCGAAGATCCGACACGATGCGTGACTGGCACGCATAGACGGTTTCTGCGTCCGCCTTTCCGCCGAACACGCGGCCGTCGAGCACGCGGACGCGGCAGGTGCCGCAAAGCCCCGACCGGCAATCGTACGGAATTTCGATGCCATTCAGGAGCGCCGCGTCGAGCAACAGGTCGCCGCGTCGCGCCGAAATTGCATTTCCGTTTATCTCCAGCCGGCAGACCTTGCCCATTATTCCACCTCCAAACGTATCGGACGAACATGCCGCGTATGACTGATCTGAGTGTGGTCGAAAGCCGACACTCGCATGAAGGTGCCGGACCCGATGGGTACGTCGTACCGACTCCCGGTATCGAGCTTGCGTGTCACCTCGAGCGCCCATCGTCCGGCCGCCCAGCGCGCGGCGCAGCGAACGTCGGCGCGATCGCCGGTGTAGGCGCCGGAGACAATGACTCCCGGCACGACGGTACCGACCGGAATCCTGGCGTTGAGTTCGCGCGAATATGGGGTTGATTCCATTTCGGTCATGAACCAGCGGGCGCCATCGCCCTCGCCGTGGTCAGGATCGAGATCGATCTTTCCCAATGCTGCCGTCATGGCATCAAGGTCTTTTGGCAAGCGGCGTGGAATTACGACTTTGCTGTATGCTTTCGGTTCATCCGGCTCGAAATTATCGGCGTAGTTGGCCGTGCCGGGATCGGCGGCGAATCCACCCCGGTAGGGAAATTTGCCCTCGACCTGATCGCTTGTTGCTTCGGCTGGCGGACCGAAATGATCGTCATCCATGAAGCCGGCCGGGTTTGTGCTGGTGGCCTTCCATTCCCAGACGTCGACAAAGAGACCGGGCTGCTCGGTGTAGTGCAGGCCGTGGCCGGAGAGCGTGTGAGGTTTACCCTCCAGCGGCGCGGCACTCGCATGAAACGTGCGATCGCCAGCCAGAGTGGCGTCCAGTTTGGTCAGCAGGACCGCAAATTTATCTTCGTTATAGGCGTGCTCGTCCCCTCCCTCATATCCCTGGTGAAGAAGTTTCCAGCCATCGGGAGTTTTCAATAAAGGCAGTTGCTTCAACGAACGGGTCGGGTCGTCCCAGGCGAAAAGGAAATAGGCCCGCTGACCGTCGTGAATCGCGCGAATTTCCACGGTGGTTTCACCCTTACCCGCGAAATTTCCGCCGTGGACGGTCAGAACATAGAGCGGTTTCGTCATCTGCCACACCCGATCCGATGTGTCGCCGTCGATGATCGGGGCGTCGGCAGCGTCCACACGATGAATCAGCAGCGTTTGCGATGTCTGATGTTCGGCTGTCACCAGAAGGGATGTGCCGACGAACGCCACCGCCAGGGCAACGACGAAAGGACTGGACTGAAGCACCGGACCTCTCCGGCGCGTCCCGCGAAACCTGTACTCGGACTCGTGCGCACCCGTCCGTGCAGGCGAAACCTGATCACTCATTGGCGCAAAGCGAGGTGCGCGGGCATCGAACTCGGGTAGCGGACGTGTTGTTCGTGAGGACTGATATTTTTCGGGCCTTGCAGAATCCTGATCAAGCAACTCAAGCAGATCGATCGGGTCAAATACGGGAGGCTGAGGCTGCAGCCGCATCGGGCGAAGAATGCGCAACAGCTGAGCCGTTGCGCCGAGCCTCCAATGGACCAGCACGTGGCCGACGGTACACCCGATAATCAGCCACATGCCCGACCAGTGCAGCGTGGTCGCGATGCTGTCGCCATAATCCAGGTACAGGAGGGCTCCGGTTATCATCTCGCACAGCAAGGCGAGATAAAGGACCCAATAGAGCGCTACATTGATGGCGCCCCAGCGCGCCTGCTGGCACCCGAACAAACCGGCGAGACGAACTCGGTCGAAGCGGACACGGCGCGACAGCCCCGCCAGCACGAGATAAATCGCATAAGTGAGCGCGACGGCGATAAGCGCCAGCGCGACTTGCATGTGCGCGGTCCATACCAAATGACGCGGCAGGATCAAATCGAAAGCATTGATCCACGTCCGGCCCGGCGACTCGGCGGCAATCCTCAACCCGGTGAGGACTGCGATTGCGAGGGCAACGACCAGACACCCGTGCAGCAATACCGTGCCGTAATCGGTTTTACGCTTTCGCGAACCTCGCCTGCTCATGCCCCACCAATCCATTTCGAGTGGATTTCCGAATCAACCTCCAATCCGTCTCGCCCGTGTTTCGTCAGGTTCGAACGATGGGACCTCCCGGTTGTTTGGTTCGCCAAGCGGGCGCGCCGCTAACCCCAGAAGTGTTCAAAGTGATGCGAGGCATGCTCCACCGTTTGCGGGCCATGCGTGCCGGGATCCGTGCTGGCCAAGGGACCGGTGGATGCATGATTGCCGGGCGCGGCCGGGGTTGTTGCTGCGACGCTCTGGCCGAAGTTGGGCGCCGCTGCAACGACGCCGGTAGCGCTTGGCGTCGACCCCGGCGGTAAGGCGACGAAGCCGGTCGTTGGATTGCCGTCGGCATCGGTGCCTGCGGCCAAGGTGGCCAGAGTGGCATCATGATTGATGATGTTGAGAATTTGCGCCTCGATCTGATTGATCTGGCCATTGACGGCGGAAACCGGCGTGGGTGACGCGGTGTCGATGCCGCCCACCAGGGACGCTTCCTGACCCAAAAGACTGATGACGTGATTGATATCGCTCAGGGCATGGCCGGTGATGTTCTGATTCGTGATCGCCGCCTGGAGGCCGGTCGAGGTCGCGTTCAGGTCATTGACGATGGATTGCTGATTGCCGGAATAGACCCCGCCAATAAGCTTCGTCATGGAATCGTTGAAGACGAGCCCGGCAACATTCACCGTATCGATGTTATCCGGAATGCCGCCGTTCGGGGCAGGCACGAACGGCTGTCCGTCCGGGCCAAGCCCGTTCGCCAGCATGTTTCCCCGCACGTCATTGGCATTCGCCATCAAAACAGCCGCGGCGCCGTTGACGAGATCCGCATTCCCGGTCTGCAGGCCGGTGATCAATTCGCGCGACGCCGTCCCTTGAACACCATTCAGGGTGAATTCGTTGTTGAAGCGGGCCGAAAACACTCCGCCCTGTGCCGTCGAATACTGATCGGCAGCGACCGAAAAATTATGAATATCGGTTTCCAGCTGGGCGATCGCAGCTTTGTCGGGTCCGTTGGGATCGTGACCGGCGAGCGCCTCGGCGCGCGAGCCGAGATCATTTGAGTCCGAGATAAATTTCAGAAGAGTGTCCGTTTGCAGCGGGGTATCGGGGAACGGCGTGGGCGGCGTGAGAAGGAAGGAAAACTGCTCAAATCCGGCGTGATTGCCTTGATGCGCGAGCGCGGTCAGTTGCGGATCACTGGCCACGATATCTTGGACATCCCTGACCACATCGTTGATGAATTTGGGGGGAACATTGGCCGCTGTTCCGTATACCGCGATCTGCTCCTTCAGGAAATTCATCTGGTCGGCGATATTCTGGGCATGAACAAGGCTTATTGCCGGATTTCCCGCCCCATCCAAATTGTTCAAGGCACCGCTGTCGATCAGGCTTTGCAGCTGCGACTGGACCGTGATGACCTGGCTGAAGAGCAACGCCTGGTTTTGCGGGGTCACGCCGCCCTCTACTTCATTGTTTATCGAATTGTAGAGCGTGCCGATTTCCGCGAACGTCATTTGCGGCGCAGCGGCCGGTGCTGGAGTGTGCGCGTTACCATGATGCCGGTCATAACCATGTGCCATAGGTCGCCTCCCATTGTCGGCAGAATGAGCGAGAAGGATTTGCGATGTGGAATTCGAGGAGCCCATGAACACTGTTGGCTGCCTTCGTGACCACGGTCCGACTGAAATGAGAACTTCGCGGACAAACACTGTGATCATTCGTTGACGATTTGAAGGCGCGCGCATTTTTTCGCCAGCCCGCTACCACAAGCAGTAAATTTTTTTGATCGCGTGCAATAATCTCATTCCCGCCGAACTTTCGTCGCGATCAATGCCCAACGTTCGTGTCGCCACACCTGACTGCGGCGGACACGCCGCGAGCAGCCGCTGCAAACCGAAGACATCAATGGGGGAGCATGCTGTCGCTCGACGGGGACGACCCGGTTGCGATTCAGTTGCGCGCAAGCGGACGAAGATTGACGGGCGTGGCGGTATTCAGCGGAGTGGTCAACCTGCTCACGCTGTCCGGCTCGCTTTATATGCTGCAAGTCTATGATCGCGTGATCCCGAGCCGAAATGTTGCAACATTGTTCGGGCTGTCGGCGATCGTGGTGGTCGCTTACCTGCTGCAAGGTTATTTCGACGCGCTGCGCGGCCGTATGCTGGCGCGGATCGGTGCTCTGTTCGATATCGAATTGCAGCCGCGGATTCACTTCGCGCTCGTCACCCTGCCGCTGCGCGGAACAAAACCAATTCTCGCGCAGCAACCGTTGCGCGATCTCGACCAGGTGCGCGTATTCCTGTCGGGTGCCGGTCCGACAGCGTTTCTCGACATGCCGTGGATTCCGCTCTTTTTGATTGCGCTATTCCTGTTCCATCCGGCAATCGGCGTTATCGCGACCTGCGGGGCGCTGGCCATCATCGCCATGACACTCCTGACCGAATGGCAATCGCGAAGCGCGGCGAGGATATCGATGGATGGCAACGCGCAGCGCCAGGTCCTGGCGGATACGTTGCGCCAGAATGCGGACGTTATCCGCGCCCTTGGCATGACGGGCCGCCTGGCGGCGCGTTGGTCGTCCACGAATGATCATTACATTCATCACAACACGCGCCTGGCGGACGTCCACGCGAATCTGAGCGCCGCGGCCAAGGTGTTGCGCTTTATTCTGCAATCGGCGGTGCTGGGGGTGGGCGCCTATCTGGTCGTGATTGAACAGGCCTCCGGGGGCATCATGATCGCATCCTCGATCATGATGGGTCGCGCTCTGGCGCCAGTCGAAGTCGCATTGGCGAACTGGAAACAGCTGGTTGCCGCGCGGGAGGGGATTGGCCGTCTGCGCGCCGTCCTCAAAGTCACCGCGGCGCCCGCGACACCCGCGGTCGTCTTGCAGCGGCCTCGCCACAGCCTGACAGTCGAGGGCCTCAGCGTTGTCGTGCCCGGCACGCAAAAGACAGTCATCTCTCAATTGTCATTCGGCCTGAAGGCGGGAACGGGACTGGCGCTGCTCGGCGCCAGCGCCGCCGGAAAATCTTCGCTCGCGAAGGCCCTTGTCGGCATCTGGCCGGCGGCGGAGGGCGTGGTGCGCCTCGACGGCGCTGCGATCGAGCGCTGGAGTCCGGACGATCTTGGACGGCACATCGGCTACCTGCCGCAGGACGTGTCCCTATTCGACGGCACGGTTGCGATGAACATCTCGCGCTTCGACGATACGGCGACATCGGAGGCCATTCTGGAAGCCGCTCGCGTGGCCGGCGCTCACGAGATGATCTTGCGGCTGCCGGATGGCTATGACACCCGGGTCGGAGAACGCGGCACCGCGTTGTCGGCCGGACAGCGTCAGCGCATTGGTCTGGCGCGGGCCGTATTCGGCCGTCCGTTTCTGGTCGTCCTCGACGAACCAAATGCCAATCTCGACGCCGATGGCGAAAATGCACTGGCCGAGGCAATCGAAACGCTGCGGAACGAACAGAGCATTGTCATCGTCGTTTCGCATCGACCCAACGCTTTGGCGGCCTTGAACATGACAATGGTCATTTACAACGGGCGTTCAATCGCGTTCGGGCCGCGTGAGGAAGTTTTCGCACGCGTTGCACAATCAACCGTCCGCACCCCGGGAACAGTGAGGCAACGCAGGGGCCCGCATTTGGCTGCGGGTGCCGCGCCATGACCTGGTCTCAAGTTCGCGATCGCGTTCCTGGATTTGACGACGTCGACAATGTCGTGGACGGGCCGGCCGGTCCACAGGGGGCTGCGCTCATCTGCGAGCTGCGGCGACTGCAAAAGTTTCTCGACCAGGGACGTCACCAGGAACGTTACCAGGAGCGTTACCAGGAGCGTTACCAGGAGCGTCACCAGGAAAGTTACGAAGAGCACCGTCAGGGGCGCGAACGATTTCCGCACGCAATTGACGTCGGGCCGGCCGATCGCTTTGCCGGCCACTCCCGCGGGACCAGAAACACCAGGCCTCCGGGGCCCGTTCACCGTTTCCTCCATATGCTCGGCCTTGATCGGCGCAAACCGACCGATTGCGGGCACAGGCCGAATTCCCGCGGCAAAACGCCGGCGGCCGCAAGGCAACCGGTGCGGCAAGACGCAAATGTGCTTTTTCGCCATTGGCCGGATCGAAAATTTGAACGGGTTGCTCCACTGCGAACCGCTGCAGATGTCGACAGCGGTTACGCGCGCCACCAAGGCACGCATCACGCACCTGAAAAACCATTGCGCATTGAATCGCTCAATCGCGCCGCGGTCCCATTGGCGGCAGAACCCGGGACCAGGCTAAGGTCGCTCTCTGTGGCCGGCCTCGAATTTATGCAGTCCGGCCGCGCGTCCCGGCTTCTGGGTTCCGCCTATGCATTCCTGATCAGCCGTACGCACGCTGCCGGATTGGGCGCGCGGTCCGAGCCGGAGCTGACAAAACGGCTGACGCACAATTTCGAGGACGAACTCAAGATAGGTCTCCGCGTCCTGATCGTAGGTGTCGGAATTCTCGGCGGCTGGGCGGCGCTGGTGCCGCTGTCCGGGGCCGTCGTCGTGCCGGGCACTCTCGTCGTTGCATCGGATGTGAAGAAGATTCAGCATCTCGCCGGCGGCGTGGTGGCGAATATTCCCGCGCATGACGGGATGCATGTGCACACCGGTGATCTGCTGCTTCGCCTCGACGATACGCAAATGCGAGCCAACTCCCAGGTTCTGACGCAGCAGCTCGATCAGATCCGCGTGAGACTGGCGCGCCTGATCGCCGAGCGCGACGGCATGGATCATCCGCAGTTGCCGCACGAATTGGCCAGCCGGTCAGAAGACGATGCCGTGCGCCAGCTATGGGCATCGGAAATTGCACTGTTCAACAGCCGCGCGGCGGCACGGCGCAATGCCAAGGAGCTCTTGCGCAGCCATGTTGGGCAGCTTGGTGAGCAAATCTCAGGTCTCGATGCGCAAGTGAAATCGAAGACGGCGCAGCATGACCTGATCTCCGGCGAGCTCGAGGGCGTGGACGGCCTCTACCAGAAAGGACTGGTGCCTTTGACCCGAAAGACGTCGCTGCAGCGCGAGGCCGCCCGCCTCGATGGCGAACGCGGGCAAACGGCGGCGGCGATCGCCGAGGCAAAATCCAAGATCAGCGAGGCGGAGCTGCAGGCCGTAAGGGTCGATCAGGACTTTCGCACCGAAGTCATGAAGGATTTGCGCGAGGCCCAGGATAAAGAGGCCGAGCTGATCGAGAAGGCCACAGCCGCCGGCGATTTGCTCAGGCGGGTCGATCTGCGCGCGCCGACTGACGGGATCGTTCACCAGCTTTCGGTTCACACCGTCGGCGGCGTGATCACTCCCGGTGAGGTCGTCATGGAGATCGTGCCGGAATCCGACGAATTGCAGATCGAAGCCAGGCTTCCGCCGCAGGATATCGATCACGTGCACACCGGGCAGCGCGGCTACGTGCGATTTCCGGCATTCAATCAGCGCACGACGCCACAGCTCGAGGGCGTCGTGTCGTATGTCTCGGCCGATCTCAGTCATGACAAGCAAGCCAACAACAATGCCGCTTACTACACGGTCCGCGTGACGCTGCCGCCCGCCGAGCGGCATCGGCTGGGTAGCCTGCAACTGGTTTCCGGGATGCCGGCCGAGGTTTTCCTGCAGACCGGCAGCCGCACGATGATGAGCTATCTGCTCAAGCCGATCAGCGACCAGCTCTTGCGTACCTTCAATTGATTAAGTGCGGTGCCGAGGTCGCGCAAACAGGCCGGCCCGAATAATATGATCCACGATGACCCTGTATCGCTTTGTCATGGGCGTGCTGCTCATACTGGCGCCGGCCGCCGCATTTGCGCAGGCCGGCAATGGCCTGCCGCCAGATGCAGCGACGGCACTTTTAAAGGCATATCCGAATTTCCTCGACAGAATCGACGGGAACGACCTTGTCTGGAAGGACGGCACGCGCATGCGCATCGACGACGGCAAGGGCGCCAGGTCCTTCGACGCAATGCTCGATGCTCCGGATATCAAGGATATGTTCGTGATGAAATATCCGGTTGGCGAGAAAGGGCTCGCGCCGGACGTCAATTTCGACCCCGGCCGGGTGCGTTACATGCCCTTGTTCCAAAAGATGTACGGCGATTGCCGGACGGCCGGTTTCACGAGCAACCTTGTCAACGTCGTGTGGCTGCCGGGCAAAGATGGCGGCAGGTTGAAATTCACCAGAATCAACGGGGCGGCGGAGGCGTTGCAAAAAGTATCGGATGAACTCGACAAGTTGCCGGACCGCTACCTTGCGTATGTGCGGCCGAGTCAGGGAACCTACAATTGCCGTGTCATTGCGGGGACGAACCGCAGGAGTCCTCATGGCTTCGGCATCGCGATCGATATCGCCGCCGCGCATTCCGACTACTGGCTAAGATCGAAGGCCGGTGCCGGCGGCCGCATTGCCTACAGGAACGAGATCCCTTGGGAGATCGTCCGCATCTTCGAAGCGCACGGCTTCATCTGGGGCGGCAAGTGGTATCACTACGACACGATGCATTTCGAGTATCGACCCGAACTCATCGGCGCCGGGGAGTAGCGTGATCACTTCGGCACTGATGCGCTCCCCTCCGCACGCGGCCAGAGGCGTATTGCAGAAACTTCGAGTTCTTGGGGAGGTTCAGGGAGTTCACTAAACCCTTGAGCGGTCTGGTAGAACCCAGTGGTCGGAGTGGCAGGATTTGAACCTGCGACCCCCACGTCCCGAACGTGGTGCGCTACCAGACTGCGCTACACTCCGACTGAAGGCCGGTCTTATAACCCCGGCGTCCTTAAACGCAAGCTTGCGAGAGGCGATGACCGCCGAGCCCGGAACGCGGATTTTGAAGGCCGATCATGAGGCGATCGAGGCGGCCGCGCGCTGCCTTGCCGCCGGCGGGCTGGTCGCGTTTCCGACCGAAACGGTCTACGGCCTGGGCGCCGACGCCGGCAACGGAGAAGCCGTGGCGCGGCTTTATGCCGCCAAGGGCCGTCCGTCGTTCAATCCGTTGATCGCGCACGTCGCGGATATCGACGCCGCCCGGCGGGTCGGCATCATGAACCCCGCCGCCGAAAAGCTGGCGGCCGCGTTCTGGCCGGGACCGCTGACGCTGGTGCTGGCAAAGCAACCGCGTTGCGGCGTCGCCGATCTTGCCCTCGCCGGTCTCGACAGCGTCGCTGTGCGCGTGCCCGCGCATCCGGTTGCCCGCGCCTTGCTCGAGACCTTCGAAGGCCCGGTGGTCGCCCCATCGGCAAATCGCTCCGGCCATGTATCGCCGACAAGCGCCGCTCACGTGCTCGCCGACTTGCGCGGCCGCATCGATCTGATCGTCGATGCGGGGCCTTGCCCGGTCGGCGTCGAATCGACGATCGTGTCGTGCATCGACCGGCCGGCATTGCTGCGACCGGGCGGCATTCCGCGCGAAGCGATCGAGCGCGTTCTCGGCACCGATCTGGCAGTTGTCGCCGTCGCCGAAAATGCCCCCGTGGCACCCGGCATGTTGGCCTCGCACTACGCGCCGAAAGCCGCGCTGCGCCTCGATGCTGAAACCGCGCAGCCAGGCGAGGCGATGCTTGCCTTCGGCCGGGCGCCGTCCTTTTCCGGCACGGTGTTCAACCTGTCGGCGCGGGGCGACCTGATAGAAGCGGCGGCCAATCTTTTCTCGCATTTGCGCGCGCTGGACGCTTCCGGCGCCAAGCGCATCGCGGTAATGAAGGTGCCGCACGACGGCCTGGGTGAGGCAATCAACGATCGCCTCAAGCGCGCGGCGGCACCGAGACGGACGACAGAATGAACGAACAGCTTCGCCGCGCCCCCTCGCCCGACCTGCTGCCGCGTTTTTCGGCCATCGTCGGCGACAGATACGCGTTGACCGATCCGGCCGCTCTCGAGCCGTATCTGGTCGAAGGCCGCGGCATCTATCACGGCCGCTCATCGATGTTGCTGCGGCCGGGCTCAGTCGCCGAAGTCCAGGCCATTCTCAAGCTTGCCAACGAGACCAAGACGCCCCTGGTGCCGCAAGGCGGCAACACCGGGCTTGTCGGCGGACAAATTCCATTCGAGGGCGAGTTGATCCTTTCGCTCACCCGGCTCGACAAGATCCGCGAAATCGACGCGGCATCGAACGCCATGACCTGCGAAGCCGGCGTTGTGCTGGCGAAAGCGCAGGAGGCGGCGGCCGCCGCCGACCGCCTGTTCCCGCTGTCGCTCGGCGCCGAAGGAAGCTGCACCATCGGCGGAAATCTCTCCACCAATGCCGGCGGAACGGGCGCGGTGGCCTACGGCATCGCGCGCGATCTTGTGCTCGGACTCGAGGTCGTGCTCGCGGATGGCCGGCTCATGAACCTTTTGTCGAAATTGAAAAAGAACAATACCGGCTATGACCTGCGTCACATTTTCGTCGGCGCGGAAGGCACGCTCGGCATCATCACCGCCGCGGCGGTGAAGATGTTCCCGCGCCCGCGCGCCGTCGAAACCGCCTTTATCGGAGTGCCCTCCCCGGCCGCCGCCGTGACGCTGCTCAATCTGGCGCAGGCGCGCGTCGGCGGGACGGTGACCAGCTTCGAGCTCATCGTCCGCGACGTGATCGACTTCGCCCTCAGGCACGCGCATGGCGTGCGCGACCCGCTTGCCGGCAAACATCCCTGGTATGTGCTGATGGAGGTATCGTCGCAGCACGGCGACGGCCTGCGTGAAAGCGTCGAGCAGCTGCTTGCCGATGCCGGCGCGAAGGGCCTGATCGAGGACGCAACGATTGCCGCCAGTCTCGATCACGCGAAGGCGTTCTGGCACCTGCGCCACATATTGCCGGAGGCGCAGAAGCCCGAAGGCGGATCGATCAAGGCCGATGTTTCCGTCCCGGTCGCGTCAGTTCCGGAATTCCTGGCGGAGGCAAGCGCCGCGGTCAAAGCGATCGTCCCGGCCTGCCGGCCCGTGCCTTTCGGTCATCTTGGCGACGGCAACGTTCACTTCAATGTCAGCCAGCCGGTCGGCGCCGATCCCGCGCAATTCCTCGCGCGCTGGGGCGACATCAATGATGCCGTCAACAGGATCGTCCTGAAATACAACGGTTCGATTTCGGCCGAGCACGGCATCGGCAAGCTCAAGCGCGACTCGCTGGCGAAGGTCAAGGATCCTGTCGCGCTCGAGCTCATGCGCGGTTTAAAGCGCATGCTCGACCCCAACGGCATCCTCAATCCCGGCAAGGTGCTCTAGGCACAGCTCGTCAAAACAAGACCCCCTGCCCGTCGTCTTTCTTGGCACGCCGGGCGGCGCGCCGTGGCGCGGGATTTTCCGGCGCCGGCTCCGCCTCGACGAGTGCCGAATGACGCTCGACCAATTTCGGATTGTCGTTGGCGGTGCGATTGACCGCAGTCGAGACCTCATAGGCTTCGAGCAAATTTTCGGCCGCCGGGGCAATCAGCACGGAAGCGGTTTCGATATCGACCTTGGCGCAATCGAGCCAAAGATTGAATGCGTCCGGCGGCACCACCACCGGCATCCGCTCATGAATGTCGGCAAGCCCGCGATTGGCCCGCGTCGTGACGATGGCGGCGGTTTCCAGCTCTTCGCCATTGGGCCCCGTCCATGTTTCCCAAAGCCCGGCAAAAGCGAGCGGCTCGCCCGACCGGGCTCGCACGTAATAGGGCTGCTTGCGTGTGCCGGCCGATTTCCATTCGTAGAATCCGTCAGCCGGAATGAGGCAGCGCCGGTACTTCATCGCCGCGCTGAAGGCCGGTTTGTCGGCAACCGATTCGCCGCGCGCATTGATCAGCAAGGTGAAGTTTTTCGGGTCCTTCACCCAGGACGGCAGCAGCCCCCAGCGCACGAGTGCGAACTGACGTTTGCCGTCGACCAGGCGAACAATGGCGACGGGCTGCGTGGGTGCTACATTATAACGCGGCGGGAAGTTGGGCTGCTCGGGGTAGCCGAACAGCGCCCGGATCGCCTCCGGCGCAGAAGTCACCGCATAACGGCCGCACATCGGGCCAACCTCGATGATTGACGCTTAAGTTCAATTTAACCCGCCATCGGGACACTGGCTGTCCAGCCGGCTCCGGGGATGGGTCTTGATGAAATATCAGAATTGCGCCGACGCAGCGCAAGCGCCGGATGAGACGAATGATGCCGATAAAACGGCGCGGCTCTCCGACGCCAGCATCAACCCCGCGACCGGCCTCGCCACCGATTACCTCAACCGCTTCAGCGAGGCGGTGATGCTGCTCGATATGCTCGCGAGCTTTCCGGAATTCCGCGAGGATTTTCTGGCCTGGGAGCCGATGAGCTATCGGGAACATTTCCGTCACTCTCATTTCACGACCCGCGACCTCGCGGTCGCGGCCTATGACCAGGCCGATCCGGATTTGCGCAACAGCCTCGACACGCTGGCCGTGACGATGACGATCGTGCTAGAGGCTACCCGGGCGGCGATGGACGACAACGATCGCCGGCCGGAGACGGTCGCGGCCCTTGCCGGAAATGCCATCGGCTGGCTGAAGCCGCTGATTGCACGCGCCGGCGCGATCATCAACGGTGAAACCGACGGGAAGAATGCACCGACCCCGCAGGAAGTCGTCGACAAATTGATGAAACGATAGATCGCGTGGCCGACGAGCGAACCTATCCGCAGCGTCCTTATCTGGCAGTCAGCGCTGCCATCTTTCGCGATGGCAAGGTTCTCATTGTACGCCGCGCGCGCAACCCGGCGCTCAATCTCTATACCTTGCCCGGCGGCGCGGTCGAACTGGGAGAGCCGCTGACTGACGCCGTCGTTCGCGAGGTGCGCGAGGAAACGTCGCTCTCGATCGAACCGGTCGCCCTCGCCGGCCATCGCGAGGCGATCGCCCGCGATGCGCAGGGGCGGATCGAGCGGCACTTCGTCATCTTGTGTTTTGCCTCGCGCTGGCTTGCAGGCGAGCCTGTTCTCAACGAAGAACTCGATGATGCGCGCTGGATTGACGCCTCGGAGCTCGGCGGCTATCGCACCACGGATGGCCTGGCAGAAATTGTCTCTGTCGCGGCGGCGATTTTGGCACGGGCGGGCTGAACGGGCTGCCTTGCGATTACGCCCGGGCCGGCGCATATCATCCGCACGGAGACCCTGAGCAAACGCGTGCAGAAACTTCTCACCATCGGCGCGATTCTGTTGTGTCTCGTTTTGCCTGCACAGGCGCAAAACGAGGCGCCGGCGCCTTTTGACGGCGACCTTGAACGTCTCGGCGAGATCCTGGGCGCGCTCCACTATTTGCGCGCGATCTGCGGCGCCAATGAGGGAGCGAAATGGCGCAACGAGATGCAGGCCCTGATCGACGCCGAAGTGCCCGGCGGGGAACGCCGCCGCAAGATCGTCGCGAGCTTCAATCGCGGCTACCGCGGTTTCCAGCAAACGTACCGGACCTGCACGCCCGCCGCCGACCTCGCCATCCGGAGGTATCTTGATGAAGGCGCGAAAATTGCCCGTGAAATTACAGCGCGATACGCCAACTAGTTTCGCAATTAACCCTTTCTTTATTGTGATCTAGTGACGCGCGATCCGCATGCTAACGTCCGTTTCGGGACGTGAAATGGTGTCCGCCCCGGACGCCGCCGGGGAAATAAGAACAATGACGACCGCCGAAAGTTTGAAAAAGGCGCGCGAGTTGATGTCCGACCGCGAGCAGAAATTCGTGGCGCTTGGCTATCTCCAGGAAGCATGGGCGGAAGCGCGTCACGAGGGCGTCGACGCTGATTGTCTCGCGCAAGCCTGCCTGTTCGCCGCGCTTGCCGAATTCGTCATGACGTATGGCGAAGAGGCAACCGCCACGCTCGCGAACGGTTTGAGCGCGCGGATCCGTAACGGCGAATTTTCCATCGACCAGGCGCGTCAGTAGTCGCGCCGAAGGCGCTTCAACTCGCAAGAGTTTCCAAAAATCTGACGCGTTCGCCCTGTGCCGGCGTCGCGAGACTGTTCTCCCACATGACTTTGTGGCCGCGGACAAAAGTCCCCACCGGCCATCCGGTGACGCTCACCCCGTCATAGGGCGTCCAGCCCGCGCGCGACGCGACCCATTTGTCGGTGATCGTTTCGCGGCGTTTGAGATCGACCACGGTCAGGTCGGCGTCGTAGCCGACCGCGATGCGGCCTTTGGCGGCAATTCCGAACAGACGCGCCGGGCCTGCGCTGGTGAGATCGACAAAACGCAGCAGCGACAGGCGGCCCGCGTTGACGTGGTCGAGCATGATCGGAACCAGAGTTTGCACCCCGGTCATGCCCGACGGACTCGCCGGATAGGTTTTCGCCTTTTCTTCGCGGGTGTGCGGCGCGTGGTCGGAGCCGAGGACATCGACGACGCCATTCGCCAGACCGTTCCAGATGCCGGCGTGGTGAACCGCGTCACGGACGGGCGGGTTCATCTGCGCGCGGGTCCCGAGGCGCTCGTAGCAACCGGGCGCTTCCAGAGTAAGGTGATGCGGGGTGGTCTCGACCGAGGCGACGTCCTTGTGGTCGGCGAGGAATACCATCTCCTGCACCGTAGAGATGTGCAGGACGTGGACCCGGGCGCCCGTCTCGTGAGCAATCGTCACAAGACGTTGGGTGGCCTTGAGCGCGGCGACGTCATCGCGCCAGACCGGATGCGAGCGCGGATCACCTTCCACGCGCAGGTTCTTGCGCTCATTGAGACGCGGCTCGTCTTCGGCATGGAACGAGGCGCGGCGGCGGATCACCTTCAGCACACCGCGCAAGCCGGCATCGTCGGCGACCAGCAGCGAACCCGTCGATGAGCCCATGAACACCTTGATGCCGGCGCAGCCCGGAAGCCGTTCCAGCTCGGCGAGGTGCTTCGTGTTATCGATGGTCGCGCCGACGAAAAAGGCAAAGTCGCAATGCATGCGGTGGTGGCCGCGCCTGACCTTGTCGGCCAGAGCTTCGGCACTCACGGTCAGCGGATCGGTGTTCGGCATTTCGAAGACGGCGGTCACGCCGCCCATCACCGCCGAGCGAGAGCCGCTTTCCAGGTCTTCCTTGTGGGTGAGGCCGGGTTCGCGAAAGTGGACCTGGGTATCGATCACGCCCGGCAGCACGTGCAACCCGCGGCAATCGATCACCTCGCCCGCCGAGGCCCGCGACAAATTGCCAATGCCCGCGAAGCGGCCGGCCCGGATGCCAAGGTCACGCGGGGCTTCGCCGTCATGGTTGACTACGGCGCCGCCCTTGAGGATCAGATCGTAGCTGTCGGCCATGCTGGAATGCGTTCAACCGGGCTTGAGCCTTGCCCGACAGCGCTTACGTTCCGCCGCGAGTTCTGGCAAGAGACTATCGCGAGAGACCCCAGGTATTGCATGCAAGCAGCACTTCTCCCCGATCGCGGCGTGGTCAAGGTCGTCGGTGACGACGCCCGGCGCTTCCTCAATGGCCTGGTGACCAACGATGTGGCCGCCATCGCGCCCGGCAAGCCGCGCTTTGCCGCGCTGCTCACACCCCAGGGCAAGATCATTGTCGATTTCATCATCGCCGAGGCGTCGGCCGAGGATGGCGGCGCTTTCTTCCTCGACTGCCCGCGCGCGCTGGCTGGCACGCTCGTGGAGAAGCTGAATTTCTACAAACTGCGGGCCAAGGTGATTTGCGAGGACCTGTCGGAAGTGCTGGGGGTCATGGCGGTCTGGGGCGGCACCGCCGACAGCGAGTACGGATTGAGCTACCCCGACCCCCGGCTGCCGGCGCTCGGCTCTCGCATCATGCTGCCGCCCCACCTCGCAGCGAAAGCCGCCGCCGACCTCAACGCCACCATGGTCAGCTCGGATTCTTACGAGGCCCATCGCATCGGGCTCGGCGTTCCGCGCGGTGGACTTGATTTCATCTACGGGGATACGTTTCCGCACGAAGCCGACATGGACCAGCTCGGCGGCGTCGATTTCGAAAAAGGCTGCTATGTCGGACAGGAGGTCGTCTCCCGCGTCGAGCATCGCGCCAGCGCACGCAGCCGCGTCGTGCCGATCAGTTACGAGGAATTCGCGCCGAGTTCCGGACTGCCGATCATGGCCGGCGACAAGCAGATCGGCACGCTCGGTTCGACCGCCAAGGGCCGCGGCCTCGCGCTCATGCGCCTCGATCGCGTGGCGGACGCGCTCACCGCCGGCATTCCGCTGGAAGCGGGCGGCATTGCCATTCGCCCGTCAAAACCGGCATGGGCAAAATTCGACTGGCCGGGCGAGACGAAAGTGACGACATGAGCAAATCGGTTATCCATCCTGACGGCCTGATCCGCTGTCCGTGGCCGAAACAGGATCCCCTCTATGTCGCCTATCACGATGAGGAATGGGGTGTGCCGGAATTCGACGACCGCGCGCTCTACGAAAAGCTGGTGCTCGACGGCTTCCAGGCCGGCCTTTCGTGGATCACCATTTTGCGCAAGCGCGAGAATTTTCGCCGCGCGTTCGACGGGTTCGCTCCGGAAAAAATTGCGCGATATCCAAAGCGCAAGGTCGAGTCGCTGATGAAGGACGCCGGTATCGTGCGCAACCGTGCCAAGATCGAAGGCGCGGTGTCGTCGGCCCGCGCCTGGCTTGAGATCATGGAAAGCGGCCCGGGATTTTCGAATCTGCTTTGGGATCACCTCGACGGGAAGCCGAAGCAGAATGAATTCCGTACCACCAAACAGGTGCCCGCGGAAACCGCGCTGTCGCAAAAGATGTCGAAGGAGCTCATCGCGCGCGGCTTCAAGTTTGTCGGGCCAACCATCGTCTATGCTTTCATGCAGGCGGTCGGCATGGTCAATGACCATCTCGTCGCCTGCCATCGCCACGCGGCCTGCGCGAAACTCGCCAGAAAGCGATGAGCAAGCCGGCCAAAAAAAGCGCTCATGGCGCAAAATCGGCACCGCGCGCCTGGCAGCGCATGCTCTCCGGCCGGCGGCTCGACCTCCTCGATCCCTCGCCGCTGGATGTGGAGCTCGACGACATCGCGCACGGTCTGGCACGCGTGGCGCGCTGGAACGGACAAACGCTAGGGGCGCATATCTTCTCGGTTGCCCAGCACGCATTGCTGGTCGAGGCCCTGGCACGCGCCAAGGTTCCGCGGCTCGATCGCAACGGCCGCCTGGCCGTGTTGCTGCATGACGCGCCTGAATACGTCATCGGCGACATGATCTCGCCGTTCAAGGCGGTGATCGGCGACAGTTACAAGGCTGTGGAGAAACGGCTGCTCGCCGCCATCCACCTGCGCTTCGGTCTTCCCGCCAAACTGCCCGAGAGCCTGCAAAATCTGATCAAGGCCGCCGATCGCAGCGCCGCCTATCTTGAAGCCACGCAGATTGCCGGCTTTGCCCCCGATGAAGCGCGGAAATTCTTCGGTCCACCGCCGAAATTCTCCGCCACGCTTGAGCGCGATTATCTCAGCCCCTGGCCCGCGGGGGCGGCTCAGACACGCTACCGCGAACGCTTCGAAAAACTTTTGCGCGCGTAAAGCCTTTTCACCGCGATGTCCAAGTCATACATATGACGTGCGAATCGCTTTCTATTTTGTCCATATGATCCACGTCTGCTCATTGGCACGCCTGCACGCCACGGTCGATGAAACCGGAGCGCGCCACATTGTCACGTTGCTCCGGCTTGTCGACCGGGTGCAGCGGCCAACTCATATTGTTCCCGAAAACCATCTGGTGCTTGCGGTCGACGACATCACGACGCCGATGGACGGCTACACCGCACCGGCGCATGAGCATGTGCAGAGGCTTATCGATTTCGTCAACGCATGGGACCGGACGACACCGATGGTGATGCACTGCTTCGCCGGGATCAGCCGATCGACTGCCGGCGCCTATGTGGCGGCTTGCGCGCTCAATCCGGCGCGCGACGAGATGCAAATTGCCTGGGACGTTCGCCGCGCATCGCGCACGGCGCAACCGAATGCGCGGATCGTCTCGATCGCCGATCGTCTGCTCAAACGCGATGGGCGCATGGTGCACGCGATCGACGCCATTGGCCCCGGGCATGCAGCGACGGAAGGCGATCCCTTTCGGCTCGATATTGGCTGACCGGATGAGCTAGAAGGCAACAGTCAGATGCGGGGGCCAGCGTGAGCAAAAAAACCTACGGCGTCGTCACGCCGGACATCCTCAAATCCTACGACGGGCTTGGCTTCCTCAGGGCGATTATCGACGGCACTTTGCCCAACCCGCCAATCAGCGAGGTGATGGGCTTTCACCTGACCGAAGCCGAGCACGGCCGCGCCGTGTTCGAGGGCCTGCCGGAATTCCGGCACTATAACCCGATCGGCACAGTTCACGGCGGCTTTGCCGCAACCTTGCTGGATTCCGCGCTCGGCTGCGCCATTTTTTCCACCATCGCCAAAGGCGATGCGTGGACGACACTCGAACTCAAATTCAATCTGGTGCGTCCGATCACCAAGGACACCGGGCCGTTGCGGGCGGAAGGACGCATCGTGCATCGCGGCCGCACGCTCGCAACGTCAGAAGGCGACCTCAAGGATCGAGCGGGAAAGCTTTACGCGCACGCCACAACCACGTGCATGATCTTCCCGGCGAAAGGGTGAAGCTCAGTTATTGTCGGCGGCGAGCGACGGGCGCAGCCCCAACGGACGGGTGCTGTTCGTACGGTATACGCTGTGAGCAACGGTGGTACGTCCGCCGTTCCTGGTGAACTCACAATAGGCGAAGCCCAAGCCGGAGATCGACCCACGGAAACTGTTGTCGCTGATGCGCTCCAGGTTGAAACACGGCTGGACCATCATTCCCTGCAACGAGGCGCAAACCGACTCGCCTTTTACCTGCAGCGTATTGGCCGGAAGATGTGCGAAACGTACCGGACCAGACCCCTGGAACTGGATGGAGCCGGCGATCGAGCCGTCCGAATTCACGCGGCCCTGTCCGCGCGTACCTTCGAAGCAGGTGTAGTTGAACATCTTGCCGATGACGAACCGGCGGGCTTCTTCGGCGCTCATCTCGCCGGCTACTGCCGGCAGCGCGGCCAACAGGCCGACGGTCAATGCGAAACCACGCAGCATTCCCTGTACTCCAACTGACGCAACAAACTACAGCACATTTGGGCCGATTTTTAGCCCTAACAAATTATGCACGCTTTTCGTCGACAAATCCTGAACGCGTTTACCCGACTTTGACCACGATCCGGCCGCGGACATGGCCCGAAAGGATCTCCGGAGCCACCCCAAATACGTCCGAAAGCCCAATTTCGCGGGTCATCATAGCCAGTTTTTGGCGGTCCAGATCGGTTTCCAGGCGTTTCCAGGCGTCCCGCCGGCGCTCGATGGGGCACATCACGGAGTCGATGCCATAAAGACACACCCCGCGCAGAATAAATGGAGCGACTGAAGCAGGCAGGTCCATACCACCGGCAAGGCCGCAGGCGGCGACCGCCCCGCCATAGCGGCTCATGGAGAGCAGATTGGCCAGCGTGGTGGAACCCACGGCATCGACGGCGCCAGCCCAACGCTCTTTGGCAAGCGGTTTGGCCGGTCCCGCAAGGTCCTTTCGGTCGACGATTTCGGCAGCGCCCAGTCCCTTCAGGTAATCGGCCTCCTGCGGCCGTCCTGTCACGGCGTGAACCGCAAAGCCGCGTTTGGCGAGAATGGCGATCGCAACCGATCCGACGCCGCCCGCCGCGCCGGTGACCGCGATCGGTCCGCTTTGTGGCGCGAGGCCATGCCGTTCCAGTGCCATGACCGCAAGCATCGCCGTGTAGCCGGCGGTGCCGATCGCCATCGCTTCGCGCGCGCTCATGGTCTTGGGCAACGGCACCAGCCAGCCGCCTTTGACCCGCGCCTTTTCGCCGTAAGCGCCGAGATGGCTCTCGCCGCAACCCCAGCCGTTGAGGATGACCTTGTCCCCGCGCTTCCAGCCGGCGTTGCTGGATGATTCAACCGTGCCGGCGAAGTCGATGCCCGCGATCATCGGGAACCGGCGCACCACGGGCGCCTTGCCGGTGATCGCGAGGCCGTCCTTGTAATTGACCGTGGAATATTCGACGCGAACGGTGACGTCGCCGTCCATCAGATTGGCTTCGTCGAAATCAGCAAGCGCCGCTTTGGTGCCGCTGTCCGTCTTCTCGATGACGATCGCCTTGAATGCCGCCACGCCTGCCCTCGCCGTTTAGACCCCGGCATTCATGGCGCGAGCGGAGCCGCTGCGCAAGCGCCTCAGGCCGGCGCCATTGCGAGACGCGCGACCGGCTTCTCGACGATCGGCAGGTTGATTACGGCCGAAAGAACACCGAACAGCACCGACAGCCACCAGACCAGGTCGTAGGAACCGGTGCGCTCGAATGCGATGCCGCCGATCAACACGCCGAGAAAGCCGCCGACCTGGTGACTGAAGAAGGCAAAGCCAAACAACATCGCGAGCCAGCGCGTGCCGAACATGACCGCGACCAGCGCCGAGGTCGGCGGCACCGTCGATAGCCACATGAGACCGGTGACGGCCCCGAAAACCAGCGTCACCGCTGGGCTCGCCGGCAGCGTGATAAAGGCGACGATCGCCGCCGCCCGAATGAAATAGATGGACGAGAGAAGATAACGCTTGGGCATCCGGTTGCTGAGCCAGCCCGAGCCCAGCGAGCCGATGATGTTGAACATGCCGATAACGGCGAGCGTCCAGCCGCCGATTTCCGCCGACAGGCCACGATCGATCAAATAAGACGGCAGATGCACCGTAATGAAAGCGAGTTGAAAACCGCAGGTGAAGAAGCCGAGCACCAACAGAACATAACTGCGATGGCCGAAGGCTTCCGCGAATGCCTGTCGCGCCGACTGCGTCGGTTTGGCGGCCGCCGTCGTTCCTGCAGACGCGGTGGGTGTCGCAAGGGCAAGCGACAACGGCAAAATCAACAGCGTGACGCCGCCGAAAATCAGCAGCGTTTCCTGCCAGCCGAACTTGTCCATCAGCGCGACGGCGACCGGCGAGTAAAGAAACTGTCCAAACGAACCCGCGGCGGTGCCCGCGCCGAACGCAAGCGACCGCCATTTTTCAGGCAGCAACTTGCCGAATGCGCCCAGCACGATGTTGAACGAGCAGCCGGACAACCCAAGGCCAATCAGCACGCCCGCGGAGAGATCGAGCGTCTCGGGAGTCGTTGATCGCGACATCATCGCAAGGCCGAGCGCGTACAGAATGGCGCCGACACACAGCACGCGGTTGGTGCCGAAACGGTCGGCTATCCCGCCGGCGAAGGGTTGTCCAATCCCCCACAGCAGATTCTGGATCGCAACGGCGAGCGCGAAGACGTCGCGGCCCCAATGATTTGTCTGCGACAGCGGCGTCAGGAAAAAACCCAGCGACGAGCGCGGTCCGAAACTGATCATTGCGATCAGGCAGCCGCATACGACCACCACGGCCGGCGTGCGCCAGCCGATGGAAGTTGAAGCGGCGGTCGTCGCTCTGTTGGACATTCCAAAAATCTCCGGCGCGATCTGGCGCGAAACATATAGGCTCGCGCCGCATCCGTCCCAAACGAATATTCGTGATCGCGCGCATTTGCGCCACGCATGGCTCGGCAGGACGGTGCTATTTGCGGGCGTTCTGCCGGAGCGACGCCTGACCTTCCTCTGATCTAAGCCACTCAAGACTATGGCTTACGGGACCTTTTGCTTCCTCGGCGGCTGCTTCCTTTTCGGTTGTGGCCGCATCGCCCCAGGTCGGTTCGTCTTCGCCATCGCCCCATGCGCGTGGGCGATAGAAGGTATGCACACCGAGCTTGTAGACTCTCTTCATTTCGTTGACCCAGTCCGGGTGCACCCAGTAGGCATGATAGTGAGTGGATTTCGAAACTTCCGGCATCCACAATTTGCCGTCGAGCATGTCGCTGGCGATGCGTTTGGCGCGTTCCCACGCATCGGGTTCCGTGACGATGTCGGGGATGCCGTCGCAGGCGAAGGTGAACTGGCAGGCGAGATGCCGATGCGAATTCTGGTACACGACGCCGCAGACATCGTTCGGGTAGAAAGGCGAGAAGACGCGGTTCATGACGACCTGCGCGACCGCGATCTGGCCACGCACCGATTCGCCGCGCGCTTCGAAATAAACCGCGTTGGCGAGACACTTCTCGGCCTTGGCCCGGCCTGCGCCCGTGAGCGCCAATCGTTCCGCGGGAGAGCGAGGCCGTTGATCGACGCCGGTAACCTCGCCCTTGTTGGCGACACTCTCGCCGCCCTTGCCTTCGCCATCCGGCGAGAGTGAACCAAGCGCCGACTGTTTGATATCGGGGTCGCCATGCGAGGCCAGCACCACTGGCGCTTCGCCCGGCGCCCACGGAGCAATACTTTCGCGGCCGCCCGCCATCGAATCGATGCCAAAATAAAGCTGGGCTGCATCCTTGCCGCCCGCCTGTGGCGCGGTTGGCGTCAGATTGGCGGGCGGGATGTCGGCATAAGGCAGATCGATATCGGGCGTCTTTGACTTCTCATCGGGCGCCGTCACGAATTCGTATTGCGAATAAGGGTCAAAGCGGGTCGCGCCCTCGTTTTTTTTCACCGACGCTTCGACGTCCGTCTCCGGAGCCGGTTCGATTGCAAGCGCCGGCGGCAGGGGCGGCAGCGGCTCGCGCGGTCGTGAGACAAGGGAATCGCGCTTCGCCTTGCGGTTGGCTTTGGGAAACTGGAGTGGCGCCGATTCATCGCCAAGCGGCTGCTTGCCAATCGAACCCGTGATGTCGGTTGGGTCGAAGTTGGCGAGTGCATAGATCGGCGGATGCGGAATTGCGGTGCCGACAGGACGCGGAAAGCTGAAGGTGGCGGCATGGATGGTGCCGAAAGGTGAAGCGATCAGATGCTGCTGCCAGCGTTTGGCCACTCCCGGCTGGCGCGCAAGCAAAGCGCCGAGATCCTGAAACGCGATCCTTTCCGGAGGCACCGCAAGCAGCACCGCGCCAATGGTGATCGACGCGGCCCTCCTCCGCCGCCGACGCCCAAGCGAAACTGCTCCCCGCTCGCTCAACGCCACACGCAACGTCCTGTCCCGCCCCGCCGCCGGGTGGCGACAGTGCGACGGATTTTTTTATGGGCCGATTAACCTTGCGAAGATGTTAACTTCGCGGGATTTGCGCGCGCCCGTACGGTCCCGGGCCTCTCTGCGCGCGCCGACAAATCCGCTGGTTCCCGCAGTAACGAATGGGAAACAAAAATTAACTATATCGCAATCGCTGCCGACCAATATTGCCGCGGTATTTATTTACGGGCCGGCATGTTCGCTTCCATCCTGCCATCGACCGTTGCGGGCCAAACCTTGCTTATGGGCGGGTTCGTTGTGGCGTTCGCGGTTCTCTGCGGACTCTATCGCCACCTGCACCAGCAAAATCGCCGGCTTTCCACCGCGCTCAACAACATGTCGCAAGGCTTGAACATGTTCGACGGGCAAGGCCGCATCACTTTGCTCAACAGGCGCTACCTGGAGATGTACAAGCTTTCGCCCGACGTCGTGAGGCCGGGCTGTTCGCTGAAAGATCTGATTCAATACCGCAAGGAAACCGGATTGTTCTCCGGCGATGTAGACAGCTACGTGCAGAAAATTCTCGCCGCGATGGCAGAGGGTAAAAGCCAGGAACACTACGTGAAGGCCAGCGACGGTCGTATCGTGCTGGCCAAAAACGAACCGTTGCCGGGGGGAGGCTGGGTCTCCACTCACGAAGATGTCACCGAGCAGCACCACGCTGAACAGGAGCGCGCGTCCATCCGCGAGCAGGAACAGCGGCGTGCGATGATCGATTCGGCCATCGCATCATTTCGTCCGACAGTCGAGAAACTGCTGTCCAGCGTGGGCGCGAGCGCCGCGGCGATGCGCTCGACCGCCGGCGCGCTGTTCGGTTCCTCCGAACATACATCGCAGCGTGCTGAAAGCGCGGTGCAAGCTTTCCATGAAGCGTCCACCAACGTCGAGACCGCCGCGGTTGCCGCCGACGAACTGTCGCACTCCATCAGCGAGATCAGCCGCCAACTCACCCTCACCAGCAACGTCGTGGGCCTGGCCACCAACGAGGCACGGGCCACCGATGGCGAAATCGGCGGCCTGGCGGACGGGGCACAGAAGATCGGCGACGTGGTCAAACTGATCCGCAATATTGCCGGGCAGACAAATTTGCTGGCGCTCAATGCCACAATCGAGGCCGCGCGCGCCGGCGAGGCTGGCAGGGGCTTCGCGGTCGTCGCCTCCGAAGTCAAATCGCTGGCTGTGCAAACGGCCAAGGCGACCGAAGATATCGCCAATCATATCCTCGCGGTGCAGGACTCGACCGCCGCGGCGGTCGAGGCCATCCGGCAGATCGCGGCTCGCATGCGCGAGATCAATGAAAATACTTCGGCGGTGGCCGCCTCGGTCGAGCAGCAAAATGCGGCCACCAGTGAAATCTCGCGCAACGTCGCCAGCGCGGCCGAAGGCACCGGTCACGTCGTGTCGGTGCTGGGCGACGTCGCCGGCGCGGCGACACAGACGCGCTCCTCGGCGGAAGTCGTTCGCGATGCCTCGCAAGCGGTGGAGCATGCGGTCGCCGACCTGCGGCTTGAGGTCGAAGACTTCCTCAGCAAAGTGGCAGTGTAATCCTAGGCCTGGCTGGCCGCGGCTTTTCCGAGCGCGGCTTGCGCGGCGGCAAGGCGGGCGATCGGCACCCGGAACGGCGAACACGACACGTAGTCGAGCTTGGCTTCGTGACAGAAGGCGACCGATGCCGGATCGCCGCCATGCTCCCCGCAAATTCCGACCTTCAGCTTGGGCCGGACCTTGCGGCCACGTTCGACACCGATTTTCACCAGTTCGCCGACGCCTTGCTGATCGATCGTCACGAATGGGTCGGCGGGAAGGATACCCCGCGCCGTGTAGATGCCGAGGAAACTCGCCGCGTCGTCACGAGAGATGCCGAAGGTGGTCTGTGTCAGATCGTTAGTGCCAAATGAAAAGAATTCGGCGGTCTGCGCGATTTCGGCGGCCATCAGGGAGGCGCGCGGCAGCTCAATCATGGTCCCGACTTGGTAGTCGACCTTGGCGCCCTTTTCCTTTGCGACCGCTCCTGCCATCAGGTCGATGCGCGCCTTGACCAAATCAAATTCGGCTTTGGTGGCTATCAATGGCACCATGACCTCCGGGACCACGGGCTTGCCGGTCCGCTTGGCGGCTTCGACCGCCGCTTCGAAGATGGCGCGCGCCTGCATTTCGGCGATTTCCGGATAGGCAATGGCAATGCGGCAGCCGCGGAACCCCAACATCGGATTGAATTCCGACAACTCGCTCGCACGCGCCGCAAGCTTTTTCGGATCGGCACCCATGGCGGCCGCAACCTCGGCGACCTCTTCGTCGCCGTGCGGCAAAAACTCGTGCAGCGGTGGGTCCAGCAGGCGAATGGTTACCGGCCGGCCGGCCATGATCTCGAACAGCTCGACAAAGTCGGCGCGCTGCATTGGCAGGAGTTTCGCAATCGCCGTACGTCGCGATTTCTCGTCATCGGCAAGGATCATTTCCCGGACAGCCTGGATGCGCGCCTCGTCGAAGAACATGTGTTCGGTGCGGCAAAGCCCGATGCCCTCGGCGCCGAAACGGACCGCGGCCTTCGCGTCGGTTGGCGTGTCGGCGTTGGCGCGCACGCCAAGCTTGCGCACCTTGTCGGCCCAACCAATCAAGGTCGCGAATTCACCGGACAGCTGCGGCTCGATCATGTCCACCTTGCCGGCCAGCACCTGTCCGGTTGAACCATCGACAGTTATGTGGTCGCCTTTTTTGAATGTCTGGCCGCCCGCCGTCATGGTGCCCGCGGCATAGTCAACACGCAGCGACCCGGCACCGGAAACGCAAGGTTTACCCATGCCGCGCGCAACGACTGCGGCGTGAGACGTCATGCCGCCACGGGTGGTCAGGATGCCCTCGGCCGCATGCATGCCGTGGATATCCTCGGGCGAAGTTTCCACGCGGACCAGGACAACCTTCTTTCCGTCGGATTTGAGCTGCGCTGCTTCATCGGGCGAAAAAACAATCTCGCCACTGGCGGCGCCCGGTGAGGCCGGCAGTCCCGTGGCGATGACCCGCCGGTGCGCGCGCGGATCGATCGTCGGGTGCAGCAACTGATCGAGACTGAGCGGATCGACACGCAGCACCGCATCGCTTTTTGAAATCAGGCCTTCGTTGGCGAGCTCGACCGCGATGCGCAGGGCCGCCTTTGCGGTGCGCTTGCCCGAGCGGGTCTGCAGCATCCATAACTTGCCCTGCTCCACCGTGAATTCGAGATCCTGCATGTCACGATAGTGACGTTCGAGAACGTTGTAGATGCGCTTGAGCTCGCCATAGGCCTTCGGCAACGTGTATTCCATTGACGGCTTGTCGGAGCCGGCCTCCTTGCGTGCGGCTTCGCTTATTTCCTGCGGCGTGCGTATGCCGGCGACAACATCTTCGCCCTGCGCATTGATGAGAAATTCACCGTAAAGTTTTTTCTCCCCGGTCGATGGATTACGCGTGAAGGCCACGCCTGTCGCAGAGGTGTCGCCCATGTTGCCGAACACCATCGCTTGCACGTTGACCGCCGTTCCCCAGTCTTCCGGAATATTGTGCAGCTTGCGATATGTGATGGCGCGTTGGTTCATCCACGAGCCGAAGACGGCTCCAATCGCGCCCCAAAGCTGCTTGTGCGGATCCTGCGGGAAGTCGTGACCCAGCTCATCCTTGACGCGCTTCTTGTAGCGCGTCACGAGCTCGGCCCAATCGTCGGCGGAAAGGTCCGTATCGAGGCTATAGCCTTGCCGTTCCTTGTGATGGTCGAGCAACTCCTCGAAATGCTCATGGCCAACGCCAAGCACCACATCCGAATACATGGTGATAAAGCGGCGGTAACTGTCGAAAGCAAACCGCCAGTCGCCGGATTTCTTCGCCAGCGCTTCAACAGTTTGGTCGTTGAGGCCGAGATTGAGCACCGTGTCCATCATGCCGGGCATCGAAGCGCGGGCACCCGATCGCACCGAGACCAGCAACGGATTGGATTTATCGCCGAAGGTCTTGCCGGCGATGCGGCCGACCTGCGCCAGCGCCTTTTCCACCTGGGCGCGCAGGTCCCGGGGGTATTCCTTGTTGTGCCGGTAATAGTAAGTGCAGACATCGGTGGTGATCGTAAATCCAGGCGGGACCGGAAGCTTGAGATTGGCCATTTCGGCAAGCCCGGCGCCCTTGCCGCCCAGCAGGTCGCGCATGGAAGCCTTGCCCTCGGCGCGACCGTCGCCAAAGCTGTAGACCCATTTGCCCTTGAGCTGACGGGCGGCCGCATTCGGCTTGGCCCTGGATGCCTTGCGCACGACACGTTTTTTGCTCTTTTTGCCGGCGAGCGAGCGTTTTCGTTTGGCCATAGGTCAGGCAACGTTGGTGGGACGACGGCCCTTTAAAAGCACCGCCGAATGGCCGGGCGCAAGTCCTGAATTCCGATCAGCGGAAAAGCCCGAGACCCAGGATACCGACGACGATGAGATAGATGGCGACAATGAAGTTAAGCAGACGCGGTACGAGAAGAATAAGAATTCCGGCGATCAGTGCGATGATGGGCTGTAAATGCGCGATACTGATGGTCATGCTGTATTCCCCAATCGGATGGCAATGGAATTGAAACGACGAGATGGTGGGAGCAGTTCCACCGCACAGTCGAAGTTTGCTGCTGACTTATCCCTCGATTTTCGAGAAATCCGCGACGGTGCGTGTCGCCTCACGGATCTCGTTGAGCAGCTTGAGCCGGTTCTCCCTCAACGTCTTGTCATCGACATTGACGGTAACCTTGTCGAAAAAGGCATCCACGCGCGGTCGAAGCTTGGCCATCGCCCGCATGGCGGCTGCGAAATCTTCCTTGGCAACCGCAGCGGACGCCTCTTTCTTGGCGACATCGATGGCTTCGGCGAGCGCCTTTTCCTCGGGCAGCTGATACCGCTTCGCGTCCGGCGCGCCTGTATATTCCCGCTTGTCCTTCTTTTCCTCGATGCGAATGATATTGGTCGCGCGCTTGTAGCCGGCAAGCAGGTTCTTGCCGTCATCGCTGTCGAGAAATTTTCCGAGCGCTTCAACGCGGCGAACGATCATCAGCAGGTCGTCCTGGCCCGAGAGCGAAAAGACAGCGTCGACCAGATCATGGCGTGCGCCCTGTTCGCGAAGTTGCACCTTCAGACGGTCCGCGAAGAACGTAATCAGATCGTGGGTCTGTTGCAGATACGTGTGCGCCTGGACAAGCAGAGGCTTTGCGACCTGCCTGGTCTTCTCGGAAACGAGCACTTCGAGCTTGACGGCCAGTTCGATATCGCTGGCGCTGATCTTCGCGATCTGCTCATTCAGCGGATGCAGCATCGTGATGGCGCCGGCGAGAGCTTCATCGCGCGCGACCGAACCAAAATGCCGCCAGAACAGCGCACGTAACGGCAATCGCAATTCATTTTCGAGGACGATGCGAATAATGCCCAGCGCCGCGCGCCTCAGCGCGTAAGGATCCTTCGAACCTGTTGGCTTTTCGTCGATCGCCCAAAAGCCCACCAACGTATCGACTTTGTCGGCCAGAGCGACAGCGATTGCCACCGGATCACCCGGCACCAGATCTTCCGGACCCTTCGGCTTGTAGTGATCCTCAATGGCGTGCGCGACCGCCTCATCCTCGCCCTGCGCCTCGGCATAATAGCGGCCCATGAGGCCTTGCAGTTCGGGGAACTCCCCGACCACCTCGGTCAAAAGGTCCGCCTTGCACAATTGCGCGGCCCGCTCGGTCTTCGCCGTCTCGGCCTTCACGCTGGGCGCGATTTGCGCGGCGAGTGCCACGATTCGGGCGATGCGTTCAGCCTGGGTACCCAACTTTTCGTGAAATACGATTTGCTCGAATTTCGGCAGCCGGTCTTCCAGACGAGACTTCAGGTCGGTCTCGTAGAAGAACTTTGCGTCGGACAGCCGCGCGCGAATGACGCGCTCGTTGCCGGCGACAATCGCCTTGCCGCCATCGGCGGCTTCTTCATTGGCGACCAGAATGAATTTATTGGCCAGCCTGGCCGTCTGCGGATCGCGCAGCACGAAGCATTTCTGGTTGTTGCGGATGGTGGCGCGAATAACCTCGTCGGGGATCGTCAGGAACGCCTGATCGAAGGTGCCTATCAGCGTCACGGGCCACTCGACAAGACCGGCGACCTCGGCGAGCAATCCGTCGTCTTCCACCAGCTCAAAGCCCTGCGCAAAGGCGAGATTCCTGGCGTCGGCCAGGATCATGTCGGCTCGGCGAGCCGGATCGAGCACAACCCTGCCCTTCTCCAGCTTTTCGACGTAGTCGTCGAAGCGCCGCACTTCAATTTCGTCAGGCGCCATGAAGCGGTGGCCGCGCGTTTTGTTGCCGCCTTTGATGCCATCGATATCAAGTGGGACGACTTCAGGATCTTCGGTTTCGGGACCAAAGGTCGCGACGATGGAGTGCAGCGGGCGCACCCACGACAAGGCACCCGGTTTCGCCGAGCCGGCACCCCAGCGCATCGATTTCGGCCAGGGAAAGGCAACGATGGTCGCGCTCAGGACATCTTTCACAACGTCGATTGCATCCCGCCCAGGCTTGTCGATGACGGCAATATAGAAATCGCCCTTCTTGTCGGGCTGCACTTTGGCTTCGCTGATTGACTTTAGCCCCGCCGCTTTCAGAAAGCCGGCGATGGCATTGTCGGGGGCGCCGACGCGCGGTCCCTTTTTTTCTTCCTTTACGTCGGGCTGTTTTGCCGGAATGCCATGCACGGTGAGGGCAAGCCGCCGCGGGGTCGCAAACGCATTTGCCCCGTCGTACGTCAGCCCCTGCTCCACCAGCCGATCGGTCACCAGCTTGCGCAGGTCCTCGGCCGCGCGCGCCTGCATGCGCGCAGGGATTTCCTCGGACAGGAATTCAAGCAGGAGGTCGGGCATCGCGGGTCGGACTAGCAGGGCAAACGAGACTTGTCACCTTGGGGCCGAAACCGCTCCCCCGCCTTCCGTCGCAAGCCAGGCTTCGCCGCAGGCTTTCGCCAATTCGCGAACGCGCAAAATATAGCTCTGCCGCTCGGTGACAGAGATCACACCGCGCGCATCCAAAAGATTGAATATGTGGCTTGCCTTGATGCACTGGTCATAGGCCGGCAACGCCATGAGGTGCCGCTCTTTCTTGCCGTCCGCCCACCCCGCGGCGAGATATTTTTTACAGGCCGCCTCCGCCATCTTGAATTGATCGAACAGCATCGCGGTGTCGGCGAATTCGAAATTGTGCCGGGAGTATTCCTGCTCGGCTTGCTTGAAGACCTCGCCGTAGGTGACCTTCTTCGCGTCGGTGCGGCCGTTGAAGTTGAGGTCGAAGACATTGTCGACGCCCTGCACATACATCGCCAGGCGCTCGAGTCCGTAAGTGAGCTCCCCGGCAACAGGCGCACACTCGAACCCGGCAACCTGCTGGAAATATGTAAACTGGGACACTTCCATTCCGTCGCACCAGCATTCCCAACCCAGGCCCCACGCGCCGAGGGTCGGACTCTCCCAGTCGTCCTCGACAAAGCGGATGTCGTGAATCTTGGGGTCGATGCCGATTGCTTTGAGTGAGTCGAGATAGAGATCCTGAATATCCGGTGGCGACGGTTTCAGGATCACCTGGAATTGGTAGTAGTGCTGCAAACGGTTGGGGTTCTCGCCGTAACGTCCATCCTTCGGCCGACGCGAGGGCTGCACATAAGCCGCGTTCCATGGTTTCGGTCCGAGCGCACGCAGCGTGGTGGCAGGATGGAAAGTCCCCGCTCCCACCTCCATGTCATAGGGCTGCAATATCACGCAGCCCCAATTTGCCCAGTATTGCTGCAGCGCAAGGATCAGGCCCTGGAATGACCGCGATGGGTCCAGGTTACCTTGATGCGCGCTGTCGCTGGCGCGAAGTCTGGCTTCAGCCATCGGATAGATACTGATTCTTAAGCACGGGAATAGATTCGACCCTAGAGGCGGCCCCAAAGAGGGTCAAGTCGAGGGCCATTTACGCGTTGTTGAATGGCGGCTGATACCCACGCAATCCGGCGAGAAAAGTTTGGTTGCGTTGGGAGAATACCAATGCTCGAGTTTCAAATCATTGGTTGGGGCCTGATCCTGCTGTTCTTCGGCGCCATGATCGGCGGCCACAAGAGCGTGACCGACCGCTAGTCGGCCCAGCAAAATCGCGAAATTTCTAGAGACGGTATTCGCCGGTCATCGGATCGCGACGCAGCGTCGGACGATTTTCGGCATCGGTAATTTTCGCCTTCACGCGCCTGGCATTTTCGAGTTCTTCATTGACCCGGCGCGCTTCCTTGACCACCCAATGCACGACCATGGCGCCGCCCAGCGTGATGAGCGACCACTTCACCAGCGGTGAGAGCAAAAACGACGGCATAGGCGGCTCCGATCAGTATCGACCGTTTCAGAGTCGGTCGCGAAGGCGGCATTTTCGGGGCGAATAATGTTGCGCGCAAGTATGTCGCAGACGCAAATCCCGCAAAAAGGCTTCGACTCCCGGGGTTGGCCGCGAATAGGTTAATCTTGGCGGGGGTTATATCGTCAGAGGCGCCGCAACGGTCATCAGTTCAACTGGCCGGCCGGCCTGTGGAGGAATTATGCGCAACCCTGTCGAGGCCTGTCGGACCGTTTCAACCCTGATCGTGGCCGCCCTCGCGCTGTCTCTGATGTGGCCTGCATCGCGTGCCGCAGCCGATGCATGGCCCAACCGGCCTGTGCGCTTCATCGTGACTCTCGGACCTGGCAGCGGCGTTGATATCGGCGCGCGGTTGTTCGCAGACAAGTTGTCCGCGCGCTGGGGACAGCCTGTCATTGTCGAAAATCGACCGGGCGGCGATGGCATGGTGGCCATCACCGGATTTCTCGGCGCGCACGACGATCACACCTTGCTGGTGTCACCGGTGAGCTCTTTCACCGCGCACCCTTATTTCCACGACAAGCTGCCGTATGATCCGCAGGATCTCATTCCGATCGCGCGCATTTCAAAGACTGTCGTCGCCGTGAGCGTGCCTGCGTCGTTGAATGTCAATTCGCTCAAAGAACTGGAGGCGCTGGCGCGCGCCAAGCCGGATCAGCTGAACTGGACCACAGCCACCGGCTTTACCGATTTTGTCTTCGCCGGATATCTGCACACCGTCGGCCTCAAGATGGCGAAAGTGCCTTACAAGAATCCGGCGGGTGCCGTCACCGATCTCGCGTCAGGAACGATCCAGGTCTACATGCCGGCCTATGCAATCGTGCGGCCGCAAGTCGAGGCAGGCACCGTGAAAGTGCTCGCGGTCACCAATCACGAACGCGCACCGGCCATCCCCAACGTTCCGACTGCGGTCGAGGAGGGCTATCCGTCGCTGGAATTCGACGGGTTGGTTGGATTATTCGGCCCGCCCGGCATTGCCGACGACGTGCGCGCGAAGATCGCCGACGATATCCGTACTGCGGCCGCCGATCCCGAGCTCGTGAAGAGACTAACGCAGACGGGACAAATCGTCAGTCCCGGCAACGCCGCCGAATTCGCTGCCTCGATCGCGCAGCAGCGCGCGCAAGTCGCCGCGGTTGCAAAGCTGTTTGGCAACAAGCCTGTGCAGTAACGGCTGCCGGGCCGCCCGTTCAGCGGAGAAAGCTAGAGTCCGTATCGCGACCACAAGGCGCGAGTTTCGAGCGCCGAGATGATGTCGTCGGCAAAGCCGGGCTGACGGGTGACAGCATCGACGAGGCCGACACCTGGCAATCGCCGACCCAACAGCGAACGCTCGGCGGACACGAGGGGCATGTGCACCTTCTCGCCGAAGCGCTCGCGCAAGGTTGACCTGAGATCCCCGATGCGATCCGCAAGCCCGAGTTCGATCGCCTTTTGCGCGGTCCAGAACTCACCCGAGAACAACGTCTTCTCGGAGCCCTTGAGCTTCGATCCGCGACGCTCCTTTACGAGTGCAATGAAATGTTCGTGGATGTCGTTCTGGATTGCCTTGATCCGTTTTACGTCTTCCGCCTTCTCGGGCAGGAACGGATCGAGCATTGCCTTGCGGTCACCGGATGTGTAGAGCCGCCGCTGGATTCCGACCTTTTCCATGAGTTCGTTGAAGCCAAACGAAGCCCCGACAACGCCGATCGATCCGACAATCGAGAACTCATTGCAGGTAATTTCGTCCGCAGCGCAGGCCAGCATGTAGCCGCCGGACGCGCCGATGTCTTCCACGAAAGCGAGGACGGGAATTTTCTTCTCTTCGGCAAGTTGCCGGATTCGTCGAAAGATCAAATGCGATTGTGACGGTGAGCCGCCCGGCGAATTGATGATCAATGCCACCGCGCGCGCATGGCGCGCCGCAAATGCGCGTTCCAGCGATCGGGCAATCGTCGACAGCAAAAGCCCCGGCCGCAGCGGCGTGACGACTCCAATAACTCCGGCAAGGCGCACCACGGGTACCACCGGTATGTCGCTGCGGAACCGGCGCGGAACAAACCGGGCGAACAAATCAATCATGGGTTTGCTTGAACTTGAACGGGGCTGGGTTTCGGAAATGGCCATCTCAATCAGATAGGCAGCGAGCACCCTCGAAGTCAAAGGCCGCAGCAGCCGGGGCCAAAAGGGGTAACCGAGTATCGCAATGCATTAAATTTTGCCGATCTGCCCTCAAAGTGCCCTTTATTGCCTATTTTTTAACTTTGGAATGCTTTTTGCAATGCAGTGGGCGCCACCACCGAGTGGTCATTTGGAAGAGGCGGATCGATGGATCCCAAGATAGCACTCCTGTTCCTGTTGATCGGCGCCGTTATTGGGCTTTCGCATCTAAGCGACGAGAATTTGGGTCGTATGCGGCGTCAACTCGCCGCAAGGCGCTGGCGCGAATTTGTGCCAGGTCGGCGTAGAGCTTAGGCAAACGCTCACACGTCGGTAATATTCAGCGTTTTTCCCTCGCGTAATACGGCCTCGGCCGCGGCAGTCGGCTGGCCGTTTTCGTCATTGAGTGCGAGAGCAGGATGGGTGACCTGCGGGCCGCTGGCCGCCTTCACCGCGCGCACGAGCACGCGAATCGGCGGAGCGTCTTCGCGCGGAAGCACCGGCAGCACGGCGATATCGCCGAAAGCCGGCCGCAGCGCATTAAGGACTTCTTCCAGATCATCCGCTCGCCATATGAGCGTGAGGATGCCGCGTGGCTTCAAAAGCCATCCGGCGGTCGCGATCCAGCGTCCCAACAACCCCGGTGTTGCCACGTGCGCGAGCCGGCGGCTTGAGTCGGGTGAAAGATTTTGGCGTTGCGGATCGCGGAAGGGCGGATTCATCAAGACGCGATCAATCGTGTCCGCGGAAAATCCGGCTGCCTTCAGGGCGTCCAAATTCTCCGCGTCGAGAGAACGCACGTTGACCCGGTCATCCAGCCGATTGAGCCGGGCGTTGTGCCCCGCGAGAGCACACAGGATAGCGTCGATCTCGACCAGTGTGACCTTCAATCCAGGAATGCGCGCGGCAAGAGCAAGGCCGGCGGCGCCGACGCCCGATCCAAGCTCGACCGCTTGCTCGCCCGAACGCGCACCTGTGGCAGCCGCCAGCAGGATTGCATCATGGCCGACACGGTGGCCGCGCAAGGGCTGGCGCACGCGGAGCCTGCCGCCGAGGATGGCGTCTTCACTCGTTTCGCTGTCAGTGACCATCGGGGCGCAGCTCATGGCCGAGCCCGGCGTCTTCCAGAAGCCGCCGCGCCCGCAACTCATGCCCTTCCGCAACCAGCACGCGGCGCGGCAGGATGCCGAGCGAACCTTCCAGCACACTCATATTCTGGTCGAACACCAGTGGTCGAATGCCGGCGCTTTCGAGCAGTGCTACCACTGCCGAAACGAGGACCGCGTCGTTTGTACGAATGAGTTCGCGCATTGACCTGTTTCCGGGCCCAGTCGACCGAAATTCCGAGTGAGGGCGGGTGTTCGTCCGGTCACACTGTCCTTTTGCCCACCGCAGCCGCGCCATGTTGGGCGGATATGACAATCTAACGCACTTGCCGCATCAGCGCAGCGTTCCTATGCTCGCGTTTTCTCACTGCCGGAGATGAAATTGGCCGTCGTTCTCCCGTTTGAAAGTCCGAACCCGGCTTCGCTCAATCGTTTGGCCGAGCTGGTGGCGCCCGACATGGAACGTGTCAACGCAGCCATCCTGGCGCGTACCGGTTCTGAAGTCGCCATGATTCCGGAAGTTGCAAATCATCTGATTTCTTCCGGTGGCAAGCGGCTCCGGCCGATGCTCACTTTGGCCATGGCACGGCTCGGTGGCTACCCGGGCGACGGTCATGTCAAGCTCGCCGCCGCCGTCGAATTCATGCACACGGCGACGCTCCTGCACGACGATGTGGTCGATGAAAGCGACCTGCGCCGCGGCAAAATTGCCGCGCGCATGCTTTGGGGTAATGAGGCAAGCGTGCTGGTTGGCGATTTTCTGCTTGGCCAGGCGTTCAAGATGATGGTCGAGGTCGGAAATCTGCACGCGCTCGATATCCTTTCCACCGCGGCGGCTGTGATCGCCGAAGGCGAAGTCATGCAGCTTGGGACCGCCAAGAACACAGCGACGAACGAAGATGAGTACCTGGCGGTCATTCGCGCGAAGACCGCGGAATTGTTCGCCGCAGCCTGTGAAGTTGGCCCGGCGCTGGCTGGGAGCGAGAAAGCCGAACTGGCGGCATGCCGATCGTTCGGGATGAACCTCGGAATTGCCTTTCAGCTGATTGACGACGCCCTTGATTATGGCGGCAAATCCGCGAAGCTCGGAAAAAATGTCGGCGACGACTTCCGCGAAGGAAAGATCACCCTGCCGGTCGTGCTGTCATTCCGCCGCGGAACCGAAAGCGAGCGAGCCTTCTGGAATCGGACACTGGCCCATGGCGATATCCGCGACGGCGACCTCGACGAGGCTCTTTCACTGATGGCTAAATACCATTCGATTGAGGACACGGTCGGTCGCGCCCGCCACTATGGCGCGATTGCCACAGACGCGCTCGCCCTCGTGCCATCGTCGGAAATCAAGTCGGCACTGGAAGAGGCGGTCGCATTTTGTATTGGCCGCGCGCATTAAGATTGCGCCGAACCAATCATCGTCGGCCGCACCCACCAGTTCTTTTGTTGGTCGCCGAGCCTTTGTGCCGCCGCTACAGCATCGCCTTGAGAGCCAAACAGCGCAAAGCAGGTCGGTCCCGAGCCCGACATGCGAGCAAGCTCGACCTTCGGCAAAGCTTGCAAGGTGCGTAGCGTCTCGCCGACAACGGGCGCACAGGCAATTGCCGCCGGAGTGAGGTCGTTATTGTGCCGCTTGAGAAAATCGATAAACGCCCCAAACTCGCGCGGCACATCGGCAATGCGATTTCCACCCGAGGAGCCTGTAAACTTGCCAAACACGTCGCGGGTTGCCAACGCTTCGCGCGGATTGACCAG
Organism: Pseudolabrys sp.; assembly: GCA_035626335.1. Classification (GTDB taxonomy): domain Bacteria; phylum Pseudomonadota; class Alphaproteobacteria; order Rhizobiales; family Xanthobacteraceae; genus Pseudolabrys. The sequence goes on from DASPNW010000024.1 coordinate 75,216, forward strand.
CACCGCCGGCAGGACCGGCAAATCAATTGGCTGAGATAGCAGTTCGCCGACACCGCGCATGACACGCGCACGCGAGGCGATGCAAACCGGCACATCGGCACCGACTGCAAGCGCCGCCGCCATCAGACGAGGATCGTCGAATGCAATACTGTTCGCGCGTGCGGCGAGGCGCAGTGCGGCTGCCGCATCGGCCGAGCCGCCGCCGAGACCGGCCGCGACCGGAATATTCTTCTCGAGCCGGAACAGTCCGCCCTCAACGCCGGCGATGCGATCCTTGAGCGCGGCGCATGCCTTGAGAACCAGATTGTCGGCGATGGGCCCGCTTTTGCTGGCAAAGGGCCCACCGATCTCAAGTCTATCTTCGGCATCTGGCCTTAATGTCAGCGTGTCGGCGACGTCGGCGAATGCGACGAGGCTTTCAAGCTCGTGATAGCCGTCAGAGCGGCGGCCGAGCACCCGCAATGTCAGATTGATCTTGGCAGAGGCATTTTCGAGCAGCGTCGCGCTCACGCGAAAAACCTATCGCCTGCTCATGCGTTTTAGCCGCCGTCGCCGCTTTTCTTGCCGGCCTTGGCTTGCGACGACGTCTCCTCGGGCAAGCCGGATTTGAGCTTTTCCTCGATCTTGGGGAGATCTTCCGGGTCGGGCTTGAGATCGCGCGCATGCGCCCATTGGAATTTGGCCTCGAGCACGCGACCGACCCTCCAGTAGGCGTCGCCAAGATGGTCATTGATGGTCGGATCTTCCGGCTTTAACTCGATTGCGCGCTCAAGCTGCTTGGTCGCCTCATCATAATTGCCAAGCCGATAGTAAGCCCAGCCAAGCGAATCCACGATGTAGCCGTCGTCGGGACGCTGCTGCACGGCCTTCTTGATCATATCCATGCCTTCATCCAGGTTGATGCCCTGGTCGATCCACGAATAACCAAGATAGTTGAGCACGTGCGGCTGGTCGGGGAACAGTTCAAGCGCTTTCTTGAGATCTGCTTCAGCCTTCGCCCATTGCTTTGAGCGCTCGTAGCAAATGCCACGGAAATAATAGAGGACCCAATTCGATTTTTCTGGATTTGCGATATTGGCAACGCCTTTGGAATAGACGCTGGCGCATTCGGCAAATTTCTTGTGCCCGCGCAGTACATTGCCCAGCGCCATGATCGCTTCGAGATCATCCGGGTTCTGCTTGATCAATCCCTCGAGATGCTTCTGCGCCTCGTCGGCCCGTTCGAGACTGTCGAGGTTGGCAGCCATCTGGATGGCGGCATTGCGATGCAAGGGCGAACTGGCTGGAACGCGCTCATAGATCTTGATCGCCAGCTCCGGCTTCTTGAGAGACTCGTAGAGATCGGCGAGCGACAAAAGCGCCAGCGGATGAGTAGGGGCGAGGAACAATGACAATTGCAGATACACCAAGCCAAGATCCTCGCCGCCGCGGCGGCCGAGCGATGCGCCGAGGCCGTAAAGCGCCTCGGCGGCGCCAGCTTGAGGGTTGGACACGAGAAGCGGCAACTTCTCTCCGGCCTTGAGCCTGTCCATCGACTCGACCACAAGCGGATGGCGCGGCAAGGTTTTGTCGAAAGCCTCGAAAATCGGCAGTGCCTCTTTCGGCGAGCGATTGCGCGAGACCCAACTGCCATAGGCCTGTACCACCCTCAGCGCCGTGGAATCGAGTTTGTAGGCATGCTCGAGGCGCTTGCCGGCTTCTTTTTGGTTGGCGGCAGCATCGTAAATCAGACCGGCGTGCAGATCCTTGAAGATCGCGTACCATTCCGGGCCGGCGAGGTGGTCGATCGCGGCGACCGCACCCTTGCTGTCATTCGTCGCAAACAAGCTCCACGCCGAAAGCAGGGTTGCCGTAAGATCGGTGATCGGTCCGCGGATTGACTGCGCCAGCTCGCGACGCGCAGCCGGATATTGCTTGCGCTTGAGCGAGCTTACGCCAAGCACCAGGCGGGCCACGCGATCGTTCTTGTCGGCTTGCGCCACGCGTTCGGCGAATTTCACCGCCTCGTCGACGTCGCCATCAACAAGAAACGACAGGAAGGCGCGATCGAGCAATTCGCCGTTGTTCGGATCGCGCTTGAGCGCGGAACGATAGTAAGCGGCGGCGGCGGCGGCATCGCGCTGTTGGCCCGCATGGCGGGCGGCAAGGTAGCTGCCCGAAGCAGTTACACCTGCGACTTCCAGGGCGCTCGTCGGCTGCGCGGCAAGTTCGAAAGGTGCTGCCGCGAGAAAGGCGGCAAGCGCGCTGCCGGCAATGCAGCGGCCAAGGCTCGAGAACGTCACGGGCAATGCTCCAATGAGATGGCTGGCCGCCGATCACGCGCGGACCGCCGATGTTACGCCGAGAATGGCCTTTTTACGCCGCCCCCGCAAGAACGTCTCAAGCGGCGAGGGTGGATCACCTTGACCGGCCCGATGTGGCGGTATCGTGACGAGGCCATCGCGCGCATATCACATATTTGGATAGTTCGGGCCGCCGCCTCCCTCGGGTGGAACCCAGGTGATATTTTGATTGGGGTCCTTGATGTCGCAGGTTTTGCAGTGGACGCAATTCTGGGCGTTGATCACGAACTTCGGACTGCCCGAATCCTCCACCCATTCATACACCCCAGCCGGGCAATAACGCGCCGAAGGACCGGCGAAGACATCATGCTCGGACTTTTTTTGCAGCCCCAAATCGGCGACCCGGAGGTGAACCGGCTGATCCTCCTCATGATTCGTATTGGACAAGAACACCGAGGACAGGCGGTCGAAGGTGATCTTGCCGTCGGGCTTGGGGTAGGACACCGGCGTGCATTCGGAGGCGGGCTTGAGAGTGGCGTAGTCCGGCTTGCCATGCTTGAGCGTACCGAACAGGGAGAAGCCGACCGTGTTTGTCCACATGTCGAGCCCCCCAAGCGCGATACCGACGAGGGTGCCGAATTTCGACCAAAGTGGCTTGGCGTTTCTGACCCTCCATAAGTCCTTGCCGATGGCCGAAGCACGCCAGCTCGCGTCGTAATCCGCCAGTTCGTCATGACTGCGCCCGGCAGAGAGCGCCGCGGCGGTGGCTTCTGCCGCCATGACCCCCGAAAGCATGGCGTTGTGGCTGCCTTTGATGCGCGGCACATTCATGAAGCCGGCGTCGCAACCGATCAGCACCCCCCCGGGAAACGACAGCTTCGGAACCGACTGATATCCGCCCTCGGTGAGAGCGCGCGCGCCATACGCGAGCCGTTTGCCGCCGGCGAACGTATCGCGCACCAGAGGATGGGTCTTGAAGCGCTGGAATTCCTCGAACGGCGAAATGTAGGGATTGGAGTAGTTGAGGTGGAGTACGAAGCCGACCGAAACCAGGTTGTCGTCGAGATGGTAAAGGAACGAGCCGCCACCGGTTGAATTGTCGAGCGGCCAGCCGAAGGTATGCTGAACGAGCCCCTTGCGGAATTTCTCCGGCGCGATCTGCCAAAGCTCTTTCAGACCAAGCCCGAATTTCTGTGGCTCGCGACCATTCGCCAGATCAAATTTCGCAATCAATTGTTTGCCGAGACTGCCGCGCGCGCCTTCAGCGAACAAGGTGTACTTCGCGCGCAATTCCATGCCGCGCGTGAAATTATCCTTGGGCTCGCCGTTCTTGCCGATACCCATATCGCCGGTGGCAACACCGGCAACCGCACCGTTCGCGTCATGGAGGACTTCGGTCGCCGCAAACCCCGGGTAGATTTCAACGCCGAGCGCTTCCGCTTTTGTCGCCAGCCAGCGGCACACATTGCCGAGTGAAACAATGAAGTTGCCGTGGTTGTTCATCAACGGCGGCATCATGAAATTCGGAAGCCGCAGTGCACTCCCGGCCGAGAGATAATAAAAGCGATCATCGGTGACGGCAGTTTTGATCGGTGAGTCTTCCGAGCGCCACTGCGGAAGGAGACGGTCGAGCCCGACCGGATCGATGACAGCCCCGGAAAGGATATGCGCGCCGACTTCGGAGCCCTTCTCCACCACGACAACGGAAATGTCTGAATTGATCTGCTTGAGGCGGATGGCGGCAGCGAGCCCCGAAGGCCCGGCGCCGACAACCACTACGTCAAATTCCATTGCCTCGCGGGCGGGTAGCTCGGCCATGAGTCTCTCCCGGTCCAATTGTCCACTTTTGCACACGGGGCGGCAATCGCGCAGCGCTCATGCTAGTGTGCATAAATGACGGCTATCCGCGATAAACCTGTTCGCGACCTGCTCGACTTTTATGCCGAAGCCGGCGTCGACGCTCTCTTGGGCGAAAAACCGGTCGATCGTTTTGCCGCGACTGAAACACCCGCCCCACCGCCTCGCATGGCGCAACCGGTGGCAGCGGCTCCCGCCCCTGAAGCGAGGGCGCATCCGGCGACCCTGGCACCACCCGCCCCCGATGAAGCTGCCGTGGTGGCGCGCACCTCGGCCAAGAGCGCAAAAACGCTCGATGAGCTGCGCGCAATTCTCGACAGGTTCGACGGCTGCGCCTTGAAAGCGACCGCGACGCGGCTTGTCTTCGCCGACGGCAACCCGGCGGCGCGGCTGATGTTTGTCGGCGAAGCGCCCGGACGTGATGAAGACATTGAGGGCCTGCCCTTTGTCGGCCGCTCCGGCAAACTGCTCGACCGCATGCTGGCAGCGATCGGGCTGGACCGCGCGTCGGTCTACATTGCCAACATCGTGCCCTGGCGGCCGCCGGGCAATCGCACGCCGACGCCGCAGGAATCGCAAATCTGCCTGCCGTTCATCCTGCGTCAGATCGAGCTTGCCGATCCTGACATCCTGGTCTGTCTTGGCGGTCCCTCGGCGCAGGCCCTGCTCGGCATTAAGGATGGCATCACCAAGACGCGGGGGCGCTGGTTCAATTTTGACACGGGCAAGCGCGAGATACGCGCGATGCCGACCTTCCATCCCGCCTTCCTGTTGCGCAGTCCGCTGCAGAAGCGCTTCGCCTGGCGCGACTTCCTCGCGATCAAAAAGGCGCTCGATCAGCGATAAGCAATCAGAATGGCGCCGGCTGCAATCAATGCCACGCCCAACCAGTTCGCTGCGGTCAGGCGCTCGCCGAGAAATATCACGCCAAATAACGCAACCAGCACCACAGAAAGCTTGTCGATGGGTGCGACCTTGGCAGCTTCGCCGATCTTGAGCGCGCGGAAATAACAGACCCAGGACCCGCCAGTTGCCAGCCCCGATAGCAGGAGAAACAGATAGCTGCGGGGGGAGATCGCGCCCGGCGACTGGAATTGACCGGTTGCCAGCAAAATAAACGCAAGCGTCACCAGAATGACGATGGTGCGGACGAAAGTCGCGAAATCAGCGTTGACGTTTTCCACACCGACTTTCGCGAATATTGCTGTGAGCGCGGCGAAAAACGCCGACAGTATCGCCCATACCTGCCACGACGAGGCAAAGTTCATCCGGCCACCGCAAATTTGATCGCAAACAGCACCGCCAATACGACGATGGCCGGCGCGGCATCCTGCATTTTCCCGCCAATCAGCTTGGCAAGTGTGTAGGTAATAAAGCCGAGGCCGATACCCGTCGCGATCGAATAGGTCAGTGGCATCGTGATCGCGGTCACCACCGCCGGCGCATACTCGGTGACGTCTTCCCAGTCGATTTCGGCGAGACCGCGAGCCATGACGCAAGCGACGTACAGCAAGGCCGCGGCGGACGCATAGGCCGGGACCATCCCCGCAAGCGGCGCAAAAAACAGCGCAAGCAAAAAGAACAGGCCGACGAACGCGGCCGTCAGTCCGGTGCGGCCTCCGGCGGATACGCCGGCAGCGCTTTCGATATAGCTGGTGGTGGTCGATGTCCCGATGAGCGCACCGAACATGGCGGCGAAGCTGTCGGAAATCAGCGCTTCTTTCATGCGTGCAAGCTTGCCGTCCTTCATCAACCCCGTGCGGTGCGTGACGCCGATCAATGTGCCCGCATTGTCGAACACGTCGACGAACAGGATCGAAAATACCACGATGAGAAACGTGAGCTCGCCGACACGGGAAAAGTCGAGTTGCAGGAATGTCGGCGCGATCGAGGGTGGCATCGAAATGATGCCGGTGAACTTCGCGAGCCCGAACGGCAATCCGATTATCGTGACGACCAGAATGCCGATGAGCGTACCGCCGAGGATTCGCCGGTAGTTGAGGCCGGCGATCAACACAAAGCCGAGCAACATCAGGATCGGCTGCGGATTGGTGAGATCCCCCAGTGTGACCAACGTGGCCGGATGGGCAACCACCACCTTGGCCTCCTCGAGGGCGATAACTCCCAAGAACAGTCCGACGCCAGCCGAAACCGCCAGCTTCAGGTTTTGCGGAATGGCGTCAATGACGTATTGCCGTATGCGAAACACCGAGATCAGAAAAAACAGCACGCCCGAGCAGAAAACGGCGGCGAGCGCCTGTTGCCAGGTATATTTGTAGGTCAACACCACGGTGAAGGCGAAGAATGCGTTGATGCCCATGCCCGGGGCAAGCGCAATCGGATAATTGGCATAGAACGCCATAACGAAAGTGCTTACCGCCGCTGCGACGCAGGTCGCCACGAACACCGCACCCTGGTCCATTCCGGCCTTGCCGAGAATGATCGGGTTGACGAATACGATGTAGACCATCGTCAGAAATGTGGTCAGACCGGCGATGAATTCGGTTCGGACGTCGGTGCCTTGCTGGGAGAGCCCGAAATACCGATCGGCCATGACGGCTATTTGTGGCTCAGCCGTTCCCGTCGCTGCCACGCGCTTTGCCCGCTTGACCATGTCGACCCCCCGCCCCCGCTCTCTGATCGCCAAGCCTAGCGCCAGCACACCCCTGCCGTCAGAAGCCATTGTGGACGTTGTGGATACTGGCCTTCGCACATCGCCGCATCGATTTGGCGCAGCTACGGAACACAATTGCGCCTGCGCGCTTTACAGCTCTCGGTTATATTTATAATGCTGCCAAGGATATTTGCTCGGAGCTCGCTATGGATTTTGATCCTGTCCTGCTGGCCCGTTTGCAGTTCGCGTTCACGATCATCTTTCACATTATTTTTCCGAGCTTCACCATCGGGCTTTCGGCATACATCGCCACGCTCGGTGCGATTTGGATACGCAGCGGCAATGATCACTATCACCACCTCATGCGCTTCTGGACCAGGATTTTCGCCGTCTCGTTTGCGATGGGTGTCGTGTCCGGAATCGTTCTTTCCTACCAGTTCGGAACGAACTGGAGCCGTTTCTCGGTTGCGGTCGGCAATGTCGTCGGTCCGTTGATCGGTTACGAGGTGTTAAGCGCGTTTTTCCTCGAGGCGACTTTCCTCGGCGTGCTGCTGTTCGGCTTCAACCGCGTGCCGCCGTGGCTCTACGTGCTCTCGGCGGCGATCGTCGCAATCGGTACAGCTATTTCGGCTTTCTGGATTCTGTCGGCCAATAGCTGGATGCAGACCCCAAACGGGCACGAGCTGCGTGCCGGCGTCGCTTATCCGGTCGATTGGCTCGCGGTCGTCTTTAATCCGAGCTTCCCTTATCGTTTCGCGCATATGCTCAATGCGGCATACCTCACAACCGGCTTCGTGGTGCTGGCGGTGGGCGCTCGCTATGTGATCGCCGGCCGCCACATCGAAGAAGGCCGCACCATGCTGCGGATGGCGATCGGACTGACCGCGATTCTGGCGCCGCTCCAGCTATTCCTTGGCGACCAGCATGGCCTCAACACGCTCAAGCACCAGCCGATCAAAGTGGCCGCGATGGAAGCGCATTGGGATGGGAGCAAACCAGGCGATTTTCACATCTTCGCCTGGCCGGACGAAAAAGCGGGTGAAAACCGGTTTGCGATTTCGATCCCGCACGGGTCCTCGCTCATTCTCACTCACCACATGAACGGTTTGTTCCCCGGCCTGAACAGCGTTTCGGCTGCCGAGCGGCCGCCGGTTGCGATCGTGTTCTTCGGCTTCCGGATCATGTTGGCCATTGGTTTCTTCATGATCGCGGCTGCGCTATTCGGCGCGTACCTTTGGTGGCGCGGCACGCTCTTCGAGACGCGTTGGTATCTGCACGTCATGGCGCACTGCTGGTGGATCGGATTCGTGGCCGTGATTGCTGGCTGGATCGTGACGGAATGCGGGCGCCAGCCCTGGATCGTCTACGGGCTGCTGCGGACGGCCGATGCAACATCGCCCGTGCCGGGTGCCACCATTGCCGGCACCCTCGCGCTCTTCATCATCGCCTACGGCACCGTGTTCTCATTCGGCATCTACTACATCAATCGTCTCATTGCTCAGGGTCCGCCTGGCCCGGCAGCCGAAGAGACCGGTCGTTTTTCGGCAAACCCGATCTCCGCCGCGCACGAGGCCGGCCGGACCGCGGTGGAGCAGACTTAGGGAATCTTTCGCCGATCGCGAGGAGCGAAACCATGGAATGGTATCTCCCGGTGATCTGGGCCGCGCTGATCGGCACCGCGGTCGTTATGTATGTCATCCTCGACGGTTTCGATCTCGGTATCGGCATCCTGTTTCCCTTCGCGCGCAACGAAACCGAACGCGGCCAGATGATGCGATCGGTCGCACCGTTGTGGGATGGCAATGAAACCTGGTTGGTGCTCGGCGGCGGCGGGTTATGGGTCGCATTCCCGAAAGCCTACGCGGTCGTGATGCCCGCCATGTATTTGCCCGTGATCGTGATGTTGCTGGCGCTTGTATTCCGCGGCGTGGCTTTCGAATTCCGCACTGTGTCGCGCAGCAAAACCTGGCTCAGCGTCGCATTCATGGTCGGCTCTACTGTGGCCGCCTTTGTGCAGGGCGTTATTCTCGGCGGATTGATTCAGGGCGTTCAGGTGCGCGATGGAGTCTATGCCGGCGGCCCATTCGATTGGGCCACTCCGTTCGCATTCCTTTGCGGCCTGTCGCTGGTCGCAGGTTACGGCTTGCTCGGCGCGACCTGGCTGGCGATGAAAACCGAAGGGCCGGTGGCCGAACGCGCCCGGGGCCAGGCAAAGCTGCTACTTCTTGCGGTGCTCGTGTTCATGACCGCCGTGAGCCTGTGGACGCCGCTGGCACAACCGCGCATCGCGGAGCGCTGGTTCTCGCTTCCCAATTTTTATTTCCTGTGGCCGGTGCCGTTGATAACGGCACTGACCGCCTATCTTGCCTGGCACTGGATTGAGACCGGCCGTGAGGTACCGCCGTTCCTGGCGACGATAGCGCTGTTCCTGCTCGGCTTTCTCGGACTGGTCATTTCCAATTTCCCCTATCTCGTCCCGCCTTCGCTCACCGTTTGGGATACGGCGGCGGCGCCGGCCAGCCAGATTTTCATGCTGCTCGGCACGCTATTCCTGTTGCCGATCATTCTCGGCTACATAGGGTTCATCTACTGGCTGTTCCGCGGCAAGGTGCGCGAGGGCGAGAGTTATCACTGAGAAACGGCAGGCCGCTGCATCGACCAGCCGAGCCGGATGAGCGGCAACATACCTTGGACGGCGCGCGGGAATGAGCGTGGTACTTCCGGTACCATGTCGGGAAATTGCACTTTCAGCGTCTCTGGCGGCGAGCCGCTATTGTCGGCCGCCGGCCATACCAGTATGCCGCCCTGGGCACGAAGGTCCGCCGCGCTCACCCACGGGCTTCGATGCGGCGCCCATGCGAAATAGAGGTGCGGACGGCTTGGTGCGGCGAGCGCCACCAACGGCGCAACCCGTGGATCTCCGCTCAAATAGCCGAGCGACTTGCCGGTGCGGCGCTGGTAAATATCCGCATAGAAATAGCCTTCGGAATTCGCAGGCTGGGCGATTTTGAGGTCGATGCCCAACGTCCAAGGGAATATCGCGGTTGCGAGCACGACCAGCACGGGTGGGGCGACCAGCAAGCCGAACCAGGCCGACGAGACCAAACGCTCTCGGTAAAGGAGCACCTTGTCACCGGCGGCGACGATTACCGCTAGTCCCGAAAGTACAACCAAAGGAGCGACATGATCGAGCGGCCCGAGCCGACCGCTGGCAAAAGCAATTGCAATCGCGATCAGGCCAGGCACCACGGCAAAGACGTACACGAAAGTGCGGGCGTAAGGCTCCACAGGATTGCGGTCGATCTCCGGAGCGCCCTCGCGCAGGTGGCGAGGCCATCCACTCGTCAATGCCACGAGCAATGCAAGGCCGAGATGCGTGAGGACTAGCGCAAGTAACAACCACAGTCCAGCGGACAGCCGGCCGGCGGCAGCAACGCTCTCCTCTATACCTTCGACGATGAGCGACCGACCGCCAATGAGCCAAATCGCGTGCGGGAAAACGACGATGCACAGCAGCAGCACGGCGATCCATGGTTCGGGAAGAAAGATGGTGCTGCGCGCGCGGTCAGTCGCTGCGGTAAATACAATTATGAGTGCAAGCAGGATCAATCCGGCATAACTTGCAAGCAGCAACAAGCCGAGATCGACCGCAAGCAGAAACCAATAGCCGCGTCTGCGCTCGCCGACGGCGCGCCAGTAGCACAGCAGGCCCAGCGCCCATAACGGCGCCGCCAGTATCGCCGGACCAAAATTTGGACTTGGCACCGAGAAGGCGGTGATGCCAACCATCAGCAGCACGGCGAGCACTGCGTGTCGAATGCCGACAATGCCGCAGCCAAGGGTGAATATCGCCCAGTAGGTGAGGACAATGCAGGCCTGTGCCAGCGCGTAAAGCCCGAAGCTGCCCGCGATTTCGAAGGCGAACTCGCCCAGCCAAAAAGCCAAGGGCGGTCCAAGGTAGCTGCCGAGCATGAATTCATGGCCAATACCAAGCAACAGCGGCACATCCCCTGGAGGAGCGCTGTAAAAAAGGGCCGGGATCAGGGTCCAAAGCGCGGCTTGCGTGAGGGCGACGGTCCAGAACACCACCGTCGGGCGCCCGCGCAGGAATTCAACAAGCAGTGAAACGTAATGCATTGGCCCGGGCGGGGTGAATACAACGGGAAGACTGTTTCATCCGCAGCAATAGAGAAGCCGCGCTAAAGAGGCAACAACTCGGCGATGGCCTCATCGGAGGCGCCACCTAAAGCGGCGAGTTTAGCCGCCACCGGTGCAAAGGACTTGCGGTGGTGGATGGTCGGCCCAAGGCGTGCGAGCGCTGCGAAATGCTCGGGCACGCTGTAACCCATGTGCCGTTCGAAGCCATAGCCTGGGTGAGCAAGGCCTAGCCGGGTCATGAGGCGATCACGGGTAACTTTGGCAACGATCGATGCGGCCGCGACCGATACCAGCAGGGCGTCGCCGGATACGACAGTCTGGCAATCGCAGCCACAATCGATCTTCTGGTTGCCGTCGACGAAAACCAGTTTTGGCCGCACCGGCAGCGCCTTGACGGCGCGGGCCAGCGCCCAGAGCGAGGCACGCAGGATATTGTCGCGATCAATGCGCTCCACCGCACCAAACGCCACCGCTACCTGTGCGGTGGCGCAGATTTTCTCGTAAAGCCGCTCCCGTTCTTCGGCGTCAAGCTTCTTGGAATCGTTGAGACCGCGTGGAATTCGTTGCGGATCCAGCACGACTGCTGCTGCGACGACCGGGCCCGCGAGCGGACCCCTGCCCGCCTCATCACAGCCGGCAACCGGAAAGACACCTCTATTCAGAGCCCGCCGCTCGCGCCTGAAGGTCGGGCGCAAGATCGGCTCTTTGAGCGGCAGACGCGCGCTTGGTTTGGATCTGCTGGCCATCGCCGCGATGAGTGCGCGGCAACACACCTCAAGTCAATGCGGCTCCACGCAACGTGTGGATGACGGGGACTGTCAAGCCGCGCCCTAAAACAGATTCAATTGCTCAGCGCCTGGTTTTGGCTTGTGGAAATGCTCGGTCGTGAGCGGGCTGCGTGCCGTGTTGAGACCAAGCTTCTCGCAAGCCATCTCGAAACGGCGGCCAATCATCCAGGCGTAGGGACCGCTGCCCTTCATGCGCGTGCCCCACGTCGAGTCGTAGTCCTTGCCGCCGCGCATATCGCGGATCAGCTTGAAGACGTGACGATAGCGATCCGGATAGTTCGCCATCAGCCATTCGCGGAACAGATCCCTCACTTCGAGCGGCAGGCGCAGCAGCACATAACCGGCCTCCTTCACTCCGGCCGTACGTGCGGCCTCGAGAATGCGCTCGATTTCCATATCGTTAAGCGCGGGAATTACCGGCGCAACCATGACGGTGGCCGGCACTCCCGCCTGACCGAGACGTCGCAGAGTCTCCAGTCGCCGCATCGGCGTTGCCGCGCGCGGCTCCATTTTCCGCGCGAGGGTTGCATCCAGCGTTGTTACCGACAGGGCGACCTTCACGAGATTCCGCTCGGCCATGCGGGCCAGAATGTCGAGATCGCGCAGCACCAGCGCCGATTTCGTAACAATGCCGACCGGATGACCCGCGCTGTCGAGAACTTCCAGGATACGGCGCATCACTTTGTAGCGCCGCTCGATCGGCTGATACGGGTCGGTATTGGTGCCAATCGCAATCACCTTCGGCTCGTAGCCGGGCGCCGATAATTCCTTTTCGAGCAAATTGGCAGCTTCAGGCTTCACCAACAGCTTGGATTCGAAATCGAGTCCCGGCGAGAGACCAAGGTACGCGTGCGTTGGCCGCGCGAAGCAGTAGATGCAACCGTGCTCACACCCGCGATAGGGATTGATAGAGCGATCAAAGCCGATATCGGGCGACTCATTGCGCGTAATAATTTTGCGGGTGGCGTCTACGGTGACCGTCGTCTTGAAGGGGGGTAGCTCGTCGAGCGTACGCCAGCCGTCGTCGAAAGCGACGCGTGCGAGCGGCTCGTAGCGCCCGGAGGCATTGCTGTGCGCTCCCCGGCCGCGCCGGCGCTCGTGATCGACAACAACGCCAAGCAGTTCGCTGACGTCGTCATAGACGCCCGCCGGCGCGGAGGGCAGCTCCTTCACCAGCGGGCGTTTTTGGGCTGCGTTTGATCGAGCCATGGGGTCACCCTAGCGAGCCTACGTGAACATAACAAGAACAGTTTTAAGTTTTCGTCCGTAGCGGCCAAAAGACTAGTAAATACTGTCGCTTTCAGAGGCCTGCCCGTTTATTGCAACCGCCTACAAGTTAAGCACTCAAAGGCCGGTCTCGTGGCGTGGAAGCCGGCCGCCACATGATATGGTGGCAACGGTATCCAATGGCTACGGTTCCATGCTGAGCGTCATCATCGCCGCCCGCGAATCGGAGCGGACCCTCGTTCCCACTCTGGCAGCACTGGTTCCGGGCGCAGCGGCGGGCCTGCTTGGCGAGGTTGTCATCGCCGATGGCGGGTCGCGCGATGCGACTGCGGAGGTTGCCGATCTCGCGGGTTGCCGGCTCATCACTTCAAACGAGCCGATCGGACCGCGGCTGAAGGCTGCGGCGGCAACCACCCGAAGCCCGTGGCTGATGTTCCTGCGAGCCGGCACAGTGCCCCAGCCAGGCTGGCTCGACGCCGTCGACCATTTTACGGCGGGTTCGGACCCCTCGGTCACGCGGGCCGCCGTATTCCGTCCCGCGAGAGTCGACGACCTCACGCGACCGGGACTTTCCGAGATCGTCGCACTGTTCCGCGCGGCTCTGGGCGGACGTCCCCGGCCCGAACAAGGCCTGCTGATTGCCCGGCATTTCTACGATGCCGTCGGCGGGCACCCGAACGGCAACGAGGCTGAAGCGGCCCTGCTGCGCCGGCTCGGGCGGCGGCGAATTGGCATGCTGCCGGCGGCTGCGCGATTTGTAATTACTTGATACTATCAACTAATATACTTGACTCTATCAACTAACTGGCCGAACGTTTTCCGCATGACCGCGATTGGCCAGCGTATCGCCGCGGCGCGGCGCTTCAACCGCTTCTACACGCGGCAAATTGGCGTTTTGCGCCGCAACTATCTCGACAGCCCTTATTCGCTCGGCGAGTCGCGCGTGCTCTACGAAATCCTGCATGGTGCGCGCACCGCCAGCGACGTCGGCCGCGCGCTCGATCTCGACGCCGGCTATCTCAGCCGCGTGTTGCGCAATTTCGAAAAACGCGGGCTGATCACCCGTAAAGTGTCTGATCAGGACGCACGTCAAAGCCATCTTGCCTTGACCGCGCTCGGTCGAAATGCCTTCGCGCCGCTCGAGAAGCGCTCGCAGGAGAGCGCCGCCGTCATGCTCGGCAAGCTCAAGCCGGCAGAGCAGGCACGTCTGGTGGCGGCGATGGCGGAAATCGAAACGTTGCTCGGTGGCGAGGCCTCTCCCAAGCCTGAAAGCGCTTACATTCTGCGTGCGCCCCGCCCGGGTGACTTCGGCTGGATCGTCGCCCGCCATGCCGAACTTTATAAAAAAGAATATGGCTGGACCGAGCCATTCGAAGGGCTGTGCGCGCAGATCGTCGCCGACTTCGTCAACAAGTTCGACCCCACATGCGAGCGTTGCTGGATCGCCGAACTAAACGGCGAAAACGTCGGCTGCATCATGCTGGCGAAAGACAAACCAGGCGTCGCCCGCGTCCGCCTGCTGCTGGTCGATCCGAAGGCGCGCGGACTGGGGCTTGGCGCAAAGTTGGTCGACGAATGCCTGCGCTTTGCGCGTGAGAGCGGTTACAAAAAGATCACGTTATGGACCCACAGCATACTCAAGGCCGCGCGCCACATCTACGAAAAGGCCGGCTTCAAGCTTATGCGTACCGAGCGCCACAAGAACTGGGGCCGCGCGGTGATAAGCGAGCATTGGGACCTGACACTATGAAGCACATCCCCCAGGCAAGATAAGTTATCAGCGGGTTACGGCTTCGCGCTCTTTGCCGTGCTTCGTCGCAGGTGCTCATCAAGCCGCGGCATGATTTCTGCGAAATTGCAGGGCCGGTATCGATAATCGAGCTGGTGCACCAGGATTTCGTCCCAGGCATCCTTGCAGGCGCCGGGTGAGCCGGGCAGGCAGAAAATGTAAGTCGCGTTGGCGACGCCAGCGGTGGCACGCGTCTGAATCGCCGATGTGCCGATCTTTCTCTCGCTCACCAGCAGGAACATTGTCGCAAAGCCGTCCATCTTCTTTTCGAACAATGGTTCGACTGCTTCCGGCGTCACGTCGCGACCGGTGAACCCGGTACCACCCGTTGTTATGACAACGTCGATGAATTTGTCGGCTATCCAGTCCTTGACCCGCTGCCGGATTGCCTTGACCTCGTCCTTGACGATCGCCCGCTCGGCCACGACGTGGCCTGCCGAACGGATGCGTTCAATCAAAGTCGAGCCGGATTTGTCATCTGCGGTCTCTCGCGTGTCCGATACCGTGAGGACCGCGATTTTCAGCGGCACGAATTGGCGGCTCTCGTCAATGCCGGGCATTGGGAAATCTCTCTCGGAGCCGCAATGTCCTGCGCGGCATTCATTTCGCATACTACAACAAAATATTCGCGCAGGTCATTTCACGCCGGCTGCCTGCAGATATTGCCGGTCGACGAATTTTTCCGGCGCGGGCAGCGGTGGCTTAATCGCGCCTGTTTCCGCCATCATGCTGATTACTCGTGCAAGCGCCTCTGTGTCGATTTCACCTTCGCGCGGCAAAACCCCGCGTTCCGGCTCAAAGTAGAGCGCCAGCACGTTGGCAGCCACCACCTTGGAAACGCCGGTCGTTTCGGCAATGATGTCGGCCACGGCATTGCGATGCTGCGGATCGCGGATGAATTGGAAAGAAGAGCGTAACGCGCGCAAATACCGAATAAGCGTTTCTCCGTGCGCTTCGGCCCACGAGCGCCGCGCCGCCGTCACCGTATAAAGATACGCCGGCGTTGCTTCGGTCGAGAGCCCCAACAGCGTAAAGCCCTCGTTGCGCGCGGCCACATCCTGCGGCTGCCCGAGTACCACCGCATCACATTCCGCGCGTTTGAGGCAATTGAGGCGGGCGGGCGTGCCTTCCAGCATCCTGGTGACGTAGTCGGCTTCCGCAAGCCCGTGCACCGCAAGCAGCTTTCTGATCGACATCGCGATCGTGCCGCCGGGGTCCGCAAAACCAACGCGCTTTCCCTTCAGCATTGCAAAACTCGTAATATCCGGCTGCGCCAGCAGACTGTAGATGGGGTTGTTGAATTCCGTGGCGACCGCCACCGCATCCGAGCCCGCCAAGGCCTTGCGGATCAGGTACGGTGTGGCGACGTGGGTGATATCGACCGTGCCGTCGTGTAGCGCATCGATCATTTTGTCTGACCCGCCGGGAATTGGCACGACGATTTTGAAATCCAGATTTTCGCGCAGGAAAAATCCCTCGTGCTCCGCGATCACGATGGGCAGGGAGTAAATACTCCGTAAGGTCGAATAAGCTGCCCCGTAACGCAGCGTGAGTGGCTCCGCGCCGGCGGGCGCGACTGTCAATAAGGCAATTATCGCGGCCGTCAGTCGCGTCATTAGAGATCGGGTTGCAGCGTGCAATCGATTTCGACCGGCGACTTTGCCCCGCCCGGCGCCGAGCGCCGCGTCGTGCCGCTTTGACGATAACCCTCTTTACTGCACGAGAGCTCGGATTCGTCCGGGTCGATTGTCGTCGAAAGCCGGTAGTTACCGATCACATCAGTCGTGGTCACGAAAGACATGTTCTTGAACTTCACGTTGACGCGCGCTCCGGCAATCGCAACACCGCGGGTGTCCTTGACCGTGCCGAAGAAAATCGAGTCGTTCCCGTCACCATTATCGTCGCCGAGCCCGCCCGAATTCGCCGGACTGCCGGCGAGAGCGATGAGCGCGGCGAGAGCAAAACTGCACGCGCGCATGACCGCTACCGGGTCCAGAACGGCATCAGCGCATAGGCGAGAATTGGCAACGCCAGCAGTGGCAGCAGCCAGATCAGAAACAAGGGAATTCTTTCGCTCAGACGCGGGAAACGAGCCGCGACAGCACCCAGCGTTGCCGATCCAATCAGCATTGTCGCGATCCAGCCATACCAATACATGGCCGGGCCTTCATTCGCTCGCGCCGCCGCCCAGCCGAAATCGATGCGATTGGTGCCAGGGTGGTAAGTGAATAGCGGCCAATTGGCCAATTCGCTGAGCACATAGATAACCGGCGCGGCGATTGCGAAAACAATTACGAACGTGCCAAACGACGCTGACGCCGCCAGCGACGATGTTTTTTTGTCGCGCATCGCCGCACTTGGCTCCACAACTGTGGTCATCCAAAGCCTCGTGCGTTGTTCAGAACGTGTCCCGTGAGAAAGGCGAACCAGCAAATGGCGGCCAGAAGAAGGGTCACCGCCTTGCGCACGCCGTCGTACGCGGGATTTTTTGGGTTCTTCCAGAAATACCAATAGGCCGGAAGCAAGCCGAGCCCCAACGCGGCGGCATGCTCTTTCAACTCAAAGAAACCGAGCGTTTTCCAGTAGCCAGTGCGTTCAAGCGGAATGCGGACCGCAATGCGGTATTTTGTGTAGATCCAGGCGCCGAGCAGGAATGTCGCCACCCACAAGACGCAAACCGCCGTCGCATAGCCCGCGCCATGGACGGCGCGGAAGCGCGTGACAAATCCGCTGGCGCCCGCGAGCTGCCGTGCCGGCATCGCAACCGACACCGCCTGATGCGTGAGAGCGCCCAGCGTTGCGACCGCCAGCAAAGCATGAACGATCAGCAGGATCGTCCAGAATGTATTCACCGAGATATAGTCGAAGACGAAGCTCATCATTGCTTCTTTCGCCAGGTCTTAAAGCTGGGCCGCGGCCGCGAAAGTATTGCAGGATGATACTTTGCCCTCTTTCAGTCCGATCGTGAACCAGCGCTGTCGCTGCGCCGAGGAGCCGTGCGTGAAGGCGTCCGGCACGACATAGCCTTGCGCTTGCCGCTGCAGCCTGTCATCGCCGATCGCCGCCGCGGTTTGCAGGGCTGCTTCAACATCGCCCGGCTCGATCGAATTCCACCGCTGATTGGAATGATTCGCCCAAACGCCGGCAAGACAATCGGCCTGTAACTCAACGAGTACCTGAATACGGTTGGCCTCGGCCTTGCTGCCTGCCGCGCGCTGCGCATTTTGCGCTTTCGGCAAAATGCCGAGCAGGTTCTGCACGTGGTGACCAACCTCATGCGCCATCACGTAGGCTTCGGCGAATTCGCAACCCTTGCCGCTGCAGCCACGGAAGCGTTCGCGCATGTCACGGAAGAAAGAGGTATCGAGATAGATGCGTCGATCGTTTGGACAATAGAATGGACCCATCGCCGATTGTGCGAAACCGCAACCGCCCTGGATCGCGCCGGAATAAAGTCTGAGCCGCGGAACGCTGTATTGCTGACCGCTGTTCTTGAATATCTCGGTCCAGGTATCTTCCGTATTGCCCAGCACGGCGGCAACGAAATCGCCCATCTGGTCCGTTGGCTTCTCGGTCGGCTGCCGGGTTTGCTGTTGCTGGCTGGGCTGTTCGTAGTGTCTGCCGCTGTTGACGAGTTCGGCCCCGCCAATGAGCACGCTCGGATCTATGCCGAGCGCCCAACCGATCAGGCCCAGAACGACAATTGTTCCAATGCCGAGTCCGCCGCCCCCGACGGGGAAGCCCATACCACCGCCACCGCCGCCGAACCCACCGCTGTCGCGATCGTCCTCAACGTTGTCGCTCCGGCGGAAATCATCCCAACGCATCGCGAATTCCTCCCGGTAACTTTGAACCAATCATCGCCGAACTGCGCCCGCAGGTCCAATTCTGGTTCGCATTGGCACCACAGTCATACCTCCTAAGTCCGTATTAATTAGGCAGAATTTGCCCAGTTGCGAGCCGCGATCATAAACCGCTTTTTTACTTTGCGCGCTCAAGATGCAGGCCTGTCGGTTGTAGGTCCCGCGTCGCCGACCGCGTCGCCTGAGTCAGAGTCCTGAGTCATGGTAGTGTCGCGTCGCGGGGCGCCCTCGAGGGCGCCCCGTGGAGTTTCAGAGAGTCCGCAACCGCACCGCGTTCTTGTCGGCGACTGCGTCGCCGGAATGGCGAAGTTGCCCGCGGCTTCCGTCGATCTCGTCTTCGCCGATCCACCTTACAATCTCCAGCTCGCCAGCGATTTGAAACGACCGGACGACTCCCGCGTCGATGCGGTCGACGACGACTGGGACAAGTTCGCAAGCTTTTCCGCCTATGACGACTTCACGAGGCGCTGGCTCACCGCCTGCCGTCGCGTCATGAAACCGACCGCCACGATTTGGGTCATCGGCTCCTATCACAACATTTTTCGCGTCGGCACGATAATGCAGGACCTCGGCTTTTGGGTCCTCAATGATGTGATCTGGCGCAAATCCAATCCAATGCCGAATTTTCGCGGGCGCCGTTTTACCAATGCGCATGAAACTTTGATTTGGGCTTCGCGCGACGCCGATGCTCGCGGCTACACCTTCAACTACGAAGTGCTCAAAGCCGGCAACGAAGATATCCAGGTGCGTTCCGACTGGACTGTACCGCTATGCACCGGCGAGGAACGTCTGAAAGGCCGCAACGGCAAGAAGCTGCATCCGACCCAGAAGCCGGAGGCACTGCTCGCGCGCGTCATCCTCTCAAGCTCGCGGCCCGACGACCTCGTGCTGGACCCGTTCTCAGGAACCGGCACAACCGGTGCGGTGGCCAAACGTCTTGGCCGGCGTTTCGTTGGTTGCGAGCAGGACGCTAAATACGCCAAGGCGGCCGAAAAGCGCATCGCCGCTACAAAGCCCTTGGAGGCTCCGACGCTGGCGCCCTTCGTCACCGCGCGCGAAGCACCTCGCGTCCCGTTTGCAGCGTTGATCGAACGCGGGTTGGTGAGCCCAGGCGCGCGATTGGTTGACGCCAAGAAGCGGCACAAAGCGCTGGTGCGCGCCGACGGCGCTGTGTCCCTCGACGGCGCCGTGGGTTCGATCCACCGGATCGGCGCATTGGCGCAAGGCCTCGAAGCGTGCAACGGCTGGACCTTCTGGCACGTCGAGACGCAGAAAGGCCTCACCCTCATCGACGAGCTGCGCGCCAAGGTGCGTGCGGAGATGGCCTGATTCACCTGACGGAAAACGGCAAGGCGTATGGCCTTCCGAAGGCAACGCCCGCCGCTACGGTCTGTACCGGCTTGAGATAAGCCTTTCCTTCGCGCTTGTTGTTGCGGGTGTCGACGAACGACACCGGCCCTTCGACCAGTTCCATGATCGCAACATCGCCCGGCGCCCCCACCTGCAACGTGCCAAGTTTGGGCGCGCGGTTGATGATCTTTGCCGGATTGACGGTCGCCATCGCAACGACTTGCTCGAGCGTAAAGCCGAGGCCCATGAACTTCGACATCACCCACGGAAGATAGGGCATGCCCGGCGTATTGCCGGAAACCGCGTGAAGGTCTGACGAGATCGTGTCGGGGCCGCATCCGCCCGGGATTGCCACTTCCGCAACAGTATAGTCGAAGCTGCCGCCGCCATGCCCGACGTCAAAAACAACACCGCGCTGCTTCGCCGCCAGCGCCGCCGGGATAAGCTTGCCGTCCTGCACTATGTTTGTGAAGGCGCCGGCCATGTTGGGGAAACCCGAATAGGCGTGCGTGAGAATGTCGCCCGGCCGCAACAGGTCGAGGATCTGCGACATGAGCTCGCCGGTCTCGACGCCACCGATGTGGCACATCACCTTGGCTCCGGTGCCGGATTTCTCGCATGCCATGATCGCGCGCTTGAGCGGCTCGGTGCCATGTTTGGCGATGATGTTCTCGGACATGCGTACTTTGGCGCCGAGTGCGATATCGGCGTTTTCACCGATCGTCTTGGCGCAGGCGTCCACCTGGGCAAAATCGATGTTGTAAAGCTCGGCGACAGGAAACGGCGTCAGTCCGACGTTCGCGATATGCACGAACGCGTAAAGCCGCGTGCGAGTCTGGCCCACGATGAAGCGCCGAAAGGCGGCGAAATTGTTCGCTCCGGCGTCACCCGCCGAAACACAGGTTGTGGCGCACTGGTTGACGACGGATTCGTCGGCAGGAATGCCGATGGCTGACCCGTAGGGATAGACATGGCTGTGCAGATCGACCAGGCCCGGCGTCACCAGCTTGCCGGAGGCGTTGATCACGCGCACCGCTCGTGCCTCGGCGATATCCGGTTCAACCGCCTCGACCATGCCGAAGCGGATTCCGATATCGCGCCGTCCGCGCAACGACTGGCTGGGATCGAGCACATCGCCGCCCTTTATGAGCAGGTCGAACTTGTCGTTCGGCCCCATCGCGGCATGCGCGCCGCCGATCCCCATTGTGACGGCGAGCGAACTACCCGAGGCGAGAAACTCCCGGCGCGACAGCATGATCGTCCCCCCTGTTGAATTTGAGGCGATGCTAGCGCCACGCGAAGCGAGCCGTCAAAGAAAGAAGCGACTGGGGCGCTAGGCGCCCGTCACTTCGACAAGGAATTCGAGCGAGCGCTTCGCAAAAGCATTCATGTTTGCCGCACGATCCGCACTGCCCGTTCGCAGCGTGACCGCCCGTTCTGTCGGGCCCGACACCGCAATGCAGGTGTGCCCAGCCGGATCGCCGTAGCGATTGCCGGCCGGACCAGCCGCCCCGGTTTCGCCCAAGCCCCACGTCGCACCGTGGCGTTCGCGCACAAGCCGTGCGATCAGCAGCGAGTAGGCTTCGGTCGCGGGGCGCAATCCCTGCATCTCTGCATCGCCGATGCCGAGCAGTGCCGCCCGCGCGGACTTCGTATAGACCACCGCGCCGCCGAGAAAGTACGCGGAGGCGCCGGGCACGGCGAGCAAGGCCGCGGCAACGAGGCCGCCGGTCGAGGATTCTGCAATCGCGATGGTTTGCTTGCGACCGATCAGCCGTGCCGCAACTTTTTCCGCGAGCGGCAACAGCTCCTTCACAGATCGCCTCGACCAAGTTGACAGAGTACGCGGAAAACTCCGACGTCCGCTTCGGCAAACTGCTTCGTCAGGCGCGTACCGAGAGCCTCGGCGTCGGCCTGACGCAACGTGTCGACCATCAGGCAGCCTTTGATCTTCTTGTCGCCGGCGCGCAGTTTTTCCTCCATCGAGACCGGCATGCCGGCGGGATCGAGAGCGATCCAGATTTCGCCGCCGGCAACGGCCGGATCCTGAACGAGCTTGTCGAGCAGACCTGACAACGACGGCGTGTCGGGCGTTTCATTGAGACGCACAGTCACTGTATAGGCGCCGCGGAACCCTCCGCTCCGGGTCGCACGGCGACACACCGTCCGGTTCATATTGAGGAAAATCTCCGACATGATCATGCGCGTCATCGGCGTCGGGTTGTCGAGTCGTTCGAGATAGGGCTTCGATGTGAGAATGTCAGGCGACTCGACAAGATAGAAATTGAAATAGCCGGAACTCCCCGAAATCGCCTGATGTCGACGGCCAAAAACGAAGCCGGGCACCGCGAGCCGCTCCAGCAGATGCTCGCCCTGAAACCACGTTTCAAATTCCGCCTCGCGACCGACGCGGCAGTCGTTCCAGATCGCGAGGACACCCGGTTCCGGCCCGACCATCGCTATTTCGCCGCCACCACCATGATCTCAACCTTGTAGTCAGGTGCAGCGAGCTTCGCTTCGACGGTTGCCCGCGCGGGGGTATTGCCGGGCGACACCCAGGCATCCCACACCGCATTCATTTCAGCGAAATTGGCCATGTCGGTGATCCAGATATTGGCCGACAGCAGTTTCGATTTGTCGGTGCCGGCTTTGGCAAGAAAGCCGTCGATCTGTTTCAAGATATCCTTGGTTTGCTCGGTAACGGTTTTGCCTTTCGGATTATCGGCCACAATGCCGGCGAGATAAACGGTGTTGCCGTGTACCACCACCTTGCTCATGCGTGGTCCGATGTCCTGCCGTTCAATGGCCATGCCGTTGCTCCCCTGAAAAGTTTCCAAAGCGCTCAACCGCTGTTCCTACCGATCTTTGATCGTTTTGGGAACCCGAACGACTAACGCCGATCGAGGGCGTGCGCCAATACTTTGCGCATGAGGTTCGGCAGCGCTTCATCGCGAAGGGCATCGAGTTTCACCCAGCGCGCGCCCTTGGGCGCCGCGGTTGCGCGTGGCACTTGGCCAGCGAAAACGACAAGCTCGAGCGGAAAATGTGTAAAGACGTGCCGCACGATTCCGTGCAACCGCTGCCACTGTACCTTGGCCCGCAGACGCGGCGCCAAGCGTCGTGCGCGGCTTTCATCAAAATCATGCGTCCAGTCGCTGCCCGGCACTTCCATCATTGACGCAAGCAAGCCCTTGTCGGGCCGTTGGCGCAGCAACACGCGCGCGTCGCCACGCAGCACCACAAATGCGGCGCCACGGCGCAACCGTCCCTCGCGTTTCGGCGCCTTGCGCGGAAACGTTTCTTGGTCGCCGCGCGTGTTGGCTAAACATGAATCGGTCCACGGGCAAAGGAAGCACGCGGGCCGCTTGGGCGAGCAGATCGTCGCGCCGAGGTCCATCAGCGCCTGTGCGAAATCCCCTGCCCGCCCCAACGGCAACAAGGACGCGGCGAGCTGCTTGATGGCTGGCTTTGCCGCCGGCAGTTGGTCTTCGACGGCGAACAGTCGCGACACCACGCGCTCGATGTTGCCGTCCACCGGCATCGCCGGACGATCGAACGCGATCGCGGCGATGGCCGCCGCTGTATAATCGCCGATGCCGGGCAGCTCGCGCAGTGAGTCCACATCGTGCGGAAACCGCCCGCCATGCCGTTCGACGACGACCCTTGCACAGGCGTGCAAATTGCGAGCGCGGGCGTAATAGCCGAGGCCAGCCCAGGCGCGCAGGATATCGTCGATGCTGGCCGCGGCAAGCGCGTCAACCGTCGGCCAGCGCGATAGAAAGCTGGCATAGTATGGCGCGACTGCCTTGACCGTTGTCTGCTGAAGCATGATCTCGGACAGCCACACGCGATATGGGTCCGTGCGTTCGCCGCGCCGCGCGCGCCATGGCAGAACGCGAGCGTGCCGGTTGTACCATGCGAGCAATTCAGCGGGCTCGGGCGTCCGGGCTTTCTTCCGCGGCGACAATCGGGCTGCTACGGTCATGACGGCGGCAATGGCATAAAGGGGGACCTGCATGATCCCGAATGACGGGAACCGGTTTTCGGACAGGATCATGCGCATGGAAAACTGGTCATGAGCAAGCCCTCGCGCAGTTTTCCCCGGCCGCTTGCGGACCTGCTCGCGACGACTTTGGGCGATGTCCTCAAGGCGCAAGGTTTCGCCTCGACCGAGATCGTTTTTCGCTGGCCCGACATTGTCGGAGCGGAGATCGCCGCCCATAGCGAGCCGCTTAAAATCAACTGGCCGCGCCCGGCAGGCAACGAACCGGCGGAACCAGCCACGCTGGTCTTGCGGGTCGAGGGTCCGGCAGCCCTGGAAATTCAGCATCTCTCCGCCGTGATCCTCGAACGGGTGAACCGGTTCTTCGGCTGGCAAGCCGTCGGCCGGATTGCATTGCGACAGGCCCCACTCCGGCGCCGTGAGCAGCCACCCGCGCCGGAGCCCGATCCGGCCGAGGCGGCGCGCATCGCAGCGGCATTGCCGGACGTCAAGGATGAAGACTTGCGGCAGGCGCTTGCCCGGCTCGGGGCGGCAATCAAGCGGAATTGAGCCTCGCGGGCGCCTTGGCAGAACGGCCCGCCATTGCCACAATTGTCATGTCCAGCTAGCCCATTAGAGTACCTGACCGGAATTTCAGCCTAGGAGCCTCCGTTGCAAATCACCCGCCGCGAATTTTGCCAGAGCACGGCTGTCCTGGCGCTCGCTACTGCTTTGCTTGGCGTTACGTCGCTGCCCCCGTTCTCTGCCGAGGCAGTCGCGGCTGAGACCGTGCCGGCCGGTGAATTGATGAAACCGGATGCTTTGCCCGACATGGCGATGGGGAACGACAAGGCGCCGGTGACCGTCATCGAATACGCGTCGATGACCTGCCCGCACTGCGCCCATTTCCAGGAGACGACGTTTCCCGAACTCAAGAAGCGCTACATCGATACCGGCAAGGTGCGGTACATTTTCCGCGAATTCCCGCTCGACAATCTCGCGGCCGCTGCCTTCATGTTGGCGCGCTGCGCCGGCAAGGATGACAAGGACAAGTATTTCGCACTAATCGACACCTTGTTCCGCCAACAGCGGCAGTGGGCGGTCGAGAAGCCGATACCGCCGCTGCTTTCGATCGCAAAGCAGGCCGGGTTCACCGAACAGACCTTCAATACCTGCCTTGCGAATCAGCAGGTGCTTGATGGCATCGAAAGCGTGCGCCAGCGCGCCGTCGACAAGTTCAAGGTGCAATCGACACCCACGTTCTTCATCAACGGGACGTCGTACCCAGGTGCCCTGTCGATCGAGGATATGGCGAAGGCGATCGACCCCTATCTCAAGGGCTGATAAGGGTTTTTTGGCCTGCCGCACCTCTCGCGCAGCGGCGTCTGCCGCCCTGATTTTCCGCCGCACGCCGGAAAGGTCTGGAAAACCGTCGCCGGTTTTCGTAGGGCAGTTGCCCTTGGGGGCGCGGCGATTCATTCTCCGGCCCCATGCGGCAAATGGGTACCCAGGCCGGGGCCAAGCCCCGGAACGGCTTGCTGAATCGTTCACTGCAAACGCCTGATGAAATGACGGTTGCTCGTCCCGCTATGTGCATGATCCCGAAAGCCGGCTGCCGCAGAAGAGCCTGCGCCAACAAGAAGACTGCATAAGGCCCTGACGTATGAAACTCACACGACTGCGCCTGCTCGGCTTTAAGTCGTTCGTCGAACCCACCGATTTCCTGATCGAACCCGGATTGACCGGCGTCGTCGGGCCGAACGGCTGTGGCAAGTCTAACCTG
Organism: Pseudolabrys sp.; assembly: GCA_035626335.1. Classification (GTDB taxonomy): domain Bacteria; phylum Pseudomonadota; class Alphaproteobacteria; order Rhizobiales; family Xanthobacteraceae; genus Pseudolabrys. Next base: position 100,909 of record DASPNW010000024.1, read on the forward strand.
GTGGAAGCGCTGCGCTGGGTGATGGGCGAGTCCTCGCACAAATCGATGCGCGCCTCGACCATGGATGAGGTGATCTTTTCCGGCACCAACAATCGCCCCGCGCGCAACAACGCCGAGGTGGCCATCGCAATCGACAACTCGACGCGCTCGGCGCCTGCAGCTTTCAATGATCAGGACTCGTTGGAAATTGCCCGACGGATAGAACGGGATGCCGGTTCTAACTATCGTATCAATGGGCGTGAGGTACGCGCGCGCGACGTTCAAATTCTCTTTGCCGACGCCTCGACGGGCGCCCGTTCGCCCGCGCTCGTCCATCAGGGCCGCATTGGCGAGATCATTCAGGCCAAGCCCGAGCAACGACGCCGTGTGCTGGAGGAAGCTGCCGGTGTCGCCGGCCTGCATGCCCGCCGGCATGAGGCCGAGCTGCGCCTGAAAGCGGCCGAGACCAATCTGCTGAGGGTTGAAGATGTTATCGGCCAGTTGGCGGCACAGATCGATGGCCTGAAAAAGCAGGCACGCCAGGCGATCCGCTACCGCACGGTATCGTCGCAAGTACGCAAGGCGGAGGCGACGCTTTATCATCTGCGCTGGGCTGCGGCGAACGGCGAGGTCACAGAGGCCGAGCACGCCAAGGACATTTGCGTCCGCACCGTTGCCGACCGTGTCGGCGCGGAAGCCGAGGCTTCCAAACGCCAGGCGCTCGCTGCCGCCAGCCTTCCGGGGCTGCGCGAGGCGGAGGCACGCGCGGGTGCGGCCCTGCATCGCCTCAATGTCGGCCTGCAGGAGCTTGATCGCGAAGAAGCTCGCGCCAAGGACCGCATCGTGGAGCTCGATCTCCGGCTTGTTCAATTTGCCGCGGACATCGAACGCGAACAGCGCCTCGCCGCCGACGCCGAGCAGGCGATCGAACGTCTGAACGCCGAAGAGCAGACCATCCGGTCCGAAGCGCGCGAGAGCGCCGGCCGCCGCAGCGGCGTCGACGCAAAGGTATCGGCGGCCGATGCCGAACTCGGAAGCGCCGAGAAGGTTTTCACGGATGTCACCACGGCCCTTGCCGATCTCACCGCACAGCGCAACCGCTTCGAAAACGCCGCGCGCGAGCAGGACGATCGCATTTCCAGGATTTCGTCGGAGATTTCCGCGATCGAGCGCGAGCTCGCGACCTTGCAAAGCACCGATTCCGTGCCGCTCTCCGCGGCGGTCGAAGGGGCGCAAGCGGCACTGACAGAAGCGGAAGCCGCCGCCATCGCCGCCGAAGCCGCGCATAACGTGGCCAGGGGCGAACTGGAGGCCGCGCGCGAAGCCTCCGCCGAATCGGAAAAGCGTGTTCAGCGGCTTGAGACGGAGGCCAAGACCCTTTCCAAAATGCTGTCGCTCGAGACGCGCAGCCTCTGGCCGCCGGTGATTGATCACATCTCCGTTGAGAAAGGTTACGAGAAAGCGCTGGGCGCGGCTCTCGGTGACGATCTCGATGCGCCAGTCGATCCATCGTCGCCTATGCATTGGACCGAAGTCGGGCGCGAAATCGCCGACCCGGCCCTTCCCGACGGCGTCGAGGCGCTGGCTCGTTACGTCAAGGCGCCCGGCCAGCTGGCAAGGCGGCTTGCGCAAGTCGGCATCGTCGAACGCGATGCGGGAACCCGGCTTGCAGGCGGCCTCAAGGCCGGCCAGCGGCTGGTGTCGCCCGAGGGCGATCTCTGGCGCTGGGATGGTTTCGTCGCCGCAGCGCATGCGCCGACGGGGGCCGCCCGCCGGCTGGCGCAGCGCAGCCGTTTTGCCGAAATCGATGGCGAACTTGAAATCGCGCGCAGCGAGGTCGCGGCCAAGCACCGCGCGCTCGAGGCGGCACAAAAGGCTTTCGCGGCAGCGAGCAGCGCCGAAACGGAAACACGTACGCGCGAACGCGACCTCAACCGCCAGGCGGCCCGGCTTTCAGCCCTGGCCGAAGCGCGCGCTCGGCTGAGCATGAGCCGCGATGAAGCAACGTCCGCCAAGCTGGAGGCTGAAAGCGCGCTCGGCGGGCTTGCCCCGGCCGCAGATCTCGAAACAAAACTCGCGCAGGTGCGCGACGATATAACGACCAAGCGCGCGAAGCTCGCCGAGGTGCAGGCTGAGCAGCAGGCCATCGTACGAGAAGCTGAACTTGCCGACCGCCGGCTGGCCACCCTTGCGGCCGACAAGACCGGTTGGGCCGGGCGCCAGCAAGGCGCGCATACTCAGACGGCCACACTTGAACAGCGTATCGCCGAGGCCAAGCGCGACCGCACCGAGTTGGAAAATGCGCCGCAGGTTTTTGCGGAGAAGCGTAGTGCACTGATAACCGAGGTCCAGGCCGCGGAAGCCGCACGGCGTGAGCACGCGGACCGTTTGCAAGAGGCCGAGAACGTGCTGGCCGCAGCCGACCGCGACGCTCGCGCCGCGCTGGAAGCGGCGAGCGCGGCGCGCGAAGACCTCGCCCGCGCCGAGGAGCGCTTCGAGGGTGCCAAGCGCCGTCTCACGGATATTGGCCGCGAGATACGTGACATGCTGGAGATCGAACCCGCAGCCGTGGCAGAACTTGCCGAAATCGGACCGACCGACCCGCTGCCGGATCTCGTCGAGATCGAAGAAAAGCTCGAACGTCTGCGCCGCGAGCGCGAGCGCCTGGGTGCGGTCAATCTTCGCGCCGAGGAAGAATTGCGCGAGGTCGAGAGCCAGCACGCGTCGCTGACCACCGAGCGGGACGATCTTGTGGAGGCGATCAAGAAACTGCGGCTCGGTATCCAGAGCCTCAACCGCGAAGCACGTGAGCGATTGCTGACCTCGTTCGAACAGGTCAACAAGCACTTCCAGCATCTGTTCGTTCAGTTGTTCGGCGGCGGGACAGCCGAGTTGCAGCTGGTTGAAAGCGAGGATCCCCTGGAGGCTGGCCTCGAAATTCTCGCCAAACCGCCGGGCAAAAAGCCGGCGACGCTGTCGCTGCTGTCGGGCGGCGAGCAGGCGCTGACCGCGCTGGCGCTGATTTTCGCCGTCTTCCTCACCAACCCGGCGCCGATCTGCGTGCTGGACGAAGTGGACGCGCCACTCGACGATCACAACGTCGAGCGGTTCTGCGATTTGCTCGACGAAATGATCAAGTCAACCGACACGCGTTTTGTGATCATCACGCACAATCCGATCACCATGGCGCGCATGAACCGCCTGTACGGCGTCACGATGGCCGAGCGCGGCGTTTCACAGCTTGTATCGGTCGACCTGGAAGCCGCAGTACGGTTCCGCGAGGCGAGCTAGCGGCTAGGCCGCGACGGCATCTGATGGCGCGGCCTGGTCGACCAGCCGCGGTTCACCCGCAAGCCATGCGCAACCGACAGTCCACACATGATCCTGGCCGCAGGCCGGGCAGTGCATCCGGCCGGCAACCCTCGGCAATTTACGGAACACGCTGGGCTCAGTCTCGATGGCGGTCGAAACGTCGAGGCCTGTGGCGGGACACCTGATCATCACCGAACTCATGGTAATGCCCTCCGAATTCGCACCCCTTCCCTGTGCCCTTGTGATCATGGAACTCCTGGATCGTGACCGCCTGACGACCCGCTTCGCCTTGGCAGGTAAACTTTTGATGATCGAGGGACCGCATGGAACCAATCCCCGGAGGCCGCGTTGATACCCTGAGAGTTCAGCTGGGCGGCTCCCCCCTTACCCCCCGAATAGCCGTCTGGCGAAGAGACCCCGGGTTAAAGCTCGGGGTCTTTTTTTATCCCCCTGCGCCAACCTGCTGATCCTTCAGCGGCTTCCTTAAACTGACAGAGTGACCGTCGGCGCCCTTTATCTGGTTGCGGTTGGCTGCGCCTATTCCTGCTAGGATAGAATTGCTGGTTCGATCTTCCCTGTTTTCAATTCTGGAGTTGCTTCCATGTCCACCACCGGCTGGGTCGTTCTTGGTGTTGTTGTCGTATTCGTGATCTGGGCGATCAGCATCTACAACAGCCTGATCGCGATGCGGCAAAGGACGAATCAGGCCTTCGCCGATATCGATGTCCAGCTCAAGCAACGTCACGATCTCATTCCCAATCTGGTGGAAACCGTGAAAGGCTACGCAACACACGAACGTGGAACGCTGGAAGCGGTGGTGCAGGCGCGCAACGCCGCGATAGCGGCGCCCGGAGTCGAACAAAAGGTGGCGGCGGAAAATGTGCTCAGCGGAGCATTGCGGCAATTGTTCGCGCTATCGGAGAACTATCCGAACCTGAAGGCCAACGCGAACTTCCAGCAGCTGCAAAGCGACCTTTCCGACATCGAGAACAAGCTCGCTGCGTCCCGCCGCTTCTTCAACAATGCCGTGCAAGAGTACAACACCGGCATCCAGCAGTTTCCGGCGTCGCTGTTCGCGGGAATGTTCGGCTTTGCGCAACGCACCTTCTTCGATCTTGGCGAGACCCGCACCCAGCTCGAGCAGGCTCCGAGCGTGAAGTTTTAGATCAACCGAGTCTCATTCGTCATGGCCGGGCAGGTCCCCGGTCATCCACGTCTTGAGATGGAAGGAAGGCGTGGATGCCTGGCAACAAGGCTTGTGCCGGGCATGACGAAGGAAAGCGCCGGGCAAGATCATGGCCGCTTACGGACTCTATACACATATCCAGTCGAACAAGCGGCGGTCTATCGCGCTGCTGATCGGACTTTTCTTTCTGGTCTACGTGATGGTGTTTGCCGGCGCGCTGCTGGCCGAGGCCCTCGGCTCGTATTATTCGTACAACCCGCCGCCGCTCGACTATCTTGTCCATGCGGCCGTATTCGATTTCATCAAGGCGCTGCCGTTCGCCACCATCGGCACCGTCGTCTGGATCGCGATTGCCTACAAATTCCACCAGCAGATGATCGATGCCGTCACCGGCGCGCAACCGGTGACCCGGCAGGAAGAGCCGCGGCTCTACAATCTTCTGGAGAACCTTTGCATTTCGCGCGGCATCACCATGCCGACCTTGCGCGTCGCCGACGATAGTGCGCTCAACGCCTTCGCCACCGGTCTCAACCAAAAACAATATTCGATCACGGTGACGCGCGGGTTGATCAATGCGCTCAACGACCAGGAAATCGAGGCTGTTCTCGGCCACGAGCTCACCCATATCCGCAATGGCGACGTGCGCATGCTGGTCATTGCCGTCGTGATCGCCGGGGCGATTTCGTTTTTCGGCGAACTCGTGTTCCGTCTTTTCTTCCAGAACGTGTTCTGGGGCGGTGGACGGCGGTCCGGCGGCGACGATCGCAAGGGCGGCGCAGGTATCGCCATCATCATTGCGATCGCCATCATCGTGGTGGTCTGGATCCTGTCCATCGTGATCCGCTTCGCGCTGTCGCGTCAGCGCGAATACCTGGCCGACGCCGGCTCGGTGGAGCTCACGAAAAATCCCGATGCGATGATCTCCGCCCTGCGCAAGATCGAAGGTCGCGGCGAAATACCCGGCGCCAATTCAGCCGTAATGGAAATGTGCATCGACAACCCGCGCGTGGGCTTTTCCAATGTCTTCGATACGCATCCACCGGTCGAAGCCCGTGTCGAGGCGCTGGTCAAATTTGCCAGCGGTCACGATCCCGGTCCGCTGGCCGTGGAAACAGCTGAGCCGCGGCCGCAACTTGCCGACCAGTCAGAAGCCGAAAGCACCGACACCGGCCCATGGGGCGAGGCACCCCAATCGGCGCCGCAAGCGGGCCCGTGGGGATCGGAATCAGGGCCACCGGCCGGACCCTGGGGCCCGAAGCAGAGTTAGATGGCACAGGAGGATAAGTCGTCGCACAGCCTCTCCCGCTGTCAATGCCGGGCGTGGAACGGCCGCACATAAAAATAAAAACCCCCGGCAGCGTCCCGCCGGGGGCCTATCCCTCGAGCCACACACTTCGTCAGGGATAGAAGTCGCGATGCACGCGGAAGCGAAACTGCCAGTTGTCGACGTCCGCTTTTGGAAGTGCACCGCCGCCAGGTATGAGTGCTGTTTCGGGTGCCCCAACGACCGACCCAGCGTTGGCGCTCCGTAGCTTCGCGTACATGACATCCAGGCCCATATAAAAATCTTTGGTAACGTTCCACTGGGTGCGCGAACCAAGCCACCAGGTCTGCCAATCCATGTCGCAGTTATTTGTGACGGGGCCGGTACCGGCACCGCAAAGTTCGCTGTTGGCGAGGCCGTTGTAACTTACGGCCGCATAGCCCCCGTACAGCGACGTTCGCCAGCGCGGGTTCCAGAAGTGCTCGTAGGCTGCGTTGGCATTCCACGCGGTGGTCAGTTGCAGCTCGGTTGCACCCGTTGCCAGGGGACCTCCCAAGAAGCCGCCGTAGACCGCATCGCTCAACACACCCCAACCGGCGCTGTTTCCATCAACCTTGCCCCAGTTTGTGTTGGGGGTCTGGAAGATGTAACGCAGCGCGCCCTCAGTGTAAGTGACTTGCGCCTGCAAGTAATCGCCCTGCCCGATCATCGGCGCATTCAACTTGATGCCCCCACCGATGACCCAACCCAACCTGTCATCGGGATGGCCGTTGGCGGGGGTCGTCACGCCTGTGGCAGTAGAATAATACGTCGCGTTGACCTGATGCAGGGCGCCCATGATTTGAGCCGAGCCCCAGGCCTGATCAATGCGCAAATTGCCGACGATGTCCGGAGCCTGGAAACCACCGTAGGCGCCGCCGCTAGGACCAGAAAACGCTCCCGGATTAAGCGAAAAGGTGCTGGGCACAAAATTCTGATTAAAGACCTGTGTGTTTCGCCGCATTTCGGCAGCGAGCGTCGCGGAGAAGCCGTTGCCGAACTGCGCGGTATAGCCAGCAACCATCCACCCGCCATCGCCGGTGTCGGACGCCGGGAACGAACCCCAATACGAGGTCGCCGGCGAGCTGTAGAAGTCAAAGAACGATTGTGCCAGGCCGAAGGTGAAGCCCGCCCATTGGATGAAGGCGCGGTTGGCGCTGAAGGTGTTGCCGGCGTTGTCGAAGCCGGTGTTGTTGGTGTTCAGACCAACGGCGAGATAGCCGCGAACGGTGCCGTATTCGGTCTGGTTGCGCGCATCCGCCGTGATGTAACCGCGCGAGCGCCACTCGCTGTTATTGGTGGTGCGGTTATTGACGTTGGCGTTCGCCCAGCCCCAGGCAAAGTTGCCGTTGGCGCCATAAGCATATTCGGCGCGCACCCAGCCACCCACCTTGATGCACATGTCGGTGCCTGGGATGTAATAAAAGCCTACTCCGTACAGGCTGCAGATTTTGACGTATTCGACCGGCTTGGCCTTCAGCGGCAGATCCGCCGCCTGCGCGCTGATAATCGCAATCAACCCCGCGGCTGAACCGAGCAGAAGGCCCCTCACCATTTTCATTTTGAAGCTCCCATTTACGTCCGTGCGCGATTTCAACGCGCCGCCGGAATCTCAACCCGGCGCGAAAATGGGAGATCGCGATCGCGAGCGCTTGGGCCGCAGCGTGGGAGGACTTGTCAAAAACGACAAAGTGCGGGATCCGGCGAGCGAATATGCATTTGCTCTCGCCGCGTTGCTTTTTAGCAACGCGCGAGACTCTCCGCTGTCATTTGTCGGGCTGGCCGCCGGGCCGCGATGAGGACCCGCGCCTAATGTCCTTCGAACGAAATCAACGTCCGGACAGGAACGTCCATCTTGCGCAATTTGTCGGCGCCGCCCAGCTCAGGCAGATCGATGACAAAGCACGCGGCGAGCACGTTGGCGCCGAGCTGACGCAGCAACTTGACCGCGCCTTCGGCGGTGCCGCCGGTGGCGATGAGATCGTCCACTAGAATGACGCGCTCGCCCTTCGACACCGCGTCCTCGTGCACTTCCATTTCGTCAAGACCGTATTCCAGCGAATACGCGACGCTGACTCTCTTATGGGGGAGCTTACCTTTCTTGCGGATCGGAATGAATCCCGCCGAGACCTGATGTGCGACGGCGCCGCCGAGAATGAAGCCGCGCGCCTCGATGCCCGCGACCTTGTCGATCTTCATGCCGGCCCAAGGCTGCACCAGTTCGTCGACCGCCCGGCGGAATGCGCGCGCATCGCCCAGCAGCGTAGTGATGTCGCGGAACATGATGCCGGGCTTCGGATAATCCGGAATCGTCCGGATCGCGGCGCGCAGGTCCTGTTCCAGGGAATGCGAAGCCATCAGTTCACCCGCCCGGCAGCCAGCGTCGTGAGGCCTCGCGCTTGTCGTCATAGGCGGCCTCGAAGACTGGCGCGGCAAGCGTGGACTCGATGTGCAAAACGGTCTTGCCGGTATTCGAAAAGCCGTGCTTGCGGCCCGCCGGCACGATAACCAGTTGTCCGCTCGTCAGCGTGACGTGATCGTCATCAATCCAGACGTCAGCCTGTCCTTCGCGCACGCATAATATTTCCTCGACCGCGTGCAGATGGTTCGGCGCGCCATGTCCCGGGTCGCACCATTGTTCGAACATGCAAAGCTGGGTCGCGTTATTCGCCGCCGAAGCGCGCATGCGCGTCGTCACGCCCGATCGCCATTCTTCGCTGGGCTGATGGTTTACATCGACGATACGCATCGGCTCCCTCACTTGCTTGCCTTGCGGCTGAGGCCGAGGCGATCGATCACCTTGGCATAGCGATCGAGGTCATCCTGCATGAAACGCACATAGTTGGCGGTGCCATTTTCCTGCAAGTCCATGCCGAGCACCGCCATCCGCTCCGCCATCGCCGGCTCGCGCATGATTTTTGCGATGGCTCCCTGCAATCGCTCGACCGCCCTGGGCGGCATGCCAGCGGGGCCTTGCAGGCCCAACATGTCGGCAATGTCGAAACCCTTGATACCGGCCTCGTCGCATGTCGGCACGTCGGGCAGCGAAACGACACGCTTGAGCACGCTCACGCACAGGCCGCGCAGCTTGCCTTCCTTGATGTGCGAAATCACATTCGGAAGGCCCGACCATCCGGCCTGAATTTCGCCGGTCAGCAATCCGGTCACCAGCGCGGTGCCGCCGCGATAGGGAACGTGCAGGAGGTTGATGCCCGTACGCTCGGCGAAAATTTCCATGGTGAGCTGATGGATTGATCCGGGACCTGCCGAACCGTAGCTCATTACCCCCGGTTTTGATTTCGCCAGCGCGACGAATTCATTCAAGTTGTTGGCCGGCACGGAGGGGATAATGACAAGCGCGGTCGGCACCGTCGCTAGGGCGGTGATCGGCGTGAAATCCTTCAGCTTGTAGGTCGCGTCCGGGCTCATGTTGATGTTGATCGCCAGAGCGCCGGAATCGTTCAACATCAACAGATAGCCGTCGGAAGCAGCATCGGCGATGCGCTTTGCCGCCAGGATGCCGCCCGCGCCGGGGACATTCTCGACGACAAAGGGCTGGCCGAGAACATCCGAAAGGCGTTGCGACAGCAGGCGCGCCAGCACGTCGGGGTTTCCGCCAGGGGCCGCGGCGGCGAGAATATGGACGGGACGGCTCGGATACGACTCTTGTGCCGCCGCCGTGAATGCAGTCACACCCAGGGCAATCGCAAGGCACACAATGCTACGGCGCATACTTCCCCCTTGCCCCTCGCTACGCTTCGCCCCAGATCTCACGGGCCAGTTCGACGACCAGCCGAAGCTTAGCTTCCTGCACTTGCGGCGTCACTGGATTGCCGGTGTCAACGCTGGCGAAGCCGCATTGCGGGCTCACGGCAAGACGCTCGACCGAGACGTGCCGGCTTGCTTCTTCAATTCGTGCCTGCAATGCCGCCTTGTCCTCGAGCACCGGCGTCTTTGACGAAATCAATCCAAGCACGACCGATTTGTGCTTTGGAACGAAACGCAGCGGGGTGAATGTGCCCGCACGCGGGGTATCAAATTCAAGAAAATAAAATGGGATTTCCAGCGCATTGAAGAGCCGCTCGGCGACATCCTCGTAGCTGCCTTCGGCATGCCAATGACCGCCGCGATTGCCCCGGCACAGGTGCATGCCGATGTGCAGTGTCTTCGGCGCCGCGCGTAACACACGGTTGGTGACCGCGATGTATGTATCGATCAGTTTGCTCCAGTCGTCGCCACGCGCCGCCAGCGTCGCCTGGACGTCAGGATCGCCGAATTTTGCGAAGGCGGTTTCGTCGATCTGAACGTATCGGCAGCCCGCCTCCGCGAGCACGACAAGTTCTCTACGGAACGCCTCGATCGTGTCATCCCAGAACTGGCCGAGATCGCCATAGGCGGAGGCAAGCACGGCAGCATCGCCCCCGCGAAAATGCAGCGCGCAAGGGCCGGGAATCGTGATCTTGGGAAGCAGCTTCGTTTTGCCTTTGATGAAATTGAAGTCAGCGACATTGATCGGATGGTTCCAGCGCACGCGGCTTTTGATGAGCGCGGTTGGTTGCGCCCCTCGTCCGCCGCCGGCCGGCGCGCCCTTGGCATCCGTGCCTTCGACGGTATCGATGCTCAAGTCGCCAAGCTGCCGATAGAAGAAACTGTGATACGACCGGCGACGGAATTCACCGTCCGTCGCGAACCGCAGGCCGAGGCGTTCCTGCATGGCAATCGCGTCCGCGATCGCCGCATCTTCCGCCTTCGTCAAATCGGCTTGCGAGATCTCGCCGCGCGCGAAGCGCGCGCGCTGGTCGAGCAAAGTTTTCGGTCGTAACAGGCTGCCGATATGCTCCGCGCGGAAGGGCGGTTTGTCGCGCGTTACGACGCCTGCATGTACGTTCATGATGGCAAGGCTAGCGTCGGAGCACCCGGCCCGCAACGGCATCGAGCTTCCTGATCAATTCCGGGTCGCGCGCTTCGGGGGCTGTGATCAAGGCGCTATCGAGCGCGCGATCCGACCCGATCGGACAAGGTTCGTGTTCGCGCGGGAATTCGCGCGCCAGACGCGTGACGAGACGTCTGGCTTTTTCGGCGTTCGCGGTGAGTACCTTGATGATGTCTTGCACGGTGACGGCATCATGATCCGGATGCCAGCAATCGAAATCGGTCACCATGGCAACGGTCGCATAACAAATCTCGGCTTCGCGGGCGAGTTTGGCCTCGGGCATATTCGTCATGCCAATCACCGAATAGCCCAGCTGTTTATACGTCATGCTTTCGGCATAAGTGGAGAACTGGGGGCCCTCCATGCAGATATAAGTGCCGCCCCAATGCGCAGCGACGTTTTCGGCCGACGCCGCATCACGCAGGTGCGCGCGAAGCTTCGGTGAAACGGGATGCGCCATCGAAACATGCGCGACCAGTCCTTTGCCGAAAAACGAACTTTCGCGCCTGTGGGTGCGATCGACAAACTGGTCGATCAGAACGAACGTTCCCGGCGGCAACTCCTCCCTGAACGATCCGCAGGCCGACAGCGAGACGAGATCGGTCACACCGGCACGCTTAAGAACATCGATGTTGGCGCGATAATTGATGTCGGAGGGCGACAGGTAATGGCCCTGACCATGTCGCGCCAGGAACACGACGGGCAAGCCGTCTACATCACCAATGCGCAAAAGCCCGGATGGGTCGCCCCAAGGGCTGGCGATGCGCTGCTCACGCACATTGGCAAGACCAGGCAGATCGTAGATGCCTGATCCGCCGATAATGCCGAGAACGGATTTGGTCATGGTATTTCCTCGTCGTGGCCGGGCTGATCCCGGCCATCCACGCCTTGATCGTTTCAAGCTTTAAAGACGTTGATGCCCGGCACAAGGCCGGGCATGACGATTTTTACGGATCGATTGGACAGCGCGTCAATGCACCGCCGACCAAACCTTCTTCTTGGTGAAATACATAAGGCCCGCGAACACAATCAGAAAGATCATGACCTGGAAGCCAATACGCTTGCGCTGGACCAGGTGCGGCTCGGCCGCCCACATCAGGAAGGCAGAGATGTCCTTCGAATATTGATCCATTGTTTGAGGCGCACCGTCGTCGAAGGTCACCTGACCGGCCTGTAGCGGCGGCGGCATGGCGATGTTGTGGCCCGGAAAATATTTGTTGTAGTGGTTGCCGGGCGGCACCTGGAAACCCTTCGGCGGGTCTTCATAGCCCTTCAGCAGCGCTGCGATGTAGTCGGGGCCCTGCTCCTGATATTGCGTGAATAAATCGAACACGAACAAGGGGAAGCCGCGCTGATAGGTGCGCGCCTTCGCCAGTGTGGACATGTCGGGCGGCGCGGTCCCGCCATTGGCGGCCTTGGCGGCGAGTTCATTCGGAAACGGCGGCGGGAATGTATCGGCCAGCCGGCCGGGCCGTTCGGTCGGCTCGCCCTTGTCATCCAGATCCTTGATCTTGTATTCGGCCGCTACCGCCGCTGCCTGCGCCTCCGAGAAGCCCGGCCCACCTTTGTCCGCGAGGTTGCGGAATGCCAGCATCTGAATCGAATGGCAGGCCGAGCAGACCTCTTTGTAAATCTTGAAGCCGCGCTGGAGCTGCGCCTCGTCATATTTTCCGAACGGTCCGGCAAATGACCAGCTCAGCTTCGGCGGGGCCACCTGCTCCTCGCCCATCGCGGGCAGAGCAAATGAAGCGGCAAGCGTAAGGGCAAGAATCGTGCGCTTCATCGTCATGCCCTCACTCACGCTTTTGCGCCGAAGACCGACTCCGAAATCGAATTCGGCAGCGGCTTGGTTTTCTCGAAGATGCCCAGCAGCGGCATGATGATCAGGAAAAATGCGAAGTAGTAGACGGTGAAAATTCGCGACATGATCACGTAGATGCCTTCGGGCTGCTTTGAACCGAGCCAGCCAAGGCCGATGCAAGCGATCACCCACAGCCAGAAGAATTGCTTGAACAGCGGACGATAGCGTGCGGAGCGCACTCGCGAGGTATCGAGCCAGGGTATGAAGGCCAGCACTAGGATCGACGAGAAAAGCGCGATGACGCCCATCAGTTTGTCAGGGATCGACCGCAGGATGGCGTAGAACGGCAGATAGTACCACTCGGGCACGATTTCCGCCGGCGTCACAGCCGGATTGGCCGGAATGTAGTTGTCGGCATGGCCGAGGAAATTCGGCACGTAGAACACGAACCATGCGTAGAGGATGCAGAACGCGGCCATGAAGAAGCCGTCCTTGATGGTCGCATAAGGCGTGAACGCCACGGTGTCCTTGTCGGACTTCGGTTCAATGCCGGTCGGATTGTTCTGGCCCGCGACATGCAGCGCCCATATGTGGAGGACGACCACCCCGGCGATTACAAATGGCAACAGATAGTGCAGCGAGTAAAAACGGTTAAGCGTCGGGTTGCCGACTGCAAAGCCGCCCCATAGCCAAGTCACGATCGTGTCGCCGACTCCGGGAATAGCCGAGAACAGATTGGTGATCACGGTTGCGGCCCAGAAGCTCATCTGGCCCCACACCAGAACGTAGCCCATAAAGCCGGTTGCCATCATCAGCAGGTAAATGATGACGCCGAGAATCCAGAGAACCTCGCGCGGCTCTTTGTAGGATCCGTAATAGATGCCCCGGAACATGTGGACATAGACGGCCAGAAAAAACATCGACGCGCCATTGGCGTGCAAATAGCGCAGCAGCCAACCGAAGTTGACATCGCGCATGATGCTCTCGACGGATTTGAAGGCCAGATCAACGTGGGGCGTATAGTGCATCGCCAAAACGATGCCGGTGACAATCTGCACGCCGAGCATGAATGCCAAAATGCCGCCGAACGTCCACAAATAGTTGAGATTGCGCGGCGTCGGATAGACCACGAAGGAAGAATAAATCAGGCCGCCGATCGGCAACCGCTTCTCGAGCCATTGCAGAACTTTATTCTGCGGTTGGTAGGTCGAGTGTCCGCTCATGATTGAACCTTGAATGCGACGTTTCGCTCAGCCGATCTGAATCTTGGTGTCGGATACGAACTTATAGGGCGGGATATAAAGATTTTTCGGCGCCGGACCTTTGCGGATGCGGCCCGAGGTGTCGTACTGCGAGCCGTGGCACGGGCAGAACCAGCCATCATATTCGCCCTGGTGCGCAAGCGGGATGCAGCCGAGATGCGTGCATATTCCGATGACGACGAGCCATTGGTCATGGCCCGGCTTCACTCGCGCCGAATCCGGCTCCGGATCTGGAAGGTCGGCGACGTTGACCTTTTCCGCTTCCTCGATTTCTTTCTTGGTCCGGTGGAAAATGAAGATCGGTTTCGAACGCCAGAACACCTTGATGATCTGCCCATCGGCGATCGGTGCGAGATCGACGTCGATCGGTGCACCGGCCGCGATCGTCGAGGCATCCGGATTCATCTGGGCGATCAGCGGCACCAGGGCCGCCGCGGCACCCACGGCGCCGACGGCACCGGTGGCGATGTAGAGAAAGTCGCGGCGCGTGTGCTCCGCCGAAGACACGGTCGTCACGTCTCAGGCCCTCTCCTCCGGCTGGCTAATTCTTCCGCCCGCGGATGGAGCCCGGGACCGAAGTCTCGCGGCGGCGGGGGCGGACCGGTTGCGGCAGCCCTGGAAAAGGCAGGACAGCGCGTCGGTGGCGTTCTATTGGCACCCTTGCAGTGCAAGCGCAAGCCCGCAAAAGCGCGGCCAACCGAGGTAAACACCGGTTTTGTGTCCGGCCGCGCTTTAAATGCTACACTTATGTACGCTATCCGTCCGGCCGACCGAATACACGCTGCACTTGATTGCGCGGCCGCGCCTGCGAGGATTCGCCGCATAAATCATTCGTCTAGAGCGGCTTAATCCCCGGCAGCCGGAAAATCGCAGACCCGCCATGCGGATCGCCCTTTATGAGCCAGATATCCCGCAGAATACCGGCGCGATTCTCCGGCTTTGCGCCTGCTTGGGCATTGAAGCGCACATCATCGAACCGGCCGGTTTTCCGGTCACCGACCGCGCGTTCCGCAGGGCCGGTATGGACTATCTCGACCAGGTCGCCCTGACCCGTCATGGATCGTTCGCAGCCTTCGAGACATGGCGGGCGCATGAGCGGCTATCCCTGGTGTTACTGACCACCGGCGCCAAACAGTCATACCTCGACCACGCCTTCCGCCCTGACCAGGTCCTGCTGTTCGGACGCGAGAGTGCCGGCGTACCCGAATCAGTACACAAGGCCGCCGGTACACGGCTGCGAATACCGATGCGGCCTGGCATGCGTTCGCTCAACGTCGCGATGGCAGCCGCAATCGTTGCAGCCGAGGCGCTGCGCCAGACGAATGGCATGCCCGGATGATAAGCTCGGGGCATGGCCCGGTGGGTTCTCATGGCAACGACGCTGGCGTTTGCGCTCGGCGCTCCTGATGCGAATGCGGCGCGAACCCTGCTCGCCGAATTGACCACGCGCGCGCCCGCGAAACCGGACGAGCCGGCGATGTCAGCTCTTGCACTCGAGGCCTGCACTCGACGCGCGCAGGAACTCGACCGCATCGGCACCGCCATCGATTATGAAATCGCGGCGATCGACCGCGAGGCCGCCGAAGCGCTGCTGCTTCAGAAATTTCTCGATGCTGAGTTGCCGATGATCGGCGCCTACGATGAGCCCGCCCTCAACGAATTCCAGCGCCGCGTCGTTCGTCATGAAGAACTGGCCAGGAAATTCCAGACGGAATTTCCTCTCTACCAAAACAGAAGGAAAGATTACGACGCCGCGGTCGACGAATTCGAACATATTTGCGCGGGCCGGTTTCGCCGCGGCGACCTCGACGCAATCAGGACCAGGCTGGACCTGCGATAGTAAGTGCTGACGCCCGTGCGCTATGGCCTCCCTCCGGGTATAATTGCAAACTGGAGCCGTTGATGGACGCCGGACAGCTTGAAGCTCGCAAGACACGCGCGCGAACATGGTTCGAAGCGCTGCGTGACGATATCTGTGCGGCCCTCGAGGGTCTGGAAGACGCCCTGCCCGAGAAAGCTCCATTGGCTGACCGCGCTGCCGGCCGCTTCGTTCGCACGCCGTGGCAACGAACCGACCACAGCGGCACGCCAGGCGGGGGCGGCGTGATGGCGATGTTGCGCGGGCGCGTCTTCGAAAAGGCCGGAGTGCATTGCTCGACCGTGTATGGAGAATTCGCACCGGAATTTCGCAAGGAGATACCGGGTGCCGAGCAGGATCCCCGCTTCTGGGCTTCGGGCATTTCGCTGATCGCACATCCGCACAACCCAAATGTGCCTGCGGTGCACATGAACACCCGCTTCGTCGTCACCAGCAAATCCTGGTTCGGCGGGGGCGCCGATCTCACGCCGGTCCTGGACAGGCGCCGCACCGAGGCCGACCCCGACAGTATTGCCTTTCATGCCGCCATGAAAACGGCCTGCGACTCGCACGCAGAAATTGCGCCTTACGACAAATACCGAAAATGGTGCGACGAATACTTTTTTCTCAAGCACCGCAACGAACCGCGTGGCGTCGGCGGTATATTCTACGATTATCTCGAAACCGACTGGGACGAGACTTTCGCCTTCACGCAGGATGTGGGCCGCGCCTTTCTGCGGGCCTATCCTGGAGTGGTGCGAAAGAATTTCACGGCGCCATGGAGCGAAGCCGATCGGGAAGAGCAATTGATCCGCCGCGGCCGTTATGTCGAATTCAATCTGCTTTATGATCGCGGAACGATTTTTGGTCTCAAGACCGGCGGCAATGTCGAATCGATACTGTCTTCGATGCCCCCCGTCGTGAAATGGCCGTGATCGAATTTCGGCGGGCTTGGCACTTCGCCGCTTAGCGGAGCGCGCCCAACACCAGAAATATCCCGCCGAAGAGCACTACCGCATCGAGAATCGCCGTGTGAACGTGCACCGGCATGCGCTCGACGAAGGCTTTGGCGAGAAATGCGCCGGGCAAGGCCACCAGCCCAATCAAAAATGCGAATGCAACTACTTGTGCGGTTATGACCCCGGCAATTCCGAATACCGAAATCTTCACGATTCCGATGACGATCGAGATGGCGGCATCGGTCGCGATTACTCCGGCGCCTTCGACTCCGGCCGCCATCAGTAACGACAGCAAGATCACACCCGAGCCGGCCGTGCCGCCGACGACCACGCCATAGCCGAACGCACCGAGAGCAAGGCCTTTGTCGCCAAACTTGACGCCGTGGTACTTCAACAGCCGCCGCAAAGGCACGCTCAAGATCAGCATGCTGCCGATGACCAGCGCGGCGCCGGCGCTGGAGAGCCGCGTGTAACCCCAGGCACCCAATATGCAGGTGGGCACGGCGGCCGCGAGCACGATCGCCGTGCGCCGCCAATCGGCATATTTCAAAAACGCGAAGACGCGGCTGGAATTGGTGAACATCGCCGAGACGGCAATGATCGGCACGACCGGTTCGGCACCCACCAGCGGCACCAGCACCAAAGGCATCAGCGCTCCCGTGCCGTAACCGGAAACGCCGCCAATGATCGATGCGAACAGCGCGACCGCCGCCACCGGGATCAGCTGAACGAATGAAATATCGTGAAAGCCGGAGAGGAGATTCATGGCCGCAATGGTCATAGCCGGAGCAGTGTCACACATCTACTAGCGTGTACCCGTAACCTGGCGTACGGGAGTTGCCTCCCTGCCACATCCGGATGGAAAACGTTGCCGAGTCCTGTGAACGAAGGACGCGGCGCGCCGGGTGGGCATGCCACGAAGTTCCGCTTTCAAGCTGAAACGGAGCTCGGGCACCAATGAGGTGGTTTGGTTTTGCGATTGTCTCGGCTCTTGTCGGCGTCATGAGCGTTCCGGGGTATGCCGACGATGCCGCCAAGAAATTGCCGAATAACCCGCCCTCCGAGATTGCCGCGCCCGTCAACTGGACCGGTTTCTATATCGGCGGCGATATTGGCGGACTGTCCCGGAAGGGAAGCGGCACGTCTGACTTTTTTCAGACGTCCGAATCCGCGCACACCATACAGGGACAATCGTCAACCAGCTCGTCAGGCGCCGGCGGCGTTTACGCCGGCTTTAATTGGCAGTTTGCTCCGTCGTGGGTTGCGGGCATCGAAGGCGACTGGCAGTGGACGCATTCCCAATTTTCGGCCTGCCGTCAGACCGATACTGCCAGCCTCGCCTGTACCGAAAACAGCAGAGGTTTTGGGGCCGTCGGCGACGATGTGCGATCGTTCGGCACCGTACGCGGCCGTCTCGGCATCGCGTTCGATCGGATGCTGGTCTACGGCACGGGCGGTGTTGCTTTTACCGAGGTGCGGTCCTCTCTCGGTCTCGACTGCGTGCCTAACGGATGCGGATCCAGCGCCAACCCGACGACAGCGGCGGTGGAATCCTCAACGCGCAAAACAGGCTGGGTCGCCGGTGTCGGCATTGAAAGGATGTTCGGGCAGAATTGGGTGATCCGCGCCGAGTATCAGCACGCCGATTTCGGCAACCTGTCCAATACGCTTTTCCTTCCGACATTCAATTGCTTCAACAACGGCGTTTGCGGCCTGTCGTGGTCGCGCGAGATGCATTTCGACATCGTGCGCGCGGGCCTCAGCTACAAATTTGGCGGTTTCTGATCTGACATCGCGCGTAGCGTGTCGGCGGCGATGGCATCGAGCGCACTTTGATCGTCCGGAAAGCCGGCCGCGATCCAGGCTTGTTCGGCCGTGGTAATCGCCACGCCAAGTGCCGGCCCCTGCGGCACGCCGCGTTTCATGAAGTCGGCAGCCTTGAGCGGGAGCGCCGGCGCGGTCCAGCGTTGCGGCAGCGTGGCAAGCGCGAGCCAATCGGCATCGTGCGCCGTGGCCTGCGAGCGCGCCCAGCCGAGCAGCACCCGATCGGTGAACTGTTGCGGCCGCAAGCGATATAGCAGCGCCTTTGCGGCTTTCTCGCCGTACAAAGGCGAAATGCGTCCCCAGCCCTCTCCCATCGAGGCAAGCCGCTCGTGCTCGTTGTTGGCGAGGCGCAGCTTTTTCCAGAGCCGCTCGGCATCTTCCGGAATGGCAACACCGAGTGCGCCAAGCCGGCGCACGGCATTGGGCTCCGCACCAATCGCCGTTTCAACCTTGGCCATGTTCTCGAAGCTTGCCAGGTAGCTCACGCCTCCGAGCACGCGCAGCAGCAACCCGGCATCGGTCATTGAAATCAGCGTCGGCACCGCGTGCGGGGCCACGACAAGTTTCATCATTTCCATGCGCACGCGTTCCCGCGAAAGCTGATCGAGGCCATCGCGGCCGGCAATGCAGGCGGCTAATCCGGCCGGATCCGGATGATCACTGGTGCCGTAGGCTGCGTGGAAGCGGAAAAAGCGCAGGATGCGCAGATAGTCCTCGGCGATGCGCCTGGCCGGCTCGCCGATAAAGCGTACGCGCTGTTGTGCAAGGTCTTGCAGGCCGCCGGCGTAATCGTAGACCGCGCCATCGCGCGTCGCCGATAGCGCATTGATGGTGAAATCGCGCCGTTCGGCATCGGCCTGCCAGTCGCGCCCGAATTCGACCTTGGCATGCCGGCCATATGTCTCGACGTCCTTGCGTAGCGTCGTCACCTCGAAGGGATGCTTTTCGATGACGACCGTGACGGTACCGTGCTCGATACCGGTCGGGACCGGCTTGAACCCCGCGGCCGTAACGCGTCGCACGACTTCGTCCGGTACGGCGGTAGTGGCGATGTCGATTTCCGCGATCGGCATGCCCAAAAGCGCATTGCGCACCGCGCCGCCGACAACGCGCGCTTCCTCGCCGTCGCAATCGAGGACACCAAGCAGGCGCGGCAGTGCGCCCGTGGTGAGCCAGGCATCGCCGAGCTTTCGATCCGTGCGGCCAGCCTGTGACGGCATCACTTCGTGGTCCCCGGCACGAACTTGCCGTTTTCCATATGCGCCGGCACGTAGGTTGAACCGGGCGGCGCACCGGAAAAATGCGCGAAATAGATGAAGCTGCCGAGGACAAGCGCGAGCGCGACTATCGCAAGCGTCGCCACCCGCACCAGTGGCCACGATTTGAAATCCATCACACCGGCCTGCGTCGCCCACAAAAACACCGCGTAAAGAACGAACGGTGTCAGGAACAGCACGACCTCGGTGAAGACCGGACGGATCATGGATAAATCCGATCGTAAAGGTTGCGCACGATACCAGCCGTCACGCCCCAAATGTAGCGCTCACCGAAGGTGATCGCATAATAGTGCCGGGTCATGCCCTGCCAGTCGCGCGAATGGCGCTGCACGTTGGCCTGATCCATCAGGAAGGCGAGCGGCACTTCGAACGTGGCGTCAACCTCGGCGGTGTTGAGCCTGAGCGTAAAACCGGGCTTCACGCGTGCGATCACCGGCACGATGCGATAGCCGAGCGTTGTCATGTAAAGGTCGAGATAGCCCAGCGGTTCGATATACGTGCGGTCGAGACCGATTTCCTCCTTTGTCTCGCGCAAAGCCGAAGCGCATGGGTTTGCGTCCGTGCTTTCGATTTTGCCACCGGGGAAGGACACCTGCCCGGCGTGGTTCGGCAAATGCTGGGAGCGCTGGGTGAGCAGGACCGTCGGTTCACCCTGGTCGACAATCGGCACCAAAACGGCTGCCGGGCGGATCGGACGCACCTCCGCGATCTTTCGCATCACCGGATCGGCGTCGTGATCACCGCGCACTGGCGTCACGTTTGGATCGGTCAGCCCGGCAGGCGTTTCGAGCGTCAGACGCTGGCGCGCGCGCATGAAAAATTCCGACGCCGTGAGGCCGGTCGCTAACGTCTCCTGCATCAGGCGAACTCCCGCAGCGCGCTTGCTTCTGCCATGGCGAAAAACTCGCCTGCGGACACAATGCCAAACATCATTTTGCCGCTGATCTCGCGTTCTTCGCCGAGGGCGACAAGATCATAGAAGAGAGCACGCGTGACCTTCGCCCATAGTTCGCGGCGCACGTGCAGGTAGGGCTTGAGGCCGCCGTTCGCCGGCTGTAGCTCGAAGCGCAGCGCATGCCCCGGCCCGGCAGTAACCCAGTCGTCGACATTGGTGCGGAACTGAAGAACGCGCACACCCTCGCCGGAGGATGTCTTCATTTCCACGGCCAGAAACGGCGCATCGTCAACGACGATCCCGACCTTCTCGACCGGCGTGACCAAAAAATACTTGTCGCCTTCCCGCTTGAGTACAGATGCGAACAATTTGACCAAAGGCAATCGTCCGATCGGGGTCTTCTGGTAGAACCACGTCCCGTCGGCGCCGATTCTCATATCGATATCGCCGCAAAACGGTGGATTCCAGCGCTCTACGGGTGGCGGGCCCTTGTTTCCGCGCGGCAGCGATGCCGTCAGCGCTTCCAACCCGCCCTGCCCTGCCTTCGCCATTGTTTTCCTTCGATAATTGGACCGCCGCGTGCCTGTTCGCATCTTCGTGATTACCCGGCCGGGCGGCGGAAGATAGCGTAAGCTTGGCAATAGATTGAGGCAGATTCGCCCAAATAGCGCATGAATATCGCCGCTGGTGTGTTTGTTGCATAGCACCCAGGGTGGCTTCAGGCGCCAATGAAAGGAAATGACGGCATGGCGAAGAGCGGCGGCGAAAGCCTGGAAAAACTCGAAGACATGATCGTGCGGGCGGCCGAATCAACGTCAGCGCACGTGCGCGCTGCGAAAGCTGCGATCGGCGCGGTGATCTTCGGCCAGGATCTGGTGGTGGAGCACGCCCTGGTCACCGTGCTCTCCGGTGGCCATGGGCTCCTCGTGGGCGTGCCCGGCCTCGCGAAAACCAAGCTGGTTGACACGATGGGCACCGCGCTGGGCCTCGATGCCCGGCGTATCCAGTTCACCCCCGATCTGATGCCATCCGACATTCTCGGCACCGAAGTGCTGGAAGAAAATCCGGGCGGCAAGCGTAGCTTCCGCTTCATCTCAGGCCCAGTGTTCGCCCAGTTGCTCATGGCCGACGAAATCAATCGCGCGTCGCCGCGCACCCAGTCGGCACTTCTGCAGGCGATGCAGGAGCAGCACGTGACCGTCGCGGGGGCCCGCCACGATCTGCCCAAGCCATTCCACGTGCTTGCGACACAGAATCCACTGGAACAGGAAGGCACGTATCCGCTCCCAGAGGCGCAACTTGACCGCTTCTTGATGGAAATCGACGTCGATTACCCTGATCAGGAGGCCGAACGAAAAATCCTGTTCGACACAACCGGCGCCGAAGAATCGCGCGCGAAACCAGCGATGACCTCCGAAGACCTGCTATCGGCGCAACGGCTGGTCCGCCGTTTGCCGGTTGGCGAATCGGTCGTTGAAGCGATTCTCGCGCTGGTGCGCTCGGCTCGTCCGGGTCCCGAAGGTGGCGAAATCGGCAAGCTCATTTCCTGGGGTCCGGGTCCGCGCGCCAGCCAGGCGCTGATGCTGGCGGTCCGCGCACGCGCACTTCTTGACGGCCGCTTTGCCCCGTCCGTTGACGACGTGCTCGAACTGGCCGAGCCGGTGCTCAAGCATCGCATGGCTCTGACCTTTGGGGCCCGCGCGGAAGGCGAAACAATCCCCAATGTCATCCGGCGGCTGAAGGTGCGCATCGGATAGTCGCGATGGCGGAGCCACGTCCAAACGACATCGAAACCGGTACAGTACGACAGGCAACGGTCGGCGCCCGAAAGCTCGCCGATACGATGCCGCGGCTCATTCTTGAGGCGCGCCGTGTCGCATCGACTGTCATTCATGGCCTGCACGGCCGCCGCCGGGCCGGGCCGGGCGAGAATTTCTGGCAATATCGCCGCTTCGTATCGGGCGAGCCCGCGCAGAACGTCGATTGGCGCCGTTCGGCGCGTGACGATCATCTCTACGTGCGTGAGCGGGAGTGGGAAGCCTCGCACACCGTTTGGATTTGGCCGGACCGCTCGCCGTCGATGACATTCGCGTCCACGTCATCCACCGACAGCAAGCTCGAGCGCACGCTGGTCGTTGCCTTGGCATTGGCCGAGGTGCTGGTGCAGGGCGGCGAAAGGGTCGGAGTGCCGGGCCTCATGCGCCCCACCGCGAGCCGCAACGTGATCGAGAAACTGGCGGAGGCGATCCTGCACGACCCTACGGAACGCGCCAGCCTGCCGCCATCCTTCGCCCCCTCACCGCTGTCCGAAATCGTCGTGCTGTCCGATCTCTGGGCCCCAATTGGCGAGGTCCGCAATACAATCGCCCAGCTTTCGGCCACCGGCGCGCACGGCCACGTTGTCCAGATCGTTGATCTGGCCGAAGAGAGCTTTCCTTATTCCGGCCGCGTCGAATTCATCGAGCCGGAGGGCGCCGGCAGCGTCACGGCCGGTCGCGCTGAGACCTGGCGCAATGATTATCAGGCCATCCTCGCGCGCCATCGCGCCGCAATCCGCGCCGAGACGGATTTGCGCGGCTGGAGCTTTGCCATCCATCGCACCGACAGGCCGGCGAGCGAACTCCTGCTGGTATTGCATTCACGCATGGGCGACAACGCACAACCGTTCGTCATTAACAGCCGGCACACGCCGGCAAGCCCGGCGAGCGCCGCATGATCGGCTCAATCCCGCTCGGCTTTGCCCAACCACTGGTGCTGCTCGGCCTGCTCAGCTTGCCGGTCCTCTGGTGGCTATTGCGCCTGGTGCCGCCTCGCCCACGGCGCGTCAACTTCCCACCAACACGCCTCCTGTTCGAGATCGCTCCCAAGGAAGAAACTCCGGCGCGCACGCCATGGTGGCTCACTCTGTTGCGGCTCACATTGGCGGCACTGGTGATCGTCGCGGCCGCCGGACCTTTGTGGAATCCTCCGCTCGCGACAGAAGATCGCGCCGCGCCGCTGCTGATTTTGCTCGATGACGGCTGGCCCGCGGCGTCGACCTGGGACGCGCGGCTGCGCGCAGCGGATGAGATGATCGCGCGGGCCGAGGCGGACAATCGTGGCGTCGCGGTGCTGCCTATGTCTGAAACGGAGCGCGACATCTCATTGCAGGTCGCCGGCGCGGCGCGCGTGCAAATCAAGCAGATCAAGCCCAAGCCTTACGGCGTTGACCGCGTGGACGCGCTGCCGGGGATCGAGCGCTTTCTCGCGACCGCGCCGAACGTCGAAATCATCTGGCTTTCAGATGGTGTGGACTTGGGCAAGGGTGCCGGCTTCGTCGAGGGCCTGAAACGGATCGTCGGCAATCATCCGCTCACCATCGTGGAGGGTGGGCTGCCGATGTCGCACGCGCTCACCGCGGCCGACAATGCCGCCGGCGCGCTGACCGTGAAGGTCGTGCGCGCACGAACCGCGCCCGCGGACAACGGCATCGTAAGTGCCATCGATCTCAAAGGCCTGCCGCTGGGCGAAGCGCCTTTCAGCTTCAAGTCCGGTGAACCGGAAGCCGACGCGGTCATCGATCTGCCCGTCGAAATCCGTAACGACGTTGCACGCCTTGAGATTGTCGGCGAGCACTCGGCGGGCGCAGTACAGCTCCTGGACAAGCGCTGGCGCCGGCGAACGGTCGGTGTCGTGTCCGGTTCGACTGCCGACCGCTCGCAGCCGTTGATCGGCGCGACCTATTATCTCGGGCGCGCGCTTAACCCGTTCGCCGACGTAAGTCTTGCCGAAGGCGTGGCGCCGGCAGAAGCTGTGGCGCGCTTTCTCGATCGCCATCTGCCGATGCTCATCCTCGCCGATGTCGGCAACGTTACCGAGGCGCTCGACCGTTTGAACAAGTGGATCGATAATGGCGGCGTGCTGGTGCGCTTTGCCGGGCCGCATCTTGCGCAGTCCGACGATAACCTGGTGCCGGTAAAGCTGCGGCGCGGCGGGCGCATACTGGGCGGCAGCCTGAGCTGGGACAAACCACAGCCGCTCGCCGGCTTCGCACGCGAAAGCCCGTTCAACGGAATGGCGGTTCCGAACGACGTCACGGTGAACCGTCAGGTGCTGGCCGAACCGGATTCGCAACTAAACGACCGGACATGGGCGACGCTTGCCGATGGCACCCCGCTCGTCACAGCCGAGCGCCGCGGCAAAGGATTGATCGTGCTGTTCCATGTTACCGCCGATAGCCGGTGGTCTGATCTGCCGCTGTCGGGCACTTTCGTCGACATGCTCCGGCGTCTGGTGGCGCTCGCCGGTTCCAGCGCAACCGCGGACGGCGACAGCGCAGCAACCGAAAACGCCGGCAATCGTGCCGCTCAGGTCGTACCGCCGACCCGCATCCTCGACGGGTTCGGCGCATTTACGACTCCCCCGCCGACCGCCCGGCCTATTCCGAGCAATTACACGGCGCGCGCCAGTCTCGATCATCCGCCGGGTTTCTATGGGCCGCCGGAAGGTCTGGTTGCGGTCAATACGTTGGCGCCGGCCGACCGCCCGTCCGCGCTCGAAGTGTCATCTCTCAACGCGCGCATGGATGTCTATCGGCACGGCGAGCCGCTCGACCTTCGCGGGCCAATCTTGCTTGCCGCTCTCGCCCTGCTGATGCTCGACGCGCTGGTGGTGGTCATGCTGTCGGGCGGTCTGAGTGCCTTGTGGCCGCGCCGGCGTGCGACAGCCGCGCTGCTGGCGGCGGGCTTCGTTGGCGCCCTGACATTTCACGATGCGCGCGCGCAATCCACGCCGCAGCAGCAACCGCCCCCGTTAACCGCACAGCAGGAAGATTTCGCCAAGAAGGCAACGCTGCAAACGCATCTTGCCTACATCATTACGGGCGACAGTACGGTCGATGAGGTCAGCAAGGCGGGCCTGCAGGGTCTGACCCTGTTTCTCGCGCAACGCACCGCACTGGAGGCCGGAGATCCGGTTGGGCTCGATCCGGCGCGTGACGAACTTGCTTTTTTCCCGCTGATCTATTGGCCGGTGTCTCCGTCCGCACCGAAGCCGTCACAGGCCGCGCTCGAAAAAATCGATGCCTACATGAAGCGTGGCGGCACCGTGCTCTTCGACACCCGCGATGCGGTCGATGCGCCAGCCGGACCCGGCGGCGAAATGCGCGGGCCCGGGATGGTCGCGCTTCGCTCGATCCTGTCTTCGCTCGACATTCCCGAGCTCGAGCCTGTGTCGCACGATCACGTGCTGACCAAGACCTTTTTCCTGCTGCGTGACTTCCCCGGCCGCTTCACCAATGGCCAGCTCTGGGTCGAAGCACTACCGGCAGAAAACGAAGACGAAGAGCCGAACAGACCGGCACGCGCGGGCGACGGTGTGTCATCGATCCTGATTACCTCGAATGACCTTGCCGGCGCATGGGCGATGCGCCCGGATGGACAACCAATGCTTCCACTGGTGCCCGGCGAGGCTCGCCAACGCGAGTTCGCCTTCCGAGCCGGCGTCAATATCGTGATGTATGCGCTCACCGGCAACTACAAGGCCGATCAAGTGCATATTCCGGCACTGCTCGAACGGTTGGGGCAGTAGGAATTCATGAACCTCGGTATTTCATTTGCTCCTTTGGTGCCGGCCTACGTGGTGTGGGCCGCCTTTGCCGTGGCCGTTCTGATCACGGCGATACTGCTCGTTGCGCGCAGCCGTGGCGCGCCGCTGCGGGCGCTGGCGCTGGGCCTGATGGTGCTTGCGCTTGCAAATCCGTCGCTCACCCGAGAAGACCGCGATCCGATCCCGTCAGTCGCCGCCGTCATCGTCGACAAGAGTCCGAGTCAGAATTTCGGCGATCGCGCCCAGCAAACGGAAACCGCGCGCGCAACTCTTACCGAGCGGCTCAAGCGCATACCTGGACTCGAGGTGCGGGTCGCAGAAGCGGGCGCAGCAGACGGCGAAACCGACGGTACCAAGCTTTTCTCGGCTTTATCGTCGATTCTGGCGGACGTACCACCTGATCGCGTAGCCGGGGCCTTTCTGATCACCGACGGCCGCGTTCACGATGTGCCCGCAGACGCCTCCACATTGGGTTTTTCCGCGCCACTGCACGCATTGATCACGGGCCACAAAGAGGAAATTGACCGGCGGATCGTGCTCACCCTGACGCCACGCTTCGGCATCGTTGGGCAATCGCAGACGATCGGTTTCCGTGTCGAGGATCAGGGCGCCAGGGCCGGGGCGGCTGAAGTCACCATCCGCCGCGACGGAGAGGTTCTCGATAAGCGCACCGTGACGGTGCACAGCGACGTCAAATTCAACGTGCCAATTCCTCACGCCGGCCCCAACATCGTCGAGATTGAGGCGTCCCCGCTCGCCGGTGAA
Organism: Pseudolabrys sp.; assembly: GCA_035626335.1. GTDB lineage: Bacteria > Pseudomonadota > Alphaproteobacteria > Rhizobiales > Xanthobacteraceae > Pseudolabrys. Next base: position 127,849 of record DASPNW010000024.1, read on the forward strand.
CTCACGCAGGTCAACAATCGCGCGGTGGTCTCGATCGACGGGGTGCGCGACAAGCTGCGCGTTTTGCTCGTGTCCGGTGAACCGCATGCGGGCGAGCGCACCTGGCGCAATCTCCTTAAATCGGACGCTTCCGTTGATCTGGTGCATTTCACGATTTTAAGGCCGCCGGAAAAGCAGGACGGCACGCCTATCAACGAGCTGTCATTGATCGCCTTCCCGACGCGAGAGCTGTTCCAGCAGAAGATTGCGGAATTCCAGCTGATCATTTTTGACCGCTACGCCCGGCAAGGCGTGCTGCCGCTCATTTATTTCGACAACATCGCGAAATATGTGCGCGACGGCGGGGCCGTGCTGATTGCCGCGGGGCCCGACTACGCAAGCCCTACCAGCATCTGGCGAACACCGCTCGACGGCATCCTGCCTGCTGAACCGACGGGCGAAATTACCGAGCGCAGTTTTCAGGCACAGCTCACCGAAGCCGGGCATCGACATCCGGTGACACGCAATCTTGAGGGCTCGGAAACCGATCCTCCGCACTGGAGCCGCTGGTTCCGGCTCGTCGACATCAAGCGCAGCACCGGAACCAATGTGATGCAAGGCCCGGATGGCAAACCGCTGCTCGTGCTGGCGCGCGAGGGCGAAGGGCGCGTCGCGCTTCTTCTGTCGGATCACATATGGCTATGGGCGCGTGGCTATGAAGGTGGCGGACCGCATCTGGATCTTTTGCGGCGGCTGTCGCACTGGCTTATGAAACAGCCCGATCTGGAGGAAGAGGCCCTGCGGCTGATTGTGCGCGGTCGCGACATCACCGTGCAGCGGCAGACAATGGCGGATACCGTCGACCAGATCACGATCACTTCCCCGACGGGCGAAACCAGAATACTCCAACTCCAGCCGGTCGAACCGGGACTATGGCGTGGCGCGATGACGGCCAATGAACTCGGCCTCTGGCGCGCGACCGACGGCAAGCTCACGGCACTCACAAATGTCGGCCCCGCCAATCCACGCGAATTCGCCGAGGTGACGTCCACAACCGAGGTGCTGCATGCCTTGAGCAATGCCACAGGCGGAGACGCCAGAAGGATCGCCGAGGGCACCGATCTCAATATTCCGCGGGTCGTGCCGGTGCGCACCAGCACGACCTACAAAGGCGATGATTGGATGGGCGTAAAAATGCGGGACGTCAGCGTCGTGCGCGGCATCGGCGTATTGCCGATCTTTGCCGGCCTCATCGGCCTCTTGTTACTGATCGGCTCGCTCGCCGCGACCTGGGCGAGAGAGGGCCGTTAACAACTTGATGCGCTAGGCCGTTTCCCAGTCGGGACGGATCATACCGGACACGCCATCGAACGCCCCACCGGCAAGTTCGGCCACCAGCAAACGTGCCGGGTCAACCGGTCCCGGCATTCTCACCTGACCCTTCGGAATGCGCCTGAAGCCGGACTTGGCGTAGACCGGTTCATCGCCGACCAGCACGATGAGTTTGTGGGCATTGGCCTTCGCCTCTTTCAGAGCGCGTTGCACCAGCGCGGTTCCGACCCCGTGCGATCGAAAGGGCGGTTCCACCGTGAGCGGACCGAGCAGCAATGCCGGAGTATCGCCGATGCAAATAGGAGTTAGCCGCACCGACCCAACCATCAGTGTGCCAATGCGCGCAGTGAACGACAGATCAAGCACGTGGCCCCTGCCCTCGCGGATTCGGAAAGCTGTGCGCGCAAAACGGCCGGGGCCAAACGTACGCTCGTGCAGGCGCTCGATCGCGACAGCGTCGGCTGCGGTCTCCGGCAGAATTGTCAGTGCAAGTTCACTCATGACGTCCCAGCACCTCAGCCGCCATGCGCGGCCTTGTGCCGGCATCCACGACTTGTCGCGCGTACGGCATAAAAGACGTGGATGGCTGGGACAAGCCCGGCCATGACGATCTGGTTAAAGCTCTTGGATTTCGTGCTAAATGACGCCACCTGGTACACGAAGCTGGAATAGTGGAGCCGCGGAAAATGGGACTTCTGGTCGAGGGCGTGTGGCAGGACGATGTTTCGCGCACCAAGGACGGCCATTTCGTCCGGCCGGCCACACAATTCCGTAATTGGGTTACATCGGATGGAAGTCCCGGCCCTTCCGGCGACGGCGGGTTTGCTGCCGAGCCTGATCGATATCATCTGTATGTTTCACTTGCCTGCCCGTGGGCACACCGGACCATTATTTTCCGCAAGGTCAAAGCACTCGAGAACATCATCTCCCTGTCGGCCGTGTCGCCCAACATGGGGCGCGAGGGCTGGACCTTCAACAAGCCGGAGGGATCTACAGGCGATGCGGTAAATGAGAAGAGCAAGCTTTCGGAGATCTACGTTCTCGCCAACCCGCGCTATTCGGGCCGCGTGAGCGTGCCGGTTCTTTGGGACAAGAAGCGAAAAACAATCGTCAGCAACGAATCTTCGGAAATTATCCGGATGCTCAATTCGGCGTTTGACGATTTCACCAACGTGCACACTGACTATTATCCGGAAAATTCGCGGGCCGAGATCGATCGCCTCAACGACCTGATCTACCCAAACATCAATAACGGCGTCTATCGGGCGGGATTTGCCACTTCGCAGGCCGCTTACGAGCAGGCCTTTCGCAATGTATTCGATATCCTCGATGAGTTGGAGCAAGTACTGTCACAACATCGCTACCTGGTTGGAAACGCGATTACCGAAGCGGACTGGCGGCTATTCTGCACTCTGATCCGGTTTGATGCGGTCTATTATTCCCACTTCAAGTGCAATTGGCGACGCATCTCCGAATTTCCGAACTTGTCGAATTATCTGCGGGATCTTTATCAGGTGCCGGGCGTGGCGGAGACCGTCAGCATCGAACAGATCAAGCGGCACTATTACGGAAGCCAGCGCCAGGTAAACCCCACCGGCATTGTTCCGGTGGGTCCGCAGCTCGATTTTGCCGCACCTCACGATCGTACGCGGTTCAGCTGAACTCACCACAACTCGCTGATCGCCGTGCCACCAAATACTTCAGACACGCGCGCGCGTGTCGCGCGGCTTACGTCGTCGGGAAGCGCGTCGATCGCAAAGAACCCATGCTCGACAATTTCATGATCGGACAACGGGCTCGCGTCCTGCCGAAAGTCGCGAACGATAAACAGGGCCACATGGTCTCGCCGTGACGTTCGCTTGTTAAAGTAGACGCTGTAGAGCTGCGGCGCAGCGCCAAGCAGGATATTGCCTTCTTCGGCCAACTCGCGCGCCAGTGCTTCGAGGAGCGTCTCTCCGGTTTCAACGCCGCCGCCGGGCAGATGCCAACCGTCGATGTACGAATGCTTGACGAGGAAAATTCGGCCAGCGCCGTCGATGACCATTGCACGTGTGCCGAGCGTCGCGCCGCGCGAAAATCGCCAGTAAAAATGCATGCCCCGGCGGATGGCCGGCTCAAACATGCGGCGAAGGCGGCGCAGGCGCATGAAACGAATACCTGTTTCAGGGATGCTCTAACGGAAGCCCTGCGGACAAGTGTGAAAAGCTGTTTTCACTTTAGAATCCTTCTAATATAAAAGAGCCTCCGGCCGAAAGGACGCTCCGTGAAACGTTTCGCCGATCTCACTGAACAGGAAGTACTAGCGCTTGCGATTACCAATGAGGAGGAGGACAGCCGTATCTACCGCGGTTTCGCCGAAGGCTTGCGCGAAAAGTTTCCCTCCTCCGCCAAGGTATTTGACGAAATGGCGGATGAAGAAGTGCACCACCGCACCATGCTGTTCGACCTCTACCGCAAGAAGTTCGGCGAATATCTGCCGCTGATCCGCCGCCAGGACGTAAAGGGCTTCCTGCAACCAAAGCAACCGCTGTGGCTGACCAGGCCACTCGGACTAAATGAGGTCCGCAAGTTCGCGGAAAACATGGAATTTCAGGCCGAGCGCTATTATCGCAAAGCCGCGGAGACGGCGCGCGATGCCTCCGTGCGGCAACTCCTTATCGAACTTGCGGAAGCGGAAGCCGGCCACGAGAACCTGGCCCACAAGCTCAGTCAGGAGATTCTCACAACCGGCGCACGCGCGAAGGAAGATGAGACCGCTCGACGGATGTTCGTGCTGCAATACGTGCAGCCCGGGCTCGCCGGCCTGATGGACGGTTCCGTGTCGACGTTGGCGCCGCTATTTGCAGCCGCGTTCGCCACCCACGACACCTGGGCAACGTTCCTTGTCGGTATGGCGGCTTCTGTCGGCGCTGGCATCTCCATGGGCTTTGCCGAGGCGCTCTCAGACGACGGCTCGCTCACCGGCCGCGGCACGCCATGGCTGCGGGGCACGGTGTGCGGCGTAATGACAGCAGTCGGCGGGCTGGGTCATACGTTGCCCTATCTGATCCCGCACTTCCTCACCGCCACGATCGTCTCTTTTATTGTCGTCGCGATTGAGCTCGCCGCGATCTCGTGGATCAGGACACGTTTCATGGACACGCCATTCCTGCAGGCGGCTTTCCAGGTGGTTGTCGGCGGTACACTGGTTTTCATTGCCGGCATATTGATTGGCAGTGCGTAGCGGGTTAGTCCCGCTTCGATGTTCAAGCTCGCGCATCTCTCCGATCCGCATCTCGCGCCGCTTCCCGCGTCACGGTGGAGCGAGCTGATCAACAAACGTGCGACCGGCTACATCAACTGGCAAAGAAGGCGACGCTTCATCCACGATCCGGCGGTGCTTGCGGCGATCGTCGCCGATATCAAGTCGCAATCGCCCGATCACATTGCGGTCACCGGAGACATCGCCAATATCGCGCTGGCGGCGGAGTTCCCGAACGGACGCAATTGGCTTGAAAGTCTTGGATCAACCAAAGACGTGACCTTCGTGCCCGGCAACCACGATATCTATGTGCGGGAGGCCGCCAGTTTCGCTGGACGGGAGTGGGGCGCGTACATGAGCGATGATGACGGTGTTGCCGGTTTTCCCTTTGTACGTCGCCGCGGCAACGTCGCGCTGATCGGCCTTTCAACCGGTGTGCCGACTGCGCCATTCCTGGCGACCGGCTGGCTCGGTGCAAGACAACTCGCGGAATTGGCCGCCGTCCTTAATCGGCTGAAAACCGAAAATGTATTCCGTGTGCTGCTGATACATCACCCCCCGATAAGCCAAACGGGACGACACAAACGTTTGCTCGACGCGCCGGTGCTCAAACGCGTGATCGCCGCGCATGGCGCGGATCTGTTGCTGCATGGCCACGACCACTTGCATATGATCAATTGGCTGGAAGGGCCGAACGGCACCCGCGTGCCGGCAGTTGGCGTCCCCTCGGCATCGGCTGCGCCCGGCAGCGACAAGGACGCAGCAGCTTACAATGTATACCGGATTGATGGCGCACGCGGCGCATGGCGATGCGAGCTGATATCCCGCGACCTCGCGTCGACTGGCGAGGTCGCACAGCAAAACCGCTTTATGCTGATTGGCTAGTGTGGACTGCTGAGCAAGGCAAGCGCGAACAACGCCACCACGCCAACGACAAGTCCATAGATAAATATTCGAACGGTACGCCAGTGACGACGGCGCCGTGACCGCCGCAATACCGACTGGGCGACGTCGTGCTCGGCATCGTCGCTCAGGGCTCGCTCACGTTCGACGAGCCGGCGCGCCACGTAATGAGTAATCGCCGCCACCACCTCGGGGACTTCGTAGGATTCCGCAAGAACGGCCCGGCCATACCGCGTGTCTTGCACAAACCGGTATTGTCGTTTGTCGCGGCCCATCTCGACATGCGCGATGACATCAATCCATAAGCGCGGCACGTCGCCTTTGCTCACGCCACGGTCAAATAGTTCGACGTCGTCCGGAATATCCCTGAAAAGGGGATCGAGAGCCTCGTTGAGCAGGTCGAGTCGCGCAACATCGGCATCGCGCAGATCAACAACGACGCCGGAACGCTCGGCGGCCTCTATTCGCGCTTCCCGTATGGCGTCGTTGAGCGGACGCTCGGTTTGGTTCGGCTCGGTTTCGGTTTCTTTCCGTTCCCACATACCATCAATCTAGCAATGCCCAACTCGCGGTCAAAGAAAAAAGCGTTAGTTTTCAAGAAGATTGATGGTTAACTGGCGGTTAACGCGCGGGCAGCACGCCGTACTTGCGCGCCCAACCCAAGCCATCCTCCGTGCGCGCGCGTGGCCGATATTCAGCCCCGATCCAGCCCCGGTAGCCGAGCTTGTCGATGGTCTCGAACACTGCGGGATAATTGATCTCTCCCTCATCCGGCTCGTGACGTGATGGCACCGCCGCGCACTGGAGATGGCCTATCACGGGAAAAAACTTTTCGAGACGGTGGGTCAGATCTCCGCCGACGATCTGCACGTGATAGAAATCAAACTGCATCCGTATATTTTGCGTGCCAGCCTTGGCGATGATGTCGGCCGCGTGTTCGACGTGATTAAGAAAATAATTGGGGCGATCGCGACCGTTGATCGGCTCGATCAGCAACGTGAGTCTTTTGGCGGCGGCGAGATCGGCAGCACGCGTCAGGTTGTCGACGAATACACGGTCGGCCGCCGGACGTTGCTCGGGAGCAACCTTTCCCGCGAGACAATGAATTGCGCTGGCGCCAATCGCACTCGCATAGTCGAGCGCGCGAGCAAACAGCGCCCGCCAGTCCTTCTCGCGACCGGGGACGGCGGCAAGGCCAAACTCGCCTTCGCGCTCGCCTGGTGGCGTATTGAGGCCAAGAATGGTGAGCTTGCTTCTCTCGATCGCGGTTTTAACTGCCGACGCCGGAATGTCATATGGAAATTGCAGCTCGATTGCCTTGAACCCGGCCGCCGCTGCGGCGTCGATTCTTTCGAGCAGCGGCCGCTCGGTGAAAAGGTAACCGAGATTGGCGGCAAAACGCGGCATAGGCTCGTCCTCGATGGTCACTTGCGCAGGCGCGCGCAGATGTATTCATTAGCGCTGCAACCGGCGCAACACCATCCCGGATATCCATGTCCGCCAACACCGCCTTCCATATTGCAGTCCTGCCCGGTGACGGCATTGGCCCCGAGGTGATGACCCCCACCCTGGAGATTTTGCGGCGGATCGAGGCGGGCACGCCGAGCCTGAAATTCCGCTTCACGGAAGGCGCCGCCGGTGCCGGCCACTACAAGGCCATGGGCAGGTCGATGCCCGAGTCGACCGTCAAGCTCTGTGAAGAGGCGGATGCCATTCTCCTGGGCGCCTGCGGACTGCCGAGCGTCCGCTATCCCGACAATACCGAAATCATGCCGCAGGTAGAGCTGCGATTCATCTTCGATCTCTATGCCGGAGTGCGGCCGGCACGGCTCATTCCCGGGGTGCCCAGCCCGATTGTCGGCGCACCCGAGCGCGGCATCGATTTCATCTTGATCCGCGAGTCGACGGAAGGGCTGTTTGCTTCTATGGGAAAGGGTGTGGTCACCCACGACGAGGCGCGCGAGACGCTGGTGATTACACGCAAGACGTCGCAACGGCTTTTTGACTTCTCGCTGCGGCTTGCCGAGCGGCGAAAGAGGCGCGGCAAACCCGGTTTGCTCACATGCGTCGACAAGGCGAATGCCTTCAAGGCCTATGCCTATTTCCGCTCGATCTTCGATGAACGCGCGAAGGAGTTTCCGGGCGTAAAGACTGACCACGTCTATGTGGATGCCTGCGCCGCATTAATGGTGCGCAAGCCATGGGATTTTGATGTCATGGTGATGGAGAATATTTTTGGCGACATCCTTTCCGATCTTGCGGCGGGACTGATCGGAGGCCTTGGCATCGCTCCCTCGGCAGATATCGGCGACAAGCACGCGGTATTCCAACCATGCCACGGGACGGCGCCCGATATCATGGGCCAAGGCAAGGCCAACCCAACTGCAATGATCCTGTCTGCCGCGATGATGCTCGACTGGCTCGCCGATAAACACGATCATCCGCCCGCGGCGGACGCCGCGCAGCGTATCGAGCGCGCTGTAGACAAGGCCTATGCCGATGGCATCAGGCCGATAGAGTATGGCGGGAAGGACGGCACCGGTTCTATTGCCAATGCCGTGCTCAAGGCGCTCGACTAAGGAGACACCCAATGCTGTTTTCCGTCTTTACGCTCGATAATCCCGATACCGCCGGCAAACGTAAGAGTGTGCACGGCGCGCATGTCGAGCACCTGAAAAACGCAAAAAAGTTCGGCGTCACCATCACGGTTGGCGGGCCGTTGGTTTCAGACGATGGCGCAAATTCGATCGGCAGTCTGATGGTGCTCGAAGCAGTAGATCGAGCGTCGGTGGAGAAATTCAACCGTGCGGACCCGTTTCACCAGAACGGCGTGTGGGGGAAGGTCGAAATCCGGCGTTTCGATCGCAAGGAGTAACGTCGGTCAGAGGCCAATAAAGCCTTTGATCGCGGCCATGAACTGTTCGGGCTGCTCAAGTGGCGGACAATGGCCGCAACCGGGCAATTCAATATACTGCGCACCCGCAACTTTCTCGACGATCTTCTTGTTCAGTATCGGTGGCGTGGCCTGATCGAATTGGCCGCACATGACCAACGTCGGCACCTTGAGATGATGCAGCAACGGCACCAGGTCGGTTTCCTGTAAAATCTTGCAGGCGGCCTGGAATGCCTTCGGATCGATATCGAGCAATACTTTCTTGCGTTCCGCGATCTTCTCCGGGTGTGCCGCGAGATAGGCGGGCGAAAACACACGCTTCGCAGCAATCTCGGCAATGCTGCCAAGGCCCCCGTCCGCTACCTTCTGGGCCATGACCGCGAAGGCCTCCCGTCCCTCGGGAGGAAAGCCGGCTGCCGCATCGCTGAGCACCAGTTTGGATATCCGCTCGGGATGGGCGAGCGCGAAGGCAAGCGCAACGGTGCCGCCAAACCCGTTGCCAATTAGCACCGCGTCCTTGCCGATATCGAACTCGTCGAAGCCGTCCTCGATCGCGGCAACGTATGCGTCCATCAGCGCAAGCATCGCCGGTTGCGAACCGTGGAAACCCGGCAGATTGAAGAGCGTGACGCGGCGCTTCGCGGCAAGCGCCGGAAGCACCGGGTCGAAGGCATGACGGTCGGCAAGCAGGGAATGCAAGACGACCAGATCCGGCCCCTCGCCCGTCCGCACCGCGGTCAGTGCGCCGCGGCCAGCGCTCAGTTGCTCAAACTGCATTGACGATTCCCTGTGAGGTGTTTCTGCACATTGTCAGGCCGAACCTGTCCGGCCATCCACCTTCTTGCGTGCCGCAACTCCTTGAGACGTGGATGCCCGGCACAAGGCCGGGCATGACACCGTAACGACTGCGTTCGCGACTAGTTCCCTTCACGCCAGATGCCGAGCGCTTCCTGTGCCGGGCGATCCGAGATGGAGAAAATTACGGCGTCTTCGTTCGTGTTGTGCGAATAGCGTTTCCACGGCGGTACAACAAACACGTCATTGACACCCCATTCGAACGGCTTGCCGTCGATGGTCGTCGTCCCACGGCCTTCAGCGACGGCAAATATAGTTGCGTCCGTCGACCGGTAGGGCTGGCCTTTGAAGCCCTTTGGCAGCAAGGCAAGATAAGCACCCATCGTCGGCAGCACCGGGCCACCGTTGATCGGATTTGCATAACGCACGCGCGCGCCGTGGCGTTTGTCGATATCACCGGTGCTCTTGAGCCGCTCAAGGATCGGCCGCATCTTGGCGTAGGGATAGTTGATCACCGGGCTGCGATTCACTATCGCCGGCGCGCCGTCCGGCAGCACACCGGATGCGTAGCGGTCGAAAGAATCACCGTCAGCGTGGTTCGTCTTCTGCATCTTCTCGTCGAAATGCGTGGCGAACGATGCCTCGAAATGATTGACCGTCGGCATGTCGAGAACGTCGAGCCACATCACCGGCTGTTTGCCGGGATTGCCATGGTCGTGCGGTGCCCAGTTAGCGGTGATGATGAAGTCGCCGTGCTTCATCTGGGTTTTTTCGCCTTCAACCGCAGTGTAGGCGCCCTCGCCTTCCAGCACGAAACGGATGGCGGAAGAAACGTGTTGGTGCGCATCGGCAATCTCGCCCGGCAGGATCAACTGGATGCCCGCAAACAAGGAGTTCGTAATGCGTGCCTTGCCGGGCATGCCGGGATTTTCCAGAACCAGCACGCGGCGTTCGGCCTCTTCCGCGCTGATCACGTCGCCGGCTTCCAGCATCAGCCGCTTGACGTCACTAAATTTCCAAACAGCCGGCTGCAGGCTGGTCTTGGGCTCCTTGGTCACCAGGTCCTTCAGCACCTCCCAGAGCGGCGCCATGTTGAACTTGGAAATCTTGTCGTAGTAGGCCTGCCTCGCCACCTGCACATTGTGCTTGGAACTTGGTTGCTCGGTTGCGGTTGCGACCGCCATGGGCGTGCTCCTCAGAAAACGTATTGGTTGAATTTTCAGCTTTATACCGCAGATCGGCGCGAACTGGAAATACCCGCCGCGCATTGCAGTTAGCTAGTTATTGACGGAGCCACCATCCACAACGAGCGATTGCCCGGTCACAAAATCGCTATCGTTCGAGGCCAGAAATAGCAGCGCACCGAGCAGATCTTCGGGATAAGCGTCGCGTTTGAAGGCGCGGCTATTGCGCACCGGCACGCGCTCCTCTTCGACATGGGTTGCGTTTTCAAGTCCTGTGTCGCTCAGGATGTATCCCGGCGAAAGCGAATTGACCGCTATGCCGTATTCCCCAAGTTCGCGCGACAACGATCGCGTGAAAGCGAGCATTGCGCCTTTGGACGTCACATATGGCAACATGCGCGGTACACCTTTATAGGCCGCACCCGATGCGATATTGATAATCTTGCCACTGCGCCGCGCCATCATGTGAGGCGCGACGTGGCGCACCATCAGATACGGACCGCGCACGTTGATCGCCATGACGCGATCCCATGTTTCTGTGTCCCACTCAGCGAAATTCCGCGGCTTGAGCGTTGCATAGTAGGCGGCGTTATTCACCAGCACATCGATCTGACCGAAACGGTCGATGGTCTGCGCTACCAGATTTTTCACCGCCTTCTCGTCGCTGACGTCGAGCTTCACGCTCGCAACCGAATTCGCGCCGTGGCGCCCGGCAATTTCCTCGGCAAGCTCGCGGCCGTCGGCAATGTCAGCAACCATGACGCGGGCGCCCTCGGCCGCCAGCGCTTGCGAATAATGACGACCGATACCTTTGGCGCCGCCGGTCACGATCGCGGTTTTTCCAGCAAGCCTCGGCATAGTTCCGGCCCCTCGATTGTCGTGCTCACGCGTGTCACCGCATGTCGGATTTACCCGAGTTGCGGATGGCATCGCCGTCTTGCAAGATCGCAACCATAAAGACGCCGACGGCCGGGACAAGCCCGGCTTGGCCCAAGGGGACGCAATTCATGGCACGCGACACCGCCGACCGCCTGGCGATCCGGGCGCTGATCGAGAATTGGGCGCTCTGGCGCGACGCTCGCATGTGGGATCGTTTTCGCACCGTTTGGCACAAAGAAGGGCAAATGTGGGCGACCTGGTTTCAGGGCTCCTACGAAGAATTCATCCGCGTCAGCCAGGAAGGCTATGATCGCGGCGTACGCATCATGCATATGCTTGGAGGCATGAGCATCGACATCAAAGGCAAGCGAGCAATCGCGCAAACCAAGATGACGATCTCTCAGCGCGCGCCGGTCGAAGGCGTTGTCTGCGACGTGGTATGCACCGGCCGCTTTTACGATTTCCTGGAAAAACGGCGTGGCAAGTGGGGCATTGTCCTGCGCCGCCTCGCCTACGAGAAGGACCGACTCGATCCGGTTGACCCCTCGGCGGTGCTCGAGCTCGACCAAAATCTGCTGGCGCAATTTCCCGAGGGCTACCGGCACCTTGCCTACCTGCAAACCAGAATTGGCTTCACGGTCAAACGCGACATGCCCGGTCTTGACGGTCCCGACCTCGACGCCCTCTATGCAAAAGGCGAAACCTGGCTCAAAGGCCGCAAGCTGTAGGTCATGAACGCCGGGGGTTGGCGGCCACGACAGGAAGTGCGACTTTCCTGGTGAACAAAATTATTCGGGGGGAGCGATGTCGCTGGCGGACAAATTCAACTTGTTCAACGAGTTCAACATCCTGCGCATCACCTGCGCGGTGTTTTTTATCCCTCACATCATTGGCAAGTTTACGGTTCCTGCGACGCTTGAATTCTTCGTCAATGCCGGCTTCAAGCCGCCCGCCACCTGGATGTATATCGCGGGTGCGATCGAGACAGTCCTTACCATTGGGCTTTTCTTCGGCATCTACACGTCCGTCGTCGGCTTTGTTGCCTTCATCCATCTGCTCGTTGCCGCAGCCGCGACCTACCGGGTGACGGAATGCTGGATTTGGGTTATCGGCGGCGTTGAGTATTGCATTTTTTGGGCGATCTGCTGTCTGGTAGTCGCCATGCACGCCTACCACGCCGGATTTTGAGTTCTCCGCACTGAAAGGAAGTCCTCCCAATGGCTAGCGTTTTGTTCTCACCCATTACGATGCGCGGTCTCACCTTGCCTAACCGGGTCGTCGTGTCGCCGATGTGCCAATACAATTCTGACAATGGCTCGGCGAATGATTGGCACCTGATGCATCTCGGCAATATGTCGCTCGGCTGTGCCGGCCTGGTGATGACCGAGATGACCGACGTCAACCCGCAAGGGCGAATTTCACCGAGATGTGCCGGGATGTGGTCTGATGACAACGAGAAGGCACTCAAGCGCGTGCATGATTTCTGCCGGCAATATGGCGTCGCCAAACTAGGCGTTCAGCTTGCGCATGCAGGACGCAAAGGCCCGACCACGCCGCCGGCGGCCGGCGGAAAGCCGATCCTGACCAAGGAAGAAGGCGGATGGACGCCGGAAGCGCCCTCCGCGATTCCCTACGACGCTGGCTGGCCGGTGCCGCACGCCATGACCAAGGACGACATCAAGCGTGTTATCGGAGAATTTGCGGCCGCGGCCAAACGGGTCGATCGCATCGGCTATGACGTCGTCGAATTGCACGGTGCGCATGGATATCTCGCCCATCAATTTCTATCGCCACTCTCGAACCAGCGCATTGACGAATACGGCGGCTCTCTCGAAAACCGCATGCGTTTTGCAATCGAGATGTATGAGGCCGTGCGGGCCGTATGGCCGGAGCAAAAGCCGATCGGGATGCGCGTGTCGGCGACCGATTGGGTGGATGGCGGCTGGACGCCGGAGGAAACTGTTGTCCTCGCAAAAGAGCTCAAAAAGCGCGGTATGGACTACATGGACGTTTCTACCGGCGGGCTCGACCCGAAGCAGAAGATTCCGCTCGCACCCGGCTACCAGGTTCCGTTTGCCGAGAAAGTAAAGAAAGAAAGCGGCATCACCACAATGACGGTCGGCCTGATCGCCGGCTATCAGCAGGCGGAAGACATCGTTGCCTCCGGCAAAGCAGACTTGATCTGCCTTGCGCGGGCGGCAATCTGGGACCCGCGCTGGGCGTGGCATGCGGCGGAAGAACTCGGCGCAGAGACCCCCTACGCGCCGAAAACCATGGCGGGTCATCCGAAGCTAAGGCCGCAGCTGTTTCCGAAGCGCGCGCAAGCCGCGGGCTAGCGCTCTCTCCGCTCGTTCCCGCGCAAGCTGGACAGCTTGCGCGAGGACGAGCGGTCAACGTTTCATCTTGGCGATGAACTTCGCAAACGCCGCAAGTTGCGTCTTGATGGCGTCCTTCGTCGGTTGATCTTTCAGTTCGAGCGTATCCTTGTCGAACTTGCCGGCAGCACTGCCGACGAAAATCTCCGGCGTGCCAAAGATGAATGCGTTGAGGAACGTCATCGACATGCGCCAGTGATATTGCATGCGTGCGCCGCCAAGCGGACCTTGCGAACAGGATTGGATCGCCACCGGCTTTTCCTTGAACGGCTGGTCCTTCATGCGAGAAAGCCAGTCGATCGCGTTCTTCAGCCCGCCAGGCATCGACCAATTGTATTCCGGAGTGACAAACAGGACGCCATCAGCGGCGCGGATCGCAGCCGCGAGATCTTCTGCCGGTCCGGGAAAGCCGGACGATTCCTGAACATCGGCATTGTAAAGCGGCAACGTTCCGATCGACGGTGCCGTCACAAACTTTATTTCAGGCGGCGCCAGACCCGGCAATGCGCGCGTCAATGCGGCGTTGTACGAACCTTTGCGGAGCGATCCACAAATCACAAGCACGTTGAACTGATCAGCCATATTTTCCTCTGTTTGTTCGCGCTACAAGGATCTATTGCGGTTCAAGTCCGGCTTTGTCGCGGACTGCTTTCCACTTTGCGACTTCGTCGGCCATATGTTGACCGAATTCGGCAGGCGTTGAGACGTGTGCCGCCGCACCGGCCTTCGCCATCTGCTCCTTGATTTCCGGGCGGGCGAGAACCTCCCGAAGCGCGGCGTTGGTCTTGTCGACGATCACTTGCGGCGTGCCGGCCGGATAAACCCAGCCATACCAGCCAATGACCGAATAGCCGGTGACGCCTTGCTCCGCGACCGTCGGCACGTCCGCGATCGTCGGCCAGCGTGTCGGCGCGCCAACCGCGAGCAGCTTGAGTTCGCCCGCCTGCACCTGACCTTGCACGGCATGCAAGAGCTCCACCGCGTAGTCCACCTCCTGGGCTCGAAGAGCCGTCACCACGGCAGGCGTCCCGCGGTAGGGGATGTGCTTCACGTCAATGCCGGTCGACTGGTTCAGCAGCTCGCCGGCAAAATGCTGAGTCGAGCCAAGACCAACACTTGCCAGATTTAGTTTTCCCGGCGAGGCCTTGGCGAGCGCCACAAGTCCCTTGATGTCGTTCGCAGCAAAATCCTTACGCGCCACGACAACGAAGACGCTGTCGGCGACCAGCGCGACGGGTGCGAAGTCATTCACCGCGTCATAACGGACCGACTTGACCATCACCGCCGAGACCGTGTGGCCAGCGCTGACCATGGAGGCGGTGTAACCATCCTTATCGGCCTTCGCGACTTCGGCCGAAGCGATCGACCCGCCGGCACCTGGCTTGTTCTCAACCACCACCGTCTGATGCAGCAACTCGGACAAGGGCGGAGCAACGATGCGCGTTACAATGTCAGTGCCGCCGCCAGGTCCAAAGCCAACCAACACGCGAATTGGCTTGTCATTTGGCCATTCCGCAAAAGCCGGTGCGTTGGCAGCGCTCGCCAGCCCGGCTACCAGCACCGCAGCGACGCGACTACGCTTCATGTTACCCTCACGTTATCAGCCTCTTTCGTCCTCGATCGGATTTCGTAGCACACCGACCCCTTCAATCTCGATCTCGCAAGTGTCGCCAGCCTTCATCCATACCGGCTCGGGCTTGCGTGCATGACCGACGCCCGATGGCGTGCCGGTGAGGATGACGTCACCGGGGTCCAATGTCATGCCTTTGGTGAGATAGACCAGCGTCTCCGCCAATGGAAACATCATGTTGGCGGTGTTGTCGGATTGCATGGTTTTGCCATTCAGCCGACTCATGATCTTCAAACCCTTGCCGCCGGTTGGAATTTCGTCGGCGGTCACCATCCATGGACCGAAGCCGCCTGTGCGATCAAAATTCTTGCCCATGCCCCATTGCGTCGTGTGACGCTGGAATTCACGCACGGATCCTTCGTTCGCGCAGGAATAGCCGGCAATGCATTCGATAGCGTTAGCCATGGTGAGATGCTTGGCGTGCTTGCCTACAACCGCGACCATCTCAGCCTCATAATCGAGCTGGATCGATTCCTTCGGGCGCACAATCGGCTGCAGATGCGGAACCATCGACGTCAGCACACGAAAGAAGATCGATGGAAATTTCGGAATGTTGTCGCGCTGCGGCCCTTCCTTGACGTGGTCGAGATAATTCAACCCAAGGCAAACGATTTTTCCGGGGCGCGCGACAGGAAGCGCATATTTCAGGCCGGCGAGTGGCCGGCGCGCAGAGGCCGGCGCTTTTCTGGCAATGTCAGCGAGCACTTTGAGATCGCCGTGGTTCCTTCGTAGCACTTCGCCGAGGTCATTCGGCATATTTGCGTCCACCGATTGGAGGTCTATGAGAGTATCGTCCTCGACTACGCCGAGACGCACGCCATTGTTCGCTTCAAAACCGACAATTTTCATGAATCAGGCCCTGCCTTGGAACGCCCGGCCGATCAGGCCGGGCGGTGCAAGGCTTAGCGCAGTCGATTGAATACGAGCAAGTCAAGCCGCAAGCACGAAGGCCTGGATCGAGAAATATTTGCCGTCGTCGATCCATGCAGCCGCGGGCAACCAGCCGACACCGCGCGCGAGCGCGGCGAGCGATTCAATGCTGTATTTGTAGCTGTTCTCTGTATGAATAGTTTCGCCGGCCCGGAAGTCGAACGTTTCGCCGGCGACCTTTACTTTTTGTCGCTTGAGGCTTGCAAGATGCATTTCGATGCGATGCCGTTCGCGATTGTAGAATGCATGATGCTCGAAGCTATCGATCCGGAAAGTGCCGCCGAGTTCGCGGTTTATGCGGGTAAGCAGATTCAAGTTGAACTTCTCGGTGACGCCCGCGGTGTCGTTATAGGCCGCGTTGAGCACTTCCGCGGACTTGATCAGATCGACGCCAATAACGAGCGTGGCGCCGGGCCCGAGAATGTTCGCGGCATTGCGTAAAAACGCTGACGCCTCATGCGGCTCGAAATTGCCGATGGTCGAGCCAGGAAAGAAACCGATACGGGCCGGCGCGGTCTTGGCTTCGTCAGGCAATTCGAACGGCTCGCAAATGTCGGCCGTCACCGGCAGCACCTTGACCTGAGGAAAATCCGGCCGCAGCTCGGCTGCTTCCTGCTCAATCATTTCACGGCAGATATCAACCGGCACGTAGGCCGCAAGTTTTGGCGCAGCGCGGAGCAGGATGCGCGCCTTCTTGCTTGATCCGCTGCCAAACTCGACAAGTGCCGCGCCTTGCGGAATCAATTTGGCAATATCGGCGGCGTGATCGCGCAATATCTTCATTTCGCAGCGGGTCGGGTAGTATTCCGGCTGTTCGGTTATGCGCTCAAACAGTTGCGAACCGGCAGCGTCATAAAAGTATTTCGCCGGCACGTGCTTGGGCACCGCATGCAGGCCCTCCATGACATCCGCCTCGAATGTGGAAACCTCCGGAGCCTGCTGAAGAAAACGTTTGCGTGCTACTGCTGCAACCATGGTAACGCCCTCACACAAACTCTGCCAAGCGCAGTCCGCTGAATTGCCAACGCGCCGATGGATAGAAAAAATTGCGGTAGCTTAAGCGCTCGTGCCCCTCGGGAGTGGCAAGCGATGAACCACGCAAGACCATCTGGCTCACCATGAATTTGCCGTTGTACTCACCGAGCGCCCCTTCGGCGGCCCGGTAGCCCGGATAGGGTAGATAGGCACTGCGCGTCCATTGCCAAGCGACGCCAAAGGCATCGGCCATCACATCTGCACGCGCGGCAACCTCCCACTCGGCCTCGCTTGGCAAGTGTTTTCCGGCAAAGCGGGCGAAGGCATCCGCTTCGTAATAGCTGACATGCTGTACTGGGGAGGCAGGATCGACCGGCTTCAGACCGGCAAGGGTCATTGTATGCCAGATGTCGTCCCTGTGCCGCCAATAGCCAGGCGCCTGCCAGGCGTCGGTCTGGACGGTGGCCCAGCCGTCGGACAACCACAGCGATGGAGTCGTGTAGGCACCGGCAGCGATAAATTCGAGCCATTCGCCGTTCGTAACGAGATGCCGTGCGATGCGCACGTGCGGGATCAGTTCGTCATGAAAGGGGGTTTCGTTGTCGAAACAAAACCCGTCGCCGTTGTGGCCGATCGCGTGAATACCCGCCGGCACCTCGACATAGCCCCGGGGTCCTTGCGTTGCGCGCGGCGGCCGCCAGTTTGCGTCGTAGACCGGATCGGTCGGATTTTGCGCGAATGCATGAAGAATGTCTGTGATCAGCAATTCCTGATGTTGCTGTTCGTGATGCAGTCCTATTTCGACGATTGAGAATACCCGCTGGGCTTCCGCTGCCTGCACCTGCCCGATCAGCCGCTCGACGGCCGCGTCGACGTGCGCACGGTAAGCGGTGACGTCTTCCCCGTTCGGCCGCGTGATCAAACCACGTTGCGGCCGCGCGTGACGCGGACCGGCCGCGACATAGTAGGAATTGAAAAGAAAAGGAAAGCGCTCGTCAAAAATCCTGTAGGCCGGATCGTAAGGCACCAACAAGAACTGCTCGAAAAACCATGTAACGTGGGCGCGATGCCACTTGGTTGGGCTGGCATCCGCCATCGATTGCACAATCTGATCTTCGGCCGATAGATGCGCTGCGCGAGTCTCTGTCTCGGCTCGAACCCGACGGAACGCCTGGAGCCAGGTTTGCCGTTCCTTATCAATGGAAGGTTTCGGCTCCCGCGCCGGCTCGTCCTGTGTGGCCGGCGACATCGCGGTACGCGCCATGGAGAGCCTCCGTAAACACAAAGGGCTTCGGCAGATATACGTACAAATACGGTTTAAGGATGCGATTGTTCCATCGCCTGATGGCCGGAGCAACCTCGAATCGCCGCATCATCGCGGCCTGACGAGCTTGTGATGTGAAGTGCGTCCGCTCAAAAAACAGCGGAATTACCTCAAATAGCACGACCGCCGGAGATCGAGTTTGGTAGCGGGGGAGGGACTCGAACCCCCGACCTCCGGATTATGATTCCGCTGCTCTAACCAGCTGAGCTACCCCGCCATTCCGAAAACAACGTGCCGGAATGAGCGCGATATAGGGAGCGGCGGCAAACACTGTCAAGCAAGTGGGCGGCAAAGACATAGTCTTCAGGCATAACGGCTTTGCCGGACTTACGCCGCTTTGTCGGCCCGTCGCTCGAAGCGGATCAGTGAAAAATGGCCGAGCGGCGGCATTGGCCGATGTTCGATGAGCCGGACGCCGCCATGACTCGCGGCCCAATCGGCCAGTCGACCGAAGCGGAATTCGGGCCGCCAGCCCAGTCTTCGCGCAACGGGAGCGAAGCAAATCTCAAACACGCGACGCGGTCCCTCCTCCGCGCCGATATGATTGACGAGCACGATCTCGCCGCCTGGCCGGATCACCCGTACAAATTCATCGAGAGTGGCCTCAGGCTTGGGGACCGCAGTAATGACGAACTGAGCCACCACGACATCGAATGATTGATCCGGCAAGGCCATCCGCTCGGCATCCATCACGGCCAACGCCTCGACGTTGCCAAGACGATTCTCGATGACACGTTCGTGCGCCTTGCGCAGCATCGGTTCAGACAGATCGATGCCAACGAGCCGATTCTTTTTTGCATAATCAGGAAGCGAAATGCCGGTACCGACGCCGACCTCGAGGATGCGTCCGCCTTCCGGTCCGCAAGCTTGCTCCGCTGACTTGATAGCGGCGCGCCGGCCGGCGTCGAAAACCGCGCCGAACACCAAATCATAGACCGGTGCCCACCGCGCGTAGGCACGCTCGACGCTCGATTTGTCGATATCCGCCCCCATGCCGACCGAACTAACCGCGCATCGTTGGGGTTGTCATCGATTCAACCTCGGCGCGCCGATAATCCGAAGTCCCGACCGCACTCTTGATAAAACCGCCGCCAAGTACGCGCGCTTGGCCTTCTCCGGAATCATAGAAGACGCAAGCCTGGCCGGGGGAAACCCCGTGCTCGCCATCCACCAGCTCGACTTCGCAACCGTCGGCGCCATGCCGCAGCCAGGCCGCCTGCGCCGGCCGTGTTGAACGGACCTTCACGAATATCTCGCGACGGTCATCCGCAAGCGCCTCATCGAGCGAGCCCTGGCCAATCCAATTGACGTCGCGCAGCACGATGCGACTCGTGCGCAAGGCCTCACGCGGACCAACGATCACGCGGCGGCGTTCGGCATCGAGCCGTACCACGTAAAGTGGAGCGCCCGTCGCAATTCCCAGGCCGCGGCGCTGACCGACTGTGAAATGAATAATGCCGGAATGCCGGCCGAGCACCCTCCCCCCGGCATCGACAATGTCACCGGCCTCCGCCGCGCCCGGCTTCAGACGTTCGATCATGTCGGCGTAATGCCCGGACGGCACGAAGCAAATATCCTGGCTATCGTGCTTGTCCGCAACCGCAAGGCCAAAACGGCGGGCAAGCTCTCGCGTCTCGGCCTTGGTTCGTTCGCCGAGCGGAAAGCGCAAAACGTCAAGCTGTTCGCGCGTGGTGCCAAAAAGGAAATAACTCTGATCGCGCTCGGCCTCCCGCGCGCGAAAAAGCGCGCGTCCGCCCCCGGGCAAAGAACGCGAAGCAACGTAGTGCCCGGTGGCCAGCACCTCGGCGCCGAGCTCGCGCGCGGTGATCAACAGATCGTGGAATTTGATCGACATATTGCAATCGACGCAGGGCACGGGCGTTTCGCCATGGATATAGCTCTCGGCGAAGCGGTCGATCACCGCCTGTTTAAAACGGCTCTCGTAGTCGAGCACGTAGTGCGGAATGCCAATGCGCTCGGCAACGCTGCGTGCATCGTATATATCCTGCCCCGCGCAGCAGGCGCCTTTACGGTGGGTCGCGGCACCATGGTCGTAAAGTTGCAACGTCACCCCGACCACCTGGTAACCCTCCTCCTTGAGGAGGGCGGCCGTCACCGATGAATCGACGCCGCCGGACATGGCGACGACGACGCGCGTGTTCTCAGGCCGGCGGTCTAGGTCGAGACTGTTGATCATGGTGCTACTTACTACAGGTGGCGACCCAAGGCGCGCAATGCGAGGTCCAAACCCGGCAGATTTTGCCGCTTGGCGGCTACTGCTGCCACGATAGACGGCACCTGTCGCCTCTCCGGCCATCCGCAACGAACTGAATAGAAACGAAAATTTGGCCTTTCGAGGGCTGGCCTGACGATTGCACGGAGAGCGGCGGATCCCGGAGGGTGTCACTGTGCCTCAAGTTGCGTTTGATCCCAAGATTCACGCCTCGTTGCCGCGTCCCGCCCGTCCAACCCAGCAGGATCGCGCGCCCTCGCCATTCGAAAGCCTGCTCGATGACGGCACGCAAGCGGCCGGTCCATCCCCGCCTCCGACAACAGAAAACAAAGCCACGCCCACCGACAACTCTCAAGTTTCGGCGAAGAGCGGCGACCCTAAATCGGCGACATCAAAGGATGATGTGCCCGCGACAAAACCCGATCGTGTTGAGCCCGCTGTCAAATCGGATGACGACGGTAACCCATCGGCCGACAATAAGACCGAGGTGAAAACCAAGACGGCCGCGGCGGCCGGGGAAAGCATCACGACGGCAGACAGCATCGACAAACCCGACGACGGGACGAAAAGCGACAATTCAACCGCCGCATCGCCGGTCGAAGGCTCGCAGACGGTCACCACAGGCAGCACGGCCGCATTGGCGCATGTGATCGCGCCGGTGTCCGATCAGGCGCCTGCGCCCAATAATGTTGACCAACCGACGCAGCCCCACGAACTCTCCGCAATTGTCGCGGGCGGCACGATCAACTTAAGCGGACTGGATCCTGCCGCGTCTAAGGCCGCCGCGGGCAAACAGATCGACGCCGGGAAAAAGAGCGATGTGAATGCGCAAGCCGAGACGGAACCATCGACTGGCGAAGTAACTGACGGTCTACAGCCGACAGCAAAAGGCACGCCGCAAACGCATCCCGACAACACGCAATTGACCACAAGCGATAGCGACAAAGACCGTGTCGCGCAGGCGCGCGGTGAGATTCCGGCGAAAGCCCATCAAGTCGATGCTGACGGACCCGCCCCGGTTTCCGCGAGTGACGCCAACGTCACGACTCAGAAAATCGCCACCGATACCGCACCGCCGGCCATGCCGAATACGTCACAAACGACGACAACCGCAGCCGCGACCAATGCTCCGGCCAATCAATCGACGCCGCTGGCGGTCGCCGTTCCACTTTCCGGTTTGGCCGTAGACATCGCCGGCAAGGCGCTCGCCGGAAAGAATCGCTTTGAAATCCGCCTCGATCCGCCCGAACTTGGCCGCATCGAGGTCCGCCTCGACGTCGATCGAGATGGCAACGTCACCTCACGATTGACCGTCGACCGTTCCGAAACGCTCGATCTACTACGTCGCGACGCGTCGGGCCTTGAGCGCGCATTGCAGGATGCCGGTCTGAAAACGGCCGACAACGGCCTGCAATTCTCGCTTCGCGATCAGTCCATGAACCAGCAGCAAACGAACACTGGCTCCGACGCTGCGACGCTTGTGGTGCAGGACGAAACGCCATCATCAATCGATGTCATCCCGCAAAACTATGGCCGTCTCGCCGGACAAGGCGTCGGTCTCGATATCCGAGTTTGAGGATCAACCATGACAACAGTTTCCCCCATTTCGACCACGGGCACGGCCAGCGCCAGTTCTGTTTCGGGCGCCCTCGATAACACCGAAATTGCCAGCAACTTTACGACGTTTCTGCAATTGCTGACGACGCAGCTGCAAAACCAGGACCCCCTCAGCCCACTCGATACCAACCAGTTTACTCAACAGCTGGTGGAATTCGCACAGGTCGAGCAGCAGATGAAGTCAAACGACCAATTGACGAGTTTGGTCTCACTCGAAAAAAGTGCAGTAGCAAGCACAGCGCTGGCTTATGTCGGCGCCACCGTCGTGGTCGATGGTTCAACCGCGCAGCTCACCAACAGCACCGCGAATTGGAATTTGAACGTGAGCAAACCGTCGACGGCCACAATCACGATCAAGGATTCCACCGGGCAAAACGCTTTTACTGGTACTGTCGCGGTGAATCCGGGCACCCAGACATTTACCTGGAATGGTCGCGGCAATGACGGTCGGCTCTGGCCAGACGGCAGCTACACTCTCACCGCGACGGCCGTTGACGCCAACAACCAATCGGTTGCAATTTCAACCGAGGTCCAGGCGACAGTGGATTCCGTCGACCTTACGCAGGATCCGCCGCAGCTATCGATAAACGGACAGAACTACACACTCGACAAGATCAAACGCATCGTTCGGCCGACAACTTGATCGCAATCAATCGAGGAACTCCGCCGGTGCGAATGGAAGGGTAACGACCCCTCCCTAATTACCGGCCGTTAACGCGCTGCCGCGCAGCGGCCTCATCCGTAACCAAAAGGTTAGCGGAAACCGGGCAACAATTGCCCGATGCATTTGTCATGCTTAGGCAAATTTTAAGCCACGGCTAGTAGTTTTTCCGCAGTAACTGTCAGTCGAGTCCCGTTTTGTGAGTGTACCAATGACCGAAGCCCATCGCCCGAGGGTAAAGTATGTGATCGGGCCTGATGGCAGTCCGCTCACTATTGCGGATCTGCCTCCGCCCACGACCAAGCGCTGGGTCATCCGTCGAAAGGCGGAAGTGGTCGCCGCGGTCCGTGGCGGCCTTTTGTCGCTTGAGGAAGCCTGCGCGCGCTATACCTTGACGGTTGAGGAATTCCTATCCTGGCAAGCTTCGATCGACCAGCACGGCCTCGCCGGGTTGCGCACGACGCGCATCCAACAGTACCGCCAGTAAACTCTCTCCGCTCTTGGCATTCGTAAACACCGGCGCGATACGCCGGCGATTTCTATGACGGCCGTCCGGCGCCATATTTTTCTTTCGTCGAACCTCCGGCCGGAATTAACCGGGTGCTAACCTTAAACTGGGCAAATCTTGCCGGGTGAGGCGCGTGCTTCGCGCCCCCTGCGGGCAGGATAAAACCGGTGCAAGGTTTCTTCGATTTCGTAAAGTCGTTGGGTGCTGCGCGGATGGCGGCCATGGCCGCGGTGACGCTGGCCCTGATCGGCTTCTTCTCCTTCTTGATGATCCGGATGACGACACCGCAAATGGTGCCGTTATTCACCGATCTTTCGGCCGACGACAGTGCGTCGATTATCAAGGATTTGGAGCGGCAAGCGGTGCCCTATCAGATCAAGGCTGACGGCGCCATCGTCATGGTACCTAAAGACAATGTCGCGCGGCTGCGCATGAAGCTTGCCGAATCCGGACTGCCCAAGGGCGGCGGCGTCGGTTACGAGATCTTCGACAAGACCGACGCGCTCGGCGCAACAACCTTCGTTCAAAACATCAATCACCTGCGGGCGCTGGAAGGCGAACTGGCCCGCTCCATTCGCGGTATCGAGCGCGTGCAGGCTGCCCGTGTGCACCTCGTGCTGCCAGAACGGCCATTGTTCTCGCGCGACAAGGTCGATGCCTCGGCTTCTATTGTGCTAAAGGTCCGCGGCGCTCTGGAGCCGCAGCAGGTACGCGCTATCCGCCACCTGATCGCTACTGCGGTGAACGGCTTAAAACCCGAGCGCGTTTCCGTCATCGACGAAAGCGGAAAATTGCTTGCCGATGGCGCGGCTCCGGACAATGCGCTTGGCGGCGCCAGCTCGGACGAGCGCAAGTTGGCTTATGAAAATCGCCTTCGCAGTGAGGTTGAGACCATTGTGTCGTCGGTTGTCGGCCCGGGCCACGCGCGCGTCCAGATCAACGCGGATTTCGACGTCAATCGTATCACCCAGACTTCGGACAAATTCGACCCCGAAGGTCGCGTGGTACGTTCGAGCCAGACGCGCGAAGAGCAGTCCGCCACAACCGACAACAAAGAAGGAGCGGTATCGGCCGGAACCGAACTGCCCGGCGGCAAACAACAGACCGATGGTGCAACCAAGGGCGATCAGAGTCGCAAGACCGAAGAAATCGTCAACTACGAAATTTCGCGCACCACCAAGACCGAAGTGATTGAAGCAGGCCGGGTCAACCGCATTTCGGCAGCTGTGCTTGTCGATGGCAACTACACCAAGAACGACAAGGGCGAGCTTGCATATCAGCCGCGCCCGAAGGAGGAGATCGATCGAATTGCAGCACTGGTGCGTTCGGCCATCGGCTTTGATGCCAAACGCGGCGATCAGGTCGAAGTGGTCAATCTGCGGTTCGCTGAGACCACGCCCTCACCGATCAACGAACCCACCGGCTGGATGAGCTATCTACAGTTCACCAAGGACGACATCATGCGTGGCGCCGAACTCGGCGTGATGGTGGTGCTCGGTCTGGTGGTGATGCTGATGGTGGTGCGCCCACTGGTCCGTCGAATCATCACGCCGGAAGGCTTGCAGCCGGGCCAGCTCACGGCCACCGCCACCGTTGCGCCTTCGGCCGAAGCGGCACCCGCCGGCGGCATGGGCATTCCCGGCGTCGGCGGAAGCATCACGTCGACGGGCGGCCCGAATGTCTCGATCGTCGGCGGCGATGAAGCGGTTGCCATCTCGAATCGTACGTCCGCGATGATCGATATCGCCAAGGTGCAAGGGCAGGTCCACGCGCAATCCGTGCAGAAGGTTGGCGAACTCGCCGACAAGAACCCGCACGAGGCCGTTTCCATCATCCGCAACTGGCTCCATGAGGACGCAGCCTAAGCCATGCCGTCAGCCTACGCCGAGATCAGGAAAGACAAGGAAAAGGTGGTTCGCGAGGACATCGGGGGGCTGATGGCCGAGCTTTCGCGCCGCCCGCAGAGTCCCGAGCGCACCCGCAAGCTCACGGGTCCGGAGCGCGCGGCAGTGCTCATGCTCTCGCTCGGCGAACAATACGGTGCCAAGATCTTCAGCCTGCTCGATGACGACGAGCTCCGTGAGATTTCCATCGTCATGTCGTCGCTCGGCACGATTGAGGCCGAATCTGTTGAGCAATTGCTGCTCGAATTCGTCGGCCGCATGTCGGCTTCGGGCGCGTTGCTTGGCAACTACGACGCCACCGAACGCCTGCTGAAGCAGTATCTGCCGGCTGAGCGCGTCGGCGGCATCATGGACGAGATTCGCGGTCCGGCCGGCCGCAACATGTGGGAGAAGCTTGCCAACGTCCAGGAAGAGGTGCTGGCGAACTACCTCAAGAACGAATATCCGCAGACCGTTGCAGTCGTGCTCTCCAAGCTGCGGCCGGAACACGCCGCGCGCGTTCTCTCCATTCTTCCGGAAGATCTCTCGCTCGACTGCGTCAACCGCATGCTGAAAATGGAAGCGGTGCAGAAGGAAGTGATCGAGCGCGTCGAGCAGACACTGCGCACAGAATTCATGTCTAACCTTTCGCAGACGCGCCGCCGCGACGCCCACGAGGTGATGGCGGAAATATTCAACAACTTCGACCGGCAGACCGAGACCCGCTTCCTTACCGCGCTCGAAGAAGAAAATCGCGACGCCGCGGAACGCATCAAGGCGTTGATGTTCACCTTCGACGATCTGGTCAAGCTCGATACCGGCTCGGCGCAGACCCTGATGCGCAACATCGACAAGGACAAGCTGGGAGTAGCGCTCAAGGGCGCCAACGAGACCGTTCGGCAATTCTTCTTCACCAACATGTCCAGCCGCGCAGCCAAGATGCTGGTGGAGGATATGCAGGCGATGGGCCCGGTGCGCTTGCGTGATGTCGACGAGGCGCAGGCGCTTCTTGTCAACGTTGCCAAGGATCTGGCGGCCAAGGGCGAAATCATCATTGCCAAGAGCCGCGGCGAAGACGAGCTGATTTATTGAGAGCCGAATGAAAGCGACGGCCAAATATCTCTTCGATGAAGATTTCGCCTCCGGCGAAAGACCGACCATTACGTTGGTCGAGCACGAGCGTCGGCGTGCGGATGCTGAATCGCAGGCCTATCGCACCGGCTTTGCGGCTGGCCAGGAGCAGGCGCAGCAGGACACCGCCCAACACATTGCCGCCTCGCTTGCGGTGATCGCCGACGGGCTCGGCCGTCTTGACGGCGCGCTCACGGCAATCGAGACGCGGCTCGAAACCGAAGCGGTCGAAGTGGCCGTTGCAGTCGCGGCCAAGCTCGCGCCCGCCTTGATTGCACGGGAGCCTTTCGTGGAGATTTCCGCGCTCGCCACAGAGTCCTTTCACCACCTGGTTTCGACCCCGCACGTTGCGGTGCGCGTTAGCCCCAGCGTCTACGAGGCGGTTAAAGAAAAGATCGAAGAAATCGCGCGCTCGCTCGGTTTCGAAGGCCGGCTGGCCGTCACGCCCGATGAATCCCTCGGGTCCGGCGATTGCCGCATCGAATGGGCCGATGGGGGCGTCATCCGCAATCAGGCGGCAACTGCCTCGGCCGTTGACGAAATGGTTGGCCGCTACATCTCGGCGCGCAGCGCGCCCGCCGCATAGGATTTCTGGAGACTGCACCAATGAGTGACGACGACACAAAAGTACCGCTACCCGACCTCGAGAACAGCGGCGACGTCCAAATCGTACCTGATGCAGGGGCGCTTGCGCCATCGGACGCCGATTCGATCAATCGCGGCGCCGCCGATCTCGAAGCGGTTTTTGACGTGCCGGTGCAAGTCTCGGCGGTGCTCGGCCGCGCCCATATGGAAGTCGGCAACCTGCTCAAACTCGGCCCGGGTGCCGTGCTCGAACTCGACCGCAAGGTCGGCGAGGCAATCGACATTTACGTCAACAACCGGCTGGTGGCGCGCGGCGAAGTCGTACTTGTCGAAGACAAGCTCGGCGTGACCATGACGGAAATAATCAAAGCGGACCACAATTGATTTATCGGGCCGTCCCAGAATGACTGAAACTTACGGAGCTAAGCCATGCGACTCCTGATCATCGGCACGCTCGGCGGCCAGCTCACCACAGCGACCAAGTTCGCGATGGACAAGGGCGCCAGCGTAACCCACGCCGAAAGCAACGAGCAGGCACTCGCCGTGCTCCGCTCCGGCCGCGGCGCCGACCTGCTGATGGTCGATGTCACGCTCGATATCCGTGACCTGGTGACACGACTTGATGCCGAGCGCATTCACGTTCCGATCGTCGCTTGCGGCGTTACCAACGACGCACGCGCCGCCGTTAATGCCATCCACGCCGGCGCGAAAGAGTACATTCCGCTTCCACCCGATCCCGAGCTGATCGCAGCGGTGCTCGCCGCTGTGGCCGACGACACCCGCGAGATGGTTTATCGCGACGATGCGATGGCAAAAGTTGTCAAGCTTGCCCAGCGGATTGCCGGTTCGGACGCCTCGGTGCTCATTACCGGCGAAAGCGGAACCGGCAAGGAAGTGCTTGCGCGTTTCCTGCATGGACATAGCGCTCGTTCGAAAAAACCGTTCATCACCGTCAATTGCGCGGCCATACCCGAGAACCTTCTTGAATCAGAGTTGTTCGGCCATGAGAAAGGCGCTTTCACCGGCGCCCTCGCCCGCCGTATCGGCAAGTTTGAGGAGGCAAACGGCGGTACACTGCTGCTCGATGAAATCTCCGAGATGGACGTGCGGTTGCAGGCTAAGTTATTGCGCGCCATTCAGGAGCGCGTTATTGACCGTGTCGGCAGCAATCGTCCGGTTCCCGTCGACATTCGCATTATCGCGACGTCAAACCGCAACCTCACTGACGCGGTGCGCGAAGGAAAATTCCGAGAGGATCTGCTGTTCCGCCTTAATGTCGTCAACCTGAAGCTCCCGCCCCTGCGCGAGCGACCTGCCGACATTGGCGAACTGGCGCAATATTTCATCAAGAAATATTCGCAGCTCAACGGTTTGGCTTTGCGCCCGCTCTCGGCCGAAGCGCGCCGCGCCCTCAATAGCAATCGTTGGCCGGGTAACGTACGCGAGCTGGAAAACACGCTGCATCGCGCAGTGCTACTTTCAACCGGCGCCGAAATTGGCCTTGATGGGATTCTTTCGCCGGACGGTGCGCGTCTCGACCAGACACGCGGCACGGATATCGCGACGCACGCGGCCATGGCAGCCGAACAGATCACCCGCAATCTGGTCGGCCGCACTGTCGCAGAAGTCGAGCGTGATCTGATCCTTGAAACGCTCAAGCACTGCCTCGGAAACCGGACGCACGCTGCGAACATCCTCGGCATTTCAATTCGCACTCTACGCAACAAGCTCAATGAATACGCCGCGGACGGCTCGCCGATCCCACCACCTCATGGCGGTTCGGAGCTCAAGGGCGCCGCTTAAGCGACACAGTGACAACTCTCTACAAGATCTGTCCTGCTTCTTTGTGGAGGGAAGCCGAGCGCGCTGCCGTGTTTCACGGATCGGAAATCGACCGCCGTGACGGCTTCATCCATTTTTCCGATGCTGCGCAAGTTGTGGAGACGGCCGCAAAACATTTCGCCGGACAAAACGACCTGCTGCTGATTTGCGTCGACGCCTCACAGCTGGGCGATCGTCTGAAATGGGAACCATCGCGCGGCGGCGCGCAGTTCCCGCATCTTTACGGTGACCTTGATCTTGGCGCAGTAACGCGTGTCCAACCGTTGCCGCTTGGCCCGGACGGCCGGCATGTATTTCCGCTCCTCGGCCGTTGAACGGTCGGAATTGTCGTTATCCCGGCAAGGCCATAGACTCGGTTCGACAAAACCGCGGTATACAAGCCGTCAACGATGGACCTCGATGCCAACCGCAGCCTGATCGCCGCCGCCCTCGGCCGAATTCCGGGGGGCGACCGCGCGGCACTGCAAACGGTGTATCGCCTCACCTCGGCGAAGCTTTTTGGGGTCTGCCTGCGTATCTTGGGTGAGCGCGGCGAAGCGGAGGACGTGCTGCAGGAGGTCTACGTGACAGTGTGGCGCAAGGCTGCCGATTTTGACGCCACCCGGGCAAGCCCGATGACCTGGCTGATCGCGATCGCTCGTAACCGTGCGATCGACCGGCTGCGTGCGACGCGCCAGAGTCGCAATATGGACCCAATCGATCACGCCGCCACAATTGCCGATACGACGCCGGCGGCTGACGGAGCAATGGAAGCCATACAGGAGCATGCGCGTCTGCATGGCTGCCTTGAGGGCCTTGCTTCGCACGAGCGGGCGGCGCTGCGCGGCGCGTTTTTCGACGGCAATACCTACGAGGAGCTGGCAGCGCGCATGAAGGTGCCCCTCGGCACGATGAAAAGCTGGATCCGGCGCGCGATGATCAAGCTGAAAGCATGCCTTGAGCAATGACCGACACGTTCGACCATAGCAGCCTGCCTGAGGACGAGTTGCTCGCCGCCGAGTATGCGCTTGGTGTGCTATCGGGTGCGGATCGTTCAACGGCTCAACAGCGCGTGGCACGCGATCGTGCGTTTGCACTCATGGTCGCGGACTGGGAACAACGACTGGCGCCGTGGGCTGCCGAAATTGGCGACGTGGCTCCCTCGCCGCAGCTCTGGCAGCAAATCGCAACCGCCCTCCCCGCCCAAACGCAGCGCGGCAGCCTGTGGAACAGCCTGACTTTCTGGCGCGGGTTCGCTGTCGCGGCCGGTGCGCTCGCCGCAACCTGTTTTGCGGCGTTGATCTATCTTGGTACGCTGGCGCAGCAGCCTCTCGTGGCTACAATCGAAGGCGGCGGTCATCGTCATTTCGTCGCCACCCTTGACGCGGGCCGCGGGACAGTTGCGGTCGTACCGGCGGCTTTCAGCGCTGACGCAACGCGTGTTCCCGAGCTGTGGCTCATCCCGCCCGACGGCAAGCCACGTCCAGTCGGCTTGTTACGGGCCGATCAGACCGTGACACTGGCGTTGCCCGCCGATCTTTTAGCCTTTGCCAGAAAAGATGCGGTCCTGGCTGTCTCCCTTGAACCCCCGGGCGGCTCGACGACCGGCCAGCCCACTGGGCCGGTCATCGCGACAGGAAAGCTCACGTCTCTGTGAACGTGCATCCCTAAGCGCAGTGCCTCCGTAGCTTCGACGTCTCCGGCGTGGGGACGTCACACAGAGCAACGGAGTTACAGCCATGAAGCGCATCCTCAAGCTAGCCCTGGCCGGTGTTGCCGCAGCGGCGATGACAATCGGTTCGGCCGGAATCGGCCCGGCTTTCGCGCAAATGAAGGAAAAGGAAAAGACCGTCACCGTGGGCGGTGCCCCGATGTATCCCTCCAAGAACATCGTGCAGAACGCGGTGAATTCGAAAGATCACACGACGCTGGTCGCCGCCGTCAAGGCCGCCGGCCTCGTCGATACGCTGCAATCGCCCGGCCCGTTCACGGTGTTCGCGCCAACCAACGACGCCTTCGCCAAGTTGCCGGCCGGTACAGTCGACACTCTGCTCAAGCCCGAAAACAAGAAAACCCTCACCAACGTGCTCACCTATCACGTCGTGGCCGGCCGTCTGACGGCCAACGACCTGATGGAGAAGATCAAGGCCGGCAACGGCAAAGCGATGCTCAAGACCGTCGAGGGTGCCGATCTCACCTTCGCCGAGAAGGATGGCAAACTCTGGATTTGGGACGCCAAGGGCGATTCCGCTCAGGTCACCATCCGCAACGTGATGCAGTCGAACGGCGTCATCCACGTGATCGACACCGTACTCTTGCCGGGCTGATCGTTCCGGCAAACGGCGCTGGGTCAGCGCCTCTGCGGTCCTCTCCCTGGTCCCCGGGGAGAGGACTAATTTGACGCGGGACGACGTTAACCCTGCGCTAACCATAAAATGAGCAAATATAGCCGGGGAATAAAGTGGGCAAATATAGCGGGGTAATGCCGCACCGCGGCCCTCTACTCACCCACCGGCGACGGTGTCCGCTTCCGGTTTGATCACCTTTGTATTGCATTCGCGTCCGCGCCGCCCGGGGAATGGCGGCCCGATGCAAGCATGAGCGACATCACTGCCGCCCCGGCGAGTGCCGTCAGCGGTATCAAGCTGCCCGGATTTGGCGACATCGGCGCGTTCCTCAAGCGCGGCGATATCGCGCTGGCCATCGGCGTGCTCACCATCCTGGTGGTGCTGATCCTGCCGCTGCCTCCGTTGCTGCTGGATTTCTCGCTGGCAATCTCGATCATTTTTTCGGTCCTGATCCTGATGACGGCGTTGTTCATTCACACGCCGCTGGAATTCTCCGCCTTTCCCACGGTGCTGCTGATCGCGACCATGATGCGGCTTGCGCTCAACCTCGCGTCCACCCGCTTGATCCTGTCGCACGGGCACGAGGGCACCGATGCTGCCGGTCACGTGATCGAGGCGTTCGGCAATTTTGTCATGAGCGGCAATTTCGTGATCGGCATCATCGTCTTCACGATTCTTATCATCGTGAATTTCGTGGTGATCACCAAAGGTTCCGGCCGCATCGCCGAAGTGGCGGCTCGCTTCCACCTCGATGCAATGCCGGGCAAGCAGATGGCGATCGACGCTGATCTGTCGGCCGGTCTCATCGATGAGAAGGAGGCGCGACGGCGCCGACAGAAGCTGGAGGACGAAGGCGGTTTCTTCGGCGCCATGGACGGCGCCTCGAAGTTTGTGCGTGGCGACGCCATTGCCGGCCTGCTGGTCGTGTTCATCAACGTCATCGGCGGCATGATCATCGGAATCGCCCAGCAAGGCCTGTCGTTCGCCGACGCGGCACATTCGTACACGATCCTCACCGTCGGTGACGGCCTGGTGACACAGGTGCCGGCGCTCATCGTCTCCACCGCCGCAGGTTTGCTTGTTTCGAAAGCCGGCGTCTCCGGCGCCGCCGACAAGGCGCTGCTCAAGCAGCTCTCCGGCTATCCCAATGCGCTTGGCATGTCGGGAGCGGTGATGCTGGTGATGTCGCTCTTGCCCGGTATTCCGATGATTCCGTTCCTGGTGCTCGGCAGTGGCGCCAGTGCACTTGCTTTCATCATCGACAAGCGCTCAAAGCTTACCGCCGCAGCGGAAGCCAAGAAAACCGAAACCGCGGCAAAGACCGAGGGCGCGGACGAACCCATCGCCACCGCGCTCAAGATCGACGACCTGAAAGTCGAACTCGGCTACGCGCTCCTGCCGCTGGTCAACGCCCCCGACGGATCCGACCGCCTCACCGAGCAAATCAAGGCCTTGCGGCGATCGCTGGCAGTCGAAATGGGCTTCGTCATGCCGGCTGTCCGCATTCTCGATAACGTCCAACTCGACGCCAACTCCTATGTCATCAAGGTCAAGGAAGTTGAGGCGGGCAGTGGCAAGGTCTGGGCCGGGCAATACATGGTGATGGACCCGGCGGGCGGTCAGGTGAAACTGCCCGGAACTCATACGACCGAACCGACTTTCGGTTTGCCGGCGACCTGGATCGATGCCACCCTGAAAGAAGAAGCTTCAATGAAAGGCTACACGGTGGTCGACGCCGCCACCGTGCTCTCAACGCATCTCACCGAACTGCTCAAGAGCAACATGGCGGAGCTGCTCTCCTACGGCGAGGTGCAGAAACTTCTAAAGGAACTGCCGAAAGAACAGGCGGACCTCGTCAAAGACCTGGTGCCAAACCTGATAACTGTTTCCGGCATCCAGCGCGTGCTGCAGATCCTGCTGGGCGAACGCGTCTCGATCCGCGATCTCGCTACCATTCTCGAAGGCATCGCCGATGGCATTGCCGGTTCGCGCAATCCGGCAACACTCACCGAACACGTCCGCGCACGCCTGTCGCGCCAACTCTGTGCCCAATACACCAGCCAAGGCGGCTATCTGCCTTTGATCGCGCTTTCGGCAAAGTGGGAACAAGCCTTCGCCGAATCGCTGGTCGGACAAGGCGACGAACGACAACTGGCCATGCAACCGTCACGCCTGTCGGAATTTATTTCGTTGGTTCGGGAGCGTTTCGAAGAATCCGCCCGCGAGGGCGAGGCGCCGGTTTTGGTTACCTCGTCGAACGTCCGGCCGTTCGTTCGCGGCATAGTCGAGCGTTTCCGCGCGCAGACACCTGTTCTCTCGCAAGGCGAAATTCACCCGCGCGCCCGTCTCAAGACCGTCGGCAGTATTTAGTCGGCCAATCCCGGGCAATCGAGACCATTTCAGGCCGTTTTGCCCTGGAAAAACTGTGGTTTTCGCGATTTTCAATGTTCCGTGATGGACCCTTGGGAACCGTACGGACGCACCTACGTTAAGAGCACGAGTGAACCTTTCGTCGGGACCGGGCAACCAAAGTGGAAAGAGCCCCGGAGGACGTCATGAACTGGTCTATGTACACAGCGGACCGGACGACCCACCTTAAAATTGTGGTGGTCGGTCTTGCCGCCGCGCTGATGATTGCCGTGATTGGCATCGCGGCGCGAGAACTCAATCTCGGCACGGATATCATGGCCGCGCAAACTCCGGCCATTATCAAGGCTGGCGCGCCGGTGGTGTTCACCGACCGCAGCGGTCCCACTGTCCGTTAAGCCGTTCAGCGGATTGAACCTCTCCGATCCTGACGCGCCGTATTTGCGGCGCGTCTTTTTGTAAAGTGGTCGAATCAAGAAAAATGACCGACAACCGCCGGCCATGATGTATTGTTCGCGACGATCAGCGCTGACTTGCCTGCTTGCCGCCGCTGTATTGCTGGCGACCCGACCCGTGCAAGCCCAAAGCGTGTCGCCTGGACCCGTAATTGCCGATTATCAAGCCAAACTTGCGCAATATCAGGCGGCGCACGGCGCCTATGAGAGCGAAGCCTCCGCCTATTGGGATGCGGTGACCGAGAAGCGGCGCGCGCGTAACGCAAAACGCCGCGACCATTTGCCCATCGGGCTCGACGATTATGTCTTAACCCAACCGCCGGTCTATTCGGGGCCAGCGAGACCCATTGATCCCCGTGCACCGGCGCAACCGCCGCCCGAGCGGGCCGAAATCCCTGTCATCGCCGATTTCCTCAAAAACGCCGCCGAGCAATTCGGCTTCGTGCCGAACCGGCCGGCGAGTGATCTGGACTTCAAGCGCGCTTACGCGAAGGCCGCGCTGGCTGCCGGTCTCACCCGTGATCAGATCGTCGGCGTCTACGCCTTTGAAACCGGCGGAAACGGCGCTTATGACTCGCAAGCCGGGCTTGTCCCTTATCGTCCGGGCGCGCGCCCGATTTCGCCCGCGGTCGGTTACAACCAGTTGCTCAGCACCAATACTGTGTCGCTCCTCGCCGAGGACGGCAATCGTTATGTCTTCGCGCTGCGGCAAAAAGCGAAAGCGCTAAACGGTCCGGCCAGACTCTCAATGGAGCGCAAGATCGAGGCGCTCAAGCGCATGATCGCTTACAGCCGCTCGGTGCCAAACCGCTGGAGCGAGCACGACCGCATGGCGAAGACCACATTGGGCGGATTTGGCATTCACGCGGCCGTGCTGGACATCGATCTCGGCCCGCTGTTGCAAGTGCAGAAGTTGACGGACTCGATCCGCTTCGCGCGCGCCAAGGGCCATACGACGTCCCTCACCGCCGCCGAACTCGAATTGATGAACCTGACCGGGGACGGCAACGGCTTCGACATGGTGACGATGCCGCAGGCGCTTCGCGCGCGCGTGCCGACCGCAAATTTCTTCCAGCAACAAGGCTATGAACGCAATCCGGTGGCGCGCCGCACCGGCGTGGTGGCCAATCTCGTCGCCGACATCGAAAGCAAGATGAGTCGTGGCGCACAATCCCAGGGCGCGCGCGAACTGGCATCGGCGTTTTAGATTTGTACAGCAGCTACGATTACCGCTGCTCTCCGGCGATCTCCTCGACCAGGTCGACCACCCGCCGACGCAACTTCGAGTCCTTGATATTGGTGAAGGCCTTGGTCAACGCGAGACCGTCGGAACTCGAAAGGAAATCGGAGACGTAGTCGGCGACCGGGGGTTTTAACGAGCCGTCCTCAGCCTGCTTGTTGCCCGTGGCCCCGTCAAAAAAGAAGGACACCGGCACCTTTAAAATCTGGGAGATGTGCTGCAGGCGGCTCGCACCGATGCGGTTCGTCCCCTTTTCGTATTTCTGGACCTGCTGAAACGTCAGTCCCAGCTTTTCGCCGAGTTTTTCCTGACTCATTCCGAGCATCAGCCGGCGCATGCGTACCCGGGAACCGACATATTTGTCTGTGGGATTCGGAGACTTTTTTGCGATCATTTGAACTAGCCGCAACGTAAAGTTGGAGGAAAAGGGTTCGGATCAGAATTGGCGAAACAAGGAGAAGTTGCGCCGAGACAAACTACAGCGCAGCCTCGTACTTCTGTCATTAAAGCGAAGTTGCCGTTTTGTTAGATGACATCTAACAATCGGCCGAGACATGAGGCTCGAATTTGAGAAGACGGCCGGCACCGAGCCCCGTGCCCCGAACGAGCTAGATCCGAAGCGGCGCCGTGGGGGTACAGTGGCGTCGTTTGACGTCATGGAATGAAGGCCGATGGACCACACAACAGGCGTGCTGATCGCCCTCGTGTCGAGCAGTTTGGGCGGGTCGGCCGCCGCCGTTACGCGCTACCTGGTCGGCAACGCCGATCCGCTGACGCTCGCACTTCTGCGGTGGGGTATCGGATTTCTTGTCGTACTGCCCGTCACACTGGCACTCCGATCAAAAATGCCACCGCGCGCCGATTGGCCCGCCGTCCTGGTTCTTGGCATCTGTTTTTTCGGCCTGTTCTTCGTCTTCTACAATGTGGCGGTCTCCTATACGACCGCTGCCCGTGCAAGTCTCGCGCTTTCAACGTTGCCGCTGCAAACCATGGTTGTTGCTGCGTTGCTTGGCATTGAGCAACTGACGGTGCGCAAGTCCCTTGGTGTCGCCATTGCAATGCTCGGCGTATTTACGGCACTCGCGTCGGGACTTGGTAGGGCACCCGAAGGCGCCTGGCGCGGCGAACTGATCATGACCGGCGCCGTTCTGTGCATGGCATTTTATAACGTGTGGTCGAGGCAATTTATCCAGCGTTCGAGCGCGCTCGGATTTCTCTGCGTCGGGATGGGAGCTGGAGCGACAGTTCTGTTTGCAATCGATGCCTTGACCGGCCGTGTATTTGTACTAGGCAATTTCGGCGCCGCTCAATGGACCGCCGCGATCTATCTTGGCGTGTTTGGAGGCGCGCTGGCCTTTATCCTCTGGGTGCTCGCGTTGCAGCGCACGACGCCTACGCTGGTCGCCAATACGATGACCATCAACCCGATTGCCGCCGGACTATTGGCAACGCAGCTGGTCGGCGAGCCGATAACGCTCAATCTGGTGGGTGGATTGATCGCGGTCTTCGCGGGTATCTGGATTGCAACGAGCGGACCATCACAAAGACGAGCGGCGCCGTCGCCGGCGCCGCATTAGTCGCGGGATGAATTCTTTCGCTAAGCCGGCGCACCACCGGTATTGAAGCGCAAGGCGGCGATGCGGTCGAGTTCCGTTTGCTCGCGCGCATTCTCCTCGGCCTTCTCGCGCTGCTGGTCGCGTTCGTCCAGCATCTCGACCTTTTTGAGCTCTTCGAAGGCTTCACCCAAGGCAGCTTTGGCGTCCTCGAGCTGAACGCGTAACTCGTCGGTCGAGTGCTTGAGGTTCTCCCGACGTGACGTCGCAGCCTTGGCATAGGTCGGATAGGCGAAATGAGCCGGATCGTGGATGCCGGCGCGGTCTTGCTCGACCTTGATTTCGCGCTCGAGCTCCCCGGCAATGCGATCGAACTCGGCGATCATCGCCTCGATCTGGGCGACCTTGCGCCGTTTTTCGTCAACCTGAAACTTCTTCAGACGGATAAGGGTTTCGCGTGACTTCATCGACTAGATACTCCCCGAAGCCCCGAATACGCGACCACGGCTAGGCGATATCGCCGGGGCCGCGTGCCCACATTCTGGACCATTCGGGCCAACTGTGACCCAATAACGTTAGTTTTGTGTTTCTTCGCCGCGCAGAATTCGCTCCAGCCGCTGGTAGCCCTCTGCCATAGTCGTTGCTTCTTCCTTACTTTGGGCGAGGAAGGCCTCCAGGGGCTTGTGCAGGGCGATGGCCTCGTCCACGTCGGCACTGGAGCCAGCCCGATAGGCGCCGAGGCGGATCAATTCCTCCATGTCGGAATAAGTGGCCATGACCTGGCGGGCCCGATTGATGGCAGGCAAGTAGACCGGGTCCGCTGCCCGCGGCATGGTGCGCGATATCGACTTGAGAATGTTGATGGCCGGATAACGCCCCCGCTCGGCGATTGCCCGTTCCATGACGATGTGGCCGTCCAGGATACCTCTGACGGCATCGGCCACCGGTTCATTGTGGTCGTCGCCGTCGACCAGCACACTGAAAATACCGGTGATTGTCCCCTGCTCGGTGCCGGGTCCGGCTCGTTCCAAAAGCCGCGGCAGCTCCGTGAATACCGTCGGCGTATAGCCTTTGGCGGTCGGCGGTTCACCGGCGGAGAGTCCGATCTCGCGCTGCGCCATGGCGAAGCGTGTGACCGAATCCATCAGCACCAGCACGTCCTTTCCGAGATCGCGAAAATATTCTGCGATAGCGAGCGTCAAATAGGCCGCCTGGCGGCGCATCAGCGCGGGTTCGTCGGAGGTGGAAACGACCACCACCGAGCGTGCCAGGCCGGCGGCGCCAAGATCGTCCTGCAAGAATTCCTGCACCTCGCGGCCGCGCTCACCCACCAGGCCGATGACGGAAATGTCAGCCGACACGTTTCGGGCCAGCATCGACAAAAGGACCGATTTACCGACACCCGAACCTGAGAAAATGCCCATGCGCTGGCCGCGGCAGACCGTGAGGAAAGTATTGAGCGCGCGTACGCCGAGGTCGAGCGGCTCACCGACTCGCATGCGGGCATGCGCCGGGGGCGGCGAGTTGCGATACGGATACGGTGCCGGCCCCGGCGGAAGCGGCCCCTGCCCGTCAATAGGCTCCGATCGCGCGTTGACGACCCGGCCGAGCCAGCGCTCTGAGGGTCGGATGGTACCGGCGGCGGTCGACACGACCGCACGGCAACCTCGCCGCACGCCATCCAGCGCGGCAAATGGCATGGCGAGTGCGTGGCCGCCAGAGAAGCCGACGACCTCGCAAGGGATCGTCCTCGCCGCACCGGTCTCGATCGTCAGACGCGCGCCGACCGACATGGCATGTATGGGGCCGGCGACCTCCACCATCAGACCCCGCACCGCTACGACACGGCCGTAGATCTCGACACCGTCGATATCGACGATTTGTTCGGCCAGCGCCTTCATCGGTTCGATGCCGACGCGTCAGGGCGATACCGCCATAAACCGGCCCTTAGGCTTACCGGTCCGACGGCTTCATTAACTTGGTGTTTACCCGCGTCGTTAATCATTGGGTCATTCGTCCACGGGACTACGGCTTTAGAATCAGGATCGCCCAAGCCAGGACGGAAGGGGCGAGTCGCCAGAGTCAGTTAGGATCGACTCTTAAACTAGGACATGAGACCGGACGTGGCCAAAAAACCACTCTCAAGCAACATCTTACGCCGATTCGGGTCAGTCTGCCTACGGCACACTTGCAAGGGAGAATCAGGTTTTGTTAACCATGCCCAGTTAGTCTCGAATCGGTTTGTCCCACCGCGTTTTTTTCATACTCGCCGCGGCATTTGCGGCGTGACCTCAGGGGCCGGTTGCGGCGAGAAGGGGACTTAGATGCGCGTTCTGCTCATTGAAGACGATAGCGCGACCGCACAATCCATCGAGCTGATGCTCAAGTCCGAGAGTTTTAACGTCTATACGACGGATCTCGGCGAAGAAGGCGTCGACCTCGGCAAGCTCTACGACTACGACATTATTTTGCTCGATCTCAACCTGCCCGACATGTCGGGTTTCGAGGTCTTGCGCTCGCTCCGCGTCTCGAAAGTCAAGACGCCCATTCTGATCTTGTCCGGCCTCGCCGGCATCGAAGACAAGGTCAAAGGTCTCGGCTTCGGCGCCGACGACTATATGACCAAACCGTTCCACAAGGACGAACTGATCGCCCGCATCCACGCGATCGTTCGCCGTTCCAAGGGCCACGCTCAGTCGGTCATCAACACCGGGGATCTCGTGGTCAACCTCGACACCAAGACTGTGGAGGTCAGCGGCCAACGCGTGCACCTGACCGGCAAAGAATATCAAATGCTCGAGCTGCTCTCCCTTCGCAAAGGGACGACGCTTACCAAGGAGATGTTCCTCAATCATCTCTACGGCGGCATGGACGAGCCGGAGCTTAAAATCATCGACGTGTTCATCTGCAAACTGCGCAAGAAACTCGCCAATGCCTCTTCCGGCAAGAATTACATCGAAACGGTGTGGGGCCGTGGCTATGTGCTGCGCGAGCCGACAGAGGCGGACGAGCGAATTCCGGCGTAGCGCCAGACTTTCCCCCCGCGTTGCGTCTGCGTGACGCGAGCCTTCGGGCTCTCTCCTATCCCAACTTGACCCGGCCGAAAGGCCGGGTTTTTTGCTGAGATTTAGCGTTCAAATGGTGCAGCCGTTACATGCCGAGATAGGCCGCCTGCACTTGCTTGTTGTTTGCGAGATCGGCGCTCGACCCGTGCATGATGACGTGGCCGCTCTCGAGCACATAGGCTCGCTGCACCAGAGTGAGCGCGCGGCTCACGTTTTGCTCGACCAGCAGTATCGCCGTCCCCATGGCATGAATTTCCCGGATTTTCTCGAAGGTGACGTCGGTCACGACCGGTGCAAGCCCTAATGATGGTTCGTCGAGCATCAACAGCC
The DNA here is from genome assembly GCA_035626335.1 of Pseudolabrys sp. GTDB lineage: Bacteria > Pseudomonadota > Alphaproteobacteria > Rhizobiales > Xanthobacteraceae > Pseudolabrys. The sequence goes on from DASPNW010000024.1 coordinate 168,086, forward strand.
GTGGCTTCAACATAAGTCCGCGCCCCACAGCTAGCATTTGCTGCTCGCCGCCGCTCATGGTGCCGGCAAGTTGTTTGCGCCGCTCGGCCAGCACCGGGAAGATGCCGAATACGAGATCGAGCGAACGGCTGCGTTCAGCCTTGGCTTTCGGCACATAGGCCCCGATCTCGAGGTTTTCCTGCACCGTCATCTCGGGAAAGACCTGACGCCCCTCGGGCACATGGGCTATGCCGAGTTCAGTTATTTTATGCGGCGGCAGCGACGCGATATTCGCGCCCAAAAAGCTGATGGTTCCGGACGTCAGCCGGACGAGACCCGAGATCGCGCGCAGTGTCGTGCTTTTGCCCGCTCCGTTCGCGCCCAGCAGGCCGACGGCCTCGCCCTCCGCCACCTCGATGCTGATGTTGCCGATCGCGGGGACCGACCCGTAACTGGCGCTCGCTCCGGACAGCGACAGCACCTAGGCTTCTCCGGGTGCTGCAACATGCGCGTATCCGGTTCCCAGATAAGCGCGAATGACGTCGGGGTTCGCGACAATGTCTTTGGGGCTGCCTTCGGCAATCTTCTGTCCGTGATCGAGCACGACAATGTGACGGGCAACGGCCATGATGGCGCGCATCACGTGCTCGACGATGACGATGGTCAGCCCGCGTTTTGACAGTTTTCCGACCAGCGCGACCGCCTGATCGATCTCCGAAGGGTTCAACCCGGCCATGACCTCGTCAAGAAGCAGAAGCCGCGGCTGCGTTGCCAGGGCACGCGCCATCTCGAGCCGCCGCTGGTCGATAGTCGTGAGATCGCGCGCCGCCGAGTGCTCCTTCGCCGACAGGCCGACGAAGGCGATCGCCTCGCGGGCAATTTTGCGCGCGGTGTCGATGTGCCTGTCTCGCAGGAATGCCCCCGTCATCACGTTCGCCAGCACTGTCATGCCGCCGAACGGCTTGGCGACCTGAAATGTGCGGGCAAGTCCATGCGCACAGATGTCATGCGGGCGCAGGCCGACCATTTCCTGCCCGAAGGCCGATACCGAACCCGTATCGGGCCGAAAGAACCCGGTGATAAGGTTGAAGCTCGTCGTCTTGCCGGCGCCGTTCGGTCCAATGAGCGCGACCGTCTCGCCTTCATTGACCGAAAAGTTGACGTCCTGGACGGCGCGCAACCCGCCGAACCTTTTGCTCAGATTGCGGATGACGAGCGCTTCAGCCATCAAGCACCGCCTTGACGGTACCGCCATGAGCGTGGACCCGGCGTTGATAGGTTTCGGTGATGAAGCCCATGATCCCGGTCGGCCGCCACAGGATCACTGCCATCAAAATCAGGCTGTAGACGGTCAGCTGCACGCCGCCGGTCGAACTGCCGAGCCAGCTTTGCAGCAACGCCGACGATGCCTCCAGCAGCACGGTGCCGATCACCGGCCCCCACAGTGTGCCAACACCGCCAACGATCGAGACGAGCGCGGCTTCGATCGAGACGCTGAAATTGAACGCGGTCGCCGGATCGATGAAGTAGATGTACTGGGTGTAGAACGTGCCGGCCAGAGCGGTGAGGAATGCGCTGAGCATGTACACGTCGCGTTTGACGCGCGGCGCATTCACTCCAATTGCTTCCGCGGCGTCCTCATCCTCGCCGATGGCGACGAGGTAAAAGCCCATCCACGACCGCTCGATCCGATAGGTGATCGCGAGCCCGGTCGCCAGCAGGGCGAGCGCGATATAGTAATAAGCAGCCTTGGCTTCAAACTGCATCATCAGCGGAGAATTGCCGAGGTTCGGGATGGTCGTGCCTTCGGCGCCCCACGCAAAGTCGCGAAACTTCAGAAAGATCAGCATCAGGACCTGAGCCGTCGCAATCGTGGCTATCGCGAAGTAGGGTCCGCGCAGGCGGAAACACAGCCAGCCGATCGGCAGGCTGGCAAGCGCGGCAACGACGCCGCCGGCGATCATCCCGATCCAGGGCGAGACGCCGAAATCGATCTGCAATATCGTCGAGGTATAGGCGCCAAGCCCGAAAAACGCGGCATGCCCGAGCGAGAGTTGCTTGGCGTAACCGCCGATGAGATTCCAGGCGACACCAATGAAGGAAAACAACAGCACGCGAATGAAAATGTCGATGGCAAATGAATTCTTCACCACCAGCGGCAGTGCGAGAAGAATGACCACGAGCACACCAAGCGAAAGCATGCCCCAATTGCGGAATGCCCCCATTAGCGCGCTCTTCCGCCGGCCAGGCCGCTCGGCCTTACCGCCAATGTCAGGAGAAGCATCGTGAAGACCACGATTAGCCCGGAGTCGGCGCCGATGAATTGGATGCCGAGCGATTCTGCCACGCCCATCATCAGACTGGCGATGAGGGCGCCAACGACGTTGCCCAAGGTGCCCAGCACGACGGCGACGAACGCCATAAGCACGAAAACCTGCCCGACCATCGGATATGCCGGATAAAATGGCATCAGCAGCGAACCGGCGGCGCCGGCGAGTGCCAGCGCGATACCCAGCGCAACACAAAACACGCGATTGGGATTGATGCCCATGAGCATTGCCACTTCAGGCTTCTGCGCCGCGGCGCGCATCGCCTTGCCGAGATCGGTCGCATGCAGGAAAACCCAGAGACATCCGCTCAGCACCATTGCGAGCACAAAGGCGATAAGTTTTGCATAGGGGATGTAGAGTCCCCCGACATGAAAGGCCTCGTCCGAATACCAGGTGTGCACGGTGCGATAATTCGCCGTAAACAGCATCAGCGACAGGTTCAGGATCAGCAGTGACAGCGCGAAGGTCAGGAAGATCTGCGGCAAGTCGTTGAGACCGAGGACCCTGCGGATCAGAACGTGCTGGATCAGCACGCCAACAACAAAAAGAACCGGCATCGATACGATCAGCGAGACGATCGGGTCGATGCCGAATTGCGTGGCCAGGAAGAAACTGATGTACATCCCGATCATCACGAATTCGCCTTGGGCGAAATTGACGATCTTGATGACGCCGAAAATCAGCGTAACGCCGATGCTGACCAGCGCGTAAATGCCGCCGATGAGCAGGCCGTTGATAACGGCCTGGGCCACTATCTCCAGCATCGCTTTGTACGACGCGTCAGGTTTTCATCAGCGGCGCGCGTGCGTCCGCCTTCGGGAAGACGCTCGCCAAGTCGCCGTTCTGCCATTGCACTCCGACCGGATAGCCGTAGATGTTCTTGCCATCAGGCCCGAACTTCACCTTGCCGCCCGGGGCCATCGCTGCGTAACCCGACGAGACGTCGAGTGTTGCAAGGGCTTCGCGCACCTTTTGCGGATCGGCTGACCCTGCCCGTTCAAGCGCATCGGCGATCATGAATGTCTGCGCGACAAGCCCGCCGGCATATTCGAAGAGGAATTCGCCGGTCCGCTTTCGGTATTCGACGTTGACCTTCTGCGCGTTGGCATCCATGTCGTGGTTCCAGTGCGCCACGCCTTGCAGGCCTTCCGCCAGCTTGCCCACGTTCTTGTAAAAATCTGGAATGACGAACCCGCCGGAGCCGCCATTGATCGCGATATTGAGACCGACCTGCTTGACCGTGCGCACGATCAAAATGAGGTCGTTCAGATATGACACCGAAAACAGCGCGTTGGCGCCAGATGCCTTGACCTTGTTGATGAGTGGTCCGGCATCGGCAAAGCCCGCCGAATACGGCTCGAACATCACGATCTCAACGCCCTCGGCGGGCGCAAGCTCTTTCAACCCGTTGGACGTCGAGGTGCCGAACGCGGTGTTCTCGAAGATGACGGCCACTTTCGGACTATCGCCCACCAGTTTTGACATCTGCAGCTGCGCCTTGGCGAATTGCGAGGCACGCGCAAACGGCGTGAAGGTATATGTGCGGCCCTTGTTGAGTTGATCGGAGCTCGAGCCGGTCAACAGGGGCATTTTCGCGCGTTCGGCGACTTCACTCGCGATCAGCGTGAAGGCGCTGGCAAAGCAGCCGTGGATGGCGGACAGCTTGTTGCTGGAGATCAAGCGGTCGGTTTCCGTGCGCGTCACTGTGGTGTCGCTTTGAATATCGGAAATGATGAGGTTCATCTTGGCGCCGCCAAGCGACTTGATGCCGCCGGCTTCGTTGACCATCTCGACCGCAAGCTTTGCTGCGGCGACAATCCCGACCCCGATCTGCGCCATGCTGCCGGTGACCGGATAAAGTCCGCCGATATTCACGGGATCGGCTGCCCAGCCTCTCAGTGGATACGCACCGAAGGCGCCGGCGGCCAGCGCGCCACCGGCAGTCTTTATGAGGAAATCTCGGCGGCTGCGGCGTTTGGATAGTCTTTGACGGCGGGACTGTTTCATCGTTTCCCCCTGCTAGGTCGAAGATCCTTGAAGGATTTTTTGGTCGTGGAACGGAAAGCCTATTGCATTGAGGCATCCCGATCCAGCGGTGGGCGAATGATCTGCCAGGGAGACGATAATGCTTAGGGGGCAGCGCCGCCTACGCGGCGGCTTCCACGCGCATGTCGATTTCGCTGCGAAGCATCCCGAAATCGATTGGCTTGGTGAAAAGCGCTTCAGCGCCGCCCTCCAATGCCTTGCGCTTGGTGTCCGCATCGCCGTAGGCAGTGATCATGATGACCGGAACGTCCGGGCGAACAGCTTTGGCCTTGGGCAGCAACTCAAGACCGGTCATCCCAGGCATGTTGATGTCCGACAGGATCAGGATGAGCGAGGTATTTCTCGCATCGCTGATGCATTGCAGCGCGTCCGGAGCCGATTGGGCGAATTCCATGGTGAAACGACCTGCCCGAAGGTCGCGCCGGAATTGCTGCCGAAACAGCATTTCCACGTCGGGTTCATCGTCGACCACAAGAATAAGAACGCTCACGCTTATGCTCCTGTTTTTGCAAGGGAAGCTGCGGTCCGTGGGAGAATAATCCTGAATTCCGTGAATTCGTCGGGCCGCGTCTCTACCTCGATCGAGCCGGCGTGTTGTTTGACAATGATATCGTGACTGATGGAGAGGCCAAGCCCTGTTCCCTCCCCGGCCGGCTTGGTTGTGAAGAACGGGTTGAACATCTTGTCTTTTATGTCGGGCGGAATGCCGGTGCCATTGTCACGAATTCTGATCTCCACGCGGTCACCGAGATCTCTGGTGGCCGCGGCCAGGGTCGGTTCATAGCCGGCCTCCGCCTGCCCCTTCCTTTTGATTGCGGCGTAGAACCCGTTTGAAATCAGGTTGAGCAGCACGCGGGTGATTTCCTGCGGAAATACATCGACTTCGCCTGCGGCAGGATCGAACGACCGTTCCAGTGTGATGTTGAATCCCTGCTTTTCCGCTCTGGCGCCGTGATAGGCAAGATTGAGACTCTCTTCGACAACGGCGTTGATTTCGACCGCCCGGTGGTCACCCGAACCCGCGCGCGAATGCAACAACATATTTTTGACGATGGAATCGGCGCGTTTCCCATGCTGAACGACCTTTTCGAGATTGCTCCGGAGCGTATCAGCGAGATCGGTAATCTCGGCGCGCGTTTTCTTATCGATTGATATGGCGCCGAGAGCCTCCTGCAATTCGTCGATTAGCTCGGCGGAGATCCCCGAAAAATTGTTCACGAAATTGAGCGGATTCTTGATTTCATGCGCGATACCGGCCGTGAGTTGTCCGAGCGAGGCAAGCTTTTCTGTCTGCACGAGGCGGTCCTGAGCGGTCCGCAAGTTCTCAAGCGATGCAGCCAGTTCCTGCGTCCGTGCCTCAACGCTGTTGAACAAGCGAACGTTCTCGATTGCGATCACTGCCTGGTCGGCGAATGTTTCGACAAGCTCGATCTGTTTGTCGGTGAAGGGCCGCACGGCCTTGCGTTGAAGAACGATCACCCCGATAGGGGTTCCTTCCCGCAATAAGGGAACACCGAGCACGGTGTGAGTGCCGCCAATAGTTGCCGCCTCTATCATCTTGTAGTTTGGATCCGCCATAACGTCGGGGATGTGAATGATCCCGCCGAGCATTACGGCACGGCCAAGAACCGATCCCTCACCGGCGGGGATCGGATGGCTGCGCATATAGGCCTGATATTCGGGTGAAAATCCGTAACATGCGACCTGCTCAAAAGCCGCATCCTTCTCACGATTGATCGACGCCATATCCGCCTCGCATAGTCGCGCGGCTGACTCGACGAGCGTGTCGAGCACGGCCTCCAGATCGAAAGTAGAGCGGCTGATGACTTTCAGAACGTCGGCGGTGGCCGTCTGCTGCCGAAGAGACTCCGCCAACTCTTCCGTACGCCTTTGCACCTCGTCAAATAGCCGGACATTCTCGATGGCGATTGCCGCCTGGTCGGCAAAGGTCGTGACCAGTTCAAATTGCTTCTCGCTAAATGGACGAACGTCCTTGCGCGTCAGTGCCAGAACCCCCATTGCCACGCCCTCGCGCAACATTGGAACAGCAAGCACTGTACGAAATTCCCCCGTTTTAAGAGCTTCATTAAATGTGTAGTCCGCATCCGCCTGCACATCGGGAATATGAATGATCTTGCCCTCGACAAGAGCCCGTCCGGAGGCCGAGCCGCGCTCAATTTCGACAGGCACATCCTTCACCATTTCAAAAAATTCGGCCGAGAAGCCGTGAGTGGCCGAGCGATAGAAGATCCCGTCAACCTGACGTGTAATCGTTCCCTGTTCCGCATCGCAAAGTCTGGCCGCCGATTCGACAAGCGTTTGCAGCACGGTCTGCAAATCGAAGGTCGAGCGGCTTATGAGTTTGAGCACGTCGGCTGTCGCAGTCTGCCGGTCAAGCGCCTCTTTCGTCTCATTGAAGAGACGCGTATTTTCGATCGCGATGACCGCCTGATCGGCGAACGTCTTGAGAAGCTGAACCTGGGCGTCGGCAAAAGGACCTGGCTCCCGCCGCGCAACAAAGATCGCTCCGATAACCTGCCCGTCACGGATCATCGGCACAGCGAGGCAGGCACGAAAGCCACTCGCGCGCGCCGCACTCTTGCTTTGATAAAGTTGATCGTTGAGTACGTCAGGCACATGACAGACCGTGGAAGATCTTATTGCGCGCGCTGTCACTGTTTCGTCGGCCCGCCGCATCGGATACACATGCCGGACCGCCTCTATGCCTTCCTCCGTCATACCGTTGATCGAAACCAGACGGATCAGATCGCCGTCAACCATCGAGGTGACACTGATCTCGGCGTCACAAAGCTTTTCCGCGCGTTGCCCAATCGTCTCGAATACCGGTTTCAGGTCATTGAGCGAGCTCGAGATGACCTTTAGCACCTCCGAGGTCGCTGTCTGCTGTTCCAGTGCTTCGGAGAGATCGCTGGTCCGTTGCTGCACCTCATCGAACAGCCGCACGTTTTCGATTGCGATCACGGCCTGGTCCGCAAACGTTTCGACCAGTTCGATCTGCTTGTCCGTAAATGGCTTTGTTTCAATTCGACGGATGACCAGCACGCCGATAGCCTCTCCCTCTCGCAGCAAAGGGACCGCCAAAATGGAGCGATGGCCCAGCCGTCGTGCCATTTCGGCACCATCCGGAAACTCCTCGGCACAGGCCTGGAGATCATGAATATGGATTGGCACACGATCGACAAAAGCGCGGCCGGTGACCCAACCCCGTCCTATGGCAAAATCCATAAAATCGGTCGGAATCGGACCGTAGTGGGCCCTGACATGAAGCTTCTCGCCTTGGCGCAACATGATGATTGAATCATACGCCTCGCACAGTTTGGCCGCGGACTCAGCCAGCGTGGCAAGCACCGTCTGAAGGTCGAATGTCGAACGACTGAGGACTTTGAGGACATCGGCAGTGACGGTCTGCTGCTGAAGCGATTCTTGCAGCTCGCTCAGCAGCCGCGCATTTTCGATCGCGATAACGGCTTGAGCCGCGAAGTTGGTAACGAGCTCGATTTGTTTTTCAGTGAATGGCCGTACTTCCTGGCTATATATGGTAATCGCGCCGATGATCTTTTCGTCCTTGAGCATCGGAATCGAGATCAATGACCGAATCCCGGCGACGTCAACCGCCGCGACCACCAGGGCGTCGCCTTCAGAATATGCAGGGTCTCTTCTGAGGTCGGCCACATGAACCGGTTTATGGGTGCTTATGACGCGCGCCGAAGGTACGCGCGGATTTGGTTTGAACACCGTCCCGACGCCCCATTTCTCGAGGTAGGCCGCCGGAAGCGGACCATGCAGCGCGGCCGCCAGCATCCGGCTGCTGTCTTCTGCGTCCACCAGCCACATCGTGCCAAAATTCGCCTCACAAAGTCTGGTGGCATTCGCAAGCATTGCTTCGAACACCGGTTGCAATTCACCGGGCGAGCGCGAAATTATATGCAGAACCTCGGACGTCGCCGTTTGCCGCTCCAATGACTCGGAAAGGTCGTGCGTACGCCGCTGCACTTCGTCGAACAGCCGCACGTTTTCGATTGCGATCACCGCCTGGTCGGCGAAGGTGGTCACGAGCTCAATTTGTTTTTTCGTGTACGGCTTAACAACGGTCCGGAGGAGCCCAATTACGCCAAGCGGCTTGCCGTCGCGTAGCAGCGGCACCCCGAGCAATGAACGATGTTTGCCGGTGTGGGCATATTCGTGAGAAGTGTATTCCGGATCGGCAAGACAGTCCGGGATATGTACGGTGCGGCATTCAAGCGCCGTTCGCCCTACAAGGGATCCGCGGTCGATTTTGATCGGATTCTCTGACAGGTACTTGATGTATTCGGCGGCCGCATTGTTGGAGCCTGCCAAATAGGCCCTGTCTTCGTGCAATCTGAAAAAGCAGGCATATTCGGATTCGCAAAGTCGTCCCGCAGTTTCGAGAATTGCATTCAGAACTGGTTGGATGTCGGTCGGTGACCCCGAGATTACGCGCAGCACATCAGCCGTGGCGGTCTGCTGCTGCAGCGATTCTGAGAGATCGTCGGTCCGCTTCTGCAATTCGTTGAACAGGCGCGTATTTTCTATGGCTATCAGTGCCTGGTCGGCAAAGGTCGTCACCAACTCAATCTGTTTCGCGCTAAACGGCACCGCCACCGCCTTCGCGACAAAGATCACGCCGACGACGGTTCCCTTGCGCAGGAGGGGAACGCCGAGCGCCGCTCTGTAGCCGCCAATCTTTTGCGCTTCGCTATAGGTGTATTCCGGATCCGCAAGGACGTCGTGAACATGAACCAATCTGCCTTCCGATGCCGCCCGCCCCACGACACTGCCTCGATCCTGCGGAATATCACGGCCGATAAAGTACTCCTTGAGCCGGGCATATTTGCCGGTTGCGGCGCCATAACTCGCGATCCAGTGCAGATATTGCCCATCAAGCTGAAAGAGCCATGACTGATCGGCGTCGCAAAGCCGTGTTGCGGATTCGAGTAACGTGTCGAGCACCGTCTGCAAGTCGAATGTCGACCGGCTAATGGCCTTGAGCACATCAGCCGTAGCGGTCTGCTGCTGCAGCGATTCACGCAGCTCGCTAAGCAAACGCGTATTTTCAATGGCGATCACAGCCTGAGCTGCGAAATTCGAAACAAGAGCAATTTGTTTGTCGCTAAATGCTTGGACCTCTTGCCGGTAAATGCTTATGACGCCAACCAGCTCATCGTTCCTGAGCATAGGCACAGATATAATCGTGCGGTAACCGCCAAGGTCTGCGCCAGCGACCAAGAAGGGGTCGCCCTTGCGGTACGCCTCGCGCTTTGTGCTGTCGAGCACCTGCACCACCTGCTTGGTACTGGCAGCCCGGGCAAAAGTGCTCTCAGGCGCGGGGTCTATCGCCCGGCCCTTGCGCGCTTCAATGAATGCCGGCGGCGCATTATGGAAGGCGGCAGCACGAAATGTATCGCCATCTCGTAAATAGAGGGTGCCAAATTTTGCTTCGCAGAGGTTCGTTGCGTTCGCCAGTATGACCTTAAATACCGGCTCCAATTCGCCGGTATTTGTCGAGATAGCCTTCAAGACTTCCGAGGTTGCGGTCTGTTGGTGGAGCGCCTCATCGAGCTCGCGCCTGAGTTGCTCAATTGTTTTTCGGGACCCATTCTCGGGGCGACCTTGCAGACGAGCCGTCACGTTCTTGCGCGACACAGCGGCGCTCGGCTTCCGGCGCCGTATTGCTGTTTTTTTTGCTCCTCTGCGCCGCCTCATCGCCCTCGCCCAAAGGCCATGCCAAGACAAGATTCCATAGCCTAAGTCATGGTCGCGGAATGTCAGCTCTGCGGCTTGAGCTGCAGGATCTTCCAACCGCGCTTGCCGATCTCTGCTGCAGCCATTGGTGTCACATTGCCGGTCGTGGCAAGGACAGGCACAGCACCTGGATTCGTCCGACGTATTTCAGTGTTGACGGCAACGAATGTCCGCTGCTGGATTTCGGTCCAGGCGATGTCATCGACCGTAAACGCCGCAACAATGTTGCCGTTGCGAGCAACATTGATGGGCTGTCCGCCAAACGTAACAAAAGACGCAATGCTGCCCAGCTCGGTGGTGCGCGCCGCAAGAAATTGCGCGCGGCGGCGATGGTAGAATGCCACGTTACGCGAGCTGGCTCCTGCGACGTGATCGACAAAAGCGGCAGTGTCCCTCGCGTTGAGCTTTTTGAGCGCAAGCGCCATGATCAGCAGATCGGCCGGCGTGTAATTCCGATTTTCATCAAGGCGGTTCACGCTTTCTTCCGGGACATTGAGAGATAAAAAGGTGGCACGCGCCTCGGCGATCACCTGAGCCGCCGACTTGCTGCGCAATGTATCTTTTGCATCCCCTACCGTCGCGACCGAGGAGACGGCGATTCCGACCCCGCCTGGAACAAGAGAGAGTCCGGCTTTGATCGGCAGGCCGCCACTCGCCATGACGCCGGCCATTTCCTTAAGCCTCTGCGCCAAGGGCGGAAAATCGGTGTAAGGATCGACGTCAAGCTTGACCGCAAGTTCGCGTTGCGTGTCGCTGACGCCGAGTAAGCTATCCATCAGATTGTCGCGGTCCGCGCGGTTATTCGAGAGACCAGCTCCAACGCGGTCGAATATGTTGCCAATGCCCGTGATGGATCGCTGGACGGTATCAGCCGGATTGGTGATGAGGTCGGCGCCGAATTTGATAGGCCCCAACGCCGCGCGCCCGAATGCCTGTCCGAAGGCTTCCGACTGGGACATTTTCTCCAGTGCCGCCGTGGCATCCAGTTCGTGCAGACGCAACTTGGTGAATTCAACGCCGGCAAACGTATATTTGCCGTAGCGCGTATCGACGTCGAAAATGCGCATCACGCCGTCGCTACGCGCGATTGGTCTCACCGTGTAGTTGGAGCCGGTCATCGCTTTGCCGAGATATTTCTCGGCAGGCTCGGGCTTTGGTACCTCAATCGCGGCCGCAATCGAGGGCAGCAGCGTCAGGCCCAAAGCCACCGCGACGATCAAGCCAACAATACGTCTGGCCCAATCTTCTCCATGCGCGATCGCTGCGGTTTGAACGCGGATGGAATAACGCCCCTGCATGCCCAACTCCCAAAAAACGCAACGACCAGAGGCCCAAATCCTAGCATTTTTTGCAGTCGGAAAGGCAACGCGTTACCTCAACCCCAGAGCAACCAGCATCCCGCAATCGGCCGAAGGGCCCGAGATCGCGAAAGCGTCTGCTCAACTCTGTGGGCGCATCAGCTGGGTGATCACGTCCTTGAGGGTCGTCAGGTTAAATGGCTTGGTCATGAAAAAATTTGCACCGGCGGCAATAGCGGCTTCGGCATGCTGCGCTTCGGAGCTCGCCGACATAATGACAACGGGAACGTTGCGAATCTTCGGATCCGCACGAATCTCGCGCGCGAGTTCGAGGCCGTTCATGCCCGGCATTTCACGATCGGTCACGACAAACAGGTATGATTTCTCGCGCAGTTTTTGCAGAGCCGTAGGACCATCGTGAACTTGGTCGACGTTAACGAAGCCGCATTTGCGCAGCATGCCATCCACGATGCGCGTCATCGTGTTCAGGTCGTCAACGACCAACACCGGATCGACGTAGTCGACCAATGTAAATCCCCCCTTCAGGCCATGCTCGCAATTGGCGAGCCCCCACGCGCGTCAGTTGAATTGGACGCGCCAGCCCGACGGCTCAATTTACATGATTCGTCCGGAGATCGAGACGGTGCCGACGGGCACGAACGCCGTAAAATTTTCGTTATATTTGGCGAAGGACCCGGTGCCCCTTACGCCTTCGCGGCCGCAAAGCGGATTATGTTATCGGCGGTGCGATTTTGCGTTGCGCCATTGGGCACATAAAGCCCGCGCTTGTCTGCGAGCGGTTTGAATGCCTCGGTAAGGCCGATCACCGTCTCGGCAGCCCCCAGCACCAGAAAGCCGTCTTCAGGCATTTGGCGCGCGATGCGATTAAGCACCGCGATCTTGTTCTCTTGATCGAAGTAAATCAGCACGTTGCGACAGAATACCAGATCGAAATTGCCGAGCACCGAGAAGTCATTGAGCAGGTTTAGTGGGCGGAACTGGACCATGCTGCGCAGCTCGGGCGCGAGTTGCCAGGTTTCCCCGACTTGGTCGAAGAATTTGACCAGAAGCTGCACCGGTAATCCACGTTGAACTTCAAACTGGCTGTAAATTCCGGCTTTCGCTTTTTCCAGCACATCCGACGAAAGATCCGTGGCAACGATATCGATGCGATAGCCCGCAATCGCCGGTCCCATGCTCTTGATCGCCATCGCCAGTGAATAGGGCTCCTGACCGGTGGACGCAGCGGTACACCAGATACGAATCCGCTTTTCGCGCGCGCGAGCCGAAATCAAAGTCGGCATAATCGTGTCGCGGAAATGGTCAAACGGTATCTTGTCACGGAAGAAAAATGTCTCATTGGTGGTCATTGCCTCGACCACTTGAGCGCCGAGCGGAGCGGGCGGCCGATTTTTCAATCGTTCGATCAGTTCGGCGAGTGTGCTCATGCCGTTGCGGCGGACAACAGGCAGAAGTCGACTTTCGGCGAGGTATTGCTTTTCGACTGCCAACACCAGGCCGGAGCGCTCGCGCAAAAATTTGCGCAGATAGTCGAAGTCCTGCGGGGTCACGGACGCTCCCCGGTAAACAGGCGTGTGAGCTTTGCGGCGATTTCGGGCAACGGCAGTACCGCGGAGCACAGGCCGGCATTGGTGACCTGACCCGGCATACCCCACACGACGCTGGTCGCCTCATCCTGGGCGAACACGTGACCTCCGGCTGCAACGATCGTCCTGGCACCGGCGAGTCCGTCCGAACCCATCCCCGTGAGCACCAATGCCAGCGTTTTGTTGCCCCACACGTCGGCAGCCGAAGCAAACATCGGATCTACCGCAGGCTTACAGAAATTCACCAATGGACCGTCCTCGACAGCGATCACTGCGGCGCCGTCGCGGCGAGTCACTTTCATGTGCTTCCCGCCCGGGGCGAGATAGACAACCCCGGCGTTGATCTCCTCGCCATCGGCTGCTTCGCGCACGGGGCGTTTGGCGATGCGGGTGAGATGCTCGGCAAGAACGGCCGTAAAGGTCGGCGGCATGTGTTGCGTGATGAGGACCGGCACGCGCTGAAGCACGCCGCCAATATCTGCCATCAGGGCGTTGAGCGCCTGCGGCCCTCCGGTGGACGAGCCGATGAGCAGCACACGCGGGGGCGTCGTGGGCATCGGTCTTAGCGTCAGCGGAGGCGCAGCGGCTTCTTCCACCTGCTGCGGTACGATTGAGGGCGCCGGCTTTGTTTCCAGCGGCGCGCGCGCTGGCGATGTGGCTGAACGCAGGCGCTTCGCGCGCAGCCCGAGCTGCCGGATCTTTTCAATCAGATCACGGCGGAAGGCGGTTGAGGCACTGACTTCGCGATTGCTTCCCGGTTTTGGAATATAGTCTGCGGCGCCGAGCGACAGGGCCCGCAAGCTGATCTCGGCGTTCCGCCGCGTCAGGGTGGAAGCCATGATAACGACGAGATCGCGCTTTTTCTCGAGCAGCAGCGGAAGAGCTGCGATGCCGTCGAGATCCGGCATGTCGACGTCGAGGACAACAACGTCGGGGGCGACACGTTCGAGCTGATCTACCGCCTCGCGGCCGGTCCGCAACGTGGCAACGACGTCAAGATCGGGCTCGGATTCGACCCAGCGCGCGAACAGCCCGCGTATAACAACGGCGTCGTCGACCAGCATGACGCGGATACGCCGGTTGGCGGCGGCGGAAGATGGCGGAGAAACAATTAAGTTCATTGGACTCAACTGGCTTTACTGACTTTTGTACTCTCAAGCCGCAGGTGCGGCGGTCAGATAAGCCCGACTTCCTGGAACTTGGCCTCCACGATCTCCTTGTCGAATGGCTTCATGATGTACTCGTTCGCTCCGGCGTGCAGCGCACGCGCGATATGCGCAACGTCGTTCTCGGTGGTGCAAAATACGACCTTTGGACCATCGCCGCCGGGGAGCCGACGAAGCGAGCGCAGAAAGTCGTAACCATCCATCTTCGGCATGTTCCAGTCGAGCAAAATTGCCTCTGGTAACTGCCGCCGGCAGGCTTCGAGAGCCTGCTCGCCGTCCTCGGCCTCCACGATCTGAAAGTCGAGTCCTTCTAGAATTCGTCGCGCCACTTTGCGAATGACACTGGAGTCATCAACTACCAAGCAGGTTTTCATCGTACATCCTCGTTGTGTTCACGCGTAATTCTCGTTCCTTCAGCATTCAGACCGCGTCACGCCGCAGCCGTCTTAACCGCAATGTCGAGCACGCGGTCGACATCGAGCACCATCAAAAGCTGTCCCTCGAGCCGATAAATCCCCGTCGACACGCTCGCCAGGCGTGGATCGAGATTGGTCGGATTTGGCTCACACGCCATATCGTCAAGCTTGAGCACCTCGCCCACGCTGTCGATCAGCAAGCCGTAAGATTCGCCGCGCGATTCCACGCCGACTGCCATCGCAGGGTTGTTGTCCTCGCGCTGTCCAAGGCCAAGCCGACGCCGCATATCAATCAGCGTCACGATGCGGCCACGAAGATTCAGCACTCCCGCAATCTCGGCCGGCGCGAGCGGCACCTTGGTCAGTCGTTCGGGTGCGAAAACGTCCTGCACGCGCAGAATCGGCAAGCCGAACAGTTGGCCGCCTATCATCGCGGTGACGTATTCGTGCAGGTTATGGTCAGCGGTCGAGCCCATGGTCCATCCGTCACGCAGCCCGACCGACGTCGATCTGTTCCTTGAGAGCTGCGATTAATCCCTGCCGATCGAATTTGGCGACGTAGTCATGAAACCCGACACGGCGGCCGCGATCGACGGCCTCCGCCGATACAACCGATGACAGCGCGATGATCGGAAGCTCGGCACTGCGCGGGTCACCTCGAACAGCTTCAGCAAATTGGAAGCCATCCATGTCTGGCATCTCGATGTCAGTAATGGCCACGTCGAAACGATTGCCATCGCCGAGCAACGCGAGCGCCTCTTGCGCGGAACCGACCGCAGTCACCTGATAGCCGGCGGCCTGCAATACCGGGGTAAGCATATTGAGGAAGAACGGAGAGTCATCGACAAGCAGAACCGTGTGCATGCGATCGCGCGCCGGCTGTTCCTTGCGCCGAAACCAATCCTCGAAAGCGAGCGGAAGGAAATGGCCGACGTCGATGATCTCGGTTGCATGACCTCGCACAATGGCGGAACCGAGCACCCCCGGATTGTCGCTACCAACCTGGATGTCCAGATTGTCATCAACGATATCGATGATCTCGTCGACAATCAGCGCCATCGAGCGACTGCCGTCGGAGAAAACCAGCAACGATTGTGCGCCCTCACCCTTCACCCGCACGTCATCGCTCATGCTGACAAGCGGCATCAAATGTCCGCGGTACTGGACCATGTGACGGCCGTTCGACAGCTCGATCTTTTGCGCGTCGATCTCCTCAAGTCGCGTAATCAGCGACAATGGAACGGCCTTGGGCTGGATCGATCCGGCGCGGAAGACCAGCAAGGACGTGCCAGCTTCATCCGGGGCAGCATGGCCGCCATTGGTGCTTTCCGCATCCACCAGCTGGGGAGTGATAGTGTTCCCGAACGCCTGCGCAACCCCGTTCGGATCGATGATCATGATAACCGAGCCGTCGCCCAGAATGGTGTTGCCGGAAAACAGCGCGATGTGGCGGAGCTTGCTGGACATCGGCTTCACCACGATTTCTTCCGTGTGAAAGACGCCATCGACGACGATTCCGAAAGTCTGGCTCCCGACCTGGGTAACGACAATAAAGCTGCCATCGATGTCGCCGGCGTCCTTGTCGATGCCGAGCAAATGACTGAGACCGACAAGCGGCAAGAGCTTGTCTCGCAGCCGCAACACTTTGGTGTCCTTGATGCGTTCGATACGGTGTTCTCCGCCATTTCGCGCACGCACCAGTTCGACGACCGATAGTTGCGGGATAGCGAAACGATGCCCGGAGGCCTCGACAATCAAGGCCGCTATAATTGCCAGCGTGAGGGGAATTTTGATGGTGAAGCTGAGCCCCGCGCCGGCTACCGACTTCACGTCGATGGTCCCGCCAATCTGATCGATATTGTTGCGCACAACGTCCATGCCTACGCCACGGCCCGAAACGTTGGTGATTTTCGCGGCGGTGGAGAATCCCGGCGCGAAGATGAATTTATGAATCTGCGATTCCGTCAGCTTCTCCACATCGGCTTCGGAGACGAGACCTTGCGCAATGGCCTTGGCCTTGATGCGGCTGGTATCGAGGCCACGGCCATCATCAGCGATCCGAATGATTATGTAGCCGCCTTCATGATAGGCCGAGAGCCGGATTTGCCCGTGTTCCGGTTTTCCGACGGCGCGGCGCTGCTCCGGGGTCTCGAGTCCGTGATCCGCCGAATTGCGCACCATG
This sequence comes from Pseudolabrys sp., assembly GCA_035626335.1. Classification (GTDB taxonomy): domain Bacteria; phylum Pseudomonadota; class Alphaproteobacteria; order Rhizobiales; family Xanthobacteraceae; genus Pseudolabrys. The sequence continues at coordinate 184,894 of DASPNW010000024.1, forward strand.
TGCGTCAGCGGATCTTTGATGAGATCAAGCACCTGACGGTCGAGCTCGGTCTCAGCACCCTGCATTTCAAGCTCGATTTTCTTTCCCAGCTCATTCGAAAGATCGCGCACGATACGCGGCAGCTTCTGCCACGCGTTCCCGATCGGCTGCATGCGCGTCTTCATCACGCCTTCTTGCAATTCGGCAGTAACATGGGACAGCCGTTGCAACGGCGCCTTGAACTCCGATTCCTCATGACGACGTACGATCTCGAGCAGCTGATTGCGGGTGAGTACCAGCTCGGAAACCATCGTCATGAGCTGCTCAAGGGTATCGACCGTAACGCGGATCGATTGATTGGCGCCCTTGGCAAGTTCATCGTCCTTGGCAGTAGCGTCCGCGGATGCCGGTGCGGTTTTTGACTTTATGGCCGGCGGATCCGCCACCGTGTCACGAAATGCACGCTCAAGATCATCAAGGGTATCTTCGTCCGGGCGCAGTGGGCGTTCGAGCACCTGCGGAACCAGCGTTCCCACCGTGTGCTGGGATTCTGCGCGCGGCCCTGATTGTCCGACCCGTTCAACCATCCGCTCAAGGCTGAATATCAAATCTGTGTCGGCGCCTTCTGGCTCGCGTTGCTCCCGTTCAAGAGATTCAAGAATTGTCTTAATGCGATCGATGGTAGCCAGAATGAGCGTAACAGCCTCGGTTGACGCCGGCACGCCGTCGCGAAATTTGCCCATCAATGTCTCGGCTGCGTGAGCCAACGCCTCCAGGCGAGGCAAGCCAAGAAAACCGCAGGTGCCTTTGATTGTGTGGACAAGACGGAAAATATTGTCGAGGATTTTTGCGTTGTTCGGCTCTTGCTCAAAACGCACGAGCTCGACGTCGACCACGTCGAGACTTTCGTTCGTCTCGGTGACAAATTCCCGCAGCAGGTCGTCCATAAAAAACGCCTTCGTCGCCGGGCATTGGCCCGTTCGCCGCTTTCCGTCGGAAGCGCGGTCAGTGTGTCGGTGAAGCGTTTAATTTTGGTTGCGTATTGGCGATACGGCTCACGCCATTAACCGGTCATTAACTGACGGAATTTGTTCGGCGCGCGCCTAGTGCGCGGTGAGTACGACCGCTTCACCGTCCATCGCTATGGCTGCCTTTGCTCCGCAAGCCCTGGCCAAAAGGCCCGCGTAAAACGGCTGAATGCGATGGGCATCCAAGCCCTCGCCGCTGGCCTCGCCTGTGAGCAGTAAGGGCACCGCAGGCGGAATCTTGGCATTGGTGCCGGCGGCCGTGACCTTGAACCCCATGCTATCGCCCGACCCGATGGCATCGACACCAATGCTGCCGCCACGAGGGATCGCCTGGCCGGCAATGACAAGCATGTTGAGCAGTAATTTGACCCGGTTTTTCGGCAATAAAGCTCTTGGCAGATTCCAGCCGAGCTTGGTCCTGTCATCTTCGAGAAATCCACGCGCGATGGTCTCAGCATCGCCGAGATCAATCTGCGCACCGGCCGAGCCGGCAGCGCCAAAAGCAATACGGCAGAACTGTAATTTGGCTGAAGCGGTACGGGCGCTCTTTTTGATAAGGTCGAGCGCAAACTCCTTGGTTGCCTCGTCTTTTTCTTCCTCAAGCACCTCAAGCCCGTTGACGATGGCGCCGACCGGACTAATGAGATCGTGGCATACCCGCGAGCACAAAAGGGCGGCAAGATCGAGCGCTTCGATGGAAGATTCAGACATAGACCGGTCTCCGCTGGGAATGCAGGCTGCCCTCTAGGGCGAATCGATGAACGCGCCACGTTGGCGAGTTGATACACCGCACCCAAACCACCGCCAAGGACTGTGGGCGGCAACAGGACATGGAATGTGAGTTCAGGTTCCGAAATTCTGCCGGACAAGGCGGCGCAACTTCTGGACGACTTGACAGCAGTCATTGCACGCGCTTGCGCGGAAATCAGGGCGGTTTCGCTATCCACCGTCGTACCGCGCACGAAGGCCGACGAGTCGCCGGTCACGGCTGCCGACGAAGCCTCCGAAGCGGCAATCTTGCAAGGCGTTGCGCGGCTTTTACCGGCCGTTGCGGTCGTTTCCGAAGAATCCACCGGCGCCAGAAAAATTCAGCTCGATGGTAGCTTCCTGATGGTGGATCCACTTGATGGCACGCGCGAGTATCTCGCCGGCCGCGACGAATTTACCGTCAATCTCGCCATTATCACACGCGGAGTGCCGATCGCCGGTATCATTGCGGCACCAAAACGCAAACAAGTTTGGCGCGGCATCGTCGGCATGAAGGCCGAGCGACTTCGGCTACGAGATGATGGCGCCGACCAACCGCAGGCGATCCACACGCGCGGCTGGCCACGCCAAGGAGCGATCGCTGCCGTAAGCCGCTCTCATCCCGACGCAGCGACCGAAGCCTTCATCGCTTCCCTTGAATCCGTCACCCGGAATGTCAGCGGGTCCGCAATCAAATTTTGCCAAGTCGCAGAAGGTGCCGCAGACGTCTATCCTCGCCTCGCAACGACCTGCGAGTGGGACGTGGCAGCTGGTCATGCGCTTGTCGTCGCGGCAGGCGGCGTAATGGCCAATCCGCGAGGTTTGCCCCTTGCTTATGGCCGCGCTGCCGAAAATTTTCGCGTGCCGGCTTTCATTGCGTGGGGGGACCCGAAAAAGGCCGCGGCGGCCAGGCTTTGAGCCGTTCGCGCTTTCACTGCCCTAAATCACGGGCGATGTCGGGCCATTTACGCTCAGCCGTATCGATGACGCGGCCCGGATCGGCGAGAAAGGCGCTGCGGGTTTGCTCGCTATAGAAGAAATAGAGTCGCTGCCCGACTACGACCCAGAAAAGAGGGTGACCCGGAACAGACCGGCCGCGGCCAATGGCGACCGGATCGTAGCCGGCAAAGCGGGGCGCATACACTTCGGGATGCTTCTCGAAAGCGCCGCGATTTCCCTCGTTACCGAATCGCCAGACCGCACCATCCACATTCAATTCGAACTCGGGCAGGCCAAATAACGCTTTGCCCTCTGTAAAATACGCCACAGGGTCAAAGCCACTTATTGCAAGGCCGGTATCCGCGTTGACGGCCAACTGGTTATCGGTTGCGGCTATTGCGCCTACGGGTGTGACAATACCGCCACTCACGGCCACACCCAACAAGACCCCGAGTACGAGAGGCGACTTCCGTTGCTGCCGTGCTGCAGTCATAGTTCTCAACAACGATAAATGATTCGGGGCAAGGCGTTTGTCGCCACTTTAGGGTTGTTGGCGTGAGCATCCGGTTAACCGGGGCTTGAGACATCAAAATCTAATGGAGAAGATGATGCGCGCGACTTTGCGCCTTGCCGTCCTGACACTCTCCCTTGCGGTCTTTGCCCCGGATATTGCGGGCGCCCAAAACCAGCAGGGCAATACCTTCTCCCCGGGAGAACTCGTGCGGGAGGGTCATCGTTTTTTCGGCACGGTGTCACGCGGGTTAGCGCAAATTGTCGAAACTGCCGTTAGCCGCTGGGGCCAACCGAACGGGTATGTTCTGGGGCAGGAAGGCAGCGGAGCCTTCGTCGTCGGCCTGCGATATGGCGACGGCAAACTTTACACAAAGAATGCCGGCGATCGCCGTGTGTTCTGGGAAGGCCCATCCGTCGGTTTCGATACCGGCGGCGAAGGCGCTCGCACGATGATGCTGGTTTACAACCTGCCGGCAACCGAGGCCATTTATCAGCGCTTCGCGGGCATCGATGGTTCTGCCTATTTCATCGGCGGCTTTGGCATGACGGCGCTCGCTTCCGGCAATATCATTGTAGTGCCGATCCGCTCGGGCGTCGGGTTGCGGCTGGGCGCCAATATCGGCTACCTCAAGTTCACGCCGCGGGCGACCTGGAATCCGTTCTGACCTCCCCGCATTTACCACTTTCATGGCAAGGGACGGGCGGAACCTTTTGCACCCGCGACGAAAGCCTGGCTTTAGGATAATGTCTGATTTGGCCGAACGAACCGGCGCGCATGCCGCTGAAAGTGCGTGAGGTGGAGGCGTATGTTCCATGATTGAACCGATCATGTATTTCGGGATCGGATTTCTGTTCGCAGCTCTGATCGGGCTCGTCGTCGTCCCTCTTGTGCATAGTCGCGCGGTCCGGCTCACCATGCGCCGCCTCGAAGCCGCGGCACCCCTGTCAATGGCTGAAATCCAGGCCGACAAGGATCAGCTGCGCGCTGAATTTGCCATGTCGACGCGACGCCTGGAAATGAGCGTTGAGCAGCTCAAAACCAAAAGCACCAGCCAGCTGGCCGAACTCGGCAAGAAGGGCGATGCGATCAATCGTCTGAAGGTCGAACTGGGTGAAAAGACGGCAACAATTTTCGCGATGGAAGCGCGCGAGAAGAATCTGCGCGACCAGTTGCGCGCAACGGAAGAAGAATTTGCCGTCAAGAATAGCGCCATGCACGAAGCCCAGCGTGGCTTGTCCGACAAGCAAGCCGAACTTGCCAAGCTGACGAGCGCATTGGATGAACGCTCCGTAGTCGCCGATTCCCAGAAGATCGAAATTATAGCGTTGAAGACCCAGGTCGACGCCTTGAAAGAGCGGCTGGATGGCGCGAGCCACGATCTAAAGGCAGTTGAGGATCGTCGCGATTCGGAGCGCGTTGAACTCAAGGCCGCGACGCAGGAACTATCGTCCGAGCGTGCCCGAGTCGAAAATCTCGATCACCGCATTGCCGAACTCGAACAGCAGCTGGCGGCCCAGACCAAAGAAGCGGAAATCCTCGGGCGGCGCGCACAGGATCTCGAAAACCGACTGGGCGAGCAGTCGCGCCTGCTCAACGAGAGTGAGTTTGAGCTCAAGCATTTGCGTCAGGAAATGGAATCGGCGCGAAAAGTCGAAACCGATTTGCGCGCCGCTATCCTGGAAATCGAAGGACGCTCAAGTTCCGCCACTCAAGACCTCAAGACAGAGAACACCCAATTGCAGGCAACGATCACGCACGTCAAGGACGAGCGGGATCGGTTCGCCCGAGAACTGGGCGCGATGAAACGCGAGACCGAAGAAGCTTGGGCATCGGAGCGGGTGGAGAATGCGCTCCTGCGCGAGCGCATTAATGATGTCGCGGCGGAAGTGGCAAGGCTTGCATCTGCGTTGGAGGGTCCAAACTCCCCGATTGATACGCTGCTTGCCGCCGAGACGTCGCGCGAGCTCAAGAGTGCGGCAACGACGGTTGGCGGTGACGTCACTCTCGACGAGCCATCCAACGGCAACCTCGCAGATCGTATCCGTGCGCTGCAAACTCATGCGTCGCGGTTGGCACAGACCGACGACCCAAAAACACGCAACTGAAAAGGCCCGTGAAGGGCCTTCGCTTGACACCTCTTGGAGGCACTCCTTATATCGCGCGTCCAGCGATGGCCGGGCGCTTAGCTCAGCGGGAGAGCGTTCCCTTCACACGGGAGAGGTCGTAGGTTCAATCCCTACAGCGCCCACCATTGAATCCGCGAATGCCGTCAACGTAGGCTCAGACGTGCCGTCGGCAGTTCGATTAGCCCGCGGATCATGACATTGAAGGCCACGACGATCCTATCCTCGGTCTCGTCGGCCGCGCCCTGCTCGACCGCATGCGGGATGTAGCTTGGCCAGATCAACATCCGGCCCTTCTCCGCCGGCATGGAAAAAACGTCCGAATTGAGTTCGTTCTTGTCGATGTATGCGGGCTCGATGTTTTTCGTGAGCTGGCGCGGCGACGTAAACACGGTCTGCCCGCATCGCTTTGGCGTCTTGATATAGACGAGGCCGCTTAACAGGCAGTTCGGATGAATGTGCATGTGATGACGGCGATTCGGATTGGCGATATTCGCCCACATGTTGGTGATGTAGTGCGATTCTCGCTTTATCCGGTAAGCGTCCAGAATATTTCCGGATTCAAACATGATCACGTTGACCAACTCTTTCATCTCGGGAAGAGTATGGATGTCGTCCGGCGTCATATAGGCAAGGATCATCCCTTCCGGAGAAGACACGCCCTTCCCCGATTTCTGCAACTCCCGCAGCTTTTTCTCTACCCGGTCACAGAGGGCAATGTCGGATAGTTTCCCCGTAAACATCGGGCTCGGGAAAAGCATGAACATCTGCTTCGCGGTCAGTTCAACTGCCTTGGTCGTGGGAGGAACGTTAAGCATCCGAGTCCGGCCCTGCGTTTCCGACGGTGGGGTCTGCAAAATGGATCATCCTGCGAGGTCGACCAACCCCCCGAAATGGGCATAAAATCAAAAGAGATTTTCCGACCTCCCCAAAATTGGTGATGCCCGCACGCTTGCGGGCTAGCCGCGCAACATGCGTTGCAATTGGAGTTTTTGCTTCGGGCCGCCAGCATGCATGGAAGAGACGTGCGCTTACTCTTCGGTCGTTTCTCACGGGCCTCGATCGCGCTTGTGTGCGCGGGATTCTCCGTCTTTGTGCTGGTGTTGTGCGTGTTGGGCGGCGTGCATTTCAAAAGGGGGGTCGAGCAGGAGTACTATCGCCAGACCGAAAATATCGCCCAGATCCTGATGGCGGACTTCGATGATGACGCCGCCACCGCAGACGCCATTCTCACCCGGCTTGCAGGCGAGATTCCGGAAAATGGCGTCTCCGAAGCAAATGAAGCCGAGCTGCATCGGCTGCTGAAAGGTTATGCATTGCAGCCCTCGATGATCGGTCCGGCGGTGCTGGATCGCGATGGCACATTAATCGCAAGCGCCGTCTTCGATCCCGCGCCGAGGATATCGCTGAAGGATAGAAAAATCTTCAGCGTTCATGCCGAGTCGCCTGGCGAATCCGGACTTTATATCGGCAATCCGGCGCGCGGTCCCGTTACCAATGAATGGGCGATTCAATTTTCGCGGCCATTGCGCGACAAATCCGGTGCGCTCACCGGTGTGGTGCTGCTCTCGTACCGGCTGTCGCATTTCATCAGACTTTACGAAAAGCTCAAACTTAGCGACCGAGGAATCGCGGGATTGACCGGGAAGGATGGCGTTGTACGCATTCGCTCCTTGAACGGCGTGATCGGCTACGGCACGTCGGTGTCAAGAATGCCGCTTGTCTACGACCGGGTCATCGCGGGAGAGAAGAGCGGCACATTCTACGGCCGCGGCGGTCTTGATGGCATCACGCGAATGGGTACGTTCGTGGCGTCACAAACCACGCCGTTTTACGTAACCGTTGGCTATGACACCGACTATCTTCGGGCCCAATATATCGGTTTCTTTTATGTTTTAGCATTTTGCTGGTTTGTGCTCACGGCGGCGATGGTGGCGGCAGCGGCTTTCATTCACAGACTGGGGAAGCTCAGCCAGCAGTCCCAGCTCGAAGTCGTCAATTCCGCCATCGCTGCGCGGGAAAAAATATCCGCCGACATGCATGACAGCATCGGCTCCAGCCTCGCCACGCTCCTTGCCTATTTCAGCACCGAAAACGTCAACATGGCAGACGTTAAGCGCAGGGTTGGCGAAATCCTGATGGAGCTACGCCTCCTGGTCGACAGCGCCGAAACGGATGACGGCGATATAAATTGCCTATTGAGCAATGTCCGGCACCGGATGGGAAGCGGCATTGAGCTGGCCGGAATCGACCTGCGTTGGCAGGTCGAAGCGCTTCCTGAGATTCGAGGACTGACAGCACGCGATGCGCTGGCGATCAAACTTATCCTGATGGAGTCGCTGAGCAACGTTTTGCATCACTCGAAAGCAACGACCGTCACATTGACGACTGATTATGACGAAAAGAAATCGATGATCGTCATTTGCGTCGAGGACGACGGATGTGGATTCAATCCTGCCGATACAGATGCTGGACGCGGCCTGTCGAATATGCGCAAGCGGACCGCAAGCATTTCGACCGGCGGTGCGATTGTCATCGATTCTTCTCGAGGACGCGGAACAACCGTTCGAATCGAATTGAGGGCGCCACGGCCTGCCTAATGGATGAGAGTGCGGCGCCGTGCCTCATAGACAGCTTCGGTCTTGGAATGCACTTCAAGCTTGCGATAGATGCTTTTAAGGTGGGTGTGCACGGTCGTCACACTGATGCTGTATATCTTCGAGGTTTCGGCGTAGGAAAATCCCTTGGCGATCATTTCCAGGATTTCCTGCTCACGCCGGGTTAATTTCGTTTCGCTGCCGACCACTGATTTTTTGTCGGCGGCTTTCATTTGGAGCCGATTCAAAAGCTTGCGTGCGATCATCGGCGAGAGCGGCGAGCCGCCGTCTTGCAAGGAGTGGATGTCGCGCTTGAGTTCCTCCAGCGCCGTTCCTTTTAGAAGATAGCCGTCGGCGCCGGCTTCCAGCGCGGCAGTGACCGTCTTTTCATCGCCAAATGTGGTGACAACCAACACATTGCACTCGGGACAAAGCGCCTTGAGTTCGCGGATCACCTCGATCCCCGATATGTCCGGCAGGCCAATATCGACCAGCGCGATATCGAGGCCCAGACGCGGAATTGCGGCAATCGCCGCCTTCCCTTCGGCGAACTCCGCAACGACGCCGTAGTGCGGGTCCGCCTGCAAGAGCGAGACAATCATCTTCCGCAACGCGGGATCGTCCTCGACGATCGCGGTCCGAATTGATTTTTTTGGTTCTGTGGTGGCCACCAATTTGGTCCTCGCAAGTTCCACGGATTACAGCTTAGCAGTTTCACAGCGCGAAGCATTATGTGCGTCGGGCCGCCGGTTCGCGTGTCAGGTTCTTGGCGGCCAGTTCATCCAGATAGTCCTGCCAGTAAGTCGAATGGTTGCGCCCGAGATCGGCCAGATAGTCCCAATCGAAAATGCCGGTTGAGTGCATATCGTCGAACACGAGCCGGACGGCATAGTTGCCAACCGGGAGCACCTCGATGAGGCCAACATCGCGCTTGCCGGGGACGGTTTTTCGTTCCTCAGCCGAATGACCTTGCACTTCCGCGCTTGGACTTTTGACGCGCAAATATTCGGCGGGCAAATCGAAGCTCTCGCCGCCCTCGAACGTGACAGTCAATGTTTTGCGGTCCTTATGCAGGCGTAACTCGGTCGGCCAGGCTCGTGCGTCGGTCATCAATGCCAGGGACCTTTGGCGCTCCCTAGGGGACTCGAACCCCTGTTTTCGCCGTGAGAGGGCGACGTCCTGGGCCGCTAGACGAAGGGAGCTAGGCTCTTCGAGATAGCCTCGATCTGCCGAGTAGGCAAGATCGACCGCGTTGTTGTTCTTGCGGCCGACGACGCTCCATTCCACCCTATGCCGGCCTCAGAGGAGATTTTGCATGATCGACAAGATCGCCGGCCTGGTCAACGCCGACCCAAGACTCGTCCGTCGCGGCCGCTTCGTCGACACCACCTTCATGATCGCAATCGACGATGCTGCGGCCCTGCTGCGCGTGCAGGAAGGCCGGATTACCAAGGTGACGCCGGGCCCTTTCATCACGCCGGACTACAGTTTCTGTCTGCGCGCTTCGCGCGACGTCTGGGAGAAATTCTGGCTACCGCTGCCGCCCCTCGGCTACACGGATATTTTCGCGCTGGTGAAACAAAAACTCATGCAGGTGGAGGGCAACCTGCATCCGTTCATGGCGAACCTGCTGTATTTCAAGGACGTGATCGCAGCTCCGCGGCGGGAGATGAAACGATGAGCCCACGTTTCGAACCGATCACCGGCCGCTATTTGCGACTTGATCTTCTTGGCAAGGCACACCGGCTTTATCTTGAGGAAGCCGGACAAGGCATACCGTTGTTATGCCTTCATACTGCCGGCTCTGACGCACGCCAGTATCGCGGCCTGCTCAACGATGAGCGCATAACGAAAAATTTCCGTGTCATCGCCTTCGACATGCCCTGGCACGGCAAGTCATCTCCGCCTCCGGGCTGGCAGGAGACGGACTACCGGCTCACCTCGCGCGATTATGTGCGCATGATACTTGAAATTGCCGATGCGCTCGAACTCGACAGACCGGTGGCCATGGGTTGCTCGATCGGCGGACGTATTGTGCTGCATCTCGCGCACGAGCATTCCAAACGCTTCCGCGCGCTGGTTGGACTTGAATCCGCCGCGCACACCGACGCCTATTACGATCTCGAGTGGCTCGACCGCCCCGACGTACATGGAGGCATGGTTTGCGCCGGCGTGATTTCCGGCCTGGTGGCGCCGGTTGCACCTGCAGCTGAACGCTGGGAGACCCTGTGGCACTACATGCAAAGCGGACCGGGCGTATTTAAAGGCGATCTACATTTCTACATGGTTGACGGCGATATTCGGGACCGAGTCGATCAAATCGACATCAATCGTTGCCCACTCTTTCTGCTGACCGGAGAATACGACTATTCCTGCACCAGTGAGGGCACCCTCGATATTGCCAGGCGGACCGGAGCGCAGGCCACTATCATGCAAGGGCTCGGACATTTCCCAATGAGCGAGAACCCGGAAAAGTTTATTTCCTATCTATTGCCGGTGCTGGAGAAAATCCGCGTCCTTTGAGCGGCAAATTAAGGTGCCAATCGCGTCCGGGCGAGCGGTTTGAGCGTGTTGAGATCGAAACTGAGGAGTTCGACTGCGCCGTTAATTTCGATGGTGAGCACAAGCCTGCCCTCGCCGATCGCGCTGGAGAGTACCTTGGCGCCGGTGGGAAGCACTACCGAAACGTCCGGTGCAGGCTGCACTCTTCCATCGCCCCTGAAAACACGATAGCCGATGATCCCTATCACCGCGGCAACGGCGATAAACGTGGTCAAACTCGCAATCAACATCAGCCGGCGCGCACTGGCGACGATCTGCGCGCCTTCTGGATCAAGAAGTTTTTCATCGTCGCCGGGCATTTGCTTGAACCATGACGGATAGAGTTATCGAAACAGTAACAATCGCTCCCGCGGATGCGGGCTTGCGGCTCGACCGCGTGCTTGCCGCACATGTCGCAAATATGTCGCGGTCGCACCTGAAGGCACTGATCCTTGCGGGTCAGGTCAAAATCGGTGCGCGCACGATCCGCGATCCGGCCGCAACCGTCAAATCCGGCGATGTCGTTACGGTGACTTTGCCGCCACCCGAACTGGCCGCCCCGCAGGGCGAGACGATCCCGCTCAACATCGTCTACGAAGACGATTCGATCATCGTCATCGACAAGCCGAAGGGTCTGGTCGTGCATCCAGCCGCCGGCCACGCATCGGGGACACTTGTAAACGCCCTCATCGCCCACTGTGGCGCGAGCCTGTCCGGCATTGGAGGGGTCAAACGGCCTGGCATCGTTCACCGCCTCGACAAGGACACAACCGGCCTGATGATTGTGGCCAAGACCGACAAGGCGCACCGCGCGCTCTCAGGTCAGTTCGCCGCAAAGACCCAGGGAGCGATCAGGCGCGGCTACCTCGCCTTGGTCTGGGGTGCGCCGGATCGCCCGAAGGGGACAATCGACCTCCCGCTCGGCCGTCACGCCCACGCACGGGACAAACAGGCCGTACGCGACGATGGCCGGCCGGCCGTAACACATTGGCAAGTCCTTGAGCGCTTCGTCGGGACGGACCGCAAGCCTGTGGCGAGCCTTCTGGCATGTACTTTGGAAACCGGGCGCACCCACCAGATCCGCGTGCATCTTGCCCATGCCGGGCACCCTCTGCTGGGCGACGCCACTTACGGCACCGGATTTAAAACCAAAGCCAGTCGGCTAGGGCCGCAGGCGCGCGCAGCCTTGGGGGCCCTTGGCAGACAGGCTTTGCATGCCTATCTGCTGGCTGTTGAACACCCCGAAACCGGCGAAGTCCTGGAGTTCCAATCGGAACTGCCGGGTGATTTGCGTCGTTTACGTGATGCCTTGCACACGGAGAGCCGTGAAGCTGGGCTTAAGCAGCGCTAATAGACAAGATAGATCAACAGCTTGTCGGCATGCCAAGACGCATGTCTGCGTCACGTCGACGTGACGGGCCGAATGCTATCTTTCGCCCCGCCAAGCCGGTATGCTGCAACTGCGATCGAGGGAATTCGCGGTCGCAGCATTGAATGGGCGCCGTCGGCTCGGGGAGCGGCGGCGACAACCGCCTGCCGATAAACCGGGGGCAAGTAAGGAGGGCGCTATCATGGCCCGTACCGCCGTACTACCGGCACTCAAGGCCGAATCCGGCCTTTCACACTATCTCGATGAAATTCGGCGGTTCCCGATGCTGGAACCGCAGGAAGAATACATGCTGGCGCGCAGCTGGCGTGAGCACGGCGATCGTGACGCGGCTCATAAGCTCGTTACCAGCCATCTCCGCCTCGTCGCCAAGATCGCCATGGGCTATCGCGGTTACGGATTGCCGATTTCGGAAGTCATTTCGGAAGGCAATGTCGGCCTGATGCAGGCGGTCAAGCGCTTTGAGCCTGAAAAGGGCTTCCGTCTTGCCACCTACGCGATGTGGTGGATCAAAGCGGCGATACAAGAATATATCCTTCGCTCCTGGTCGCTGGTGAAGATGGGTACCACTGCCAACCAGAAGAAACTCTTCTTCAATCTGCGCAAGGCGAAGAGCAAGATTTCAGCGCTCGAGGAAGGCGACCTGCGCCCCGACCAAGTACAGGTGATCGCCAAGCGTCTCGGCGTCACGGAACAGGACGTGGTCGACATGAATCGCCGTCTTGGCGGCGATGCCTCGCTCAACGCCCCCATCCGCGATGATGGCGAGAGCGGCGAATGGCAGGATTGGCTTGTCGACGAGGCACCGAGTCAGGAGCGTATCCTCGCCGAGAGCGAGGAAAGCGACAATCGACACAAGGCCCTGATCTCCGCGCTCGACGTCCTCAACGATCGTGAACGCCGAATCTTTGAGGCACGGCGGCTCGCCGACGATCCGATCACGCTCGAGGAGCTTGCCGCCGAGTTTGGCGTCTCGCGTGAGCGCGTGCGCCAGATAGAAGTACGCGCCTTCGAGAAGGTGCAGAAGGCGGTAAAAAGCCGGATGGCGACGTTGGAACAGCCGGCGGAACCACCGTCAATCGCTGCGCAGTAAGTAGCGCAATTCAAACCGCATCGATTATGGCCGGGTCACTTGCCCGGCCATTTTGCTGGAGTCCTTTCGCACAGCGATCCGTTATTGCCCCCACGCGCGGAACGCCTCCTCGAAGGCGCGGGCGCCGGGCGTGCCCTTTTCCACCGCCAAAATTGCGCGCTTACCGCTGGTATATACAACGGGAATGTCGAACCAGTCGCGCTCCTTGAGCAGCTGGATATTGCGCTGTTGGTCGACGTCGACCGCGGACAAGCCGATCAGGAAATAACCGTTGGTCACCTTCACGGCCAAGCCGGCGAGCGGCACGCCACGGGCCTGTTCATCTTGCTTCATCAGAACACCGGGGACATTGCCGATCCCGCCTTCGGGGAAATCCGCGGGTAATGTGAACATGATTTCTATGGTGTGACTCGCCGGGAGCGCCTTGTCGGTATTGCGGCGGAGCGACCAGGTCATGCGAAGTTTGCGCTCGGGTATTTCAATATCGGCGCGCACGGCGAGTTCCGGCGCGAGCCCCGGTCCCGGCGAAACGGTCTCTGTGCGCCAAAGCGCGGAGCCGACATAGCGTTTTCCCTGCGGATCGTTCGGATCCTCGTCATAAAGTACGACCTTCTGCGCCACCGCCGCGGCCGGAGCATTGGCTGCGTCCGGCGTCGTCTGGCCCGTTTGTCCGATGCGGTCTGCGATCTTTGGGCGCGCGGCGGATTGCGACGCGTCTTTTGGCTTCACCGCCGGCGCCGGCTGTGAGCGGAAACCCGCTATCATCGAACTGATGGCATGCCGCTGCCAATAGACGGCACCGGCGATGCCAGACAATACCAACAGCAACACGGCCAATTTGATAATGCCGCCATAAGAGCGCGGCGGACGGCGTGTATAGCTATCGGCATCGTCGTAGGGGCTGGGAATTGGAGGTGGTGCGTAGTCCTCATGCAGCGCCTCCTCGGTCATTGGAGGCTCCGTGACCCTGGGGGGCTCCGGGGGGCGGGGGGGCTCGAAATAGTGTGAATCGGATCCAGCGGGCATCGCCTCATAGGTGGCATGAGCCGCCCGCTTGGCTTCGGCAGCGGCGGTTCCGAGACCATGGGCCTCAGCCACGGTTTCCCGGAAATCGCGAAGACCGCGGTCGCGGAGAGACGGTTCGGCGGGTTCGGGAATATCCGAACGTACCCGCTTGGCTGCTTCCGCTTCGACCTTGCGGATCGCCTCCTCCAGCGCCAATCGCTCGCGCGTAATATCGGTCTCGTCCAGGGGAGGCTGGACGCCGCGCAGCTGGCTAACAAGTGCGGCGCGCGCGCGATCGTAAAGCGCACGGCGATTTTCGCCGGTGCTCCTATCGAGGCCACTCACCGCGCGGGAGATCAAGGGATAATAGTCAGCCATTGCGCGCTGTCGTGCTGGAGCATGATCCCTTTTGAAAACGGGCTCCCATTTTCGAGACCGTGCTTGCCTTTGATTCGTGTCTTTTGGCGATCATAGCTCGAATGGGTTTTTCATAAGAATGGTATCTTCGCGTTCCGGGCTAGTCGACAATAAGGCGACCGGGCAACCAACCAATTCTTCGATACGACGAACGTATTTGATCGCTTGCGCGGGCAACTGTGCCCAGGACCTAGCCCGCGCCGTCGGCTCTTTCCATCCGGCGATAGCCTCATAAACCGGCTCCGCTCTGGCCTGCACGTGCTCACCGGCTGGAAGATAATCGACCTCGCGCCCATCAAGGCGATAGCGCACGCACACTTTGATTTCATCGAAGCCGTCAAGAATATCCAGTTTAGTCAACGCCAGCCCATCAATGCCGCAGGTCAACACCGTTTGCCGAACCAGCACTGCATCAAACCAACCGCAGCGGCGCGCGCGTCCGGTGACAGTTCCAAATTCGCGTCCGCGCTCGCCGAGAGTTGTCCCAATCGCATTGTCCATCTGATCAGTCGGAAATGGCCCGAGACCGACGCGTGTCGTGTACGCCTTGCAGATGCCGAGCACGTAGTCGATCGAATTTGGCCCGAGTCCGGAGCCGGTCGCCGCCTGCGCCGCCACCGTATTTGAGGACGTGACGTAAGGATAAGTGCCGTGGTCAATATCGAGAAGCGCGCCTTGCGCTCCCTCGAACAGGATACGTTTTCCCTCGCGCCGTTTGCCGTCGAGCAGTGACCAGACCGAGTCCATGAAGGGCAGGACTTTTGGCGCGATCGCAGCCAAGTGCTCGTACACAGCCTCAGCCTTAATTTCAGGCAGACCATGACCGCGGCGAAGCGCATTATGATGCGCCAACAGGCGGTCAATCTTTCCATCCAGCGCCGGAAGATCCGCAAGGTCCATAAATCGGATAGCGCGACGGCCAACTTTGTCCTCGTAAGCCGGACCGATGCCGCGCTTGGTCGTGCCGATACGCGTCGCCGCGCCGTCAGCCTCGCGCACGGCCTCGAGCTCGCGATGCAGTGGCAAAATCAGCGGCGCATTTTCCGCGACGCGTAAGGTTTCGGGTGTCACCACTATGCCTTGTTTCTTCAATTGGGCGATCTCATCGATCAGCGCTTGCGGGTCGACGACCACACCATTGCCGATTACGGACAGCTTGCCTTCGCGCACGACACCCGATGGCAGCAACGAGAGCTTGTAAGTTGAGCCATCGATCACCAGGGTGTGCCCGGCATTGTGGCCGCCCTGGAAACGCACGACGATGTCAGCCTGCTCCGACAGCCAGTCGACGATCTTGCCTTTGCCTTCGTCGCCCCACTGAGACCCGACAACTACGACATTCGCCATCAGGATCCCTTCCCTGCGCCAGCGCCCGGACACTTTGAGCCGGGTGCCACCGGCCAGGTCCACCCTCGGATAAAGGATGCTCCCCTTCGAGGCAAGCCAAAGTCCACCGCACTTTGCCACGGGGTCACGAGGACAAAGGGTTGATCTTACGCGTTAATTTTAGAAGTGCAGAGGCTTGGCAGATTGCACCTGCGGCAACGCGCGCACTTTTGCCAATACGGCCTCGGGCAACTCGCCGTCAATTTCGATC
Organism: Pseudolabrys sp.; assembly: GCA_035626335.1. Classification (GTDB taxonomy): domain Bacteria; phylum Pseudomonadota; class Alphaproteobacteria; order Rhizobiales; family Xanthobacteraceae; genus Pseudolabrys. The sequence continues at coordinate 200,861 of DASPNW010000024.1, forward strand.
AGCGCTACGGCGTTGCCTCCGGGCGCGTCACGGCCGACATGAAAGGTGGCAATGTTGATGCCGGCCTCGCCGAGCGTCGATGAAAATTTGCCGATGAAGCCCGGTTTGTCGAGATTGGTGATGTAGATCATTGAGGGGCCGAACTCGGCGTCCATGCGGATCCCCTTTATGTTCACGATGCGCGGCCGCCCATCCGCGAAAACTGTCCCGGAGACATGCCGAGACTGCCGTTCCGTGGTGACAGTGACGGTGATAAGGCTTTCATAGTCTTCCGGCATTTCGCGTGTCACCTCCTCAATCACGATGCCACGCTCCTTGGCTGCTACCGGTGCGGACACGACATTGACGTCGCCCAGCATCGGACGCAGCAGCCCGGCAAGTGCTGCCGAGGTGAGCGCCTTGGTATTCATCTGCGCCACGGCACCTTCGTAGGCGACCTGGACCTTACTGATACCGGTTTCGGTCAACTGCCCCGCGAAGGAACCGAGCCTTTCGGCCAATGCCACGAATGGCTTGAGCTTCGGTGCTTCCTCAGCGCTGATTGAGGGGAAATTGATCGCGTTGGTTATGGCGCCGCGCAGAAGATAGTCCGACATCTGTTCGGCGATCTGCAATGCCACATTTTCCTGCGCCTCCGATGTGGATGCACCGAGATGCGGCGTACACACCACGTTTGGCAGACTAAATAGCGGATTTTCCGTCGCTGGTTCGATTACGAACACGTCAAAGGCCGCGCCGGCGACGTGCCCGCTTTTGAGCGCCTCGTAGAGTGCAGCCTCGTCGACCAACCCGCCACGCGCGCAGTTGATGATGCGCACACCCTTTTTCATGCCCTTGATAGCATTTGCACTAATGACGTTACGGGTCTTGTCGGTGAGCGGCGTGTGCAGCGTGATGAAGTCGGCGCGCTTGAACAATTCATCCAGTTCGACTTTCTCGACGCCAAGATCGGTGGCGCGGTCGGCAGGCAGGAATGGGTCGTAAGCGATGACTTTCATCTTCAGGCCGAGGGCACGGTCCGCAACAATCGAGCCGATATTTCCGCAGCCGATCACGCCGAGTGTCTTGCCGAAGATCTCCACGCCCATAAACTTGTTTTTTTCCCACTTGCCGGCGCGAGTCGACGCGTCGGCTTCTGGAATTTGTCGCGCCAATGCCAGCATGAGCGAGATCGCATGCTCGGCCGTGGTGATCGAATTGCCGAACGGCGTGTTCATCACGATAATCCCACGCGCAGTCGCGGCCGGAATATCGACATTGTCGACGCCGATGCCGGCGCGACCGATCACCTTCAAATTTTTTGCATGCTCGATGATTTTCGCGGTCACCTTGGTCGCGGAACGTATAGCAAGGCCGTCATAGCGGCCCACGGCGCTGGCGAGTTTGTCTTTGTCCTTGCCGAGCGCGGGCTGAAAATCGACCGCGATGCCCCGATCTTTGAAGATCTGCACGGCTGCGGCAGATAACGCATCGGAAATGAGAACGTTTGGCATGGGGAACTTTCGGGAATGACCGAAACGGGTTTGGCTCAGGCGGCCTTGGACAGTGTGGCTTTGGCTTCGGCAAACGCCCAGTCAAGCCAGGGCGTCAGCGCCTCTATATCGCGCCGCTCGACGGTCGCCCCGCACCAGATGCGCAGACCGGGCGGCGCATCTCGGTAAAAGGCAATGTCGTAAGCGACGCCTTCCTTCTCGAGCAACCCGGCGAGCGTCTTCGCAAATGTCGCCTGATCATCCCCGGAAAGACGTGCGACCGCGGCATCGACCACCCTCAGGCACACCGACGTATTGGAGCGCTCGCTTGCATTTTTCGCGAGATGATCGACCCACGCGGTCTCCGCCACCCAATCCGACAAGGTTTTTGCATTGGCATCGGAGCGCGCGATCGTTGCGGTCAGGCCACCGGCCGACTTTGCCCATTGCAATGCGTCGAGATAGTCCTCCACGCAAAGCATCGATGGCGTGTTAATGGTCTCACCGGTGAAAATTCCCTCGTTGAGTTTTCCACCCTTGGTCAGACGGAAAATTTTCGGCAGCGGCCAGGCCGGTTTGTAGGTTTCGAGCCGCTCGACGGCGCGTGGCGAGAGAATAAGCATTCCGTGCGCACCCTCTCCGCCGAGTGCTTTTTGCCAGGAGAACGTGACGACATCGAGCTTCGGCCAATCGAGCCTTTGTGCAAAAGCCGCAGACGTGGCGTCGCATATGGTGAGGCCTTTGCGATTGGCGGCGATCCAATCACCATTCGGCACTCGCACGCCGGATGTCGTGCCGTTCCAGGTGAAGACCACATCGTTCGAAAAATCGATCTTGGCAAGATCGGGCAGTTCGCCATAGGAAGCCTTGATGACGGTGAGGTCCTTGAGCTTGAGTTGCTTCTCGACGTCGGTAACCCAACCTTCGCCGAAAGATTCCCAGGCCAGCATCGTTACCGGACGCGCGCCCAACAAGGACCAAAGCGCCATCTCGACCGCACCCGTATCGGATGCCGGCACGATTCCGATACGATAGTCGGCGGGGATTTCCAGCACGTCACGGGTTAGATCGATGGCGCGCTTGAGTTTCGCCCTGCCGATTTTGGATCGGTGAGATCGTCCGAGGACTGCATCGGTGAGGTTTTGGAGATTCCAACCGGGGCGCTTGGCGCACGGGCCAGAAGAGAAGTGCGGAATTGCCGGCCGCATACCGGGCTTGGTCGCCGTCATGTTTCTATCCTTCCAGATAGGCGCCCCTCGTTGGGGAGAGGTGTCCCACTGGCGGGAATAGGCGACTTACCGTGCGCGGTCAACTCCCGCGCAGGAAAGCGTGGCACTAACTAAATTGTATAGGCGATTACCAGAATCGTACGCCGACGCCGAGTTGTCCCGTCTGGACGTTGGAGCGGGTCTGATTCACCGGCGACCAAGCAATAAATTGCCATTCTCCGCGGAGAAATACACTGGGCGTGACCGCCCAATCGAGCCCCAGGGCCGCCGCTACACCGGCGGCAAAGACGTTATTTTGGCCGGCGCTGGCTGACTGCTGGAAAAAGGAAGGCGTTCCCGGAGGATTGGGGGGCAGCAGCTGATTGTCGGTTACGGTCACGGTCGTCCCATAGTTGAAACGCCCGACCGCGAGGCCGACCGCCGCATAAGGCAAAAATTGGTCGAAAGCATACCCTGCCCGCGCGCGCAGCGTTGCGTAATCGACGAGTTTGAAGTTCGACTGCGCTGAAATGGTCACGGTGTGCTGTACGTTGTCCGACGTGGTCACCACCCGCGTTAGCGAATCGCCGACATTTGATTGCAGAACCGAGGGGTGCATATAGGCAAGATCAGCACCGAGCACGAGTTCGCTCCACTGAACATTGTACCCGACGAATCCGCCAAACACCGGTCCGTTGGTCGAATTGCGCGGTAGCGTTGTCCAGGACGAAGGTTGGGCCTCGTTTTCCAGCGTCGAATTGCGCAAGATAAACGCGACGAGCGGACCAGTGCTGTCGCCGAAATCGGTATTCAAATTGCCGTAGCCAACTTGAACGCCGGCCTGCCAACCATCCCACCGCATATAGCTCGGCGCCACTGAGCCGCGCAGCGGCCAATCTGCTGCCATCGCGCGATCCGCAACCACGCTCGCCAACAAGGAACAAATGGCGATGGCGAAGCGCGGTGCCCCCTGGCCCATCGCGGCCAGTCCCACATCGACCCCAACAAACTTCTTACTTTTTTCGTTTCGTTTCACGTTCGTCGTCCGCTGTTAGCCAAGCGCCGCTAACCCTGCGCAGCGCCGGTGGGATTGAATCGTAACCATCGAAGCTGAGCCGCAGGCCACGCTTGGTGCCCCGCGATGTCAGATCGACTGGAGCCAGCTCCGGCACCCAGAAAAGGCGTTAAATTCCACCAAGCGCCAAGACCCGGATAACCGTTGAACAGAAAGGTCCACTCGTACTTACTGCCGGTGTAGCGATCCGGCATGAACGCGCCGCCAACCTCGCCAACGCCAAAAAACGGAACAGCATCGAATTTGTTGTTCGTCGCCGATTCGAGCCGGCTTTCAGCGACCATGCTTCCATTGGCGAGACCGGTATCACCGCGCAGATACCAACCTGAAAAATCCTGGACCGGCGCCAATGGAGGCACTGTGAGGTCGGCGGAATGGACCGCGCTGACAGCGGCGAACGACGCAATCACCGCAACCACTGATCTGTTGAAACGCAGCGCAACCATTTCAATTCGTCCTCACAACAAACGCCCACACGGCGAACGGAGGAACGATGGCAGTAAATCCTTAATTGGCGCTTAACCTTAATTATTAACCATGCTGGTTAATTAATTTGATCGATGTGTGAGAAATGCCTGCGGTGCAAACATAAGTTTGTGCACGCGAAAGTTCGCGATTTAAGAAATTGTTTACAGCGGAAAGCTTGCGGGCGAATGGCCAAACACGGCGGCGTCAGGCCGCGACTTCGCTCAACGCCTCAACGACATCGTCCACGACTGATTCGACCAATGTCCTGTCGTCACCCTCGCCCATCACGCGGATGACTGGCTCGGTCCCCGAAGGTCTCACGATCAATCGGCCGTCCCGACCAAGCTTGCGCTCGGCACTCGCAATCGCCGAACGCACCTGTGCATTCTCTAGCGGTTTGCCTTTCTGATAGCGGACGTTCTTGAGCACCTGCGGCAGCGGCTCGAAGCGGTGGCAGAGCTCGGAAACGGCTTTGTCGCCGCGTTTGATTACCGCAAGTACCTGCAGTGCGGCGATGAGTCCGTCGCCGGTCGTTGTATAGTCAGACAGAATAATATGGCCGGAAGGCTCGCCGCCAATATTGTATCCGTGGGTGCGCATGTGCTCGAGCACATAGCGATCTCCGACCGGAGTACGCACTAATTCGAGACCAAGACCGGCGAGATGGCGTTCAAGGCCGAGATTGGACATCACGGTCGCAACCACGCCGGGACGCTGAAGCCTGCCGTCTTCCTTCCAGCTTTGGGCAATAACCGCAAGGAGCTGATCGCCATCGACGGCATGACCCCGCTCGTCCACGATGATCACCCTGTCGGCATCGCCATCGAGCGCAATTCCGATATCGGCGCGCATCTCGCGCACCTTGCGGGAAAGCGCGGCCAGGTCGGTGGAACCGCAATCCTTGTTGATATTGAAACCATCGGGATCAACACCCACGGAAATCACGTCGGCGCCCAATTCCCACAGTGTACCGGGCGCCACCCTGTAAGCGGCACCATTTGCACAGTCGATGACGATGCGCAGACCTTCAAACGACACCGACTTTGGCAAAGTGTGCTTGGCAAACTCGATATAGCGATCTTGCACACCGTCAATACGCTTGGCGCGGCCGAGATCGTCACTCTTGGCAAGTTGCTTGCTCAAATCGGAATCGAGCAGATCTTCGATCTTGGTCTCTGTCTCGTCGCTGAGTTTGTAGCCGTCTGGCCCAAAAAGCTTGATGCCGTTGTCGTCGAACGGATTATGCGAAGCTGAAATCATGACGCCGAGATCTGCGCGCATCGAGCGTGCCAGCATCCCGACCCCCGGCGTCGGAATTGGACCGGTCAGCAGCACATCCATCCCAACTGACGTAAAGCCGGCGACCAAGGCCGTTTCGATCATGTATCCCGAAAGACGGGTATCCTTGCCGATCAGCACGCGGTGACGATGATCGCCATTTCTAAAGATCAAACCGGCGGCTTGACCGACCTTGAGCGCCAGTTCCGGGGTAATAACGCGGTTGGCGAGGCCGCGAATTCCGTCGGTGCCAAAATAGCGACGAACCATAAACAATCCCCCGACGCCCTACGTCACAGGTTAACACTCCTGACTAGCCCGCTTTTGACGGGCAGCCAAGCCTGCTCAGATCCCGGATAATAATGCCAACGCCGTGAAATTACTTCAAAATTGTCGGAAATCATTACCGCGCGTGGTTAATCCCCCTCGCAGTACCATTTCGTCGCGCGCCCGCGCTGTGCTACCTCGATGACCAACCGTTGCGTCCCAGAAAAGTCTCCCATGAAGACCGTCACTTGCATTGAGGACCTGCGCGCGCTTGCCCGTCGCCGGGTTCCAAAAGCCTTTTTCGACTACGCCGACAGTGGTTCCTACAGCGAGGAGACTCTGCGCGCCAACCGAGCGGATCTCGAAGCAATCAAACTGCGCCAACGTGTGATGGTTGACGTGTCGGAGCGGAGCCTCGCCACCACCATCATCGGACAGAAGATCGCCGCCCCGCTCGCGCTGGCGCCAATCGGTCTCTGCGGCATGCAGTATGGCGACGGCGAAATCCTGTCGGCACAGGCTGCGAACGATGCCGGTGTTCCGTTTATCCTTTCCACCATGTCGATCTGTTCTATCGAACAAGTAGCCGAGGCGACAGGCAGGCCGTTCTGGTTTCAGCTCTATGTGATCCGCGACCGTGGTTTCTCGCAGGATATTCTGGCACGCGCCGCCGCGGCCAAATGCAACGCATTGGTCCTGACCGTCGATTTGCAGGTGCTTGGCCAACGCCACCGCGATATCAAGAACGGCATGACTGTGCCGCCTGAAATCCGAATGAAGAACGTGATCGACATTGCCACGAAACCGGCCTGGGCATTCAGCATGCTCAAAAGCAAGAACAAGACTTTCGGCAACCTTGCCGGACACGTAGACGGCATGGAAGACGTGACATCGCTGGCTCAGTGGACAAATAGCCAATTTGACCCGGCGTTGAACTGGAAAGACGTCGAGTGGATCAAGAAGCACTGGCCTGGCAAACTGATCATCAAAGGCATTCTGGACGTCGATGACGCAAAGACCGCTGTCAAACTTGGCGCGGATGCCGTTGTCGTTTCAAACCATGGCGGGCGCCAGCTTGACGGCGCGCCTTCGTCGATTTCTGCGTTGCCTGCAATAGCGCAAGCGATCGGTTCCGACACCGAAGTGCTTTTCGACGGCGGCATCCGCACCGGTGCCGATATTTTGCGTGCACTGGCACTCGGCGCGCGCGCCTGCCTGATCGGCCGCGCGTATGTTTATGGCCTTGGAGCCGGTGGTCGCGCTGGCGTCGCCAAGGCCATCGACATCCTCGCGAAGGAGCTCAGCGTCGCCATGGCCCTTACCGGCACCACACGCGTGGCCGATATCGGCCCACACGTGCTCGTCGGCGGTGAACCGAAGAAGCCCATCCGCAAGCGCAAGACCTGACGCTCAGTCTTCCTTTAGTCCGTAGGCCAGTGCATTGCCGGTGGCGCCGTAGTATTTAAACGGCAGGAACTTGCCGGTCATGCCGATCTTGACGCGGTCGCCTTTCGGATCGGGCTGGCGGTCGATTGTCATGTCGAAATCGATCGCCGACATGATGCCGTCGCCAAACTCCTCTTCGATCAGCGCCTTCCAGGCTGGGCCGTTGACCATCACGAGTTCATAGAAGCGATAGATCAACGGATCGGTCGGCGGCATCGGCGTGCCGGTGCCCCGCATCGGAACCTCGTTAAGCAGGGCTTGTTCGCTCTTCGTGAGACCGAATAATTTGGCTGCGGCGGCTGCCATTGGTTTGGTCATTTTCTGCTGACCGAGCACACCGCCGGTAATCATCACCGGTGACATGCCGCCGATTTGGTCGCAGATATATTTCCAGGTCCACCCTTTCTCGCGCTTTATGTCGAGAAGCTTTTCCGTCAATCCGGCACGTGTCATGAGATTCTCCTTCCCTGCGAATCCTATTGGGCGGCGGCTTGCTGACCCCGGCGCGACAGCTTGGATTTCGGTCCAGCTATCGAGGGACCTGGCAGTCCTGGTCGCACGACCGCAACATTGCGCGGATCGTGTGCGCCGCCGGCTTCCTGAATAAAGCTACGACTGCGGGTTACCAGGAAGTCGATGATGTGGTTGCGCACAGCGTAATAGTGCGGGTGTTTGTGGCCGTCGCTGCGTGACCGCTGCTTGGGCAACGGGTTCTCCACAATCTCCGCCAGCACGGCGCCCGGACCATTGGTCATCAGCACCACCTTGTCGGCGAGATAGATAGCCTCGTCCACGTCATGCGTAATCATGAACACAGTCTGGCCGGTTTCCTGGCAGATGCGGCGCACCTCGTCTTGCAGCGTGCCGCGGGTCAACGCGTCGAGGGCAGAGAAGGGCTCGTCCATCAGCATGATCTTCGGCTCGATCGACAATGCACGGGCGATGCCGACCCGTTGTTTCATACCCCCCGACAATTCGGCCGGTCGCTTGTGCTCGGCTCCCGCCAAGCCCACAAGATCGATGAAAGTCTGGGCATGCCTGGCGGCCTCGGACGAAGTCCAGCCCGGGTGACGCGACGACACGGCGTAGGTCACATTGCCCATTACCGAACGCCACGGCAGCAGCGCATGGCTTTGGAAGATCACAGCGCGATCGAGACTGGGGCCTTCGATTTCCTTGCCGTCGACGATCACGGTTCCCGCCGACGGCGTATCCAGGCCGGCCAGAATGTTGAGCACCGTGGTTTTGCCGCAGCCGGAATGGCCGATGATGCAGACAAACTCCCCACGCGCCATCGACAACCAGAGATTTTCGAACACTGCGGTCGCGCCCCCGCCGGGCTTGGGATAGCGCCGCGCAATGCCCTCGATGGAAATAAAGCGATCAGACATGACTTACTCCGGAAACGTCACGAGCCGGGTGAGCCGCGCCAGTATTAGATCGAGCAACATGCCGACAAGGCCGATAACAAGAATTGCCGTTATCACGTTGGTGATCGACAGATTGTTCCACTCATTCCACACGAAGTAACCGATGCCGGTGCCGCCGACCAGCATCTCGGCGGCGACGATCACCAGCCAGGCGATACCAATCGATATACGCATGCCGGTGAGAATCGTCGGCGCCGCAGCCGGGAGAATAATGGTGAAAGCGCGACGCAAGGGCCCGACCTCGAGCGTTTTAGCTACGTTGAGCCATTCCTGCCGCACCGAAGCGACGCCGAAAGCTGTGTTGATCAAAGTCGGCCAAAGTGAACAGATGAAGATCACGAAAATCGCCGACAGACTCGAATCCTTTATGGTGTAGAGCGCCAGCGGCATCCACGCCAGTGGCGAGATCGGCTTGAGCACCTGGATGAAGGGGTCGAGTGCCTTGCTCATCAGCGGTGACATGCCGATGAGAAATCCGACCGGGATCGCAATTGCGACCGCCAGCAAATAGCCCGTCAGCACGCGCGCTATCGAGAAGGCGAGTTGGATGCCGACGCCCTTATCGTTTGGCCCATTATCGTAAAAAGGACGGCGCAAGTGCTCCCATAGCTTCGCGCCGACATCGAGTGGGCCCGGCATTGCCGATTTTCCCTGCGTCGCGGCCGCGCCCATCAGTTTGGCGTACTCGGGGTCCATATGCTGCGCGACCCCGGAGTCGCGCGTAGCCAGGTGCCACCCCGTCAGGAAGATCAATAACAGCGCGAGTGAAACGACGGCCGCGCGCCCGGTCAACGATGCGGCCGTCATTCAGACTACCTTCTTGATCTTGAAACTCTTGATGTAGTCCTCCGGCTTGGCTGGGTCGAAAGTCTTGCCCATGACCACGAAAGTCTTTGAGGTCGCTTTCGGCGGTGTAAGTCCCACATCCTTCATGAGTTTGGCGGTATCGGTGGCAAGGAAAACCTCCTGCGCGACCTTCGTATAATCGACGTCACCCTTGATCTGACCCCACCGTTTCATTTGCGTCATGATCCACACCGCAAACGATTGCCAGGGGAACGGATCAAAATCGATACGATCGGGGACGTTTCGAACGTTGCCGAGGCCATCGGCAAAAGTGCCGGTGAGCACCTGCTCGACCACCGTAACCGGCTGGTTAAGATAGTTGGCTGGTGCGATTGCTTCGGCAATCTGTTTGCGGTTCTCCGGCTTATGGGCAAAGGCTGTGGCGTCGATGATCGCCTTGAGCAGCGCCGCGTAGGTATTCGGAGTCTCGGTGACAAATTCCTTGGAGGCAGCGAAAGCGCAGCACGGGTGCCGGTCCCAAATCTCTTTCGACAGCGTGTGGATGAAACCGACGCCGTCATAGACCGCGCGCTGATTGACCGGGTCGGGCGCCAGGAACCCGTCGATATTGTCGGCACGTAAATTGGCGACCATTTCCGGTGGCGGGACGGCACGAATCTGGATGTCCTGATCTGGATCGATCCCGTGCTCGGCGACGTAATAACGGAGCAGGTAGTTGTGCATCGAATAGTCGAACGGCACGGCGAATTTCATGCCCTTCCAATCTTTCGGTTCGCGTTTGTCCTTGTGCTTGATTGCGAGCGTGATTGCCTGACCATTGATGTTCTCGACTGCGGGCATAGTGTACGGAATCGATTTCGATCCCACACCCATGGTGATGGCTAACGGCATGGGGGAAAGCATGTGCGCAGCGTCGTATTCCTTGTTGATAGTCTTGTCGCGGATGACCGCCCAGCCCGCGGTTTTGATCACCTCCACGTTCAAGCCTTGCTTCTCATAAAAGCCCATCGGCTTCGCCATGATGATAGGCGTAGCGCAGGTGATCGGGATGAAGCCGACCTTGAGATCTTTCTTTTCGATCGGACCAGGCGCGGCGAAAACTTCAGTGGCATTCTGCAGCGGGAAAAATTGCGACAGGGCGGCAAGTGCGGTTGAGGCGCCGAGTGCCTGGAGGAATTCGCGGCGGCCTTTGTCCTTTGGAAAAATCGCGCGCATCACCGCCGAGGCGACGACCTCCTGGTAGCGCTTCTCCTCACCGTTGGCGGCCACACATTGCATTGGCGTGGCGGCATCGCGTTCGTGTTCCGCCTGGCTGACATGCCGGCCGCAGGCGCAGCCTCCGTTGTTCAACGAACGTGACGGATCGAACGGACTGTCGAATGTAGACATGGTTGCACGCGCCTCTGTTGGGCCGAGCCGAACCCGGCGATTTACCGACAGATTTGCAATCGACGTGCCAAATTGAGCGGCAATTTACCGGATGGATATTGCGGGATTCCGGGCTAAATCAGGCCGGTGAGCGTGAAGTTGCCCCATTCTTGTGCAACCGCTCCAATCTTCGGCAGGCCGATCGCTTGATCTCTTGAATCTCGTGAAGGCCTGAATAGGTTCGCCTCGTTATGCAGGATGCCGCGCACGCACTGACACGACAATTTCTTGCCTGGATTGTAGAGGCGCCTCGCAGTTACGCCGACGCAGAGGCTTGGCGGCGCAGCTGTCCGCATTTGTCGGTCTGGGAAGACGCCATCGCCAACGAGCTGATCCAGTTTGAAAACGGCCGTAGCATGAAAGAATCGCGGATTCTGCTAACCGCGCGCGGGCGCGACTTTCTCAACGGGAATTGATTGGTCCTCTGGCCACCCAGGCGAATTAAGTCGGTGGTGAGGGGTTTGGCACATCATTTGGATGTGTAGGAATCGCCATGAAAAAACCCGCGGATCCTCGACTCGTCTGGGTAGCCACCGTCCTCGCAGTGGCCGTGGCTATTGTTTACGTCACGCACATCTAGGCTTGGGGTCTCCTCCTCCCGAATGACCCCCGCCCCTTGCGGCTTGACGTGTCTTTCGTATTTGGTCACATTAGAACAAAACATGAACAATTGTGCTCTGGTCCCACCCATGGCCTAGATAACTTCATGTCTTCAATGGCTTGTGAATGATTGAGCAACTTCGCCAACGTCTTTTGACCTTGCAAAGGATGCCCCGAATTGAGGCCGGTCCCGCTGCCTTTCTTCTTGGTATTCCCGCCATTGATACTGTGCTTGGCGGGGGCCTCCTCCGTAGTGCACTGCACGAAATTGCGGCATCGGGAGAAGCTCATCTTGCCGCAGCGACCGGATTTGCTTTGGGACTGGCAACGCTTTCGGCGCCCTCACCCCGCTTGTTCTGGATCGCCGAGGATATGGCCCTCGCCGAAAGCGGCACCTTGCATGGCGCCGGTCTCGACACCTTTGGGCTCACACCGGAACGGCTGGTGACGGTCTCCGTCGCACACCGACGCAACTTGTTCTGGGCAATGGAAGAAGCGTTGCGCTGTCGTGCCGTAGACGTGGTGATTGGCGAAATGCGTATCGGTGGAATCGACCGCGTCATGGTGAGACGGCTCTCGCTCGCTGCGACCGAGAATGGCGCATTCGCGCTGCTGTTGAGGGCCGCACCTCCGAGCGACGCTTCTACCGCCGCCAGTCGCTGGATCGTCGGCACCGCACCTTCTGTGGTCACGCACGGTCCCGGTGCTCCGCGTTTTGCCGCACAGCTGATCCGCAACCGCCGCGGTCCGGTCGGATCATGGATTCTCGAATGGAGTGACAGCGATGAGCGATTCATCCTCGCAACGCATCCTCAGTCTGTGGCTGCGCCGGCTTTCGACCGACCGCATCGCCAGGTCGCATGATCATTCAGGACCGCTTGTTGTCATCGGCAAGCGCGGCAACACCGAAGTCCTGATCGCCATCGATGATACGGCCAGGCGGCTTGGCCTCTCAGCTGGTCTCGCGCTGGCGCAGGCGCGCGCCATGTATCCCGGCATCGATGCGGTAGACGAAAACATCGAAGCAGATACTGCCTTGCTCGAGTCAATTGCCGACTGGTGTTTGCGCTACACGCCATTGATAGCCTGCGATGCACCCGATGGTCTGCTGCTCGATATCAGCGGCTGCGCGCATCTTTACGGCGGCGAACATGAACTGGTCGCCAATCTCGCCGCGCGTCTGGAAAATGCCGGCTTTGCCTATTCGCTTGCTATTGCCGGCACTATCGGTGCCGCCTGGGCTGCCGCGCATTATGGAAAGCCGTCAAGTTATGCTTGTGGCGAAGAACGTGCATTGCTCGCGCCATTACCACTGTCCGCGCTGCGACTTGCGTCCGCGACTGTCGCTGGTCTTGCCCGTGTCGGCTTGAAGTGCATCGGCGATATTGTCGATTTGCCGCGCGCACCGCTCGCCGCGCGCTTCGGCTCCGAAGTGCTTCGTCAGCTTGATCGCGCACTTGGGTACGAGCATGAGCCGCTGAACCCGCGATTGCCAGTGGCGCCTTATGTCGCCGAACAACGCTTCGCTGAACCAATCGCACGCGAGGAGGATATCCTGTCGATTACGGGGCGATTGGCGCGGCGATTGCAATTTGCCCTGGAGCGGCGTGGCGACGGTGCCCGCCGTATCGAGTTGACCTTGTTCCGCACCGACGGCGTGGTCCGCCGCATCGCTGCCGGCACCTCGCGGCCTTTGCGGGATCCGGACGAGATTCGTGCGCTATTTGTCGAACGTCTCACTGTGCTCGCCGATACGCTCGATCCAGGCTTCGGCTTCGACATGGCGCGACTTTCTGTCACTGTCACCGAACCATGCCCGCCCCAACAGGTCGGCATCGGTGGCGGTGAGGATGCGGCTGAGTTTTGCCGCCTGATCGATCGCCTGAGCGCACGCTTGGGCGCACGCCGCGTACATCGATTAGCTGCGCAGGACAGCCACATTCCGGAACTGACCGAAGTTGTCCTTCCTGCACAGACTGTCAACGGCGATACCGGCTGGGGTGCGTTTCGCCGTTACCGCAAGGAAATAGAGCTTTCGCCACGTCCGCTGCGGCTGCTGACGCGGCCGGAGCCAATTGAGACGGTAGCAGAGGTGCCGGATGGCCCGCCCCTGCGCTTTCGATGGCGACGCGCGCTGCACGAGGTGATCGCAGCCGAAGGCCCTGAGCGCATTGAGGGAGTCTGGTGGAGCGAACACACCGGGCCAGCCCGGGATTATTTCCGCGTCGAGGATAAAAGCGGCCTGCGCTTCTGGTTATTCCGAGCTGGGCTCTATCGCGATATCGCAAAAAGAGCGACGTCACCGGCGTGGTTCCTGCACGGGACGTTCGCCTGATTTGCCCCAAAAAAGATCAGTATCATGCGTTATCTCGAATTTGCCGTCGTCTCGAATTTCTCTTTTCTGCGCGGAGCCTCGCACCCGGAAGAGCTGATGGTGCAGGCGGCCCATGTCGGGCTTGCCGGAATCGGTCTGTGCGATCGCAATTCCGTCGCTGGCGTAGTGCGCGCGCACCTGGCCAAGCGCGAACAGAACCTGCCGCTGCGCTACCATCCGGGCGCGCGGCTGGTGTTCGCCGACGGAACGCCCGACGTGCTCGCTTATCCACGCGATCGCGCCGGCTGGGGCCGACTTTGTCGTCTGCTTACAGCCGGGAATCTCCGCGCCAAAAAGGGCGACTGCGCCCTCTGTTTCGATGATCTGCTGGCGCACATCTTCGGGCTTGAATTAATAGCCTTGGGTGGCAGTAGGCAATTACTGGCGCGCCTGCGCGAGGCTGCTCCTCGTCGCGTACGACTCGCCGCTTCCATGCTTTATCGCGGGTGCGACCGCGCACGGCTTGCACGCAAGAAGGAACTGGCGCGCGCAGCTTGCGTGCCGCTGATTGCTGTCAATGATGTGCTGTATCACCTTCCCGACCGGCGGCCGCTCGCCGACGCCCTCACCTGCATTCGCGAGAAAACCACCATCGAACGCGCCGGACGCAATCTGGCTGCAAATGCCGAACGACATCTGAAATCGCCGCCGGAAATGGTCAGGCTTTTCCGCGACGCCCCGGAAGCGATCGAAGAAACAATGGCGCTTAGCGATGCGCTTTCCTTTTCGCTCGATGAACTGCGTTACGAATACCCCGATGAACAGGTGAAAGGCTTTAGCAGCGCGCAAGATGCGCTGGTGCACCTCACCTACGAGGGCGCCGCCCGCCGCTATCCGCAAGGGATTCCCGACAAGGTGCGCGCCTATCTCGAGCATGAGCTCGAGTTGATCGAACAATTGCGATATGCACCCTATTTCATCACCGTCTATGACATCGTGCGCTTCGCGCGCTCAAAAAATATTCTTTGTCAGGGCCGCGGCTCGGCCGCCAATTCTGCAGTTTGTTACTGCCTCGGTGTCACCGAGGTCGACCCCGAGCGTGCTGATCTGTTGTTCGAGCGCTTCATCTCACCTGAGCGACGCGAACCACCCGATATCGACGTCGATTTTGAACACGAGCGTCGCGAAGAGGTCATTCAGTACATTTACGGCAAATACGGACGCGAACACGCCGGTATCGCTGCCACGGTGATTTCCTATCGCGGCCGTTCGGCGATCCGCGAGGTCGGCAAGGTTTTTGGCTTGAGCGAGGATACCATCGGCGCGTTGTCATCTTCGATCTGGGGCGGTGGAGGCGGCGCAGTGTCGAAAGATGCGCTCACCCGCACCGGCCTCGATCCCCAAAGCCGGCGCATGCGCCATGTCCTTGCGCTCGCGCAAGAGATCAACGGTTTCCCGCGTCATTTATCCCAGCACGTCGGCGGTTTCGTTATTACTCGCAGCCGGCTCGATGAGGTGATGCCCATTGGTAATGCGGCGATGGACGATCGCACTTTTGTCGAATGGGATAAGGACGATCTTGACGCGCTGGGCATTTTGAAAATCGACGTGCTCGGTCTTGGCATGCTGTCCTGCCTTCGCAAGGCACTCAATCTTATGGACAAACATTATGGCGACCAGCGCACGCTCGCCACCATTCCGCCTGAAGACCCGGCCGTCTATCGCATGTTGTGCCGCGCCGACTCGCTTGGCGTTTTCCAGGTGGAAAGCCGCGCGCAGATGACCATGCTGCCGCGCCTGAAGCCGAAAGATTTCTATGATTTGGTCATCGAGGTAGCGATCGTGCGGCCTGGCCCGATCCAGGGCGATATGGTGCATCCTTATTTGCGTCGTCGCCGCGGGCAAGAACCGGTTAGTTATCCATCGAAAGAACTGGAAGCGGTGTTATCGAAAACTCTGGGCGTGCCGCTGTTCCAGGAGCAGGCGATGAAGATCGCCATCGTTGCCGCCGGTTTCACGCCCTCGGAGGCCGACCGATTGCGTCGCGCCATGGCCACGTTCAAGCGCGTGGGCACCATCGGCACATTCCAGCGCAAAATGATCGACGGAATGCTGGCCAATGGATATGAGCGTGGCTTCGCCGAACGCTGTTTCCAGCAGATCGAGGGTTTCGGCGAATACGGCTTTCCGGAAAGCCACGCGGCGAGCTTCGCGCTTCTCGTCTATGCCTCGGCCTGGCTTAAATGCCGCTATCCGGACGTTTTCGCCGCCGCACTCCTGAATGCACAGCCAATGGGTTTCTATGCGCCGGCGCAGATTGTACGTGATGCGCGTGAGCACGGTGTCGAGGTACGGCCGCCCGACATCAATCATTCGCACTGGGATTCGACGCTTGAACCGGGTCCGCGCGCGGCTGAACGGTTGCATGAACTGCACCGCGAGATGCGAGACGATGTTTGGACAACACACGCCGTGCGTCTCGGCTTACGCGAAATAAAAGGGCTGAGCGAGAAAGATGCCAAACTGGTCGCCGGGAAACGCGACGTTGCTTACGATTCTGTGCGCGACGTATGGCTACGGACCGGGCTTTCTCCTTGCGTGCTGGAACGATTGGCCGATGCCGATGCGTTCGGCTCGCTCGGTCTCACCCGACGCGAAGCGCTATGGGCAGCCAAGGCGCTTGGCCGGGTCGGCGATCGCGACGACGATTTGCCGTTATTTGCCGTCGATGGCGGCGGCGCACCGGCGTACATCATCTCGCGTGAACCAGATGTGCGCCTGCCACCGATGCCGATCGGCGAGGAAGTCATTAACGACTATCGTTTCCTGCGCCTGTCGCTTCGTGCGCATCCGGCGCAATTCCTGCGCTCTGACCTTTGCGTCCGCGGCATCAAGCAAAACGATACGCTACGCCGCACAACCTCCGGCGCACGCACGCGTATCTCAGGGCTGGTGACCTGTCGCCAGCGACCCGGCTCGGCCAATGGTGTCGTGTTCATGACCATCGAAGACGAGACCGCGGTCGCCAATGTCATTGTGTGGCCGAAAGTATTCGAGCGTCTAAGGCCGGTGGTCTTAGGCGCGCGCTATGTAGCGGTTACCGGGCTTGTGCAAGAAGAAAGCGGTGTTATTCACGTGGTCGCCGAACAGTTAGAAGATCTTACGCACTTTCTTGCCCAGCTGGCCGCTCACGGCGCCAGGATTGACAGCCTGTCGCGCTGCGACGAAGTGCGCCGGCCCATTGAAGATCAACGCGAAGCCCGCCTTGCCGGCGGCCGCCAAACACGTCTCGTGCGGTTGATGCGGGACATGCCGGAACTTGCTTCCGATCTCGATGTCCACGCGCGCGGCTCGGCACACGCGCCAACGCGGCGAGTTATTGCGGCACCACTTCGCCGCGTCCGACATTGACCCGGTTGGTCTCCATCATACCGTCCGGTTTTTTGACCGCGCGTACGATGGCAATACGCGCGCCTGGTTTGAGCTCGCTTTTGTCACCCGCCACATAAGCGAGGATCACGGCATCAGGCGGAACCACAATTTTCTTTTCACCTTCCTTGTATTTGACCATCACGACCTGGCCATCGACGCTGGCCACCGTCTGATCGACGGTGCCATTGGTCATCGTGCTGTTCGGCCGCGCATCCCAAGGTCGGTGGCCCTCACTCAGTCCACGCTGAGATTCCGCTAAAATTGTCACTTGGATTGCCCGCTGGCTCCCATCCGGCAGCGGCATTGCACCGACGCCGATGTAGGAACCTGGCTTCACATCGTCGAGCGCCGCTTTGGCCACGCCAAATACCGTAGCGTCAGCGGTGAGATTGACCTTCACCTCGCCCAGCTTGTCAGACTTTATCGCCAGAACCTGACCATCAAAGCCGTCGACTGTGCCGACGACACGTAATGTTTGCTGCTGTGCCCATGCTCCGCCAGCCACAACCACCAGCAGAATAAATGCGGAAACGATGCGTGCGATCATCGGATTACATCGCCGGCGTTACGCCGCGCCCGACGTACATTGTTTTCGCCAGGATCGAACCGTCTGGCTGCTTCTCCCAGCCAAAGATGATGATCTGGGCGCCCACCTTCAGCTCGTCTTTGTTGCCAACGGCGGCGGCGGCAATCATCGTTTGCGGCGTAACCACGATTTTCTTTTCGCCGTCTTTGTACTTCACCATCAACGTCCCGCCGTCCTTGGACTGCACCATGCTCTCTACGTAGGCATTGGTCATTGTGCTACCCGGCCGCGCGTCCCACGGCCCGTGCCGATCGGGCACTACCCCGCGCTGCGCCGGCAGGAAAATATGAATCGAAAATGCTTCGATGCTGTCATCAGACTGCGGCATTCCGGCAATGCCGATAAATGAATCGTTCTTGATGTCCGCGAGTGACGCTTTGACCAAGCCAGAAATGCGCGCGTCATCGGCGACCTTGACATTCAGCATGGTGCCGTCGCGCGTTTTCAGCGCAAGCATCGGGCCATCGATCTTCTCGATCTGCCCGCGAATACGGCCCGGCTGTTGCGCGAACGAGGTGGTTGCGAAAAGTAGGACAATTGCGGCAGCGCCAAGCGCTCGACGCGTCATTTTTGACATACAGCATCCTCCCAACCTGGTTCAGACTAGACTGGCCTAATCAGGCGGATAACCCCATTTCGACCCGCTTATTCCTCACTTCTTCTTGAGAAGATCCGCCTCGATCAGCGCCCGCAGTTCCGGGGTTACTTCCGGCCGCACACCGAACCACAGCTCGAAACCCCGAACCGCCTGATGAAGCAGCATACCAAGGCCATCAGCTGTCCGTAGACCCCGCGCGCGCGCCGAGGCAAGCAACCCCGTCACCAAGGGATCATAAACCAGGTCGGCGACCACGAGCGAAGGAGGGGCGCGTAGATTGAATTCGAGCGGCGGCTGCCCAACCATCCCAAGCGTCGTGGTGTTGACCAAAAGTCCAGCGCCGCCGAGCAACCCGGTGGTTTCCTCCCAACCGGCGACCCGCACGCGGGAACCGAATTTTTTCTGAAGAGCCTTGGCGCGTGCCTCCGTGCGATTGATCACATAGACGCGCCCGACTTCGCGCGCGAGCAGTGCAAAAATCACCGCGCGCGCGCCACCGCCGGCGCCGAGCACTACAGCCGTCGACAGGCCGCGATCCCAACCTGGCGTCGTCGCATCGAGATTGGCCAGGAATCCCTCGACATCAGTATTGGTCGAACGCAGCTTGCCGTCGCCATACCAAAGTGTATTGGAGGCCCCGACAGCGCGCGCGCGATCGTCGGGTTCCGACAATTTGAGCGCGGTCTCTTTGTGGGGCACCGTGATGTTGGCGCCAATATAGCCATTGGCTTGTAGATTTTTGACGAATTCAACGAATTTCTCAGGCGGCACGGCTTCGCGCCGATACTCGGCATCGAGCTTGTGCTGCTTGATCCAGTAGTTGTGGATTAACGGCGATCGCGAATGGCCGGCGGGCCAGGCGATGACGCAGACGGCTTTATGTTCTTTACTCATTACACCGCTACATTAGCTTTCCTCGGCGCACCGGTGCATCTAGTCCGGGCCGCGGCCGCCGTCAACGTTTGTGGCCCCGCCATTTAGACTTTCTCCGTTGTCGATGCGAAAATGTTGTTCGAAACGAGATCTCCATGAAATCGATTTTTCTCGACTGCAACGACCAACTGGCACCAGTGTGGGAAAGGGTCGTTCGACCCGATGATCCTCCGATCGATGTCAACCGCACGGCATTCGCGCGTGACGAACTGCCAAACATCATTCGTGGTTACGATATTGCGATCGACGACCACTCATACATGCCGACACCATTGGTTGCGCAATGTCCCGAGCTCAAACACATCGTTTTTCTGGGCACTGGACCGGCGAGTTACATGAATGTCGATGAGCTGAACGCACGCGGCGTTAAAGTTCATATTATAAAAGGTTACGGTGACACCGCGGTGGCCGAGCACTCCATCGCACTCCTGTGGGCCTGCGCACGCGATCTCGCCCGCATGGATCGTGAGGTTCGCAACGGCGTTTGGACACCGCACGAAGGCGTGCAACTCCTTGGCAAGACACTGGGCGTGATCGGGCTTGGCGGTATCGGCCGGGAAGTAACGCGCATCGCCAAGGGCATGGGTATGAAAGTAATCGGCTGGAACCGCACCCCGCATCCCGAGATCGACGTATCGCTGGTCGACATCGAAACCCTGCTCGCCAGCGCCGATGTCGTTTCGATGAACCTGACGCTCGGTGACGAAACGCGCGGCTTTCTCTCAGCCGATCGGATCGCGCGCATGAAGAAAGGCGTCATATACGTAAACACGGCGCGCGGGGCGCTCGCCGACGAGGCTGCGCTGATCGCGGCACTCAAAAGTGGCCACATACGTCACGCCGGACTCGATGTCTTCCACAACGAGCCGTTGCCGCCGGATCATCCGCTGGCGACGCTCGATAATGTGACGCTGTCGGCGCACGCAGCGTTCCGCACCCCGGAGGCTTCCGAAACGTTGCTGCGTCGCTCGATCGATATCGTCAAACGGATTGTTGCATAAGCATCAATAGAGCCCGGCCGTGGTTCCGCCATCCACCATAATGGCTGCGCCCTGGATATGGCGCGCCTGCGGGCGTGCAAGGAATAATGCAAGCTCGGCCACATCTTCTGGCTGGCCGATGCGGCGTGCGCCACTCTTCGCAAGATTCGTTTTGCGCGCCTCTTCCGGCGTCGTATTGTTTGCCTTGGCGAATTGCTGAAACAGAGTGACCACACGGTCGGTTTCCACCATGCCCGGGTGGATGACATTGACGTTGACGTCGTCGCGGTTGCCGATCGCCGCAAGACCCTTGGCGAAATTTGCAAAGGCGGCATTGACCGAACCTCCAACCAAAAAATCGGGGCCCGGCGTTCGCGCCGCGGCGCCGATAATGTTGATGATACTGCCGTGAGACGCCTTGAGCAGCGGCCAGAACAGCCGCGACAGCCGCACTGCGGCGAAGTACTTCAGCGCAAAGCCGTCGACAAAAGCGTCATCCGGCAGATCGAAGAAATTGCCGCCACGGGTGGCGCCCGCATTGTTGACAAGGATGTCACATCGTTTGAACTTCTCATTGACCGCCTTGAATAGCTGTTCGCAGCCCGCAAGGGTGCGCAGATCACCGGCGACCGTCAGCGGCGGGGCACCGCCCGTCATCGTCTTGGCCGCGGCCGCAAGATTATCCGCGCTCGCCGCCGCCAGGACCACTTGTGCACCCTCGCGTGCAAATGCCGCTCCGATCGCCTTGCCAATGCCGCGGCTCCCGCCGCTGACCACAACGACTTTTCCTTCGAACACTTTCGTCACGGGACCTCTCCTTGATTTTGCGCGGCCTTTATACGCGGCACGCAGGCTCACCGCGAGCGCTATGTCTGCATTGACCTGCCCGCGTTCCGGGTCACAATGAGAAAAATGCCGGGGAGGACATGTGAAGCCAGCGCCATTCGCCTATAAGAGGGCGCGGTCGGTCGACGAAGCGGTGGCGCTGCTCGCCGAAAACGATGCGCGGTTGTTGGCTGGCGGTCAGAGCCTGATCGCCACGCTTAACATGCGGTTGTCCGCGCCAGGCCTCCTCATCGACATCAACGGTCTTGGCGAGCTTGCCGGCATTGCGGTGAAAGGTGGGGCTGTCGAGATCGGCGCTCTTACGCGGCACGTACAGGCCGAGCGCTCTGAACTTATCGCAGAGCAAGCGCCGCTCATTGCCCGCGCCATGCCGCACATCGGTCATCCGGCAATCCGCAATCGGGGGACCCTTGGAGGCTCAGTCGCTTTCGCTGACCCGGCGGCAGAACTACCAGCCTGCCTGCTCGCCCTTGATGGAGAGATCGAGGCGACAGGGCCGAAGGGCAAGCGCACAATCAAGGCACAGGACTTTTTCAAAGGGCTGTTTGAGACTGCGCTCGGACAGCAAGAGGTCCTCACCGCTATCCGCGTGCCGGCCGCCGGCAAGGACACGCGCGTGGGATTTTCCGAACTGGCGCGCCGCCATGGCGATTATGCGATCGTTGGCCTTGCGGCAAGCGCACGCGCCAATGGCAAGGGCCTCTCGGACATACGCTTGGCCTATTTTGGTGTCGGCAATACACCAGTGCGTGCGAAGAAAGCCGAAATGGCGCTGGCGAACGGTAACATCGACGCTGCGGTCAACGCCCTTGATCTTGCGCCGCACGACGACGTCCAAGCAACTGCCGCGGTGAAAATACACCTCGCCGGCGTGTTGCTGCGCCGTGTCGCCAAGCAACTTTTGGAGCCACGGTCATGAGCGGCGTCGCCTTCGATATTTCGCTGACCGTGAATGGAGAACGCGTGCACGAACGCGTCGACGCGCGCAAGACTTTGGCGGATTTTCTGCGTGAGGATCTTGCGCTCACAGGTACCCATATCGGTTGCGAACACGGCGTGTGCGGCGCGTGCACCTTGCGAGTCAACGGTGAGATCGTGCGCGGCTGCCTGATGCTGGCCGTGCAATGCGAGGGCGCGCGGGTTGAGACCATCGAAGGGATGTCCGACTCCGGTGAGGTAGCCGATCTGCAGACCGCGTTTGAACGGCGAAATGCGCTTCAATGCGGCTATTGCACGCCCGGCATGATCGCCGCTGCCCAGGATCTTCTCAAACGCGGCGGCCTGCCGACGCGCGACGAAATTCGTGAGCATTTGTCAGGGAACTACTGCCGCTGCACCGGGTACCACGCCATTGTCGATGCGGTGGAAGCGGTGGCGCAAGCTCGGGCGAAAGGAAGGTAGGCCATGAATGAACACGCCCCTCCGCTGTCGATGTCGGAACGAGCCGACGAACTCGAAGAAGAAAAAATGCATGAAATGGAGCGCATCATCACGCGCTCGACGATCGCCCACCTGATGGACGGTAACGTAGAGATGGATACCAGCGCGGAAATGCGCGCCAAGCACCCCGGCAAGTTCTTTCTGATGAGCAGTGATCCGCGTCTCCCAGCGATGCCGGAAAAGCCGACGCTCGTGGACTATTTCCGTCATCGTTTCGCTTCAACCGCACATCTGCTGCAAAGCGCCACCCACGCGCTGAAGGGCGGCCAGCCGGAAAAGGTCGTCCTTGCCTGCCTGCTGCATGACATCGCCATCGTCAGCTTCATCCGCTGCGACCACGGCTACTGGGGCGCACAGATGATCGAGCCGTATGTCGATGAGGAAGTGGCCTGGGCAGTGAAAACGCATCAGGCTCTTCGGTTCTTCCCCGACGAAACGGTCGGCTACGGTTATCCGGATCTCTACAAGGTCCTGTTTGGACCGGACTATCAGCCGGAACCGTACATCGTCGAGGAATACAAGCGTGCGCGAGCACACAAATGGTACATGACCTCGCGTCTGATCTGCGTAAATGACATCTATTCGTTCGACCCCAATGCCAAGGTCAATCTCGACGACTTTATCGACATCATCGGACGCAATTTTAGACAACCCACGGAAGGACTCGGCCTCGACAGTAGTCCGTCGGCACACATGTGGCGCACGATTTTGTGGCCGACGCGGTTTTTATGAGGTTCGCGGCGCAATGAAAATCACCGATGATTCCCCGCCCGTCCTCACGGCGCTTGACCGGCCTAATTCTTATATCGGCCGTTCGGTGCCGCGCCCGAATTTGCACCGACTTACACAGGGCCGGGGCCAATATGTCAGTGACGTGACTTTGCCGCGAATGGTGCATGTCGCCTATGTGCGATCGCCGCACGCGCATGCTCGCATTATTAAAATCAACACGGAGGCAGCGAGAAAAGGGCCGGGTGTGATTGCGGTGGTGACTGGTGCCGAGCTTGCAAAGGTGATGACGCCTTGGGTCGGCGTGCTTACACATCTCAAGGGCTTGAAATCCGCGCCACAGGCTCCAATCGCTATCGAACGTGCTTGCTGGCAAGGCGAGGCCGTTTGCGCCGTCGTGGCACGCACCCGCGCGGAGGCCGAAGATGCCTGTGAACTGGTCGAGGTGAATTACGAGGAATTGCCGGCGGTCACCGATCCAGAAATCGCCCTCGATGGCAAGACGCCGGTGATCCATGCCGCGCTCGGCGACAATCTCTGCTTTGAACGAAAGCTGGACGTCGGCGCGGTCGACAGGGCCTTTGCTGAAGCCGACGCGGTCGTGGAAACCACCTTCCGTTTCGGTCGTCACACTGGCGTGACCAACGAGCCGCGCGCGGTTGTCGCCGACTGGAACGAGGGCGATCAGCGCATGACCATTTATCAGGGCACGCAGGCGCCGCATATGATGCAGAACCTGTTTGCCAAGCATCTCGGCATCGCCGAGCATCAGGTTCGCGTATTGACCAAGGACGTCGGAGGCTCCTTCGGCGTCAAGGTGCATACCTATGCCGACGAGATGGCAACGGTGGCGTTGTCGAAGCTGCTCAAGCGCCCAGTAAAGTTTGTCGCCGACCGTATCGAAAGCTTCGTCACCGATATCCACGCCCGCGACCACCGTATCAAGGCAAAGATCGGCCTCAGCAAGGACGGCATCATAACTGCCTTCGAGATCGACGATTTAACCGGCATCGGTCCCTACTCTGTCTATCCGCGTACCAGCGGCATCGAGGCCAACCAGGTCGTCAATCTGGTCGGCGGCCCCTATAAATGCCCGAACTATCGCGCCCAGGCGCGCGTGGTGTTTCAGAACAAGAATGTCATGTGCCAGTACCGCGCGGTCGGCCATCCGATTGCGGTCGCGGTCACTGAGGGCCTTGTCGAACTTGCCGCGGCCAAGATCGGCATCGATCCGCTCGAGTTGCGGCGTCGCAATCTGATCGCTGACGACGCTTACCCGACGCAGTCGGCATCGGGCCTCAAATTCGAACTTCTCTCGCACCACGAAGCGCTCGCCCATCTTGACTCAATGATGAACTATGCCGGCCTGCGTGCCGAACAAAAAAAACTGCGCGAGAAAGGCGTATATCGCGGCATCGGATTTGCCAGTTTCATCGAGGTGACAAATCCTTCGGCCGCGTTTTACGGCGTCGGCGGTGCGCGGATCACGGCGATGGACGGCGCCACCGTAAAGCTCGACGCGCAAGGTGCAATCATTATCCACTCCGGCGTTACCGAACAGGGTCAGGGCGCCGAAGCCGTGCTGGCGCAATGCGTCGCTAGTTCGTTCGGGGTCACGATCGACAAAGTGCGGGTGATTACCGGCGATACCGATAATACGCCTTATGGCGGCGGCACCTGGGCTTCGCGGGCGGCGGGCATCGGCGGCGAAGCGGCATGGCAGGCCGGCAAGGCGCTGCGCGCGAATGTTCTAGCGGTGGCGGCGAGCATTCTGCAAGCCAAACCGGATGAACTCGACATCCGCAACGGCATTGTCGTGGACAAGGTGAAAGGCACCGAGCGCCTGCAACTCGACGAGCTGGCGCGCATCGCTTACTTCCGCCCCGACACGTTGCCGCCGGGCTTCCAGGCCGAACTGATGGCGACGCGGCACTATGTTCCGCGCGCGTGGCCCTTCGCCTTCACCAACGGCATTCAGGCAAGTCATCTTGAAGTCGATGTCGACACCGGTTTTGTGAAACTCTTGAAACACTGGTGCGTCGAAGACTGCGGCACCATCATCAATCCACTGCTTGTCGATGAGCAGATCCGCGGTGGCGTTGTGCAGGGTATCGGTGCAGCGTTATTCGAACACTGCCTCTATGATGAGCGTGGCCAACTGCTTAACGGCAATATGGCCGACTATCTGGTGCCGATGGCCGCAGAAATGCCCGACATCGAATGCGGGCATGTTGTCTCACCGACCGCCGACAGCGAGCTTGGCGCCAAAGGCGCGGGCGAAGCCGGTACGGCCGGCGCGCCGGCGTCCGTCATGAACGCAATCAACGACGCGCTGCGCCCGCTTGGCGCAAAGCCGCTTACTGACATGCCATTCACACCAGACAAGATTCTCCGCGCGCTGGGGAAAGTGTAGCTCCCTTAAGATCGGTGCGCCGCCTGTGCGTTGGTCCGCTTGCCGATGGGATGGTGCGCAAGCGTTACGTCCGCATCAAAACGCCGATGCGTGGCCCGCTTGATGAAACACCAATGCTCTGCGCAATATTGCATCGATAGGGGGCGGCGATTTTGACGCTGCGAAATAATGAAAAAGCCGGAAGGAAGCACTTCATGAACATCAAGGTGGGCAAGCAAGCGATCGCCGAAGCCACGAAAAAACTCAAAAATTGGGGACGCTGGGGGAAGGAAGACCAGATTGGCACCCTCAATCACGTGATACCCGAGGACATCGTAAAAGCGGCCAGCCTGATTCGTTCCGGTAAGGTATTTGCGCTTGGCATCCCGCTCGACCGCGCCGGGCCACAGACCGGTTTGTTCGGTGGGCGTTTCAACCCAATTCACCAGATGCTCGCCACCGGAACCGACGCGATCGCCGGCCAGCAAGACTGGAACAAGATCCGATATGCTGACGATACGCTGACTCTGTGCGTACAGGGCGCCACTCATTGGGACGCGCTCGGGCACATCTTCTATGAGGACAAGGCCTACAATGGATATGACGCCAAGCTCATCGACTCACGCGGTCTCTCGGTGCTCGGCATCGAGCATTCCAAGAACAAGATGGTCGGTCGCGGCGTATTGCTCGATATCGCGCGCTTTCGCGGCGTGAAATGGATGGAGGACGGCGAAAGCATTTCCAACGACGAGCTTGACGAATGCGCAAAGCAGCAAAATGTATCGATCGGGCGTGGAGACTTCGTCATCGTGCGCACCGGGCAAATGGAACGCTGCCTGGCAGAAAAGAACTGGGGAGGCTACGCCGGAGGCGACGCGCCGGGCGTCAAGTTCGAGAACTGCTACTGGTGCCAGGAAAAGCAGGTCGCTGCTATCTGCACGGACACCTGGGGCGTGGAAGTGCGGCCAAATGAAACCACCGAGGCCAACCAGCCCTGGCACTGGGTGGTCATTCCCGCCATGGGTCTGTGCATGGGCGAGATTTTCTATCTCAAGGAACTGGCGGAGGACTGCGAACAAGACGGTATTTATGAATTCTTCTTCTGCGGGCCACCACTGATCATTACCGGCGCAACAGGATCGCCGATCAATCCGCAGGCTATAAAATAAATCGCGATCGAAACGGTCGATATGACTGTCGGATCGGAGGAGTCGATGCAATCGACAACGGCGTTTGAACTACCCGGCTTCCAGACAATCAAATGTCTCGGCGTGGTCCGCGGAATCACGGTTAGAACGCGTTCGTTGCCGATGACGATTGTCGGAGCCTTGCGTACGCTGTTTGGCGGGCGGGCCGGCATATTCGCTACCCTCTGCGAATCCGCGCGTGAGGAGGCGTTTCAGCTGATGCTCGCGCACGCGCACGAGATGGGTGGCAACGCCGTGGTCGGCGTACGTTATGATACGGGGCCTATGGTCGGCGCAGCAGAGGTTCTGTGCTACGGAACGGCCGTGGTCGTCGAGCCGGATCGCGGTGCGTAAGAGACGCAGGCATTCGCGCGTACCGGCTCGTTGAGCAGGGACAAAGAATTAATTCAGGAGGGTACCATGCCCCGTTGGCTCAAGCGCGGAATGGACTTAGGCGCGATCAAGGCCGCCGACGCCAAAGTACGCGAGACGGTGGAGAATATTCTCGCCGACATCGACGCGCGCAAGGATCTGGCGGTGAAGGATCTGTCGAAGAAATTCGACAACTGGGCGCCGAAGGATTTCCGGCTGTCGCCGGAAGAAATCGAACGGGCCATCGCGCAAGTGCCCAGGCGCGATCTCGACGATATTAAGTTCGCACAGGCGCAGGTGCGAAACTTTGCGCAGAAGCAGCGCGATACCATGCACGACCTCGAAGTCGAGACGTTGCCGGGCGTCGTGCTTGGCCATCGCCACATCCCGGTGAATTCGATCGGCTGTTACGTGCCGGGCGGCCGCTATCCGATGGTCGCCTCAGCGCACATGTCGATTGTCACGGCGAAAGTTGCGGGCGTAAAACGCATTATCGCATGTGCGCCGCCATTCAAGGGCGGGCCGCATCCGGCCATCGTAGCCGCCATGCATTTCGGCGGCGCAGACGAGATTTTCGTGCTCGGCGGCGTGCAAGCAGTAGCGGCCATGGCGCTCGGGACCGAAACAATCAAGCCGGTGGACATGATCGTTGGCCCGGGCAATGCCTACGTGGCGGAAGCCAAACGCCAGCTTTTCGGGCGTATCGGTATCGATCTGCTGGCGGGTCCGACCGAGACCCTCATCATCGCCGATGACAGTGTTGATGGAGAAATTTGCGCCACTGACCTCCTCGGCCAGGCCGAACACGGTCCCACTTCCCCGGCTGTATTGATAACCAATTCCGAGAAGCTCGCGCGCGACACTATGAAAGAGGTCGAGCGGCTGCTGTCGATCCTTCCGACTGCCGATGCGGCGGGCCAAGCCTGGAAGGATTATGGCGAAGTCATCGTCTGCGATAACGAAGCCGAGATGATCGCGGAGGCCGACCGCGTGGCATCGGAGCACGTGCAAGTCATGACGCGCGATCCGGACCTATTTCTCAACGGCATGAAAAACTACGGCTCGCTGTTCCTCGGTCCTCGTACCAATGTTGCGTACGGCGACAAGGTGATTGGCACCAACCATACGCTTCCGACCAAAAAAGCCGCGCGTTACACCGGCGGCTTGTGGGTCGGCAAGTTCATGAAAACCTGCACCTATCAAAAGGTCCTGACCGACGAAGCCAGCGCCATGATCGGCGAATACTGTTCGCGACTCTGCGTTCTGGAAGGTTTTCTTGGTCATGCGGAGCAGGCGAACATCCGTGTACGCCGCTACGGCGGCCGCAATGTGCCGTACGCCCAGGCGGCGGAATGACGCTCGCGTTGACAAAGACGCCGTCGTTTCGACTCGACGGCAAACGCGCGCTGGTGACCGGCGCTGGTCGCGGCATCGGGCTCGCCGCGGTATCCGCGCTGGCCGACGCAGGCGCACATGTCACCCTCGCCGCACGCACAACTAGTGAGATTGAGGCAGCGGCCGAGGCAATCCGCGCGCGTGGGCAAAAAGCGTCAACACTCACAATCGACGTGCGAGACGTAGTGGCAGTGAGGACAACGATCGCCGCACAAGAGCCATTCGACATCCTGGTGAACAATGCCGGTACCAACAAACCGGCGCCGTTCGTTGACGTGAAAGTTGAAGATTTCGATTTCGTCTTTTCTCTTAATGTGCGCGCCGCTTATTTTGTGGCGCAGTCGGTTGCGCGCCGACTGGTCGAAGTGCAGCGCGGCGGCTCCATCATCAATATGTCCTCGCAGATGGGTCATGTAGGCGGGCCGACCCGCACGGTCTACTGCGCGACAAAACATGCGATGGAAGGCTTCACCAAGGCGATGGCGATCGAACTCGCGCCGCACAAGATTCGCGTCAATACGCTCGCGCCGACCTTCATTGAAACGCCAATGACGCGACCGTTCTTTGAAAATCAGGTTTTCCGCGAGGACACGCTACGCCGTATAAAGCTCGGCCGCCTTGGCCAGCTCGAAGACCTGACCGGCGCAATCGTCTTTCTGGCGAGCGATGCCGCTGCCCTGATAACCGGCACCTCCCTTGTCGTCGACGGCGGCTGGACCGCCGAGTAACTACTTCAGCGCCGGCAGGTCGGCAAAATATTCGGGGTGTTCCTTCTGCACTTCGGCCATGAACTGTGGCCGGAACAGGCTTGGCACGTCGAGTCTTGGCGCGCCCTTCAGGGTGTTCATCAGAACTTCGTCCTCTGCGTTTTCGAAGGCTCGCATTACCGCCGGCGAGAGCCGCGGATCGAAACTGATATGCCGTACCGCCTTCTTGCCGATCGCCACGTCGGTGCCTGGCACCCATTTGGCGAAAATCTCAACCGCCTCGTCGCGGTTGTTGCGGGTAAAGTGCGAGGATTGCGCGAGACCGGCGGCAATCGCCTTCACCAGCTGTGGCTTGCTTTCGACGGTGGGGCCATGCGCGGTTGCCACCATCACATACGACATGTGATGACCGCCGCGGATCACCGTGAATGAATCCGGAACCTGCGTGAGCACCTGCGTCACGTACGGCTCCCATGACACGATGGCGTCGACCTTGCCTTCGGCGAGCGCGGGCGCGAGGCCGAATTGCGACCAGATATTCTCAATGGTGAGCTCTTCGTATTTCATCTTGGCGCGCCGCAAGACCATTTTGAAATATTCGTCCGAGGTCTGTCCGCGTGCGAGCCCGATCTTCTTGCCTTTGAGGTCGCCGAGCTTGCCGGCCTCAATACCGCGGCCCTTTTTGGTCACGATGGCGAGAGGATCGTCGCAATTGTCGCGCGTGGCATCGTTCATGATGAGGCCGATAACCTTGAATGGCTCTCCGGCATGCACCGCCTTGAGATATGTGGTGGTACTCATGTCACCGACCTGCGCGCGGCCATCGTGCATGGCGTTGACCATGTCGGTGCCGGTGTCGACGACCAACATTTTCGCGTCAACCCCGTGTTTTTTGAAAAAACCTTTCTCGGCCCCAATGAACATCGGCAGATGGCCGAAATTGTTACCGATAACCACGTCAAGCCTGGGTAAATCCGCCATTGCTTCCCCTCCCGAACTGTCGTCCCAGCAACCCGTCTTCGACTTCGACCTATTTCATACACCCGGTTTGTTGGACCGTCCGCTCTTACAGACGACTACAGCGCGTCACTGGCCCAACACCTGCGGATTCACACAGTTTGGGGGCACGCGCCCATTGAGCAGCGCCTCGATATTGTCCACTACGATGGACGCCATTTTTTCGCGCACCTCAACGGTAGCACTACCTAAATGTGGATTGAGAACGACGTTTTTCAACCTCTTCAATTCCGGATGCACTTTTGGCTCGTGCTCGAACACATCGAGGCCGGCACCGGCAATCTTCTTGCCTTTGAGCGCGCGCACCAGCGCCGTTTCGTCGATGATGGCTCCCCGCGCCGTATTGATGATAAAGGCGGATTTTTTCATCATCCCGAACTCGCGTGCGCCGATCTGGTGACGGGTTTGCGCATTGAGCGGTGAGTGTAACGAGACGAAATCAGATTCCCCAAGCAGCTGATCGAGCGGGACGAATGTGAGGCCAGCCTCGCGCTCTTCATTCTCCGGCTTGCGGCGAGGTGTCCAGTAGAGCACCCGCATGGAAAAGCCATGAGCACGGCGTGCTACCGCCTTGCCGATCAGCCCGCCGCCGCCGACGAGACCTATAGTTTTGCCGTGAACGATTGACCCGAGCAGATGCCGGGATTGCCCGCCCGGGAATTTACCGGCACGCACGATCCGGTCGCCTTCCACCATGCGGCGCGCTACCGCGAGCATGAGTCCGAACGTTAGATCCGCGGTCGCCTCGGTGGTCACCGGCGGGACGACGGTGACCGGTATTCCGTGCGCGGTCGCCTCTGCGACATCGATGTTCGACGGCGTGATGGATTGCGCGGCGATATGGCGCAGCTTCGGATTCGCCGCGATGACCGCACGGTCAATTTTGTCGTGCAACAGGCAAAACAAAATATCGGCTTTACGAACGGCGGCGATCAGCGCGCGATGAGGAACAATTCGGCTGTCGTCTGGAAAAACCTTCACATTTGCTAGTGCGCGCAACCGTTTAAGCGCACTGTCGGCGATCGGCTGGCTGACAAAAATGCGCGGTTTGGCCGTCACCGCTGCCACCGCACGATGCCGGCAACCCCATCCACGGCGCACTGCACGCCGTCTGGAATTTTGCGAGTCGCATCGAGCACGCCGAGCACCATCGGAATGCCGCGTTCGCGCGCGAGCGAAGCCAGATGCGAGGTCGAACCGCCAAGTTCTGCCACCACTCCGGCAACGCGCGGCAAGATGTGGCTGAGCGCCGGCCCCGCTACACGCGTGACCAGCACATCTCCGGGCGCCACGCGCGATAATTCACATTCACAGTTCACCACCACGGCACGGCCTGAGCCCCAACCAATGCCCGCGGGATGGCCGTTGAGCCCCGGATGTTGCAGCCAGATCTGATCCGGCACGATCGCCGGCTCCACATGCAGAGGCCGCGATTGCAGGAGCTTGAAACCGCCAGCGTCCACGGCCCATTCGATTTCCACGGGACCGCCGGCGAGCTGTTCGCATTTGCGCAGCAGCCGCCCCAGCGTCACGGCTTCGCCGGCCGAAAGGCACGGCTCGCTAGCCAAATTGTCCGGAACAAGCTGAGGCGCCGACACGCCATGCTCACAGGTGTCGCGATGACCCTTGCGGCCGGCTTCTATGGTGCGCAAAAAACCGGATTTACTCAGCAAGATACGATCCGGCACGATCTCGCCCTGCGCGATCGCCGAGCCAAGGCCCCAAGTGGCCGAGATCAGCATTTGTCCATCGGCTGTCTCGCTCAGGCCGCCGCCGGAGGCACGCGCCGAAATCAACGGCTGGATCAGCACGCCCATCGCGGTGTCCGCTGGCGAGAGCCCGTGATTGTCCATGTAGCGGCGAGCATGCGAGGTCCACAACGCCGCCCAGCAAGCACGCACCGCTGTCAGGAATTCCGTTTCATCGGAAAGGCCGAGGAAGCTTTCGAATTGGCCCGCAAAATTTGCGCCCTTGCGGTCCTCGATGAGCGCTGATGACCGAACAACACCGAGTGGCGCTTTTTCACGCTGCGCATGCCATGCCATGAGCAGTGGCTCGATGATCTCCGGCGCGATTGGCTTTTCGTAGAGGGCCAGCCTGATCTGGATCGAGATTCGGCGTGACGCCGGCAGATCGGCCTCTTTGTATTGGCGCAGCAAGTCTTCGATACCGAGATGGTGCAGCTGCTGGCGATATCCCTCGGCGGTCAGCGCAAAGCCGCCGGGCGTCGGCAGTCCGGCGCGTGTCAAACCGGCAAGATTCGCAGCCTTCGGCCCGACCCGTTCGGGGTCGGCCGCAAGAGCGTCATCGAGGGAAAGAATAAATGCGGTCATACTTGTTCAACGTCTCGGCAGCCACAAAGCCTCGGCGCGTCCCCTCTCCCTTTTTTCGGGAGAGGCAAACCGCACGCGCAAGCGCGCACTATTTCACATGATCCCCATAACCCGGGAGCGGATCGACCACTGTGATCTGCTTCACAGGGAAATTCGATACGATTTCGATCTCGTTCTTCTTCACGATCAGCATCTCTTCGATACGCACGCCGTAGCGGAAGCGCTTTCCGTGCTGGGTCTCGAGTGCAAAGGTCATGCCTTCCTGAATGTCGACCGGATGGTCGAGCGACCAGATGCGCGAGATCACCGGTGGGTCGTATTGGGCGAGGCCCAAACCGTGACCCCATAGGTTGGCAGCAGCCTGGTCTTCATCCTCGTAACCCCAGGTTTCCATCGCCGACGGCCACTTCAGCGCAATGTCGCGCGTGGTGGCACCGACCTTCACTGCGCCGATCGAATCGTAGAGCCACTCAAGCGCCGTTGCGTAGGTGTCCTTCTGCTCCTTCGTGGGCTCCTTGCCCACGCAGTAAGTCCGGTAATAGCAGGACTTGTAACCGTTCCACGTGAGCGCGGCCAAATCCATGAAAACGATGTCGCCGGGCTGGATGATCCGGTCAGAGAAGTTACGCCAGTTCGGCCAAGTATTCGGACCAGAAGACACGATCACGTCTTCGACGTCTTCCATGCCGGGGATGTTGTAGAGGTATTCCATGAGATGCGCGGTCACCTGATTCTCGGTGATACCGGGGCGCAGAAATTTCATGCATTCCCAATGCGTGGCATCGCCGATCGCGCCGACGATGCGGAAACATTCCTGTTCGTCCGGGCTTTTGACCGCGCGCGCTTCCATCATCGGGGTCATGCCATCGACCCAATTGATGCTGTTCTCTTTGAAGATGTTGATCATGTTGATATCGATGAAGTCGACGCCGAGCTTCTGTCCGGCGACGCCATTGTCCTTCATCGCTTGCAACACTGCCTTGGTGAACTTGTTTACCTGCTGGGTCGAAGCGGGTCCGGCGGCGCCTTTGATCCATGCGAACGAGTGGCGGACGTTCTCCTTCGGGATCCACGGCGAGTGCCGCTCGATCTGGAAACCAAGATCGCCTTGCTCGAAAAGTATCGGCCGGCCGTCGCCGCACAGCATGGCGTAACGCAGGCCCGGCTTGAGTCGATTCCAACCCGGCGTCAGCGTGCCCGTGATATAGCGGACGTTTTCGTCGTACATGCAAAGCATGGCGCCAAGGCCGTGCCTCTTCATCATCTGGCGTGCGCGTTCGATGCGATATTCGCGCAACCGATCCCAGTTGACCCGCTGCTGCCAATCCAAACCCGCAATGCCGAAATTAGCTCCCATGGCCGTCCCTCCCCGCCCGGCGCGTGCGCGCGCCCTTTGCTGATTGATGGGAATCCTAAGCCGGTTGGCACCTAAAGCCGAAATAATATATTCTGGGCTCGGCCATTAGTTTTTCTAATGGCCCCCATATTCGAGGTCTGCATGGCAAATATCCCGCTGCGGCAAATCCGCGCCGTCATTGCGGTCTGTGAAGAAGGCTCCTTCACCCGCGCGGCCCAGCGCGAAAACGCCACGCAATCCGGTATCTCCCAGCACGTCGCGGCAGTCGAACGCACCCTCAAAGTCAAACTGTTCGAGCGCACTCCGGGCGGCATAACGCCGACAACGGCAGGGCTGCGCTACTACAAGCGCTGCGTGGAGGCCGTCGGCACGCTCGAACACGCCGCTGAAGAAGCGCGTTCGCTCGCCAGCGAAGTGACTGGCGAACTTCGCATTGGGCTAATGCCGACATTTACGCGGGCGGTTTTGGCTCCGGTGCTGGATGATTTTGTCCCGCGCTGTCCGGAAGTGCGGCTGCACATCGTCGAAGGTTACAGTGCATTGCTTACGGAAATGGTGCTCGATGATGCCCTCGATTTTGCGGTTGTGCCGGCCTTTGAAGGTACAATCGGATTAAAATCACGCATGCTGGTGCGCGACCGCGAGATGATGATTTCCGGTCCGCGCGCGGGGTTTAGACCGCTTGCGCCGCTCCGGCTCGCCGAATGCCGGCCCATGAAGATCGTCGTGCCGGGACCAGACAACATCCGCCGTCGTAATCTTGAAACGTATTTTCAGGCACACGGAGTCGAAATTGCCGCAATGCTGGAAATGGACGCGATGATCGCGACGCTTGAATTTGTCGCACGCTCCGACTGGGTGACCATTCTTCCGAGCGTGATTTCGGTCAATGACATCGGCCGCGGCGAGTTGATCGTCAATCCAATCGCCGAACCCGAGCTGCACGCGGAATTCGTGGTCGTGCAACCGACCCGGCGGACTTTGTCAACGCAGGCGCGCCTCTTTCTCCAGCGTTTTGAGGCGGAGGTTTCGCATATTCACCAGGTTTGGGATCGCGCGATTGCGCCAGTACAACCACGCAACAAATTTCGCGCAGCGAGCTCGTAACGAATTTTATTTGTCATTCCGCTCCTAACTCGGCGGTATTTTATCGCCGCCGTTCGGCGGTCGTCTGCTACCATTCGTGGCGTGCCCGGCTCCACATTTTTGTCTAGGTTCCGACCAACTAAAGCCCGCCGGCCGATCCCATAATTTGTCGAGCGAGACATTTGCCAATTGGGGACCGGCTGATGGACGCTTCTTCGACGACGCTAGGGGCTGGCGATCGCTATCTATCCATTTTACGTCCGCTCCCGATCATCACAGTATACTAGAGAGGTCCACTGGCTCGGTAACACCAGAGCTCGTTCTCTATGTCATGTCGCGTTGGCTAAGTTGCAGGGAGTTCAATATGAGTAGCCAAAAAAATAACAATCCCAATGACCCAAGTTACTACGCCCCACGTCGTTCAGGTAATCGGACAAGCAACTTGCGCGTGACAAAGTTGTGGTCGGGGAAAGAACAGCAGCTGATACCGACAGCCTCGCTCAAGCGGGCCTCTTACAAACCGCCGGCGTACGGCAGAGATTCGCACCCCTACGACAGAGGCTCGCTCTCGGCTCCTTTGCCTGAAGTCCTGCGCAGACCCGAGCCCGGCGATATGGAAGCGCTCTTGCGTTCGTCCCGGCGCGCCCGGAAAAATCAAGTGTTTGCTCTCGGCATTCGATTTGCGGTCGTTGCCGGCCTGACTGCCGGAATTGTCTTTTTCTACGTTGTGAATTTTAACGGATCGCCTAAGCAGCCTGCCGTCATCGAAACTGCGGATACATCCAACACCGCCGCCGAAATGGTGATTGAAAACGGTGATGCCGCGAAGCCCAATCGTTCTCCGTTTGCGCCTACCGAAGTCGGCAACCTGTCGCCCGCAATGCTCCAACAGAATGCGGTTCTCTTTCAACAATTCATGCAATCGCAACAGCAGACCGCCGCTGAACGAGGCGAAGCAGCCCCACAGGACGCAACGCGACGAAAGTAGCGCAAGGCTCAAAGCACTGATCCGGACCACTGATGCTGCGCTGAATTAGACCGTCACCCACGCTCCGTCCGCGTCCGCGGATTTAAACACCGCTTCGAGCGCCGCTGCGGTCTGCAAGATGCCGACGGGTGAAATTGGAAACGTGCCCTGTCCGAGCGCGGCCTTGGCAAAATAGTCGAGATTGCGGCCGAGATGATTATCGGGCGGCCGATCAATGATCTCGGGTTCCTTTCCGGCGCGACGTACGATTGCGCGCGTTTCGCTAACACTCTCCGCCCAACAGTTTTCGCCGAAAACCGCAATGCGCCAAACGAAAGGTGTCTTCATGGTGGTGGCGAGCGTGCCGGTTGCGCCACTCTCGAACTCAACGAGCGCCGATGTGGTGTCGCCGGTCGGAAGCTTGAGGGCCCGCGCTTTTGAGAGAGCGCTCACACGTCTCACGGGGCCAACAAGATCCCGGAAACAGTCGAGGACGTGAACCCCCATACCGGTCATGCCGCCGGCCCGGCTTTCTTCCGCGCGGAGCCGCCAACTATCGGCTGGATAATCAGCCAGCCAATCGTGACTGTAATTACCCTCGGCGTGCATGATCGTACCGAAGGCGCCAGCCTCTTCTAGCTCGGCCAAAACCCGCATTGACGGCATCAGCCGGAAATGATGGCCGACAGCGATCACGATGCCGGCACGCCGGCAGGCGTCGAGCGCTGCCTCCGCATCGACCCTCGTAAGCGCGAAGGGTTTCTCGCAATAGAGATGTTTGCCAGCCGCAGCGATCACTTCGACCTGCTCGCGGTGCTTGGTGTGCGGTGTCGCTAGCACAACGGCCTGAATCGATTTATCGGCCAACACGTCGTCGATCGAGGTCCCAAGCGCGATTCCATGCTCGGCGGCGAAGTCCCGCGCGACGCCGGGCTCGAGCGTAACGCCGCGAGAAAACCGCAACGGCGCACCGAAATCGCGCGCAGCCTTCACCAGTGTCTTGCCCCACCAGCCGAGGCCTACAATAGCCGTGTTGAGCATGCCGGCCTGACTACGCTGCGGCCGGCGCGCCGGGTTGTTTGAGCGGGT
Organism: Pseudolabrys sp.; assembly: GCA_035626335.1. GTDB lineage: Bacteria > Pseudomonadota > Alphaproteobacteria > Rhizobiales > Xanthobacteraceae > Pseudolabrys. Next base: position 238,100 of record DASPNW010000024.1, read on the forward strand.
GGGCGCGCGCAAAGGCGTCGTTCTTCGCACACGTGGCAGCTATACGCGCGACGGTCGGATACGGGGCTAGGTCGACCTTGAAGAAATTCGCGCCCGCGACCTGACTGGCCAGGCAAATATCCGCGATCGTAATCTGATCGCCTTGGCAATACGTGCCCGTCTCTTTTTCCGTCGAAAGGTGCTCTTCCAATGCGCGCAGCGCCGCCTGGTGCCAATGCTGCGCCCATTTAATGACGCCTGCCTCGTCGACTTTAAATTCATGCGCCAGATATTCGCGTACGCGCGGCACGATCAAAGGATGCGAATCGCAGGCTACAATCTGCGAAAGGCCGCGCACGCGTGCACGGGCCTTCGGCTCCTTCGGCATCAACGGCGGATTAGGGTGCGTCTCGTCGAGGTATTCGATAATTGCCAGCGATTCGAACAGTGCCGGGCCATCGCCATCGACCAATGCCGGTATGGCCATCATTGGATTGACCGAGCGGAATTTCGGGTCGCGCTGGTGACCCTTCAACAGATTGACTTCAATCACCTCGGGCGTAAGTCCCTTGAGGTTGAGCGCGATGCGCACCCGGTAGGTCGCCAGCGAACGCCAGAACGAGAACAGTTTCACGATTACCTCCCTGATTTTTCCGCCAACTTGCGCTGCGGCAAACTACTTCTTCGCACCCCCCGGATCGGCTTTAAGCCCCGCCGCCTCGATACCGGCTACCGCAATGATCTCATCATTATCGCCAGTATCGCCGGAAATGCCGACCGCACCGAGGACGCTGTTGTCCGCACCGCGAATCAAAACTCCACCCGGGTTGGGCACCAGCCGCCCGCCGCTCGCCGCCGCAATCGCGGTGAGGAAGTTCGGGTTCTGCGCCGCGCGCTCCATCATGGTGCGCGAGCCCCAACCCATACCAAGAGCACCGTAGGCCTTGCCAACAGCAACCTCGAAGCGAATGATACCGGATCCGTCTTCGCGTTTGGCGCAGACAAGATGGCCGCCGGTGTCGAGCACGACAACCGTCTGCGGCATTTGCTTGAGTTCGCGCGCCTTCTTCAGGGTAGCATCAACAATGCTCGACGCCTGAGCGAGCGTTACGGACATGCTTTGTACTCCTTCAGGATTTCTTGCGATTGGCCCAATAAACGGACATGCGTGAGCCGTCCCCGCCGCCGAAGCCATGTTCGGTCGCGTCTTCAAAGCCCGTGAGTGTTGCTTTGGTGACGCGCATGTCGGCGCCCTTTGATTCACCGGTCTCGATCATCGTCCGCAGGTCCTTTACGCCGTTGGCGATACTAAACGTGGTCGGACCCGGATCCCGCCCCTCAAGCATGGTGACGATCATCTCGGCACGATTCTTCAGCGCTGCGTTCGCTCCATTTGTATCAACGAACAAACCAAGCAGACGCTTGGGCTCCCAGCCGACATCGCGGGCGATCGCGAACGCCTCGCCGTAAGCCTGCCAGGCAACCATCAGCGGCAGATTGATTGCGAGCTTCATCGATGCTCCGGTGCCAACCGGCCCGCAATGCTCGAGCCGGCGGCAAAGCTGATTGAGGATCGGCTTGGCGCGTTCGGCGTCTGCCGGCTCGGCGCCCATCAATCCCAACAACTTTCCCTGGCGTGCCGGCGCCGTCGATCCGCCAACAGGGCATTCCACCATCGCGGCACCTTTTGCCCGGACTTTGGGGGCGAGTGCGAGCGGCACCTTGGGCGGCACTGTGCTCATCTCAATGAGCAGCTTTCCCTTGGCGTCGCCCGACAACAGGCCTTTTGGCCCGTTGTAGACAGCATCGATGGCTGCGCCGTCAGTGAGCAACGTGATCGTCGTCTCGACCGCATTCATCAGATCAGCCGGTGTTGCCGCCACCTTGGCGCCGGCACTAACCAAAGGTTTGGTCTTTTCGGGCGTGCGATTCCATACGGTCACTTCGTGACCGACTTCCATAAGCCGTGCAGCAACGGCCGCGCCCATGACCCCGAGACCCGCAACGCCAATTCGCATACGTCCTCCTTTGGTTGTTTTGCCGCCGACGATAGGCGATCACGGCACCGCTTGAAAGCGGCCTTGCAGGTCGGCGTGACTCGACAGCCTTACACCCAACGCATAAGACGGGACGGGAAACATTGATGCAACTCCGTGTCGGGAGACGATGAATGGCAGTGAGAAGGAGCAAAGGCACGGTCGGTGTGATCGGCCTGGGCATTATGGGCGGCGCGTTCGCGAAGAACCTAGTGGCCGCCGGCTGGCGCGTAGTCGGTTACGACACAAATCCTGCCCGACGCCGTGAGGCAAGACGCGCCGGTGTCAAGATTGCGCACGGTGCCGCCGAGGTGGCTGCCGCGTCGCCGATAATTCTCACGAGTCTGCCCAAACCTCAGGCGCTTGCCGACACCGTGCGAAAAATTGCTGCTGCAAGGCTCGGGAGCAAGGTGCTTGTCGAAATGAGCACCTTCTCAATTTCAGATAAGGAAAAGGCCGCGCGTACGTTGCGCAAAGCCGGCCATATTATGATCGACTGCCCCGTCAGTGGCACCGGTTCGCAGGCGAAAAATCGCGATCTGGTTTTCTACGCTAGCGGTGACGCCAGGGCGATTACGCGGGCGCGTCCCGCGCTCATGGCGTTCGGCAGGCACGTGTTCAACGTGGGCCCATTTGGCAATGGCAGCCGCATGAAATACGTGGCCAATCTTCTGGTCGCCATCAATAACGTCGCTTCCGCCGAAGCCATGGTACTTGGCATGAAGGCGGGCCTTGATCCGCGCATGATCGTCGATCTGATCAGGGCCGGCGCGGGTAATTCGCGTGTCTTCGAATTGCGAGCCCCAATGATGGCCAAAGGCCGCTATGACGACGTCACCATGAAGATCTCTGTATGGGACAAGGATATGCGGGTGATCGGCGATCATGCCCGTAAAATTCGCGTGCCGACACCGTTGTTCGACGCCACCAAAGGTATCTATCTCAAAGCGATGAAAAGTGGCCTTGGCGCCCGCGACACTGCGGCTGTCTGCGCCGTATTGGAAAAGATGGCCAAGGTAAAGCGGAAAAGGATTCGTGCCCGCTGAATGTGGCTGTTGCCATCAATAAGCGCCGGCCTATTTCCTTAATCCGGACGACTGTGGATACTGGATATCCCGCTCGCGCGGGGTATGACGGAGAGTGTGTTCGGGAGGGCGTAATGGCGTCGTCACAGCAGCGGACGGAAATTCGCGACGGCATGCGGATCGATTGGGATGTGCCGATCACCATGGACGACGGGCTGGTGCTCCGCGCCGACGTATTTCGCCCGGTGAAAGAGGGAAAGTTTCCGGTCATCCTTAGTTATGGTCCTTACGCGAAGAACCTTGCCTTCCAGGACGGTTACCCGAGCGCATGGCAGCGCATGGCGGAAAAGCATCCCGACGTCACGGCGGGATCGAGCAACCTTTATCAGAGTTGGGAAGTGGTCGACCCGGAGAAATGGGTGCCGCACGACTACGTTTGCGTGCGCGTCGATTCACGCGGCGCCGGCTGCTCACCGGGTTTTATCGATCACTTCTCGCCACGCGAGACCAAGGATTTCTACGATTGCATCGAATGGGCGGGGGTGCAGCCGTGGTCGAACGGCAAGGTCGGCCTCAACGGCATTTCGTATTACGGCATTAATCAATGGCATGTCGCTTCACTGCAGCCCCCGCATCTCGCCGCGATTTGCATCTGGGAAGGCGCAGCCGATTGGTACCGCGACATGACCCATCATGGCGGCATTCTCTCAACATTCTGGGAGAACTGGTACGACATGCAGGTGAAGACCGTGCAATACGGGGCAGGCGAGCGCGGCAAGCGCAGCCGCGTTCATGGCGAGCTGGTGTGCGGGCCTGAAACCTTGCCGGAGGCCGAACTCGCAAAGAACCGCACCGAATTCGGCGCCCAGATCGTGTCGCACCCGATGGACGATGACTACCACAAAGCGCGTTCGCCAAAATGGGACAAGATCGTCACGCCGCTGTTCTCGGCCGCAAATTGGGGCGGACAGGGTCTGCATCCACGCGGAAATTTCGAGGGATTTGTTCGCGCCGCGGCGAAGCAAAAATGGCTGGAGGCTCACGGCATCGAGCACTGGACGCACTTCTATACTGACTATGGCCGCGAGCAGCAGCTGCGCTTTTTCGACCGCTTCCTGCACGGAAAAAAGGACGGTTGGGGAAAGCAGCCAAAAGTGCTGCTGCAGGTACGGCACATCGACAAGTTCGTGCCGCGCGCCGAGAACGAGTGGCCACTCAAACGCACCCGATGGACCAAGTTCTACCTCGATCCATCATCGATGACGCTGACAACGAAAAAGCCATCCGGTTCAGCCCAGCTTAAGTTCGCCGCTGTGGGCGATGGCCTCACGTTTCTCACGCCGCCGCTTGCGAAGGAAACTGAGATCACCGGCCCCTCGGCGCTGAAGTTGTTCGCTTCGTCTTCAACACCCGACGCTGATTTCTTCATCGTGTTGCGTGTGTTTACTGGTGACCTGAAAGAAATCGTATTCCAGGGCGCTATCGACCCGCACACGCCGATCGCTCAAGGGTGGCTGCGTGCTTCGCATCGAAAGCTCGACAAGAAATTGTCGAAACCCTTTCGGCCCTATCACACACACGATGAAAAGCAGCCGCTGAAGAAGGGCCAACAGGTGGAACTCGACATCGAAATCTGGCCAAGTTCGATTGTCGTGCCGGCTGGATACCGCGTCGGCCTGTCGATCCGCGGCAAGGATTACGAATATGGCGGGGCGACGGGCGGCAAGCTATCGAATTTCAAAAATGAGCTCAAAGGCTGCGGCCCATTCCTGCATGACGACCCACGAGATCGCCCGCCCGCCATTTTTAGCGGCACCACCAGCCTCTATTTTGGCCGCGGCAAGCGGCCATATTTGCTGCTGCCGATCATTCCGCCGAAAAAGCGGGCAGGACGAAAATAGCCCGGCGTGGCGACGCGAATAGCGCAACCGACAAAAAAGGCTGCGGCCTTTTAGGGTATTCCTTCGCATCGAACCTAAGGTAAGCTTCGCTCAACCTTCGACGTAACAGAAGGATCAGGGGGGAAATGAATACGCAATTCTGGGTAGTCCAGGCGTTCAATGGCGTGTCATACGGCGCGTTGTTGTTTCTGGTCGGCAGCGGCCTGTCCCTGATCTTCGGCGTGATGCGCATCGTCAACCTGTCGCATGGCGCCTATTTCCTGTGGGGCGGGTACATTGCGCTATCGATTATAGCGGCAACCGGATCATGGGCCCTGTCGCTTCCACTGGCTGCACTAGCCGTTGCTCTAATCGGTTTGGTGATGGAGCGCTTGTTCCTGAGATCCGAAGGATTTGAATCCATCCGTAACGCCGTTATCGGGCTCGGATTGGGACTCTTGGCTGCACTGGCCGCCGCTCGAGGCCATTTTATTGGCGCAGGCTGGGTTCAGTTCACGGTCGTCACCGCGCTCGTCACGATAGTTTTCTTTTTCGTATTCAGTCGCGTTTCGATCGTACCGATCGAAACGGATGTTCTCCGCCAGGTTCTGCTCACCGTCGGCTTTGCCTTTCTATTCCAGCAAGGCGCACTCGATATCTGGGGCGGCAACAACATGGACATCAACCCGCCAACCGCGTTGACGCAGAGTATCGTCGTTGGCGGCATTTATTTGCCGCTCTATCGCGTGTTCATGATCGCGATGGCGTTGACGTTCGGAATCGTGTTGTGGCTCGTGATGGAAAAGACACGGATGGGTGCGGCGGTGCGCGCGACCGTTGACGACGCGCAGATGGCCCGCGGCGTCGGCATCGATACCAATCGCATTTCCATGTTCATTTTTGCGCTTGGCGCTTTTCTTGCTGCGCTCGGTGGCGTAATTGGTGGCGCATTTCTTGGCATCTATCCCGGGCTCGACTTCGAGATACTGCCCCTCGCTTTCGCGGTCGTTATCATCGGCGGCATGGGCAGCCTTGGCGGTGCGGCCATCGGAGCGCTGGCAGTTGGCCTTGCCGACAATTTCGGAAAAGCGCTCTTTCCGGAGGTGTCCTATTTCACGCTTTATGCGCCAATGGTTCTGATCCTGGCCGTCAAGCCGACTGGTCTGTTCGGACGAGATTGAGCGGATCCATGGCAAACCAGCAAATCAAGATCCTGATTGTCGCTGCCACCCTTGCAGCACTTGCCTTGATCGTTCCGCACTCCGGCTCGTTCGTCGTTCTACTGGCGACTAGGGCGATGGCATTCGCGATTCTCGCCATGAGCGTCGACCTCCTGCTTGGCTTCACCGGGTTGTCTTCAATGGGACAGGCGGCGTATTTCGGTGTGGGCGCTTATCTAACAGCAGTCCTCGCCACCAAGTTTCATTTCGGACTCGGCTGGGATTTCTGGATAGTCGTAATTCTAGGAATTCTGCTCGGCGCAGCCCTGGCTGCTCTTTTCGGACTTTTCGCGATCCGCGCCGGTGGCGTCTATTTCTTGATGATCACGCTTGCACTCGGTCAATGCGTCTGGGGTCTCGCCTATCGTTGGAATTCACTCACTGGCGGTGACAACGGCATCAATATGAGCGGCCGGCCAAATTTCGGCCTGGACCTTGGTAACGAGGTCACCTTCTTCTATCTGGTATTCGCTTTCTTCGCGGTCTCGATGGCACTGATGTACGTGCTGGTGCGCTCGCCATTTGGGCAGAGTCTCGCCGGTATCCGCGAGCGTGAATTGCGTATGCAGATCCTCGGCTACAACACCTGGCTGCACAAATACATCGCCTTCATCATTGCTGGCGGCTTCGGCGGACTCGCTGGCGTATTGTGGGCTCAAACCAACGGCCACGTCAGCCCAGAAACAGTGGTGCTGACGACATCGGTGGATTCTCTGTTAATGGTTGTGCTTGGCGGCTCGGGGACGTTGGTGGGCGCTGCGATCGGCACCGCGATTGTCTTTGGTCTGCGCGAATATCTCAGCACCCTGGTTCCCTGGTGGCAGTACGTGCTCGGAGGTGTCTACGTGCTGACAATTCTCTACCTGCCGATGGGTTTGATGGGATTGCTCTCTGGCGTTCGCCAGCGATTTAGATCTCAAGACAAGGAAGAAGGCTTGAAGAAACTCGCGACTAAGCCTTCCTGAGCTACAACGGGAAGGTATGGCAAAAAGGGAGGAATTTCGATGACAAACAAACTGAAAAGAGTGTTGCTGGACAGTTGTCTTGCCCTCGGCCTGGGTCTGACCACGCAGGCCACCGCCGAAGAACTGCGCATCGGTTACATTGCGCCGGTGACCGGCATCTTCGCCCAGGTCGGAAAGGACATGGTCGATGGATTCCAGATGTACCTTGATGAGCACGGCGGCAAACTCGGCGGCATGGACGTAAAGTTCATCGTTGAAGACGATCAGGGCAAACCCGACACCGGCGTCACCAAAGCCCGCAAGCTGATCCTTCAAGACAAAGTTCAGATGTTCATCGGCGGCCTGCTCGCATCTTCGGGCTACGCATTGGCGCCTGTGAGCACCGCGGAAAAGACGCTCTACATCTCCTCGGTCGCGTCGGCCGACGACCTGACGCAACGCCAGCTCAGCAAATATCCATATTTCCTGCGCACCAGCTGGACTTCCTCGCTGCCACACCAGCCCCTGGGGCAATGGGCCTGCGACAATGGCTTCAAGAAGGCCGTCGTCATCTCGGCCGACTATGCTTTCGGCTATGAAACGGCCGGCGGCTTCCAGAAGGTTTTCGAGGATTGTGGCGGTAAAGTCATTCAGAAGATCTGGCCGCCGCTCGGAACCAAGGACTTCGGGCCCTACATTCCAACCATCAAGGCCGACGCCGACCTCATCTTCACCACGATGGTCGGCCCGATGGCGCTACAGTTTCCCAAGCAACTTCGCTCAGCCGGAATCAAAACAAAGATCGTCGGAAGCGGTGTGAGTTATGACGAGTTTGTATTGCCGTTCATGGGCGACGAGGTCATTGGCGATGTCTCGGCGCTCCACTACAGCGCGGCGATCGACACGCCGATAAATCAGGCTTTCGTGAAGGCCTACCGGGCCAAATACGGAAAAGTGCCGTCCTATTATTCCGAAAACAACTACACCACCGCGAAGTGGCTCGATGAGGCAATCAAAAAAGCCGGCGGTAAGTATCCGGGACCGGAGGAGTTCATCAAAATCATGGCGAGCATCAAGCTTGATGCTCCGCGTGGCCCCGTTGAGCTCGATGAAAATCGCAACCCGATCGAGAACGTATACATCAAGAAGGTCGAGAAGAAAAAAATGTTCGATTACGACAAGGACGAGCTGTGGAATACAGTGATCAAGACCTATCCCAAGGTCAGCCAGTTCTGGACCTACGGCAAGGACAAGTTCCTGGCCCAGCCAGTTTACGATCGCGATTTCCCGCCGTGCAAATACTGTGAATGACGAACAATGTCGGGGCCGTAACGCGGCCCCGACTTTTGTTGAAATCTCGAGGACGTGCACGTGAGTACCGACCCTCAAACGAACGGCGGCCAAGTCCCGGCGCTTGAGCTCAAGGCCTTGTGCAAAAGTTTCGGCGGCCTGCAGGCAACGCGCGAAGTGACCCTGCGCGTAATGCCGGGCGATCGGCAGGCCATCATCGGCCCGAATGGCGCCGGCAAGACCACGCTGTTCAATCTGATCACTGGGATCTATCCCGTAACATCCGGAAAGGTGCTGCTTTTCGGCCAGGATGTCACCGGCTGGCCGAGCCACCGCCGGACCGCGTTGGGCATGGCGCGCACCTTCCAGGTCACCAGCCTGTTTCCAAAGCTGACCGTGCTGGACAATGTGCTGCTGGCGATCAAGGGCTTGAAGCCGTCGAAGTTTGTCATGTGGCGCTTCTTGTCCACGTACAAGGACGTCTACGAAAAGGCCTACCACCTGCTCGAACAAGCCAGCTTCCTCGACCGCAAGGACACCGAAGTTCGCAACCTCTCGCACGGCGAGCAGCGCCAGCTCGAGATCGTGGTGGGTCTCGCCAGCGATCCGAAAATTCTTTTGCTCGATGAACCGGCTGCCGGCCTTTCATCGGGCGAATCCACGGAGATGTCCGAATTCCTGATGAAGCTTGACCCCAAGCTCGCAATTCTCCTGATCGAACATGACATGGACGTGGTGTTCGACGTCGCCGATGAAATTTCGGTTCTGCATTTCGGTGAGATACTGGAAACCGGATCACCCGAGAGCATCAAGAAAAGCCGTCGCGTACAGGAAATCTATCTGGGGACCGAATGACGCCATGGCGATTCTGGAAGTTCAGGACATTCACACCTATTACGGCGATGCGTACGTGTTGCAGGGCTTGTCGCTGCAACTTGAGCAAGGTCAAATTCTCGGTCTGCTCGGCCGCAACGGCGTCGGCAAAACCACGCTGGTGAATTCTATTGTCGGCTTCAATCCGCCACGCCGTGGCAAGGTCGTATTCAAGGGCGACGACATCACGCACCAGGCGTCATTTGAAACCGTGCGCGGCGGCATGGGCCTGGTACCGCAGGGCCGCCGCGTTTTCCCCACGCTGGGCGTTGAAGAGAACCTGCTTGTGGCCGAGCGCAGCCCGGATCGGCACAAGTGGAATCTCGACCGCGTCTACAGATTGTTTCCGCGCCTGCACGAGCGCCGTCACCAACGCGCCAAGACATTGTCTGGCGGCGAGCAACAAATGCTGGCGATCGGACGTGCGCTAATGACCAACCCTGATTGCCTGATCATGGATGAACCGTCGGAAGGGTTGGCGCCGATCATCATCCAGGGGCTTTGGGAAGCGATCGGAACACTGAAGAAAGAAGGACTATCCATTCTGCTGGTTGAGCAGAATGCTCACCTCGCACTTAAACTCGTCGACTACGTGCATGTCATGAGCAAGGGCCAGGTGGTCTACTCCTCCAAGCCTGAGGAATTGCGCAACAACGACGAGATTAAATCCAGCTATCTCGGCATCTAGCAAGCGAAGGTGTACGACTGTTTGCCCATCACTGTAGTGCGGCGTGCAGGCGTATCGTCGCAACCGGGCTTTACATTATTGAATGGCTTGGCCGATGATGGGTAAATTTGGTCCGCGGCGGTGGGGCACAGCGGCCAAAACATCAACCCCGACAAGGGAGTAAAGGGAGGAAAACGTAATGTCTCGCAAAGTCACCCGTCGTAAATTCGTGGCCACAACGGCCGCTGGCGCAGTCGCAGCGAGTTTCAAATTTCCTGCACCGGCGATCGCTCAGGCGGCGCCGTTCAAGCTCGGCTTGCTCACGATTAAGACCGGACCGCTTGCGCAGGGCGGCATCCAGATGGAGCAGGGTGTCATCACCTACCTGAAGGAAAAGGACAACACCTTCGCCGGCCGCAAGGTCGACTTCGTCTCGGCCGACACCGGCGGTAGTCCGGCAGGCGCAAAGACGAAGGCGCAAGAACTCGTCGAGCGCGACAAAGTCGACACCATTATCGGGCCCCTCGCAGCCTTTGAACTGCTGGCGATCACCGATTACATCGCCCAAGCAAAGACACCGCTGCTCAGCCTCGCCGCCGCCGAAGACCTGACTCAACGCCGGCCAAATCCGTATTTCCTGCGCGCCTCTGCCTGCTCCTCGCAGGCCATGCACCCGATGGCGGACTATGCGGCGAAGGAAATGAAGCTCAAGCAGATGATTACCGTCTCTGAAGACTTCGCCTTCGGTTATGAGCAAATGGGCGGCTTCCAGCAGACGTTCGAAGACAATGGCGGCAAGATTCTGAAGAAGCTGTGGCCGCCACTCGCTACCCCCGATTACACACCCTATCTCGCCCAGATCTCCGACTGTGACGGCGTGTGTCAGGGCTTTGCGGGCGGAAATCCGCTGAAGTTCATGAAGCAGTATGCTAGCGCTGGCCTCAAGTTCCCCGTGGTCACCGGCCAAACTGGAGGCGACGACGCGCTGCTGCGCAGCTATGGCGATGAGGCCATCGGTCTCGTCAGTTGCTGCCCCTACACCCTCGACGCGGATACCGAAGCAAACAAGCGCTTCGTCGCCGGCATGCAAAAGAACTTCAACCTCGATCCCGGTTTCTACGCGGCTGGTCTCTACATCAATTGTATGGTGATCGATGCGGCGTTGAAGAAGGCAGGCGGAAAGAGCGACGACAAAGCCGAGTTTATGAATGTATTAAGATCGGTGTCGCTCACCGATACGCCGCGCGGGCCGGTAAAGTTCGATCACCTCGGGAACGCGGTCGGCAATTTCTACATCCGCAAGTGCGAAAAAACTGGCGGCAAGCTCGTCAACAAGACGATCAAAACCTACACAAACGTGAGTCAGTTCTGGACTTACGACGAGAAAAAATTTCTCGAGCAACCCGTCTATTCGCGCGACTTCCCGCCGCTCAAGTCGTGATGCATGACGTTGCGCGGGCGCCCCATTGGCGCCCGCGATATTTTTGATATGGCGAGCGCGGGACGACGGAAACCATGAACTTCTGGCTGGTGCTGGCGGTCAACAGCATCACTTTCGGGGGACTCCTGTTCCTGTTGTCGGCGGGCTTTTCGCTGATCTTCGGGCTCATGCGCATTCCAAACCTGACGCATGGCTCGCTATTCATGCTGGGCGCCTACATTGGCGTCACCTTCGTTCTGGGTGTTCGCGGATTTCAACTGAATTTCTGGATTGCAGCGCTTCTGGCAACGCTGACTGTCGCGGCGCTTGGCGCGCTTGCCGAAAGATTGCTTCTGCGCCGCATGCCAGGCGACCAGTTGGCTCAGGTGCTGGTGACCCTCGGCCTGTCGTTCATGGCCGCGGATCTTTGCTTGATGATATGGGGCGGCGATCCGATTTCGGTGCCGACGCCTCCCGAACTCGAAGGCTTTGTGCGCTTTGGAGTTCTGGTATTCCCCGCTTATCGCGTCGCAATCATCGTAATTGCGGTCGTGTTTGCCGTTGCGCTTTGGCTGCTGCTCGACCGAACGCGCTTGGGAGCCATGATCCGCGCCGGCGTCGATGATCCCGATATGGCGCGTGTGGTCGGCGTCCGCGTATCACAGCTATTCACTATTGTGTTCGCTCTCGGTGCTGGCCTCGCAGCTTTCGCCGGGATCATCGGTGGGCCTATCCTCTCGGTCTATCCGGGCCTCGACCAGGACATGCTGCCGCTGGCGCTGGTGGTGGTGATCCTCGGCGGCAGCGGCAGCCTGCTCGGCTCTTTCGTCGGCAGCATCATCGTCGGATTCATCTATAACTTCGGGCAGGCGCTGTTTCCCGAGCTTGCCTATTTTGTGCTGTTTCTGCCGATGCTGATCGTGCTGCTGCTGCGCCCGCAGGGGCTGCTCGG
>DASPNW010000025.1:0-5641 GCA_035626335.1 Pseudolabrys sp.
CCCCCGTCGGTCCGTAACCAGCGCTCAATGATCGACCTCAGAGAGGTAACAAACGATAACCAATAAGGTTACCCCGGTTGGGGATAACCACGCGTTCTTGCTGCGATTTTCAAATTTTTGGCCATACGGGCGCCGACCCGCGTTTCGGCCGAAGCTGGTTTGAAATCCCGCAGCGCGGCAGTCTCACGCCCCTGCTGAGGTATGCTATCCTTTCGGTAAGCACGGGAGAGCAAGCCCTGCCTCGACCGACGAGGTGGTCGAATGAAGCGTCGCGAGTTCGTCACTTTGATTGGTGGCGCGAGCCCGCTGCCGACGGAGCAAGTGCAGGTCCGAAGCCCTAGCGGCCAAAGTTCAATGGTTGGTGATGTAGTGGACGGGTCCACCCGGCGGGTGCGAGCAGCCAAATTTGCCATGCGCTGACAATGACGTACGGGACATCCAGCTTTGCTTCGGACGTCTTTGCGGCAACAGCCCGTCGAACCGGGCTGGTCGCACTTTGCCTCGTTCTTTCCCTGCACGGGCTCGCGATGATCCTGATGGGCGAGACCGAGGCCACCCCGCTGGGCATGGCGGTGTTCGTGCTCGTGTGGGCCATGATGAACTGCCTTTGGCTCGCCCTTGTTCGCCGACCGAGTGTAGCGGCGCTCATATCCCTTGAATTGCTCGTCGCACTGACACTGCTTTCACGGTTCAAATACGACAAGCTTTGGATGACGATCGATTTCGTCGATGTCCTGATCGTAGATCAGGACACGTCCGCCTTCTTGCTTGCGACGTTCCCCGCTTTGCGTTGGTGGATTCTGTTATTTGCCGTGGCCACCGTCGTCGGGATCATTATCGCCTGGCGGCTGGACTGTTGCCGTGTGAGCCGGCGGGCGAGCCTGGCCGGCTGCTCAACTTTTGCCGCGGCGCTCGTTGCCGTATCGTTGTCCTGCCCAACGGATCTGCGCGAGGATTTTATCGGCCAAAGCTATGTTTCGAAATTTGCGCGGACAGGCGTTGAGGCGATTCATGAACTCTCGTCGCGTGGATATCTGGAAGTGGCCAGCGATACCAACGGAAGGCTTACGAGAGCAGGAAGGTTCGTCTGTCATCCACCGCGCAAGCTTCCACACATCATTCTGTTGCACGATGAATCTAGCTTTGACATCACTGTTGCTCCCGGAGTCAAGGTGCCGAGCGGATATCGCCGTCATTTCCAATCGTTCGACGGCAAAGAACGTAAGCTCGTTGTGGAGGGTGTTGGGGGACCAAGCTGGTTCGCCGAGTACAATGTACTTACGGGGCTTTCCGTTCGATCGTTCGGTCGCTTTGCCACCTCAGTGACGCGGATCGCCGCTGGTCATGTCTATCGCGGCCTGCCGCGCTTATTGGACCAGTGCGGCTACAATACCTTCAGCCTTTATCCGTTTTACGGCTCCTTTCTTGGTTCGCGCGCTTTCCAAACAACTACTGGGATTTCGAATTATCTGGATATGCGAGACCTCGGCACCCGCGAGTTCGAAGCTGATAACTTCTATTTTGACCGGGCTGTCGACCTGATCGAGCACGAACGAGGAAGCGGGCCATTATTCCTTTATGTTTATACGGTGGCCAATCATTTTCCATGGGACCAGCAACTGCGTCCCGACCGCACTCCCGATTGGCGCAATCTCGGCAACGCGCCGGACGTGGATGAGTACATTCGTCGCCAGGGAATGACAGCTGGCGACTATCGGAACCTGCTGGAGAGCCTCGCCCGAAAATTTCCGACGGATCCCTTCCTCGTTGTTCGCTATGGCGATCATCAGCCGCAATTTGGCGCAGGTCTCATCGATCATTCTCTTGGCAGGGAAGATCTTCTGAAGCGGGTGCAAGCATTGGACCCACGTTACCTGACGACGTACTACGCGATCGACGCTGTGAACTTCGTGCCGGCCACTGTCTCGTCCGCGCTCGACAGGCTTGATGCGCCGTATCTGCCGATTGTTCTATTGGAAGCGGCGGGAGTCCCGCTGGATCCGAGCTTCTCGGAGCAGAGGGCAATGCTGCACAAGTGCGACGGTCTTTTCTACAGTTGCGAAGAGGGAATGGCGGTCAAGAATCTAAATCGTCACTTGATGGATGGCGGGCTGATTGCGGGTTTGTAGACACCTGTCTTTGTTGAGTAGCGAACAGGATTTCAATAGCGCGTGCTCGAAATCGGTCTTCGCGGAAGAGCCTTCGCCCGTCATTTTATGATCGTGACCCATGCGTCGGATGTCGCGAGGCTGGCTCGTGAGCACGTCGCGGCGATCGAGATGCTGTGGTGACGGTCTCAGTCGTCATGTGTTCGTTCCTGCGGCGTCGCGGCACGATAGCCCAATTCCGCTTCCGGCACGTCAACGCTGCAAAGTGAAGATTCTTCTTGCCAACCCCGGAGCCGTCCGCACATGGCCCTTCGCGACCGTTTGTGAGAAGAGGGGACATGTCCGCAGTTTGGATAGACCGGAAGTCACCGGCCGAGGCTTAAACCAACGCTTTGGATTACCTCGGACATGGCTAAGCATCGTCAACCCTCCGGCAGCGCAACACCCGTCAGGCCGTCCAATTTAGCGATGAGTTGGTCCTGAAATTCTGGATTGCTCGCCTCACTCGCTGGCTGCTCCTGCCGGAGATGATGTCAGTAGCGCCCGGTGACTCTAGCGGCGGGATCGTCGCTTACGGCCAGCCAAGTCTGTGTTCGCTGTGCGAAAGCCAGAACGACGGCTTTCCGACAAGGGCTACAGCGCAAGCCATGCTGTCCAGGCAGCAGCAGTGAACCCAGCAAGCAGCATGATAGCCACTCCGTTTGGTGAAGGACGCCGTATCGGCACCGGCGACTCGCAGCGCAGCGATGGGACGCTACTACTGAGATTCCGAACCCGCCTGTAATGATAAGGCTAAAGGTGTGAGGCACCTCACATTTTACTACGTCTTTTTGTCGACATGGGCGACCGGCGGAACAGCCATCAGTTGGCGATGCGCCCATCGTTCGAGCAGCCGCTGGAGGGCAAGTCGCAAGAACCGTCCGTCACAGCGCTCCGGCTCGGGGCGAAGTTAATCGGACGGACTGAATACACTGGTCCGGCATATCCGGGGTTGCGGAGCTATTGGCCAGAGCTGGTGTGGATCACACGCAATTGGGCGGTGTGCGCGTGATGAGTGCGGGATTGTGCCATGGCAGACGGCACAACACACAGGACTAGCGCTACGACCAATGCGATCTTGGTCTTGGTTATCATGGTTCACGTTCCTCTAAATTTTGGGCGCAGCGAATCCCAGAGGCTCCGTGGTAACAGGGGATCCGAGATTCTGAAGCGTCCGTCGTCAGGCCGTAGCAATCTGAGCCCGGACCGGCCGGAAGTCATGAAACTGCGCTGAAAAAGTTCTTAAGCGTTTCCGAAAATGTAGTGAGCTACTTCACACACGGTTGAGTGTTGCGACATATACTTGCCATGTTGCTCGGTGGTGCCATCGCCGTCGCCAAATCCGCTGCGGGTCGCTAATGCCGGTGACTAAACTAACAAAGGAGATCCCCCGGCTCTGCCGGGGAGGCAGCAAACGTTTGACATTTCCTGCAGTCGCGCCGCAGGCGCCCACGACGAAACTTCGAGTGTGAGTCCCCAAGCGCACAAACAGAGGTCATCGACGGACGACCTCGGCGCATGGGAAAGCGCGGCACTCTTCCCTCGTATAGGAGACGAATGTATTCGAAGCTGCGATGCGTACCAAACCGGGCGGGGTACCCATGAGCCGCCTTCAGGCGGCCCATATATTGGGGGCGCGCCAGCGACCCCAATAGCCGCTTTGAGCGGCTCACAACATAAGCCCCCGGCTTTGCCGGGGGATACTTACTCACTGTCTCGGAGGTTAGTCATGCCGACACAGGTGAACTGGCGCTCCCAAGGCGATGTTCTATGACGGTCTTCCCAGCAAGTTCGTCTGCGCCGGCGCCGGTCCGCCACTCGGCTTCCACGTCGGGCACCGCGCGGGATCAATCCAGGGTGGACGCCATCGGAGGCGACCGGGGCGTGGAAGTGCAGGGCGTGCTCGGTGTGCAGGGCTTCATCGTCACGCCGCACGGCTCGGGCATGATCGGCCAGCTGATCGAGGGCGTGAACCACGGGGTCAGTGAGCCCGTTCAACATCTCGGCCATCTGCGTGACCGTCCTTCTGATCCATCGTGTGCGTTCTCAGTCGATTGCGCACATGGTACGGATTTCATGATGCCGCCGCCCTCTCCATTTTGGTAGTTGACACCCTGCCGGGAGGAGTTCGAGCGCGCGTGATCGCTGGGGGTAGTCCGCCCATCTACTATCCGGCTGATAATGACCGGAATGTGCCATTGCAGACATTTCGGTTTCCACATCTGCGCTCAGCTCACGATCTGCGGAAAGCGGCCGAGCCGCGTCTTTGATAGCAGGTCGCAATTGAAAGCCAGGGCGTTCGGTCGAAACATAATTAAACGACGTGCCGCGTCCGGCCCCGCGCTGCTTTTTGACGAGACGTGCCATTGCGGCCAGTGGTATACTTTTGCTGCCGTGCCCAAAAACTCGACCACGACCGACCTTGGTGGCCGCGATGCAGATTGCGGACTGGCTCAAAAAACTTGGCATGTCCGAGTACGCAGAGAGGTTTGCCGAGAACGACATTGATACGGCCGTTTCGGCAGAGATCCTCGATCCAGGGACCGGTTCCTGTTGGGCCATTCCTGATCCAAAGCGGACCTTCGGGCAATTTTCGGACGTTCGCTGGAAACCGCATATCCGGTAGATGAATGAGAAAGGAAAGCACATGTCACAGGTCATCCTGCATGACTACCCACTCTCGCCTTACTCGGAAAAGATTCGTCTCGCCTTGGGTCTCAAAGGCGTGAGCTGGAACTCCGTTAAAATTCCGGTGTGGACGCCGCGCCCCAAGCTCACGCCGATGACGGGAGGCTACCGGCGCACTCCAATTCTTCAAATGGGAGCAGAGTTCTACTGCGACACGCTGCTCATTCTTAAAGTCGTCGAAAAATTGGGGACTTCCGGCACGCTCTATCCCAAGAGCCAGGAAGGCCTCGCAAAGGCGTTTGGCTGGTGGATCGAGAAGGGCTCTTTCTTCAATGAGGTGTGCCTTACGATAGGCAACATGCCTGGACTCCCTCAAGAACTTATCGATGAACGACTTCCGCTCTTCCGGGTCAACCTAGATCCGCGGGAATTGCGTCCCAAGCGAGCGTTTTACTTACAAAGGGTCAACGCGCATCTCGCTTGGCTCGCTGAAGTCCTGGCAGATGGTCGCAAGTTCATACTTGGAAACCATCCCTCCGCAGCCGATTTGTCGGCCTATCACCCGATTTGGTTTGCGCGGCAGAACGGTGGCAGCGAGGTGAATGAGCTGATCGCTTTCGCAACGACCATCGATCCTTGGCACAAGAGAGTTGCGGCCATTGGGCATGGCAAATTTTCCGAAATGACACCGGACCAAGCGATTGACGCCGCGAAGGTCAACGAGCCTAGTGAGCCTGACGGATGGTTGCCGGAAGCGAACAACGTCGGACTCATACGGGGCGATTGGGTCAGCGTAACTCCCGACGACTACGGCAATCCCGTGTGCGGGAACATCCTTGCGTGGACTGCTGATGAGGTTGTCATCC
>DASPNW010000026.1:0-102730 GCA_035626335.1 Pseudolabrys sp.
GCCTCGGCGCATTCCTCATTGCCACCTCGGAAGGGCACATCCTTATGAATACAGGAATGCCGTCTTCCGGTCCGATGATTGTCGATTCCATCCGCAAGCTTGGGTTCAAACCCCAAGACATCAAACTGATGATCAACGGTCACGCGCACATCGATCATGCTGGGGCGTTCGCGTTCTTCAAGCAGCAGTTCGGCGCACAACTCGCGGTGATGAAGGACGACGTCGCTGCGATGGAGAGCGGCGATACCAACGACTTCAAGTACGCCAATGACTTCGTTTACCCCGGCGTGAAGGTCGATCGCGTGTTGCGGGACGGCGATCAGATCAAGATGGGCGACATTCTGCTTACGGCCTATCACACTCCCGGCCACACGCGTGGCGCGACAACGTGGATCACGAATTTGGTTGTCGACGGCAAAGCCTACGTTGTGGTCTTTCCGGACGGCGCCGGATTCAATCCGGGCTATCGTTTAGTGAAAAACCCATCATATCCCGGCATCGAGGATGACTATCGCCGGACACACCATGTGCTCGAGATGCTCAAGCCTGACATCTGGCTGGCACAGCATAACGAATATTACGACCTCGAAGGCAAGCGAAAGCGGGCCGAAACGGAAGGCGTCAAAGCATGGGTTGATCCTGAAGGCTATCGGCGCTTCGTCGCCGGCAAGAAGCGCGAGTTCGAGAACGAGGTCGACGAGGAGTTGGCGGTACCTAAACCGGTTTCCAAATAAGGCGCACAGGCCCCGACGGGCGCAGATTTTTCACTATATGTCCGAGCCTATTGGCCGAAGGCCGCGGTTCTCGATGGCGTATGGACGCCTCCCGGGGTGCAACGGGCGGAAGGTACCGTCGGCCGTCAGTGACGAATGGCCCGATGTCCGCTATTGGCCCCTGCGGACATCGGCTTTCGCACCGCAAATGTGTGCTTCGGGGGGAATTGAAACTTTCAAATTGCTGCCGTGCGATCTAACCTCTGACTGTTTTTCCAAGCTCGTCGTCTTCAGTGGATTTAAAGGGAGCCGAACCATGAAATGCAGCAAGCGGTCGTTTGCGATCGTTTCCCTGCTTTTTGCAGTACTTCTGTCGTCGAGTATCGGCACACTCAATGCGCGCGACGCCGATCTCGCCTATCGCAGCTTCGCGGCCGCTCAAACAGCCAAACAGAAATGCCTGAACACCTGTCGCGCACGCTATCGAGACTGTCGTCGCCTAAACCAGCTGCCGTCAGTTGAGTGTCGGGGCGTTTACCAGGATTGCACCCGATACACCTGCACCGGTTTGGGACCAGGGTGAGCAGCCAAAGCGATCGTTTTCGTCGAAAGCAAATGTCCGCTATTAGCCGATAGCGGACATTTGCACTGCACATGTCTTTTTTGGCGCAATAGCGGGCAAGCAGTGCCGACCTTGATCAACGTATGCCCTGTAACTCGGCACATCATAATTTGATGTTGGCATCCTTGATGACTTCCCCCCACTTGTTCATCTGGTCCTTGAGATAGGTTGTGACTTCGGCGGGTGTGGAAGTTACGATCAGCACGTTAATATCTACGAATTTCTGTTTCACCGGTTGATAGGCTAACGCCGAGACCACGTCGTCGTGGACCTTGTTTACAAATTCGCCTGGGGTTTTTCCCGGCATGTAGAGACTTTGCCCATCGGACACGTCGAACCCCGGCAATCCGGATTCTGAAACGGTCGGAATGTTCGGCGCAAAGGGCACGCGTGCGGCGGAGGTGACAGCGAGCGAGCGCACAGTGCCGGCCTCAATCTGCGACATCACGGACGGCAGGGTGGCGAACATCACGTCGACGTTGCCTGCCATGAGGTCGTTGAGCGCTGGACCGCCGCCACGATACGGCACATGCGTCAACTCGATTCCGGCTGCTCGTTTGAACAGCTCGGCACACAAGTGTTGTATGGTGCCGGTACCCGGGGAGGCATAGGTTACCTTGCCGCGGTTCGTCTTGGCGTGATCAATAAACTCCTTGATCGACTTTGCGGGCGAGGCGTTCGGTACCAGCAGCACGTTTGTAAACACGGTAAGGCGGGTGACCGGAGTTAAATCGGTGAGGGGATTATAACCGAGTGCCGGATAGAGGAAGGGATTGGTCGCGAGGAAGTTAGTGGCGATGAAAATCGTGTAACCATCGGGAGGCGATTGCGCGGCCGCCAACGCCCCGATGTTGCCGCCGGCGCCGCCTTTGTTCTCGACGACCACCGGCTGGCCCCACATTTCAGACAATCGGCTGCCCAACACACGGGCGACTGGATCGCTCGCGCCGCCTGGGGGAAACGGCACGACGAAGCGCACGGGGCGGTTCGGATAGCTTTGCGCACGTGCCGCAGAAGGCATGAAGGCAAGCACGGCAGCGCCCGATGCAAGATGCAGAAATTGTCGACGGGGAATCTTCACTGTGGCCCCCACTACGAGCCGTCAGGACTTCGGATATCCCAATAGCGGCTTGCATAAGCATATGCGGACTGTCGACCTGCGCGGAAGGGGGCGACGTCCATACGCTCGGGTTATTCCTGGCGCCGCTATACGGCAAGAACCGAAGCTGGGTGGAATGCCGTGACACGTCCACTAATGACCCAAAGCGGACGACCCCTTTCAGAGCACCCAGCGTATTGCTACGATTTACGTTTGGAAGCGTGGCTCGATGAGGCGACACCAATTTACACGATTGGTCTGCGACCATGTCCGTGAATGATGGCAGCGAGAAGAGGGCGAGTTATGTGCCGCTGCAATGGCTGCTTGCTATCTCGCTACTGACAGGCATTGCTGTTGCAATAGTATGGCTAAGCATTCGTGCTGAGCGTGGACTGGCCTTAAAGCACTTTGAAGGATTCCTGAAGGGCCTACAGAACGATGAGCAGAAAAGAATCGGACTGATAATCTTTGACAACTATAATGAATATCGAGCCGCTGCACGAAATTGGAGCGCGGTGACATTCGGGTCGCTGTTCCTATCAGCAGCGCTTTCTGCTTGTGCCGGTGTCGTCTTAAAGCTCGAATTCTTTTTACGAAACGAGCCCTTCAAAAAGGATTTAGCAGCCGTCATGGCGGTATTGGCGGCCCTGCTGGTTACTCTATCCACTGTTGGAGGTTTTCATCAGCGTTGGGCAGCAAATCGTCTTGCGGCTGCCAAAATGGAAAGATTGGCCTACGCGTTCATAACGGCTGGCAGTAAGCCCGACCTCGCAAGTTTTTCAGGGCAGATCCAGTCTATTGCCTTTGAACGAAATGAGGGGATCGTCGCAACCAAGAACGAGCCCTAAGTTACCCGGTTTTTTAGTCAGATCGACGCTATGTCCGCGTTATGTCCGCGCGTGGCCCGAAGCGGGACAATGTGTGTTATACGCGCGCGCTGGCACCAGCCGATACGATGGCCCGCACTGAACGGGAGGCGGCAGGGCAATGAGGCGGCGCGAGTTCATCGCACTTCTCGGCAGCGCGGCGGCATGCCCGCTCGCTGCACGCGCGCAGCAACAGCTACTCGACTAGTGACGCGTGCCGAGGCGCAATCCGAAATAGCCCAAAACCCCGGCAACCACGAGGCCAATCCAACTCACCCACATCGGCACCGTCCAGTCGCCGATGACGGCAGGCCAGCCCAGCAAGATTCGCAACAAGTGCACCACCGCGACTATCGCGAAGATTGTGCCAGCCACCATGGAGAAGGTCTTCTGATCCATAAGCGTGCTCCAGAACGTGACCGAAAGCCGACGCTGCTTATAGCGCATATGAGCGTCCGCTTTTAGCGGCAAAACGGGCCTGACTCGGGCCATTCCGGGGATGACACAAAACGGACCGGCTCACATCAAATTGGCCCGCAAGTAAATCCCTACCGTTTCCGGCCCTTGCTCGCGTGCGATTATGAGCGTCCTACGCTTGGGTTGGGGATCGTGCAATGGCGAAAAGCCTTGGTGAGATCCTTCGTTCAAAAAGCGAAGAGGCATTTGCCGACCCGCCGGCGCTGACTTTGATTCCGAGGCTGGCGGGAGAGATGCAAAATTCTCTGTCCCAAGTGAAGAAATCTCGAACAAGTTGGACGGTAACCGCAACGACAACGGGAGGTGACGTCATGCGTGTTGTATTGGCAGTCGCGACAGCTTTCTGTTTGGCGGCTCCGCTATCAGCGGGTGCTGGAAATAGTGCGTGTGCGCCGGATGAAAAGGCGTTCTGTGCTCAAGCAGTAAATTCTGACTTCAGCGCAGCCCGGCATCATCGCGCTAGCCAGAAACCCCCTTGCACTGGTCTTGGCAGTATGACGCAGCAGATGGCTTGCCTATGTGTCTTGCACGGGGGACAGCCGATGATCTTCTTTAATTCGGTGACGTGCTGGTCGCGGGTTCTTGCCCCCTAACGGACACGGTCCTGAAGGCAAACGATCAAACGCGGCGCCAATCGATCTGCAAATCCTCGCGGAACGCGAAACGGACGAGGTGACGCGTAACGACATCCTTGAGTCGTTCAAGTTGGCTGTCGTCCGGCGAGGTCAATGAAATTGTCAGGACGTTCTCGCTGGCATCCAGAGAGCATTCGCCCATGGAGAATTCGATTTTTCCGGCATGTGGATCGAAGGTGACCGGAAGCTTATGAGCGAAATGCTTGCAAAGCTGCTGCAAGTAGCGGGAGGCGCCCGGAGTCGCGATCTCCGCAACGTTGCGGGCAGCCGTAGCAGCAGAGGCAGCGTCGGTCATTCGCTGCTCTCCGCA
Source organism: Pseudolabrys sp. (assembly GCA_035626335.1). GTDB lineage: Bacteria > Pseudomonadota > Alphaproteobacteria > Rhizobiales > Xanthobacteraceae > Pseudolabrys. Next base: position 4,723 of record DASPNW010000026.1, read on the forward strand.
GTTTTCGCGGCGGCATCGAGTGCCGCGGCAATATTTTCGGCTGCGGCCGCGCCAAGCGGACCACGCCGCAGGCGCAGCCGTAGGGCGACTTTCAGGTTTTCCATCGCGCGAATGACAGGTGCGGGCACATGACTTCGGCCGTGCGCTTGATCCGCGCCGATGCGCGACAGCAACTCGTCCGCGGCTGCCTTGTTGGCGACAAGGAAGGCTTTGCCTTCTTCGGTGATGTGGTAGCGCTTGCGTCCGGCTGTTTCGATCTCGATGGCGGCGTACCCCATGTCCTCAAGCCAGGAGAGAGTCGGGTAAATCACCCCGGGGCTCGGCGTATAGCTTCCGCCAAACCGGTCTTCGATTTCCTTGATGAGCTCATAACCGTGGCGCGGCCGCTCCGCGATCATCGCGAGGAGCAGCAGCCGGAGCTCGCCATAGTCGAAGAGGCGACCACCGCGCCGGCCCTCCCGATGATGGTGATGCCTTCCGTGACGATGGCGGTGATAACGATCCGGCGATGAAGGGTCGCGATCGCCTCTGTGTCTGTGTTTCATATTGGCGATATAGATCTCGTTATATCGGAAGTCAAGATATATCGAAATTTGGAATGATTCTAAAAGACCCTGCTATCCTTGGGTTTCTGAGGTTTTGGCCCTCAAGCCTGAATCGTCGAACTCAGGGCGGGATTGTCGTCTCCGCCAAGAAACGGACGACGGTCTTATCGGCAAACTGAAGCGTCCAACTGCCTGGCTCTGGCTTTATCGTCATTATCGCCGCCGTTATTTATTTTCTGTCTTGCAATTCCGCGATTGCAAAAGGCGAGGGCGAAGTTGGGATAAAGCCGAATAGCTTCAGTGTAATCGGCTATGGCTCGGAATTGATTACCTTTGTGCGCATAGGCATTTCCCCGATTGTTAAAGGCAAGAGCGAAGTCGGGGTTGATTCGAATGGCTTCGCTGTAATCACCGATGGCCCGGTCGTCGTCGCCTTTGCTCTCGTAGACGTTTCCGCGGCTCATCAAGGCGGACACATCATCAGGGCGGAGGCGTATCGCCTCGCTGAAGTTCGCGATGGCTTTGTCAAATTCACCAGCTGAGCGAGCTGCATTACCCTCTTTAATCGCGTCAAGGTAAGTCTGACGCTTCGCTTCGGTTTCCGCCGCAGCTTTCGTTTCGCGCTCCTGCTCCTCTAGAGCCGTCAGCCGTTGTTGATCATCTTGTTTTGTTTGCTCTTGTTTTGTTTGCTCTTCTTGCTTTGCCTGCTGCTCTTGGTTTGCCCGTTGCTCTTGTTTTGCTTTCTCTTCTTGCTTTGCCCGCTCTTCTTGCTTCACCTGCTGCTCTTGCTTTGCCTTTTCTTCTTGCTTTGCCTGTTCCCGCTTGCGGTCAGCTTCCACCTCGACCGCTTTGCGCTCTTCCTCCAATTTGAGCTGGGTCCGTTGCATATCCTGTTCTGCAACATACCGAGTGTAGCCGCCCCAGCCAAAGAGGATCAGCAAAGCCGCTGCCGCCGCGACTCCCACCGCCTTTCCTCGCCACGGGCGAGGCGCAGCCGAGCCGTCATCGAGCGGCTTGCGCATTTTCTCGATTAGCGCTTCGGCGTCCTGATCGAAATGGGCATTGCGCATCTCGACTGGCTCGCAACGCACGAGTGCCTTCACTGGGTCAGGCAGCTCGCTCTCCTTCGGCATTTGCGTCCCATCGACCAGAACGGGGATGACACGAATGTCGCGGGCCAGCGCCCCCTTTATTCCGACCACGACGAAGTCGTCTGGATTGTCGAGCCGGCGTTTGCCAGTTTCGTCCTTCGCATCCAGCCAATTGGGACCGATGACAACCAGAACGACGTCGCACACAGCCAATTGGCTGTTCAGCATGCTGTCGTCCATGAAGACATTTTTTTGTCCGAACACCCGAGTGAGCCGATCATGCAGCCGTCCGGGAATGCCGATGGAATCTCCGCCGCGGTAATTGATGAAAATCGTCTCGGCCATGTCAAATCCTAGCGCGTGACCTGTCGAAGCACTACCGGCTTGCTCACCCAGCCAATTCGAATGCCCGCTGTTAGCGCTTGTGATCCAAAGTTGCCATCGACAATCACGGCGATTTGACAATCTGCCGACATGCAGGGGGCAATCCGGCAAGTGTCAGCGGAGGTTTCGGTCTGCTTGGTGGCGGATGCAGCGTCGTTTCCTTGAACCAGAAATCGAGCTCGCTACCGCAGCCGTCGCTCGGGAGCGGCGGGGTCGGCGACTTGCATTGCGCATTGTCCGCCGGACAGGCGATTTGGACATGAAAATGCTCGGCGTGGCCATACCAGGGACGCACTTTGTAAAGCCAGGTGCGATCGGCTCCGGCCTCGCGGCATAGCGCCTTCTTGATCGCAGCATTGACCAAGATACGGACGACAACCGGGTCCTGCGCAGCCGTTCGGATGAGCGCAATATGCTTTTGGGTCCATACATCCCGATCAACATCGCGCAGATCGGGTGCGACCACATCGGTGGCCGAATTGAACTCGCGTTCCTCGCGGCTTTGTACGAGGTCCGGCATCGGCGCAAACCAAATATCGGCGTCGAGGCCGATTTGGTGGCTGGTGTGCTCGGAAAGCATCGGCCCGCCGCGCGGCTGCGACATGTCGCCAACCAAAAGACCGTTCCAGCCAACCTTTTTCGCGTTCGTGGCCAGCCGCTCGATGAAACGGATGAGCTGCGGGTTCCCCCAGTTACGGTTACGTGACGGCCGCATGACTTGCCAGGCTGGTCCAGTGAGCGGCAGCGACACGGCGCCGACAAGGCAGCCATCGAAATCGCCGCCGATCGACCGCGGCGGTCCGGGAAACGGCGTCGATTTGCGCGCGAACAATTCCTTCGCCGGGGTTGACGGCGCGTCCGGATTTTTCAGCGGTGGAAGGGGCTTTGGATCGAGCGAACCGGGAAGCATCGGGTCGATCAGGTGCTTTTCCTGAGCGACGGCAAAACCCCCGGCGGCAAGGAAGATGGTGGCGAGCAGGGAAACGACAGTGCGCATCAGCAACTATACGTCGTGTGGTCCGCAGGAAACAGAACGGCTTAACGCTGCTTGATTGCCTGTCCTGGTGCCGCAGCGGCGGGGGCCGTCGCCTGCGTTGATGTCTTACCGGCCCGGTTTGCCACATTGATCGGAATACGCGGCCGGCGCGCCGCGCAGAACGCTTCGACGGCATCAGTGACTGCGGCGCTTATCCGCGTTTGACGCTCGACCGATCCCATCTGCAGTTCCTCCTCGCGGTTGATGATCGAACCCGCTTCGAGCAAGACCGCAGGCATCTCGGTGTCTCGGAGCACGATCAGCTCGTCGTAGCGATAGACGCCCGCTCGCGAGTCGACCAGCAGCCGCTGGCGATGTCCCATATACCGTTCCGTGTAGTGGGGCGTATACTGCAATCCGCGTTTTTGCAGCTCGGTGCCGAGCAATCGGGCAAATAACAGACTGCCCGCACGGTCGCTGTTGTCGTTGGAGATGAATATAGAATGGCCATGGAAGCGGTCGCTGAAGGTATGCTGCTGGCCCTCGAACTCCCATTTCTCCAGAAACCTGTCCGGCACGGAATCGTGATGGATCGATAGGAAGAGATCGGCGCCGAGAGCATTGGCGCGCCTGACTCGCTCCGCCAATGCTTTCTGTGAACGGCCCTCGGTGATCAAGAGCACGCTGCGCCGGAACCCGGCGGCAAGCAGCTGCTGCTCGATACGCTTGGCAAGAACCAAATTGAACGAAAACTCGGGGAAACCGCGCGCACTTGTGGCGCCCGGCGCCTGCGCCGTATGTCCGACATCGATCACCGCGCGAAATGCCGCGCGATTGCAAGCATCGCCGGGCCGGGGTTCGGCACGCGCCGCCTGCGCAGCAGCGCAGGCGAACGCACCCGCAATGAATATCCCCACGACGCGCAGCGGCATGATCCCGAATCCTCGATGGGCCGACTCACCCGCACAATATGCCCGTTCAATGGCAGGTCACGCTATCGTCGTTACAATAGTGCCGGCATTGCACTCACCGCCGCGAGTTCAATCCGCAAGGGGGTCGGGCGGTTTTATGGCCGAAGGAGCCCCTACAACGGCCGTACTGCCCTTCCGCCGCCGATCAATCGGCCGCTCGCAAGCATGTCCGCTTTTGGTCCAACTGGAAGAAATCTGTCAGGTAAAATAGTCCGGCAATCGCGTTCCTCGGGTACGGTGGTGCCTATTTGGTGTCGAGCCAATGGCCGCCATAAACCGATCAGCAACCTTCCTTTCAAGTTCATCCCCGTGGCGCCTGAGGCGAGGGCATGATGCCGCCGATGTGCGCGCTTGAGGCTGAACAACTTGAGGCTGAACAATAGGAGCAAAAATGAAGTGCTTATTCGCTACGCTTCTTGCTCTCGCTGTTGCTGGATGCGCGGATCGGGGGAACGTCGGTCAAGAAACGCCGATCAAGCTTGTGGAGCCGAGCGGGCACATCTTGTCCCCGACAAAATCGGTCTCGCGCAAATCCCTGACCGCCAGAGCCGATGTGACCGAAACACACGCGCGGGAGAACGCAAACAAGTCATCATTGATGGAATGCGTGAGCGATGCCTGCAAGACCCAATGTGTCTCCGGGATAGAAAAACAATCCCGACCAAAGTGGTGCATGTACTTCAAGGAGCCTACCGACGCACGCTTGAGCGCAACTGCCCAAAGCAAAAGCACCGAATAGTTCCAGCCAGGGCAAAACAAACATTGACCGGCGGCCGCTTATCGTCCCGAAACGTCGGGCCATCATTTTTTGTCTATTCCGAGCAAAAAGCCGCTGCTCGGCTAATCGAGCCCGGATAAGCGAGTACGAGAACCCGCTCTAACCCCTGCTGCCGGGTGCTATGATCGCGCCGGTCAATGCCCGCTTTCGGGGTTAAAGCAAACACGGTTTGCGATAGACGTATTGTGTATTGTCGGCGCGCCATAACCTGTGTGCCGTCAGACCGGCGATGCAACGCGACGTAGCGTGAAGTCGGAAGCGCTTATGGAGGTACCTATGAACCAAGTACAAGTCGAACAGAAAACCTTTCAGATGCCGCCGCGGGACGGGATTAGCGTCGCGCACTTTATCACCGTCGCCGACATCGAACGATCGCTTCGATTTTACGAAAGAGTCTTTGGCGGCCGTGTTTTGAGCAGAGGCGACAAGAGCGGCGCGCCAGGGTACATCCAGATCGCAAACACGTGGCTCATAGTCAACGTCGGGGGCGGTCCGACACCCGACAAACCGTCGGTAACGCTCAGCGTCCCCGCCGACCCCGATTCAGTCAGCAGTTTTATGAATATCCGCGTTGCAGATATTCGGGCGTGCTATGAGCTATGGCGAAGTCGAGGAGCCGAGTTTATCACAGAGCCGAAGGACAAGTACGGCGAGACGCGCTGCTACATTCGCGATCCTGATGGCTATATTATAGAAGTTGGGCAAAGCAAGCCGGATTTCACTTACGGCTAAACAGTACGACACATGAAAGCATCGCTGGCGTCCGCGTAAACTCGGGCGGCGTAAGGTACCGGAGGGTGCATGCTCATTGGCTGCCGTGGTCGGTGAGGGCGCCCAAGTCGTGACATGCCGGACGCGGCTTTGGAGATGGTGTCATAACAAAAGTTCTAACCAGCGGTGCCGATCTCGTCGGAATTGCCCTCTTCATCAACCGCATCGCGCTGGGGGCGTTCTTCGCCATCTCTGGTTTCCATAAGTTGTTCAATCGGCAGCGTCATGCGCTGTTTGTGCGTGAGTTGGTGGCCGATCGCGTACCGAGACCTGGCTTCAATCAGTGGTTCGTGCCTGGCGTTGAGTTCTCTGGCGGACTGGCGTTGCTATTTGGGGTGCTCGCCCCTCTGGCTGCGTTGGGATTGCTGGTGATCTGCCTGGTGGCAGCGCACACCAGCGGAAAGCGTCGCATCATTGCGAACATGCCGATCGACAGGGCTGACTATGTGGATGACGTGCTGTATCTCCCCGAAGTTCTCTATCTGGTCATGCTTTTAGTGGTTGTGCTGGCGGGGCCGGGGCCGCTCAGACTCGATAGTGTCTTGCTGGGCGCGCCATGATTGCCGGCTTTGGCTGGCGATGTGTTACTAATTGAGAGTGGTCGCTAAAAAATTGATCGAGCGAACAACAAATGAGTGGGAGGGCGACATGCCCTATTACGTCCGAATAACCACCGACACTGATGGCCTCGTAAACGATCCCAAGCCGTACCCCACCTTGGCAGCTGCGATGCAAGTCGCCGGTGAGCCGCTAAAAACTGGCGGCGCCACGACTGCCTGGATTGAGGATGACGATGGGAAAGTTTGTGCGAATACCGACGATGTGAAAAAATATTGCGGGCTAATTTGATTTCCACGCGGCCGGCGTTCCTGACGATGGTCCGCTGTTGGGCGTAAAGCGGACATCAGGTTCGACGGGTCGCAAACACATTGCTCCATTCATGCCTCGCATCTAATAAGGCCGAACCGATCGCAGGAAAGGCTATGCGATGCCCGACGAAACACTCGATGGCCACACTTTGCCTAACTTAAGCGCGGAACATGAAATTCTGCGCGCGCAAGTTCGGCGTTTTGTCGAGACCGAGATCAAGCCGCACGCTCAAGCCTGGGAGGACGCGGGGTTTGTGCCGCGCGATGTGTTGCGGCACATGGGCAAACTGGGGTTTCTCGGAATTCGTTATCCCGAGCAGTACGGCGGCTCCGACATGGACGTGCTTGCGAGCGTGGTATTGGCCGAAGAGCTTGGACGCAGCACATTCGGCGGCGTCGCGATCACTGTTCTGGTTCATACCGACATGGCATCGGTCCACATCTACAATTCGGCCACGCAAGCACTGAAAGATCGCTTCATGCCGGGCATCGTTTCCGGCGCCAAGATCGTTGCCGTCGCCGTGACCGAGCCGGGCGCCGGCTCCGATGTAAAAAACATCCGAACCGCCGCACGTCGCGACGGCAACGAATATGTTTTGAACGGGACTAAAATGTTTGTCACGAACGGCATTTATGCCGATCTCTACTGCGTCGCGGCGAAAACAAGCCTGGATGCGCGGCCCTCGCAGAACATTTCAATGTTCCTGGTTGAAAAGGACACGCCCGGTTTGCGTGTCGGAAAAAAACTTGAAAAGCATGGTTGGCGCTCGTCCGATACCGCCGAGCTGATTTTCGACGATTGCCGCATACCTGCGTCGAACTTGCTCGGTGACGAGGGACGCGGTTTTTACGCGATCATGCATAACTTCCAGAACGAGAGAATCGTGATGGGTGCGATGGCCATGGGCGAAGCGCAAGCCGCCATCGACCTGACACTCGACTGGGTAACGCAACGCTACGCTTTCGGCTCGCCACTATGGTCCAATCAAACGATCCGTCATCGCCTGGCGATGCTTGCCGCCAGGGTCGAAGCCGGAAGGCAACTTGTTTTCCATGCAGCGCGGCTGGCCACGCGCGGAGTTGAATCGACCAGAGAGGTTTCCATGGTGAAGGCATACTGCGGCGAGCTTGTTAACGAGGTCATGCATGCCTGCTTACAGTTTCACGGCGGGATGGGCTTCATGCGAGAGAGTGCCATTGAACGCATGGCAAGGGATGCACGGGTGCACGCCATTGGCGGTGGCGCGACTGAAGTGATGCTTGAAGAGATTGCCAAGCGCATGCATGCGGGTTCGACCTAATGTGGCGGCATCACGGCTAACGCCGCTCGGTCGGCTTCACCGGCATTCTTCCACGTCCCCCATGTGCAGCCAGTCTGCAAGGCTGCCGGCGCAATAGCTTTGTTGCGCCAGCACGATCCAGAACATGCTCGCGAGGAGCACACCCGCCACAAATGCTGTCAGCTTGCTCATGGTTAGTTCTCCTTCCCAGTCACGGCTCGACGCATAAAACCTTTTTCTCCGTTTCGACCCAATGCCAATTCAAATTTCGTGGCGATCCTGAGCATCAAGCTGAAATCCGATCTGAATACCAAAGACCTTTCCATCATTGTTGTCGGCGATCTGCTGAACGATCAAGAACACCACCACGAGCAAGGTCATTGCGGCGGCGAGAAAAAATGCGACACGCGCGCACGTCACCTTCCGTCCGCGGCCGGAAATCGACCCAACGAGCAGAAAAAGTCCGACCGGCAGGCATGTGAGCGTCGTATAGAAGAGGGCAACGTATGAAAATCCGTCTTCGTTCGGATTGCCCCAGTTCTCGATTGGCGGAACGAAGCTCCAGCCCCAGAGGGCAAACATGATGGCGGCGGCAACGGCAAACATGGCGCGCAGCTTTGGTGACGCCGTAATTTCAGCCGTATGACCCATGTCCCGGAACCCGACCCGATAATGTCGAGGCCACCCTACCAGATGCCTCGTCCGGCGTCCGGAGAGTGCCGTCCTTGCGATTTCCGAACAGCACCTCCACCCCGAAGATTGTGCTAGTCTGAGCTGCAGTAAAACTAATGTGCTCAGCGCGGAGGGAAGGTGCGACTGAGTGGATTCAAAGCAGGGCCGTAACATGAGTAGACATTTACAAACGTCCATCCTCACCGTCGCCGTTCTAGTCGCCGCCCTCGGGTTCTTTATAAACCCGCAACAGAATGGCGCGCGTGGAGAAACGCCCAATGCCAAGGATGCTTTGACGCAGAATTTTTTGGACCAGCACGAAATCGGCCGTCGTTTTAAAATCGATCCGGCCGATTTGCCAGCGCCGAAAACCGGCGCGATAGTTACCAATCGATCGTTGATTGTTCCCTATAGTGGGCAGACGCCACAGGTGCCCCCCGGCTTCACGGCCACGCCGTTCGCGACCGGGCTCGTCAATCCGCGGCGTCTCCTGGTTCTACCCAATGGCGATGTCCTGGTCGCCGAACAAAGCGCCGGTTATCTCACGCTGTTGCGCGATGATGGCAGCGGGCATGCCACCTGGATCGACCGGCACGTCGAGGATCTGAACAAACCCTATGGTCTCGCCTGGCAGGGCAATCGCGTCTTGGTGGCCGACCAGGACGGCATCTGGAGCGTGCCGCACAATCTCGGTGCCCTTCGCGCCGGCAGCAGCGAGACAAAGCGCGTCGATCAGGTGCCGCCCGAGGAACGCAAGCCGGTACCGGGCGCCTACGGCGCTCAGATGATCACAAAAAAGGGCGTTTTCGGTATCGTTCAGGGCCACCAGAATCGGGATCTCGTGATCGACCCGAAGACCGGCGCATTGTTCGTCGGCGTGGGCTCCTCAGGCAATCTCGGAGTCGAGCCCGAGCCGAAGGCGACGATCCAGCGCTTCAATGCGGACGGGTCCAATCAAACGACGTTTGCTTCCGGCACGCGTAACCCGACAGCACTCGCATTCAATCCGGAGACGGGCGATCTTTATGCCTTGGTGCAAGAGCGCGATGGTTTGGGTGACCGGCTGCCCTCTGACTATCTCATCCGCGTGCAGGAGGGAGGGTTTTACGGATGGCCATATGCGTACATCGGCCCGCATCCGCAACCTGGCTTTGCCGAGCGTGCGCCCGAGAAAGTGAAAGCAACGATTACGCCCGACTTGCTGTTCGAGGCACATTCGTCGGTGCTCGATCTCGTCTTTTATGAAGGCGATCAGTTCCCCCCGGAATACAAGGGTCATGCCTTCGTAGCTCTCAAGGGTTCCTGGAACCGGTCGGAGCCCACTGGCTACAAGGTGGTGCGCGTACCGTTCAAGAATGGCAGACCCGAAGGCTTCTACGAGAATTTCGCCACCGGCTTCTGGATATCCGGTGAGCGGCGCGCGGAAGTGTGGGGACGCCCTGCCGCGCTTGCAGTCGCCAAGGACGGTTCGCTGCTGGTGGCCGATGACACGGGTGGCACGATCTGGCGTATTGCCTACACCGGCACCCTCGACCGCGCCGCCGCCCAACCGGAACGAACGGACTCGAAGCGGTAAGACCGCAGCATCCGCTACTGACCCTCTGACGAACATTCCCTTGAGGCGTGCGAATGTCCGCTCACGACCCGAAGCGGACATTCAAACGACCCTTTCCCAGCTCTGCTCCGAGCCGTTACGATAGTTTGGGACTGGGAGGGGTGGAGAAGATGAAGCGACGCGACGTCATCAAGCTTATCGGGGGCGCGGCGGCCTCCTGGCCGCTGGCGGTACATGCCCAGCACGATGAAATGCGCCGTGTTGCCGTGCTTGTGAACGTGGCCGCGGACGATCCGGAAGCGCAGGCCAGTGTCGCGGCGTTCAAGCAGGCCCTGCAACAGGCAGGCTGGAGCGAAGGGCGCAATCTGCAGATCGACTTTCGCGGCGCGGCGGGCGACCCGGAACGAATGCAAGTGTTTGCAAAAGAGCTTGTTGCACTCAACCCCCATGTGATCTTGACCAGGAGCACGCCGGTGACGGCGGCGGTCCTGAAGCAAACGCGCACGATCCCGATCGTATTTACCGTGGTCTCCGACCCCATCGGGGAACGCTTCGTCGAAAGTCTGGCGCGTCCGGGCGGTAACGCGACCGGGTTCACGAACGTCGAGTTCTCGCTGACGGGCAAATGGCTGGAGCTGCTCAAAGAGGTCGCGCCCCACGTCAGGCGCGTCGCATTCATATTCAATCCGAAATTGGCCCCCGGCGGCGGCTCATATTATACGCGCCTGATCGAAGCCTCTGCGCCACCGTTTGCGGTCACGCCGACCGTCGCGCCAGTTCAAGGTGCCGCCGATATCGAGCGTGTTGTCGGTGAATTCGTCCGAGAGCCTGACGGCGGGCTGGTTGTGCTGCCTGACGCCACGACCCTGGTTCATCGCAGGCTGATTGTTGCGTTGGCGGATCGGCATCGCTTACCCGCCATTTATGCGTTCGGCATTGTCGTCACCGACGGCGGCTTGATGTCTTACGGTATTGATGTCGTAGAACAATACCGGCAAGCGGCGGGTTACGTCGATCGCATACTCAAAGGCGCAAAGCCGGCCGAGTTGCCGGTGCAATTGCCAGCGAAATTCGTGCTGGCGATCAATCTTAAAACGGCGAAGGGGCTCGGGTTGAACGTGCCATTACTGCTGCAGCAACGCGCCGACGAGGTGGTTGAATAAGACTTGTAATGTGCGCTTCTTGGGGGCAAAGCGGACCATTTAGGGGTAAAGCGACAATCGCCAGCGAAAAGGTGACAGGCGGGTTTGTTGCCGCGATTTTTTACAGTAATTTTTTGCCGGAACTCAGCGGGTACCCGTTAGCATCGGTGAGTTGGTACAAAATCCGGAGACCTTCATGAACCCGAAGTTGATTGTTGCCATTGCGCTGATCGCCGCCGCGCCGGTGTACGCACAGGCTCAAAAGCCGAGCGCTGCGAAAGTCACCGCGGCGGACGTGCAAAAGGTCGTCAAATTGATCAGTGGCGATAAGGCCAAGACCCAGACCTATTGCGATATCGGCAAGCTCAATGAACAGATCGCGGAAGCTGACGAGAAGAAAGACGCCAAGAAAGTCGACGCACTGGCTGACCAGATAGAGGCCTTGGGGAAAAAACTAGGTCCGGAATATGCCGCGCTGATGGATGGGCTTCAGGACGTGGATCCCGACTCGGCGGACGGAAAGCAGATCGGTTCAATGTTCGAACCGCTCGACAAGCTGTGTGCAAAATAGCAACGCGTCACGGCGGAATTTTATCGGAAGTCCACGCCCAAAGCGGATATCAGGCGATTGAGAACATAAGGCCCCGGCGCCTGGACCGGGGCCTTGCGCGTCCGAATGTGTGCTAGGAGCCGCGTTTGTCGCCGTCTTCGCAGGCGAAGGCTTGATGCGGGCTGACGGACATAAAGGTAGCCGTTCCGGCAACAAGCGCGAAGGCGATCACGATAAATCCGAGGGCTTTTCTCATGCGCATGTCTCTCCACAAGGGCCGTAACGATACCACTCGCCGCGTGACCAGCAGCTAACGTTTGCGTGAAGCGGAACCGGCGTTCATTGTCGATCGGTTACCGCGCGGCCGGCCGGTTGAGATATCAGTTCCGCCAGCGTATACGGCCGGTGCAGACCGCGACGAGCCAGGTCGGCGCCCGAGAGCCGCGATAGCTCGAAGTAACGCGCCTCGATCCGTCGGCCTTCGCGTGCCCCTTCGATCAGCTCGCCGATATGTGCGGCGAAACGGGCAAGCGTGGCGCGACCGTCAATCTGAAGCGAAGGTCTTGTCTGATAAGTGGTGGCAGCCATTATCGCCTCCTGACATAAAGCTTCACCAATGTTTCAGACAAAGTGCGTGTGGCTGCTGTGCTGGCCGTCACAAAAGTGATTTTTGGTATGCGCATACTGCGCCTGGAAAATATCTGGAGGTAAAACCGAACCGGCCGCGCCGAAACATCGGGCAGCGGTCGTCCAATTGCTGTCATCTTGCGCACGTAGTCTCTTGTGCGGAGGGCGACTAAATGAAAAATAAAATCGTCACGGCTTACCAAAATCAGATTTTGGTTGCATTCATTGTGTGTGGGGGGATCATCGTTGCAGCCGCGGTATTTCTTTTTGCGCTCGTGCGAATTGTTTGCGTGGAAGCCATCGCGAGATACCGGCCGCTCATTCGGCCCGTAGCGGAAAGATTAAGTGCATTCCGGCAACCCGATAACGTCGCCCAAACGGTAGCGACCGCCGAAGATAAAAGGATGATGGCTCGACCGATTCCGGTTAGTTCAGATGCGGGCCAGGTCCGGCTGCCTCAAGCACGGCCGCACGCCACTCGCGTTTGACCGGAAGGATCGGGGGCATCGGCGCAACGTCGGGTTCGGCGGTTGGCGCCGCGATCGATTGAATGTTCTCGGTCTGCGATCCTCTGCGCATGAAGAGATTATAGATGAGCCATTGGATGCGATGGCGCTTGCCATGCAGCGGAAAACGACTGGCGATCGAGGATACTGCGTAGAAGTTTTCGTAAGCTCTGCCGATGCCGATGCGAAGGTCGTCCCCAGACATTTGCGCCGGGCGGTATACAACATGACCCTGGTCGTATTTCGTCCAGTCGAAGGAAACGATCCGGTTTGCCTTTTTCATCTCATACCAAGTCAAAGTGCCGGGATAGGGCGTCAGGGTCGAATAGGCGCAGGCATCATATTTGGCGTCGATATTGAATTTGACGGTGTCGTCAAACACCGCGTGGTCGTCACCGTCGAAGCCATACATGAATAACCCGAACACCATGATGCCATAAGAGTGCACCTTCTCGACCAGAGCAGCGAACGTGTCCGGCCGATTGACATGTTTGTGCACGCTCTTGAGCGTGTCGCGCGATATCGATTCAAAGCCAATGCTTAAAAGCGTGCAGCCGCTTTCGGCGGCAAGTTCGAGCATGCGGTCATCCTGAGCAAGCTTGGATGTGACGCCGGCCTGCCATCGAATGTTGCGTCCTTTCAATGCGCGCATCACTTCCTTCGGTCGCTCCGGTGTTCCGAAAAAATCGGCATCATTGATCGAGATGGTGCGCGCACCGCAGTTCTCCATTTCATGGATCACTTCGTCGACCGGCCGATAGCGGAACTTCAATCCGTTCATCAGCGGCTCTGCGCAGAACGTGCAGCCTTGATGGCAGCCGCGCGATGTTTGCACGAAGGTTTTGTTCACATAGCGGTGCTTCTTCAAAAGATCATAGCGAGGCATCGATAGTCCAGCCATCGGGTGCAGGGTGTTTGATTTGTAGGTTCCCCGCATTTGTCCCTGCTTGAGATCGTCTATCAACTTATCGATCACAAGCTCGACCTCGCCGATGACGACCGCATCGCTATGCTTGAGCGCCTCTTGCGGCATGAAACTTGGATGCACGCCGCCCATGACAACCGGGATGCCCTTGGCGCGGAACCGGTCGGCGATCTCATACCCGCGGTTGACGTAACTCGTCATCGCCGAAATACCGACGAGGTCGGCCTTCAGATCAAAATCGATTTCTTCGATATTTTCGTCGGTCAGCACCACCTCATACTGGTCGCGCGGAATACAGGCCGCCACTGCGAGCAGTCCGGCGAGAGGCGAATACAATGCCCGATTCAGATAGAGCGGGCGCGTAGTGAGGGAATCGGTTTTCGGATTGACGAGGTGAATGACGCGCGTGCGCACAAGTATCTCCTCCAGTTAAGCCCCCTGGAGCACCAATCGTCCTTACAACGGGATAGTTCCTTTCCTTCCGAAAATAAAGGCGCATTCCGGTACCGTGTGTGCGAGGCGATCGCCCGCAGCGATTCCTCTTTCGATTTCCGGTGCTTCATCGCTTTTTTCCAGTGTGCGCCCCGCACCGTTTGATCTCGATCAAGGCGTGCAAATCCCACCGGTGTGCATGATTTTTCTGTATCCATGCAACTTAGGGAGATTGAGCAATGGATGCGATGTCACTTGCCGCCATCATAGTCATAGGGCTCGTCGCTTTGGCAGCGGGCGTCTACGTCTTCAAGCCGGAGAAAAATAAGGACGCATAATAAAGAGCGCGGTAGAACCGAAGCTGCCCACTCAAATCGTGCCGGCCGTATTGCGTTCAACCCCGTTCCCGGTGCCCGCTTGAGCGGTTACCATCGCGTGGTCCTTGAGTCCCCGGGGGCTACAATGCAACGGCGCGACTTCATCACGCTTCTCGGCGGCGGCCTGCTTTTGACCGCCGGAATCGTGCGTTCAGACGGCGCTGTTGATCGTCTGTCGCTTCCGGATTCGATCGCGTTCAATGGTGAACACTACGGGTTATCGTGGAGTTCACACCCAACGCCCGACTATTACAAACAGGAATATCTGCCGGCGGGTCAGACGAGCGAACGTTTCCAACGGATGGTGTTGATCGAGGCGACCGTGCGGGGAGTCGATGTCAACGGCGCGGTAGCTGCCCAGGTGAATATGCTCAACAAGCGCAAGCCGACTGATCCGACCGTCAATTTCGCCGTATTAAAGAATCCAAATGGCGAGGTCATTCTTGATTTCATCTTAAGCGCGCAAAATTCCAAGGGGGAAGACACAGTCGAGTGGAACGCCTATCGCTATGCGGCGTTGAGAGGCAAGGGCGGCGAATCCGGCGTGCTTTTGTTTGGCATAAGCCGGCGCGCCTACGGTGACGATACCACAAACTTTCTCCGCGGCCTGAAGTCAACGCGTCCCGTTGAAATCAATGCACTCGCCACCTTCCCGTTGCCAGCGGTCCGACCGATGGACTCTTGAGAAACCAAACGCGTATTTCTGATTCTGGGTTCGGTTAACGACGGACTTGGGTCACGGTCGCGTCTGCTCGATCTGCGTGTTCGATCGCGGCCGCATCGGGAGGCCAGGAGGCCAACCACGTCGCGAGCGGCATTATCGGAGGCGGCACCCCAACGTCAACCAGGCTCGCGTCGATCGCGAAATAGCCGCCATCGATCTCCTGCAGTACCGCGGTGTTGCGTAACGGGCCATAGGAAAGTTGCGCCACCCGATGGAAGGTGAAGAGTCCGCTGCGCTCCATGAGCGTCATGTAGGTCCACGTGTTGACCGATGTGTCGACACAGTCGAGTTGCGTCAGGTCACCGGCATTGGGGATGACGAACATTTTCACATGCGTCCATTGGTGCGAGTCTGTTCCGGTCTGTGGGCCGACGATGGTTCCGATCAGCGCCACGCCGCGTGCGATTTGCTGCCGCTCAAGCCGAGCATTCTTCGCGCGGGGCTTAAAGATTGCGGTGACGCGCCGCCACTGGTCTTCGCTTATGGTGGCGTAAGATTTCTCAGCGCAGTAGAAGCCGCGGCATACCGTGAACTCCGCCGGCGTCGGATTTGGACTGGCAAATTGCTCGAGATAGAAGCCCTGCAGATGATTGGCGTTTTCCGCGCAAGCGGCAACCGCCAGCGTCAAAGGCAGCAACCTCACGATGCGCCACAACCGCATCATCCAGCCCCTTTCCATACCAGGGTACGCCGTGACTCGGGCAGGATACCGCGTGCCCGCGTATCGACCAATGCGGCATGAAGGTGAAGGTCCGACGTTTGCCATCTGCCCCGGCGAACTTGGTTTTGCACTGCCGAAAGTCAGCATACGGACGTAAAGCGGATACCGTGGCGCAATGACCTTGCAGCTGAATTAGTCGTTGTGCCAGCGCACTTGTCGTAGCAACAAGAAAGCGATCGATAGAAATATGACACCGAATGCCCCGAACATTGCGGGGATAGCGGCGTCCGACATTGAAATAAAGGGCAAGACGCAGATGGCCCCAATCAGACATGCTGCGCCGATCGCAAATCCGACGATACCGAGACCAATTTTTAGTACCGAACCAGTCGTCATCATTCGCCCCGGCGTCAGTCTGCGATCACCACGGGGGAAGGGTCAATGGATCGCGGGCGTGGCAATTGCCTGGGCGCCGCAAAGCCACCCGTTCGACCACCAATGCGGTTTTGTTAGGTGTGATGGTTATTCGAGACTTGGCGATATACAATTCCCGGCAGACGACACAATTATGTGGCCGTGCGTTGGGATTCATCGTGACGCTCGAACAAATTTCGGCATTGGCGTGGGGGCTGGATGAGGCCGGGGGTGAGAGCGATTTTGCCCGACTTTTGGCGGGGCTTGTTACCGCCTCCCGCGAATTTATCGGTGTAGCCGATCTCCAGGGCAGGGCACTGTTCGTCAATGAGGCGGGCCGCAAGCTCGTCGGGTTGCCGGATCTGGAGGCGGTGCGCTCAACCAACATTATTGAATATTTTGCGGCTGAAGATCAGCCCAGAGTTATCAGGGAAATTTTGCCGGCGGTCAGAAAAACCGGCTTTTGGGAGGGTGAACTCAACTTCCGTAACTTCGCGACGGGACAGCTTGTGCCGGTGCTCTACAATATTTTTCCGATCGCCAGTTCATCCGGTGAAGTCATCGCCTACGGAACAGTGACACGCAACCTGAGCGGGGCTTACCTCGCGGAACAGCGATTGCGATCGCTTGCATCGATCGTCGAAACAAGTGACGACGCAATTGTAAGCAAGAATCTGGATGGCGTGATAACCAGCTGGAACAAGGGCGCCGAACATGTCTTCGGTTATTCTGCCGAAGAGGTGATCGGTCAGCCCATCACCATCGTCATCCCGAGCGACCGGCAAAACGAAGAACGTGAAATTCTGACGCGCATCAGACGCGGAGAGCGCATCGATCACTACGAAACGATCCGGCAGCGCAAGGACGGCAGCCTGATCTCCGTCTCACTGACTGTTTCTCCCGTGAAAAATGCGGAAGGCAGGATTGTCGGGGCGTCAAAGATCGCGCGGGACATCACCGGGCAGAAGCGAAATCAAGAGCAAATCGCCACGTTGGCCCGGGAAGCGGAGCACCGAAGCAAGAACCTGCTTGCGACCGTGCTGGCAACTGTCATGCTTTCCCAGTCCGAAACATCCGAAGGACTGAAACGGGCAATTGAGGGACGTATCCGCGCGCTTGCCAATGTCCACTCGCTGTTTGTGCAGACGCGCTGGATTGGCGCCGATCTTTCGACCATCGCGACGCAGGAGCTTGCTCCTTATTCCGAAAACAACCAAGCGCGCGTACGCATCGACGGTCCGCCGATCCTGCTGGAACCGAACACCGCTCAGGCCATCGCAGTCACGCTGCACGAGCTGGCAACCAATGCGGCCAAGTATGGCGCCTTGTCCGTCGCGGACGGGCGCGTCGAGTTAAAATGGTTACACGAGCCGGACGGACAATTACACCTGCGCTGGACGGAGACAGGCGGCCCTGAAGTACGGGAACCCGCGCACAAGGGTTTCGGCGGACGGATCATTGAGAGAATGACCGCGCAGCAGTCGGGGAAAACGCGTTTTGACTGGCGCGCAGAAGGTCTTGTCTGCGAAATCACGCTGCAGTTGTGAATTCGGGCTGGGCGACGCCCTTGCTGTCCGTTAGCCGACCACTCGCGCCACGACGTTCGGGAAGTCGGATGCCGAATGGTTGCGCGGCGTCGGGCGCCTCATACATTCAAGCCATGAATAGCGGATTCATATCCATGGACAAAAGCGATCTCGATCAACTGCGCAATGCTGTTGAGTTGCTCGAGCACCCCAGCCTTGCCGCGCGTCTTGCCAACATGATCGGCAAGCCTGTCGAGCTGTTCGGCCGGTCTCTGCCTGCCGGTGCTTCGCAGGCGATCGCAACCGCCACGACAAAAAGCCTCGAAGCCGCCGTCAAGGTCGCGCTCCTCACAATTCGGGGCGGTCCGCAAGCAAGCTCGCAGATGCTGCATAGAGCGTTGGCGGTCGCCTCCGGTGCGGCGGGCGGGGCATTGGGAATTTTGTCGCTGCCCGTGGAGCTTCCCGTCTCGACCATCATCATTTTGCGCTCGATTCTCGACATTGCGCGAAGCGAAGGCGAGGATCTCGCCGATCCGGAGGCCAGCCTGTCGTGCGTTGAAGTTTTTGGACTGGGCGGCCGGACACAGGCCGATGACGCCGCGGAAGGAGGCTATTTTGTCGTGCGTGGCGTTTTTGCTGGCTCCGTCACGGAAGCCGCGCGTTTCATTGCCGAGCGGGGCATTGTGGAGGAAGGCAGCCCCGTGCTCGTGCGTCTGATTGCCCAGATCGGATCGCGTTTCGGATTCGTTGTTTCACAAAAAGCGGCGGCGCAAACGATTCCCATGATAGGTGCGCTCGGAGGCGCCGCAATCAACTATGCTTTCATCGACCACTTCCAGTCTGTCGCACGCGGCCATTTTACCGTCCGGCGGCTTGAGCGAAAGTACGGCAAGGATGTTGTCTTTGATGCGTACCAGCGCCTTCGTCAGGATCTGAGACCGGAAAAATAAATATCCGACGGCCTGGAAGCCCGAAGCGGGCACTATGAGCGCCAAAGCCATCGCGCAACACCCACAGCGGCCGACATTCCGACCAACTGGGCAATGATAAAACCTGAAACGCCCGCGGGAGCGATCCCGGCGAATGTATCGGAAAACGCCCGGGCGATGGTGACGGCCGGGTTGGCAAACGAGGTCGATGCCGTAAACCAATACGCCGAAGTGATGTAGAGGCCGACGGCATAAGGGACGGCGGCAGGTACGCACGCCAGGCAGCCCAGAATTGTTAGGACCAGACCGAAGGTCGCGATGGTTTCGGCAAGCCATTGACCTGCTCCCCAGCGAGTCGTCGTGGCGATCTGCCACATCGGCAGATCGAACATGAGATGTGCAATACATGTGCCCGCTATGGCGGCAAGTATTTGAATTGCGACATAGAGCGCAGCAATTGGCCAGCCAAGTTCGCCGCGCAAGGCGAAGGCCACGCTCACGGCGGGATTGAAATGAGCGCCCGAGACGGAGCCGAATATCAGGATGATGACTGGCAGAATGGCGCCGGTCGCAAGCGTGTTGCACAGCAAGGCGAGCGCGACGTTACCGCCAGCGAGCCGTTGCGCCATGATGCCCGAACCGATGACGGCCGCGAGCAGGATGGCGGTGCCAAGGAATTCAGATGCCGCACGTTGCGCAAGCGAAGGCATCAGCCCGTCTCTGTGACCTTTGCGGTTGCGCCGGGCATTTGACCGATCTTTTTCAGCCTTGCTTGCAGGCTCAATCTGTCGAGCGAGCGGATCGGCAGTGCAGCGAAAACACCGATCCGCTGCCATAGCATTCGGTAGGCTTCCTTGAACACAAGCGCGATCTCGACGGCCGAACCGCTGACGGCGGCCGGATCGGCAATGCCCCAATGGGCGGTCATCGGTTGTCCCGGCCATACCGGGCAGGTTTCTCCCGCCGCGTCGTCGCAGACGGTAAAAACGAAATCGAGCGGGGGAGCACCGGACTTCGCAAATTCCGACCACGACTTCGAACGAAATTTCGAAGTGTCGTAGCCGAGACTTTGCAAGAGCCGGATCGTCTCCGGATGCGGCGTTCCTTTGGGTCGACTGCCGGCACTGTAGGCCTGGAATTTTCCAGCGCCGACCCTGTTCAGGATTGCCTCGGCCATGATCGAACGGGCCGAATTACCGGTGCACAGGAACAGAACGTTGAACGGACGATCAGGCATCCGCTTTCTCCCGTTTCCGGGCAGGCACGCAGCAGGCCAGTTCCGCCAGCAGCGGCGCGCAAATCTCCGCACGGCCATTGCAGCAATCCCGCATGAGAAACCGCACCAGCAGGCGAAAACCTTCAAGGTCAGCGCGGTAATAAGCCGTGCGACCTTCGCGACGCACAGCGATCAAGCTTGAGCGCGTCAGGACGGCGAGATGCGTGGACATCGTATTGTGCGGGACTTTGCAAATACGCGCGACGGCTCCGGCTGCGAGCTGGTCCGGGTATGCCCTGAGAAGTCGCCGAAAGACCTTGAGGCGCGTTGGTTGCGCCAGGGCCGCTAAAGCTTCGATTGCGGTTGATTGGTCCATATGTCGAGACTTATCGACATATCATGACACGCCGGTGACAGACAGTGGTTTTGACGGTCTGTCTGGGAAAGGGCGGCTGTCGCGGGCGGGTCTTGTGCAGCCGTAATCAGGTCGAAAAAAGGGCCGGCGGCGCGGCGGCCCTTGCGCTCTTTGACAGCTACCAGAACTTGTAGTTCACGCCAACGCGGAAGACGTTGACCGTGTAGCTCGCCGTCGTGCTGCCGCCGCAGATCGCAAGGCCGCAGCTGCCGCTGCCGAGATCGGCGTAGAGATACTCGGCCTTTGCCGTCCAGGGGCCGAGAAATGCGTATTCGAGGCCGAGACCGGCGGTCCAGCCGGCATTGGTGGAGGTCGCGCTCAAACCGCCCGTTGACATCTGGACATCGCCAAAGGCGCCGCCTGCGGTCACATAGAGGAGGACGCGGTCAAAGGCGTAGCCCACACGGCCGCGCGCGGTGGCAAACCAGCTGGTTTGGATCTGGCAGCCGGGGAAGCTGCAAAAGCCCGTACCGGTGCTGGTCGAGCTTCTGATCCAGCTGCCGGCCACGTCGCCTTCCACGCCGTAGACCAACGCACCGCTTTGCAGGTTGAAGCCGACCGTTCCGCCGAACAGGCCGCCGCCCGGGCTGGTAGAGCCAGTCGCGACGCTGCCGCTCCAGTCAGACGAGCCCCAGCCGTATCCGCCGTTGAGACCGAGGTAGAACCCGCTCCAGCTAAATGCCGCCGGCCCGAAATAGGCGGGGTCCTGGTAGCGGCCGCTAGCAGGCATATCCGCCGCGAAAGACGGCGAGGCCGCCGCGAAAACAAATGCGCACAGACTGAGGATGAACCGGATCATTGTGATCTCCTGGACGTTGCGGTCGACGGGACCGCCATTGCGGCGGAGTTACGGACTCAGACGCTGCGCTTACGCCACGAGATTTTTGAAATTCACCAACCGAATCAGGCTCCTAGGATCAAAGAAATTGCTTAACAAGGTATTGCGGTGGGTTTTGCGCGACAGAAACCGCGTTGCGTGGCCAGGGGAAAGGGACTAGAACGGAACGGGAACATACCTATATGGAGGTGGGTTCGATGATGAGGCTTGCGCTGCCGGAACGCCCTGTGGATTAGGGCGCAAACGCGCATGCCGCCCTTGGTCAGTTGATTTGGCGAGGACTAGGGTGAGTTTCGTTTTTCAAAGGGCGCGTGCGGCACGCGGCCTTCAAACGGCGGGCGTCGGCGGCTTCAGCTGAAGCGGCCCGAACGTCATCCGCCACGTGGAGAACAACATGGCAGGCAGTGTCAACAAGGTCATTCTCGTCGGCAATCTGGGCGCCGATCCGGAAGTACGCCGCACTCAGGACGGCCGTCCGATCGTCAACCTGCGGGTGGCAACGTCGGATACCTGGCGCGACAAGAATACCGGCGAGCGGCGTGAGAAGACCGAGTGGCATCGCGTCGTGATCTTCAGCGAGGGCCTCGCCAAGATCGCCGAGCAGTACCTGAAAAAGGGCTCGAAGGTTTATCTGGAAGGCGCGCTGCAAACGCGCAAATGGCAGGACAAGGACGGACAGGACCGTTATTCGACCGAGGTGGTGCTGCAGAATTTCAATTCCGCGCTGACCATGCTCGACCGTGCCGGGGGTGGGGCGGGCGCCGACAGCGGCGATTTCGGCTCGCCTGGCCCGACCGCGTCCCGCGAGCGCCGTCCCGCGATGGCCGCCGCCGGCGGCAGGAGCGACGACATGGACGACGAGATTCCGTTCTAGGCGCGCTTTGTGTCCTCGACGCGATGCCGAGGCGTCAGCTTTCGGCCTGCTGAATCTTGGGTTCCACCGCAAAAGCCAGATCGCGCCTGAAGCCGAGGGCGACGAGCAGCTTTGCGACGACAAACATCGGCCCAATCAGCAAGTGCATCGGATTGTCGAGCAGCGCCGGCTTGCGATGCTCGAAAAGCGTGTGTCCAAGGATCTGCAGCGCCCAGCCAATACAGAATAATCCGGCCGCGATGGACCAGACATCGAAAGTGCCAAAATGATCGGCGATCACCTTCGCAAGCAGCACAAGTGGAACGACTGCGGCGACGATCGCGAGCCCGATGGCGACATCGAGCAGGAGCCACACGACCAGCGCGGGGATCACCGTGACCATGGCTGCGTTGCCCGAAACGCCGAAGGCGGTCACTGGCCATAAACTCAGAGGCAAAATAATCGCGAGAAAGATAATCGGGATCCCGAACAGGTGGGTGAGGTGGTTGCGCTCGTCGCGATGATAGTCCGCGTAGATCCCAAGCTGTCGCCGGAAAAATTCGTGCATGCTGTGCCCGCGGCCGGCCTATGAGATTCATGATCAGGCGCGCGCCAGCCTGCCGGCACGAATTCATTACTCCTTCTTGTGCCGTCCCTCAACGAGGGGACGGCACCACGGATCTTTTCAGCGTTCAGGCCTGGATGTCGACCTTGTTGTCGGAACCCGGTGAAACCGTGATCTGAATGTTGATGACGGTTTCGCCGGCGCTATCCGGATCGCTGGAATCTGCGCCGCTCGTGCTCGATGCATTTGATGCGTCGGATGCACTCTGGACCCCGCCGCCATGACGATGGTGGTGCCCGTGCGCCTGCATCTGTTGCTGCAGGGCGGTGAAGGCCTTTTGCGCATCGGCAAGATCGCCGTTTTGCAGGTCCTGGCCGATCTGTTGGATTGCTTGCGCAAATGGGTTGTTGCCCTGCGCAAGCGGCGAAGACGACAAGGTGCTGTAGGCAGCTTGCGCCCCGCTCAGATCGCCGGACTGCAACGCGGTGGCGAGCTGATTGAAGTCCTGCCGGAACGCCTGGAAATTCGAGATCTGGGACGCACTGGTGGAAGGTGATATGGCCGAGATTGTCATGACTCTCGCTCCCGACGGGAAGTGCATCCCGCGAATGAGAGTCGCCCCGGCGCCTGTGTAGGGCGTCGCACTTACCAAGCGGTAAATTTGCAAGGTCTCGACAAAGCCGCGACACGAATGTTACGCGTTTTTTATTGCATGTCTTGTGCAATATATCTGGACGCAATGGACCGCTTCGGCGGGTTCCATCTTTTCCGTTCACCCCGCAAGCGCCGCACGCACGCCGTCAATGACAAATTGCACGGCCAGCGCCGCGAGCAGCACGCCGAGCAGGCGCGACATCACGACATTGGCGGTGACGCCGAGCCATTTTGAAATGCGCCCCGCCAGCCTGAAGACGATGTAGCAGAGCGCAAGAACGGCCACGATAACAACGAGCAGGATCGTCAGCTGCATGAAATCGCCGCCGGCGCGTCCGGCGAGCAGAATACTGGCCGTGATGGCGCCGGGCCCCGCCATCAATGGAATGGCGAGCGGAAAAGCGGCGACGTTGCGCACATGTTCTTCGATGGCTTGTTCTGCCTGCTGCGACTGCCGCTCGATGCGCACTCCGAACACCATTTCCGAGGCGATCGAGAACAACAGCAGACCGCCGGCGATCCGGAAAGCCGGCAACCCGATCGACAATGTACGCAACAGCCAATCGCCAATCAGCGCGCTGCCGGCAAGGATAGCGATGGCGATCAGCGTCGAACGCAGGGCAACGCTGTGCCGGGCGCGTTGCGGCAAGCCGCTCGTGGCCGCAATAAAAGAGGGGACGAGGCCGATGGGGTCGACCACGACGAGCAAAGTGACAAACGCCGAGATGATGAATTCGACCGGCATGACTGCCGCGCACGGTACTCTTTTGTGGCCATTTTGGCGCGCCGAAATGGCACTTCTCAGGGGGTCGCGACAGACCCGTAACATATTGAAAATGATACATATAATAGGCGGTATAGGGCCTCATTTCGGTTGGCAAAATGGTCCTGAATCAGTTAGAGAAATTGCAAGAAAAAACCCACGCAGGACGACGTCTTGGCTGATACCGAACCTCCGAAATCGGGGGACGCACCACCTTCCGATGTGCGCCCGGTTTCGATCACCGAGGAAATGAAGCGCAGTTATCTCGATTACGCGATGAGCGTGATCGTGTCGCGTGCGCTGCCGGACGCGCGCGACGGGCTCAAGCCCGTGCACCGCCGCATCCTCCACTCGATGAACGAACAGGGCCACACGCCCGACAAGAAATATGTGAAATCGGCCCGCGTGGTCGGCGACGTGATGGGCAAATATCACCCGCACGGCGACCAGGCGATCTACGACGCGCTGGTTCGCATGGCGCAGGATTTCTCCATGCGCCTGATGCTCATCGACGGGCAGGGCAATTTCGGTTCGGTCGATGGCGATCCGCCCGCGGCGATGCGCTACACCGAATGCCGGCTCGGACGGCCAGCGATGGCCTTGCTCGACGACATCGACAAGGACACGGTCGACTTCCAGGAAAACTACGACGGCAGTGAAAAAGAGCCGGTGGTTTTGCCGGCGCGTTTCCCGAATCTGCTGGTCAACGGCGCCGGCGGCATCGCAGTCGGTATGGCAACCAACATCCCGCCGCACAATCTCGGCGAAGTCATCGATGCGGCGGTCGCGCTCATCGAAAATCCAGCGTTGACCGTCGAGGAACTGATCAAGATCGTGCCTGGCCCGGATTTCCCGACCGGCGGCATCATCCTCGGCCGCGACGGCATTCGCTCGGCCTACACCGAAGGCCGCGGCTCGATCGTCATGCGCGGCAAGGTCGAGACCGAGACGGTCCGCAAGGAACGCGAAGCCTTCATCATCACGGAAATTCCATACCAGGTGAACAAGGCGAGCATGGTCGAACGGATTGCCGAGCTGGTACGCGATAAAAAGATCGATGGCGTCGCGGATTTGCGCGACGAGAGCGACCGCCAGGGCTATCGCGTCGTTGTCGAACTCAAACGCGAGGCTGTGCCGGACGTTGTCCTCAACCAGCTCTACCGCTTCACGCCTTTGCAATCATCTTTCAGCGCCAACATGGTCGCGCTGGACGGCGGCCGCCCGCAGGTGATGACGCTGAGGGATCTGCTCGGCGCCTTCATCGCCTTCCGCGAAGAGGTGGTGTCTCGCCGCACCAAACACCTGCTCGGCAAGGCGCGCGACCGCGCCCACGTCCTGGTCGGCCTTGCCATCGCGGTTGCCAATATCGACGACATGATCAAGCTCATCCGCGCGGCCAAAGATCCAAATGAAGCGCGCGAGGCTCTGATGAAGCGCGACTGGCCGGCCAAGGACGTGGCGGCAATGGTGATGCTCATCGACGATCCGCGCCACAAGGTCAGCCCGAAGAACACCACCAAGCTCTCGGCCGAGCAGGCAAGGGCCATCCTCGACCTGCGCCTGCAGCGGCTGACCGCGCTCGGGCGTGACGAGATCAAGCAGGAGCTTGACAAGCTCAAGACGGAAATTGCGGACTATCTCGAGATCCTGCGCTCGCGCGCGCGCATCCAGGCGATCATCAAAAAAGAGCTTGCCGATGTGAAAAAGGAGTTCGCCACGCCGCGCCGCACGGTGATCGCGGAAGCCACTGGTCACGTGGACGAGGAAGACCTGATCACGCGCGAGGAAATGGTCGTGACCGTCTCGCACCAGGGCTACATCAAGCGCGTGCCGCTCTCGACCTACCGCGCGCAGCGCCGCGGCGGCAAGGGCCGCGGCGGCATGCAGGTGCGCGAAGAGGATTTCGTGTCGCGGCTGTTCGTCGCGTCCACGCACGCGCCGGTCTTGTATTTCTCGTCGCGCGGCAAGGTCTACAAGGAAAAGGTCTGGCGGCTGCCAATCGCGGCGCCGCAGGCGCGCGGCAAGGCCCTGATCAACATCCTTCCGTTGCAGCAGGGCGAGAGCATCACCACCATTATGCCGCTGCCGGAAGATGAGTCGACGTGGGCCGCGCTCGATGTGATGTTTGCCACCACCAGCGGCACGGTCCGCCGTAACAAGCTCTCCGATTTTGTTGAGGTGCGGCCGTCCGGCATCATCGCCATGAAACTCGAAGACGGTGAAGCGATCGTCGACGTGCAGATCTGTACCGAAAAGGACGATGTTCTGCTCACCGCTGATGGTGGCCAGTGCATCCGCTTCGCGGTGCCGGAGGTGCGCGTGTTCCAGGGCCGCACGTCGCGCGGCGTGCGCGGCATAACCCTCGCTGAAAAGGATCACGTGATCTCGCTGTCAATCCTTGGTCATGTCGACGTGACCGCGGAAGAGCGCGCTGCCTATCACAAGCGGGCCAGTGCCGTACGGCGCGGAGGCGGCGAGGAGGAGGCAGGCGCCGATGCCGAAGAGGCCGTCGGTGCGATCGAGCTTGGCGAAAAACGCTACGTCGAATTATCGGCGGCCGAGCAATTCGTGCTCACCGTTTCCGAGCGCGGGTACGGCAAGCGCTCGTCGTCGTATGAATATCGAACCACCGGCCGCGGCGGCAAAGGCATCGTCGCCATGTCGTTGACCAAAAAGACCGGCCGCATCGTCGGGTCGTTCCCGGTGGAAGAGGCGGATCAGGTGATGTTGGTCACCGATGCCGGCAAGCTCATCCGCACACCCGTGTCAGGCATCCGCATCGCCGGGCGCTCGACACAGGGCGTGATTGTGCTCAACACGGCCGAGGACGAACGCGTGGTCTCGGTTGAGCGGCTGAGCGAAGAAGAGGACGACGAATAGTCCTCACATCGCAAAATTCGGCTGCTGACCGGGCCTTTGGCCGCAGCGGTTATTGAGGCCGAATTTATGGGCATCGGCCGCAAGATTAAGTAAAACCTCCGGAGGAGGGCGATCCTTCGGGGGCGGCGATGGCGCGTCGTACACGGACGGGCAAGGCGGCGACGAGCAAGCGCCGCAAGCTGCGCGCGGCGCGATTGCGCAAGGCAGGCGCGCGCCGTCTGCGAGCTTCCCCCGATCGCGACTTGAAAGCCACGGTGGCCCGGCTCGTGCGCGAGCTGCGCGAAGCGCATCAGCAGCAGGCCGCCACGGCCGAGGTCCTCAATGTCATCAGCGCCTCGCCGGGGGATCTACAGCCGGTGTTCCAGGCCATGCTGGAGAACGCAACGCGGCTGTGCGAGGCGCCTTTTGGATTTGTGTTCCAGGTCAAGGACGGCGTGGCGGTGCCGGCTGCAATGCTCGGCGTGCCGGAGCCGATCGTGGATCTGGTCAGGCGCGGGAGACTTCGCCCTACGAAGAACGCGCCGATCATGCGGGCGGCCCGGACAAAACAGATCGTGCATGTTCTCGATCTGAGCAAGGAGCAGGCATACTTCGAACGTGACGAAATGGTTGTCGCCGGCGTCGAGCTTGTCGGCATCCGAACGCTTCTCGTCGCTCCGATGATCAAGAACGATGAGTTCATCGGATCGATCACGATGTTCCGGCAAGAGGTCCGCCCGTTCACCGAAAAGCAAATCGAGCTGGCCGCCAATTTCGCGGCGCAGGCGGTCGTCGCCATAGATAATACGCGGTTGCTCGGCGAACTGCGCGAGTCGCTGCAGCAGCAAACCGCGACCGCCGACGTGCTCAAGGTCATCAGCCGGTCGACGTTTGACCTTCAGGCGGTGCTCGACACGCTGACCGAGTCAGCGGCGCTCCTGTGTGAAGCGGACATGGCGACGATCGCCCGGCAACAGGGTAACGCGTATTATTACGCGACCACATATAGGTTCCCGCCGGACCTCGAGCAATTCCTCAAGAGCATTCCCCATACACCGGGACGAGGGAGCATCATTGGACGGACACTGCTTGAAGGCAAAGTCACTCATTTGCACGATGTATTGGCGGACCCGGAATATCAGATGCACGAGAGCCAGAGAAAAATTGGCTTTCGCACCGGGCTCGGCGTGCCGCTCCTGCGGGAGGGAGTAACCATCGGCGTGATCAATTTGCTGCGCCTTGCGGTGCGGCCATTTACCGACAAACAGATCGAATTGCTTCAGACCTTCGCCGACCAGGCGGTTATTGCGATCGAGAATGTGCGTCTGTTCGACGAAGTGCAACAACGCACGCGCGATCTGACCGAGTCGCTGCAACAGCAGACCGCGACCGCAGATGTGCTCAAGGTCATCAGCCGGTCGACGTTCGAGCTTCAACCGGTGCTCGATACGTTGACCGAGTCGGCAGCGCGGCTGTGCGAGGCGGATATGGCGGCCATCATTCGCGAGAAAGGCGACGCCTACTATTGGGCCACGAGTTATGGCGTGCTGCCCGATAGTAGTGAATACGCTAAGGCGAACGTAGCAATCGAACCCGGGCGTGCGACCGTCGCCGGCCGAGCGCTGCAGGAAGGCAAGACCGTTCAAGTTCCGGACGTGCTCGAAGACCGGGAATATGCCGCTTCTGCGCTCGCCGCTCAAAAAAAAGTGGGCCATCGGACGACGCTCGGCGTTCCGTTGATGCGCGAAGGCTCGCCAATCGGTGTTGTCCTTTTGATGCGCCGCACACCAAAGCCGTTTACCGAGCGGCAAATTGAGTTGGTCGAAACATTCGCTGACCAGGCCGTAATTGCAATCGAGAATGTCCGCTTGTTCGACGAAGTGCAATCACGCACCCACGATTTGGCCGAATCCCTGCAGCAGCAGACCGCTACCGCCGACGTGCTCAAGGTGATCAGCCGGTCGACATTCGATCTACAGGCGGTTCTGGATGCATTGATTGAGACCGCGGGGCGGATATGTGGTGCCGACCATGGCGCCATTACGCGCGAGATCCGCGGCGTATTCTTCCGGGCCGCAAGCTACGGCTACTCGTCCGCGTTTTCTGAATTCATCCACAATACGCCGGTGCAACTGGACCGCAGCTCCATTGCGGGGCGCGCGCTCGTCGAGGGTCGCATCGTCCAGATTCTCGATGTCAGGGCTGACCCCGAATATACGTTTTCACCGGGACTGGACTCGGGTGACTTTCGCACGGCCCTCGGAGTTCCGATGCTGCGGGAAGGCGTGCCGGTTGGTGTTTTTGTATTGACGCGCAAGGAGGCGCGGCCCTTTTCCGAAAAGCAAATCGAGCTGGTGACCACTTTTGCCGACCAAGCGGCGATTGCAATCGAGAACGTGCGGCTATTCGAGGCCGAACAGCAGCGAACGCGCGAATTGTCCGAGTCGTTGGAGCAGCAGACAGCGACCTCGGAGGTGCTGAAGGTGATCAGCAGTTCGCCCGGGGAACTGGAACCAGTGTTTCAGGCCATGTTGGCAAACGCCACGCGAATCTGCGACGCGAAGTTTGGCAATCTGTTCCTACGCGAGGACGACGGATTTCGCACGGTTGCCACGTACAACGTCCCGCACGAATTTGCCGAAAAGCGCCGACGCGAGCCGTTTTTCATTCCCCCAGCGGGTAGTCCTACCGGCCGCGTCGTGCGGACGAGACGGGTAGCACACATTGCCGATGTCACAACAGAACAAGGCTATATCGAAGGCGATCGAGCATTGATGGACCTCGCCGACCTGGGCGGTGCGCGCACCGTTGTTGCCGTGCCAATGCTCAAGGACGACGAATTGGTCGGGACCTTCACAATCTATCGCCAGGAGGTCCGGCCATTCACCGAAAAGCAAATTGAGCTCGTTGCGAACTTCGCCGCGCAGGCCGTCATTGCCATCGAGAACACGCGGCTGCTTAGCGAACTGCGCCAGCGAACTGCGGACCTCACGCAGTCGCTCGACGAGCTGCGCACCACGCAGGACCGCCTGGTGCAGACACAGAAACTCGCGTCGCTCGGCCAGCTTACCGCCGGCATCGCCCACGAGATCAAGAACCCGCTCAATTTCGTCAACAATTTCTCTACCGTCTCCAGCGAGCTGGTTGACGAATTGCGCGACACACTGGACAAGATGTTCCCGGACGAAAACGCGCGCGCCGAAATCGCCGAGCTGACCGACACGCTGCGCGGCAACCTCGACAAGGTCGTGCAGCACGGCAAGCGCGCGGACGCAATCGTCAAAAATATGTTGCTGCACTCGCGCGAAGGTGCCGGCGAGCACCGTCGGGTCGATATCAATGCTGTCGTGGAAGAAAGTCTCAACCTCGCCTATCACGGCGCGCGCGCCGAGAAACAGGGGTTCAATATTACGCTGGAACGATCCTTCGATCCGGCCGCCGGCGAAGCCGATCTGTTCCCGCAAGAGATCACACGCGTTCTGCTCAACCTGATCTCAAACGGTTTCTATGCGGCTACGAAGCGCGCGGAACAGCCGGGTGGCGACGACAGGGAGCCAGTCCTGGCGGCGGCTACCAGAAACCTTGGCGACCGCGTGGAGATCAGCATCCGCGACAACGGCACCGGTATCGCGCCGGAGGTGAAGGAGAAGATGTTCAATCCCTTCTTCACGACAAAGCCGGCGGGAGAGGGCACGGGACTTGGTCTTTCGATCAGCCACGACATCGTCGTCAAACAGCATTCGGGCGCAATCGAAGTCGATACGCACCCCGGTGAATTCACCGAAATCAGGGTCATTCTGCCCAGAAATGCGGCGTTCGCCCGGACATAATGGCCTTTTTGTGTTCGCGGATTTGGCCGTTAACCATATGGACCTAAGGTAGATTTTTACCTAGGTTAATAAAATTAACGTGTGATTATCCATAAGCCTCAGTAGAGTTTCTGGTCGGCCCTAGTCGGCCAATGATCAAAGTGTAAAGCGTAGGGGACCGGTCATGGCTGAACCCATCAGCAACAACGACGACGAAACTGATTTCAGCAAATATGCGCCTAGGCGGCTTCGCGACGAACCGCCATTGTATCCTGTTAAGGCACCTTTCGTTCCGACGGTGCCTGTGTCATCACGCGCGCCTCAGGATCGACGAACAATGTCCGACACCCCGGGGGGACCGGAACCGGTTCCGCAGCCGCCACTCCGACTTGATGAAACGTCGACGCTGATCGGCAGGATTGCAATGGTCGCCACGTTCGCGGCGATCTTCGCCTTGGTGGCCGTCTTTGCCAAGCCGATCTGGCAGGGCGCGCAAGCAATGCTCGATGCCGTTTTTCCGTCATCGCAAAGTTCGAAATCGAACCAGTTAGCAAACGGCGCAGCAATCGTTGCCCCCGCCAAGATCGCAACTGCCGGACCGGAACTGCCGGCGCCACAACCGCCCGCGCGAGCACCCGCGACCACCGCAAGTGTACCGGCGCTCACGACCGGGCAGGCTTCAAACTCGCCGCCGCCTGCAACGATGCAGCCGCTCGCGAGTCCGCCGGTGCAACAGCAGGCGGCGCTTGCAACGGATTCGCAGTCGTCTGCGCCTGCGCCTGCACCAGAAGCCAAACGCGTCTATGTGCGCGGGATCACGGACAGCGAGATCCGATTTGGAATTTCCGCGCCGTTTAGCGGCGCGGCCAAGGAGCTCGGCCAGAATATGAAGCTCGGCATTGAAGCGGCGTTCGCCGTGGCCAATGCGAATGGCGGCGTGTATGGCCGGAAGCTGCGGCTGATTGCGGCGGACGACGGTTACGAGCCCAAACGCACCGCCGACACGATGAAACAGCTTTTTGAGAAAGATCAGGTCTTTGGAATCGTCGGCAATGTAGGAACACCGACAGCAACAGTGGCGCTTCCTTATTCCCTGGAGCGCAAGATGCTGTTCTTCGGTGCATTCACCGGGGCCGGCCTGCTGCGGAGCGATCCGCCTGACCGGTATGTTTTCAACTACCGCGCGAGTTACATGGAAGAGACTGACGCCGTGGTGCAGTATCTGGTCAAGGTCAAGCGGCTGAAGACGAACCAGATCGCGGTGTTTGCGCAGCAGGATGCTTACGGCGATGCAGGCTTTGCCGGCGTCGCCAAGGCCGTTCGTGCCCTGGGCGGTGATGACAGCGCAATTTTGCGGCTCAACTATCAACGCAACACCGTCGATGTGGACGCCGCGGTCGAGGACCTCAAGAAACACCGCATCCCGATAAGGGCCGTCATCATGGTGCCGGCCTATCGCGCGGCGGCGAAATTCATCGAGAAAACGCGCGACCTCTACCCGAACATGATCTACACCAGCGTTTCGTTCGTGGGCAGCACCGCATTGGCCAATGAGCTGATGCTTCTCGGACCGCGGTTTGCGAACGGGGTGATCGTGACGCAGGTCGTGCCGGCCGTCGACGGCCACTCGTCGCTGGTGCTCGATTACAAAAACGCGCTTGCCAAATATTTTCCCGGCGAATCTCCGGACTATGTGTCGCTGGAGGGTTATGTGGCGGCCAACGTCTTGATCGCAGCGTTGCGGCGCAATGGGCCCGACCTCGACACCGAAAAGCTGATAGCAACGCTCGAAAACCTTCGCGATCTTGATCTTGGACTCGGGACGCCGGTGACCTTCGGTCGTTCCGAGCACCAGGGCGTGCACAAGGTGTGGGGCTCGCAACTCGACGCGACCGGGCATTATCAGGCGCTCGACCTGCAGTAGGCGCGGGGGGAGCGCTTTAGTGCTCGAGCGGCCCAGCAGTCTTTTTCCAGGCGTCGATGCCGCCCTGGAGATGGCAGGCTGAGGTCAGCCCGGCGTCCTGGGCCGCCTGAACGGCCATCGCGGAACGCTCGCCGAAGGCGCAGTAAAACACGAGGCGCTTGCCGGTCGATTTGGCAAGCTCGTTGAGCATGCCGCCTGGACCGATATTTTCCTGTAAAGCCGGGTAGGGCACGTGCAACGAGCCGGGAATGATGCCGTGCCGCTCCCGCTCCGAGCGCTCGCGCAGATCGATGAGCGCGACGTTCGGTTTGCCAAGAAGCGCAAGCGCCGCCGGCGCCGTAAGTGACCAGCCGCGAAGGGCGATCTTTTCCTGTGCCAGCCCAACTTTCATGTTGGCGGGCACGGCGACGTCCATCATTTTCGGATTGGACAGTTTGAGACCGTTCATCAGCTCAACATATTCCTGCGGCGATTTAACCTGCAGCCGCGGATTGTAGGTTTTTTCCTCGCCAATCGTGGACACCGTATCACCCTTGTAGTCATGCGCGGGGAACACAAGCGTGGCATCCGGCAATTTCAGCAGCCGGTTGAAGATCGATTCGTATTGCTGGCGCGCATTGCCATTCTGGAAATCCGTGCGGCCTGTGCCTCGGATCAACAAAGTGTCGCCGGTGAACACGCGATCGGGCATGACAAAGCTGTACGAGTCGTCGGTGTGTCCCGGAGTGTAGATTGCATCGAGCGCGAGGCCCTCGATCGTGAGTTTTTCTCCGTCGGCCAGCCGCATCGAGACAACGTCTGCCTTGGTCTGTTCACCCATCACCGTGATGCAATGCGTGTGGTCACGCAGCGCCCCCAGTCCGGTGATGTGGTCGGCATGGAGATGGGTGTCGACGGCTTTCACAAGTTTCAGGTCGAGCTCTCTGATGAGCTGAAGGTAGCGGTCGACCCTTTCCAGCACCGGATCGATGATGAGTGCCTCGCCGCCCGTACGGCTTGCGAGCAGGTAGGAATAGGTACTGGAAACCTGATCGAAAAGCTGACGAAAGATCATTCTGGTCCCACTGCGGCTTGCAGGGGATGATAGGTACTCTTTGCCCTGACTGAAAGTCCACAGGGTGTCGCGCCTGACTCGGACGTGCGGGGTCTCCACGGTGCCGGGGTAAACCGCTACACTGTTCGTTGGTTCGGCCGTGGGGAAAAAGGCAGATGCGGCGCCGAGAGTTCTTGGCTTTGGTCGGTGGCGCAACCGCAGGCCTGGCGCCACTCGCGCAGGCGCAGCAGTCCGCGCTGCCCGTTATCGGGTTTCTCGATCCCCGAACGCCTGAGGTCGTCGCGGCCCGGTTGCGCGGATTTCGGCAGGGCCTGAAAGAATCCGGTTATGTCGATGGCGAGAATGCAACAATCGTTTTCGGATGGGGCGACGATCAAATTGACCGGATGCCGGCGCTGGCGATCGATCTCGTTCGCCGCCCTGTCGGCGTGATCGTGGCTTCAGGCCCGCCATCTACGTTCGCGGCGAAAGCGGCAACCACGACCATCCCGATCGTCTTTCTGGTCGGCAACGACCCCGTGCAACTTGGTTTAGCCGCCAGTCTCGCGCGACCGGGCGGCAACCTGACGGGGATCAATATTTTCAATTCCGAACTGGCATCAAAGCGGCTGGAACTCATTCGCGATCTGCTGCCCGGCGCTGGCCGGATCGCTTTGCTTGTCAATCCGGCGGACGCGAAACTTAGCGAAACGCAAGTTAAGGATGTGAACGCGGCTGCCCGCGCCATGGGACTGCAAGTCGATGTTTACAACGCCGACACGAGTGCCGAGATCAAAGCCGCCTTCGAAACAATGGGCCGCGACCGCCCCGATGCTGTCCTTGTCGGGACCACTCCGTTCCTGAATGGTCGGCGCGTCCAATTGGCTCAAATGGCGGCGTTTCATCGGCTGCCGGCCATTTACGCGGGGCGCGAATATGTCGAAGTCGGCGGCCTGATGAGCTACGGATCCAACATTGTCGATGCCTATCGTCAGGTTGGCCACTATGTCAGCCGCATCCTCAAAGGTACGAAGCCGGGCGAATTACCGATCGTGCAAGCGAACAAATTTGAGTTGGTGATCAACGCGGAGACGGCCAGGATGCTCGGTCTTTCCGTACCGACGTCGCTGCTTAACCGCGCCGACGAAGTCATCGACTAGCCGGCCGCAGGCGTTCGCGCGGCAATCAACCGAGCTAGGACTTTTGCTGTGTCTGGTGTTCGCACCAGAACTCGAGCAACTTTTTGGCGGTCGTGTGAGACAGTTTTATGTAGTCGCTTTTCAACTTGTTGATCTCATCGTCCTTGGCTGCTCGCCCGAGCAAATCATCCTGCAAGAGAGCGCGTAAGGTTGGCCATGAAAGACCCGCGGCCTTGCATGGGACGAGCAGCGGCTCATTGCGGCCATCGTTCAGCATCTGCTTGATCATGTCGATCGGTGCGGAGCACAGCGTTGCGAGCGCGGTCACTGTTGCCGCAAATTGGCGTGCTTTCGCAAACTCCAGCAGCGCAAACTGGTCGAGTTCGCCTCTTTCATTCATCGTTTGGACAAGACGCTGCGCGGCCGCAAAATCATGATTGAGTTTGTCGTTATTGTCGATGACGTCATTTGAAATGCCGGCGAGAATTTCCTTGATGTCATCCCGCTTTTCTGGCGTGGCCAGCGCCATGATCCGCTCCCGCACTGCCGCGGTCACCCGTTCCAGAAGGCGTCGGAACAAATGCAGCGGGATGTCGAGGCGCAAGCCGAGTTTTTCCAAAAGCGATTCATCGGCGTCGGATTGATCGATGAGACGGGCATAGGCCTTTTCGGAGAAATGGGCCCCGGCATTTTCCGCCAGCTTGCCGATAACGTCCTGATCCCCCCGTTCAATCAGGACGTCGGTCAAGGATTCGCTGAGGCTGCTTCGTTTGGAAATGGCGAGCAGATGCGATTGGCTTTTGGCCAGCGCGATTTGAATAAGGTCAGGCGTGGTCAGCCGGTCCGACAGCGATAGAACCGGCCCAGCGATGGCTATTTCATCGTCGCAGGCCAGCGTATGCACGACCTTGATCGGGGCGTTGTTGACTGGCGCAAGACGTTCGCTGAGTTCGATGAGAGCCTTTGATTCGATCCGCGCCATCAGATGACCCAGGACATCATCAAATACCTGGATCTGCTCTTCATTGAGCCGCTCTTTTTCACCCAGAAAGAGGTCGGTAACACGGCGAAGCGTCTCTACGCGCTTGTCCCGGGAGCCGCGCCGCACGGCGTCTTCGAGTTCAGAGATCAGTGACCGATGCTGGTACATCAACTGTGCTTTGCTCGGGCCGAATTCAGGGCTTGCCGCCTCGTCGGCGCGGTCTATTAACAGAAAGTAAATGTAATTTTACACACAAGCGTTTAAGAATTGTCTAGCGCGGGCGCCTGCGCTTCTCTTCGTGCTGAACAGGCAGATCGGAAGCGCGGGAAAGTGCCTCCTTTTTAGTCGATCTTCAAATTAAGCGTCTCGACAATCGGCTTCCATTTCGTCTGTTCACGCGCGATACGGTCGGCAAGATCCTGCGGCGTACCGCCGCGCGGTTGTGCACCCAGCTTCTCGAGAGCGTTTTTCATGACTTCGCCCTGCAACGCGGCGTTGGCCGCGGCATTGAGCCTGGCGATGATCGCTGGCGGCGTATCGTGCGGCGCCAGCAATGCGGTCCAGGCACCGCTGCTCACCGCTGGAAATCCGATCTCCGGCATGGCCGGCACATCGGGCAATTCCGGCGCGCGTTTCGGTCCGACGATCGCCAGCGCGCGCAATTTTCCGTCTTCGATCAACTGCAGAGAAGTACTCACGGTATCGAATGTCATTTGCACTTCGCCGGCCACGACCGCCATGAGCGAGGGGCCACCACCCTTGTAGGGAACGTGCAAAATGTTCGCGCCGCTCGCGGCCTTGAACAGCTCGGCGTTGAGATGCGGCAGCGTACCTATTCCGCCGGTCGAATAATTGAGCTTGCCGGGGTTGGCCTTGGCATAGGCGACGAGTTCGGCAACGGATTTAAACGGCACCTGCGGATTGATGACCAGTACCTGCGGCGTTTCCGCGACAAGCGCGATTGGCGCAAAACTCGATGCGTCATAGCCCGCGTTCTTGACGATCATCGGGCTCATGATGAGGCCGCTCGCAGCCGATACCATCAGCGTGTACCCGTCGGGATCGGCAGCGGCCGCCTGGCGCGAGCCGATGGTGTTGCCCGCGCCCGGTTTGTTTTCGACAAAGACGGGCTGCCCGATGACCGCCGGCAAAGCATTGGCGAGCACGCGCGCCATCACATCGACCGGCCCGCCGGCAGGCGTCGGGACGATGATGCGGATAGGCCGGTTTGGAAAATCCTGAGAGAAAGCAGAAGCCGTCCACAGCAGCGCGGCAACGGCGGCAACGGCTAGACGCATGGGTGCTCTCCTCAGGACAGCCCGTCCTGAGGAGAGCCTAGCGCCGAAGTGGGGACCAGGGTAAGGCGCTAGTGGGTTCGATTGTCGACGCGGATCAGACGAACGTGCGGGTCGCCGAATTCGGTGCCAACGCAGCCGAGATAGGGCCAGGGAACCTGTTTGCAGGCCGTGATCGCGTCGGCGGCCGGCTTGGGAAGGGGGCTTGCAACGACGTCAGTGATTGGCGCCGAGATGACGGTGATGGTGGCGGCGATTAATGCGGCGGCCAAGATTGCGATGATCGTCTTCAACATGGCAGCCCCCTGTTTAGGCCTACGGAGCGTTTGGCTCTCGGTACGCTCACCATAGGAAAGGCCGCCGTCCTTCGCTGTGACCGCAGTCACAGAAATGCATATTTTGCGGCGGCCGGGAAAAAGGTTCGAGGTCCAAAGGGCGCGGCCTTGCGGGGCCGGTGGGGCCGGGGTAGACCCCGCTTCATGGCAAGAACTGCCCTTTACGCTGGGTCATTCGACCCGGTCACCAATGGCCATCTCGACGTGGTCCGTCATGCCGTCCGGCTTGCGGACCGGCTGGTGCTGGCCATCGGGGTCCACCCTGGCAAGGCGCCCTTGTTTTCTGCCGATGAACGGCTGGCGATGCTCCAGGACACCTGCGGGCCGGTTGCGCGCGAGGCAAA
This sequence comes from Pseudolabrys sp., assembly GCA_035626335.1. GTDB lineage: Bacteria > Pseudomonadota > Alphaproteobacteria > Rhizobiales > Xanthobacteraceae > Pseudolabrys. The sequence goes on from DASPNW010000026.1 coordinate 42,452, forward strand.
ATGCGACCTGTCCTGCATCACTTTTTCGGACCTGGTGGTGGAGACCGCCCGCAAGGTCGGCGCGACCATGCTGATCCGCGGGCTGCGCGACGGCACCGATCTCGACTATGAAATGCAGATGGCCGGCATGAACGAGGCCATGGCGCCCGATATCCTGACGGTCTTCCTGCCGGCCTCGCCGATGGTGCGCCCGATCACTGCCACATTGGTACGTCAGATCGCAGGCATGGGCGGCGATGTGTCGGCCTTTGTGCCGGGTCCGGTAGCCGCGCGTCTAAAGAAGAAATTCGCGCGCTGACGTTGCCCGCATTTTTCAACGGAGAAAGTAGTGAAAGTGATGACCAGCCGCCGATCAATTCTCACGCTCGCCTTGGCCTTCGCTCTCTCCGGAGCACCGGCTTTTGCGCAGTCGCCGCTCGATAATCCCGCCGCGCTGCGCGAACAGGCGCCCGCCACCTACAAGGTGAAGTTCGATACCAGCAAAGGTGCATTCGTAGTCGAGGTCACGCGCGCCTGGGCCCCGAAGGGCGCCGATCGGTTCTACAATCTGGTGAAGAACGGCTTCTACGACAATGTCCGCTTCTTCCGTGTCGTTTCCGGCTTCATGGTGCAATTTGGCATCAACGGCGATCCCGCCACCATGGCGCGCTGGCGTGCGGCGCAAATCGGAGACGACCCAGTCACGCAAAGCAACAAGCGCGGCATGATCACCTTCGCGACAGCGGGACCGAACACGCGCACCAGCCAGGTGTTCATCAATTTTGCCGACAACAGCAATCTCGACAGCATGGGGTTCGCGCCGTTCGGGCGCGTGGTATCGGGGATGAATGTCGTCGATGCACTCAACGCGGAGTATGGCGAAGGTGCGCCGCGCGGCCGCGGCCCGGATCAGAGTCGTCTGCAGAGCGAAGGCAATGCCTATCTGGCGAAGGAATACCCGCGCATGGATTACGTCAAAAAGGCAACGATCGAGCGCTAACGCGCATTGAATATTTGATTTTGTGAAAGGGAGTGAGATGGCGAAGCCTGAAGATACGCTGACACTGGAAACCACCAAGGGAAACGTCGTAATCGAGATGCGGCCTGATCTTGCACCCGGCCATGTCGCCCGCATCAAGGAGCTGGTGAAGGACGGCTTTTACGACGGCATCGTATTCCACCGCGTCATCGACGGCTTCATGGCGCAGACCGGATGTCCGGAAGGCACCGGTACCGGTGGTTCGGGCAAGAAGCTCAAGGCCGAATTCAACCGCGAGCCGCACGTGCGCGGTACGGTATCGATGGCGCGCGCCAGCAATCCGGATTCCGGCGATAGTCAGTTTTTCATCTGCTTCGACGATGCGCGCTTTCTCGATAACCAGTACACGGTCTGGGGCAAGGTGGTCTCGGGCATGGAAAACGTCGACAAGATCGAGCGCGGCGAGCCGGTCAGGGACCCCGACAAGATCGTCAAGGCGACGATGGGGGCGTGACGGCCTCTGACTGGCTCGCCCGTATTTGCGGGCGATGACGGCAATTGGCCATGCGCACCGACCTCTTTGATTTTGACCTGCCGACGGACCGTATCGCAATGCGGCCGGCGAAGCCGCGTGACGCCGCGCGGCTCCTGGTGGTGAAGCCCAGCGGCGCGCCGACGTTGGAGGATCGGGGCATCGTTGACTTGCCCGACCTACTGCGGCCGGGCGATTGCCTGGTGGTCAACGACAGCAGAGTCATCGCGGCACGGCTTGCGGGCCGGCGTATCGGACGTGGCGATACCCAGCCCGCCATCGAAGCCACACTGCACAAGCGCCTGGATGGCTCGCATTGGCGCGCCTTCGTGAAACCGGCCAAAAAGCTCCAGGTCGGCGATACCTTGCGGTTCGGCGCCGAGGGCAAGGTTTGCTTTCTGGGTGAACTCGATGCTCAAGTTTCACATAAAGGCGAAGGAGGGGAGATAACTCTCGCGTTTTCCTTTCATGGGCCTATTTTGGACCAGGCCATCTCCGAGCGGGGCGAAATGCCCTTGCCACCCTATATCTCCGCACGGCGACCGCCGGATGAGCAGGATCGAGGCGACTACCAGACCCTCTTCGCCCATGTGGATGGCTCGGTGGCGGCCCCAACGGCCGGGCTGCATTTCACAGACAGGCTGCTTACGGGGCTCAGGGAGCGCGGCATTGGCCTCCATCGGGTGACGTTGCATGTCGGGGCCGGGACCTTCCTGCCGGTCAAGGCCGACGATACAGAGGGCCACACCATGCATGCGGAGTTCGGCGCCGTTTCCGGCGAAACCGCCGCGTCGCTCAACGCCGCCCGTGCCAAGGGCGGCCGGATCGTGGCGGTCGGCTCGACCGCGCTCCGGCTGTTGGAGAGCGCGGCTGGGAATGATGGGACGCTGCACGCGTTCTCAGGCGAGACCGCAATCTTCATCACTCCGGGCTATAGATTCCGCGGCGTCGACGTGATGCTGACCAATTTCCATTTGCCGCGCTCGACGCTGTTCATGCTGGTCGCCGCATTCAGCGGCCTTAAGACCATGCAACGCGCCTATGCGCACGCTATCCGGGCGGGCTATCGCTTCTATTCCTATGGCGACGCCTGTCTGCTGTTCCGCGCGTGATTGGCGCGCTACCATCGCGTTTGTCGCTCATCGGGAGGTCGCCAATGGATCAGGCCGCCAGCCGCCGTAAATTCCTGCAATTCATGGCAGCAAGTCCGCTTTTTGCCTCCGGCGCTTTTGCCGGCGACGTGCCGGCTGTGCCGAACAGACCCTCCGATCCGGTTCTCTGGGCGCCTTTGCAAACCGACAGATTGATCAAATCGCCAAAGGAAGCAATCAACGTGTTTGATTTCGAGGCGCCTTGCCGAGTCAACGTGCCGCCGGCGCATTTTGGTTACATGGCTTCAGGCATCGATGACGAGGTGACCCTGCGTGCCAACCGCGAAGGCTTCCTGAAATTTCAGTTGCGGCCGCGTCGTCTGGTTGACGTCAGCAAGATCGACATGACGACCGACATCCTTGGCGAGAAATATGCCAGTCCGATCATCATCGCCCCGGTCGGCGGGCACAAAATGTTTCATGAAGACGGCGAGATCGCGGTCGCTAAAGCTGCGAAGGTCGCGAACCACCTGCAAATTTTATCGACAGCGACCACATCGAGCGTTGAGGACGTCACCGAAGCGCGCGGCGCGCCGATCTGGTATCAACTCTATGCATCGAACAATTGGGACGTAGCGAAAGCACTGGTGACGCGTGCCGAAAAGGCCGGCTGTCCGGTTGTTGCCATCACGGTCGATCGATCCGGCGGGCGAAACCAGGAAACATTGTTCCGTTTGCAGCGAACCGACACTCGCGATTGCAGCGGCTGCCACGACCGCTCGAGCCTCAACGCCAACCAGAGACGGCGGTCAATGTATCAGGGCCTCGATTTGTCCGGCCTGAAGGGTCTCCAATCGTCGGCCATGACCTGGGATTTCATCAAACGAATGCGCGACACCACCAAGATGAAGATCGTGCTCAAAGGTATTCTCGCCTATGAGGACGCGGTGCTGGCGGCCGATGCCGGGGTCGATGGCATCATCGTTTCCAATCATGGCGGCCGCAGCGAGGATAGCGGCCGGTCCACCATCGACGCGCTGCCGGAGATTGTCGAGGCGGTGAAGGGACGCACGCCTATTTTGGTGGACAGCGGATTCCGCCGCGGCACCGATATCGTCAAGGCCTTGTGCATGGGTGCGACCGCAGTTTGCGTCGGTCGGCCCTATATCTGGGGTCTCGGCGCTTTCGGCCAATCTGGTGTCGAACGCGTGCTCGAATTGCTGCGCGTCGAACTTTACGCCGCCATGCAGCAGGTCGGCGCGCCTGACATCAAGCATCTCGTGCCAGCGATGGTGCGCAGAGCCTAGGAGTCTTCCATCCACGGAATGTCCAATCGCTTTTCGTATCGATTGATCGCGACCGACGGCCCGGCTCGCCGCGGCGAGCTTGTTACACCACACGGTACGGTACAGACGCCGGCCTTCATGCCCGTCGGCACGCAGGCCACCGTGAAAGGTCTGATACCGGACGATGTGCGGGCGACCGGGGCCGAGATCGTGCTTGGCAACACCTACCACTTGATGTTGCGGCCCGGCCCCGAGCGTATTGCGGCGCTGGGTGGCTTGCATAAGTTCATGAACTGGCCGCATCCCATTTTGACCGATTCGGGTGGCTTCCAGGTCATGTCGCTGTCCGAGCTGCGCAAGCTCGACGAGCGTGGCGTGACCTTCCGCTCGCATATCGACGGGGCCATGGTCGCGCTCTCCCCGGAACGTGCGATCGAGATTCAGACCCTGCTCGGCGCAGACATTTCCATGCAGCTGGACGAATGCCTGAAGCTGCCCGCGGCGCGCGCGGAAATTGCGCGCGCGATGCAGCTATCGCTGCGCTGGGCCGAACGCAGCAGACGCAGTTTTGAAAGTCACGCGCGGGAAGGCTATGCGCTGTTCGGAATCGTCCAGGGCGGCGACGATCCGGGACTGCGCGCGGAAAGCGCGCGCGAGCTGACGGGGATGAATTTTCAGGGTTACGCCATCGGCGGGCTCGCGGTCGGCGAGCCGCAAGACGTGATGCTCAAAATCGTCGGGGAAACCGCGCCGCTGCTGCCGGAAAGTCACCCGCGCTATCTCATGGGCGTTGGCACGCCGCACGATCTCCTCGAAGCCGTTCACCGCGGTATCGATATGTTCGATTGCGTGCTGCCGACCCGCAACGGCCGCCACGGCATGGCATTCACGCGTTTCGGTCCGATCAATCTTGCCAACGCCCGCCACGCCGATGACCCGCGCCCGCTCGATGAACAAAGCGCGCATCCGGCCACGCGTACATACTCGCGCGCCTATCTGCATCACCTCGCCAAGGCCAACGAGATGCTAGGGGCGGTGCTGCTCTCGACCATCAACCTCGCCTACTACCAGATGCTGATGGCGGGAATGCGCGAGGCTATCGCAGCTCGCCGGCTTGCCGAATTCAAAGCTGCGAGCGAGGAGGGCTGGGCGCGAGGCGATTTGCAACCGCTGTGAGGGTTGTCTCATGCGCCCCGCTTGGCTAAAGGCACCCCCATGAACATCCACCCCGGATTTCTCGACCACCGTCGCAAGCCGCGTTTCAAGTTGCCGACGGGCAGTTGCGACGCTCATTGCCATGTCTTCGGCCCGGCGGCGAAGTTCCCCTATGCGCCGAACCGGCGCTACACCCCGGCCGACGCACCCAAGGAAATGCTGGCGGCACTGCACGCGCATCTGGGGGTCGAACGCGCGGTGATCGTGCAGGCGAGCTGCCATGGCACCGACAACGCCGCGATGCTCGATTGCATCGCCTCTGATCCCGGGCGCTATCGCGGAGTTGCCATTGCCGACGGCACCTTTACCGACACGGATTTCGACACACTCGATCGCGGGGGCGTGCGCGGGGTGCGCTTTAATTTCGTCAAGCACCTCGGCGGCGCTCCAGACATGGCGACATTCAATCGTGTCATCGACCGCATCAAAGGACGCGGCTGGCACGTGGTGCTGCACGTAGACGCGCCCGATATCGTTCCGCTTTCCGAGTTGATGCGGAAACTGCCGCTGCCTTTCGTTGTCGATCATATGGGCCGCGTGCCATCCGCGGCTGGCGTTGATCAGCCGCCGCTGCGCGCACTGATTGAGCTTTCGCGCCTCGAAAATTGCTGGATTAAAGTGTGCGGTTCCGAGCGCATCTCCATGCCGCCTTACAAAGCAGCTGTGCCGATCGCGCATGCCTTGGTCGAAGCAACGCCGACACGGGTATTGTGGGGCACCGACTTTCCGCACCCGAACGCATCCCACGAAGCCGACGAGGCAGACCTCGTCGATCTCGTGCCGCAATTTGCACCCGATCCGCTGGCGCAAAACCGCCTGCTGGTGGACAATCCCGCGCGGCTTTATGGTTTCCGCTGACAAAAACAGAACGAAGAAAATCCTGGAGGATAAACATATGATGAAGGGGCACTTCGCGATGATCGCGCGCCGGACGGCGTTGTTGATGCTCGCCGCATTTCTCGTGTTGCCGGCACAGCGGGCGCAGGCCGCATGGCCGGAAAAACCGATCAAGCTCGTGCTGCCGTTTGGCGCCGGCGGCGTTGCCGACGTCACCGCGCGTATTCTTGCCGACAAGCTCAGCCAGAAACTCAATCAACGGGTCGTCGTCGAAAATATGCCCGGCCCCGGCGGTATCGCAGCCGCACGCGCGGTGATCACGGCGCCGCCCGACGGTTATACTATGGCGTGGGTGACCAATGGTGCCGCCATCAGCGTCGCGACGTTCCAGAGCCTGCCGTTCGACCCGGTGAAGGATTTCGCGATGGTCTCGATGGCCGGCACCTTCGACCTGGTGTTCGTGGTCAACAGCCAATCCGAATTCAAGACGCTCGGCGATTTCATCAAAGCGGCCCGAGCCAGTCCGGGAACGATGAATGTCGGGACGATCGCCGCCGGCAGCACGCAAAATCTCGGCGGCGAGCTGTTCAAGTCGCTGGCTGGTCTCAATGTTCAGATCGTTCCCTACAAGAATTCACCGGATATCGTGGTGGCGTTGTTGCGCAATGACGTGCAGCTGATGATCGATTTTCCACCGGCGGTGGCAGGGCAGGTCGCAGACAACAAATTGCGCATTCTCGCGAGCTCCAGTCCGCAGCCATCTCCGTTGCTGCCGGGTGTGCAGACCGCCGATCAGGCCGGAGTCAAAGGCTACGAGGTGATCTCGTGGAACGGCGTCGGTGCGCCGAAGGACACGCCGAAAGAGGTCATCGATACGATGAACAAGGCCATGCGCGAGGTGCTCGCCATGCCGGATGTGCAAGAGCAGCTCGCCAAGGTCGGAGTCGTCGCGAAGGCGAGTACGCCATCTGAACTGATGGCGCGTCTGACGGCCGACATCAAAAAATGGAACGACGTGGTCGACAAGGCAGGCATTCCGCGAAAGTAACGACGACCAACGAAAGAAAAAGGGACGCAATGAAAGAAACACGATCGGTCGCTGTGGTCGGCGCGGGAATGGGCGGTCTGGCTGTGGCGGCAACGCTGCGGCGCGTCGGCATCGATGTCCAGGTTTACGAGCAGGCGGCGCGTTTCGCGCGCATCGGAGCCGGTATCCAGATGATGCCCAACTCGATGAAAGTGCTCCGCGGCATCGGAATCGAGGAACGACTGCGCAAGACCTCCTTTGCCCCTTATTCGCATCTCAACCGCGACGGCACGACCGGCGAGATCACACGAGAGCTGCCGATGCCGGAGACCCTCTACAACGCACCCTATCTCTGCATGCATCGCGCCGATCTGCACGATGCACTGGCTTCAGCCGTTCCGGCCGAGATCGTCCATCTCGGCAAGAAACTGATCGGACTTGATCAGGCGCGCGGGCAAGTCATTTTGCGTTTCGAAGACGGCAGCAGCACCACGGCTGACGCCGTAATCGGAGCGGACGGCGTCCATTCGACCGTGCGCGACATTGTGGTTGGCCCTGACGAACCGATCCACAAGGGCCGCATTGCCTATCGTGCAGTGTTTCCGGCCAAATTGATGGGTGGTTTCGATATCGGCCCCTCGCGGACGAAGTGGTGGGGCACCGACCGGCACATCGTCATCTACTACACGACCAGAACGAAGAGCGAGATTTACTTCGTCACCAGCGTGCCGGAGCCGGCGGAGTGGCTCACGCGGGAATCCTGGTCGGCCAAAGGCGACGTGAAGGAATTGCGCGGAGCCTACGAAGGCTTCCATCACGATGTGCGCAGTGTGCTGGGAGCGTGCCCGGATTGCCACAAGTGGGCGATCCTCGAACGTGAACCGCTGCCGTACTGGAGCGACGGGCGCGTGGCGTTGCTCGGCGATGCCGCGCACCCGATGACACCCTATATGGCGCAAGGAGCGGCGACCTCAATTGAGGATGCCGCCATTCTTGCGCGCTGCCTTGATGCGGTGAACGGCGAAGACATCGAGGGTGCGTTCAAACGCTACGAAGATCATCGCAAACCCCGCACATCTGTCGTGCAGGCGATCTCCAGCGCCAATACTTGGATGCGGGACGAGCGCGGCGGCGATACAAGCTGGCTCTACGGTTACGACGCCTGGAACGCAAACCTCGATCAGCCGGCCGCCCACCCGCGCGCGCAGGCGGCTTAAGAATCCTACGGCCCGTCATAAAGCCAGGCGATGCTCTCGTAACTTTCCTCTGCCGTGCGCGGGGACAGTGCCAGTTCGCGCAACTCGGCGGTAACGCCGCGCGCGTGATAAACTTCGCCGTAGACACGCGCCATTATTTGCGTGCGGCCGGTGCGTAAGTATCGGTCCTGCTCGTAGGCTTTGAAGGCCTTGGCCGGATCGTCAGGCGAAGCAGCAACCTTCTCCGCCAGGACGATCGCATCCTCGGTCGCCATGCATGCGCCTTGCGCGAGATATTGCAACATCGGATGGGCGGCATCGCCGAGCAGCGCGACACGACCCGATGTCCAGGTCTTCACCGGTTCGCGATCGCACAAGACCCACATGCGCCACGTCTCTATCCGCTCGAGCATGCGCAGCACTTGCGGCACTTGCATCTTGAAGTGCTGCCACATGACATCCTTGCTGCCTTCGGCATTCCACCCTTCTTCGTAATGATCGGAGTGAAAAACAGCGACCAGGTTATAAAGTTCGCCTCGCCGCAACGGGTAATGCACAAAATGGGTGCGCGGCCCGGCCCACAGCACAACATCGGGGCGCCAGAGGTCCTTCGGCACGTCCTCGCGTTTGAGAACGCCCCGGTAGGCGATGTGTCCCGATACCCGCGGCTTGCCGTCGCCGACCAAGCTCTCGCGGATTTTTGACCACATGCCGTCGCAGCCGATCAGCGCGCGGCCTCCAATGGTCTCGCCATTGTTGAGGGAGACAGAAACGTGGTCACCGTGATCCTTGAAGGCGTCGACTCGGCGGCTCGTTTCCAAGGTGATCAGGTTGCTGCCTTGGCAGGCCTCAAGGAACGTGCCATGGATATCGGCGCGGTGGGTGACCCCGTAGGGCTGGCCGAACCGTTTCTCGAAGGCATCGCCGAGCGGGATATTGGTGATCAATTTTCCGGTCAGGGCATCCCGCATTTCCTGCGCGGGCGGACGGTGGGCATCGGCCAGAACAGCATCTTTCAGGCCGACTTTCTCCAGCACGCGAAAGATATTTGGCCCGAGCTGGATGCCGGCGCCGACCTCGCGGAATTCGGGCGATTGCTCGAAAACCCGGACAGGAAAGCCCTGATGGGCGAGCGCGTAGGCGGTGATCAGCCCGCCGATGCCGCCACCGGAAATCAGGAAGGGGGCGGAGCCGCCATTCATACGCGCCATGGACACAACCTCGCGAAAGACCGAACTGAATTGATGACGACCATAAAACTGGAAGCGGCCCGCCGCCAAGTGCGTTCTCCCGCAATGAAAAGCCTATAGCCAGGGTGCTGGTTAAAATGAGGGCGGTCGGAAACGACGCCACGACGAGGGCTCCGGCCTAACGCGGCGCGTTTTCGCATTGAAGCGGGTCGACAGAAGGGGCAGCATCCTTCGGGTCTTGCCTTTCGGAACGTTGGGAGGGGGCTTGGCGAAGAAAACGAAACTTTTTTGCGCGATCACGGTATTGGCGTGGTTTGGTGCGTCACAGGTCTCCGGAGTATTTATCTCTGCGACGGCAGCCCTCGGGCAGGGACAAATAAATATTAACGCGGCGGATTACGTTATGCCTGGATGTCGTAGCTTTCTTGCACGATCGAAAAAGGAAGATCCTTTTCTGCAGGGGCGATGTTTTGGATTGGTCGACGGCATCGCGCTTGGATTGGCCAAATGCCTTCCCACCGACGTAACGCTGTTTCAGATTATGCGCGTTGTCGTTCAGTCCATCGACAGCCAGCCGGCTCGGCTTCATGAGGATTTCAGGCTGTTGGCGGGTGAGGCCATGGTCAAGGCCTGGCCGTGCCCACGTTCGTCGAAAGAGATGTAGAGGAAAGTCGAAGGCAATGGCCCTAACGCCGGGTCGGTTGGCTAGGCCGATTTTTCGGATTCCTGGACTATGAAAGAAAATCCCGCCAGCAAAATGCTGGCGGGATTTTGCCGAAGCGGCCGGAGGCCAGCCCGGCGCTTACTTGGTAACCTGGCCGCGAACTTCACCGCCCTTGTTGGCTGCGGTGTGGACGTTGACGTACCACTTGCCCGACATGAGCTCCTCGGCCTGCGCATCAGTGAGGGTCGCCGAACCTTCGAACGAGCCTTTGTCGGCGCCCGCAATTGGCACCGCCACGCCGCCGTTCTTGCCGACCTCGCCGGAATGGAAATGCGCGGCGGTCGCCGGGCCGCTCAGGCCGGAAACTGTGCCCTTCCAGGATAATTTCTTGCTCGCGGTATCAAAGGTCGCGGTTACGCTGCCCGTGCCTTTGCTGTCGGTCGGCGGTACTTCGCTTGCGCCTTTCAGATCAGCCTTCATGTTGACACTGGCCGCCAATGACGGGCCAGTGAGCGCGAGCGCGGCAACGCAGGCCAGCAAAATCGTCGTTTTCATATCTAGCTCCTCCTAGGAGTGCGTGGGCGCACCCATGCTGCAAACACCGTAATCTACCACCTATTCCCGGTTTTGCAGCACGCCCCGCGGCCTCAATGCGAGGTCAGCGGGATGGAGGTGCTGGAGGGCTCACCACAAGCGTCGCATTCCCAGTGATGCCGGATCTCTCCACTTTCGATGAACTCGGATGCGATCGGCGCGACCAGCGGATCGCCGCAAATCGGGCAACGTACGGGGTTTGCGAAAGCGCGCCGAGCGGAGATTTTCGCCGAACATTCATGCAGGTGCATACCGCGGCCTCCATTTTTCTCCCCCGCCGTGAGTGGGGAGTAATTGCGTATAGTGGCAGCGAGGAGACGCTTTGATGAAACTGTGGTGGCCGGAACCCTAAACTTTTGCGACAGAATGTGACGGCTGTGTTGCACCGCAACGAATAGATTGTCGATGACCCCGGAAAAGGCCCGCCGCTAAATAAAAAGGGACCGCCGGGAGCAGTCCCTACGGTTTGCCGAAATTGGGGACACCCTCGTTAAAGGGATCGACATCCCGTACATGCAGCATTACCCGACAGGTCGATTTACTCTGTGAAGTAGTTCACACCCCGGCAACAATTATCGCCGGCGAAAGACCGGCAGCTGCTTCGGTCGATACTGAAATAGGCCAACCGAGAAACCGCCGGGACCGGTGATGCACCGCCAAAAAGGCGAGCATAACAACACTGAGGCGGTCCCAGTCGTGGCAGTGTGGCACTCCGCCCCCGGCTGGCGACCGCCCCAAGCGGAGCTAGCCCCCCAGGCCCCCCGCTTCGTCGCAGTGTTAAACCTTGATTGGCTTTGTCGCTATGACCGCGGCGCAACAGTTGAGCAAAAACAAATCTTGCGCACTGGAACTTGTTCGCCGCGTCTGCGTGCAAATGTCTTGGCCCAGTTTGACCGCTGCGTGACCGGCAATCCCATTGACAGGGGCGCAGGAAACGAAAGCGCGCAGCCCAGCTAACTGGCCACGTGGCGGGAAACCACCGGGCACGTAACGCTCGGCGGTTTTTGCTTGCTTTCAGGTAACCGAACCTTAGCCAAACGGCAGCTATGAGTCTTCGCGTGGGGCTGGGCAACCAGTTTCCATAGCCGACGCCCAGAGCGTTGGCTTTGTGGCGGGGAACGGTGGGGTGGGGACCGTCAGTCAAAGCTCCACCGTTCTTCCATGCTGGCGGTAACGGCTGTCCGGACAGGCGAAAGAAACGGGCCGCTTCAGCGGGGACGGAGAGCGGCCCTTAAAAGGCTGGTTCAAGATGAATCGCGCGTCAGGGCTTGGGGCAGACCATTCGCGCGGTCGCCGCCTTGAGCTGACGGCATTACGTCAAGCTTATTCGGTGCCGCCGACAAAGTGATTTCGTTCGGTAAGTAACCTTAAGGCTGGCGCGGAAGTGCAAAAATAGGTCGCTTTGCGATGCTGTGAAGGTTTTTTGACCGCTCCCCGTCATTTGGCGCGAACCAGAACGACCAAAGTCGAAAAACCTGGTTGCCGAAGAGAAAGGCAACCAAGGGAGGGGCAGATCTTGGGAAGCGGAAACACAACCCGCTTAAACGATCTACAAGACGCAGCGGTGAAGGTTTATTGACAGGCGTCCAATGATCTCTGACCGTTTTGCCTGCCATCGCAGCGGGGCCGAAGTATGCGAAGTCGCGCGACCAAAATGCTGCGGGCGCGCTAAATCGCCGCCAACTAAGACAGCCGCCCTCAAAAAAACGAAATTCAGTCGAACTTGACTGCTTCGTTCTCCTCAATAAACCCGAAGTTTGATTGGTGAGCGCGATAGAAATGCGCTCAGCACGCATTTTCAACGATTGAGATTGGCAACCACCACCCGTACAGCATTTGACGCTTTAGGCCTTTTGGGGCGAAATCAACCACTTAAGAGATCGCGCGAGACACACATGCTTTGGCGAAACAAGCCCGAAAAGCCGACAGCGTTGCCGCGAAGATTTCGCACGTCAGGAGTTACCGGCCCACAAGTTGCGATTCTTTTCGCCGCGTTCACGTTGCTCATATCGATACCGATCTGGACGCATCCGCAGCCACCGCTGTCAGACTACATCAATCACTTGGCGCGGATGAAGGTGATCGCGACGCTGGCGGAGAACCAGCAGCTGGCGCAATTCTACGAGCTCAATTGGCAGATGATTCCAAATCTGACCATGGATCTTGTCGTGCCGCCGCTCGCTGGTGTCATGAACATTTATCTCGCCGGTCAAATATTTATTGTTGCGATGTTTACACTCATCATATCCGGCGTTCTGGTGCTCAACCGGGCGCTTATCGGTCGTTGGTCGGTGCTACCCCTGTTCGCCATTCCTCTGCTTTATAATTATGTCTTTCTGCTCGGGTTCATGAATTACCTGTTCGGGATCGGGGTCTCGTTGTGGGCCCTGGCCGGCTGGGTCGCCCTCCGGGAGCGCGCATGGCCCTTACGCTTCGCATTGTCGACCGGTTGTGTCGTTATGCTTTTCTTTTGTCATCTCTCGGCACTCGGTATTTACGGAATTGGCCTGCTCTCATTCGAGATTCTGAGGTTGTGGGTGCGTCGGGATGAACCATGGCCGGGACGGATTGCGGAATTCGTTGCCGGCGGCCTCCCATTTCTCGCCATCGTCCCTATGCTTTACGCGAGCCCGACCATGCAGCTCGTTTCCGCGACATCCTGGGAGCAACGCGGAAAGATCGACGGGCTGATGTTTGCCTTCGAAAATTACTCTGACCTGGCAGCTTTCGCGCTTATTATTGTCATGGCTGCCAGCGCGATTTGGGCGACGCGCCACCGCGTTCTGCAGATTCATCCGCTCGCTCTGGTGCTGCTTGTTGTGGGAGGCACAGTATATTTTGCCCTGCCTCGGGTCATGTTTGACACCTACATGGCGGATCAACGCGTTCCGCTTGGCGTTACATTCATGATTTTTGCGTGCGGCGAACTCGACGTGCGCCGCCGCCTGGTGTGGCGCGGTTTTTTGACGGTACTCATTGTCTTAATTGCCGGGCGGCTGCTCGAGATCGACTACAACTGGTCGCAGCTATCGGATTCCACCAGCGAGTTCCGTTCGTCGGTGCGCCGAATTGCGCCGGGCTCAAAAGTTTTTGTCGCCTATGCCGATCGCAGCTTTGGCGATGACGTACGCGACCTTGGTCTCGTTCATGCCGCCTGCATCGCCACAATCGAGCGTTCGGCGCTGGTCACAACACTTTTCACGGTTGCGGGTAAGCAAGTGGTGCATGTTCGCCCCGAATTTCGTGATTTCGCCGATATACAGGACGGTACACCGCCGGCAACAGCGCAACTTATCGTCGCCGCCGAGCACCAGCCGCCGGACACACCCGCATTTTGGCTCAATTGGACGAAGTTTGATTATATCTACATTCTCTTTACGGAGGACGATGCGCCAAATCCGGATCCATCCCGCCTGAGACTTGTCGCCGATGGCGATCGTTTTCAACTTTACCGCATTATCAAGCCGCAGTAGGCGCGGCCTTTGTCGGGATCACTTTCGCTCGACAAGTGTCCAGCCGCTGTAGGAGATGAGTTTGAACGTCTTGTTCAGATAGCCCTCGACTGCGACGACAGCCGACATTACGCCCGGAAAGTGCGATGGGCGAAGAATATCGACGAACATGCAGTACCGTAGCTGATCGGTCTCGTTGGCGGACACGTGCAGCAGCGTATCGTCGAAAATGAAGAGCTTGTCGTCGCACCAATAGTGAGTCTTGTCGCCGACAACGATGTACGCAGACTTATCCTTAATATCGTTGATGTTGTACAAAAGCCGCAAGGTCGGGCGCAGCCATCCGAAGTGCGGAGATGTCGTGATCTTCTTGTTGAAGACGGAAAGCCCGATGGTTTTGACATATGTCCAGGGCTCATCGAAGGCCGGAACATCCACGATTGTGTCGACTTTGACACCGTAGCTGCGCCAGAAAAACATCGCACGTTTGTGCTGTTTTGCCTGCTCCTCAACCTGGTGGACGAGGTCGGCCTTGTTCGTGACTTGGATGAGGCGCCGTACTTCGTTCTGAATATCCAGCGGCAGGTCTTCGAGACGATAGACGCCTTTGTTGCCGTATGGCAGCGAGAGTAAATCGAGCACGACATTGATGGGTGAAAGCAACCAGAGGAGAAAGCCGTTGCCGATGAAATAGCGCCGCAAGGTCGATAATTTCAGTCCACGATTGCGGCTGACGTCGTACAGGCCGCAGGCGGCGTAAACCAGTGCGATTTTGGGAAAAAAATATGCGAATGGGGCGAGCCCACAAAGTGGAATCAACAGCCGCCTGAAAGTGAACTTCCAAATTCTGTCAAATAGCGCCTGACCTCTCAGAGGTTCGCTGACTATGTTGCTCACCGGCCACCTCACTAATGGTACTTCAATGCGATTTAGTCTCGTGGGGGATCTTCGGATTTGTTGGTGCCCCTGAAAGCTTGTATCCCTGCTCGTGGTGCACATAACATAAATTGACTATAAAAGTAACGGGTTCAACGACCAGGCAAGTGGGCAAAAAAGTCAAATGACGATGAATATCAAAATCAGCTATGCCGTCGCCGCATTGATGGCCCTGTTGCTCGCTTCCCCTGTGCAGGCTCAGCATAATCGTATTCTTCAGAGCAGCATAAGCGGGCAGTATGATCGGCTAATACACAAGGATGACCGCAGTGCAGCGGTTACCGATCAAGTGACTGAAAACCGCAAGCGCCAACCCAAGCCGGACAAGAATGCTGGTTCCTTGGCGGGAACCGCAACGAAAAAGTCAAATTAGGCTGCTGTCCGGTTTGGCAGTACCAACACACGCGGCAAGTTGTTTACGAAGCAAATCGGCAAGACGCGTTGGGCGTGTTGGCGCAGCCATCAGCGCCCGAACAACCTGCGAAATTGTCTCGCGATCCAGCTCAGCGCGAGGTCCACGTCGCCGTTTCGGTACGTTCGCATCATCGCGAAGATCAGGAGCGCGAGGCTGATCGTCACAACCAGAAACGTCTGGAGGCCGCCGTCAGGGTTACCGTGCGGGATAAGAACGATCTGTGCCTTCATCGATGTCATGGCGCCATCATCCAGTCTGCGATCTGGCGACCGGTATTATCGGCCACAATTCCACATCGGCCCTATAGGCGTTTGTGTCCAGCATGGGCCAAAGCCGCCGGCGTTCCAGCGCCCGCGATAAAAGCCCGGCCACGCCGGGCCGTAATATTGTGGTCCATACACGCGGTAGTAATGCCTTGCGCGTTCACGCTCGATCATTTCGGGCGTCCGGTAGCCCGGCAAGAAACCATAGCCGTGCCAGTGACGCGTCGCATGGCGCTTGGGTGGTTGGTCTTTATCGTCCACTGCTGTAGCCAGCACTGGCGTCGCCAGCGAAACGGTGACCGCGATGCCGATAGCGCTTAAGAGATTGCGTGTCACCACGCACCATCGTTCATCGGAGCGATCGCGCAACCTCATCACCGTCCCGAAATAACAACGCCGCTGGAACTATTGGTGAGCGCGGATGGGATCGAACCATCGACCACTTGATTAAAAGTCAAGTGCTCTACCACTGAGCTACGCGCCCATCACCAGACGCACGATCTTATCCGAAATCTGATACCGGCGCCCAATCAAGGCGCGCGGACAAACCGTACCAAGATCAGGCGCTGCGGGGGCTGTGTAGGGGTGGCCGCCCGCCCGGTCAATAGCCGCATGCGACCCCTTTGAACTCGCGCCAGGCCCGCGATTTGCTAGAATACCCAGCGCCGCCCGGAGAATGCCATGCCAATCGTCAATCGTGTCGCCGACCTGCACAATGAAATCGCCGCATGGCGACGCGATCTGCATGCCCATCCCGAACTGCTGTTCGATGTCCAACGCACGGCGGGCTCGGTCGCGGAAAAGCTCAAGGCTTTTGGTTGTGATGAAGTGGTCACCGGCCTTGGCCGCACGGGCGTTGTCGGCGTGATCCGCGGGCGCAAAGGTTCCTCGGGCAAGACAATCGGATTGCGCGCCGACATGGATGCGCTGCCAATCGAGGAGGCCAACGATCTCCCCTACAAGTCGACCGTACCCGGAAAGATGCATGCCTGCGGCCATGACGGCCATACGGCGATGCTGCTTGGCGCGGCTCGCTATCTTACAGAGACCCGCAATTTCTCTGGAACCGCGGTCGTGATTTTTCAGCCGGCGGAAGAGGGTGGTGGTGGTGGCAAGGAAATGGTGGACGACGGGTTGATGGATCGCTTCGGTATCGGTGAGGTTTACGGCATGCACAATTATCCCGGCATGCCGGTCGGCGCATTTGGTATCCGTCCAGGGCCGGTGATGGCGGCGGCGGATGCCCTCACCATCGATATCGAGGGCGTTGGCGCCCACGCGGCGCGGCCGCATCTTGGCATCGACACGGTTCTTGTCGGCGCGCAGATCATCAACGCCATCCAGTCGGTCGTTTCGCGTAATGTCGATCCACTCAAATCGGCGGTCGTGTCGATCTGCATGTTTCGCGCCGGCAACGCCGACAACGTAATTCCGCAAACCGTCCAGTTGCGTGGTACTGCGCGCAGCCTCGCGACCGACGTGCGTGAACTTCTGGAGAAACGACTGCCTGTCGTGGTGGAGAATACGGCAGCTGCCTATGGCGCGAAAGCCAAACTCACCTATCGGCGCGGTTATCCGGTGCTGGTCAATCACGAACGGGAGACCGAATTTGCCACCTCGGTGGCAAGCCAGATTGCCGGCCGGGATAAAGTCGATACGTCGTTACCGCCGATGATGGGCGCGGAAGACTTCTCGTATATGCTCAACGCGCGCCCGGGTGCCTTTATCTGGGTCGGCAATGGCGACAGTGCCGGGCTGCATCACCCTGCGTACAATTTCAACGATGGCGCGATTCCATTCGGAACGTCATATTGGGTGAAGCTGGTCGAAACGGCACTCGCCAAATAATCAAACGCTACTGCACCAGTTCGCCCGGCTTGGGTGCCGGGGCCGTGCGCGTTGCCTCCGCAATCGTCGCGTTACGCCGCGTGATCGGCAGCAACTCGGCAACACGCGTCTCCAGACTCCGCCAGTAGGCGAATTCGTTTAGCCGCGTCCGCTCGATGACGGCGAGCCCTACGGCCGCGACGAACGGCAGGCTCTGAACCAGGAGCACGACGGCGAAAATATTGATCTCGCGGATTTCCTTGTGGTTCGTCATCACCAGCACGATTGAGCCGAGAATCAGGAGGCCCGCCAGCACGGCTTCCCAGAAAGCGTGGAAGTCGGTCGAACGCCGCATCCCGCCCTTTGAGGTGCGCACGAAGGGCAGGTGATCCTTGATAACGCCAAAGCTCACCGCCCGCGCGACCGTCCATTGCACCGACATCGCGGCGAAGACCGATCCGAGCAACTGGCCCATGCGAGGCCGCACGCGCAGCTGATAGAGAGTCGTGAAATGCACTACCGACACGATGAAGCTCACGATGATCGGCGCGGTCAGAATGCGATCGGGCACGGCAATATCGAGGAAGGCCACCACCGGCACCCACGCGATATTGAGGATGGCAACCGCGACGCCAATGCTTTCGGCGCCAAGCCAGTTAAGCCAGCCGAGGGCGAATTCACGCCTCTGCTCGCGCGTCAGCCTGCTGCTGCCCGGCAGGAACCGGCGCCAGTGCTTCTTGAGAATCTGGAATCCACCGTAGGCCCAGCGGTGCCTCTGCTTCTTGTAGGCTTCAAAGCTGTCGGGCAGCAGGCCGTGGCCATAGCGTTTGTTCGTGTAATGGGCTTGCCAGCCGAGCTCGAGCAGCGTGAGGCCGAGATCGGTGTCTTCGCAGATTGTGTCGCTTGACCATCCACCGGCGGCCTCAATTGCTGCCCGCCGAATGAGGCACATCGTGCCGTGAACGATGATCGCGTTATGTTCATTCCGCTGCACCATGCCAATGTCGAAAAAGCCGGCATACTCGCCATTCATGGCGTGGTGCATGACGCTTCGTTCGCCATCGCGGTGATCCTGCGGAGCTTGCACCAGCCCGACATTCGGATCTCGGAACAACGGCACGAGATCCTTGAGCCAGTCGGAATGGACGACATAGTCGGCGTCGATCACACCGATCACCTCTGCGTCGGCGGCGGTATGAATAAGGGCAAGGCGCAACGCGCCGGCCTTGAAGCCGGCGATGTTGTCGGCGCGGATGAACTTGAAGCGTTCACCAAGTGTGCGGCAGTGCTCCTCGATCGGCAGCCATAGCGCGGGGTCCGGCGTGTTATTGATGACGACGATGCATTCATAATTCTGGTAGTCGAGCCGGGCGACTGCATCCAAGGTCTGCTTGAGCATTTCCGGCGGCTCGTTATAGGCCGGGATGTGAATAGAGACTTTCGGCAATGCGGCATCGGGCGCAAGCGGCGGGCTTGCGATGAGGCGAAGCGGCTTGCGTCCGAATGCGACGGCCGCGATCTCCTCGATGCGCGCCAGCGCAATCACAATGAGAGGAATCAGCAGCAGCATGCCGAGGGCAAGCGCGAAGGCGGCGCCCGGAACGAAGTAGTGTCCGTTCCAGTAACCGAACAAAGCCGCAAACCAGGCGCCAACGACATTCGCGGCGCCCGCGAGCACGGCCGTTTGCATAACAGTTAGTGTGCTCATCGCCAGCAGCGGTAACGACAAGAGTACGCTCACGAGAATAGCAATGGCGGCAATGCGCCAATGATCGGGGTCGGTGAGCGGGCCGGTCCATTCGAATTTTGGATGGCGCGCGGCATCGAAGAGTCCCCAATAGGGACCAACGCCGCCTTCAAAGATCTTCCACGGCTGGTCGATTGCTTCGACAATATTGTAGTCGATGCCATAGGCCTCGGCGCGAGACACAAAATCGCGCAACACAAGCGCCTGCTCGATCCGGCCGGGATTGGCGCGGTGCATATTGTAGCCGGCACTCGGCCAGCCAAACTCGGCAATGACGATGCGCTTGCCGGGATAGGCCTGACGAAGCTTGTCGTAGATCAACACCGTCTGATCGACGGTTTGCGTTTCGGAGAACCCTTCCCAGTACGGGAGTATGTGCGCGGCAATGTAGTCGACGGCCGACACCAGTTCTGGGTGCTCGATCCACACGTGCCAGATTTCGCCGGTCGTCACCGGGACGTTGGTCGAGCGCTTCACCCGCTGAATCATCTGGATGAGATCGTTGACCTTCTGCTCGCCGCGGAAAATGGTTTCGTTGCCGACGATGACGCCGTTGACGTTGCTATGACGCTTGCTGAGATCGATGACCGATCGGATTTCGCGCTCGTTACGATCCTGATTTTTATCGATCCAGGCGCCCGCGGTGACCCGCAATCCGAATTCGGACGCGATGCCCGGCACAAGCTCCACGCCCCCGGTTGATGAGTAGGTGCGGACCGCGCGCGTGTACGGGGCCAGCAATTTGAGGTCGGCGCGAATCTGCGTTGCGCGCGCCTGACTGGAATCGGGATGAGCCGATCCGTCATACGGTGCGTAGGAAACGCTCGCGAGCTGCCCGTCGAAGTTGGGGGCGCGAACATTGTCGCGCATTAATGCCCACAACCCGGCATGCACGCACGCCACGAGGGCGAGGACGGCAGCAACGGTGCGCATAGAACTCAAAACCAAGTGGGGCTGGATGGCAGACCCTCGAACCCGTCCCCTGGGCTCAGCCGAAACTTCGTCTGCGAGGATGCAGCGTAGCTCGGCCTAAGGTAGAGATTCAAGTAACTAGACGACATGGCAAATCCTAGGCACCCGCATGGCACCGTGAATAATTTTCCTTAACGGAAACGCTCGCTATCGCTGGGTGGTTCCGCCGGAAGTTGCGCCAGGAGCGGGTTGGACGGCGGCTTCGGCCGGGCTCGGCTCCAGGCCGGGATTAACCCAACAAGCATGTACCCGCCCGTTAAGGGTTTCCTGGGCCTTGGGATCGATGTTTCCCTGACGGACAAGGCAGCGGAAGGTGGCCTGGATATGGGCGCTGGGGCAGCCGAAACGGTCGTAAAGGTCGAGGTGGCGGAAGGCCGTATCAAGATCGTCGCGCCATAGAAGGGTAACCACGCGGCGGCCAAGCCAGACGCACTCCGGATTGCCCGCCGGACCCGTCAACAGGCGGGTCGCCTCGGCGATTTCGTCGATTTTCTTCTGGCTTTCTTTGGCAGCATCCACCGGCGGCTTTTGCGGCTCGGGGGGCTTGCCGTTTCCACCGCTCTGCGCAAAGGCGGCCGGAATGGTGAAACTCAAGCCGGCTAAACAACAAAACACGGCAGCAAACTGACGCAACTTGAGAGAAAACCGCATTGTCCCCGTCGCCGGATGTTTAATCTTGGCCCCTACGACCGTCCCAGAACCCTCTGTTTGCGACCTGATTGGGACGCTAATACGGCGGTGATCTATCTTGTAAATTCGTCCCTTGCTCAGAAAGGCATCCTGGGCAGAATTTGAAGAAATAGAATTTGGCCTCAACTGCCGAATTTTGTCCAGCACGACAACATTCTTTGCTTAAGGAGTGTCAACTTGGCAGGGCCGGTGTCGCACGATAAGCCGGTCGGCGGCTATCGATGTCTCCGATTGGGTTTCCGATGCGTCACGCTTTTGCTTGCCTCGCCCTGGTGACCATGGCCATAGCCGGAGTCTGGACCTGGCTTGGCGCTCCGGTACTCTTAATGCCACCCCAGTTCGGTCGTGGCGAAAAGCTCTATTGCGTTTCCTACACCCCTTTCCGGGGGGCCCAGACCCCGCTCGACCCGTCCATCATCATACCCCCCGCCCAAATTGAGGACGATCTCAAGCGCCTGGCCCAGGTTACGGACTGCGTCCGCACCTATTCCGTCGATTTTGGACTTGATCAGATTCCGGAGATTGCGGCCCGACACGGGTTGAAGGTGATGCTGGGCTTATGGCTATCGAACAATTTGATCAAAACCCAGTATCAGATTGAGACAACGGTCGCGCTCGCCAACAAATACCCCGGCACTATTCGTTCGATTGTGGTCGGCAACGAGGTGCTTTTACGCGGTGATATGACCGCAACCGAGCTCGTCAGCACTATCCGGGCGGTCAAAGCGCGTGTACGCGCGCCGGTGACGTATGCCGACGTCTGGGAGTTCTGGCTCCGCAACCACGACGTCGCGAACGCCGTGGATTTCATCACCATACACATTCTCCCTTATTGGGAGGATTTCCCGGTCCCCGCCAGCGATGCGGTTGCCCACGTCGAGGCAATTCGCCGTCAAGTCCTCGCGGCATTTCCCGGCAAGGAAGTGCTGATAGGGGAGGTTGGCTGGCCAAGCGCCGGCCGCATGCGCGAGGGCGCGCTACCGTCGCCGGCAAACCAGGCTCGTGTCGTCCAGGACGTGCTCGCTCTGAGCAAGCGCGGGAATTTCAACGTCAACATCATCGAGGCCTTCGATCAGCCGTGGAAGCGCGCGCTCGAAGGAACGGTCGGTGGCCATTGGGGACTATTCGATGCCACGACGCGGGCGCCGAAGTTTGCCGGGGCACAGGCGGTGTCCAATCATCCGCTTTGGCTTTGGCAGGGCGTCGGCGGGATTTTGTTCGCGGTCGTTGTATTCGGCGCGGCGATCAGCGTTCGCACCAAAGATACTCCGCTATCGTTCTGGGTTGCCGTTGGCGCAAATGCATTCGTTGGTGGGGCATTGGTCGGCTGGACGATCGAGAACATCCCGATTGAAAGTCTCGGGTTAGGCGCCTGGTTACGCTCGTTGGCGCTTGCTGCAGTCGCCATCGCCGCGCCGATCGTGCTCAGCGTGGCGATCATGTGTTCAACTCCCGTGCCGGCATTCTTTCGGCTATTTGGTCCGAAGGAATATCGAGAGCGGAATTCACTCGCGCTTTCGGCCGGCGCAATTCTGGCTGCCACCATGCTGCTGGCGTTCGTAATCGTACTCGGGCTGGTATTTGACCCGCGCTATCGGGATTTTCCGTTCACACCACTCACGGCAGCGATCGTGCCGTTTATCGTGCACAGCGTCGCGGCAACGCGACCAAAGGGTATTCGTCCGGTGGCGGAAACTGCGGGAGCGGTCGTCATTGCGCTTTCTGTACTTTATATCGTGTTCAACGAAGGCTTCGCCAATTGGCAGTCGCTCTGGCTATGCGCGGCCCTGGCGGCACTTGCCTTCAATCTGGCTCGGGTGCGCGACGCGCCAGGCTGAGGACTAGCAGGCCTGCAGCCAACGAAGACAGGCCTGCATTGTAGAGCACGACGCCGCAACTGGCCGCGGCCAGCGCGACCGCAAACAGCACAAGGGACGGGCGCAAGAAATTGAGCAGGGCGACGATGAGGGCACACCAACCAAAGGCTGAATACGTAAATAGCGCGATGGTGATCTGACGCGTGACGCAAAGCCAAGTGTTCAATCCGGCCTGGCAGGCAAGCCCGACCGGCGACTGCTCGACGGCGAGATAACGCATGTAAAGCGCATACCCGATCGCCGAGAACCCGACGATCAACAGCCAATTGGTTGCGCGTGCGGTCGGCAAAAACAGCTTCATGCGATTAGTATGGCGCTGCGCTGAGGCGGCGACAATCACTGCTGGGCAATCTGGTCGCCTTCGAATTTGACCGCCTTGCAGGCAGTGCGGGCGGCAATGAAATGAGCACACAAGCCTGCTGCCGCCGCGCTGTTGGGCAGAGGGCCAACCACCAAGCGATAGCCGCCGTTGGCAGAACGAGATTCGCGCGCGGCAACCGGGTACATGCCGCCCAGCAATGGCCCGAAACTGGCTTTCACAGTGATCCAGCGCTGACGGACAGCTTCAATTGTTGAGCCGCCACCAAGATCAAGTCCGAATTCGCTTTGTTTCACGGCCGCCGGCTCAGGATCGACAGCCGCTGGGCTCGCCGCGCGCGCCGACGGCAGCGGGATTGCCTGGGTGGTCAACGTGTCGCCTCTGGGCGGAAGGGTTGCGGCGGCGATCGACCCAGTCGTGGCAGCGGTGTTCGCGCCGGCCGGAGCCGTCGCTTTTGCGGCGAGAGCTGCGACGGCGGCTGCTTGTGCAGCCGCCTGCTTTTTGACCGTGCCGGTCAGGTCGTCGATGCTCTTTTCGAGCAGCCCAATGCGTCCCGCCAGCCGATCGCGCTCGCTGGTCAGTGCTCGTACCTGCGCGGCCAACAAGTGTGTTTCGGATTCAAGCTGTGAAATGCGCGGCGGCATTTGCGCGATCGCCGAGGACTCGTTGCTGGCGAAAATGCGCCGCAGGCGTTGATTGGCAGCTTCGGTCTGGGTCGTAATCGCCAGAATGATCAAGGCAACGGCTGCGATGCCACCCCAACCGCATAGCCACAACAACGTCTTAAGTTCGCGGCGGCGCCTGCGCGGGTCGCGCAGAGCGGATTCCAGCGGCGTCTGTTCGATCGCCATGGGCCCCTCGGAAGGCGAATCATTGAAAACATTAGCAGAATCCGCCAAATCCCGCCTTCACCCTGCCGAAAAAGGATTTTCGTGCCGGCCTTTTGCCGGCCGGCCGGCTGAGTTATGGGATGCTTCGAACCCCGGAAAGAACGTCGAGTCCCAAGTAGATGCCGCGTCGAACATGCCTTGCGATAATCCTCGCGGCCGGCGAAGGCAGGCGCATGCACTCGCGATTGCCGAAGGTGCTGCACCGGATCGGGGATTGCTCGTTACTTGCCCATGTGATGAGGGCGGCGAGTGCCGTCGGAACCAATGATATCGCGGTCGTGGTAGGGCCTGACCAGGAGGCGGTCACGGCGGAGGTACGCAAGCAGGCGCCCAAGGCGCAAATTTTCGAACAACGTGAGCGGCGCGGGACCGCCCATGCCGTGCTGTCGGCGCGCAAGGCGATCGCGCGAGGCGCCAACGATGTCCTGGTGATGTTTGGCGACACGCCATTGGTGCAGGCGGAGACGTTATCGAAGTTACGTGCCGCCCTTGCCCAAGGTGCGGCGGTCGCCGTGCTGGGGTTCAAGGCAGGCCATCCGCAGGGCTACGGTCGGTTGATCATGCGTGGCCATGACCTTGTAGCGATCCGCGAGGAACGGGACGCCACGTCGGAAGAGCGCAAGATCGCCCTTTGCAATGGCGGCTTGATGGCGCTCGCCGGTCAACACGCGCTCACCATCCTTGGGCGGATCGGGAATGCAAATGCCAAGGGCGAATATTATCTTACTGACGCCGTTGCCATTGCCCGCGATATGGGCTTGAAGGCGGTGGCGATCGAAACCTCGGAGGATGACGTGCGCGGCATCAACACGAAGGTGCAGCTCGCTGAAGCCGAAGCTGTGCTGCAACGACGGCTGCGCCTGGCGGCACTCGAGGCTGGCGTCACCATGATCGCGCCAGAAACGGTGTTTCTCTCCGCTGATACTAAATTCGGCAAAGATGTCATTATCGAGCCGAACGTGGTGTTTGGGCCGGGCGTTACAGTCGAGGACGGCGCAACAATCAAATCGTTTTCGTATATGGAGGGTGCGCGTATTGGCAAACACGCGCGGGTCGGCCCGTTCGCACGGCTTCGGCCGGGCGCTGACCTTGGCAAGGATGTTCGTATCGGCAATTTCGTTGAGGTGAAACAGGCTACGATCGAGGCCGGCGCAAAAGCTAATCATTTAACGTACATCGGCGACGCGCGTGTTGGTGAGGGTGTCAATGTTGGGGCTGGCACGATCACATGCAATTACGACGGCGCCGCCAAACACCGCACGGAAATTGGGAAAGGTGTTTTTATCGGTTCAAATTCGGCCTTGGTTGCGCCGGTCAAGATTGGTGCCGGCGCATATATTGGGGCCGGAACGATAGTAACCAAGAATGTGCCTGCCGGAGCGCTCGCGATCGCGCGCGTCAAACAGACGGTTAAGGAAGGCTGGGCAAAACGCTTGCGACAGGTGAAGGCCTTGGGCAAGAACTTGTCCGGAAAGAAACCGAAAAAGTCGTCCTGAACGTGGATGTACCAAAGCGACTCTGTCACACGCCGAAATGGGTTGTGATTTCTTGCGCCCGGCGGGACGGCTAAACCATAATTGATGGGCAAAGGGGCCATCTAGGCGGATGTGCGGAATCGTCGGAATTTTGGGTAACGAGCCGATTGCCGGCCAGCTGGTCGATGCGCTCAAGCGCCTCGAGTACCGCGGCTACGATTCTGCGGGCATTGCAACTCTTGACCACGGCGTGCTCGGCCGGCGGCGCGCAGAAGGCAAGCTTCGTGCACTTGAGACCCGCCTTGAGCGCGAGCCGCTTGGCGGCACAATCGGGATTGGCCACACCCGTTGGGCAACGCACGGACGGCCGACCGAGGACAATGCCCATCCGCACGCAACCGATCTTGTCGCGGTGGTTCACAACGGAATCATCGAAAATTTCCGTGAGCTGCGCGAGAGGCTGACGAAAAACGGCTGCAAGTTCGTCAGCGACACCGACACGGAAGCCGTTGCGCACCTGGTCACACAGGAAATGAAGGGCGGCAAGTCACCAGCCGATGCCGTGGCAGCCGCGCTCAAGCAGTTGCGTGGCGCGTTCGCGCTCGCTTTTCTCTTTACCGGCAAAGACGATCTGCTGATCGGCGCGCGCAAGGGTTCCCCGCTCGCCATCGGCTACGGCAAGGGCGAGATGTATCTCGGCTCCGACGCGATCGCGTTGGCGCCATTTACCGACACCATCAGCTATCTCGAAGACGGCGACTGGGCGGTGCTCACCCGCAAGGGTGTCGAGATCTACGACGATCAAGACCGCAAGGTTGAGCGGACGATCGTAAAGTCGACTGCTTCGGCACAACTGGTCGACAAGGGCAACCACAAGCACTTCATGGCGAAGGAAATCCACGAACAGCCTGAAGTCGTCGGCCACACCCTCGCGCACTACATCGACATGGTGAACGAGCGCGTCGCCTTGCCAATAAAGCTTCCGTTCGACTGGAAGAAACTCAAACGGCTGTCAATCTCGGCGTGCGGGACCGCCTTCTACGCGGGGCTCGTGGCGAAGTACTGGTTCGAGCGGTTCGCCAAGCTGCCGGTCGAGATCGATATCGCCTCGGAATTTCGCTATCGTGGCGCACCGCTGGAGCCGGGAGACCTCGCTATCTTCATTTCCCAGTCGGGAGAAACCGCCGACACGCTTGCGACATTGCGCTACGCCAAAGAGAACAAGCAACACGTTCTTTCGGTGGTCAATGTTCCAACATCGACGATCGCGCGCGAAAGCGATGTGGTCATGCCGACGCTGGCCGGACCCGAGATCGGCGTCGCCTCAACCAAGGCGTTTACATGCCAACTAGCGGCGCTTGCGTGTCTCGCGCTCGCCGCCGGCCGCGCGCGCGGCGAACTCAAAGAAGCCGACGAACAAAAACTTGTGCGGGCGCTGATCGAAACGCCGAGGCTGATGGCCGCCGCGCTTGCCCTTGAGCCACAGATCGAAAAGCTTGCGCAAAATCTCGCCAAAGCGCGCGACGTTCTTTATCTCGGCCGCGGGACAAGCTTCCCGATCGCGCTTGAGGGCGCCCTCAAGCTCAAGGAAATCTCTTATATTCACGCGGAGGGCTATGCGGCCGGCGAGCTCAAGCATGGGCCAATTGCGCTGATCGACGAGGTCATGCCGGTGATCGTGATCGCGCCTTACGACAACGTGTTCGAAAAGACAGTTTCGAACATGCAGGAGGTGGCCGCCCGTGGCGGTAAGATTATCCTCGTGACCGATCCGCACGGTGCCAGGGAGGCGACGATCGAGTCCGCGGAGACGCTGACCCTGCCGGATATGGTATCGGCGGTAACGCCCTTGGTCTATGCGATTCCCGTCCAATTGATTGCTTATCATACGGCCGCCGCCATCGGCACCGACGTCGACCAGCCGCGCAACCTCGCGAAATCGGTCACCGTGGAATAGACTTGGCTTATGTCCGATTTCGAAGAACAGCCGGAGGAGCCACTGGCCGCCGATGTGGCGAAGGTCGCCGCGCCGCAAACCAGCGTTGCCAGCCGCATCCGCAATTATTTCCTCACAGGCCTGGTCGTCGCCGGGCCTTTGGCGATTACCGTCTGGCTGATTTGGTCGATCGTTACCTGGGTCGACGACTTCGTGCGGCCGCTTATTCCGCCTGCCTACAGGCCGGAAAGTTATCTGCCCTGGCCAATTCCGGGGACCGGCCTCATCATCGCGATCGTCGCGCTAACGCTCCTTGGCTTCCTTACCGCGAACCTGGTCGGACGCAAGCTGGTCGAACTCGGCGAGAGCTTGCTCACCCACATGCCGATCGTGCGGCCGATCTATAAAACGATGAAACAGATTTTCGAAAGTCTGTTCTCAAAGAGCGGC
Source organism: Pseudolabrys sp. (assembly GCA_035626335.1). Taxonomy (GTDB): domain Bacteria; phylum Pseudomonadota; class Alphaproteobacteria; order Rhizobiales; family Xanthobacteraceae; genus Pseudolabrys. The sequence continues at coordinate 70,291 of DASPNW010000026.1, forward strand.
TCGAGCTTTCGCAAGGTGGCGCTGGTGGAGTTTCCGGCGCCCGGCATGTGGTCTCTGGTGTTCCTCTCGCAGCCGCCGAGCGAAGATCTTACCAAGAAACTTCCGCAAGGTGAGCACATCTCCGCGTTCATGCCGTGCACGCCCAACCCAACCACCGGATTTTTCTTTTATGTGAAGCGCAAGGATCTTATCGAACTCGACATCACCGTCGAAAACGCGATGACACTCCTGATTTCTGCGGGCATGGTTCAGCCAGACGCCGAGGCGCAAAAAAAGCTGGCTTCGCTCGCCGCCACCGCGAAGGCGGCGAGAGCAAAGCGCAAAATCGAAGCGGTGGAATAGACTACCCCGCGCGGATAAGTTTGATCGCCTCGTCTTTGCCGAAAACGTAGAGCAAATGACGCAGCGCCTCGCCGCGCGGCGTTGCGAGCATGCCATCGCGCGACAGGATAAGCGCTGCATCGTCACGGGCCGCACCAAGATATTTTCCGTGGAATTCGAGCCGCGCGATTTTAAAGCCCGGCGTGCCGCTTTGCCGCGTGCCGAGCAAATCGCCTTCGCCGCGCAGCCGCAGATCTTCTTCGGCGATGCGGAAGCCGTCTTCGGTCTCGCGCAAAATGGCCAGCCGTGCCTTGGCCGTCTCGCCAAGCGGGGTCTTGTATAGCAGCAGGCAGGTCGAGGCGCCCGACCCGCGCCCGATGCGGCCGCGCAACTGATGCAGTTGCGCCAAGCCAAAGCGTTCCGCGTGCTCTATCACCATGATGGTCGCTTCGGGAACATCGACGCCGACTTCGATCACGGTCGTAGCGACGAGCACCCGCGTTTCGCCAGCGGCGAAGCGGGCCATGGCCGCATCTTTATCGGCTCCCTTCATACGGCCGTGGACAAGGTCGACCCGGCTGCCAAATTTCTTTCGTAGCTCCGCGAAGCGCGCCTCAGCCGCGGCGAGATCGATCTTTTCGGATTCATCGACCAGGGGGCAGACCCAATAGGCGCGCTTTCCCTCAGCGAGCGCACGGCCGACCGCGTCTTCGACCTCCTCGAGACGCGAGAGTGGAATCGCGCGGGTATCGATCGGCTGACGGCCGGGAGGCTTTTCCCGCAGTTCGGAAATATCCATATCGCCGAAGTAAGTGAGCACGAGCGTACGCGGGATCGGCGTCGCCGTAAGAACGAGGACATCCACCGCGTCCCCTTTCTGGGTGAGCGCGAGACGCTGATGAACGCCGAACCTGTGCTGTTCGTCGACCACGGCAAGCGCAAGATCATGGAAGGAGACATCCTCCTGAAAAAGCGCGTGCGTACCGATCAGAAGATCGATATCGCCGAGCGTGAGACGATCAAGAATCTCCTTCCGTGCAGGCCCGCGCTCACGACCGGTAAGGATGGCGACGCGAATGCCGGCAGCCTCAGCGAGCGGCGCCACGGTCGCGAGGTGTTGACGGGCCAGAATTTCAGTTGGAGCCATGAACGCTGCCTGCCTGCCAGCCTCGATGACCGCGGCTGCGGCCGTCAGTGCCACAACCGTCTTGCCGGATCCGACATCCCCTTGCAGCAAGCGCAACATTCGTTGCGGGCGGGCAAGATCTGTCGTGATGTCGTCGACGGCTTTTTGTTGCGAATGCGTGAGCGCAAAGGGCAGGGCTTTGAGAATGCGCGCGCGCAACCGCCCTTCGCTGGCGCTGCCGCGTCCCTTCTGCCGGCGCATGTGCGCCCGCACCAGCGCAAGCGCGAGCTGGCCGGCGAGTAATTCATCGTAGGCAAGCCGCGTCCATGCGAGATTTTCCGGGGAAATATCGTGCGGCTCCGTAGGACGGTGCAGATGTCGCAGCGCTGCGGCAAAGGGCGGAAAGCGTTCGCGTGCGACCCACGCTTCATCCTGCCATTCTGGCAGATCGGGCAGGCGCGAAAGCGCGCTATCGACCGCGCGACGAACGTTGCCGAGCGCTAACCCCTCCGTCAGCGGATAAACCGGTTCGACCAATGGCAGCGTCGCAAATCCAGCTTCATCGACGACGCGGTCGGGGTGCACCATCTGCAACATACCGTCGTAGAATTCGGCGGTGCCCGAGACGTAGCGCATCTCGCCCTCGGGCAGCAGCGTTTCGAGATAGTCACGGCGTGGGTTGAAGTAGGTGAGGGTGATGTCGCCGGTATCATCGCTGGCGTAGATGCGGTAGGGCGCACGGGAACGGCGCGGCGGGCCGCGGCGATGCTTGCCGATAGTCACTGCAACGGTGACGACTTGGCCGGGCTGTACGTCGCGCAGCTTTGGCCGCGCACGGCGGTCAATCACACCGGACGGCAGGTGGAACAGCAGCTCGATAACACGAGGCGCCTCGTGGTCGAGCAACCTGGCATACAGCCTTTCCAGCTTCGGCCCGACCCCGGACAGACTGGTGAGCGAGGCAAACAGCGGATTGAGGACCTGTGGTCGCATGGGCGAAGAATGTAGTGGATTTCGTCAAAGTGCAGCATCTGTCATCGCCGGGACAAGCCAACGATGACAAATACGCGGTCGCCCTCTATATAAGCCCCCGCCCGGCCCCGTCCGGGTTTTTGGCGTTGGAGACATGCGGCGATGACCGGAACGAACCTGTCAAGCGAGGGGCTTGATGCACGCCGCCGCCGCTTGCTGTTTCGCTGCTGGCACCGCGGTATTCGCGAGATGGATCTTGTGCTGGGCCGTTTCGCCGATGCGAATTTGGCGTCGCTGGGCGATGACGATCTCGACGAACTCGAGCGCTGGCTCGACGTGCCGGACCAGCAATTGTTTGCCTGGGTCAACGGAATGGAGCCGGCTCCCGCGAATTATGACACGGCGCTGTTCCGCCGCCTGCGGGCATTCCACGGCGGAGGAACGGCGTGAATCCGGGAGCAAAATCGCCGGCCGAATTGCTCGGGGCCGGCAGGCCGCTCACGCTGGCGCGGGTGGCCGACGGCGCCGAAGGATTGGTGCTGGCCGATCTCGCCCGTTCTATCGCCGCAAAAAAGGATGCGCCGGCGATATCGCTCGCCGTCATCTGCCGTGATGGCCAGCGGATGGCAGCGTTGGCGCGCGCCCTGGCATTTTTCGGTTCGGATCTCCAGGTCATGGAGTTTCCAGCCTGGGACTGTTTGCCTTACGATCGCGTATCGCCAAACGCCGCAGTGGTGGCGCAGCGCATGACCGCGCTGTCGCGGCTCGCCCGCGTCACGGGCCGCGACAGGCCGTCTGTTTTGCTGACGACCGTCAATTCCGTGCTCCAACGTGTACCGGCGCGTGATTTCGTGGCGACCCACGCCTTGTCCGTCGCGCCCGGCAATGTCATCGGAATGCAGGGCGTGATCGAATGGCTGGAGCTCAACGGGTTCGTACGCGCCTCGACGGTACGTGAACCGGGCGACTATGCGGTCCGCGGCGGCATTCTCGATCTCTACCCGCCCGGCATGGATATGCCGGTCCGTTTCGATTTTTTCGGCGATGTGCTGGAAACAATCAGGGGCTTCGACGCGCAGTCACAGCGCAGCGCGGAACAGTTGAGCGGGCTTGATCTGGTACCGGTCGCGGAATTTCAGCTCGTCACCGAAACAATCCGACGCTTCCGCACCGGCTATGTCGCGGAATTCGGCGCTGCGACACCGGACGATCTCCTGTATGAGGCTGTAAGTGAAGGCCGCCGCTATCCGGGGATGGAGCATTGGCTGCCGTTATTTCACGACAAACTCGAAACAGTCTTCGACTATCTGCCCGGCACGCCTCTGGCGTTGGAACATCTGGCGGAAGACGCCGCGCATGAGCGTTTTACGCAAATTGCCGATTATTTCGACGCGCGCCGCGACGCTCTCAAGCAAGGGGTGACGCCGCCCTACAAGCCGCTACCGGCGGAAAGGCTCTATCTCGGCGAGAGTGAATGGAAGGATCGGCTGAAGACGGAAGCGCTCGCCAGGCTGACACCCTTTGCTGTGGCTGAAACGGGTGCGCTCGATATCGGCGCGCGGCAGGGACGCAATTTCACGGCCGAGCGTGCCGAGCCAAGTGCCAATGTTTTCGAAGCGGTCAGCGCCCACGTGCATTCCTTGCAGGCTGCCGGCAAGCGCATTGCCATCGCGCTGTGGAGTGAGGGCGCGCGCGAGCGCATGAGCCACGTTCTGGCAGACCACAAGCTTCCCAATCTCACACCGGTGAACAGCTGGAGCCAGGCCCAGGGCTTGCCGAAGTCGACGGTCGCGCTCGCCGTGCTTGGCATTGAATCCGGCTTCGAGACCAACGATGTGGCGGTCATCAGCGAGCAGGACATTCTCGGAGATCGTCTTGTGCGGCCGCGCCGTGCCGCACACCGGGCCGACAATTTCATCGCAGAAGCAACCAGCCTCGCCCCCGGTGATCTCGTCGTCCACGTCGACCACGGCATTGGGCGCTTTGCTGGCCTGCAGGCAATCGAGGCGGCCGGTGCGCCGCACGACTGCCTGGAAATTCACTATGCGGGCGGCGACAAACTGTTCCTGCCGGTCGAGAACGTCGATCTGCTGTCACGCTACGGCTCGGAGGAAAAAACGGTCGACCTCGACCGGCTTGGCGGCGGCAACTGGCAGGCGCGCAAAGCGCGCATGAAAAGCCGTATCCGGGAAATTGCCGGTGAATTGATCAAGATTGCCGCCGAGCGGCAATTGCGGGAAGCGCCTCGCCTTGCCGTCGGCCCCGGCGCCTACGACGAGTTCTGTGCCGGGTTCCCTTACGAGGAGACCGATGACCAGCTTGCCGCCATTGAAGCGACGGTCAAGGACCTGGCTTCCGGCCGTCCCATGGACCGGCTCATTTGTGGCGACGTCGGCTTCGGCAAGACAGAAGTGGCGCTGCGGGCGGCGTTCATCGCTGCGATCAACGGCAAACAAGTGGCGGTGGTGGTGCCGACGACGCTCCTGGCGCGCCAGCACTTCAAGACCTTTTCGGAACGGTTCCGGGGTTTCCCGGTCAATGTGGCGCAGGCCTCGCGGTTGGTGCCCGCCGCGGAGCTCAACAAGGTCAAGGCAGGCCTCGGCGACGGCAGCGTCGATATCGTGATCGGCACGCATGCTTTGCTCGGGAAAGCGATCGCATTCAAGGATCTGGCACTGCTTGTGGTGGATGAAGAGCAGCATTTCGGCGTGGCACACAAAGAGAAACTCAAGACACTGCGGTCGGAAGTGCACGTTCTGACGCTGACCGCCACACCGATTCCGCGCACATTGCAGCTTGCGCTCTCGGGCGTGCGAGATCTCTCCATCATCGCATCGCCGCCCGTTGACCGCCTGGCCGTGCGTACATTTGTGTCGCCGTTCGATCCGATTACCGTTCGTGAAGCGCTATTGCGCGAGAAATACCGCGGAGGTCAGGCTTTCTATGTATGCCCGCGCATCGAAGATCTGGCAGGCGCCAAGGATTTTATCGACAAGAACATTCCGGAAGTGCGAGTTGCCGTCGCGCACGGGCAAATGCCGCCGACCGTGCTCGACGACATCATGTCGGCTTTCTATGACGGTAAATACGACGTGCTGCTGTCGACCACCATTATCGAGTCCGGACTCGATATTCCGACCGCCAACACATTAATCGTCCATCGCTCCGACAGGTTCGGTCTCTCACAGCTCTATCAACTGCGCGGGCGGGTCGGGCGCGCCAAGTTGCGTGCCTATGCATTGCTGACGTTGCCGGCACAGCAACGAATTACGCCGCAGGCAGAACGGCGGCTCAAAGTATTGCAGTCGCTTGACACGCTCGGAGCCGGCTTCCAGCTTGCGTCGCATGATCTCGACATTCGGGGGGCGGGCAATCTGCTCGGCGAGGAACAGTCCGGCCACATCAAAGAAGTCGGCTTCGAACTCTACCAGCAGATGCTGGAGGAAGCCGTAATGAGCCTGAAGGCCGGCATCACTGCGCCGGTCGCCGATCGATGGTCTCCGCAGATTACCATCGGGGCCGCTTTGCTCATCCCCGAGGATTATGTCGGCGATCTGTCGGTACGGCTTGCGCTCTACCGGCGTCTCGCGGAGATCGAGGACGAACGCGGGATCGATGCTTTCGCGGCGGAGCTGGTCGATCGCTTCGGAAAACTTCCAGAGGAAGTCGAGCATCTTTTGCAAGTTGTTGCGATCAAGGTGCTTAGCCGGCGCGCCAATGTCGAAAAGGTCGAGGCCGGGCCGAAGGGCATTGTATTGTCATTCCGCGACAACCTCTTCGACAATCCGGAGGGGCTGATTGCCTTTATCCGCGAGCAGGGTTCGGCGGTACGCATGCGCAACGACCCGAAAAACCCCAAAAGCCAGCAACTGGTGTTCTTCGACGATTGGCCACGCCCGCAGGACCGGCTCAAGGGCACCACAGCTGTATTGCGCAAGCTCGCCTCGATCGCGGAGCAGGCCAAAGCCGCCTAGTGCGGCATGCGCAAGACCGGTTTGATCGTCTTGCCGGCGCTTGACTCCACGGCGGCGCGGTTGATCTCGTCGAGCGGATAAAAGGTAATCATTTTTTCGATCGGAAAGCGGCCGGCCATGATGTGGTCGACCAGCAAAGGGGTGAACTCCTGCGGCACGCTGTCACCCTGGATGACGCCGCGCACGGTGCGTCCATTTTGCAGGAACGGAGTTTCAAACGTGACTTCGGTGCCTTTGCGCGCACTGCCGAGCAATACGCACATCCCGGCCGGCATAAGCGCTTCGACCGCCTCGCGGAATACGGCCGGCACAGCCGAGGTCTCCAGGCTATAGCGGGCGCCGAGGCCGGTGATTTTCCGGATTTCCTCGACGATGTCGGTACGGCCGGCATGATCAATCGTGTGGCTGGCGCCGAGCTCGCGCGCGAGCGCAAGGCGATGTCCGTGCACGTCTACCGCAATGATTGGATCGCAGCCGGCGATTTTCGCGGCGAGCAGGCCGGACAGGCCTACCGCACCGACACCGAAGACGACAAAACTGTCGCCCGGACGCGGCTTCATCACATTGAGCACAGCGCCGGCGCCGGTCTGTCCGCCGCAGGCAAGCGCACAGACATGTTCGACCGGCGCATCGTTGCGCACCTTGACCGCGAAACGCTCGTTGGCGATGGCAAAATTGCCAAACGAAGACTGTTGAAAGAAGGCGCTGTAAACCGGCTTTCCGTCTTGCGAATGCAGCGTTGATCCGTCGGCACGCGTTCCATTCATCTTCAGATCGAAAGCATGCAAGCAATAGCTTTGCCGCCGTGTCCTGCAATTCGGACACTCGCCGCACCAGGGGTAGGCCATCACGACGTGATCGCCGGTCTTGAATTTCGAAACGTCGGACCCGATCGCGCGGACGATGCCGGCGCCTTCGTGACCGAAGACTTTGGGGAACTTCGTCGGATAGTAGGCATCGCGGCCGTGCAGGTCGGTCGCACACATGCCGCTGGCAACCACTTCAACCAGCAATTCATCGGCACGCGGATCGCAGAGATCGAGTTCTTCAACGGTGAAAGGACCCGAACGCTCGTGCACCACGGCGGCGGTGATCTTCATTAGTATCGTCCGGAATTATTCGGCGGCGTCGGCGGCCTGTGCGACCCGAGCGATCGCGTCGGCCAGATATTCCGGCGCCTGCGCGCCCGACACTGCAAATTTGCCGCCAAAGATAAAGCAGGGCACGCCTTCGATCCCCGCTTCTTTGGCGGAAAGCGCCTCGCCCTCGACTTCCGCAACATCCTTGTCACTGGCGAGTGCGGCGCGAATATCTTCGGCGTCAAGGCCGATATCGGCGGCGGCCTGCACCAACACGGCATGATTGGTGAGGTCCGCACCCTCGGTGAAGTACAAATCCATCAGCTTCTGCTTCATGTCGGCCGCTTTGCCAATACCGCCGGCCCAGCGGATCAGGCGGTGAGCATCAAGCGTATTGGGTTGCCGGCTGATCTTGTCGATCGCGTAGGTGAGGCCTTCGGCGGCGGCGGCGGCCGAAACCCGCTGGGCGATGCCCTTGTAGCGCTCCGGCGAGCCGAATTTGGTGGTCAGATATTGTTCGCGCGAGATGCCTTCACGCGGAATCCAGTCGTTGAGAAAATAAGGACGCCAATGCACTTCGACCGGAATGTCCGGGTTAAGCGCCAGCGCCTTTTTCAGACGACGCTTGCCGATAAAGCACCACGGGCACACCACGTCGGAGACGACATCGATACGAACGGGCTGGTGACTTGACATGACTGGCTCCTTCTCGGCGCCAGCCTAAGCCTCCGTCTACTCCGCCGCAACCATGCGACGACCCGTCACCCGCATCATCAACGTGTCGAGCGTGTCGCCGGCTTTCAGCGTTGCCAAAGTAACATTGGCCGTGAGCGTTTCGTCGGCCCGTTGCGGCGTCAGCATGGCATTTTTGAGCGTGCCGGCGATGCGGCGGACGATGACATGCGTGCTTCGAAGATCGGTCTGGGTAAAGGCGACAAGAATGCCGCCTTTCTCGTCACGCGTGGCGAAATCGATATTGCGGATCAGGCGGCTCATGAGCCGGGCAGCGTCGAGGCTTGCGCGTTCGTCGGCGGCGCCGTCAAATGAAAATCGCGCGACCGATAATGGCAAGCTTCGGTCGGCAGCCTCTCGAGCCACTTTGCCGAGATCGCGCCAAAATGATTGGCGGGTGAGCAATCCGCTCCGCGGATCGAACATGCCTTCGGTGTCGAGCGATTTGAGCATCCGCTTGAGCCGCGCTTCAAACGCCCGCATGCGAACCAGCGGAACCATGCGTGCGACAAGTCGGGCCGGGTCGGCAGCGACTTGATCGATATTGGGAAGCGCGTCGGCAAATTCCGGCGGGGTTTCGCCAATCACGGCGACCGAAATGTCACGAAAGCGCGGTTCTTGCGCCAGCACCGTCAAGAATGCTTCGACCATACGCGGGGAGAAGCCATCACCAACCACAATGCCGTCGATATCCCGTTCGTTGAGATGCCTGGCGGCGGTTTCGACACTGAACGCGCCGACCATCTTGACCCGTTCACCCATCGCAACACTGAGTGCGGGATAGAGCGGACCACGTCCGGCGATCAGCACGGTCGCATCGTCGAGCGCGTCACCGACGGGGAGCATCGGCAATTGACCGCCGTGCGAGGCAAATAATTCAATGCGCCGCAGTACAGTCGCATGCAACGCACGTACGCGCATGGCCGATTGCAGACGTGTCAGCAGCCGTTCGATCGGGAGTGTGGCGTCCGCCGGAAGCGCGATCGATACCGCCGCATCTTCGTCGCCGCGTACGCGTGCGATCACCGGCACCATTGCTCCGTTCACGGTTGCGACCTGAAGGCACAGCATGCGCGCCGACGCCTCATTTGACGGCGGTCCGGGTTCAGCAACGATGATGGCGGATGGTTTGACGGTCAGAAATGCGGCCGGCGCATCCGCCCACTTCGCCTCAACGATGGGAAAGGCGCCAGCCACGCTGAGCGCTTCAACCAGGCGGGCCGCCGGTTGCTCGGCGACAACGATCAACGGACCTTGCAGCGACATCCGGTCCCAGGCGCGATTTGGATGCGAGTAGCATAGGCGAGTGCTGTTAATACCTCGTCAACACCACACCGGAATTACGCGGCTTCCGAGGTGCCGCGTGGTTGAAACGCCTCGGATATCAGCGGATTAACTCCGCGCGTTCGGAGCCCCGCAAGCAATTCCGCCCGATTGGGGGCGCTGCCCGCGAAACGTTGGCCAAGGTCGGCATCAGGCAAAGCGACAATGGTTGCGTCCGCGTCGGTCTGGCTGATGAGTTCTTCGATCTCATCGAGATGGAATCGGTAGCCACCGACAGCGGTCGTCCCCGATGGCGGCGCGGTAACGATGAGTGCGCGCGCCTGACGGTCAATGCGGCAGGCAAAGCCGGTGTCGACATAGCCGGTACTGTGGCGCGAACGCAACTCGGGGGCCGGAGGAAAGGATTGCGTGGGGACCATACGGCCGCGCAACAGCAAAGTGCCGGCCTCGCTCCGCGCGGTTTCAATCACCGAGGGCGCACCTGCCGCGCGACGCAGGGAGTCAACAACGCCGTGTGGAATTGCAGTTGGCAACAGGCTTTCGCCGCGGCGTGACGCGATGACACCGATTTCGCCAAAGCTTGCGACATCCACCAATGGCGGTGGATGGTCCCATTGCTTGGCCGCGGTCAAACGCTCAGGCGCGCGCCAGAGCGCAACCACCGTCTGTTTGGCATTTGTGAGAAGGCCGGCCTCGCCAATCGGTGCAATTGCGGCTGTGGGTAACATCACCGTGCCATCGCCCAGCGCAGCGCACTGCGCGACGAATGCATCCGGGTCAAAACCATGATGCAGGTGCAATGCGCCGCCCGATAGTAACCAGGGCAGCGCGGTAAGAGCGATGCCCGCAAACGAACCGATGGGTATCGTCGAAAGGATCGGTGCATCGAGTGCGGCACCGGTTTCCAAAAACGTCTCGAGGCCTCCGGCGACCAGTTCGACGTGACTGCGCGCGACCGGCAGGATGCCTTTCTTGCCATGGCCAAAAGTGACTGCCGCTACATGCGCGGCGGCGGGACCGGGCCGGGTGTAGGGGATTGAAGCATCGGCGCCGGCGAAATCGAACACATCATCGAGGGGAGCAATGCCGTCTGGTAGTTTCTGGCCAAAGCCGCAGACATGACGGATCGGGAACAGCTCGGCGGCAGTTTGCCCCGCTATGTCCGCAGGGGCGGCCGCTCCGATGCGCGAGCACGTTACGATGGCTCTGGCTCCAACTTGGCTTAAAGCTGCCGCCATGTCGTGACGACGCCAGAGCAGTGGCGCCGGGGCAGCGATCATGCCGGCGCGCAGCACTCCAAGAAAGGCAATAATGCTCTCAACTGTGTTCGGCAGCTGGATCGCGACAACAGTATCGGTTTGCAATCCAAGCTGACGCAGCCTTGCAGCGAATGACGAGATCGCGCGGTCCGCCTGGACGAAGCTCAGGACGCGAGGCGCGCCGTCGGTGAAAGCCGCGCGGTTGGGCGGGTCTGCGAGCGCGATTGCATCGGGATGGCGTACCCCGGCGCGCCGAAAAAGATCGTCGAGCGTCGCAGCGGTACTCGCCGTTCGGGCGCCTTCGCCAAGGATCATGGACGAAGCCTCAAGGCTTTAGGTCCTTCTGCCACCAGGTTTCCGGCAAATACCCGAAGAGCGAAGTACGCGAGGGATGCTCGATTCGCGTCCAGCGCGCTACCCATTGCACCGGCGGAAAATAGAGCGGCACCACGTAGAAGCCGGACAGGAGGACGCGGTCGAGCGCCCGGGTCGCGGCCACAAAGTCGGGCCGCGTCGTTGCGGCAAGCATGGCAGCAATCATCGCGTCGACCGCTTTCGACTTAACTCCCATGTAGTTGCGGCTTCCCTGCAGGTCGGCGGCCTCGGATCCCCAATAAAACAACTGTTCGTTGCCCGGCGATAACGACTGCTCCCAGCGATATTCCATCATGTCGAAATCGAAGGCGATGCGACGCCGCTCGTATTGCGTTGCGTCGACGGTCCGCACCCGCGCGTCAATCCCGGCACGTTTGAGATTGCGTAAGAAAAACAATCCAAGTCGTTCCTGATCGCGCGTCGTCGTCAGGATCTCGAACGATAACGGCCGGCCACTCGCAACGTGAGTCAGCTGCGTGCCCTTGAGTTCATAGCCTGCGGCATTGAAGAGGGTAAACGCGCGATGCAGCGTTGCCCGGTCGCGCCCTGAGCCGTCGGTGACGGGCGGCGACCAGGTGCCGTCCATAATGTCGGCGCGCACTGCGTCGGGGAATGGCGCCAGCAAGTCACGTTCGCGCGCGTCGGCGGCCACGCCATGTGCGGATAGATCGCAGCCGTCGAAATAGCTCGCGGTGCGCTTGTAAAGATCGAAGAAATAATTGTGGTTGATCCACTCGAAATCGAACAGCTGGAGAATTGCCTCGCGTACCCGTATGTCGCCAAAAACAGACCGGCGTGTGTTGAACACGAGACCTTGCATGCCCTTCGGCAGCCCGTAGGGGAGATCTTCCTTGGTCACCCGCCCTTCGCGCAGGGCGGGAAATTCGTAAGCCGTCTGCCAGCGGCCGGGGTCGGTTTCCACGCGCAAATCATAAAGGCCCTTCTTGAAGGCCTCGAAATGCGTATTGCCGTCGCGGTAGTAATCGAAACGAATGGTGTCGAAATTCCACAAGCCGCGATTGATCGGCAAATCACGGCCCCAATAGTTTGCGTCGCGCTTGAAGGTGACGCTGGTGCCGGGTTTAACCGCACTGACGGTATAGGGGCCGCTACCGAGCAGGGGGACGAAGCTCGTATCTTCGAAGGTCGCCGTGTCGACCGCGTGTTTTGCCAGCACGGGCATCAAGCCGATAATCAGCGGCAGTTCGCGGTCGTCGGCTCCGGTGAGATCGAACCGGACCGCGCGCTTGTCGATCGCCTCGGCCTTGACGACCTTGGCATAGTAGGTGCGGAAATTCGGCCGGCCCTTGTCGCGCAGCAGTTCCCAGGAAAATATTACGTCGTCCGGCGTTACCGGCTTGCCGTCGGCAAAGCGCGCAGCCGGGTTGATGGTAAAGGTGACGAAACTGCGCGCGGCATCCGTGGTGACACCCTCGGCGAGCAAACCATACAGCGTGAACGGTTCGTCGTAACCGCGCGCAAGCAGGCTTTCGGTCACGTAGCCGCGGATGTTGGCCGCGGGCAGTCCTTTGACAATAAACGGGTTGAGGCAGTCAAAAGTGCCGAGCACGCCTTGAACCAATTGGCCACCCTTGGGCGCCGCCGGATTGGCATACGTCGGATGACTGAAATTTGGCCCCCAGGCGGGCTCGCCATGCATGGCAATGGCGTGCGACGCACCCTGCGCTCGCGCCCGTCGCGGGCGCACGCCTGAGGCGACAAGTAGCGCGCCCAGCAGGACAGCACGCCGCGACACCCGCCAGTGCGTCGGTGCGGAGGGAGCAAAGTTCGGCGCAAACAAGGTCTGAATGCGATTCGTTCCAGTTTTGCTCAAATTTATCATAGGGTCGGGGCCACGGCCGGAACTGCATTTTCCCGGCGTTCGTGGCTTTATTGCAGGGCGGAATTCAGCTATCAGGCTGCGGTCAAGGGTCACGCTCCCGCCGTATTTCACACGGAGAGAGCCCCGCTGTGAGGCGTCGTCCGGGAGCCATGGGCCTCGGACGATAAGAACAAGGGATAATCGCAATGAATCATTGGACCGCATCGGCCTGGCCGCGGGGCCGGGCGCTGACCGCCACGTTGGCGGGTATATTGGGGGCGGCCATCATCGTAGGGCCTGCAGTGGCACAGCAACCGCCGCAGCAGAAGGCAGCGCCGGCTCAGAAGCAGGCGCCGGCTCAGAAGCAGGCACCGGCGGCGCAGCCTGCCCAGCCCGCGCCACAGGCCCAGCCAGGACAACCGGGCCAGCAACAGGCTGCCGGCGACCAGCCACAGCTGATGTACTCGCCTTGGATGAAGGTCTGCGGCAAGGGACCCGACACCAATAACAAGCAGGTCTGCGTCATCACCAAGGACGGCCGTTTGGAAAATGGCATGCCCGTCGCCATCGTGCAGCTGTTCGAGCCGGAAGGCGGACAGAAGGTCCTGCGTGTCACCGTTCCGCTTGGCATGCAGCTTGCGCATGGAACGCGCTTGCTCATCGATCAGGGCCAGCCGGCGCAATCGCCGTACAATATCTGTTTCCCCGTCGGCTGCATGGCCGACTATCAGGTAACCGATGACCTGATCACCAAGATGAAGAAGGGACAGAATATCGTCGTGCAGGCGATCAACATGCAAGGTACGCCGATCAGTCTACCACTGCCCTTGAACGATTTCGCAAAAGCCTATGACGGCCCACCGACCGATCCAAAGGCCTTCGAAGAGCAGCAACGCAAATTGCAGGAAGAGCTTCAGAAGAAGGCGGAGGAAGCTCGCAAGAAGCTGGAAGGCCAGCAGAGTCAGGCGCCGGCAGCGGCTGCGCCGGCAGCTGCGCCTGCACAGAAGAAATAAATATCGCAGGTGAGAGTACGAAAAGGTGCGGCCGCAAGCCGCGCCTTTTTCATTTTGCCGTTCGCAACGCGTTTAGTGCATCTGGCTGTGGCGCGGCCGATAGCTTCCGCTTTCGTCCCGTTCAAAGACATCGGCGACGTCCGGGTGACGGATCGGCGTGTCTGACGTGTCCGGCAACAAATTCTGCTCGGACACGTAGGCGATATATTCCGTCTCTGAATTTTCCGCAAACAAATGATAGAACGGTTGATCCTTGTGTGGGCGAATTTCCGCCGGGATCGCCTGCCACCACTCTTCAGTGTTGTTGAACACAGGATCGATGTCGAAGATAACACCACGGAACGGATACAGGCGGTGCTTGACCACCTGACCGATCTTGAACTTGGCGTTCCGCATCTTGTCCATAGGGTGAACTCTTGTCCTGTTACAGGGCGTAATGGGCAGCCATTTCCGGATCTTTGGCGGCGACGAGCCTGGCCAGGTCAAGCAGCACTTTGGCCTGCTTCCAGGTTGCATCGTCCTGCATTTTTCCGTCGATCATCACCGCGCCGGCACCGTCAGGCATCGCGGCGACAATTTGTTTAGCGAACGCAACTTCACCCGGATCGGGCGAAAACACTTTCTTCGCTATCGCGATCTGTGAGGGATGTAACGACCAGGCACCGAGACAACCCATGAGGAACGCGTTGCGGAATTGCGTTTCGCAAGCTGCACTGTCCGAAAAATCCCCGAACGGTCCATAAAATGGCTTGATCCCGGCAGCCGCGCAGGCATCCACCATCTTTGCGATGGTGTAATGCCAGAGATCCTGCTGAAACATCGCGCGCGGAGCATCGCCCTTTGCATCCGCGAGCACTTTATAGTCGGGATGGCCGCCGCCGACGCGCGTGGTCTTCATCGCGCGCGATGCGGCGAGATCGGCAGGACCGAGACTCATGCCGTGCATGCGCGGAGAGGCCGTCGCGATCGCCTCCACGTTGTTGACGCCTTGCGCGGTCTCCAGGATCGCATGGATCAGGATGGGTTTTTTCAGTTTGTGCCGCGCCTCAAGCTGGGCCAGCAACTGGTCGAGATAGTGGATGTCCCAAGGGCCATCGACTTTTGGCAGCATAATCACGTCAAGCTTGTTGCCAACGGCGCCGACAATCTCGCCTATGTCGTCGAGTGCCCAAGGCGAATTGAGGGCGTTGATGCGGGTCCACAACCCGGTCGCGCCAAAATCGACAGCTTTCGCCATCTCGATAAATCCCTTGCGCGCAGCCTGTTTGGATTCAACCGGAATGGCATCTTCGAGGTTGCCCAGCACAACGTCGACTTGCCGCACCAGTTCGGGAACTTTGGCGCGCACCTTTTCATTGTGCGGCGGCACGAAATGAATCATGCGCTCAAGCCGCACCGGCAATTCGCGCAAAGGTGGCGGCGCGCCGATGGCGAGCGGGGCAAAGAACTGACGCGGCAGCTTCATAGAACCTTCCAAAACATGCTTCTGCCGTTTAGAGCAATGCAAAGGCCGCGCCAAGTGGGACGCCCGGAGAGCTATAATGATCGACGTCCTTAATCTCGCGTTGCCTTATTTCGGGCTCATCTTCATTGGTTTTGCCTGCGGCAAACTCAAGCAGATACCCGACACGGCGCTGGCCTGGATGAATTTTTTCATCGTTTACGTGGCCTTGCCGGCCCTGTTCTATCGAATCCTTGCGCAGACCCCACTGGAGCAACTCACCCAGGTGGATTTAATATTCGCCACGACATTGGCGACGTTCTGGGCTTTCACGGTGTCGTTCGTGATCGGCATGGCGATCCGGCGGGGCAACATCGGGCAATCGACTATTGCCGGCTTGGCCGGCAGCTTCGGCAATATCGGCTACATGGGGCCGGGTTTAGCGCTGGCAACACTCGGCCCGCAGGCCGCGGTGCCCGTGGCGCTGATTTTCTGTTTCGATACGCTGCTGCTGTTTTCGCTGGTGCCATTTCTTATGGCGTTCGCAAATCCGCAGCAAATGACCATTGGTGCAACCGCCATTGAGGTGGTGCGACGGATCTTTACTCATCCGTTGGTGATTGCGACCGCGGTCGGCGTCGCCTCGGCGGCCGTGCATTTCCAGCCGCCCCTGGCAGTGGAGCGGCTCCTCCAGTTCCTGCAGAATGCCGCCGCCCCATGTGCGCTGTTCACGCTCGGCGTCACGGTGGCGCTGCGGCCGCTCAAGAAAATGCCGTGGGAAGTACCGCCTCTTGTGACCGTCAAACTCGTCCTGCATCCTATATTGGTGTTTCTTTTGCTCTCTTTGTTCGGACCGTTCGAGCAAAATTGGGTGTATACGGCCGTGCTGATGGCGGCCTTGCCGCCGGCGCTCAATGTTTTCGTTTTCGCACAACAATACGATACGTGGGTCACACAGGCCTCAGGTGCGGTCTTGATCGGTACACTGGTTTCGGTTCTCACCCTGACATCGGTGATGTGGATGGTCAGGACCCATACGTTGCCGGCGCTTCTGTTCGGGTAGGTCCATGCAACCTTTGGCAGGGCTTCTTGTTGTGGATTTCACCACGCTTCTGCCGGGGCCCCTGGCGACATTAATGCTCGCCGAAGCCGGTGCCGAGGTTATTAAGATCGAACAGCCCGGCGGAGAAAACGCGCGGCACTTTCCGCCAATGATTGACGGCGAGAGCGCTGCTTTTCTCATGCTCAATCGCGGAAAGAAAAGTATCGCACTCGATCTCAAAACCCAGGTAGATCGCGCCAAGCTCATTCCACTCATCAAACGCGCCGACATTCTGGTCGAGCAATTTCGGCCAGGCGTCATGGCGCGGCTTGGCCTCGGCTATGACGAGATGCGTGCACTCAATCTGCGACTGATCTATTGTTCGATTTCCGGCTACGGCCAAAGCGGCCCGCGCGTGCACGAGGCGGGGCACGATCTCAACTACATCGGCAATACAGGCCTGCTGGATTTGCAGCCGGGGCCGGCCAACCAGCCGGTGGTGCCGCCGATGCTCGCGGCCGATATCGCCGGGGGAAGCTTTCCGGCGGTGATCAACATCTTGCTGGCGTTGCGTGCGCGCGATCAAAGCGGGCAGGGCTGCCGCATCGATATCGCGATGACTGACGCGATGTTTACGTTTACCTGGGCAGCGCTGGCGCTGGGCGCGGCGAGTGGCCGTTTTCCAAAACCGGGAGAAATGTGGCTGGTCGGCGGCTCGCCGCGCTATCAACTCTATCGGGCCAAAGACGGCAAGCTGATCGCGTGCGGTGCGATTGAGCAAAAATTCTGGATCGCGTTCACCAAGGCGATTTCCTTGCCGGCCGAATTTGTCAACGATATGCGCGATCCAAAGGCGACAATAGCCGCTGTTGCAAAATTGATCGTGTCGCGATCGTCCGATGAGTGGCGTCCGATCTTTGCCGCCGCCGACTGCTGCACGACAATCGTGACGCCGCTCGAGGAGGCGATGCGTGACCCGCATTTCATCGAACGCGGGCTTTTTTCACACATGGTCACGACAACGTCAGGCAAGAGCTTGCCTGCACTTCCGCTGCCAATCGATCCCGAATTTCGGGAAACCCCGGGCGTAAAGAAAGCACCAAAGCTCGGCTAAAGCGCGTCCCCGCGCATCAGCCGCGGTTGCCCGCCCGCCGGGGCTAGGCCCTCGCGCATCACCGCGCGTCGCAACGGCCCAATTCGGTCGATCAGATAAAGTCCCAGCCCGCGGGCGCCCTGGATCGGCAAAAAATCACTCAGCAGGGAACGATTGAGCAGATCGATCGCAAACGTACGGCTGCCGATATCGGTGCGGCGCAAACGATCGTAACGCGCGAGGACATCCATCCCGCCAATATCGCGACCGTCACGATAGGCTGCGACCGCGAGCTCGCCGATGGTGGCGGCATCGCGCAGCCCCATATTAAGTCCTTGCGCGCCGATCGGCGGGATCACATGGGCCGCTTCTCCGACCAGGGCAATACGTTTGCCGGCAAACTGCCGTGCTGTCGCAACGTGAAGCGGAAACAATCCACGCCCCGGCTCGACCTCGATCTTGCCCAAGATCGAGTGCGCCGCGCGCTCAATCTCGCCGGCCAGTGCAGTATCGGAGAGAGCTGCAAGCTCTTCCGCCATTGAAGGTTCCAGCACCCAGACCAAGCTCGAGCGTGACCCCGGCAGAGGCACCAGGGTGAAAGGACCGGTCGGCGTATGAAATTCAGTCGACGTATCGTGATGCGGACGGGAATGCCTGAGACAAATAGTCAGAGCGGCTTGCGGGTAGCTGCGTTCGTCGATTTTGATCCCAGCCGCGGCCCGGCACATCGATTTGCGGCCATCCGCGCCAATCACGATCGGCTCACGCAAGGTCTCGCTTTTTAGCGATACGATAACCGCATCGCTCTCGGCGACGACCTTGGTGACTTCGCCATCGATAAGACGCAGGCGGGGAAGCGAATGCGCGCAGTGTTCAAGCGCCTCGATCAGATAACGGTTTTCGATGTTGTAGCCGAAGGCGTCGCGATCAATCTCGCTTGCTTCAAATTTGACCTCCGGCGCGCGCCATAGCCGTCCGGTGTCGTCGACAATGCGCATGGTTTTCAGGGGCGCTGCCCGCGCGGTGCACTGGTCCCAGACGCCGAGGGTCTTGAGCGCGGTCACGGAACCGGCGAGCAGGGCCGTTGTCCGATTGTCCGGCTTGGCTGGCCGCTTGCCCACGAGGACGGTCGGGATGCCCCCTTGAGCCAAAGCAATCGCCGCGGTGAGCCCGGCGGGTCCAGCACCGACGACAATGGCCCCGCCGTTATCGCTGCTTTTCTGCCGCATTGGAACGCTCGCTCCGGCTTGGCTTTAACCGCATCTAGCATGTGTAGGGCAGGCACGGAAATCACGTCGAGACCCCGCGGTACCCCGACCGCATCCGATGCGCTATGTAAGCTATGTAGGTAAGGTCGCCATGAGCGAGACTGCCGAGCACAATTTTGAACATCTGCCGCCCGCCGCAGCGGGACTTGGCCATATTTTTGCGCGACCGAAAATACTCGCTGCGCTTTGCCTGATTGTGCTTGCGGGCTTGGGCTGGTCATACGTCGGGCTTCTTGTCGCCGGCGCCAACAAGACTTTCGATGGCTTGGGGACCTCAGTCTTTCAAACGCTATGCGGCCCCCTGCTGAACCCGCTTTGGAGCCTCGGCGGCGTTACTGCCGTCGTCGCGATGTGGGGAGCAATGGTGCTTGCGATGATGCTGCCCAGCGCGGGTCCCATGATCATGACCTATGCCGGTATCGCCGACACCGCCGCACGAAAACACGAATACGTCATCTCGCCGTTGGTTCTGGCGGCCGGCTACGCCACCATATGGTTCGGGTTCTCGATCGTTGCAGCGCTGGCTCAGATCATGCTCATGCAGGCAGCATGGCTCGATACCAGCCTCGCGTCGGCGAGCGGGCTGTTCTCGGGCGCAATATTCGTCGGAGCCGGCCTTTACCAGTTTTCTGCGCTCAAACACGCTTGTCTCAATCGTTGCCAGCACCCATTCCCGTTCTTTTTTGCAAACTGGGCGACCACGACGCGCGGCGTATTTCGGCTGGGCCTGAAACAAGGTGTCTTTTGTCTCGGCTGCTGCTGGGCGATGATGCTGGTGATGTTCGCGGTCGGGGTCATGAATGTGATTTGGATGGCGGGGCTCGGCATGGTCATGACGATCGAAAAGATACTCACCGGGCGCCGCTTCTCTCACGTAGTCGGCATGGCGTTGATCATCGCTGGAGCAGTCATCATCATCGCGGCTTTTGCCGCCCATTGGCCGGCGAAGACGAGCTGAGTAAAAAAGAAAAATGGGAGTTATGCGTTGACGGAAAGTTGGAGCTTGAAAGGGGAACTCGCGCTCTCGTGCAGCTGCACTGTTTTTTGCCCCTGCGTGCTCTCGCTCGGCGAGCATCCGCCGACCGAAAGCCGGTGCCAGACCTGGGCTGGAATTCGCATCGACGACGGGCATTTCGATTCCACCGATCTTTCGGGCATCAAGGTCGGCCTGATGATGGATTTGCCCGGCATCATGTCACGCGGCAACTGGACTGCGGCTCTGTTCGTGGATGACAATGCCTCGGCCTACGCGGTGAAGGACTTGACCAGGATTTTTACCGGACGCGTCGGGGGCACAACGCATCTGCTGTCGATCTTGGTCGGCCAATTTCTCGGTGTGCGTCAGGTGCCGATTAGTTATGAAACGAAGGGCGAGACCCGCATTATTCATATCGAAAAATATGTGGACGGCGCGATCACGCCGGTCCGCGGCAAAGAACCGGGGCAGAACGTCACAATCCGCAATAGCGAATACTGGATCGGCTCCGATGTTATCGTGGCGCGTGCCGACAAGTCGCGGTTCCGCGGCTTTGGCCGTAACTGGAATTTGGCTGGTCGGTCGGCCGAGATCGTCAAGCTTGATTGGGGCAACAGTTAAGTGACGACATTCGAGCAGGCTCGCGCCTTTACGGTTCACGTCTTTACCGCAACCGGCGCGGCGCTGGCATTTCTTGCGCTGATCCTGGCGACCGGCGGGCATTGGGCGGCCATGTTCCTGTGTCTCGGTCTGGCACTCGTCATCGACGGCATCGATGGCCCGATAGCGCGCGCTTTCGACGTACCACAAGTTTTGCCCCGCTGGTCGGGCGAGACGCTCGACCTGGTGGTTGATTTTACGACCTACGTATTTGTTCCCGCCTACGCCATCTCCGCCAGCGGATTGCTGCCGCAGGTTCTCGCGATCCCCGCCGGTATCGTCGTCGTCATTAGCGGCGCGCTTTATTTCGCCGACCGCGAAATGAAGACCAAGGATAATTATTTTCGCGGATTCCCCGCTGTGTGGAATCTTGCTGCCTTCTACCTTTATTTGCTTGAGCCGCCCGAGTGGGTCGCGGTTATCGCCATTGCCGTTCTTGCGGGCCTCAGCTTTGTGCCCATCAAGTTTCTGCATCCATTGCGCGTGCGGCATT
Organism: Pseudolabrys sp.; assembly: GCA_035626335.1. Taxonomy (GTDB): domain Bacteria; phylum Pseudomonadota; class Alphaproteobacteria; order Rhizobiales; family Xanthobacteraceae; genus Pseudolabrys. The sequence goes on from DASPNW010000026.1 coordinate 91,221, forward strand.
GGCGCCTCGCGAATATGGCCTTGTTGGGAGTATGGGCGGCATTGGCTTTTGTCGCGGTCATCCAGAATCTCTCGCCCGGCCTTTACGTCACTCTGCCGCTGTTAGTCATCGCGGTATATTTTTTCGTTGTCGGTTTATTGCCGCGGGCCGCGTGATCGTGTCCAAACAGGAGCAACCTATGCCTCGACCAGTCTTGCTCATTGCCGGCGGCAGCCGCGGTATCGGCGCCGCCACGGCGCGGCTTGCCGGAGAGCGAGGCTATGACGTCGCGGTGAATTACAAAACGAACTCGAATGCGGCCGCTTCGGTGGTCAAGGCTGTCGAGAAAAGTGGCGGCACGGCAGTGGCGATCCAGGGGGACATGGCGCTGGAAAGCGACATTGAACGGGTCTTTGAAACGGCCACCGATACGTTCGGATCGCTCACTCATTTCGTTCATAGCTCCGGGATCATTGGCGAGGCTTCTCGGTTGGACGAGGCAAATTCGAGAACCATCCGCGAGGTACTGGAGGTTGACACGTTCGGCGCGTTGCTTTGCCTGCGCGCGTGCATGCGGCGGATGTCGACAAGGCACGGCGGCAAGGGTGGAGCGGTGGTCATGCTGTCCTCGATGGCGGCTCCGCTTGGCGGCGCGAACGAATGCGTCTGGTATGCGGCGGCCAAGGCCGGCGTCGACTCCATGGTCATTGGCGCCTCTCGAGAGGTCGCCAAGGAAGGTATTCGCATCAACGCTGTGACGCCGGGGGTCATCGAAACCGATATTCAGCCCCCCGGACGCGTCGAACGCCTGATACCGATGCTGCCGATGGGCAGGGCCGGGCAGGCCGACGAAGTGGCGGAGGCCGTTCTGTTCCTGCTGTCGGATAGCGCGTCCTACATCAATGGCGCGAACCTGCGCGTTTCCGGCGCGCGGTGATCTGCCTTGCGCTTGCCGCGCGGCTGCCTATGATCGCCGCCGAATTCAATTCCCACAACAAGCACGTTATCGAGGAGTGAAACATGGTCGCTGCAGTGCGCGTTCACAAACCCGGCGGTCCCGAAGTCCTGACTTACGAGGACGTCCAGATCGCGGCACCTGGTCAGGGCCAGATCAAGATCAAGCAACACGCCTGCGGCGTCAATTTCATCGACGCTTATTTCCGGATGGGCATGTATCCGTCACCGGTCGGCACGCCGTTCATCGCCGGTAATGAAAGCGCCGGTGAAGTGATGGCGGTAGGACCCGGCGTCACCGACGTCAAAGTCGGCGATCGTGTCGCCTTTGTCGGCCCGCTCGGCGGCTATGCGGCGGAAAGACTGGTTCCGGCTGATCGCGCCGTGAAATTGCCGGCCAATATTTCCTACGAGCAGGCCGCCGGCATGATGCTAAAGGGCATGACCGTGCAGTACCTGGTCAACCGTACATACAAAGTGGAAAAGGGCACCGTGTGTCTTATCCACGCGGCGGCGGGCGGCGTTGGCCTGATTGCCTGCCAGTGGGCGAACCATCTTGGTGCGACCGTCATCGGCACTGTCGGTTCCAAAGAGAAAGCCGAGATCGCCAAGAAGAACGGCTGCCACCACACGATCCTCTATCGCGACGAGGATTTTGTCGCGAAGGTAAAAGAGATCACCAGCGGCAAACTCTGTGACGTGGTCTATGACGGCATCGGCAAGAGTACGTTTCCAGGTTCACTCGATTGCCTGCGTCCACTTGGCTACTTCGTGAGTTTCGGAAGCGCTTCGGGACAGATCGACGCCTTCAATATCAATATCCTCCAGACGAAAGGTTCGCTCTTCGCAACGCGTCCGACCCTTAATAACTACGTGGCAAAGCGCGACGACCTGATTGCCACCGCAGCCGACCTGTTCAAGGTCGTCGGTTCCGGTGCAGTTAAGATTCCGATCAACCAGAAATACCCGCTCAAGGATGCCCCCAAGGCGCACAAGGAAATGGAAGGCCGCGACACCACGGGTTCTTCCATTCTGATGCCATAACGGTCAACCGCGTGAGGTCGCGATCGGCGGCGATAGCGGTCCTTGCCGCCACCGCGCAATCCGCATGCGCCGGTAACATCTCCGACGCCGAAGCCTTGGCGATCGTGCGCCATCATTGCGTCATGTGCCACGCAAGAAAGCCGACGCACGAAAGTTTTCAGGAGGCGCCAAAAGATATCACGCTGGAAAGCGTCGCCGACGTCAAACAGCATGCCGGGACGATCTACACGCAGACAGTGCAGACCAAGGCAATGCCGCTGGGCAACCAGACGACCATGACCGACGACGAGCGCCACGCGCTTGGGCGCTGGTTGAAGGAGATTCCGTGAGCGACACCGTCAAGCCGTGGGGTGTCATCGCTACGTTCGTGCTCGGAGCGATCGCGCTGCTGGCCGGACAGTTCTCGGGCATCGCGGTGCTGAGCACACTGTATGGGCTCAATTTGGGAGATATCGCAACTGTTAGTCAGGACGGCGGCGCCATTGTATTGTTCATCTTAGTCTCGGCGCCCGTTCAACTCGTCGTCCTGATAATCGCGGCCACATATAAGGGCGAAGCGGCGGCCTATCTCGGTTACAAGCTGCCGCGGCGCAGCGAGGTGGTGGTCGGAGTTGCCGCCGTGGCCGCCCTCATCGTCGTGGGCGACATGGCAAATTGGCTCGTCGGTCGCAATATTGTCGACCGTTTCCAGACCGATATCTACCAGGCCGCGACCAACGCCAATATCCTGCCGTTGCTGCTGCTCGCCATCACGATCTTCATCCCGGTCACGGAAGAAAGCCTGTTTCGCGGCTTTCTGTTTCGCGGCTGGCTCCGGGAACCTCACCATGCCTGGCCGGTGATCGTTTTCACCGCCGGGTTGTTTGCGATTATCCACGTTCAGTACGACTGGTTTCTCATCGCCCAGGTATTTGCATTTGGGGTTTTGTTCGGATGGATGCGTTGGGCCACCGGCTCGACCATTCTCACCATGCTCTTGCATGGCCTGGTCAATCTGGAAGGCATGATAGAAACGATTTTGACGCTGAACAATTAGGTCACAGCAGCCCCGCGATGCGCGCAATGGCTGGATGATGATTGATGCCGGCCGGCAGGCGCGGCAAACCGACGACGTCTACCTTGCCGGCAAAACGCGCGATGCTTGCTACGGTATCGTCGAGCTCAACGGTGTCGCGATCACCTTCGCTGACCACGATAGCGGCAACAGTGAGCTTTCGCTGTGCAAGCACGTCGAGCGCGGTCAACGTATGGCTGATGGTGCCGAGATAGCCGCCAACCACGAGCAGGAGCGGAATATTCAGCGCCGTCATCCAGTCGAGCACCGTGCGTTGACCGTCGAGCGGGACCATGATTCCGCCGACACCTTCGATAAAAAGAGGACCGGTTGCGGCCTTGATCGCAGCGCGGCTGAAGGCGATGAGCTTATCGAAATCGACGCGGCGGCCTTCACGTGCCGCGGCAAGATCGGGTGACAGGGGCGCACGGAAGCGCCACGGCGCCATGCGCTCGACTTCGTCGGCCGAGACCGGACGCCCGAGCGCGGACAGCAAGACCGCCGGGTCGCTGGTTTCAGCAACGGAAGAATCGTACCCGCTCACGATCGGTTTGAATGCGGCAACCGGCTGGTTAGACTCGCGCAAATACCGAATGAGCCCGGCGGTGACGAAGGTCTTGCCGATATCGGTGCCGGTCGACGTGACAAAATAGGCAGCCACTGGTCAAGCCACGATTTTGTCGCGCACGATGTCGGCGAGCCGGCCAATGGCATCGTCAGGATGTTGCGCGGTGAATGTGAGGCGCAGGCGCGCGGTGCCGGCGGGCACCGTGGGCGGGCGAATAGCGACGACGAGATAGCCTTCGTTTTCGAGAAATTGCGAGGCGGCGAGCGCGCTCTCTTCGTTGCCGATCACGATAGGCACAATCGGGCTCTGCGCATCAGGCAGGCCGGCGCGCCGCGTAAAGGCTTTGGCTTTTTGTACCGGCAAGGCGGCATAGGCCGGCTCTCGCTCGATCACGTCGAGTGCCGCAATTGCGGCGGCGACGCTCGCAGGCGGCAGCCCGGTGGAATAGATCAAGGTTCGGGCGCGGTTGCGCATCAACTCGATAATCGAGGCCGACGCGCAGAGGTATCCGCCGTAGGAACCGATCGCTTTCGACAAGGTGCCCATCTGGAGAGGCACCGGTATGTGCGTGTTTCCGGCGAAACTCGAACCATGTCCGCCACCGACCACGCCGATGCCGTGCGCGTCGTCCGACATCAGCCAGGCGTCGAATTCGCCGGCGAGAGCGAGCAACTCGGCGAGCGGCGCAAGGTCGCCGTCCATGGAAAAAACACCGTCGGTGACAATGAGTGCGCGATCGTGATCGGCCCGATGCGCGCCGAGCAATTCGCGCGCGTGGCCTACGTCATTGTGTCGGAATGTCATCACTCTGCCGCGCGACAGCCGCGCGCCGGCATAGATGCAGGCATGCGACAGCTCGTCGAGCAGAACGAGTCCATCTTCACCGATCAACGCCGGAATAATGCCGGTATTGGCGAGATAGCCCGACCCGAACACGCACGCCGCCTCGGCGCGTTTAAATTGCGCCAGCCGCGCTTCCAACCGCGCATAGAGCGGGTGATTGCCGGTGACGAGACGCGAAGCCCCCGAGCCCGCGCCGTATTCCTCGATAGCGGCGATGGCCGCCTCTTTGATTGCCGGATGCTGGGTCAAATTCAAATAGTCGTTGCACGAAAATGACAGCAGCTGACGTCCGCCGCGTTCGATCCAGATCCCGTCCTCGCGCACAGTATCCGTCAGCACCCGGTGCAGGTGCCGGCGCTTGAGCTCATCGAGCTTGTCTTGAGCGAACTGATCGAGCGAATGCATCAGGTGACCTTGCAAGCCGGCGAGCCAGATGCTTAGCACGGATGGGGCAGGGAAGGTTCATTGGAAAGCTCATGGCGGGCAAAGCCGGCAAAAACAGCTCGGAGCCGGCTTGGTTTGCCGGGAGCCTGGAACACATCTGGCTGCCCTATGCCCAGATGAAAACCGTCTCGCCGCCTCTGCCTGTGGTTCGTACCCACGGCGCCCGTATCGTCCTGGCCGATGGCCGGGAGCTGATTGACGGCATCGCGAGCTGGTGGACCGCCTGCCACGGATACAATCATCCGCACATAAGAGAAGCGGTCCAGGCGCAGCTCGAACAAATGCCGCATGTGATGTTTGGCGGTCTTGTACACCAACAGCCACTGATATTGGCAAACAGACTGACAACCTTGCTGCCAGGTGATCTCGCCCGCGTGTTCTTTTCAGAGTCGGGTTCGGTGGCGGTGGAGGTCGCCCTGAAGATGGCCGTCCAATATTGGATCAACAAAGGTCAGCCGACAAAAACCAGATTCATCGCGATCAAGCACGGGTACCACGGCGACACGCAGGGGGCGATGTCCGTGACTGATCGCGAGATCGGCATGCATGATGCTTTCCGCGCTGCGTTCCCGCAGCACGCGATTGTCGATCTCGGGCCGGAACCCGTCCGGGATCTCACAGGCCTGGAATCTTTTTTTGACGTTCATGCCGCGGAATTTGCCGGCATCATCATCGAACCGCTGGTGCAGGCGGCGGGCGGCATGGTGTTTCGAAGCGAGAATGCGCTCCGGCTCCTGCGGCGGCTGGCCGATGCCAGAGACCAGCTGCTGATCTTCGACGAAATCTTCACCGGCTTTGGCCGCACGGGAACGATGTTTGCCTGCCAGCAGGCAGGCGTCGTCCCCGACATCATCACATTGTCGAAGGCGCTCACTGGCGGCACATTGCCGCTCGCGGCGACCGTTGCGTCGCGAAAAGTGTTTGATGCGTTCTGGTCTGACGATCCGAAAAAGGCATTGATGCACGGACCCACCTATATGGCCAACGCTTTGGCCTGCGCGGCGGCGAACGCGTCGCTCGATCTGTTCGAGCGCGAACCGCGCTTGCAACAGGTTTCTGACATCGCGGCCGCTTTGGAAAAGGGCCTTGCGCCGTGTCGCGGCCTGCCGCATGTGAGGAATGTGCGGGTGAAAGGCGCCGTCGGCGTGGTCGAGCTCGATCGCATCGATGATCTCGACGCCATGCGCGCACACTTCATCGAGCAGGGCGTCTTTATCCGGCCGATCGGGAATATCATCTATCTCACGCCGGCCTTCACGATTTCATCCGATGAACTCAAGACATTGACCGACGTGGTCGTTAAAACCGTGCGCGAGCTGAAATAGCGAGGGAACAATGGCGTATAGCGGACCGGCGATCGACACTCACCACCACATCTGGCTGCGCAAAGATGTCGCGTGGCTGGCCGATCCGCCAATTCCGCGGATGTTCGGAGACTATTTCGGCATTCGCCGTGACTATCCCGTTGAAGAATTCATGAACGACCTCAAGCCGCAAGGCGTGACAAAATCGGTCCACGTCACGGCTATGTGGGGACCAGGGCGCGCACTGGACGAGACGCGTTGGCTGCAATCGGTTGCCGACAAGCATGGCTTTCCACACGGCATCGTCTGCAATGCCGATCTCGCCGATCCTGGCGCTGACGCGGCGCTCAAGGCGCAGAAGCAGTTTCCCAACCTGCGCGGCGTTCGCCAGATGCTGTATTGGGACAGCGAGGCCGTGCGCCAGGCCGCCCCTCGCCCTGATTTCTGCAATTCACCCGACTTCCGCCGTGGATTTGCATTGCTCGAGAAACACAATCTGCATTTCGAATTGCAGGTCTATGCCGGGCAGGCGGCTTATGCCGTTGAATTGATCAAGGCGTTCCCCAATGTGCGCATGATCCTTGTGCATGCCGGAATGCTGACCGCACGCACCCAGGCCGCAATCGATCAATGGCGCGCTGCCCTTGCGATGATGGCAGCCTTTCCAAACCTGCATGTGAAGATTTCCGGGCTTGGAATGTACAGCGCCGGAATCACGTTGCCACAGGCACGGCAGGTCATTCGCGATGTCGTCCAGATCTTCGGTGCCGAGCGTACGATCTACGGAAGCAATTTCCCGTTGGAGAAGCTGCACGCGAGCTACGCCGATTTCTTCGGCGTGTATCGTACGGTGCTGGCTGAATATGCCGAGGCGGAGCAGCGCGCTGTGCTGCATGACAATGCGGTAAAATTCTATCGGCTCTGAGCTAGAAGCCCACGGCCACGCCGTGCAAATCGTATTCGTCGGCGCGCTCGATCTTCACTGTCGCGATTTCGCCAACCCGTAACGGCCGCCGGCTGGCGACATAAACCGATCCGTCGATCTCCGGCGCATCGGCCGTGGAGCGGCCCTTGGCGACGCTGGGCCCGATTTCGTCAATGATTACTTTTTGCCGGCTGCCGACTTTCCGTTTCAGCCGGCGGGCGGAGATCCTCTGTTGCATCTGCATGAAGCGATGCCAACGCTGGTCTTTGACCTCGTCCGGCACAGGTTCCGCCAGATCATTGGCAACCGCGCCTTTTACCGGTTCGTACTTGAAGCAACCGACCCGATCGAGTGAAGCTTCTTCCAGCCATTGCATCAGGATGTCGAAATCGGCATCGGTTTCGCCGGGAAACCCCACGATGAAGGTCGAACGCAATGTCAGGTCGGGACATTGGTCGCGCCACCGCGCGATACGCTCCAGTGTCTTTTCCTGCGCGGCCGGGCGGCGCATGCGCTTGAGGACTTCGGGCGCGGCATGCTGAAACGGGATATCGAGATAGGGCAGCACCTTGCGTTCCGCCATCAGCGGAATGACCTCGTCGACGTGCGGATAGGGGTAGACGTAATGCAGCCGTACCCAGACGCCGAGCTCGCCCAAGGCGGTTGCAAGATCGATAAATCTCGCCCGCACCGCGCGATCGCGCCATTGGCTCGCCGCATATTTAATGTCGAGCCCATAGGCGGAGGTATCCTGCGAGATCACGAGCAGCTCTTTCACACCGGCCGTCACGAGTTTTTCCGCTTCGCGCAACACATCGGCGGCCGGCCGGGAGACGAGGTCCCCGCGTAGCCGCGGAATAATGCAAAAGCTGCAGCGGTTATTGCAGCCTTCGGAAATCTTCAGATAGGCGTAGTGCCGCGGCGTGAGCTTGATGCCTTCCGGCGGCACCAGATCGAGAAACGGATCGTGTCGGGGCGGCAACGCCTTGTGAACCGCTTCGACTACGCTTTCGTATTGCTGCGGTCCGGTAATCGCCAGAACGTCGGGATAGGTGGACGAAATACTTTCCGGCTCGGCACCCATGCAGCCGGTGACGATCACCTTGCCGTTCTCTTTTAACGCATTGCCTATGGCGGCGAGCGATTCCGCCTTGGCGCTGTCGAGAAATCCACACGTGTTGACGATGACGAGATCCGATCCCTGGTGCTGGCGCGACAACTCATATCCCTCGGCACGCAGGCGCGTGACGATCCGCTCGCTGTCGACCAGCGCTTTCGGGCATCCAAGCGACACAAAGCTCACCTTGGGGGCGGCCGCATCCGATTTCACCGCGGGATCACGCATGCGGCTAGGAGCTAATGGCGATTGCGCCGAATAGCAACCGATATGATCGGCACACTACCTATTCCGCAGCGCTTCGGCTTCTTTGTAGAACTTTTTTTCCCAGGTCTTGTGGTTGTTCATGCCCTCGCGGATGAAGGGAGTGAACACAGCCAGATGCAGCAACAGCCAGTTGATCGCATTGGCCGGGAAGTGAAGGGGCTTGCGGAAATCGACAAAGAGGACCACCCGGGTATCTGCGGTATCGTTCCAGGCTTCGTGCTCGTAGGCATCATCGAAAATCACGGCCTCACCCTCGCGCCAGCGGTAGATGTTGCGATCGACCCGGATGCCGAGTTGCTCGCGCGGTTCCGGCACGATCAGCCCGAGATGCAAGCGGAGCACGCCGTTATATGGCCCACGATGGGGCGGCAGATGCTTGCCGGGCTCCATAATTGAAAACATCACTGTGATCAGCCCCGGGATATTCTGGCAGATGCGCCAGGTGTCGGGACACAGCGCGATATTATTCCATGAGTAAAAACCATAACCCGCCAGCACGAAGCTCTTCCAATTGTTGTCCCGGCTGATCGCGGTGATGTCGCTGGCCAATTCGTGGAAGGCGGGCAATTCGTCCTTGCGCGTGAGTACCCGGTCTAGCTCGACGCGAATGGCGCGCCATTCTCTTTCGATTGTGCGGATCCAAGGAAACGTCGCGTTATTGTAGATCGAGGGATTGCCGACCTTGCTCAAAGCGAGATTGAGCTGTTCGGCGCGGGCGACGACGCGCAGAAAAAAGCGCGTGACCAGACTCGGCCGTTCCATCGGCTTGATGCCGGTGGTCGTGAGTTTCTGGACTGGAATCCGCCGTCGCTGGCTTCGTTGCTTTGCGCCGCTGATCAAGACCGGCTTCCTCGGCGCCCCCGCCGAGACTATCAACCTGCAGGATCGTCGGGAAGTTCCCGCAACCTGGCGATGAACCCGAAAAAGTCTTTGCACGGAGCCGCGAAGCCCGCGCGCCGTGCCTTAATTCGGCCAGGGTGGGTGGGGCGCCGTGTTGGGAGTCACAAAAAGTCGCATTACCTCCGTCGAACCCTCGGGATGTGATGCGTGGCACAGCCAAACGGTTGTCGCCGCGCGACATTCCCCACGCGAGACGCCGACAATATCATCCAGAGGGGTGGTCCCCTTATTCGGCGGACCGTGGAGGGGCCGCTGTGATGCCACACGCAGCGGTCCCTTCTCACTGGCGTTCTGTGGCACCCGACAAAGCGGCCTGATCGCGCTCAGCCTGTCGAAAGAAGCTGCATACTCAGGCTGAAGAAATATATGCCGAGGGCCAACCCGGCGATCGACGACCATCCCGACACGGCTCTGCCCGCCCGATCAGTCAAGGCGCCGCAAAGGATGGCGGTTCCGTAAGGCAGCACGATCAGGAGGATCGCTTCCAGAGCCATTCGCATGCCCAGGAGTATAGCCGCGGCACCACGCGCCGCCTATGGCCCGCGGGGTCGGCCTTGCTAAGCCGTTCCGGATTGGCTGGCGCAGTTATGGTATCGTATTGAGTCAAGGCGGGCCGATTCATGAAAAGAACGGGCATTCTCTCGGGGCTTCTATGTGTCGGTATGTTGATGATGGCTGTCCCGGCGGTAGCCATGGACGGAAACGCATCGCCGTGGCGCTATAATGCGCACAATTCGGATCTGCCGTTCCCGCGCGGCAAACGGGCCGAATCGGTCTGGGCTTCGGGCCCATGCTGGAGCGAGTGCGGTTCCTATTGCGCGTGGGGGCTGACTGGCTGTCTGAAAGAGGATTCGCAGGGCCACTGCATAAAACTGACCGACAAGTGCGATCGCTATTGTCAACGTCAATGCCGCACCCGGGGTGGCCCGTTCGTCTGGGTCGAATTTCCCTGGGAGTAGCCGCGCACAAGCTGTAAGCTCACGCCCAATGAATTGTGGTTCTCACGACAAAGCTGGGTTGGTCCAATGGAACGGCAAAAACCGCTAAGCTTCGTCATTGTAACGGTGGCTTTCGTTTGTTTGGCGGGGCTGATGGCGCTCGCTTTTCGCTGTCCTTCTCTTTCGGCGTTTACGGGTGATTCAGGCTTCGACGCCTATGGCGGTCTCGCGGTGACATTTCTGCTCTACCTGATCCCGACGATCGCGGATGTCGTGCTCCCGGCGCCCGGGCAGGCACGGCCGGGCACCCAGCCTTAAAATCAAGGAAGCGAAGCGGTTGTTTTCGCAGCGAACGCGTCCGCGAACGCTATTCCTGCCGATGCGGCTTATCGCAAAGCCGCAACAATATCCGGGTCACCTTGCGCGGATGCGTCTCGCGGTCCTTGATGTGACATCCGACCAAAAGGCCAACCACGATACAGATCAGGTTTTCCATGTGCGTCGCCGCATTGGCCCCCCAAACAGCAACACCGAATCCTAGTCCATAGTCGGTATGGTCGTTGGCTTGTTTGGTCGCAAGGTTAAAAACGGTAACCCACTACAAGTAATGCCGTGCCAGATTACCGATCGGCCTTTCGATGAAAGGCGAGCTGCGGTTCGCTCATTATTTCACTAAGATTATTTCAAATACACCGAATAAGAACGAAAACATCAGCCTAGCGATTGGCCGGCGGATACGCCGCATCCAGCGCCTGAAGTTCCTCCGGTGTCAGCGTCAGCGAGAGCGCGACCGCGTTCTCCTTGACGTGAGCCACCGAACCTGATTCCGGAATTGCGATGACGTTGCCGCTTCGGATGGCCCAGGCCAGCGCGACAGCGGCAGCCGAGCAATTACGCGCGGCGGCGATGCGTGCAAGCGTGGGATCACGCAGCAGACTTGTGCCGGCGCCGCCAAGCGGCGAATAGGCCATCACCGGCATGCCGCGCCGCTCGCACCATGGCAGCACGTCGCGCTCAATGCCGCGATCGGCAATGCTGTAGGGGACCTGATTGGTCGCGCAGCGATCTCCTCGTGGGATACGGAACAGACGTTCCAGATCGCCGACCTTGAAGTTGGACACTCCCCAGGCGCGGATCTTCCCCGCCGAACGCAGATTTTCGAAAGCAGTCACG
>DASPNW010000027.1:0-81864 GCA_035626335.1 Pseudolabrys sp.
TAGGCGACCCAGCGGGGCGCGATGCCGGTGTACATGATGACGGTCGAAGTCGAGAACATGAACACGGCCGCCATCTTGATCAGGTAAATATTCACCAGGTTATAGCTGAGCGTGCGGGCCAGCTGAAATGTCGGGACACTGGTCAGAGCCTGGGAATCGGCAGCAAAAGTCAGAATGATCGCGCCGACGACGGCCGCCAGAACGAAAAGCATAGCCAGAAACAACAGACTGCTCCCCAGAAACACCGTTGCAAAGAAACGGTCTTCAAGGGCGCCAAGGCGGTCACGCAATGCTCCGACAAACCAAAGGAATGCAATTCCGGCGAACGGGAGAAGGTTGAGCGCAAAACTGACCAATCTCGAGCTGGTCTTGAGCCACTCGCCGGGTTCGGCGGGGTCGCTTGGAACGGAAATGCGCAGCATCGAGAACGCGGCGACAAACAGCACGGAAAAGACTATTCCCGCGATAGCGGCCGCCCGCGGTGTTTTCAGTTTTGCCTGGACCAGTTTGTCAGTCGGCATTGCAAATCATTCGGTCAATCCTGATCAACAGAGCTGAAGCGCGACATGCACGGTGCCTGGCTCGCGCCTCGTGCTCATTTGCAGCCCGCTTTTCTCGAACGTCTTCAGCATCGGGATGTTTTCCGGCAATACTTCGGCGGTGAACTCCTTTAGGCCGGCGTCGCGCGCAAGCATGGCCAGATGCCGCAGCAACGCCGCGCCAATGCCCTGACCCTGGTAGTCATCGATCACAACGAAGGCAATTTCTGCCGTGCCAGGTCGCTGGACGATATAGCGGCCGCCGGCGACGATAGCGGCACGGCCCGCTTCTTCGACGACCGCGACAAGCGCGACATGATTGACAAAGTCGATGTTTAGAAAGAATGCAGTTTCTTTCTCCGAAAATTCACGCTTTGCGCCGAAGAAACGGCGGTACATCGACTGGGAGCTGGTATGATCAACAGCGGCTAACAGACCGGCCTTGTCATCCGGCGCGAGGGCGCGGATTTCGACCGTACGCCCATCACGCAGGCGCTCCTTCGCCGAATACTTCGCCGCATCGAGCATCGTCGACAATCAAGCTTGTCTAGGCAGGTCACGCTTGTGTGGCGGCTCCGAGCACGAGAAAATTGAGAACCACACATCAATCGCGGCCATGCTTGGCGCTGTTTAAAACAGCTCTTTCACAAAGCGACGACCCTTTAAAGTTGCGCGGTCGTCGTAAGCGCCTTTGTTCGATCGTTTGGGCAGTTTGACTTTCGGCCGGTGGATTTTCTTGTAGGGAATGGTGCTCAGAATATGTGCGATGCAATTGAGGCGGCCGCGGCGCTTGTCTTCCGAGCGGACAATGTACCAAGGCGCGTGCTTGCTGTCGGTTTCTTTGAGCATTACGTCGCGTGCACGGGAGTAATCGTACCAGCGTGAATAGGATTCCACATCCATGGGGCTCAGTTTCCACTGCCGGAGCGGATCTTCAACGCGAGCGGCAAACCGCTTCTCTTGCTCCTTCATACTGGCTTCCAGCCAGATCTTGATCAGCGTGATGCCGCTATTGATGATGTGTCGCTCGACCTCGGGGCACAGTTCCAGAAAGCGTTTGCATTTTTCCTCATCCACGAACCCCATGACGCGCTCGACACCCGCGCGATTGTACCAGCTGCGGTCGAAGATGACGATTTCGCCGGCCGCGGGAAACCGCTCGACGTAGCGCTGGATGTACATCTGCGTCTTTTCGCGGTCGGAAGGCGCGGGGAGCGCTACGACACGAAAAACGCGAGGGCTCACTCGTTCGGTCAGCGCTTTGATTGTGCCGCCCTTGCCGGCGGCATCACGCCCCTCAAAGACAATGATGATCTTTAGTCCCTTGGCCTTGACCCATTCCTGAAGATAACAGAGCTCAATCTGAAGCTTGAGCAGCTCTTTTTCATAGAGCTTTCGTTTCATCTTGCCGTTTTTGTGTTCTTTTTCCTTTTTGTGCTTGGCCATGTGATATCACTCCGTGACGCAGCAGCGCTCAACTCCAGACCAGCGTCATGCTGATGTCCCCTGGCATGCCGTTCGGCCACTCGGCGATCTGGTACTTCACGCGGTACCCGCGTGGCTGCAGATGCACCTTCCAGAATTGATAAAGCTCCTGTGGCAGGCCGGTGAGCGTGTTTTCCCAACCGGGTTCCTGCTGGTTGATGGCGCGTCCCTTGTCCGTAAACAAATTGTTCGAGAACCGCCCCACTTCGACTTCTGTCAAACCATTGCTCACGGCGCGCTTGATAATGGCGGCCGCTCGCTTCATGCGCTCTTCATCGCTTACGCCGGAAGGCTTGGCCAGCCGATCAAGCAACTCCTTTTTCTCGGCCTCGACGATCTTGAGCTTGCGCATGTACTCGCTGGCTTTTTCGGCCTCCATCTCCGCGCTCTTCTTGCGGCAGTCCAATGCGGTTGGCAAAACATCGTCAGTTTCGGTCGCCATACGCACATCTCCTTATGAACGCTACTCGCCATGAGGCCGTGCATCGTACCGCTCGAATGCTGCCTTGTGGAGGGGTGGGGGAGACATGCCAAAGTGCACCTGTTGTCCGGGGAAGGGCAAAAGGTTACCTGCGGCGGGTTTCTTCGCAAAAAGCCAACATTTCCGATCTCGGCTCCAGGCCGAAACGAGGCTACCCGGCGGACGGTGATGTAGATCAAAGCATCCGTCGTCGTCCTGCGGTTACAACTTTGTGAAAATAGTCGAGAAGGCGTCTATGCTTGTATCCCTTTAATGTCTCAATCGCCGTTCATTGAAATGACAGCGGGTGATCGGCCTGCAATCGAACAGATTTCGGACGCCACGTGGAGATTCACATGAATAAGACCGCTGCGCCGACGATCCCCGCTGTGAAGGCCAAGCTCCTGGAGGGAAAAAAGGGCCTTATCGTTGGCATCGCCAACGACAAGTCGATTGCCTGGGGTTGCGCGAAGGCTTTCCGAGCCTTCGGCGCAGAGGTGGCCGTCACTTATCTCAACGACAAAGCCAAAAAGTTCGTCGAGCCTCTCGCCCGCGCACTGGAAACTCCAATCTTCATGCCGCTCGACGTGAGCGTGGCAGGCCAGATGGAAGCTGTCTTTGAACGGATTGCCAAGGAATGGGGCAAGCTCGATTTTCTGGTTCACTCCATCGCTTTTTCGCCGAAGGAAGCGCTGCAGGGGCGCGTGGTCGATGTATCGCGGGAGGGCTTCGCGACAACCATGGATGTGTCATGCTGGACCTTTATCCGCATGGCGCACTTCGCCGAACCACTGATGCGCAAGGGCGGCACCTTGTTCACGATGTCGTACTACGGCAGCCAGATGGTGGTGAAGAACTACAATATTATGGGCGTCGCCAAAGCGGCGCTCGAATGCGCGGTGCGGTATCTTGCCGCAGAGCTCGGCCCAAAGGGCATTCGCGTGCATGCGATCTCTCCGGGCCCGCTCGCGACTCGAGCGGCATCCGGCATCCCCGAATTTGACGCCTTGCTCGACAAAGCCAAAGCGAAAGCGCCCACGCGCAGCCTCGTCAGCATTGAAGACGTGGGAGCCGCGACCGCTTTTCTGGCGCACGACGCAGCGCGGCTCATTACCGGTGAAACGCTCTATGTCGATGGGGGCTATCACATCACTGACTGAAGCTTGTGCCCTGGCGGGGCGACGCCACGGCATGCAGGAAGGAGTTCAGCAATGACATCAGTTCAAAAAAGCACGCCTTCACCCAAGCTGAGTTGGACCCCGTTCGGCCCGTTCGCGCCGACGATGGAATACGCAATCGACGCCTTCCAGCGCGGTGTCTTGTTCTGGGATGTGATGCGTCAGCGCGGAAACCAGTATTGCGAACATATGGCGGAAGCTGCACCACATGTTCTCGATTATAAAGCCGAACTTTTGATTGACGGACGCACCCTGGAACGGCCGGTCAACTACGCGCTTGTGCGCATCATCCCGCCCGCCGGAGTCGAAATCGATGCCAAGCTGAGGCCTTTTATCGTCGTTGATCCACGTGCTGGGCATGGGCCGGGAATTGGCGGCTTCAAGGCTGACAGCGAAATCGGCGTGGCGTTCAAGGCCGGCCATCCGTGCTATTTCGTCGGCTTCCTTCCGGATCCCGTTCCCGGACAGACGATTGCGGACATCGCTCGCGCTGAAGCGATCTTCATCGAAAAGGTTGCGGCCGCCCATCCCGGGGCCGGTGGCAAGCCTTGCGTTATCGGAAATTGTCAGGCGGGCTGGGCCATCATGATGGTCGCAGCCCTTCGCCCGGAATTATTTGGACCGATCATTATTGCCGGATCGCCACTCTCGTACTGGGCTGGCGTGCACGGGAAGTATCCCATGCGCTATTCGGGCGGGTTACTGGGCGGCAGCTGGCTGACCGCGCTTGCGAGCGATCTTGGCCACGGCAAGTTTGACGGCGCCTGGCTGGTGCAGAATTTCGAGAACCAGAACCCGGCAAATACGCTGTGGACCAAACAATACAATCTTTATTCGAAGATCGACACAGAGGCTCCTCGCTATCTGGGGTTCGAAAAATGGTGGGGTGGCCACGTCAATTTAAACGCGGAAGAAATTCAATTCATTGTCGATGAGCTGTTTATCGGCAACAATTTGGCTGCCGGACGCATCAAGACGCCGGATGGAACCACGATCGACCTTCGTAACATCCGTTCTCCAATCGTCGTGTTCTGCTCTAAAGGCGACAATGTCACGCCGCCGCAACAGGCTCTCGGATGGATTCTTGATCTCTATGACAGTGTCGACGACATTCGCGCGAACGGACAGACCATCGTCTATACGATCCATGAAACCATAGGCCATCTTGGCATCTTCGTTTCCAGCGGCGTTGCCAAGAAGCAACATGGAGAGTTTTCAAGCAATATCGACCTGATCGACACTCTCCCACCTGGGCTCTATGAGGCGATTTTCGAAGACAAGACAGTTGACACCGCCAATCCGGACCTGGCGTTCGGAAATTGGGTCATGCGGTGCGAAGCAAGGACGCTGGAGGACATCCGCGCGCTTGGAGGGAATGACATCGCCGACGAGCGTCGTTTCGCGACAGCGGCGCGCGTTTCTGAAATAAACCTCGCGCTTTATCGCACGTTTGTGCAGCCCATGGTGCGGGCAGCGGTCAGCGCGCCGGTCGCAGACGGGATGCGGCAAATGCATCCCCTGCGCCTGCAATATGAAATATTTTCCGATCAAAATCCGGCAATGGCCCCGATCGCTTCGCTCGCGGAGCAAATTCGCAAGAATCGACGGCCAGTTTCAGCGGACAACCCGTTTGTGGCAATGCAGGAAAATTTTTCAAACCAGATTGTCTCCGCGCTCGATTCCTGGCGCGAAGCAAGCGAAAAAATGGCCGAGCAGGCGTTCCTCGCGATCTATGGTTCATCGGCGTTGCAAGCTGCGGTCGGAATCGACCCCGCCGAAACACAGCGTCTGCGGAAAGCGCCGAAGAATCTCTTGCACGAAGAACTGCTGCAAAAACGAATCGAAGAGCTGAGATCCCGCATACCGGTCGGCGGTCTCCGCACGGCCATCGTCCGTGCTCTCATTTATGTCGGTATGAATCGAGCGGCCGTCGACGAACGCGGTTTTGAAATGGCCCGCCGCATTCGCGAGGCGCACGGGGATATGTCAGTCGCGGATTTCAAAGCGCTCGTGCGCGAGCAGTTCAACATCTTGTTGATCGACCAGGAAGCGGCTCTCGCGGCAATTCCATCGATGCTACCCCCCGATGCCGAGGCCCGCGAAAAGGCGTATGGACTGATCAACCAGCTGATGAGCGCGCGGGGTGAAATGACTGCCGAGGACAAGAAACGAATGGGTGAAGTTGCACGATTGTTTGGACTTGGCAGCCTTCGCGAAGTCACAAAGAAACCACAGGCCAAAGCGTCCTGACACGTTCATGACCGGAATCGCCGCCGATAGGCGTCGCGTTCTGCGTTTTTGCGCTAGCTCGCAATGTGGTGGTAGGATTTCCATATGGCTGAGCAACTAAATCCCGCCGCTACTCACCATTTGCCGGCATTCATCACCGCGCCCGGCGAGACCGACGTGCTCATGGTCATTACGGCTCTAATCCTTGGCGCGTCCGTCGTGGGTTTCGGTGTCCTGTACTTACGCCTGCATTCGCTGCCCGAGCAGGTCGCGCACAAGGGCCAAAAAGTGCAGTTCGAAATTGTTGCGATCCTCGGCCTGATTGCTCTCTTCACGCACATGCATATTTTCTGGATCGCAGCGCTGCTGCTGGCGTTCGTCGATCTCCCAAACTTCAGCGGCTTCCTTGGCCGTATCGCGGGCTCGGTCGAGCGGATCGCCGGCGTGAAACCCGGCGCGGGCGCCGAAGGCGTGCCGGACCCCCGCGAGTCGACGCATGCGGCAGACGCCGGCCACTTCGACGATGCGGTCGCTGCGTCACGAAAACCCGCGCGCGCCGTAGGCGGCAGAAAGGAGCTTGACCATGCTTGAGATGCTTCTCTGCTCGCTGGTCACACTCCTTCCAGACTATCTCTATCGCCGCTATGTCCAGGGCAAGCGGCTGGGAAAGGAGATAACTTTCTATTCGGTGTGGTACGAGCTGCGGTGGGGCATCACCGGTTGTCTCATTCTGACCGTGCTCTTGATTACCACCGTGTTCTACAATCACCCGTCCACGACAAACGTGACGCTTTTCTTCCGGACGATTCCGATCCTTCCAGAAACGAACGGCCGCGTCGCCGAAGTTAACCTCGGGGTGAGCGGTCCCGTCACGAAGGGTGCTCAGATTTTCAGGCTGGACAGCTCGAAGCAGGAGGCCGCGGTCGAATCGGCGCGGCGCAAGATCGCGGAGATCGACGCCCAAATGTTGGTAGCGCGGGCGGACGTGGCGAAAGCCGAAGGCCAGCTGCAGGAGGCCAAGAGCGCGCACCAGCAGACGGTCGATGAACTCGAGACGAAACAGGAGCTGTATCGACGCAATCCGGGAAACGTTCCTTTCCGCGAGATCGAGCGCCTGCAGGAACGCGAGCGGGGTCAGCTCGGTGCGATCGCCGCCGCAACCGCGGCGAAGCAGGGCACCGAGGAGCGGATATCTACGCTTCTGCCTGCGGAGAAAGCGAGCGCCCAGGCCGAGCTGGCCCAGGCCCAGGTCGAGCTCGATAAGACGGTGATCCGGGCGGGAGTGAACGGGCGAGTCGAGCAGTTCCTTTTGCGCGTCGGCGACGTCGTCAATCCACTGATGCGCCCGGCCGGCGTTCTAATCCCCGAGGGAGCCGGTGAGCGAACTTTGCAGGCCGGGTTCGGGCAGATCGAGGCGCAGGTCATGAAGGTGGGCATGGCCGCAGAGGTCACCTGCGTGTCCAAGCCATTTACGATCATCCCAATGGTGGTGACCGGCGTGCAGGACTACATCGCCGCCGGCCAGTTTCGCGGCGGTGAGCAATTGTTGGAAGCGCAACAGGTGACGCGGCCGGGCACGCTTCTTGTATTTCTCGAGCCTCTTTTCAAGGGCGGGCTCGAGGGAGTGACGCCGGGCAGCAGCTGCATCGCCAATGCCTATTCCAACAACCACGACATAATCGCGGCAAAAGACACCGGCACCTTACGGGCTCTCGCTTTGCATGCTGTGGATGCGCTTGCTCTTGTACACGCTATAATTTTACGGCTGCAGGCGCTAATACTTCCGTTCCAGACGCTGGTGTTCAGTGGACATTGACATGCGCGGATGTCCGCAGGCCAAAATACCCACTGTCTTTCATGCAACGAAATCATACGCGGCTATTGTGCTGGCGGCGGTCCTGCTGGCGGGCGTGCCCTCGCGCTCCAACGCTGACACCGGTGCTGTAGAGATTAAACTCGCCAAGGTTGGACTCGTCGTAGGTGCCGCAGGCGGCTCCGGCACCTTGATCTTTCATCACCACCGATACCGGCTGCGCATCCGTGGCGTTAGCGCCGGCACCATTGGCGCGTCAGGCATGCGCTTGGTTGGCACCGCCTCCAATCTGCGGTATGCGGCGGACATCGCCGGCACTTATTCGGCTGTCTCTACCGGGATCGCAGTCGCGGGCGGCGCAAAAACAGCTGTACTGCGGAATTCGAGGGGCGTCGTTCTGCAATTGGAAGGAAAACAGGTTGGCCTGGAGGCGTCCGTCAGTGTGGCCGGGTTGACCATATCTTTGAAGTAGGTATCGCGTTCTTGATTGAGCACGGTTAAGCAGGATGAGTTGAGTGCCCCAAACAACGAATCTGGGGGTCAGGAGTTCGAATCTCTTCGGGCACCGCCCTTACCCTCCAAGCGCCGGTAGCTCAGCTGGATAGAGCACCAGACTTCGAATCTGGGGGTCAGGGGTTCGAATCCCTTCCGGCGCGCCACATTCTCCTGATGAAGATATCACGATGAAACGACTGCCGATCATCTTCTCGCTGCCGGTCGCGCTGTTCGCGGCCGGCTCAGGCGCGCAGGCCCAGGATCCGGTCAGTCACGGTCAGGCGTTGGCGGCGGAATTCTGCGCGCGCTGCCACGCGATTGGTACGAAAGGAAAGGGCCGGCATCCTGATGCCCCGCCGTTTCGTACGCTCGGCCGCAAAATCGATCTTGACGAGTTTCCGCGTACGCTTGAGCGCGGAATCTCGACGGGCCATCCCGACATGCCGGATTTCAAGTTCAGTGCCGACGATGCGCGTGCGGTGCGCGCCTATTTGCGCGTGATCCAGGAATAAAGCAGTCGCTCAACGATCGATGGTGATCTCATCGCCCCGCGCACGCGAGACACAAATCATGACAGTGTCCTTGCGTTCGTGCTCGGCAAGCACGAGGTCGCGGTGATCGACTTCACCCACCAGCAATCTGGTCCGGCAGGTGCCGCAGGTGCCGGTTTCGCAGGAGCTTGGGACGTCGAGGCCATGGTCGCGCAAAGCCTCGAGGATCGTCTTGCTGGTCGGAACGTCGAGCACCGCATTTGAACGCGCCAGCCGCACTTTGAACGGCTTGTCGTCCGCCTTATGTGTTTCTGCCTCGCTGAATGCCTCGAAATGCACGGCGGTCGGCGACCAGTGATCCGTCATGGCACGCACCGCCTCCATCAGCGGGCGTGGTCCGCAACAATAGAGATGCTCTCGATTTTTTCGCTCGGCCAGAATCGGTCGTAAATCGAGCGACCGCGATGCGTCGCCCTGATCGTAGTGAATGGTGACCGCGTCCTTGAATTGCGCCGCGCTCAACTCGTCGCGGAACGCTGTCGTTTCCGGCGAACGTGAGCAGTAGAACAGGCGAAAGCGTTTTCCCTCCGCGACAACCTGCCGAATCATCGCCATGATCGGAGTTACACCGATGCCGCCGGCAATAAACAAAAAATCCTGCGCGCGCTGCGGCAGGCCGAAGTCGTTCACCGGCGCAGTTACTGGCAGCTCGTCGCCGGCTTTCACATTATCGATCAGGTTGCACGATCCGCCGCGGCCGTTGATCTCGCGCTTGACAGCAATCTGATAACGATCGCGTTCGACCGGATCGTTGCACAATGAGTATTTGCGCAACAACCCGTTCGGTACCCGGACAGCGATATGGGCGCCCGCGGAAAATTCCGGCAGCTGTTGCCCGTCCGGATCGCGAAATTCGAGGAGATGGATTCCGTCGGCAATCTCATCGTTGCGCGTCACGCGCAGCGATATCGTTATTGGCGGCTCAGTGGCGGTCATCATGGCTCCGAGGCTGTTCTTCGCCACAACTGGCAGCATTGCATCGCGATCGCAAGTGTTTACCCGTCATTGCCGGGCTTGACCCGGCAATCCATAAGGTATTTTACCGACAAGAGCCGCAAGGATTTCGTTGTTGCAGCCGCCCGGCATCTCACTCGGTCGCGGCGATGAAGCCGACAACCTTGTCTTCCTGCAATTTCTTCACGATGCGGGCGAGTTCACCCTTTGGGATGCCGCTCACCGAGACGCGAACTTTGTAGAGTCCGCCTGCCATCGGTCCCGCCGCAATCGACAGTTTGTTGGCTTCAAGGAATTTGGTGATGTCGTCAGATGACGCCTGCGGCGCGAACCGGATCAAGGTGAATGCACCGACCCCTGGATCGGTGGTCGGCGCGGATGCGGTCTCATAGCCGCCAGTTTTGCTCTCCTTGAGCATGATATCGGCGAGCAATCCGGCCTGTAGCAGGATCGCGATCGCTGCCACGCCCGTCGACCACGCCAACGTGCGTGGCGACAGATTTGAAAAGAATTCGCCGATACGGCTGCCGAGATTTAGCGACGCAGCCTGCCGGCGCTGCGGTTCGGCATCGATCGCCACGAACAGTTTTTCCAGCGCGAGCGCGGAAGGCGCACCTAGCGTTTCGTTGAGGTGAACGGCCTCGCCGAATTCCGCGCGCACGAGCGCGTAGCGGCGAGCGAGCTCGGGATCCCGCGCAAGCGCCTCCTCGACGCGCCGGGCATCGCGACGGCTTAGCGTTCCCGCCGCATGCCACGGCAGGAGTTCTTCGATTTCCTGGCGCTCGGGCGCTTCTTGTTTCATTGTATTCATGGCCAACCTCGATCTATTCCTTGCTCCTTGAGAAGCTCCGAGAGCTTCTTGCGCGCGTAAAACATTCGCGTCTTCACGGTTGCCGCCGGGACGCCGACGATCTCGGACACTTCTTCCACCGACTTCTCATGGTAGTACACGAGGTCGATGATTTCCCGGTGGTCCGCAGACAGCCTGGTCAGGCATTGCCGCAAGGCCGAGCCCTTGTCTTTCTTCGCCAGAGCCGTTTCGGGATCGTCAGCGTGGTCCTCGATCTGTCCGGCAGTCTCGTCATCTAACTCCTGCTCCGGCCGGCGCCGCATTGCCGACAAGGCCTTGAACCGCGCAATGCCCAGCATCCATGTCGACGCGGCGGAACGGCCCTCGAACTTTCCGGCTTGTCGCCAGACGTCGAGGAACACCTCGCTGATCAAATCTTCCGCCGTCGCCTCGTTGCGTACCAGCCTGAGAACGAACCGGTACACGCGAACGTGATGCCGCGCGTACAGCACCTGCATGGCGAGCCGGTCGCCACCCGCGATTCGCGATATCAGAACTTCGTCCGAAGTCGTTTGCATCGCAGAACAATCGGCTCATGCATGGGTCGCCTGGCGGGGCCTTTAGGTTCAAGCGAAATCAAGGAAATTTGCATTCGCCCGCCCCTGGGGCTGCTGACAGGCAGTTTCCCCTTTTCCGCCGTGAATGGGCAAGCCGAACGCGGCAAATGCGGGCTTTTACCGCCTTTTGACGTGAATAAAAGGTGACACCCGCGGACCGTCGGCCGGGTTTTGAACCTTTTGGGGGGAACCGGCGACCCACGGTCAGGATGCGCGAACCACATCTTGTGCAATCAAGCCCCAGAAACAGGAGAACGTCATGTTTCGCAAACTTATCCTCGCCCTCGGTGCCACCGTTGCGATCGGCGCCGCCGCGCTGATCCCGACTTCCGCTTCCGCCCACATGCATGGCCACGGCCACTTCCATGGCCACGGTTGGGGTTGGGGCGTCGGCATCTACGCGCCGACCTATATTGCGTCCGACTGCTACGTCACGAAGCAGGTCGTCAACACGCCCGTCGGTCCTCGCGTGCGCCGCATTACCGTCTGCGGTTAAGCGAGCAGACCATAGGCTGGAAATAGCCCCGGCTTCGCGACGCGAGGTCGGGGGATTTTCTTCTCTCTGTATGGTGGCACTCATCCTCTTGCCACGCGCCGGAATTTGTTATGCTCGGCCTCAACAAGCCGTCGCGCGAAAACGGCAGCGTGCGTCAGGGAGGTGCCATGACAATCCGGATGATTACCCGCGGCGCGTTCGTCGCCGGCGCGGTTGCTATTTTGTCGGCGTCAACTTTGGCCGCGCCGCAGCCAACACCGCTGAGTCCGGAACTCATCGAGGCGGCCAGGAAGGAAGGCAAGATCGTCTACTACACGGCCATCGACATCAAAGTTGCACAAAATCTGGCGAAGGCCTTTGAGCAGAAATATCCCGGCATCACAGTTCAGGTGGAGCGCACCGGCAGCGAACGCCTCTATCAACGTGTTTCGCAGGAGCGCGCCAGCAGCATCTTTACTGCCGATGTTTACGATGCGACCGATCAGGCGCTGTTCGTGGCGTGGAAGAGGGAAGGCGTGCTCGAGCCGTTCGTCCCGGCCGAAGTCCTCAAATGGCCGGCTTCGGAACGCGATCCGGACGGCGCCTATTTCAGCGTACGCTTTACGCTGATGCCGATCGCCTACAACACCAAGATGGTAAAGCCGGAAGAGGCGCCAAAAAGCTTTGTTGATCTCCTCGATCCGAAATGGGCCGGAAAAATGGTGAAGGGGCATCCGGGTTATTCGGGCGGCATCGTGACTTCGACCTTCCAGGTCGTGAACGTCCTCGGTTGGGATTACTTCGAAAAACTCGGCAAGCAAAAAGTTTTGCAAGTACAATCGTCAACTGAGCCGCCGAAAAAACTGGCCTTGGGCGAACGGGCGGTTTCGGCCGACGGCCTCGAATACGTTCACATCCAGCTCAAAGAAGAAGGCGCGCCTATTGAAATTGTCTACCCGAAAGAGGGAACGCCGTTCGTTCCCAGTTGTGAAGGCATTGCAAGGAATGCGCCGCATCCGAACGCCGCCAGGCTGTTCATCAGCTTCATGGTGTCGCGCGAGACCCAGCAATATCTCGTGGATGTGGCCGGCCTGCGTTCCTTCCACCCGGATGTGAAGGACAAGCCTGGACGCGTGCCGCTTTCACAGATCAAGCTCTTGCCGTCCGATCCTGTTGCGCAGGAGGCGGCAACCGAAGAGATCAAGAAAAGATATTCGCAATATTTTGGAATCTGACATGCTCCTCGAAGGTTTCACACGTAGCGAGATCAAGACCAGTGGTGCGCGTATTGTCACCGTGACCGGAGGAAGCGGGCCGCCGCTCCTGCTGATGCATGGCAATCCGTTCACGCACTTGAACTGGCACAAGGTGGCGCCCGCACTGGCGCGCGAATTCAAGGTCATTGCGACGGATTTGCGCGGTTATGGCGATTCCGAAAAGCCGCCGGGCGGCGACGATCATTCCGGTTATTCGTTCCGCGCGATGGCGCAGGATCAGGTCGAAGTCATGGCCTCGTTGGGCTTCGATAAATTCTATGCCGCGGGGCACGATCGCGGCGCCCGCGTGCTGCACCGCATGTGCCTCGATCATCCGAATAAGGTGACGCGGGCGGCGATCCTCGACATTATCCCGCAGCATCACCTGTACAACAATATCAACAAGCAATGGGCGACATTCTCCTGGCATTGGTTCTTCAACATTCAGCCTTTCGATCTGCCCGAGCGGATGATGGGTGCCGACCCCGATTGGTTCATCGAAAAGAAGCTGGCGAAAACCAAACAGGGGCTGAGCTTTTTCGACAAGGATGCCCTCGCCGAATACAAACGCTGCTTCCGAAATCCGGCGACGATCCACGCTATCTGCGAGGATTATCGCGCGGCAGCCGGTATCGATCTGGAGATGGACGCCAAAGATTTTGCGGCTGGCCGCAAAATCGAGTGTCCGGTGCTTCTGTTATGGGGTGCGACCGGGGGTGTGGGCCGCAACAGCGAACCAGGCCCCGCCGATATCTGGCGCAATTACGCCAGGAATATCGTCGGTGCGAAGGCCGTCCCCTCAGGGCACTATCTGTCCGACGAAGCGCCGGCAGAAACGACTGCCGCGCTGCGCGAGTTTTTCACCGCCAAGTTCTAGCCCACACTAGATCGCCGTCGGCGCCGGCATGTCGAGGAAGGCCCGCGTCGCATGCCAAAACAGATGGCGGTTGATAGCCACCGCCACTGAATGGGCAGTGTTCGGCAGGATCACCAGTTGTTTGTCGCCATGCGGAAGCTGCTGATAGAAGTCGAACAGGTCTTCTACAGTCGCGATACCGTCATGCTCGCCGCGAACCAGCAAGACAGGCACTTGCACTTTTCTCGGATCCACGACCGGCAGATTGGCGGTCATATCGAGATACGTGCCCGTCGGCACCTGGTCGCCGAATTGCAATTCCACGTCGGCTAAAATCTTGCCGACGGCGGGATCGGTGGTGCCCGGTCTGTCGCGCGTGAAGATGCTTTCGATCATGGCGCGATCCCGCTTGCGCATGTTGTGTGCGCGGAAATATTCGAGTTGCTCGGCGCGCTTCTTCAGTGTCGGCGACTCGGTGCCCTTGTAGGTGAACGCCGCCAGGACCAGGCGGTCGACGTGCTCGGGTTCAATTGTTGCGTACAATCCGGCGCGCAGTGCGCCCGACGATTCTCCCACGAAATGCACCTTGCGGTGCCCGGTTTCCTTCGTGACCACGGGCATGGCGGCCTTGAGGTCTTGCGCGCCGCTGGCGATATCGGAATTGCCGCTTGTGCGCCCTGACTTGCCGTAATTTTCGTGGTCCATGGTCCAGACGTCGAAGCCCCAACGGGCGAATACGTTCATCATCGAATATTCGCCGTGTCCGGGTGTATCGAGGTCGAAAATGCGCCAGGTGACCGAAGAGCCGTGCACCAGAAAAATCACCGGCCGCGCCGCTTCGCCTGCCTTCGGCGCGCCGAGCCGCTTGCGGAACAAATAAAGTGGAACGTCGCCTTTTTTGGTCCAGTATTCCGCGCTCCAGATTTCAGCATCGGCCGCGGCTTGCGCAGTCGTCGGCAGGCTCGATAAAAGCCCGGCGCCAACGCCTAATCCGGCACTTTTGAGAACGGCACGACGGGGCAGGGGTTCGAATTCATTCATGGGCACCTCCCGGGCAGTCGCCATTGCGATTGATTGGCTGGCGGCCATATTTCCGACACGCTAACAGATTGCGAGAACGGGTGGCAGTCCACTCGCCCGCAGGGGTTAGTTCTGCTAGGGGTCGGCAAGGCGCGCTCTTGAGGGCGCGCGGCGTTGGAGGCGATGCGGCCGGCGCCAAACCGGAGGAATGATGCTGAAATCGCTGCGCGCAGTGGCGCGATTTTTCCAGAAGACGATCGGTTGGAACCGGATCGGCATCATATTGAGCATCGCCATCATTTCCGTGGCGGCCGTAGTGCTTTTTCACATGCTCCGCGACATCGACACCAATGAGGTGGTCGCCGCGTTGAGAGCAACCAAGCCGCATCACATCGCCGCTGCAGCATTCTTTGTTGCCTGCGGGTACTTCACGCTCACTTTTTACGACTGGTTCGCCTTGCGGACGATTGGACGCAGCGAGGTCCCTTATCGCGTTGCCGCGTTGACAGGATTCACCAGCTATTCGATCGGCCACAATGTTGGCGCAACTGTCTTCACCGGCGGCGCCGTGCGCTATCGCATCTATTCGACCTATGGCCTGGATGCTGTCGAGGTCGCCAAAATCTGTTTTGTTGCGGGCCTCACTTTCTGGCTCGGCAACGCCACTGTGCTCGGTCTTGGCGTTGCCTACCATCCGCAAGCAGCCGGGCCGATCGATCAGCTGCCGGCCTGGCTCAATCGCACCGCCGCCATCGCCATCCTGGTGGTACTGGTTTCCTACGTGGGCTGGGTGTGGAGCGCACCACGCGAAATCGGTCAAGGCGAGTGGAAAGTCCATCTGCCGAGCGGCCCGTCGACTCTGTTGCAAATTGGGATCGGTATCCTCGACCTCGGCTGTTGCGCTCTGGCGATGTACATGCTGCTTCCCAACGAGCCGAATATCGACTTCGTGACGATTGCGGTGGTGTTCGTCTCAGCGACGCTGCTCGGCTTTGCCAGTCATGCGCCCGGCGGCCTCGGCGTGTTCGACGCCGCCATGCTCGTGGCGCTGTGGCAATTCGACAAGGAATCAGTCTTGGCCGGGCTGCTCCTGTTCCGGCTGCTCTATTATATTGTGCCGTTCGTGATTGCCCTCGCAATTCTCGGCGCACGTGAAGTATGGCTCAATATGTCCGGCGCGCGGAAAGCGATCGAAACGAAATCGATAACTTCGGTGACCGCGCCGATCCGCAGCGAGATCGAGGCTGAAAAAACCGACGTCAACTGACCATGTCGACTAACGACGACCGCCGCGATTTTCCAGCTGCCTTGGGCTTGGGAGCTCGGTTGCGTGGCGCGTGGCAAGCGTTAATCGGCGAGACGACCGTCGTGAACGTCGCGGGCGTCGTGCCGGCAGCCAACCGGGTACTTGTCGGGCCGCAGGCCGTATTGATCGAGCAGCTCATCGAGGGTCTTCCCAGCGCTGCGATCGTGCTCGACCGCGAAGGTCGCGTGCTTGCATTCAACGAAGCCGCCTCGGGCATAGCCCCGGCCCTGCGCCGCGGGGAACCGGCCTTGATTGCGTTGCGTATGCCGGATCTCGTCGATGCCATCCGTCGAGCGGCTAAACGTCACGAGCCGCAACGCGTGGAGTTCTTCGAACGCGTGCCGGTCGATCGCTGGCTTGAAGCTTTCGTGACGCCGGTTCGACTTGTGACCGGCAGCGACGCTGTTGATCTCCTGGTGATGACCTTCAACGATCTCACGCCGCTGCGACGGGTAGAGGAGATGCGAGCCGACTTCATCGCCAATGCAAGCCATGAATTGCGCACACCGCTCGCGGCATTGCTTGGATTCATCGAAACGCTGCAAGGCCCCGCCAAGGAAGACCCCGCGGCACGAGCGAAATTTCTTGACATCATGCAGGGGCAGGCGACGCGCATGGCGCGTCTTATCGACGACCTGCTCTCGCTTTCACGCATCGAGCTCAACGCGCATTTGCAGCCCAATACGCCGGTCGATCTTGTTCCCATTGTTCGGCAGGTAATTGACGGTTTGCAGACGCTGGCGCGCGATCGTGGCGTGGATATCAAGGTCATATCGCCGCCGGACACACTGATGGTGCTCGGTGAGCGCGACGAGCTGATCCGCGCGCTCGAAAATCTCGTCGAAAATGCGCTCAAATATGGGGCCGCCGGCAAGCGGGTGGACGTTGCCTTGGCGCGCGGACAAACCCGGGGCGGCACTCCGGAGGCGCGCATAACGGTACGGGACTATGGTCCGGGTATCGCGCCGGAGCATCTCCCGCGCCTCACAGAACGATTTTATCGTGTCGACGTGTCCGACAGCCGGGCACAAGGCGGCACCGGGTTGGGGCTCGCGCTCGTCAAACATGTGCTCAACCGGCATGGTGGCCGCCTTACAATCGAGAGCACGCCTGGCGCCGGCGCTGCCTTTACCATGCACCTGCCGTTGCGCACCGACGAATCAACCTCATCCGAGGATTAATAAGCGAATCCAGAAGGTTAGGCTGTCATGTAGCTGTCACCAAAGCTTTATAGAACGGTGACATGCGACGCCTATGGCTGACCGCGACTTCGGATTTCCCCCCGCTAAATCAGAATAAAAAACGTCCGAAGCCGTCGTGGAGAGCATTTTTTAGAGCAACAGCGGCCGCCCAAACATCTGGGCGTGATAGGCGCGATGGGCCTCCTCGGCCCGCGCTCACCTTTGGCCGCCAACATGGAGAGAGCCCTTGAAACACTGGACCGCACTGGCAGCCGCTGGCGTCATCGCTGCCGCCGCTTTCGTTCCGGCCAAAGCCGCCGACATCTCTGGTGCCGGCGCGACATTCCCTTACCCGATCTACGCCAAATGGGCCGATGAATACAAAAAAGTCACCGGTAACGGCCTGAACTATCAGTCGATCGGCTCCGGCGGTGGCATCAAGCAGATCAAAGCCAAGACCGTAACATTCGGTGCGAGCGACGCTCCGCTGCCGGGCAAGGAGCTTGATGAAGCTGGTCTCGCCCAATTTCCGATGGTGATGGGTGGCATTGTGCCGGTTGTCAATCTCGACGGCATTAATCCCGGCGATGTGACACTCGATGGCCCGACGCTTGCAAAGATCTTCCTGGGCGATATCAAGACCTGGGACGATCCCGCGATCAAAAAACTAAATCCTGGCGTGAAGCTGCCGAACCAGGCAATCGCAATCGTGCATCGGTCCGATGGCTCCGGCACCACGTTCAACTTTGCCTATTATCTTGCCGATGTTAGTCCCGACTGGAAATCGAAGGTCGGTGTCAACACGTCGGTGCAGTGGCCGAGCGGGATCGGCGCCAAGGGTAATGAAGGCGTCGCCAATAATGTCGCCAACACCAAAGGCGCGATCGGATATGTCGAATACGCTTACGCCAAGCAAAACAAATTGACCTTCACCAAGATGGTCAACAAGTCAGGCAAGACAGTTGCGCCAACCTCGGAGGCGTTCCAGGCGGCGGCGGCAAATGCGGATTGGAAGTCGCAGCCCGGTTATGGCGTGATCCTGGCCAATCAGTCCGGCGACAAATCATGGCCAATGACAGCGGCAACCTGGATTCTCCTGTACAAACAGCCGAGCGACACGGCTGCCACCGGTGAGGCGCTTAAGTTCTTTGCCTGGGCGTACAAGAACGGCGGCAAGGCGGCCGAAGACCTCGACTACGTTCCAATGCCGGCCAATGTTGTCGCGGACGTCCAGAAATCCTGGACGACCGATATCAAGGATGCGAGCGGCAAGCCGCTGTTCGCGATGACTAATTGATGCACGATCGAAGGAAAGGGCGCCGTGTGGCGCCCTTTCTTTGTGCGGCCGGGAAAGTGGCTTGTGCTGCGCGCGGCAGGCGGCTTGAGTAGCTCTCCGCAACGGCGAAAAGCCAAAGGAGAGCCGGATGTTATCGACCGGGAGGCGATCCGTGGTTGATGTGGCGTTGCAAGGGGCGGGAATTTCGGCCGTCGATCATGTCGACCGGGCCAAGGTCCTGCAGCGCTTGCGGGTGGGCGATGTTGTATTTCGCCACTTAACCCGCGCTGCCGCGGGTACGGTCCTGGTCATCCTGGGCGGCATTATCGTTTCACTGATTTGGGGATCGTTGCCGGCGTTGCGCACTTTCGGGCTGAGTTTCCTCTACGAAGAAGTCTGGAATCCGGTCACCGAGAAATTCGGAGCCATCGCGCCAATCTACGGCACGATCGTTACCTCATTTATCGCGATGCTGATTGCCGTGCCGGTCGGTCTGTTAATCGCGATGTTCCTCACTGAATTATGTCCGATGTGGCTGCGCCGACCGATCGGAATTGCGATCGAGCTGCTCGCGGGAATTCCGAGCATCATTTACGGGATTTGGGGCCTGTTCGTATTTGCGCCGTTCCTCCAGCAACATGTGCAGCCGCTTTTGATTACGGCATTTGGCGAGATCCCGGTACTTTCCGTGCTGTTTGCGGGGCCGCCCTATGGCATCGGTGTTTTTACCGCGGGCCTGATCCTCGCCATCATGGTCCTGCCGTTTATCACGTCCATCTCGCGCGACGTGTTCGAAGCGGTGCCGCCGGTACTAAAGGAGGCTGCCTATGGACTTGGCTGCACGACCTGGGAGGTCGCGCGCTATGTCGTCCTGCCTTACACCCGTGTTGGCGTGATTGGCGGGGTTATGCTCGGGCTTGGGCGCGCTCTCGGCGAGACCATGGCCGTCACCTTTGTGATCGGTAACGCGCACCGTATCTCCGGTTCACTCTTGGCGCCCGGCACCACCATTTCCGCCACCATTGCCAATGAATTCACCGAGGCGGTCGGCGATCTCTATACCTCGGCCTTGATCGCACTCGGCCTGATTCTGTTCGTGATCACTTTCATCGTGTTGGCGATCGCACGATTGCTGTTGCTGCGGCTGAATGCGCGAGTCGGAGCCTGACCATGAATTCCGCATTCTCCTCTCCGCTCCACGCGAAGCGCCGGCGGCGCAACGTCATCACCATGGCTCTTTCCTACGCCGCGACAGGTTTTGGCTTGAGCTGGCTGGTGGTCATTTTGGCGGTGCTTTTGTGGGAAGGCTTCAGCGGATTGTCGCTCGCGGTGTTTACCGAAATGACGCCACCGCCCGGCTCCGCCGGCGGACTGCTCAATCCGATTGTAGGCAGTCTGGTGATGACTGTGATCGCGGTGCTCGTAGGCACGCCGCTCGGCATGCTCGCGGGAACGTACATGGCCGAGTACGGCCGCTACGATAAATTGACGATGGTTGTACGCTTCATCAACGACATCCTGCTCAGCGCGCCTTCGATCGTGATCGGCCTCTTCATCTACGAAATTATGGTCGCGCAGATGGGCCATTTCTCCGGTTGGGCGGGCGCGGTGTCGCTGGCGGTAATCGTGGTGCCAGTGGTTGTCCGCACGACGGAAGACATGCTCATTCTCGTGCCTGATACCCTGCGGGAGGCTGCTGCCTCGATTGGACTGCCGCGGTCATTGATGATCCGGAAAGTCGCTTATCGCGCCGCGCGCGCCGGCATGATCACCGGAGTTCTGCTGGCGGTCGCACGCATTTCCGGTGAAACCGCGCCATTACTCTTCACAGCGCTTAATAACCAGTTCTGGAGCCTCAATCTGAACGCTCCGGTTTCCAGCCTTCCAGTTGTCATCTTCCAGTTCGCACTGAGCCCGTACAAAGATTGGCAGAAGCTGGCCTGGACTGGAGCGCTAATCATCACCTTGGCGGTGCTTTTACTCAGCATCATAGCTCGAATCCTTTCCGCCCAGAGAAAAACATCATGAGCGTAGCATCCTTCACAGTACCAACCGTCACCCATGCAGCGGGAAATGCGGAGGATCTCACCGAGAAAATCTCTATCCGCAACCTGGATTTTTATTATGGCGACCATCGCGCGCTCAAGAACATTTCCGTGCCGTTGTACCAAGGCAAGGTGACGGCGTTCATTGGCCCGTCCGGATGCGGCAAGTCGACACTGCTGCGCATTCTCAACCGGATGTACGATCTCTATCCAAACCAGCGGGCAACCGGCCACGTGCGGCTGGACAATGATGACATTCTTTCACCGTCGCAGGATCTCAATCTGCTGCGCGCGAAAGTCGGAATGGTGTTCCAGAAGCCTACCCCGTTCCCGATGACCATCTTCGAGAATATTGCCTTCGGCATCCGCTTGTATGAACGGTTGCCAAAGGGGGAGCTGGAAGATCGGGTCAAGCAGGCGCTTGAACGCGCCGCGCTGTGGGAAGAAGTGAAGGACAAGCTTGGCGCCAATGGGCTGTCGCTCTCGGGCGGCCAACAGCAGCGACTGTGCATCGCCCGCACGGTTGCCGTGCGTCCAGAAGTGATTTTGTTCGACGAGCCGTGTTCTGCCCTCGATCCGATCTCAACTGCCAAAATCGAAGAGCTTATCGACGAGCTCAAGGACGATTACACGATCGCCATCGTGACCCACAACATGCAGCAGGCCGCGCGCGTCTCCGATTTCACGGCCTTCATGTATCTCGGGGATCTGGTCGAGTTTGGGGAAACGACCCGAATCTTTACCACTCCGAACGACCGCCGGACCCAAGACTACATCACCGGCCGCTTCGGCTAGGAAAGACAAAATGACCGACCACACACTCACCGACCATACGACGAAGGCTTTCGATTCCGACCTGCAGGATCTCGCCCGCATGGTCGCCGAGATGGGTGGCCTCGCCGAAAAGCAGGTCGCCGAGTCGGTCGACGCACTGGCGACGCGCGATACGACATTGGCGCAGCGGGTTTCCAATGCCGACGCCAATATCGATGCATTGCAGCGCGAAATTGAAGAGAAAGCGGTGCTCACCATTGCACGGCGTCAGCCGCTGGCCGTCGACCTGCGCGAAGTGGTCGGCGCGTTGCGCCTGGCGAACGATATCGAGCGCATAGGCGATCTTGCCAAGAACATCGCCAAGCGGGTGATCGCACTCAACGGGGAGTTTCCGCCGCCGAAACTGATCCGCGGCGTCGAACACATGACCGAACTCGTTCTCGAACAGTTGAAGCTGGTGCTCGACGCCTATGGGCGCCGGGACGTTAGCAAGGCGATGACGGTATGGCGCGGCGACGAGGAAATCGACGCAGTTTGCACTTCGGTTTTCCGCGAACTACTCACCTATATGATGGAAGACCCTCGCAACATCACCTTCTGTATCCATCTGATGTTTTGCGCAAAAAATATCGAACGCATGGGCGACCATGCCACAAACATTGCGGAGACCGTCCATTACATCATCGAGGGACGCCCGATTGCCGATCAGCGGCCAAAAGGCGATACCACGACTATCGCGGCACTACGCACGGCCGGCGACAGGTGATGGAATTTCGCATGAACGCCCGTATCCTCATCGTGGAAGACGAGGAGCCGTTGACGATGCTCCTGCGCTACAACCTCGAGGCCGAGGGCTATGAGGTTGAGACTTCTGCGCGCGGCGACGAGGCAGATACGCGCCTGAAGGAGAGCACGCCCGACCTCGTGGTGCTCGACTGGATGCTGCCTGGTCTTTCCGGGATCGAACTGTGCCGCCGCCTGCGCGCGCGACCGGAAACGCGGCAGTTGCCGATCATCATGCTGACGGCGCGTGGCGAGGAAAGCGAAAAGGTGCGCGGACTTGCCACGGGCGCCGATGACTACATCGTCAAACCATTTTCCGTGCCGGAATTGCTCGCCCGCGTCCGGGCGCTGTTGCGCCGGGCCAACCCGGAACGGGTCGCCACGGTGTTGAGCATTGGCGATATCGAGTTGGACCGCGAAAAGAAAAGAGTGTCCCGCAACGGTCGTCCGGTCGATCTCGGGCCAACGGAATATCGCTTGCTCGAATTCCTGATGGAGCGGCCGGGCCGAGTGTTCTCACGTGAGCAATTGCTGGATGGCGTTTGGGGTTCCGACATTTACATTGACGAACGGACGGTCGACGTGCACGTCGGCCGGCTGCGCAAGGCGATCAACCGCGGCCAAATGGCCGATCCCATCCGCACGGTCCGCGGCGCCGGTTACGCGCTCGACGACCGCTTCGGCCGGTTGAACTGACGGCGCTTATCCGGCGGCCTCAGATCCGAGGAGGCGCCGCTGTAGGTCCCACTCAATGCCACCATTGCGCAGACGAAATCCAAACTTTGCGGCGAGCAGCAGGAAACCGTACGCAAATTGCAACCGCCGCAATGGCGAAAGGAAAGAACGCCGTTCGTAAAAATCGCCTGCCAGAATGGTAATCAATCCGTGGCGCGTATTGAAAAGATCGAACGACGACATGAGGATATCGCGCAAGATCGGCGAATTTATCCGGTAAATAAGCCAGGAAAGAGAAGCGAGACTGGTCTGTATCTTGCGTTCATAGTCGCGCACCAGGCGATCACGTGGTTCCTTTCCCTCAAGCAAAGCATGGACGACGTTTGCGCCAAATTGCGCGCTGCTCATGGCCATCATCACGCCGCTGGAGAACAGCGGATCAATGAACGCGGCAGCATCACCGACCAGGATGTAGCGATCACCTACGTAACTTCGCGAGTCGTACGAATAATCCGCGCATGCGACGAGTGGGCCCAACGGTTCGGCATTTGTCATATCCCTGGCAAGGCTCGGGCACTGGTCGACCGCGTGCGCGAAGATCGCGTCAAGCTTGCCTTTTCGTGACTTGAAGAGCGCCTGCGTTCCCACGACGCCAACACTTGTCACGTTGTCGGGCAGCGGAATAACCCAGAACCATCCATGCTCGAACAAATGAACCGTTATCATTCCCGCCTTGTCACCAGCCTGCTGCGGGATTTTACGGAAATGTCCAAATATGGCCGCGGTATTGTTCTGCTTGTCGATGCGCTTTAGTCCGAGCCGGCTGGCGAGCAGGGTATCTCGCCCGGAGGCGTCAACGAGAAAACGGGCAGACCAGTGCGTCAGGTTTTCATCGGGGCCGATCGCGGTGATTCTCGTGCGCTCCTTGCCATCCAGTGTGACGTCGACTACCCGCGTACCCTCTCTTACCCTGGCACCGAGCCTGCGGCTGTTGTCGAGCAGCAATTTGTCGAATTCCGAACGCTTCACTTGGTAGCTGTAACCGACGCTCAGCAACGGGTTATCGGCAAAGCGGAACGTGGCTGTTGTCTCGTGCTCGTCGGAGACGAGCTCGGCGCCCGGCTTGTAGACGCCGATGCGCCTAATGTCGTCCGCCACGCCCAGACGATCGAATAGCGGCAAGTTGAGCGGCAGCAGCGACTCGCCGATGTGAAAGCGCGGGAAGCGATCCTTCTCCAGCAGAACAACATGTTTGT
The DNA here is from genome assembly GCA_035626335.1 of Pseudolabrys sp. GTDB lineage: Bacteria > Pseudomonadota > Alphaproteobacteria > Rhizobiales > Xanthobacteraceae > Pseudolabrys. The sequence continues at coordinate 24,015 of DASPNW010000027.1, forward strand.
CTTTTTGCGCAAGGAGCGCGGCAATGGTGGAGCCGGCCGGGCCACCGCCGATTACAACGACATCGCATTCCTGATGGTTTGTCATGGCGGACGCAAGTTGCGGACCGAGATCATCGGAAGAATGGCTCAAGGCCGCGTCGTCATTGTGGCGGCGGAGTTCCCACGCCGTGAAACGGGGCGTCGACCTCCATCCGCTATTCGGACGACAGGGCCTGTGTCGCCCACAATGAAGGCTGTCCACCAAAATAAATGGCCGGGCGAGAACCCGGCCATGAAAACGAAGAATGTTGCTGCCGTTAGTTTCTAAACGGTCGCTTGTCGCGACGGCGATCGCTGGCCGGTTGATACGCAACGCGGCAGTGATAGGAGCAATAGGGCAGTTCGTTTACTGTGTCGCCACCACAGAAGAAAAAATCCGAGCCACCCGGGTCGCCGACCGGCCAGCGGCAGGTCTTTTCGTTCAACTGGAGCAAGGTTTTGCGTTGCTCCAGCGGAATTTCGATCAGTTCCGGTTCGGGCTCGACGTCGTAGTCATAGGCGAGGGCGGTATTGCCGCGCATCGATGGCCGCGGAACGCGCATCATGTGACCCGAGGAACGCGCCTTGCGCGGCCTTGGCGCCGTCGAGGAGGGGCTTTTGGCCCGACCCGAGAGGCCAAGGCGGTGAACCTTGCCAATCACAGCGTTGCGGGTAATGCCGCCAAGCTCAGCCGCGATCTGGCTGGCCGACAGACCATCCGCCCACAATTTCTTCAGGAGCTCGACCCTCTCGTCCGTCCAGCCCATTGGGTTTCTCCTTAGACTTCAAAGCTTTGGATAAAATCCAACCCCGTCGTCAGACGCCCTATTGGGCGCCAGACGCATACGCGTCAGGGATGGACCAGAAAATTGCTCGGTAGCACGAGATGTCGTACTAACTGACCGAGACGCTACAATAGGCAGTGACTCGGCTGCAAGCTCTTACAGGCCCCCGCGCCAAGCTACCAACAGGTTTTCCTTTAGAATCAGCACTTGCGGCACAATTGAGTCGGCGAACGCGTTGACAGGGCGGGACCCGGCAATAGAATGAAAAAAGTGCCGCCCGGCGAGGCGGCACATTTCTTTTCGGCGCGCGCATGGTGCCGAAATCAAGGACCGGGGTCGGGAAGGTCGTGCGCCTGGGAAAGCGCATGAGCGGGCACCGATCTTCAGACAAAGTCATGCGCAGATGAAAATGTTCGATGGAAGATGACGGTCGTGAGCTCGCATTTATTGCCAACCTATGCGCGGGTCGATCTCGCTTTCGAGCGGGGCGAAGGCGCGTGGCTGTTCACGGCTGAGGGCGAGCGCTACCTCGATTTTACCACCGGCGTTGCCGTCAATGCTCTCGGCCATGCGCATCCACACCTGGTCAAGGCGCTGACCGAGCAGGCGCATAAGGTCTGGCACGTCTCAAATCTCTACCGCATCCCCGAAGGCGAGAAGCTTGCAGACAGGCTGTGCGCGGCGAGTTTCGCCGATACCGTGTTTTTCCAGAATTCGGGTGCCGAAGCGATCGAATGCGCGATCAAGATGGCGCGCAAATATCAGTCCGCCAGCGGCAAGGGCGAGCGCTATCGCATCATTACGTTCGAAGGCGCCTTTCACGGAAGGACGCTGGCGGCACTCGCTGCGACCGGCAACAAGAAATATCTCGACGGCTTCGGCCCGCCGATGCCGGGCTTCGACCAGGTACCATTTGCTGATCTCGATGCGGTCAAGAAGGCGATCGGTGCAGAGACCGCAGCAATCATGATCGAGCCGGTGATGGGCGAAGGTGGCGTGCGGGTGGTGCCGCACACATTCTTGTGCGCGCTTCGCAAATTGTGCGACGACAAAGGCCTGCTGCTGATATTCGACGAGATTCAAACCGGCATCAGCCGCACCGGCGATTTGTTTGCCTACCAGCACACCGGCACTATCCCCGACATCATGACGATCGCCAAGGCGCTAGGCGGCGGTTTTCCGGTCGGCGCATGTCTCGCGACGACCGAGGCGTCGAAAGGCATGACGGCGGGCACGCATGGCTCGACTTTCGGAGGCAATCCATTGGCGATGGCGGCGGGAAATGCCGTGCTCGACGTCGTGATGGCTGACGGTTTTATCGAGGGGGTGCGGAAAAATGCGCTGCTGCTCAAGCAACGACTGGCAGAACTCAAGGATCGGCACGCTACGGTGATCGCCGAAGTGCGCGGGGAGGGCCTGCTGATGGGACTGCGCATGATCCCCCAGGCCTCCGAGATGGTTGACGAACTGCGCGCCGAAAAAATGATCACGGTTGCGGCTGGCGACAACGTGGTACGGCTGTTGCCGCCGCTGATCATTGGCGAGAAAGAAATTGCCGAAGCCATCGGGTGTATCGACCGAGCCTGCACGCGCCTTGCACAGACGCATGCGCGCAAAGCCAAGGTGCCGTCATGACCGCAAACGGGGTCCGGCATTTTCTCGATCTCATTGATATTCCCAAACCCGTCCTTGCCGGGCTGATCGACAAAAGCCGCTCCATGAAGGCCGCGCGAGCGCGGGGCGTTGTCGCGTCACCACTCGCCGGCAAGACACTGGCAATGGTGTTCGACAAGCCCTCGACCCGCACACGCGTGTCTTTCGACGTGGCCATGAGGCAGCTCGGTGGTGAGGCGATCCTGCTGACAGCGCAGGAAATGCAGCTGGGCCGGGGAGAAACTTTGGCCGACACCGCCCGAGTTCTGTCGCGCTACGTCGATGCGATCATGATCCGCATTCTCGACCACGAAGCTGTGGCTGAGCTTGCGCGCCACGCCGCTATTCCGGTGATAAACGGGCTCACGCGCCGCTCGCATCCCTGTCAGGTATTGGCCGATGTGATGACGTACGAGGAAAAACGTGGGCCGATCCGCGGCCGGACGGTTGCATGGAGCGGCGATTCCAACAATGTGTTGGCGAGCTGGATGCACGCGGCCGAGCGCTTCGATTTTCAGTTGCGGATAGCGACGCCCGCGGAATTGCGCCCGAAAAAGTGGTTGATGGATTGGGTAAAATCATCGGGTGCCGCGATCAGGATCGGCGACGATCCGGAAGCCGCGGTCAAGGATGCGGACTGTGTGGTCACCGACACTTGGGTGTCGATGGGCGACCGGGATGGTAAGCACCGGCACAACGTGCTCAAGCGCTATCAGGTCAATGCCAGCTTGATGGCCAAAGCCAAGCCGGACGCTCTGTTCATGCACTGCTTGCCGGCGCACCGCGGCGAGGAGGTCACCGATGAGGTGATCGACGGGCCGCAGTCGGTGGTGTTCGACGAGGCGGAAAATCGCTTACATGCCCAGAAAGGTCTGCTCGCCTGGTGCCTGCACGTCGACGCCTAGCGTCGCGGCCGCGCGGATGCCGGTTGTGAAAAAACCGGACGGTGCGGGGCTCGCATTCCGTTCGTTGAACGCTACATAGTGGCTATGACCGATCCTCACGTTGCCATTCCTTCCCGCGCGCCATCAGCTACCACCGCGGATGACACCGTTATGCCGTTCGAGATCGCCAAGCTCGACTTGCGCGGTCGCGTCGTGCGGCTCGGTCCTGCCGTGGACGAGATTCTTGCGCGACACGCCTACCCGCAACCGGTCGCCAAATTACTGGGTGAGGCGATCGTATTAACTGTAATGCTCGGTTCGGCCTTGAAGATCGACGGGCGCTTCATCTTGCAGACGCAAAGCGACGGTCCTGTCCGGATGCTGGTCGTTGACTTCACGGCGCCCGACAAGGTGCGGGGCTGTGCGCGCTTCGACAAGGATCGTGTGGCCGCCGCGATCGCGGCGGGCGAGGCAGATGGCGGTACGCTGCTCGGCAAGGGTCACCTGGCGATGACCATCGACCAGGGCTCTGACATGAATCGCTATCAGGGCCTGGTCGCGCTCGATGGCGGTTCGCTGGAAGATCTCGCACACGAATATTTCCTGCGCTCGGAACAGATCCCGACGCGGGTGCGACTGGCGGTCGCGGAGGAATTGCGTGCCGGGTCGGGCGGCGCCACCCACCGATGGCGCGCGGGCGGGATTATGTTGCAATTTTTGCCGAAAGCGCCCGAACGCGCGCGTGTTGCCGATCTCGATCCCGGCGATGCGCCCGAAGGCATCAAGCCGCACACGATCGAGGAAGACGACGCCTGGGCCGAAGGCCAGGCCCTGATTTCGACAGTCGAGGATATCGAGCTGATCGATCCATCGCTTTCCAGCGAACGGTTGGTCTATAGGCTTTTCCATGAGCCGGGGGTGCGCGTTTTTCGCGCCGGTCCGTTGCGCGCGGAGTGTTCATGCTCGCGCGGTAATGTCGAGGCCATGCTCAAAAGCTTTTCACAGGATGACCGCGACCACATGGTTGAAGATGGCAAGATTTCCGTCACCTGCGAATTCTGCAGCGCGAACTACCAATTTGCGCCGGGTGAAGTCGGCGCCAATCCTAGTTGATCGTGCGCTCGGCGTAGGACGAATCGAGCGAAAATGCTGGGATCTCGATGTCGAAATGCTCGCCACCTTCCGTCACCATGCCATAGCTGCCGACCATGAATCCTGATGGCGTCGGCAACGGAACTCCGCTGGTGTACTCAAACGATTCGGTTGGCTTGAGCGTCGGCTCCTCTCCTACGACACCCGGGCCTTTGACTTCCTGCAAGCGTCCGAGTGCATCGGTAATACGCCAATGCCGTGTCTTGAGCTGAACGGTTTCTGCGCCGAGATTGGTAATGTTGATGGTATAGGCCCAGAAAAAATAGCCGTTGCCGGGCGACGATCGCTCCGACACAAAACGGGGCGTGACGGTGACCTCGATCTTGCGGGTTACGGCGCGATACATCTATATGCCGCACAGTTCACTTAGTTGGGGCTTGCCATTCGTTTGATGCCCCGGATTATGACCGAAAGAGCGCACGAAAGAAACGCCGCACATGGCCCCGGTTTCGACCGAACGCGATCTACGGCTCGATTTGTTCCGCGGCCTCGCACTCTGGCTGATTTTCCTCGACCACATTCCGTCCAACGCGGTCAGCTGGATTACCATCCGCAACTACGGCTTCAGCGACGCGACCGAGATTTTCGTCTTCATCTCGGGTTACACGGCCGCGTTCGTTTACGGTCGCGCGATGCAGGCGCATGGTTTTGTCGTCGCTTCTGCGCGCGTACTCAAGCGAGCGTGGCAAATTTATGTCGCGCATGTGTTCTTGCTTGCGATCTATCTCGCCGAGATCGCCTATGTGGCGAACAGTTTCGATAACCCTCTCTTTACGGAAGAAATGGGTGTACTCGATTTTCTCAAAAATCCCGATGTTACAATCCTTCAAGCGCTCCTTCTGAAGTTCAAGCCGGTGAACATGGACATACTGCCGCTCTATATTCTGCTTCTGGCGTGGTTCCCTCCGATGCTGTGGCTGCTGTTGCGCGCACCGTCGATTGCGCTGCTTTCCTCGGCGGCACTCTACGCGTTGATGTGGCTATTCGAGTGGAACATCCCGGCGTATCCGAGCGGCGTCTGGGTGTTCAATCCGTTCGCCTGGCAATTGCTGTTTGTGTTCGGCGCCTGGTGTGCGCTCGGCGGTGCGCAAAATTTGTCTCGCTGGTTGCATTCCAAGGTGGTGGTGGGGCTGGCGATTACTTATCTTGTGTTCGCGTTTGCGATTGCGATGACCTGGTATTTTCCAAGGCTTGCGGCATTCGTTCCGAAATTTATCGGTGAGGCGATCTACCCGATCGACAAAACGAATCTCGACGTGCTTCGCATCATGCATTTCCTGGCATTGGCCGTGATAACGGTTGTGTTCGTGCCGCGCGACTGGCCGGCACTGAAATCATGGATTTTCTGGCCGGCGATCGTCTGCGGGCAGCATTCGCTGGAAACGTTTTGTCTCGGGGTCTTTCTTTCCTTCGCCGGCCACTTCGTATTTACGGAAGTGTCCAATCGCGTCTTCACTCAGATTATCGTCAGTTTTCTCGGCATCGCCATCATGGTGGCCGTTGCGGCGCTTATTTCGTGGTATAGACAAGCCGAACGACAGGGCGGGGGACCGCGCCCGCCTGCCGCTAGGCCGGGCTACGCGGGGGGCGACGCATGAGACGCTTGCTGTTGCTGGCGTTGCTGATGCTGGGCAGTGGTCCGACCTGGGCCGAGCAGCCGGCTGAGTGCCGGGTCGCCGAAAACCTCATCGAATCGAATTTCCGGTTGCCGCAGGTCGCGCGCGCGCTCAAAGCAAAGCACCTCACGGTGCTGGTTGTCGGCGCAGGCTCTTCGCAACTGCCGGGATCAAACGGCCCAACATCGGGCAATGCGTATCCGGCGCGGTTGCAGCACGCGCTTGCCCAGCAACTGCCGGGTGTCGAGGTCAAGCTTACAACTGATGTCAAAGCGCGACGAACTGCCGCCGAGATGGTGAAGACACTTCCCGGTGCATTAAGCGCTGCCAAGCCGCAGCTTCTGGTCTGGCAGACCGGAACGGTCGATGCGATGCTTTCGGTTGATCCAGATCAATTCAGCCAGGCACTTGATAAGGGTATTAATATTGCCCATTCGGCGGGCGCTGATGTGGTTTTAATCAATGCGCAATATAGCCCACGAACGGAATCGATGATTGCCCTTGGTACGTATGCAGAAGACATGCGCTGGGTTGCATTGCAACATGAAGTGCCATTATTTGACCGCTTCAGCATCATGAAATTGTGGGGTGAACTCGGAACGTTCGATTTATATTCGGCCACGAAAAAACTTGACATCGCCGAGCATGTCCATGATTGCATAGGCCGGCTGCTGGCCGATCTTGTGATCGCGGCGGCCAAACCAGAAGAGCCGCCGGTTAACGGCAGCCGTAGTCGATAGGTTGAGGATTAACTTGCGGAACGAAATTCCCGGGCAACGGGTCACAAAGTTGGCGGCGGCCGCCACCGCGCTGTTTGCGGGGCTGGGCTTTGTATTGCCTGCGATCGCCGACACGGCGGCGCCAGCCTGCGATGCGCCGCTCGATCTTATCCGTCTGGCAAATCCGTTGTCGCACATCGCGCACAAGGTGAGTGCCGGCGAGGCAATTACGGTCGTTGCTATCGGGTCCTCTTCGACGGCGGGCGCGGGTGCAAGTTCACCGAAATCGAATTATCCGAGCCGGCTTGAAGTCGAACTCCGCCGGCATTTCCCGAGATTGTCGATCACCGTGCTCAATCGCGGCGTCGGCGGGGAGGAAGTGCCGGACATGCTCGCGCGCTTCGATTCATCGGTGATCGCCGCCAAGCCTGATCTCGTGCTGTGGCAACTCGGCACCAACTCCGTCATCCGCGACCATCCTCTCGCCGACCATAGCGCTCTGATCCGCTCCGGCATCAATAAGATTCGCGCCGTCGGCGCCGACGTTGTTCTGATCGATCCGCAATTTGCGCCGAAGGTGATCGCAAAGCCCGAAGCCGAGTCCATGGTCGCGCTGATCGCCACAACCGCCAAGCGAGAAGACGTCGACCTGTTCCGTCGCTTCGACGTGATGCGGCATTGGCGCGAGGTTGATCATCTCGAATTCGAGACGTTCGTGTCGCCCGATGGGCTGCACATGAACGACTGGAGCTACGCCTGCATGGCGAAAGAACTCGGCAACGCCATCGCTGAAGCCACGCAACGGCCCATCATGTCGGCAACGGCGGCGGCGCACCACATCGTTCCCTGATTCGTGTCAGGCTTTATCCAGCGCCATCAACAAATCCTCGATCAGATCGTCGGGGTGCTCGAGACCGGCTGAAAACCGGATCAGTCCGTCGCCGATATCGAGCTCGGCGCGCTGCTCGGGCGTCAGCCGCTGATGCGTGGTGGTGGTCGGATGCGTAACCAAACTCTTGGCATCCCCGAGATTGTTGGTGATCCCGATCAGCCGGAGCCCGTTGAGAAACCGGAAGGCGGCCAGCTTTCCGCCCTTGACCTCGAATGAGCAGAGTGTCGAGCCCGCGCGCATTTGCTTTCGGACAATCTCGGCCTGCGGGTGATCGGGCCGCCCCGGATAGATTAGCCGTGCAAGCTTTTTGTGTCCGGCGAGTGCATTGGCGACTGCGCCGGCATTGTCGGTTTGACGCTGCACGCGCACCGGTAGCGTCTCCAGGCTCTTGAGCAGAACCCACGCATTGAACGGAGACAGCGAGGGTCCGGTTTGCCGCAGCATCTGATGATAGTGATCGATGATCAACTTTTCGGAGCCCAGGATGACGCCGCCAAGGACGCGGCCCTGGCCATCGATATGCTTGGTCGCCGAATAGACCACGCAGTCGGCGCCGAGCGCGAGCGGGCTTTGGTAGAGCGGCGTAGCGAACACGTTGTCAACCACCAGTCTGGCTCCCGCGTTGTGTGCAATGTCCGCGACTGCGGCAATGTCGATCACTTCCAGGGTCGGATTCGTCGGCGTCTCCAGAAAAAATACTTTGGTGTTTTTCTGAACCGCCTTCTTCCAGGCTTCGAGATCGGTGCCGTTGACCAAAGTCGACGTCACGCCGAAGCGTGGCAGCCATTCCTCGATTACCCAACGGCAGGAACCGAACAGCGCCCTGGCAGCCACGACATGATCGCCGGATTTGACCAGCCCCATGAGCGCCGTGGTGACAGCCGCCATGCCCGTGGCCGTCGATCGCGCCGCTTCCGCGCCTTCCAACGCCGCCATGCGCTGTTCGAACATGCTCATGGTTGGATTTGAGTAGCGCGAATAGACGTACCCCGGCATCTTGCCGGAAAAACGCGCTTCGCAATCTTCTGCAGTGGGATAGACGTAGCCTTGGGTGAGGAACAACGCTTCCGAAGTTTCGCCGAACTGCGAGCGCAGTGTGCCGGCATGCACCAGCCGGGTTTCTGCACGATAATTCTTGGTCGACGCGGGCATTCTGGCCTCCTTAAGCCTTGCGCATGGTCGCTTCCGAAACCGGTTACCCTTTTTCGGGGCCACGCGCGTGGCCAACAAAAAACCGGCCGGAGAAATATCTCGGCCGGGCTCACGCGTCCCCGGCCTTTTAGCGACTTATTTAACGTGGCTGCAAGCCGGCCGGCTCAAATGACCACGGGATAAGATGTTTGTAGCGGGGGGCACCGCTTCCCGTCAAGGTCTGCTTGGGTTAGATCGGCGCAATTGCAGGGCAGGCACGTGACACTTTCCTTTGCTATCGACGATAAGGGCATTCTGCCCGACCGCATGATCGCGGCGCTCGCCGCCGATGGCGGGATTCTGTCCGAGAATCAATTCGTGCCCGATCAAATTCAGCCAGCGAGCCTAGACCTGCGGCTCGGTGAGGTCGCCTATCGCGTGCGCGCCAGCTTTTTGCCCGGCCGCACCACGGTTGCCCAGCGTATCGATGGGCTCAAGCTGCACGAGGTTTTGCTCACCGACGGTGCCGTCCTGGAAACCGGTTGCGTCTACATCGTGCCACTGCTCGAGAGCCTGGCGCTGCCCGACGAGATCTCCGCCGCCGCCAACCCGAAGAGTTCGACTGGCCGGCTTGATGTATTCACCCGCGTGATCGCCGACGAAACGCGCGGTTTCGACCGTATCGAGGCCGGCTATCACGGACCGCTCTACGCTGAGATCAGTCCGCGCACTTTTCCTGTCCTGGTGCGGGAAGGCTCGCGACTGTCGCAAATTCGTTTCCGTCGCGGCCATGCGCAACTTGAAGCCGATGCCTTGCGCGATTTGCACCGGCGTGAACGTCTGGTCGACGTTGACAGCGTTGACGTGAGTGAGGGCGTTGCCGTCAGCGTGGATCTGTCCGGTCTCGGCCCCGGCGGCCTCGTTGGGTACCGTGCCAAGAGGCATACCGGCCTGATCGACGTGGAACGCCGCGGCGGTTATGCGGTTCTCGATTTTTGGGAGCCGATGCAGGCGCGTCCTGACAAAAGCCTGATTCTCGATCCCAACGAATTCTATATTCTTGCTTCAAAGGAAGCGGTGCAGGTGCCACCTGACTTTGCTGCGGAAATGGTGCCGTTCGATCCTCTCGTTGGCGAGTTTCGCGTGCATTATGCCGGGTTCTTCGATCCTGGATTTGGCTATGCCGGTGCGGGCGGCAAGGGTGCGCGGGCCGTGCTGGAGGTGCGCTCGCGCGAGGTGCCGTTCATCCTCGAACACGGGCAAATCGTCGGCCGTTTAGTCTATGAGAAAATGCTCGCAAGACCCGAAAAATTATATGGTCACGGCATCGGCTCAAATTATCAGGCACAAAGCTTGAAGCTCTCCAAGCATTTCAAGGCCTGACAAAATTGCGCGTGCTTGCCGTGCGCACGCTATTCGCTATTCTGGAACCGCGCGGGCGTAGTTCAATGGTAGAACGGCAGCTTCCCAAGCTGCATACGAGGGTTCGATTCCCTTCGCCCGCTCCAGCGCGCGCCGAAATTTTGGCGTGCAATTTGATCACATGCTGCCGCAACGGCTAAGCCGTTCGGCCGTTGATGGCGCCGTTGCATTTTCGTAGCCGGCACGTCACAGGTGAGCTCCAACCTATGTCCGCTTCTGACCCAGAGCGGACTTAGTTGACTGCCATTTGCCAATTGGACAAAAGTCGTCTGTGCTGGTGTCTTTCGCACGTTTCTGTTTTGCAACAATAGCTCCTTTCAATCCTTGCAATTGTCCGAGTGTATCGAACCAATACCAAGGTATCGGTTGCGCATAGAAAATCTGCCTTTGCCCCAAGCCGTGTGCAGCAGTATGACTATTGGCGCTTATTTAGAACGAATTTATATGGCTTCGTGAAATAATATCACCGAGCGCAGAACGGTGGTTTCATGTCGCACGCATCGCCAGTCGTTTTCGTGGTGGATGATGACGTCTCGGTGCGCGAGTCGCTCGAGCTGTTAATTCGTAACGCGGGCTGGCATCCGGAGATGTTTGAGTCCGCGCGGGAATTCTTGCCGAAACCACACGCCCTCGTTCCTAGCTGCTTGGTTCTCGACATCAGTATGCCTGGTCTCGATGGCCTTGAGCTACAAAAGCGCGTCGCGGCCGATCGATCCGATATGCCAATCATATTCATCACTGGTCACGCAGATGTTCCGAAAACAGTTCAAGCCATGAAAGCGGGAGCTATCGAATTCCTGACAAAACCTTTTAGTGACGACGCGCTATTGAGCGCAATCAAAAGTGCGCTGCAGCGCAGTGAAGCCGCGCTCCGCGCCGCGGGTGAAATCAGGGTGTTGCAGGAGCGGTATGCATCGCTCAGTCGTCGCGAACGCGAAGTTATGGGGTTGGTTGTTCGCGGTCTTTTGAACAAGCAAGTCGGCTTCGAGCTTGGCATCAGCGAGATCACCGTCAAGGCGCACCGAGGACAGGCGATGCGAAAAATGAGTGCCGGCTCGCTCGCGGATCTCGTTAATATTGCGGCGAAACTTGGCATAGCGCGCTAGGTCAAAGCGCATAACAGATGGCGGTAGCGGCGCGCGACCGATGATTGTGCGTGATCCCACAAACGCCGAGGCATGGCTGCTGAACCTGCCGCCAACAAGGCAGCAGAGGCGATGGGCGGTCGCCGTCGCCGCATGCCAGCTCGCGACGCTTGCCCTAATTGCTCCGTTCGCCGGCATACCGCTTGGGCAGATGAACGGATTTATTCCCGCAGTCGAGGCTGTTGTATTCGTAACTGACCTTGTCACCTCGGTACTGCTGTTTTCTCAGTTCGCGACCCACCGGCTGAACGCTCTTCTCGTTCTCGCCTGCGGCTATCTCTTTTCGGCCCTGATAATTATTCCGCACGCGCTCTCGTTTCCTGGCGCGTTTTCTCCGGTTGGGCTGCCCGGCGCGGGCTTCCAGACTACACCGTGGCTCTATTGGTTCTGGCACTTTCCTTTTGCCATGGCGCTGCTGGGATACGGGCTACTGGGGAACGAAAAATCTGATCAGAGGTCGCCGCTTGCCGTAATCGCCCGAACCGTCGCGCTTGTTTTTGCGCTTGTCTGCGGGCTCGTTCTGGTCGCCACAGCAGGCAAAGGCTACCTGCCGGCGATTTTGGCAGACCGTATTAGCGGAATACCGGCGAACGACTTGGCATCCCACTCGCTGACAACGATCACGATCCTGGTGTGTGTGAGCGCGTTTGCGATCCTGTGGCTTCGCCGGCGCTCAGTGCTCGATCAATGGCTGATGATCGTCGTTCTGTCGGTAATTCTGGAAATCGTAATCGTAGTCTTGGTGTCCCCCAAACGCTTCGACGTCGGCTTCTATATAGGCCGCCTCTTTTCCCTGCTCACCTCGACCATCGTCATGGTCGTTCTGCTGGTGGAGACGATACGGCTTTACGCCAGTGCTGCTCGTTCCAACGAGGGCAAAATCCGACGACTCGTCGACGCGAATATCATGGGAATCATTATCGGAAATCTTGATGGCACAATTGTCGATTCGAACGACGCCTTCCTTCAGATGTTGGGTTATGACCGGAACGACGTTGCGCGTAAGAGCCTGAATTGGATGGACATCACTCCGCCGGAATGGCGCAAGGTGAACGAGGAGCACATCGCGGATATTAAGTCGACGGGCACCACCTCAACCTATGAAACGCAGCTTTTCAGGAAGGACGGCAGCCGAATTCCGGTGCTCTGTGGCGCTGCAATCTTCGATGAAGCGCGAGGACAGGCGGTAGCCTTCGTCGTAGATTTGACCGACCGCAAACGAGCCGATGAAGCGTTGCGGCGCGGCGAAGCCTTTCTCGCGAAGGGGCAAAAACTCAGTCAGACTGGAACCTTCTCATGGCGTTTTGCAACAGAAGAATTCGTTTGGTCCGATGAACTCTATCGCATTTACGAATTCGAACCTGGTGTCGATATAACGTTTGAAAAGATCGCAACGCGCTATCATCCAGAAGATAAAGCAATTGTAGCGGGCGTAGCCGAACAAGCGCGGCGCGGCGTTATAAGCTTTGACTACACACATCGGCTTTTGATGCCGAATGGCTCGATCAAGCACATACATGTGGTGGCGCACGGCAACCGCGACAAAGACGGTCAACTTGAATACTTCGGCGCTGTCCAGGATATAACTCAGCGACACCTTGCCGACGAAGCGCTCAACAAGGCGCGAACGGAACTCGCGCACATGGCGAGGGTTACGAGCTTGGGAGCTCTCACTGCCTCTATCGCGCACGAAGTCAACCAGCCCCTGTCCGGTATCATAACCAATGCCAGTACGGGCCTGCGAATGTTAAGCGCGAGCTCTCCAGATCTCGACGGAGCCCGCGAGACGACGCGTCGTACGATTCGCGACGCCAACCGTGCTGCTGAAATAATTTCGCGGCTGCGGGCACTTTTTGCCAGACGAAAAATATCGACGGAAATGGTGGATTTGAAGGAGGCTTTACGAGAGGTAATTTCACTGTCCTTGAGGGAGATTCAAAACGGCCGGGTAACTCTGCATTCAGAATTTGCCGACGACCTACCATCTGTCCAATGCGATCGCATCCAAGTTCAGCAAGTCCTACTGAACTTAATTCGAAATGCTGCTGAAGCGATGTACGATGTCAATGACCGGCCGAGGCAGCTAGTCATCAGTGCCGCCAAAGCTGAGTCAGGGGGCGCTATCGTGACCGTACGCGATTCTGGCCCGGGCATAGATCCGGCAAATCTCGAACGCGTCTTTGATGCGCTCTACACCACTAAGACCGATGGATTAGGGATCGGCCTATCGATTTGTCGGACTATAGTTGAGGCGCATGGTGGAAAGCTTTGGGCAACCGCAGACGCTCCCTATGGCACCACCTTCCAATTCACATTACCCGTCACGAGCGTAAATCGCCCAATCAATATGTAACGCTCAATCGAATTACCCGAGCCATTGGCGGAAATCCGAACTGGCCAAACGTCTCAATATCGATAAAGCCCATGGGTTTCATTCCCGGCGCGATATCTAAATCCCAATTTTTTAGGACGCATCCCAACGGTGCCGGGTAATACCGAAGTATCGCCGACACCATCGTGCAATAGATCATAACCAGGCACGTGAACATACTCTTGTCGCAGCGGGACGAAAGGATGCGCAATGAGAGACGGATTGCCACGTGTCCCAGCGATCGGCTCGCGCAACCTTGAGTAACTCGTTTGAGTTCGCAAATCAGAGTTCATTTCCAATAGCGCAAGAAAGGATCAAACGATGGATTCCGACCAAGACTATCTCTTCGAGGTGAGCGACGAGGCGATCGAGGTCGCGACGCAGACTGGTTACGGCGTCGCGAATTTCACGTTGGGCGGCTGCACCGGGTTGTCGGAATGTCCCGGCGAGCCTGAGCGAGAATGATCGCTTTGCGCCATGCGATGCGACTTATGTGAAATTCTCGAAAAACTCGGCTGACCGCCCCTCGTTTCAGCCGGGTGTTTAGCGGCTGGCCCTTTGTTCTTCCGAGGGCCGGCCGCTGCTTTTTGTGGGCCGGTCATTACAGTCAACGATACCAAAGCACTATACGTGGTCAAAAAAAGAACGAATACACATCAGTGAGAGGATTTCGCTTGATCCGAAAGAAGGAGCAGGGGTTCGAGTTGCGGCTAGGGCACGATTCTGCCCGAGCGATAGTGGCGGTCGTCGACGATGACGAATCCGTGCGGGAATCACTTCCCGATTTGCTGAAAACACTCGGATACATTGCTAGAGCATTCGCATCAGCAGAAGACTTCCTCGAGTCTGCCGATATCGTTGAGACTGACTGTCTGATCCTGGATATCACGATGCCAGGCATGTCCGGCCCCGATCTGCGCCAGGAGCTAAAACGGCGGGGGTACGATATTCCGACAATTTTTATAACAGCCCAGAAAGATGAGGCTGTTCATGCGGGTCTGACCGGGCAGGATATTGTGGCGTGTCTTTTTAAACCATTCAGCGATACGGCCTTGCTGGAAGCACTCAATACGGCATTCGGACAAATGAGGTGACGCGGCTCTTCGCGCCAACTCTCAACGTAGGCTACAGACGATCGCAACTGGCGAGCCGATAAAAATCATTACGTCGCGTTTCGAGAGCGGGTTCGCAGCGCCTGTTTGCCGACGCTCCGACGTTATCTGAATTTTCACTCCGCAGGTTGCCAAAGCCGCCATCTCGACAGTCCGATACGAAGGTATTGGCGACACCATCGTTCAATAGATTTCGTTCACGCGTCCGCGCACATTTATGGATATTGCAATGTCCAATGGCGGAGGTTGGCATGAGGTTGCCAATTCGTCGCTTCGCTCCACTCGCGGCGGGCACGCTCACAATTGCCTTAACGGTTACGACGATATTTTTAGCGATGGCGCATGACGAATCGCACCTTGCACCAGTCATTTGCGCTACGCCCTCGATCACTGGCGACGAAGCGCCGTTCCTGATTGAGAACGACGCGGCGATGAAAAAGATGATGAGCGACATGACGACGACGCCAACCGGCGATGTCGATGCCGATTTCGTAGCGATGATGGTGCCTCATCATCAAGGTGCTATCGAGATGGCAATCGCAGTACTTCGGCATGGCCGCAATCCACGGATCAGGCGACTGGCGCAGGAAATCATCGTCACACAGCAGCAGGAAATCGCAGTCATGCGGCTCGCAGTCGGGCGGACGTTGCCGCCCTCTTTGCCGGCACCCACGCAAAATTCGCCGAAATAACCGGCAAGGAACCTCTGCATCGATCAAGGAGAAGATCGCGGCGCGCCACACCAAGGAGACGATAATGGAACGCACCATTTATTCGCTGATTGCGAGCCTCTGGCTTGTCACTTCAGCGCCGGCCCTGGCTGGACAAGTTCCCGGCGCGGCCTCCGATCCCGACATTCCGATCAGCCATCGCGACCGCGTGTACTCCGCCGAGCAATTCTCGAACACCGTTTCGGTTACCGATCCGTTCGACAACAAGCTCCTCGGCGTCATTAGGCTTGGCGATCCGCTGCCGGCCAATCTCAGTCCGCTTTACCGCGGGCAGTTGCTGGTGCACGGCCTCGGATTCTCGCCTGATCATCGAACCATCGCGGTGGTCGCGATCGGCTCAAATGCCATCAACTTCATCGACACCGCAACCAACTCGGTCAAGCACGTCACTTACGTCGGACGCTCGCCACACGAAGCGTTCTTTACTCCCGATGGCAAGGAGGTCTGGGTTGTCGTCCGGGGCGAGAACTACGTCGCTGTGCTCGACGGCATGACCTATGAAGAAAAGGCCCGGATTATTGTTGCAAACGGTCCGAGCATGACGATCTTCTCGCCGGATGGGAAGTACGGCTATGTTTGCTCGGCGTTCACGCCTGAGACCGCCGTCATCACCGTCGCCGATCACAAGATTGTCGGGAAGGTTCGGCAGGCGAGTCCGTTCTGCCCCAACATCGCCGCAACACCCGACGGATCCCAGGTCTGGTTCACCTTGAAAGACATCGGCAAGGTTCAAATCTTCAACGCACAACCGCCGTTCACGTTGTTGAAAACGCTCGATACTGGTCCCATCACCAACCATGTGAACATCGTACGCAACGCGAATGGCATGTTCGCTTACGTCACAGTTGGCGGCCTTAACGAGGTTCAGGTCTATCGCACAGACGATTTTTCCAAAGTTGCGACCATTCCGGTGGGAAAGCTGCCGCACGGCATCTGGCCGTCCGGCGACGGCGCACGGGTCTATGTCGGTCTCGAGAATGAGGATCAGATAGCCGCAATCGATACACTGGCGAATAGGGTCATCGCGACAAGCCCGATCGGCCAGGCTCCGCAGGCCGTTGTTTACGTACCCAACGCCATTCCTGCCGCGATAGAGCACGGCAATTCAGCAATGACAATGATGCCGGTCGTCCCCGAACAAGCGAGAGAAGAACACCTGCAGCCGCTCGGTGTCGCCGGGCTATCGACCCAGCTGTGGTTGGCGCCACCGGGCCTCAAAGCGCAGAAGGCAACGACCAGTGTCTCTTTGTCCGATCAGGGCTTGGTGCAAGTGCTCGAGGCCTCGGTCACAGGACTCGAACCGGGGAAAGCATACGTTTTGGCGCTTGCGACAGACCCTTCCGGTGCCGGAGCGCTCGAGCCGCTTCAGAGTTTCATGGCTAACCCCGCGGGCTCGGCAATCGTCAATGCGATTGGGCCAATCCGTCAGATTGTGCGTGACCGGGATAAATCGCAGCGGCGCTATTTGGTGATCGCACCTGGCAAGGTCGGAAATCTTGGGACCGCCGTGCAAGTGCAGTCGGAGTGATTCGGTTGCCCGCGAGGCAGACCTTACGCGTGAAAGCATTCACGTAGGTACAACAACATTTTCGTCGAGGAGAATGATTATGTCTGCAGGATCTTCGTTGCCTACCCGACGCGGTATTCTTGTCACCTCAGCCGCTTGCACCGCGGCCATGACAATTGCTGCGACCCAGTCCGGCATGATCGGTTCAGCGGCAGCGCAATCAAACCTGAAACCGGCTGATATACCCGCGCTTAAGCCGGGGACGCATATATCCTTCGGCCCGCTTAAACAGGACGACGCCGGTGTCCTGAATGTTGGATACGCTGAAGCCGGCCCCGCCAATGGCCCTGTTATCATTCTTCTACATGGCTGGCCCTATGACATTCACAGTTATGTAGATGTCGCGCCTTTGCTCGCGACGGCGGGCTACAGAGTAATAGTCCCCTATCAGCGCGGTTTTGGCACGACGCGCTTTCTTTCAGGTGAAACAATGCGGAATTGCCAGCAATCGGTGCTGGCTGTCGATGTCATTGCGTTGATGGATGCTCTCAAGATCGAGAAAGCGACCATCGCTGGTTATGATTTGGGGTCGCGGACGGCCGCCATTGTAGCGGCGCTCTGGCCTAACCGCTGCAAGGCCCTGATCGCCGTAAGTGGATATCTAATTACCAATCTTAAATTCTGGAATGCACAATCCGGCGGACAGCCGTTACCGCCAAAGACTGAATTAGGGTGGTGGTACCAGTATTATTTTGCCACGGAACGTGGCCGGGCAGGCTACGACAAATACCGGCACGATTTTAACAAGCTCATTTGGCAAATCGCTTCACCGAATTGGGACTTTGATGATGCTACGTTTGATCGCACCGCAGAGGCCTTCAACAACCCGGATCACGTCAGCATCGTGATCCATAATTACCGCTGGCGACAAAGCCTAGCCGCCGGTGAGCCACAATACGACGAACTAGAAAAGCGGCTGGCCGAAGCTCCGATTATTGCTGTGCCCACGATTACCATTGCTAGTGATTTTGATGGCGCGGGAGCGGACGGAACAGCCTATGCCAAAAAATTCTCGGCCAGATATTCGCACCGAATCTTGAAGGGCATCGGTCACAATGTGCCTCAAGAAGCCCCGCAAGCGTTTGCTCAAGCAGTCGTCGAAGTTAACGGTTACTGATCGCCAGCAGGTAATACGATCCTGATCGCCGGCGTGCGGATACCGGGTCAACGGTGACCTCTGCTCTGCGCCTGCTAAATTACGGGGGAACTAGTGCAGTGCTACCGCGCTCCCGGGGACCGACTCACGCATAGTCATCCGTGGCGATGACGCGGATCCATTCCCCAAGAGATGAATGAGCCGCACTTAGCGGCAACACAGCGCGGCTGATTCTACCCGCCGCGTTATCGCCACCACCCGCAAATTTCCTGGCAATGCATCCGCACGGGCAAAGGTTAAAATGCTCAGCTTCGCAGATTTACGCTGTTTCCAAGATTGGCGCGAGGATGTTGCGTCGCTCAGTATGATGCCCGTCTTTGCCGGTGGGGAGACGAATGATTGCCTTGTGGTCGCGTGCGGCCGGATTACTGCTGGCAGCGGTTATTTTTGTTGTTCCAAGCATTTCATCGGGAGAAACACACAATGTCGTTGAGTTTTCCGGTTTTGAACCGGGGACCATTGTGGTGAAGACCAGCGAACGCCAGCTTTACTTCACTATCGACAGCTCTCACGCTCTTCAATTTCCGGTCGGCGTCGGCCGCGCAGGTATGACCTGGAGCGGGAAAGCGCGTGTCGAAGGCAAGTATATCCGTCCGGCTTGGGCGCCGCCCCGACCAATTCGGAAGGACAATCCGAGACTTCCAAGGGTCATACCGGGTGGCGCACCAAACAATCCGATGGGTCAGGCGGCGCTGACTTTGCGCGGCGGCGAATATGCAATTCACGGTACCAACCGACCTGAGTCGATCGGTGGATTCGTCTCGTACGGGTGCATCAGGATGTACAATAGCGACATTCTTGAACTGTATCGTTTGGTGCATGTCGGCACGCCTGTCATCGTGTTGGATTAGCGCGGATCCGAAGCGGAAGTTCAAAAACGAATTTCGCACCGCTTGTTAAATCGCTCGCACCCACCAACCCTCCACGTTAGTGGCTCGACTTTTTCTTCGATTCTTGGAACTAAGCTGATTGTGGAACCGCAGCCAAGCTCCTGCGTTGCCTGTCCGAACCCGGACGAGAGGCACAGGAAATGCCGCTGTTATTGTACTTTCCGCTCATCATCTGGATAGGCATGGTGGAGATCGTGCAGGGCGAAATGCTCACCCGCGCCAAATCAAAAGTACCGACCCCGCCGCGACGCCGGTGAAACGCGTTACGCGTTAAAAGT
Source organism: Pseudolabrys sp. (assembly GCA_035626335.1). Lineage (GTDB taxonomy): Bacteria > Pseudomonadota > Alphaproteobacteria > Rhizobiales > Xanthobacteraceae > Pseudolabrys. Next base: position 43,537 of record DASPNW010000027.1, read on the forward strand.
GCGAATTCTGCATCACGCTGACGCGCTGACCAGCTCGTCGACCTTTACCTGAGATAACAAACTCTGCACGTCATCTTTGCGACACAGCTCCGTTCCGGGAGAAAGCACGGCCGCCGACGCAGCCGCCACCGCGACACGAAATGCTTGCCGGAGCGAATCCCCGGAGGCGAGGGAGGCCACCAGGCCGCCGAGAAAACTATCGCCCGCACCGACTGTGCTAACCGGCTCGATCGCCATCGGTTGCGCGCGAAACGCTTCCTTGGCGGTCACGAGCAGGGCGCCCTGCTCGCCGAGCGTCAACGCAATGGCTTTGACGTGCCCATCCGCTGTCAGCTCGCGGCATGCGGCAATGCGGGCGGCGTCGTTGTCGAGCGGTGCGCCGACAAGATCCGAAAGCTCCACAAGATTTGGTTTTATCAGGGCAACGCCGTGGGCCAGGGCCTCCTTCAATGCCGGTCCTGAGGTATCGACAACACATTGTGCGCCCAGCCGCCTGGCCTCTCGCGCGACGCGCGCGAAGAAATCGGTCGGCACACCCGGTGGAACGCTGCCGCTCGCAACGACATATTTTGGTCTTTCCGGCAGCGATGTCAGTTTATCAAGTACGGCTTGCCACTCGGCAGGATGAAGCGTCGATCCCGGCAGGACAAAGCGATATTGCTCCCCGGTCGTTTCTTCGTACGCAGTAAAATTTTCCCGTGTCTCGACATGCGACGGTGTTACCAGACTGTCGATTCCCTCGCGTTGCACCAGCCGGTTCAGCAATTTTCCGATTGCGCCGCCCGTTGGATATATCGCTGCTACGCTGCCGCCGAGACGGTGCACGACGCGCGCTACATTGATACCGCCCCCGCCGGGATCTCGCTTTGGTGCCGAACAACGCAATTTGCGAGTCGGTTCAACGCGCCCGACATTGACAAAAATATCTATGGCGGGGTTGATCGTGAGAGTGACGATATCCGGCACTTGAGCATCCTATTCAGCCAATAGCGGCCTTGGGTAGTCACGCTACCGAATGAAAATAGGCATTTTCGGTTGCGATCACAGGGTCGCCATTAGGAAAATTGCGGGGAACAAGCAAAGGCGGCGGGAGTTTCACTTTTTCGCCCGATGACTAGCACGGGTTACCGTGCTTAGATTGGTGCAGGCCTCCAGGCCGGTAGGGGCCGATTTCTATGATTGATCCTCTCTATTCGCTGTCGGGATTTGCGGTTGGCGCATTGGTCGGCATGACCGGCGTCGGCGGAGGTTCGCTCATGACCCCGCTATTGATTCTTTTGTTTGGAGTTCATCCGGCGACTGCAGTCGGCACTGACTTGCTTTACGCTGCCGCAACCAAAACCGGGGGAAGCCTGGTCCATGGTTTCGCGCGCAGTATCGACTGGCGCGTCGTCAAGCGGCTGGCAACCGGCAGCGTTCCGGCCACGATCATTACACTGGCCGCCTTATCGCACTTCAATCTCAGCGGCGATGCAGCGCGGAACCTGATCACGCTTGTGCTTAGCGTTGCGCTATTTGCAACCGCGTTCGTGCTGGTTTTTGGCGGTGCCATCGTGGCCGCTTATCGCGCGCGGGTTGCCGAACTCGATCCGCACCGAACGGCGATCAATACGGTTCTGGTCGGTGCGCTGCTCGGGGTTCTCGTCTCGATTTCTTCCGTCGGCGCCGGCGCCATTGGCGTGGTCGCATTGATCATGCTCTATCCGCAGCTTCCGATGGCGAGGATTGTGGGCTCGGACATTGCGCATGCTGTCCCGCTGACGCTGATTGCAGGCACCGGACATTGGATGATGGGTTCGGTCGATTGGCACATCATGGGCTCGTTGCTGGCCGGCTCATTGCCCGGCATTTTTGTCGGCAGCTATTTTGCCGTTCGCGTCCCCGAACGCGCTCTGAGATTGGTGTTGGCCACTACACTGTTTGTTGTGGCCAGTCGTATTGCCTACGACCACGCAAACTCGGCGACATCAATTTTCACCGCATTCTCAGGGCGAGCGGGCCCTTGACCAGGCCACGAGGTTTAATGGTCTCGCGGGCCGAAAAATGGCGATCCCAACAGAACCAGAATCCATAATGCCGCCAGCACGCCGAAGGCAACGATCAATACGCTCATCTGCGACCCCCTTTTGGCGGATTCTGCCATGACGAGGTTAGCACATCGGGCCGTCCATCGCGTATCCAATAAAAAGCCGGCCGCGCTGTGCAGCGCGGCCGGCTCCAATAGCGATCGGAATGCTAGTTGCCGTCGATGGTCTTGATCACGCTCGACATCGGGCGCGCTTCTTCTAAACCGCCGCCCATCTCTTTGAGGACCATGTCGGTATATTCTTTCTTTGGCTGTATTGGCGTCTTCCCAACCACCTGCACGACCTTGTACCCGCCATCCTTGAGCTTCTTGAGGAGATCGGGCGCCGCCCGGGAAGTCGCCTGCTGGAAGTCATGCATCAGAATGATGCCTTTGCCGTGTTTCTCGAGCTTCTTCATAACCGAGGCGATGACCTGTTCAGGTTTGCGCATCTTGAAATCAAACGAGTCCATGTCGGTCGAGAAGATGCCAACATTGCGCTCCCCCAGGTATTTCACCAGCTCGGGAGGATGCTTGAGGGCAGGGAAACGGAAGAAGGGACCGACCGGCTGGTTGCCGAGCGCGATGCTCACCGCGGCAATACCCTTTTCGATTTCGTCCTTGCCGTCTTGCTCGTTCAGTTTCGACAAATCTTTATGCGACCAGGTATGCGAACCGACCGTGTGACCGGCGGCCGCAACTTGCTTCATGATTTCCGGATGCCAGCCGGCGTGCTTGCCGATCGGAAAGAACACCGCCTTGGTGCACTGGTCGGCCAGCGCCTTGAGAACCGCCGGCGTATGCACGGGCCACGGACCGTCGTCAAAAGTGAGAACGATTTCATGGTCGCGCAAAAAATCATACGCCTTGAAATGCTCAAAACCGAAACCGGGACCGCCGGTGGTGTCGATCTCGACCACGCGGGAAACTCCGAGCGCGTTCGGATTGTCGCATTTTGCGGCCGCAGGTGCTGGCGCCGCCGGCGGCGGAGATGGGGCCGCGGCAGGCGCGGGCGCCTGCGCGGTCTGGGCCCAGGCAGCCGGGGCCGCCGACATCAAGATCGCAAATGCGACCACCAAAGCGCTGCGCATCATGTTCTCCACGCGTGGTAGGTTTCTCGATTCGTGAATTCTCATCTATTCATCGCGGCTTTAATATATCAAGTCAACGCCACGCCGCCGATACCACCAAAACGCCGACATTTATTGGTGATAGGATGGTTAATCTAAGGCGGCGTAGTTTGTGTCGTGTTGCCATGGGTCCCTGGCGGACCTATCTGAGCAATGCCACGCAATGCGGAGGAGCATCATGCCGGCGGTTGTATCCACTGCCATGCTGTCGCGGCCGGTGCTGCTGATCTCGCTTGCAGGCGGGGCACTATTGGCCGTGACCCTTGCCCTTTGGGGCTATTACGGCACGGCGGTTTTTTTCGAGATGTTGCGCGCTGGCTGGGTTGCGTGCTTCTGATGCCGGCGGTCATGACCACGCGAACGTCGCAGATTTTGCTGATCCTTTCAGCGTTTGTAACCGGATTGGTCATCTTCACCGGAGTATTTCTTTACGCGAGCGGGAACTTGGGCAGTGGCGGCCAACGCGCTTCGGCGATCGGCGGTCCTTTCAGGCTGATCGACCAGAACGGCAATCAAATTACCGATGCCGACATTAAAGGCCGGCCTTTCCTTGTTTTTTTCGGCTACACGCATTGTCCGGATGTTTGCCCGACGACGCTATTCGACGTTTCGGAAATGTTGCGTGCGCTTGGGAAGGACGCGGAGCGCACCGGTGCACTATTCATTACCGTCGATCCGGAGCGCGACACCCCTGCGGTAATGAAGGACTATTTGTCGAGTTTCGATCCGCATCTACGTGGCGCAACGGGTGACACAGCGGCTATCGATGCGGCAGAAAAAGCCTATCGCGTCTACGCCAAGAAGGTTCCCACGGAAAATGGCGATTACACGATGGACCACACCGCGCTCGTGTATCTTATGGACAAACAGGGCCATTTTGTTGCGCCCTTTAGTCTTAAACGGCGCCCCGAGGAAGCCGCCGCCGATTTAAGGCGCTATCTCTAGCGTTGTCCCAAGCTGGCCGCTTCGTTTAAGTTCGCGAATGTGGTGTTCAAGCCCGAGCAGCGCGCGAATCGCAATGTCCCGGCGCGAGCCTAGATCGAATCCGTGTTCGGTTTTCTGCCAAAAATGCGGTCTTATCGTGAGCTCAATCGCTGCGCGCCAGGCCGCGACCGACAGCAGCAGCCAATGCACCGGAGTGAAAATCAGTATCCCAAACTTTCTTGGTATCCTGCGCCGCGACAATCCGAGCCAACAGAGCAACGCCGATATAAAATAGCCGGGCACTGCTGTCATCAGACAAAGCACTACCCGAAAAAAGGTCGCCTCGTCGCTGCCCTGTGAAAGCAGCGTGACCAGATGATAAAGCAGAGCGATGACAAATGCTGGATGAACCAACGCAACCAGCGTATTGCCGCCCACGATAAGCTGAAAAGTGAAAAAACCGTGTGGGCCGAGCTGGCTGAAAAGCCCTAGCGGTTCGCGCATATGGACGAGCCAGGTCTGCATCCAACCCTTGAACCAGCGTGAGCGCTGGCCAAGCCAACGGTCCACATCCGCTGGAGCCTCTTCATAGGTGGTGGATTCGATCACATCAGACCGATAGCCAAAGCGTGCGAGCCGCATGCCGAGATCGGCATCCTCGGTGACGTTGTGGGCGTCCCAGCTTCCGACCTCGCGCAGCGTTGCAGTCCGGAAATGGTTCGAAGAACCGCCTAGCGGTAACGGCAGGCCAAGGCGGGCAATGTTTGGCAGAAATACGTCAAAGTGCCCAGCGTATTCGGCGGTGAAATAGCGTGCGAGCCAGCTCGTTTTCGTGTCGACGCACAGGCGTGCCTGCACGCAGGCAAGGCTGTTATCTCCCAAGCGAAATGCCTTCAACGCGCGGCGAAGCTGATTCCGTTCCGGCCTGTCCTCCGCGTCGTAAATCACCACGAACTTACCGCGTGCGAAGGGCAACGCGACGTTGAGAGCTTTTGGTTTGGTACGAAGGTCGGCTGGCGGCACCGGAATCACCATGATCGGCAATCGATGTTGACGAGCCGTGATGGCTGCGCGCGTTGCGCTATCGTCGGCTTCGACTGCGATGATCACATCAAGTTGCTCGGCCGGGTAATCAAGGCGTTCAATCGCCGACAACAGTTGGTCGACTACCTCCGCCTCATGATGGAGCGCAGCGATTATACTGTAGACGGGCAATTCTTCCTTAGGCGCGAGGATAGACTGCGGTGGAGGCCGATCGACCGAGGCTGTCATCGAATGCACGAAGATCCAGAGTCGGAATGCAGTTGGCAGCGCTACGAGAATGGAGAGAATGATCGCACCGGGCTCAGAGAACATGGCTGCGAAGGCCAGCAACCCGAGCAACAATGGTACGGCTTTGGTAAGCCGGCTCAGCGTGGCCGCCGAAAGTTTTGGCCATTTGGATTTGAGTTGCGTGCAGGCGCGTTCACCGGCCGCGGCCATGACGCGATCGATGCTGTCTTCGAGAGCGGGTGCGCGCCGTTCGGCACTTGACGGCGCATTGGAGTTCAGTGGCCGAATCCGGTCGCGCGCAGGACGGACGGCGTCGGGACCCGAGAATTCCCGTTTCAGAACATGTGGTGGGCAAGAAGCGCCTCCACCGCGGATTTCTAGGGAGCGGGCAATCGCCACGCGCCCGACGCTAATTTCCATACGCCACCCAACCCACGCACTTTTTCAGGGACGTTATCGGGAATACAACTAATAGGCGAGTCGGCCATAAGGAGGACAAAGGCGGGCATTGCGATGGTCGGCTGTAAGGACGGATGCTAGAAGGCGCAGCCCATGTCGGAATTCATGTCACACTATCTGGTGCCGGTTGCCATTATCGCCGTTGCGATCGTGCTGCTGCTCGGCCTGATCAACATGATGCGCGGCGGCTCGCCGAACCGTTCGCAGAAGCTCATGCGATTGCGCGTGCTGCTGCAATTCGTCGCGATCATTGTCATTATGGCGACGATTTGGGCGATGGGCCGCTAGAGCAGAATGAAAGATCGCGAGGTCACTTCATTGGGGCCGCGCGCATATATTCCACCTTCTCCTTTTTGGCCTTTTTCTTCTTGGCCGCGGAGTAATCGGTGGTGGCGGTCTTGGCGGAATGCAGACCGGCGGTCCCGCAAGCCTGCACGGACGCGGTAGCCGGCAATGCTAAAAATGCGGCAACAATGGCAATCGTCAGAACACGCATGAGCGTCACCCCGGTTTTTGCGACTGAAACAAGATAATATAAAGCCTACTCTGAATCTGCCGCTCAGAGATAGACCAGGCGAGGTCAAAATGGTCGTGCTCAATCGTATTTACACGCGAACCGGCGATGACGGCACTACCTCGCTCGGTACAGGCGCACGGCGCAAGAAATACGACCTTAGGGTTGAGGCCTACGGCACTGTTGACGAGGTCAATGCGGTGATCGGGCTGGTGCGTCTGCACGCTGCGGGTGACAAGGCGCTCGACGCCGCGCTTGGCCGCATCCAAAACGATCTGTTCGACGTTGAAGCCGATCTATGCCTGGCCGAGAAAGGTCCGGGTGGCGCCAGGTTGACGGTTACTGATGCTCAGGTCGCATGGCTGGAGGGCGAGATCGACCGCCTCAATGCCGATCTCGCGCCCTTGAAGTCATTTATTCTGCCGGGCGGCAGCGCTGCAGCGGCTTATTTGCATCTAGCCCGCACCGTCTGCCGCCGCGCTGAACGGATAATGGTCGAGCTCAAAGACAAGCCGGGCGAGGGGGTGTCGGACCCGTCGCTCAAATACGTCAACCGGCTATCGGATTATCTTTTTGTCGCCGGCCGTTATGCCAACAGCAAAGGCGCTGACGACGTACTATGGGCACCCGGCCAGAACCGCTAGTTTTGCGTGCGGCGCAGCATAAACGTTGACAGGCCAACGGCCGCGCCTTTAGCTTCCGCCCGCCCTGCTCAAAGTGCTCATCCGGATGGGGGATCATGAAAATTCTGGTGCCCGTAAAACGGGTGGTCGACTTCAACGTCAAGATTCGCGTCAAGCCGGATGGATCCGGCGTCGAGCTCGCCAACATCAAGATGTCCATGAATCCGTTCGACGAGATTGCTGTCGAGGAAGCAATCCGTCTGAAGGAGGCCGGCAAGGCGACGGAGATCGTGGCCGTGTCGATTGGCCCGGCTCAATCGTCTGAAACGATCCGCACCGCACTCGCCATGGGTGCCGACCGAGGCATCCTGGTGAAGACGGATGGCACAATCGAGCCTCTAGCGGTGGCGAAGATACTCAAGGCGGTTGTCGAGGCGGAAAAGCCCGGCCTGGTCATTATGGGCAAGCAGGCCATTGACGATGATTGCAATCAGACCGGGCAGATGCTCGCGGCACTGCTGAACTGGGCGCAGGGCACTTTTGCGTCCAAGCTTTCGATCGATGGCGATGCCATTGATGTGATGCGCGAAGTCGACGGTGGCTTGCAGACCGTGAAGTTGAAAATGCCGGCGATCATTACCACCGATCTGCGACTGAACGAGCCGCGTTACGCATCCCTGCCGAACATCATGAAAGCGAAGAAAAAGCCCATAGAGGAAAAGACACCTGACGCATATGGCGTCGACGTCAAGCCAAGGCTCCAGGTACTGAAAACCGCGGAACCCCCGGGACGCAAGTCCGGTGTCAAAGTCGGCTCGGTGGCCGAGCTGGTCGGCAAGCTCAAAGATGAGGCGGGGGTACTCTAGATGTCTACGCTTCTCATTGCCGAGCACGACAACAGGACGCTCAAGGATGCCACCAGCAAAGCTGCGACTGCCGCCAAAGCGCTCGGAGCGGACGTTCACGTGCTCGTTGCCGGCAAGGATTGCAAAGCGGTAGCCGACGCGGCAACCAAACTCGATGGCGTGAAGAAGGTGCTATTGGCGGAGGCCCCGTCTTACGAGCATCAGCTCGCCGAGCCACTCGCCGCGTTAATCGTTTCGCTGGCCGGCGGCTACGACGCCATTGTTGCTCCCGCGACGACGACGGGAAAGAACGTGATGCCACGCGTCGCGGCCTTGCTCGACGTCATGCAAATTTCCGATATCACAAAGGTCGTTTCGCCCGACACGTTCGAGCGACCGATTTATGCCGGCAATGCGATCCAGACGGTGAAGTCCTCCGACGCCAAGAAAGTCATCACTGTACGAACCTCGACTTTCCAAGCGAGCGGTGCCAGCGGTTCTGGGAGCGTTGAAAATGCAACTCCACCAGCCGATCCGGGCCTCTCGACTTTTGTCGGCGAGGAATTATCAATGTCCGACCGACCTGAGTTGACCTCGGCCAAAATCATAATCTCCGGCGGCCGCGCCATGCAAAGCCGCGAGAACTTCACAAAATTCATCGAGCCGGTGGCCGACAAGCTTGGTGCCGCCGTCGGAGCTTCACGTGCCGCCGTCGATGCCGGCTACGCACCGAACGATTGGCAAGTCGGACAAACCGGTAAGGTTGTAGCGCCCGATCTCTACATTGCTGTTGGAATTTCCGGCGCGATTCAGCACCTTGCCGGGATGAAAGACTCCAAGGTGATTGTTGCTATCAACAAGGATGAAGAGGCGCCGATTTTCCAGGTCGCGGACTACGGCCTTGTGGCCGATCTTTATCAGGCCCTGCCGGAGCTGGCGGCGGAACTCGACAAGGTGAAGCGTTGACCACGTCGCAATTTATCGGTTCGCCGATAGCGTCGTTTGGTGATACGTCGTAAAAGTGAATAAAGAGAAAGAAAGTTACCGAATTCGAAGCTGAGAGCCGGGACTTCGCATCGATCGGAAAATAACATGGCAGTCAATATTCAGAGCGTTGGAGTAATCGGTGCCGGTCAGATGGGCAACGGTATCGCTCATGTCTGCGCGTTGGCGGGATATTCGGTTTTGCTGAACGATCTGTCGTCGGACCGCATTAAAGCGGGGATGGCGACAATCAACGGCAACATGGCGCGTCAGATCGGGAAAAAGGCGATCAGCGAGGACGACCGAAAGAATGCGCTGGCGCGCATTAAACCGGCGGAAAAATACGACGCGCTGTCGGCATGCGATTTGGTGATCGAGACCGCAACCGAGAAGGAAGACGTCAAGCGCAAGATTTTCTCCGATCTGTGTCCGTCGCTTAAATCTGATGCCATCCTTGCCACCAACACTTCATCGATTTCGATAACGCGGCTGGCCGCGTCAACAGATCGGCCCGAGCGTTTCATTGGCATTCACTTCATGAATCCGGTGCCGTTGATGGAGCTGGTCGAGCTGATCCGCGGCATTGCCACCGATGATGCGACTTTCGAAGCCTGCAAGGCGTTCGTCTCCAAGCTCCACAAAACGATCGCGGTGTCGGAGGATTTCCCGGCCTTCATTGTCAATCGCATTCTGCTCCCGATGATCAACGAGGCGATCTACACGCTTTACGAAGGTGTCGGGAACGTCGAGGCGATTGACACTGCCATGAGGCTTGGCGCCCATCATCCGATGGGCCCGCTAGAGCTGGCCGATTTCATCGGGCTCGATACCTGTCTGTCGGTCATGCAGGTGCTGCACGAGGGGCTGGCCGATTCCAAGTACCGACCATGCCCGCTTCTCGTGAAATACGTCGAAGCGGGTTGGCTCGGCCGCAAAACCCAGCGGGGCTTTTATGATTATCGCGGCGAGAAACCTGTCCCGACGCGTTAGGTCGTAGCTCAGGCGAACCGCAATAAATTGACAACCGCGAGTGCCGCGATTGCGAACCAGGTCAATGTCTGCCCTACGCGGCGGCCAATCACCGGGCGTTCCGTCGACCACATTCCCCAGGTTTGCAGCAGGCGACCGATTACCAACGCGACGCCGGCGCCTTGTAACACAATGTGCATTCCGCCGTTCAGCTCATAGATCAGCATCAGAACCACCGCGAGGGGGGTGTATTCGATCGCGTTGCCGTGCAAGCGGATCATCCGCAGCATTTCTGCGTTGCCGCCATCTCCGAGGGGAACCCGCAATTTCACGCGATGCATCGTGACGTTTATTCCGAGTGCGACGATTAGAATCGCGAGAACTGCGGCGTAAGCGGCTGTAATGGGCGCCAGCATCACCTGTTTCTCCTTTTATGCGTGTCGTGGCGGCTTACTTGCCGTATTCATCATGGCGGCGAACCCAGGCCATGCTCCGTGGCAGAGCCTCTTCATCACGGCCCTTGGGTGCCATGTCGAGGAAATGATAGGTACCGACGAGCATGTCGAGCCCGCGCGCATACGATGAATAGGTGTGCAGAACTTCACCGGCCTCATTCTTGATGAAAGCACTCAAGCCGGGAGCTTCTTCACTCGGAAATTCAGTCATCGTGTAGTTGTATTCAATTTTTCCGCGTGCCTTTTCCTCCGGCGTAAATGAAACGTGGAAATCGTGGTTGAAATCGCTGCCGAACGACGACACCCATTTGAACTTCCACCCCATGCGCTTCTTGTAGGCCTCGATTTCGGCGAGCGGTGCACGCGAAATCACGACGAGCGTGACATCGCGTTGCGCCAGATGAATCACGGCACCGTCGAAATGATCGGCGAGGTATGAGCAACTCGGGCAACCCTGCACCCAGCCCGGGCCAAGCATGAAATGATAGACCATCAGCTGGTTCTTGCCGTTGAAGAGATCCGCGAGCGTTTCCTGGCCGTTTGGCCCCTCGAAAACGTAGCGTTTTTCAACCTTGACCCAGGGCAGGTCGCGTCGTGCCGCGCTCAACTGATCGCGCGCTTTCGTGAATTCCTTTTCTTTTGCGAGCAGCGCCTTGCGCGCGGCCAGCCATTCGTTTTGTGAAACGACTTTGTGTTGCATGGTCTCACCTAGGCCTTGTCATGTTTTGGAGGGTGTCATCCATCCGATGCCGGCGCCACCCGGCTCGCGCAGGATGGCAATGCGCCCAACACCCGGAACATCGAAAATCGGCCGCATCAGTGTCGCGCCGGCGGCCTGCGCTTTTTTCACCCGCGTATCGACATCATCGACCGCAAGATAGGCCATCCATCCTTCCGGAACGCCGTCGAATTGCGGACTGGCCAACGGAAATAGTCCGCCGACGTATTTGTCCCCCATTTTCGCTACCCAATAGGTGCCGTCAGGCATTGCCATCGCATCGAAATTCCAACCGATAGTGTCGGCGTAGAATTTTTTCGCTTTGTCGGCGTTCCTGGTCATCAGCTCATTCCAATAGAAATCTCCGTGCGACCATTCGTGGGGCATGGGTAACTCCTGTCACTATGCGGTGAGATATCCGTCGAGCTTTTCCATCGCGCTGGTCCAACCGGCCTGATGCCGGTCGCGCGCTTCCTCGTCAAAGAACTGCTCGTGCTGCAATGTCATTAACGTGCCATCGCCGTCGCGCTTGAACGTCAATGTCACAAGTGATTCACGTTCCGGCGTCGACTTCCAGGCCCATGTGAATACAAGTCTCTCGTTCGGAATCACCTCACGATAGACCCCGCTGACGTCGTGCTCTTCGCCCGCCGGCGATCGCATCACCCAGCGATAACGGCCACCGGCGCGCGGATCGCTTTCCACGCGCAACGCTTTTATTTCACCCGGGCCCATCCAGCGCTTCACTTTTTCCGGGTCTGTCCAGGCCGCGAAGACCTTTTCCGGCGGTGCCTTGAACCGGCGTTTGATTGTGAGACTGGGTTTGGTTGTGACGGTGGCCATGTGTCTTCCTCCAAAAAGGCGGCGAGTCGATCCAGACGCTCGGTCCAGAATTTCTGATAGCGATTGAGCCAATCGTTTGCGTCGCGCATCGGTTCCGCCCGCAGGCGGCAACTTACGATGCGGCCATTTTTCTCGCGTCCGACAAGACCAGCGTCGGACAGTACGTCCAGGTGTTTCATGATCGCCGGGAGCGACATCGAAAACGGCCTGGCGAGTTCGCTCACCGAAAGGTCTTCCTCTTCGCTCAGCCGCGCGAGCAACGCACGCCGTGTCGGGTCGGCCAGGGCGGCAAAAGTTCGATCGAGGTTTGGTCTCTGATAGTAAACCATTTGGTTAAGTATAGGCGCGCCCGCGCCCCTGTCAAGATCGATCCTGCATTTATCTTTCGTTGACGGAATGCTCGTAGAAGTAACCGGGGATGGACCCGGTTTCTCTTGCAGCCGCATTGGCCGGCGCTCAGATGAGCAGCGTGCAAATGGCCGTTGCGGCCAAGATGCTACGCATGAACGCCGACGCGGCGGCCTCCATTGTTCAGCTGCTCGACGCCGCCCAGCAGAACATTGCCAATCTCGCCAATGCTGCCGCCGGCGTTGGACAAAATCTCGATATCAGAATTTAAGCTCAACCCAGCGCAACGCTCATTGTCCGAGCGCCGCCTTGATGAGCTTGATCGCGTCCTCACTCGCCCATTCGGCAGGGCCCGCGATCGTGGCAATCTCGCAGCCTTGTCCATCAATCAACAAAGTGGTCGGCATGCCGAAGGCGCGCCCGATCGATTTTAGGTCCTGGAATATTCGAGCGCTTGGGTCGGCGTAGTAGGCGAGTTTCTGCGCGCCGACCTCCTTAAGCCAGGCCTTCGGCTTGTCGGCATCGCGGGTGTCGATATTGACCGCCACGACCTCGAATAGCGGCCCGCCCAACCGTTGCTCCAGCGTATCCAGCGCAGGCATCTCCTTTCGGCAGGGCACGCACCAGGTGGCCCACAGGTTCAGGAGAACAGTGCGACCCCGCCAGTGTTCCAGGTTCAGGGCCTTGCCGGCTGCATCCTGAAAAGCAAGATCAGGCAACCTCAGGGGGCTCTTGGCAACGTTAACGGCCGCCACCTCGCCGCGTGCCAATGGCGCCAGTTTCCTGGCCAGATCGGCGGCCGGCCGGCACACGGCGTCGCCGCCTGCATTGCGCGTGAGGGTCGCAATCCCGTATACCCCCGCCAGCCCAACGACGACGCCAGCGAGCCCGCCCGCCAAAATCAGGGCGAGGCGTTTTTTGGCGAAGCTGGGCTGGGACACGGTCATGATCGGCTTGGTGGATATGCCATGAGCAACAAGATGTGGGGCGGGCGGTTTACGTCTGGCCCCGGCGCTATCATGGAGGAAATCAATGCCTCTATCGATTTTGACCGCCACCTATATCGTCAGGACATTATTGCGTCCAAGGCCCATGCCGACATGCTGGCCAAGCAAGGCATCATTACGGCTGACGATGCGAAAAAGATCGCTCACGGTCTAGACACGATCCTGTCAGAAATCGAGGCCGGCAAGTTCTCGTTCAAGCGCGCCCTTGAAGACATCCACATGAACGTCGAAGGGCGCTTGTCTGAACTGGTCGGAGACGCGGCGGGGCGCCTGCACACGGCTCGGTCGCGGAATGACCAGGTAGCCACTGATTTTCGACTCTGGGTGCGCGATACCATTGATGGCCTTGATAGAGAGCTTGCTGGATTTCAGCGCACGCTTGCCGATAAGGCTTTGCAGCATGCCGGCACCGTAATGCCCGGCCTTACTCATATGCAAACGGCGCAACCTATAACCTTCGGACATCATCTGCTTGCCTATGTGGAAATGGCGGCACGCGACCGTGGACGGTTTGCCGACGCACGTAAGCGACTCAATGAATCACCGCTGGGTGCGGCGGCCCTCGCCGGCAGTTCTTTCCCTCTGGACCGCGACATGACCGCCAAGACGCTCGGCTTTGATCGACCCATGGCGAACTCGCTGGACGCCGTATCCGACCGCGACTTTGTCATTGAGGTTCTTGCTGCCTCGGCGATTACCTCGGTCCATCTTTCGCGGCTGGCCGAAGAGATCGTCATCTGGACATCTCCGCTTACCGGACTGGCGTCGTTGTCGGATAAATTCACCACCGGTTCCTCGATTATGCCGCAGAAGCGCAATCCTGATGCGGCGGAATTGGTACGCGCCAAGGCGGGTCGGATGATTGGCGCGCTCAATGCGCTACTGATCGTCATGAAAGGCCTGCCGCTGGCCTACGCCAAAGACATGCAAGAGGATAAGCAGGGGGCAATGGATGCTCTCGCTTCGCTTTCGCTGTCGATTGCTGCAATGGCCGGCATGGTCACCGATCTTGAGCCCGATGCATCGCGAATGAAGAAGGCTGCGGGCGAAGGTTACGCCACGGCGACCGATCTCGCCGACTGGCTCGTGCGGACTTTGAAGATTCCCTTCCGCGAGGCGCACCACATTACCGGCCGCATCGTTGCCAAGGCAGCAGAGTTAAGACTCGCACTGCATCGATTGCCGCTCCCGGTTATGCGCGAAATTGAACCGCAAATCACCGACGATGTATTCACCGTTCTTTCGGTCGACCGGTCAGTGAAAAGCCGCACAAGCTTCGGCGGTACGGCGCCAAAAAATGTGCGTGCGCAGGCGAAAAAATGGCTCCGCAAGCTGGAAAAAGAGAAATCCTGACTTCGCCTTGTTTGCCTGTTTTGTTATGGTCCCACCCTGCAAGGAGTGCGTGCCTTGAGGCATTCTGATCGCCTGTTTATCCGTGTCGCTCTGATTGGCGCAATTTCCGTGTCGCTGGGCTTGACCGCATGCGGGCGCAAAGGACCACTCGATCCGCCGCCCGGAGCCTCCCTCGCGGGCGCGCAAGGCGTTCCAGCCGGCGAAGAGACCAAGGAACAGAGGGACAGTCGTCCCGTTCTTGGGGTCGACGGAAAACCGATTGCGCCGGGTGGTAAGAATAGACCCATTCCTCTGGACGTTCTGCTCAACTGAGCGTGTCATGCACCATTTTGCCTATCGCGACGGCGTGCTGCACGCCGAGGCGGTGAACCTCGATACGCTCGCCGCCGCGGTCGGCACGCCGTTTTATTGCTACTCGACGGCGACGCTTGCGCGCCACTATCGGGTTTTCGCCGATGCGTTTGCCGACGTACCTGCGCTCGTCTGCTACGCCATGAAGGCAAATTCCAATCAAGCCGTCGTCCGGACATTGGCCAAGCTCGGCGCTGGTGCGGATGTCGTATCGGGCGGTGAACTCAAGCGAGCGCGGTTGGTCGGCATTCCCGCCGACAAGATCATGTTTTCCGGGATTGGCAAGACTGCGTCCGAGCTCGCCCTTGCGGTCGACGAGGGAATTCTTTGCGTCAATGTGGAATCCGAGCCAGAGCTCGAATTGTTGTCGTCGATTGCTGCATCCAAGGGACGCACCGCTGCTATTTCGGTCCGCGTCAATCCCGACATCGACGCCAAAACGCATCACAAGATCGCGACCGGCAAGGCCGAGAACAAGTTCGGCATCCCGATCAGCCGGGCGCGTGAGGTTTACACGCGTGCCGGCAAGCTCAGGGGTCTCAAGGTCGCCGGCGTTGATATGCATATCGGTAGTCAGATCACCGAGCTTGATCCTTTCGGCAACGCATTTTCGCTGCTTGCCGACTTTGTGCGCATGCTGCGCGCCGACGGGCACATCATTTCACATGTCGATCTCGGCGGAGGCTTGGGCATTCCTTATCGCGATGACAACGAGCCGCCGCCTCACCCTGAGGCCTACGCAAAAGTGGTCAAGCAGGCTACTCGCGACCTCGATTGCTGTCTGATCTTCGAGCCTGGCCGGCTGCTGGTTGGAAATGCCGGTATTTTGGTGACACGCGTTTTGTTTGTGAAGCACGGTGAGGCGAAAAACTTCATCGTCGTCGATGCCGCCATGAACGACCTCATCCGCCCGACCTTGTATGATGCCCACCATGAGATCTTGCCAGTGGCTCAACCGGCGTCGTCCGCCAGCCGCATCCGCGCCGATGTGGTTGGGCCGGTATGTGAAAGTGGTGATTTCCTCGCCGTTAACCGCGATATGGTGGAACCTGCGAGTGGTGTATTGCTCGCCGTAATGTCGGCGGGCGCCTATGGTGCGGTACAGGCCGGTACCTACAACACGCGGGCCCTCGTCCCCGAAGTGCTGGTCAATGGTGATCAATGGGCGCTGGTGCGTCCGCGCCTTGAAGTTGACCAATTGATTGCGCTCGATCGCATGCCTGATTGGCTTTGAGTGCCTGAATACACGCGTGGCCGGTCGGATCGGCGCATGTTATTCTTTGTGAATAGATTCTCTCCTGAGTCTGAGCGACGGAGCGACTTTTGGACGAGGTGAACGACCAGTCTCAGAATCGGGAACAGCCGCACCGGCTTCTGCTCGTGCGCGCGCTCAGGCGTGCGCGCGGCAGTTTGTTGTGGGAGCGCCTGTGGCCGGCTCTCGCCGCCGTGGCGACGGTCGCCGGCCTCTTTCTCGCATTTTCTTGGGCAGGCCTATGGCTCGTGTTGCCGCCGCTCGCGCGTGCAATCGGGCTTTTCCTGTTCCTGATTGCCATCGCAGCGTCGGCATTGCCGTTGTTTATATTGCGGCTGCCTACCGTCTATGACGGGTTGCGCCGGCTTGATCGTAGTACCGGCGAAACGCATCGCCCGGCAACGGCGGTCGCGGACCGCATTGCCGCCAACAGCCAGGATCCCGTGGCACAGGCGCTGTGGCAGGCGCATGTCGAGCGCGCGCTGCTGTCGGCGCGCAAATTCAAAGCGGGCTGGCCAGCACCGCGATTGTCGTTGCGCGATCCTATGGCGTTTCGCGCACTGGTGGTCATTCTTGTTGTGGCGAGCTTCTTCGCCGCTGGCGGCGAACGCGTAAAACGCGTGGCCGCCGCCTTCGATTGGCACGGCGTGGTTGCTCCGGCGAATTTCCGTATCGATGCCTGGGTAACCCCGCCGGTCTACACCGGGCGGCCTCCGGTCATGCTTGCAGGATTGCGCCCCGGCGAAAACGCACAAGTGACGCCTTCCGTGGCGGTGCCGGCGGGGAGTCAACTGGTGATCCGCGCCACCGGCAAGGTGCGGTTCGATGTCGTGCGTCAGGGCGGCATTGAGGATGCGCCGGCGGAAGCGCGGGCGCCGCTACCGGCGGGAACGGAAGAACGGCGGCTACTCATCAAGGGCAATGGCTCTGCCGCTGTGCATGGTGTCCTTGGCAACGATTTGGTCTGGAACTTCACTGCGATTCCCGACCGCGCGCCGAATATCGAGTTGATCAAGGATCCAGAGCGCCAGGCGCGCGGCGCGTTGCGTCTTGATTACAGGATGGACGACGATTACGGCGTCGTGGAAGCGAGGGCTACTTTCTCGCTCAAGGACGGGCAATCATCCGAAAAATCCCCACATTCGCTTTTCACCGCGCCAGACTATGCGCTCGCCTTGCCGCAGGCGCGCACTCGTTCCGGCACGGCGCAAACCACGCATGATCTCACAGAGCATCCTTGGGCTGGGGCCGAGGTGATAGTGACGCTCACGGCACGTGACGAGGCCGGAAACGAAGGGCGCAGCGAGCCCCGCGAGTTGACGTTGCCGCAGCGAATATTCGTCAAGCCACTAGCGCGCTCACTCATCGAGCAGCGGCGCATTTTGGCGCTCGATGCCGAAACCAAGCCTTTGGTTCTCACCGCACTCGATGCTCTAACCATTGCACCGGACCGGTTTACGCCGGAATCGAGCGTTTATCTCGGATTGCGCTCGATCTTTTACGACCTCGAGAATGCAAAGAGCGACGACGCCTTACGAGAGGTGGTGGCGCGGCTCTGGGACATGGCGGTTCAGCTCGAGGACGGAAATGTCTCGCAGGCCGAGCAGGCGTTGCGCCAGGCGCAAGAAGCATTGCGCCAGGCGCTTGAGCGCGGTGCGAGTGACGAAGAAATAAAGAAGTTGATGGAGCAGCTGCGCGCGGCGATGGACAAATTCCTGCAAGCCCTCGTCGAAGAAATGCGCAAGAATCCGCAGCAGCTTTCACGGCCGCTCGATCGCAATACCCGCACGCTTAGTCAGCAAGATCTCAAGAGCATGCTTGACCGGCTGGAGAATCTGGCGCGCTCCGGCAACAAGGACGCCGCGCGCCGCCTGCTCGAGGAGTTGCAATCAATGCTGGAAAACCTCCAGATGGCGCGGCCGGGCGCTTCGGGCGGCGAAGATGGCGACGACGACATGATGTCGGCGCTCGACGAATTGGGCGACATGATCCGTAAGCAGCAGCAATTGCGCGACAAGACTTTCCGGCAGGGACAAGATATGCGGCGCGATCGTCAGCGCGGTCAGCAAGGGCAGGGCGGTGACCGCCAGATGGGCGATTTGCGTCAGGACCAGCAAGGCCTTCGTGACCGGCTCAACAAGCTGCTTGACCAGCTCCGTCAGCATGGACTCGGCCAACCGGGCCAGCAAGGCGAGGGCAACGAAATGGGGCAACTCGGGGACGCCGGGGAGGCAATGGGCCAGGCCGAAGGTCAGCTTGGCGAGGGAGATGCGGATAGCGCGGTCGATAGCCAAGGCCGTGCCCTGGACGCAATGCGCAAAGGTGCTCAAGGTCTGGCGCAATCGATGCAGCAGCAGGGGATGGGCCCCGGTCCCAATGGCCGGCCCGGTCGCGGCCAGGCACGTGCCCAACAGGATACGGATCCGCTCGGCCGGCCGATGCGCGGCCGCGACTATGGTGACGATCTTACGGTTAAGGTACCGGGCGAAATCGACGCTCAGCGTGCGCGACGCATCCTGGAAGAGCTTCGCAGGCGCTTTGGCGAGAGCTTCCGCCCGCAACTTGAGCTAGATTATATCGAACGTCTGCTGAAGGATTTCTGATTCTGGATTTGCGGCCTAAGGCCGCCGCACCAGCGCTTCGCGCACCGCGGACGTAATCTGATCGAGCGAAAATGGCTTGCTGATCACTTCGTGCACAAGCGCGTCGAGGTCGTGTGCGCGCTGACGCTGATCCAAATGGCCGGTCATCAGCATGATGGCAGTGTCGGGGTGATGTCGCCCCGTTGCGAGTGCGAGTTCGATGCCGTCCATCCCCGGCATCTTCACATCACTGAGAAGCAGATCGATTCCGCCTTTGGACGCGTTGAGCGCGTCGAAGGCGGCCGTGCCGTCCGCGGTTTCAATCAAATCGTGCCCATCGCTGCCAAGGGCGCGTACGAGCAAAGCTCGAACCGTATCATCGTCCTCGGCAATCAGAATTCTAGCCACAGTCTTACTTCGCTCCGGGAGCGGCATCCTGTGCGCTTGCAAAACGCACCATCACATCGACCGCATTTTCCGGCGGCGAGACGAAGCGGCTACGGAAATCCATTTTTTCTCCCGGACCGAGGATGCTGCGGCCCGGCATCGCGGTCCAGGTGTAAACTTCCTGTCCGGCGGCGTCGCGCGCGGAAAACCGGAGTCGCGGCACCTCTGTCGGTCTGTTGGTAATGCTGACGATGGTCCCTTCGACGACAAGGGACGACAGTCCTTCCTGCGCTTCCTTTGAGATCCGCATATTTTCGAATTTCAAATTGCGTAGATTGACCGGCAATCCGACCGCGGAAAACAACGATGCGGTCTGCGGGAAAAAGCGTACGACCTCGCTGCGCGCCCCGATCAGTGCAACGTTGAAAGCGAATAATACCAGAATAAGTGCCGTCCAACGCGACGAGCGGCGCGCCTTGCTGCGCCGTGCCTGCAGCCGCTTGCGGCGAGCGGTGAAATTCTCGATCTCGTCCGCGTCAGCCCCTGGGCTGGCATCCGAAGACGGCGAATCGATCGAAGGTACGACTGATGGTGCGTCGGTAATGGCGATTGGATCAGATGCTGTCGACGCGGGCGTGGGAGCGCCTCGGACCGCCGGAGCCATTGGTTGCGTCGCATCGGCGGCTTCTTGCGCCGGCCCCGCGTTGTCATCGGTTTGGGAGACCGGGTGATCGGGCCGCAGCACGCCGGTGGACTCTGGCGCCTCGGCCCCCTCGACCGAGACGTCGCCCGCGGCTGACATTTCGGGAGTGTTACTGGAGGCGCTCGCGAACCACGTTGACTTGCAGCGCGCACAACGGACGGTCCGTCCGTCCACCCCGAGGGAGGCCGGTTCGACTGCGTACGATGTTGAGCAATTCGGACAGGTAATCAGCATGGGATCGATGCTATTTTGGGTGTCAACCTACCAGCCGTCCGTTAATGGATCGGAAACCATGGTAACCCCCGGCCGTATTGGGGGAATTGATGACTTGCGTCCGGCCGCTATGGTGGCGGAGCCATAATCCTGTAAAAAGCGCAAGTTCCGGACGGGTGTGCGGCTAGGGGGCGGTTTCTGTACGCGTCCGTGGACCACGGCCGGACAGTGATTCGCTGGGTGTAGTGGAAACTTGCCGGAGATGGCCGGGTGGTCCGATTCGAGAATGTGGGCTTGCGCTATGGGCTGGGGCCTGAGGTCTTGCGTGACCTCACGTTTCGTATCGACCCGCATTCATTTCAGTTCCTCACCGGACCTTCAGGTGCGGGGAAGACCTCACTGCTAAGATTGCTGTTCCTGTCGATGCGACCGACGCGGGGATTGATCACCCAATTTGGTCATGACGTCGCGACGCTGTCGCGCGATGCCGTGGCAATATTGCGCCGCCGCATAGGCATCGTATTTCAAGACTTCCGGCTGCTCGATCATATGACCACTTATGAGAATGTCGCGCTGCCGTTACGTGTTATGGGCCGCCCCGAAGAAAGCTATCGCGATGAAGTCATCGAGTTGCTTAATTGGGTCGGGCTCGGCGAACGGATGTGGGCGCTGCCACCGGTGCTCTCGGGCGGCGAAAAGCAACGTGCGGCGATAGCGCGCGCGGTGATCGCGCGTCCGCAATTGCTGCTCGCCGACGAACCTACCGGGAACGTCGATCCCACTCTGGCCCAGCGACTATTGCGGCTGTTCATCGAACTCAACAAGTCAGGCACATCGGTCATCATCGCAACGCATGACATCGCATTGATGGATCAGTACGACGCACGCCGGCTGGTCTTGCATGACGGCCGGCTGCATATTTACGATTGAGGGATCGCGATGACGGAAACTGGCATGGGCAGGTTGACAGCGCCGCTTCGCGAGCAGGTGGATCCCATGCTGCCGAGCTTCGATACCCCGCTGGTACCGCGCAATTCGATTTCGGGCCGCGCGCTCGTTGCGGTTGTCGCCATCATGACCTTCCTGGCGTCTCTGACCACGGGCTCGGCCGTGTTGATCAGCAATGCCGCAAGCGAATGGCAGTCGGATATTGCGCGTGAGGTAACCATCCAAATTGTTCCGACATCGGGCCGTGATCTCGATGCCGCTGTCGAGAAAGCGGCTTCCGCCGCGCGTGTGTTCCCCGGGATCGCGGACGTCCGGCCTTATTCAAAAGAGGAATCGTCAAAGCTGCTCGAGCCTTGGCTCGGGAGTGGGCTCACTCTCGACGAGTTGCCCGTACCGCGTCTGATCGTGGTCAAGCTTGCGCCCGGCGTTTCGGTTGACCTTGCGCAATTGAGACGTGTATTGGCCGATCAGGTGCCGGGTGCCGTGCTGGATGATCACCGCGGCTGGATCGATCGCATGCGTGCTATGGCCGGTACCGCTGTCGTTTTGGGCGTCTGCATTCTGATCCTGATGTTCGCCGCCACCATGCTGTCGGTTACCTTTGCAACCCGCGGTGCGATGGCGACAAATAAACCTGTAATCGAGGTTCTGCATTTTGTCGGCGCGAAAAATGCATTCATTGCCCGACATTTTCAGCATCATTTTCTTGTGCTCGGTTTGCAAGGAGGCGCCATCGGCGGGGGCGCTGCGATTATCCTTTTTGCGCTCGCCAGCGCACTGAGCCGATGGTTCGCCGGCACAGCGGGCGCGGACCAGACTTCGGCTCTCTTCGGTTCATTCTCGATCGGCTTGGCTGGCTATGCCGCTGTTCTCGGGCAAGTCATACTCATTGCAGCGGTGACTGCTTTCACATCACGGCAAACCGTCAACAATACGCTTGAAATGATCGACTGACATGTTCGCCGGTGTTGCTCGCTGGATCGGGTTCCTGACAATGGCGGCCGGTGTCACCGGGCTCATACTGCTTGCGGGTGGGTTCGTCTGGTTTGTCTCGAAAATTGCGAGCGATGAGGTGTCGCTCGACACCAAAGCCGACGGTATTGTTGCTCTTACTGGCGCAGCGGCTCGCATACCCGATGCAATCGAATTGCTGGCGACAGAGCGCGGCAAGCGGCTGCTGATCACGGGTGTGTACCGCGCCACCAGTTCGCGGGAGATTGCGCGAATCACGCCTCTCTATTCCAAGTATTTCACCTGTTGCATTGACCTCGATCGTTCAGCACTCAACACGTTTGGCAACGCACTTGAGACAAGGCGTTGGGCGCGCGAGCATAATTTCAATTCGCTGATAGTCGTAACATCGAACTGGCATATGCCACGCGCAATGGCCGAACTTGCCCACCAGCTGCCTGACGTGACGTTGATCGCCTATCCGGTGATCTCTGAAAAGGTGAAGAGCGAGCCATGGTGGTCAAGTACCGATACTGCGCGTCTGCTATTGGCGGAATACCTAAAGTATGTTTTCGCCCTCATGCGCATGCACCTTGATACTGACGGCGCAATATAAAGGAGCGGCGTCCGTGGCCATTATCGTTCGCTCTATTGTCTTCAACGTGTTGTTCTATCTGAACACGATCGTCCATCTCATTGCCGGCCTGCCAACTTTCTTCATGCCTTATCGCGCCATCATCGCGATCGCCCAATCATGGGGGCGCGTCAATCTCGTGCTGCTTCGTGCTGTCGCTAAAATCGATTGTGAAATTCGTGATCGAGAAAAAATCCCGAAGGGACCGATCATCGTCGCGGCCAAACACCAGTCGGCGTGGGAAACATTTGCGTTGCTGCCGCTGCTTGACAGTCCGGTATTTATTCTCAAGCGTGAACTGCAATGGATTCCAATTTTCGGCTGGCTCACGATCAAGGGCCGGATGGTCCCGGTTAATCGCGGCGGTGGCTCACAAGCCCTTGCGGATATGATTGAACGGGCCCGCGTCGAGCTCGCGGACAATCGGCAACTCATCATTTTTCCCGAGGGTACGCGGAGGGCCGCCGGCGCCGAGCCGCGCTACAAGATCGGCGTCGCGCATCTTTATGCGGCCGGAGGCGTCCCCTGTGTTCCAATTGCACTCAACTCAGGCCTATTTTGGCCACGCCGGTCGCTGCGTCGCTTTCCCGGAACGGTCGTCGCGCAGGTCCTTGATCCGATCCCGCCAGGACTTGGCAAGGATGAGTTTTTTGAACGGCTGCAAAATGTCATTGAGGATGCGACGGCGCGGCTCGTCGCGGAGGGCGCGCGAAATTCGAAGGGTAGTTTCCGAGCTTGAATCAAGATGCGGTTGGGCGATGACAGCCTTTGAGTTGTTCGGCCAGTACGCGCAAATCGACATCGCGGATTCCGAGCGTTCGCAGTTCTTTCACTGTTGCCAGGACGTAGTCGCGGCAAGCGCCGGACCGGCCATGACCCTGTCGCGCGTAATGCAATTGTTTCGTGAGACTGAGCCGCCCGGCATATTGGCAATGCCCCCGATCGACGACATAACAGAGCGCATGCACGCTCTCTTGCGGATCGTCGTCGAGCCAGACCCTGCGCCATGCTTCCAGATAGACGCGGGTTACTTGTTCACGGGCACGCAGGTACTCGATCGTCGCGGAACGTTTTGCCGGTGCAACTCGGTACGCGATGCCAAGGCAATTGCCGCCGCGATCAAGTCCGAATACAAGACCGGGTTTCTGCGGAGTTCCGCGATGCACAAATGAGTACACGCAGAGCGCACGGTGGGCGCCCACCAAGCGAGCGTTGCGCCGCTCCAGAAAGTCGAAGCCTGGCCGCCACATCAGTGACCCATAACCGAAGATCCAGAGGTCTTCGTTGCTTTGATCGGATCGTGAGTTCATCGTGGCGGGAATTGGACCACGGCGTTGTGAGGCCGGCTTGCGTTCGCGTAACAGGACCGCAATCTCCTTGCAACCCAGACTACGGGCGCATAAACGCCGCATTCAGCAGGTTTTGAAGCTAAATGATGCGTGATCCAACGAGCAGCCTGCAATCCCGCCAACGGACCGGGCGCCGTTACACGATTCTGCTTTTCGTCGTGTTTGTGTTGATCGCTGGATGGACCGGCTTTTGGAAATACTCCGCAAGCAAGGCACAGGACGCAATCGACGGCTGGCGGGCGCGAGAGGCCAAGGCCGGTAGAATCTACACCTGCGCCTCACAAACTGTTGGCGGTTTCCCGTTTCGAATCGAGGTGAATTGCGAAGACGCCTCAGCCCAGTTTCGCAGCAACCAGCCGCCGCTCGAACTCAAGACCAAAAGCATGGTGATGGTGGCACAGGTCTATCAGCCTGGGCTGCTTATCAGCGAATTTCGTGGTCCTCTCACGATTGGCGAGCCTGGTAAATCGCCGGATATCATCGCCGACTGGAAGCTTGCGCAGTCAAGCGTGCGCGGTACCCCGGCAGCGCCTACGCGCGCGTCACTTGTGTTCGATAAGCCGACAGTCGATCGGATGGAGGCCCGCAACCAGCAGCGTTTGTTGCGTGCCAAACATATTGAGATTCACGGCCGTATTGCCGAAGGCTCCGCCGCCAACAAGCCAGTGATGGAAATTGCATTGCAGGCCGATCAGGTATCGGCGGAAGGATTGCATCCGGCCGCGGCGCAACCAATCGATGCCAATATCACCGGTCTTCTTCGCGGCTTGAATGATTTTTCGCCCAAACCTTGGTCCGTGCGTTTCCGCGAAATACATGGCGCGGGCGGCCGCATCGATATCACACAAGCTCGGGTGCAACAGGGTGAAATTCTCGCGGTCGCGGTCGGCAGTCTGTCGCTTAACGGCAACGGCAGGCTCGACGGTCAATTGCGCGTCACCATGGCGGGACTCGAACAGTTCCTGGCTGAAATCGGGGCGCAACAGCGCGTACAAACTTCACCAAACATGGACAAGCTGGCTGGCGCGCTGGATCGGCTAGCACCCGGTCTCGGAGATGTGGCGCGTCAGCAGGCAGCTGCCAATGTTTCACTCGGCATCAACTTGCTTGGCGAGCAGACCACGCTCGAAGGCAAGCGAGCGGTGACGCTTCCGTTGCGGTTTGACGATGGGTCGGTGTTCCTCGGGCCCATCGCGATCGGAAATACCCCCGCGCTGTTCTAGGGCGCTTACTCGTAGATCGTGCCATAAGCTATGTCGTGTTCAATCGAGCAACGGAGATGGCCATGGGCAACGCAGCTGGCATCCTCTCGCGCAGGAATGTGGTGACGATCGCTTCCGGGGCTGCGCTCCTAGGGCTGCCTTCGATCGCGGCGGCGCCCTCAGCGACGCTGGCAGCCGAGAAATCTACGCCAATAGCGCGCACCGACGCGCGTACTGGGCATCCTTACGAAAAAGCTGCCGCACGGTTCGAGGCTGCGATCGGCCGGCTTGATGCTGCTGCCGCCGCAGCTTTGGTCACGCGCACCGCCGCGTGGAACGAGGCCGAAGCTGAATTTGCCAAGATGGCCGGGCCAAGCGGTTTGATGCTGTTTGCCAAGTTCGACCAAGGCGCAATTGCCTCCCTTACGGGAAAATCCGTGCAATGCCGCCTCTACATTGTCGGCAACCCGGCGGTTGCGGCCCGCATATTGCGGATTGATCCGCGCGCCAGCCTCTACGTTCCATTTCGCGTAGCGCTGTTTCAGCTGGAGGGGGAATCCGACGCTACCATCGCGTTCGACCGCCCATCGTCGTTATTGGGCGCCTTGGGGCAGCAAGCTCTCGGCGAGATTGGCGCAATGCTCGATCGCGAGATCGACGCCGTAGTGGAACACGTCCGCGAATCTTGAAGCGCGGCGGCTTCCGCCGGCGCACGCAATAAAGCAGCGGCCTAGCTTTTTTCCGATGCGTACGGCTTCGGCAGCGGTTCGTGCGGCAAGTCCGGATGCGGCCGGCCAAAATCCGGTGTGGACGAATCCTGCCCAATGTCGACGATGCCTTTGCGGATCGCGCGCGTGCGCTTGAAGTGTTCGAACAGAGCGTCTCCGTCGCCTTTACGGATCGCTTTTGTCAAAGCCGAGACATCCTCATTGAAGCGGCCGAGCATCTCCAAAACGGCGTCCTTGTTTGCGAGGAATACGTCACGCCACATGGTCGGGTCGGATGCCGCGATGCGGGTGAAGTCGCGGAAGCCGCCGGCCGAGAATTTCAGCACCTCCGAACGGGTCACGGTTTGTAGTTCGTCTGCAGTTCCAACGATAGTGTAGGCAATCAGATGCGGCAGATGACTGGTGATGGCGAGCACCAAATCGTGGTGATCTGGAGCCATGATGTCGACATTCGCGCCAAGCAGCCGCCAGAATGCCGCAAGCTTCTCCACGGCCTTCGGATCAACGCCACCCGGCGGGGTCAGAATGCACCAACGATTGACAAACAGTTCGGCGAAGCCTGCATCGGGGCCTGAGTATTCGGTGCCCGCAACGGGATGAGCCGGCACAAAATGCACGGTCTTCGGCAGGTGAGGAGTCATATCGCGCACGATCACGCCTTTCACCGAGCCGACATCGGAGACGATTGCACCCGGCGCAAGATGCGGGCCGATTTCCTTTGCGACCGCACCGCAAGCGCCGACAGGGATACATACGATGACCAGATCGGCGCCTTCGACGGCGGCAGCGTTGGTTTCCACGACTTGGTCCGCGAGACCGAGCTCGGCGACGCGCCGGCGCGTTTGCGGAGACTGTGCGGTCGCCACAATTGTGCGCGCGGCACCCTGCACGCGTGCCGCGCGCGCGATCGAAGAGCCGATCAGGCCCATACCGATCAAGGCCAGACGATTGAACAAGGGAGCCGGTTTGTTCATGCCGGTTTTCCCGTAAATTCCTTGAGTGCCTGTACCACGAGCCGATTGGCCTCATCGGTACCGACACTCATTCGCAAAGCGTTTGGCAGCTTGTAAGCGCCGACCTGACGCAAGATGAGCCCGCGTTTGGTGAGGAAGGCATCGGCATCCTTGGCAGTCCGACCCTTGGTTTCCGGGAAATGGATAAGCACAAAATTTGCTGCGCTCGGCGTCACCAGCAGGCCAAGTTTCCCAATTTCCTCCGTGAGCCAGGCAAGCCATCGCGTGTTGTGTTCGCGCGCGCGTTGCACATGCGCAGTGTCACGGATTGCGGCAATCCCCGCGGCGATTGCCGGACCGCTGACGTTGAACGGACCGCGGATGCGATTGACCGCATCCACGATATGTGCGGGCCCATACATCCAGCCGAGGCGGAGCGCGGCCAGCCCATAGATTTTCGAGAAGGTGCGCGTCATCACCACGTTGTCGGTGGTTGCGACAAGCTCGATGCCGGATTCGTAGTCGTTACGCTGCACGTATTCCGCATAGGCGGCATCGAGCACAAGCAACACGTTCGATGGTAAACCTCTGTGCAACCGCTTGACCTCGTCGAACGGAATGTAGGTTCCTGTCGGATTGTTCGGGTTGGCCAGAAACACGACCTTTGTTCTTGGTGTCGCCGCTTTGAGTATCGCGTCCACATTCGCCGTAAAGTTCTTTTCCGGTGCTGCAATTGCCTTCGCGCCGGTGCCCATGGCCGCTATTGGGTACACCAGAAAACCATGCGTCGTGTAGATCGCTTCGTCGCCGTCTTTGAGAAAGGCGCGCGCGAGCAAATTGAGCAGATCGTCGGAGCCGGCACCGCAGACGATACGATCGGGATCGAGGCCGAAGGCTGCACCGATCGCGTCACGCAGGGCTGATGCCGAGCCATCCGGATAGTCCTCCAGGCGCTCGCCGGCCATCCGATAAGCGGCGATGGCGTTTGCGCTCGGCCCCAACGGCGTCTCGTTGGAGGAGAGCTTGAACACCTTGGGCACGCCGGGCGCGCTGCTCTTGCCCGGGACGTAGGGGGCAATATCGAGCACGCCGGGACGCGGTTGCGGGCGGTTGGTAGTCATTAACGGTTTTCCGAGCGATCAGGCCTTGTCGGCGGCAACCGTATAGCGGGTTGCGTGGCTTCCGACGAGGGCCGCCGAACGCACAGTGGCGCCGGCCTTAACCAAGGCCGCCTTGATCGATTCGAGGCTTGCATCCTCCGGCAATGTCACCAGCAAGGCGGCACCGTCAAAAGCACGATCCGGCACGGCGATAAAGTCGGTGAGCTGGGAGAGTGCCTTTGCGGCGCCCGCACCCCACCC
Organism: Pseudolabrys sp.; assembly: GCA_035626335.1. Classification (GTDB taxonomy): domain Bacteria; phylum Pseudomonadota; class Alphaproteobacteria; order Rhizobiales; family Xanthobacteraceae; genus Pseudolabrys. Next base: position 71,660 of record DASPNW010000027.1, read on the forward strand.
TGAGACACGCACACTCCATACCGCTGCTTCGGTTGCCATGGCGTCGGCCGCGACCCGGGAGAGCACGAATACCGGCAAGGCGGCCGGGTGGTCGGGGCGCTCGACGAACGGGAGGCGCGCGATAATCTTGGGTGCGGCGTCGAATTCAAGTGCGCTCCACCATGCACCCGCCGAAGCGACGTCAAAGGCAGGAACGAGACCGAGATCGCCCTTGGAGGCTGAAACCGCCGCGACGACTCCGGCGGCTCCCATGTGCGGAACAAACGGCACGGTGAAGCCGAAATGAAAGCGCGCCGAATCGCGCATGAGCGCGTCGCCCGCCGAGAGGTCGGCGTGTACCGAGAAAGGCGCCTGCGCGTAGGTGAAGGTCGCAATGATAACCCGCCATATGCTTTCGACGGTGTCGAGCGGTAATATCCCTTTGTGGCGTTTGACCAACCGGCGCATCATTTCTGCTTCGCGCGCGGGGCGAAACGCCGACGTGCCAGTATCCTGACTGCGCTTAACCGCAATCAAACGGTCAATGATCTCGCCGCGCTCCATCAGAAGCTGGTGCATCGCTTCGTCGATGCGGTCGATCTCCTTGCGCAGATCGGCCAGCGATGGTGGTTCGGATGGCTTCGCCATGGCGGCATTGATAAGTGGGCTGGGTCCTGAAATCAAAGAAAACATTGACTGTAACCTGCTAGGTTGACACTAAACCTCTCCTAAATCGGCCCGCGATAGAGGCAGCGCGCCGGGAGCGCACGGGTATATGGGCGACATGGGTAAAACCAACCTGACTGGCACGCGCGAGGCGGCAGATGCGCCGCGCGAAGCGGACCAGCCGCACGAGTCGTTCATCGCTCATTTCGGGGCCGATCGGCCATTGAAGCTCGATGCTGGCGTGGAACTGGCCCCATTCCAGATCGCCTACAAGACTTATGGAACGCTCAACCCCGCGCGCTCGAACGCAGTCCTGATCTGCCATGCACTCACCGGCGATCAGCATGTCGCGAGCGTGCATCCGGTTACCAAGAAGTCGGGCTGGTGGGACACCATGGTTGGTCCCGGCAAACCAATCGATACCGAGCGGTACTTCGTGATCTGCCCGAATGTGGTGGGTGCCTGCATGGGTACGACCGGCCCGTCATCGACAGATCCAAAGACCGGCAAGCCCTGGGGCCTCGACTTCCCGGTTATTACTATCCGCGACATGGTGCGTGCCCAAGCGATGCTGCTCGATCATCTTGGTATCGAGTCGCTGTTCGCGGTCGCGGGCGGCTCGATGGGCGGCATGCAGGTGCTGCAATGGGCGGCGAGTTATCCGCAGCGCGTGTTCTGCGCGCTACCGATTGCATGTGCCACGCGTCATTCGGCGCAAAACATTGCTTTCCATGAGGTCGGCCGGCAGGCGATCATGGCGGATCCGGAATGGCGCGCCGGTCGCTATCTCTTGGAAGACACAAATCCACGCCGTGGACTCGCAGTCGCGCGCATGGGCGCACACATCACATATCTGTCCGATGCCGCGCTCCACCGGAAGTTCGGCCGCAAATTCCAGGATCGGGCAAATCCGACATTCTCGTTCGACGCAGATTTCGAGGTGGAATCATATCTGCGCCATCAAGGGATATCATTCGTCGAGCGGTTCGACGCCAATTCATATCTGTATCTCACGCGAGCCATGGATTATTTCGATCTCGCCGCCGACTACGACGGGGTGTTGGCCAAGGCCTTCAAAAACACGCCGACGCGGTTCTGCGTGGTTTCCTTCACCAGTGATTGGCTGTTCCCGACCTCGGATTCGCGCGCCATCGTGCATGCACTTAATGCCGCAAGCGCGCGAGTGTCATTCGCCGAGATCGTTACAGATAAAGGGCATGATGCTTTTCTGCTCGACGAGCCTGAGCTGTTTGCGATCGTGCGCGGGTTCCTCGACGGCGCCGGCAAGACGCGCGGCTTGAGTTTCAAGAGTTAGGCCATGAAGAGGCCATCCCCCGCCGATCTTGCCGCCGAAAATATCGCACGTACTCCTGGCGGCGCCCGTGTCGACCTGGTTCTGGTCGCTCAGATGGTCGAGCGCAGCGCGAAGGTGCTCGATGTTGGCTGCGGTGACGGCGAATTGCTGCGTCTGTTAAGCGAAAGCCGCGACGTCGATGGCCGCGGCATCGAGCTATCGCGTGAGGGCGTCAACGAATGCGTAGCCAAGGGGTTGGCAGTAATCCAGGGCGACGCCGACACGGATCTCGCCGACTACCCGGATGACGCTTTCGACTATGTCATCTTGTCGCAAACCCTTCAGGCAACGCGGCATCCGCGGGTCGTACTGGAGCACATGCTCCGTATCGGGAGCCACGCAATTGTGTCGTTTCCGAACTTCGGCCACTGGCAGGTTCGCCTGCAGCTGCTTTTCGCCGGCCATATGCCGCGTACCGATATTCTTCCATTCAGCTGGTACGACACGCCCAACATCCACCATTGCACCATCAAAGATTTCCGTCAGCTTTGTACGGAGATCGGGGTCAAAATGGAGAAGGCGGTCGCCCTTAACGCCTGGGGTTTGCCCCTCAGGCTCAATGCGCCCTGGTGGTTCTGGAACTTGTTCGGGGAACAGGCCGTTTTTCTACTCAGTCGGAAGAACTGAGGACCCTGGCGGCAATCGCAAATTTTGACCCGGAATTGCTGCGCCGCAACTTTAACTGTGCGGCGAAGGCGCGATTTCTTTGGTAGTAAGTATAAATTACAACGACATCAGTAAATTGATATTGCGATAAGTAAAAATAGCAAAAGTCAGCGTATATTTTTGTTAGCCGCTGTATTCCAAATGAATAGCCGGTATGCACTCCACGAAATGACCTTCCATTGATCACGAAATTGCCATATGGGGGCGGCGTTTGAACGTCGCGGCCCTGGCTGAGTCTATGTGCCTTGGCCGTATTTTCTTGTTAGCTAAGGGGACTACTCTGATGAGACTTGTATCAAGATGGGCGGCAATCTTTTTGTGTTTGGTGGCGGTCGCGTTTCTCGTAACGCCGACTTTCGCAAGACCCGTCCACAAATCAGCGCACCGATCTCACGGGACACAGGTTGCGGCCCAGAGCCAAGGTATTTGGGGTAACCGCGACGACCGATATGCGCTGTCCTCGAACCCAGGCGGGCAAAGCATGGGGACGGTCGAGCCGGCGGCAGAGCGTCGTCGTGGCCGGCGCGTCCACGCCGGCGATGCATTTGGTGGTTACACCTCGAATTCGCTGGTCAGCGAGGCGCGCAAGTACATTGGCACTAATCCGACCGGGCGTGGAAGCCTGTGGTGCGGTGCCTTCATGGATATGGTGTTAAAGCGCACCGGCCACGCTGGCGGTGGTAATCTCGCCAGTGCCTATGCACGCTACGGCACGCGTGTGAGCGGACCACAAGTTGGTGCTATTGCGGTGATGGGCCGACGTGGCGGTGGCCATGTCGGCGTGGTGAGCGGCATCGATCCCAACGGCAATCCGATCATAGTGTCCGGCAACCACAATCACACGGTTGCGGAATCGGTCTATCCGGCTGGCCGCATCAGCGCTTATGTGTTGCCCGGCGGCTGATCCCATCGCGGCCAAAAATGATCGCGCCCCGCTCCAACGAGCGGGGCGTTTTTTTTATGGCGTTGAAAGACCGACGGCGTCGCCGACGGCAATATCACCGGCCGCCGTTACCTCGGCATAGACGCCACAATCGATGTGGTCGAAATTGTCCATCAAGGTCCGCGGAATGCTCAAGTCGCGGATGCCGGTGTCAGGATCGACGTCGGTTGCAGCACAGCGCTGGATGCGCTTGACGACTCGTAGTTGCGCTTGATTGCCGACGGCGATTGTGCGGCCGAGGAGGTCGAATTCATGCCACGCAGGCCAACCGGTCACGTACAAATTGCCACGAAAACGCAACGGATTGACCGGCGCACCGACGACATTTTCGAGCGCCGCAACCGATGCCAGATTGATGATGGACACGACTTTTCGGGCGACATCCGAGAAACTGTGACCTTCGCCGAACAAGACTCGCGGTGGTCCACGCAGTTCATTGGTGCAAAATGCGGCAAAGAAGGTTTCGATCGCCGTACGGCCTTGGTATGTGCGCAGGTCACCACGCGCCGCCTCGCGGCCCTCCGCATGAATAACGAGGGTGTGGCTGGTATGGTCGTATTCGGATCGCAGCGATGCCAGGCGCTCGTTACGCATCAACGTCAGAAAGAGTTGCTTCGGGAAATAGGCGGGCGCCGCCGGATCGAAGCCGCAAGGACCATTCTCGATCGCGTAAATGCGGTCGGCCGGGATCGTCTGGTCAATTGCCAGGCGGGTTTGCTCAAGCGGCTGGGGCGAAAGCCCTTTGACCGGGTACCGGTAGATGGCACGGATCCTGACAAATCCGGATGTCATTGATTCCCGGCCATTTAGCGCCGTCCCCAGGGCCTTAATGCTGACCTATATCAAGCAATTGGCCCCTTCAAACTGTAATATTGGCACCCACATAATGTCGGAGGCGGGCCGCCGACTTGGGACCCGCCGTATTTTCGGTGCCGTATGGGCCGAGGGAGTTAAGAAATGAATTTCGAGAAATTCACCGACCGCGCTCGCGGGTTCGTGCAGTCCGCTCAATCGCTTGCTCTTCGCGAGGGGCACCAGCAATTTACGCCCGAGCACCTGCTCAAGGTTCTGCTCGACGACCCCGAAGGCCTGGCGGCCGGTTTGATCGACCGCTCGGGCGGGCAATCCCGTCAGGCACTGCAGGCAGTGGAAGCGTCGCTCGCCAAGCGGCCGAAGGTCAGTGGCGGAGGCGCGGGGCAGGTTTATCTTGATCCGGCGCTTGCGCGTGTGTTCGACGCGGCCGAGAAGGCCGGTGAAAAGGCAGGGGACAGTTTCGTCACAGTTGAGCGGTTGTTGCTCGCGCTTGCGCTGGAGAAAGACAGCGAGGCAGGCAAAATCCTCGCCAAGGCGGGCGTCACACCGCAAAATCTTAACGCGGCGATCAATGCGTTACGCAAAGGCCGGACTGCCGATTCCGCGTCCGCCGAAAACGCCTATGATGCATTGAAAAAATATGCTCGCGATCTCACGCAGGTTGCGCGGGACGGCAAACTCGATCCGGTGATTGGCCGCGATGAGGAAATACGCCGTACCATACAGGTGCTATCGCGCCGGACCAAAAACAACCCGGTCCTGATTGGCGAGCCGGGTGTCGGCAAGACTGCGATTGTCGAAGGGCTCGCGCTGCGCATCGTCAACGGCGATGTTCCAGAGAGCCTACATGACAAACGACTGCTTGCCCTTGATCTGGGTGCGATGATTGCCGGCGCCAAATATCGCGGCGAATTCGAAGAGCGGCTTAAGGCGGTGCTTCAGGAGGTCACATCCTCCGACGGCGGCATTATCCTCTTCATCGATGAGATGCATACATTGGTCGGCGCCGGCAAGGCCGATGGTGCGATGGACGCTTCCAATTTGCTCAAACCGGCTTTGGCGCGCGGCGAATTGCACTGCATCGGCGCCACCACCCTCGACGAATATAAAAAACATGTCGAAAAGGATGCCGCGCTCGCCCGCCGGTTCCAGCCGGTCTACGTTTCGGAGCCCAGCGTTGAAGATACGATTTCGATCCTGCGCGGCTTGAAGGATAAATACGAACAGCATCATGGCGTGCGTATTTCCGATTCAGCCATCGTCGCTGCCGCGACGCTGTCTCATCGCTATATCACCGATCGATTTTTGCCCGATAAGGCAATCGACCTCATCGATGAAGCCGCAGCGCGACTCAAGATGCAGGTCGATTCCAAACCAGAAGAGCTCGATTCCATCGATCGTGAAGTCGTGCGGCTGAAGATCGAACAGGAAGCGCTGAAGAAAGAATCAGATCGCGGCTCAAAAGACCGTCTCAAGCGTCTGGAAGGCGAACTCAAAGAGCTGGAAAAGCGGTCGGCCGATCTCACCAGCCGGTGGAAGGCGGAAAAGGAAAAGCTCTCTGACGCCCAGAAACTCAAGACGGAGCTCGATCAGCTGCGTGCTGAACTTGCCAACGCGCAGCGACGTGGCGAATTCCAGCGCGCGGGCGAGCTGGCCTATGGCCAGATTCCGGAGCTGGAGAAGAAACTCAAGGCGATCGAGGCGGCTGAAGCCAAAGGCGCGATGGTCGAAGAGACTGTCACTGCCGATCACGTGGCTCAGGTCGTTTCACGCTGGACCGGTGTTCCCGTCGACAGGATGCTCGAAGGCGAAAAGGAAAAGCTGCTGCGCATGGAGGACGAGCTTGCCAAGCGTGTCATTGGTCAGCAGGAGGCTGTCCGCGCGGTATCGACCGCGGTGCGGCGTGCGCGCGCGGGTTTGCAGGATCCGCACCGGCCGATCGGCTCGTTCATGTTTCTCGGCCCCACGGGCGTCGGCAAGACCGAATTGACCAAGGCGTTAGCCGAATATCTGTTCGACGATGAAAATGCGCTGATTCGTATCGATATGTCGGAATATATGGAAAAGCACGCGGTCGCTCGATTGATCGGCGCGCCTCCGGGCTATGTCGGCTATGAAGAGGGCGGTGCTCTCACTGAAGCGGTGCGTCGCCGGCCCTACCAGGTCGTCCTGTTTGACGAGATCGAGAAGGCGCATCCCGACGTGTTCAATGTGCTGTTGCAGGTGCTCGATGATGGGCGCCTGACCGACGGGCAGGGGCACACCGTCGACTTCCGCAATACGCTCATTGTGATGACCTCGAACCTCGGCGCCGACTTCCTTGTCAATCAGCCGGAGGGTCAGGATACCGATGCGGTCAAGGATCAGGTGATGGCGGTGGTGCGCCAAGCGTTCCGTCCTGAATTCCTCAACCGTGTCGACGAGATCATCTTGTTTCACCGTCTCAAGAAAACGGAGATGGGCCGCATCGTCGATATCCAGATCGCGCGGCTACAGAAGCTGCTTGATGATCGGAAGATCGTCATCAAGCTCGATCCAAGTGCGCGCGAGTGGCTCGCCGACAAGGGCTGGGATCCGGCCTATGGTGCCCGGCCGCTCAAGCGCGTGATCCAAAAATCGGTGCAGGATCCCCTCGCGGAAATGGTGCTCGCCGGCAAGATCAAGGACGGCGAGCGAGTTGTGATTTCCGGTGACAAGCTCGGGCTGACGTTTAACGGCAAGCTCGCTCAAGCGGCATAGACAAGCGTCGCTTCGGTCATGGAGACGCGGATGGCCGGGCAGAAACCCGGCCACGGCAAACCGAAAATGCAGAAAATATTATCGCGTCGTCTGCGCGCTTGATGCCACGCGTGCGGGTTTGCGCGCCATGATGCCATCGAGGCGCTCGCGCTCCTGTTCGAAGCCCGCAAGCATGGCGCCTTCCAAAACGCGGCCACGCGGGAGCTTGATCCGCATCGGATCAACGAAGCGCCCGTTGACCAATATTTCGTAGTGGAGATGCGAACCGGTCGAAAGCCCGGTCGAACCAACGAAGCCGATCACCTGGCCCTGCCGCACGCGCGTGCCTTCGTCGATGCCGCGCGCGAACGCGGTCATGTGGCCGTATGCGGTTTCATAGCCGTTGTTGTGGCGAATACGAATGTACTTGCCGTAACCCGACTCCAGGCCGGCCTTCTCGACGACACCGTTGCCCGATGCGTAAATCGCCGTGCCACTCGGCGCCGCCCAGTCCACGCCTGTATGCATTTTGGTGTAGCCGAGGATTGGATGGCGCCGCAGGCCGAAACCTGAACGCATGATCCCGGCGAGCACCGGCTTGCGGACCAGGAACTTCTTCGCGCTCTTGCCCGTCTCGTCATAGTAGTCAACCACTCCGTCGTCCGGCGACTGGAAACGATAGAACTTCTTTGTCTCGCCGCCGACCGTCAGGGTGGCGAACAAGACATCGTTACGGCTATCGGCGACCGGGGTCTCATCTTCGCCGGCATACAACACCTCGAAGGAATCGCCCGGCTGCACTTTGCGCTGGAAATCGACATCGTAAGAATAGATGCGGATAAGGTCTTCGATGATGGGCTTGGGTATTCGATTGCGCAGAGCGGTCTCATAGACGCTTTGATAGAGCCGCACGCCGGAGGTGTCGTCGTCGTTGTCCTCCGAGTTCTCGGCGACCTCGGTATCGACGTTTTTCACGTCGACGGAGACATATTTTCCGGTATCGGCCAGCGCCACGACTGCGTCAATTCCTGATTCGCTGGCGATAATCACGCGGATCGGCTGCAGGCGCTGTTCGGAAAGAACCGGCGTCATTAGAATGCGAAGCTTCTGACCTTCCTTGATGCCGCCATCAAAGCTTCGAGGTCCAAGCACGCGCGAAATAGCGCTCAGGTCGTTCTGCGAAGCACCGAGGTCGCGCAGGATGCTGACGACGCTATCGCCCTTCTTGGCCACGATCAGCTTTTCATTGAGGCCATTGCCGCCGGTCGTCTGTGTCGTGGTCTTGGGCAGCAACGTAATGTTTTCGGGAACAATACGGGCCTCGAATCCTGCATAGGGGTCGACAGTTCCGTCGCCTGCGTATGCGAGCTTGATCCCGGTGACGTTGGCCGCAACCGGCAAATGATTGGCGGCCTTGTCGCTCCACTCGGCGGCCTCGCGTACACGCGCAATGACTTCGTCGGCAGGCGTGAGCAGCGCAATTTTGAGCTTCGGCATAATGGGCGCCATGTCGCGCATGACGAAGGCGACTTCGGCGTCAGGTTCGGCGGCCGGTGCGTCATCCGAGGCGGTGTTACCGCCGGGCGCGGACTCGGCCAGCAGCCGTTGCGGATTGAAAGGCGGAATGTTGGCGGAAAGGTCGGAAACGGTCAGCGACAAGTTGCCGGCGATGCGAACGAACGGACGCACGCGCACGACTTCGTGGTTGCCAACACGATTGATCGTGGAAACGCGGATGACCTGACGGGCGAATGTCGGTTCTTCTGCGGTTGGCAGACGATCACTCTTGTGCGCGCCTCTTTCGCCGCCGCCGAGGGCCCCGCGCAACGCCACTTCGACCCGCTCGGGTAAGGAGGCGAAATTGGCCTCCCCGTCGAGCGACGTGAAAACGGCGCCGCCCATCAGAGCAGCGCCGCAAAGCGCGGTCAGAATTGTGCCGGCAAACCACTGCACCGATACGCGGCGGCGATCGACGAAGCCGCTCGAACCGCCGTCAACCGACAGCGGTGGCTCATTGCCGAGCTCAATGGCGTCGGCCTGCCGTGATCGGTATGTGCCGCGCGACCGTGATTGGTCCAAGCTCGCCGTCCCCTGCGCCTCGGATCGAAAGCCGTGCCGCAACCAAACTTGCCCCAAACGCTGTCGGCAGGCCGCGTGAATCAGTGACCGGCACGATGCCGGTTGGTCCATGAGCCGTCAATGACGGCGCTCGAACCCGACTAACTGGCCTGATAGACGGCGGCTGAAAGGCCCCCGTTGCGAATTCCGTCCCTCGAAACGAGTGCAAGGACGACGCAGGAATATGGCCTCAGTGCGGCGCGATATGGATTAAGGCAATGTTTATCAATTGGGTCCGGCGGGCTTCGGCCCCACCGCCGACGATGTCGGTCTGGACCAATAAAATGGGCATTTTTGGTTGACAATTCGATGGGCCGAAGCATATATACACCCATCGGCGCGCCGTCCGCTTACGGCGCGATTGCGCGCCTCTGAAGCTCCTCACTGGAACAGTGATTCGGCATCCGATGGTTCTCGGGTGCACGGGCTTCGCCGGCCCTCCGGCTCACCGGAGGGTGGGGGCCGCCATGGTCCCCGGGCTGTTTGAAAAGTGAATCGGAAGAAAGAGAAACGTGGACGGCGGGGTCCTTGCGAGCCGCTCTCTCGTGGAGAAGCAATTCTTCATCGGGGCGGCTTCGGAAGAGACTTCTGACGGTCTACGTTTTCAAAGGTACATCGCTGGTCGAATGTTTCGATCAGTGGGTGGACCTCGTCAAACGTGGCGATGCGAAAGCATCGCAATTTTGCGCAAGCGAGAAGACCAGTCAGGGAAAAATTTCTCATCCAACTTGAGAGTTTGATCCTGGCTCAGAGCGAACGCTGGCGGCAGGCCTAACACATGCAAGTCGAGCGGACGTAGCAATACGTCAGCGGCAGACGGGAGAGTAACACGTGGGAACGCGCCCTTCGGTTCGGAATAACTCAGGGAAACTTGGGCTAATACCGGATACGCCCTTACGGGGAAAGATTTATTGCCGAAGGAACGGCCCGCGTCCGATTAGCTTGTTG